>NZ_JBHVTK010000002.1:112150-838457 GCF_042884695.1 Nocardia sp. NPDC058114 | reverse complement strand
ATTGGAAGCCAGGTAACTGGTGTAGGTGACTGGTACTAATAGGCCGAGGGCTTACTACGAAGGTGTTACGCGTCCACTGTGCGGTTTCTGAAACAGCACGCAGATCATGGAGACAACGATCGGTTGGTCCGTGCTTTCCCGTGGGGGAGGGTGTGGGTTTTCTGGTTGTGGCTCTCTGTGTGACAGTTTCATAGAGTTACGGTAGTTATAGCGGTGGGGAAACGCCCGGTCCCATTCCGAACCCGGAAGCTAAGGCCACCTGCGCCGATGGTACTGCACTCGACAGGGTGTGGGAGAGTAGGACACTGCCGGAACATCTTTGCGAGAGGCCCTCCAACTTCGGTTGGAGGGCCTTTTTGCGTTCCCCAGGATACCTCCCGAACCGGGGCGAACAGTCCGAACCATCAACATTTCAGAAATGGGCATGTCGGCGGTTCCGGTCAGCGACGATGATGCGACGTCGCTTCGGGAGGTCACCATGAACTGGCTCTTCACTCACCAGGCACTGCGCCGTTGTGCGGCCGTCCTGGTGCTGCCTGCCGCACTGGTCGGCGCGGTCGCGACCGCGCCACTCGGTGCCGCCGCGCCATCCGCCGATCCACTGATCGGCGCGGTCGGGTCGGTCGCCGGCCTCGCCGGGATCGTGCTGCCGGCCACCTACGGCCCCGAGACGGCGATCGTGGTGCTCGGATACGGTCTGCTGCCCGATGGCACGATGCGGCCCGAATTGGGTAATCGCTTGCACGCGGCGCTGATTCAGGCCTTTATGTCGCCCGCTTCGCCGGTGATCGTGACCGGCGGCAACCCACGCAACGGTGTCACCGAGGCACAGGTGATGGCGGACTGGCTCAATGTTCGTGGTGTCGCCAGGAACCGGTTGCACGCGGAAACCGAAGCCGGTTCCACCGTGCAGAATGCCGAGTTCTCGGCGCGCATGATGGAAGCGCTCGGCGTGACCAAAGCTGTCCTGATCACCTCCGCCGACCATATGCGCCGGGCGCTGGACAATTTTCTGGCGGCCGGTATCCCGGTCGTCGCCACTATGACCCCGGATGTGGCCCCCCTGTGGGCCCAGCCGTACGGCTCCGAAAAATAGGCCCCGGCACCACCATCGGTCGAGGCCATGACTTTCGCTAATGGATAGCCGCGCCGATGTCGGTGGCGCCGATTACGATGCGGGAGGCGTCATCGCGGGTTGCGAGGGTGCGGTGCGGTAATGGCAGACAGGGGAATTCGATGGAACGGCCGGTATGGGCGCCCGAAGGTGTCGATATGCAGCATCCGAGTCCGGCTCGGATGTACGACGCTTTGCTCGGCGGCTCGCACAACTTCGCGGTCGACCGGGACGCCGCGGAGATGGCTACCGGGCTCGTTCCAGACCTGCCGCGGTTGGCGCTGAGTAATCGCGCGTTTCTGCGCCGGGCGGTCCGCTTCATGCTCGATGCCGGAATCCGGCAGTTCCTCGACGTCGGATCGGGCATCCCCACCGCGGGCAACGTGCACGAGATCGTGCACGAGCTCGACCCGGAGGCCACGGTGCTCTACGTCGACATCGACCCGGTGGCCGTCGCTCATTCGCGAACCATTCTGCAGGGGAACGAGCGCGCGGGTGCGATCGAGGCCGACCTACGCAAACCTGTCGACCTGGTCGCCGCGGTGCGCGAGACAGGGTTGATCGACTTCGACGCCCCTGTGGGGCTGCTGCTGATCGCGGTGCTGCATCTGGTGCCCGATGTGGACGATCCGGTCGGCAAGGTGGCAGCGCTGCGCGAAGTGGTGGCAGCGGGTAGTTTTATAGCCATTTCACATCTCACCTCCGAGCTTCGGCCCGATGACGCCGGTAAACTGGGTACGCACTCGGTGAACCAGTCCAAGGTCGGTATTCATTTCCGGTCCAAGGATGAGATCGTCGCGTTGTTCGAGGGATGGGATTCGGTCGAGCCAGGCGTTGTCGAGTTGCCGTTGTGGCGGCCCGAGTCCGAGCGCGATCAGCACGAGAAGCCGGGCCGCTCGCTCGGCATGGGCGGTGTCGCGATCAAGAAATAGACCGCCTGACATGGCGGGTGCGATAGACGATGACAGGTGGATGAAGCAGTGGGGTCGTGGGAGCTGGCGCGGCGGTGGGCGGATGCCCTCGATGGTGTCGTAGCTCCTACCCTCAACCGCTCGCAGATCGAAGAGATGCTGGCTGCCCTGTGCACCGGTCTGATCGACGCGGCACGCGGTGGGGAGGACCCGGACATCGCGCGACGGGCGGCTCGGATGCTGGTCGCCGCCAACTACCGTGACCCGTCGGCGGTGAGCCGTTCGGTGCCGGTGATCTGTGCCGATCTGGTCGAGCTCGTCGCCGACGGCCCGGCCGACCCCGCGCTACCGCAGATCCGCGACCGGGCGATCGTCCTGGCCGCCGACTTCGCGGCAGGCTTCACCGCGGCGCTGCGGGCCGCCGCGCTGGCCGAGCAGGAGGCCACGCTGGCCGCGGTGCTCGCCGCGGCGCAGGAGGCGGAGAACCGCCGGGCGCTCTCCGAAGCCCGTTTCGAGGCGGTCTTCGACGGCGCGCTCGTCGGCATCGGCACCGTCGACATGACCGGCCAGGTGATCAACTGCAACGCCATCATGGCCCATATGCTCGGCCAGACCCCGGAGACGATGCCGGGCCGGACCGTCGCCGACATCCTGGGCCCGCAGAACCTGAATTTCGCGTTCGAACAACTCCAGTTGATGGTCGCCGGCGAATCCGAGAGCTTCCGGACCGAGACCGAGCATCTACATGCCGACGGTCGGGTGACCGCGATCGACCTGTCGATGTCGGCGGTGCGCGGCACCGATGGGGGTATCGAGTTCCTGATCGGCGTCGCGGTCGATGTCACCGAGCGCAAGCAGCTCGCCGACCGCCTGTGGCACGATGCCAATCACGACGCGCTCACCGGTCTCCCGAACCGCCCGCACCTGTTCAACCGACTGGCGCAAGCGCAACCGCCGATCGGGGTCTGCTATCTGGACCTCGACGGGTTCAAGGAGATCAACGATCTGTGGGGGCACACGATCGGAGATCGTGTGCTCGAGGTCGTGGCCGACCGGATGCGCGAAGCGGTGCGCCCGGACAAGGCGCTCGCCGCCCGCATCGGCGGTGACGAGTTCCTGGTGCTGGTCGAAAGATGTTCCGGTGAAGCGCAATTGGCGCGACTGGCCGGCGAGCTGCTGTCCGCGCTCACCGAGCCGCTCGAGGTGGACGGACACATGCTCGCCGTGGGCGCCAGCATCGGCACCGCCTTCTTCGAGCAATTGCCCGGCGCCGTAGACGAATTGGTGCACGCCGCCGACGCGGCGATGTACCGCAACAAGAACGACGCGCGCCGCGATCCGGCCCGGTAGCGGCCGGGCCGGAACCGATCAGACCGATTGCCGCTCGCGCCCGGCCGCTCGCGCCAGTGAGCGATCGCGTTGTTCCTCGAAGCGGAGAACGTCCCCGCCCAGCCGATCGAGGAAGGCTGCCAGATCCTCGCGAGCGCGCTCGCCTCGCGGCCCGAAGTCATTGCGCTCGAAGATGTTCCACTTGCGCAGCACCGGCATCAGTACCTCTTCGAGATGCTGGCGCAGATCGTAGATGCCGTGCTTGGCCATCAGCACGCCGTTGCGTCGCCAGCCGGGCATGCCCGCACCGGGCATCTGGAAGTTCTGCACGATGGTGTTGATCGCCTCGATGGTCTGGTCGGGGGCCAGGTCGAGCGAGGCGGCGCACAGGTTGCGGTAGAAGATCATGTGCAGGTTCTCGTCGGCGGCGATGCGGGCGAGCATGCGGTCGGCGATCGGATCGTCGCAGACCCGCCCGGTGTTGCGGTGGCTCACCCTGGTGGCCAGTTCCTGGAAGGTCACATAGGCCACGGAGAACAGGAATCCGGCGCCGGTCGAGGCGTGGATGTCGAAGCCCGGCGCCTTGTCGTCCACGACGGCCATCGCCGAATATCCGTTGGTCATGTGGATCATTCGGGCCTGTTCGAGCGCGACCGGGTCGACCCCGCGGGTCACCACCAGGTAGTCGCGCAGTACGATTCCGTGCCGGTTCTCCTCGGCGGTCCAGCGGCCCACCCAGGTGCCCCAGGCGCCGTCCTTGGAGAAGTTCTCGGCGATCTCACGGTGGTAGGAGGGCAGGTTGTCCTCGGTGAGCAGGTTGGTGACCATGGCCGCCTTGGCGAGTTCGCTGAGGGCGGATTGTTCTGGGTCCCAATCGATTCCGCCCATGGACGCGAAGTTGCGGCCACGGTCCCACGGCACATAATCGTGCGGGTGCCAGTCCTTGGCCATCGATAGATGGCGGTCGACATTGCTCGCGGCGATGGGTTCCAGCTCGATCAGTAGTTCCAGTTGGGTCAGGTTCCTGGCCACGCTCGTTGCCCTTTCCGGTTAGTGAAAAGCGAGAGTTGCGTCGGTCCGGTAGTGTTGCCCGTCGTCACAATAGACCCGGCGCATCGCGCCTGGAAACGACACGGTGTTCCTTCGCACTGTTTCGGAATTTGGGCGCGTCGCGCCGTGTGCATATACGCTCCACCAGTTCAGCTCCATCAGCGGTTCCCGTTCAGTCGTGGCATAGCTAGAGAGAGTGAGCGAAAAATTATGACGGACATCGTGGTCACGAGCCTGGCGGCGACCACGTCGATCGCGGGCGACGTCGACTCGACCTGGAAAGGTCTGCTCAACGGCGAGAGCGGAATCGACGTCTTGGAAGACTCCTTCATCGAC
The DNA here is from genome assembly GCF_042884695.1 of Nocardia sp. NPDC058114. Classification (NCBI taxonomy): domain Bacteria; kingdom Bacillati; phylum Actinomycetota; class Actinomycetes; order Mycobacteriales; family Nocardiaceae; genus Nocardia; species Nocardia sp. NPDC058114. The sequence continues at coordinate 833,717 of NZ_JBHVTK010000002.1, read as the reverse complement.
GATTTCGAACTGCCGGTGCGGATCGGCGGCCACCTGAAGGTGTCGCCCACCCTCTCGCTCACCCGCGAAGAGGCGCGCAAACTGTCCTACGTCGAACAGATGGCCGTGGTTCTCGGCCGCGAGGTGTGGCGCAACGCGGGCAGCCCCGTCGTGGACCGCGACCGGCTCGGCGTCTCGATCGGTACCGGCCTCGGCGGCGCGGAATCGCTGATCTACGCCCGCGATCGGCTGCGCAACGGCGGCTACCGCAAGGTCTCGCCGTTGACCGTGCAGGCCATCATGCCCAACGGTCCCGCGGCCTGCGTCGGCCTCGAATTGGGTGCGCGGGCCGGGGTTTCCACGCCGGTGTCGGCCTGCTCGTCGGGCTCGGAGGCGATCGCCAACGCGTGGCGGATGATCATGATGGGCGATGCCGACATGGTGGTGACCGGCGGTGTCGAGGGCTCCATTCAGGCGGTGCCGATCGCGGCGTTCACGCAGATGCGAGCCATGAGCACCCGCAACGACGATCCCAAGGCGGCCTCGCGTCCCTTCGACGCCGACCGTGACGGGTTCGTCTTCGGCGAGGCGGGCGCGATGATGGTGATCGAGACCGAGGAGCACGCGAAGGCGCGGGGCGCGACGATTCACGCCCGGCTGCTCGGCGCGGGCGTCACCTCCGACGGATTCCACCTCGTCGCACCGGATCCCGAGGGCACCGGCGCCGCGCGGGCGATGACGCGGGCGATGCAGACCGGCGGGATCAGCCGCACCGACGTCACCCACATCAACGCCCACGCCACCGCGACCCCGATCGGCGACACCGCCGAGGCCAATGCGATCGCGAAGGCGATCGGCTCGCACGCGTCGGTGTACGCGCCGAAATCGGCTCTCGGGCATTCGATCGGCGCGGTCGGTGCGCTCGAATCGGTGCTGACGGTGCTCAGTGTGCGCGACGGCATCGTGCCGCCCACGCTGAATCTGGACAATCAGGACCCCGAAATCGATTTGGACGTGGTGTCGGGTCAGGCGCGGCGTGGTCGCATCGATTACGCGGTGAACAACTCCTTCGGTTTCGGCGGTCACAACGTGGCGATCTCGTTCGGACGGTATTGACGATTCGCCTTGTGGTGGCGGATTCGGAGTCAATGTGCGTTGAAAAGGATTGGGAATGATCGGCGAGACTTTCGACGACTATGTAGACGAACTGGGGACTATCCGGATTCCCGGTGATCAGACCCTGATCGACTTCGTCGACAAACACAGCGAGGCCAACGGGGACGACCTGGCCTATCGCTTCATCGACTATTCGACAGAACGTGAGGGGGAATACCAGGAGCTGACCTGGCGTGAGTTCGGCGTGCGGCTGCGCGCGGTGGCCGCGCGATTGCAGCAGGTGACCCAGCCCGGCGACCGGGTGGCGGTGCTGGCGCCGCAGGGCCTCGACTATGTCGTCGCGCTGTTCGCGGCGGTGTACGCGGGGAATGTGGCTGTGCCGCTGTTCGATCCGGAGGAGCAGGGCCACAGCGACCGGCTGCACGCCGTTCTCGGCGACTGCGAACCGGCCGCGGTGCTCACCGTCGGTAGCGCGGCGGCCGGCGTGCGCAACTTCTTCCGCGAACAGCCCGCGGCGCAACGGCCCAGAATCATCGCGGTCGAGGCGATTCCCGACACCGTCGGCACGCGCTGGCGCAGGCCCGACATCAATATCGACAGCGTGGCGTATCTGCAGTACACCTCCGGGTCCACCAGGGTGCCCGCCGGTGTCGAGATCACCCACCGCTCGGTGGGGACCAACCTGCTGCAGATGATCGATGCCATCGGGATCACCGAGAACGCCCGCGGGGTCACCTGGCTGCCGCTGTTCCACGACATGGGGCTGCTCACGGTGATCCTGCCGACCATCGGTGGCAAGTTCATCACCATCATGTCGCCCAGCGCGTTCGTGCGCAGGCCCGCGCGCTGGATCAAGGAGCTGGCCGCGCAAGCGGACGGCGCCGAAATCTATTCGGCGGCACCGAACTTCGCGTTCGAACACGCGGCGATGCGCGGGTTGCCCAAGGGAGACGAATCGCTCGACCTGTCGAACGTGATCGGTCTGATCAACGGCAGTGAGCCGGTGTCGGTGGCCTCGATGCGCAAGTTCAACGAGGCGTTCGCGCCCTACGGGCTGTCCAAGACCGCGATCAAGCCGTGCTACGGGATGGCCGAGGCGACGCTGTTCGTGTCGGCGACCAAGCGTGACGACGAGGCGCGGGTGGTCTATGTCGATCGCGGGCAGTTGAACGACGGCCGGATGGTGGAGTGCGACGAGCACGCCGAGAACGCGGTGGCGCAGGTGTCGTGCGGACACGTGGCGCGGTCACAGTGGGCGGTGATCGTCGATCCCGGTACCGGGATCGAGCGTCGCGACGGCGAGGTCGGTGAGATCTGGCTGCACGGTGACAATATGGGCATCGGGTACTGGGGTCGGGCGGAGGAGACCGCGGAGACCTTCCGCAATCGGGTGGTCGCGCGCATGCCGGTCGGTAGTCGCGCCGAGGGTGCGCCCGATGACGCGAAGTGGATGCGGACCGGCGACTACGGCGCCTATCACGACGGCGAGCTGTTCATCACCGGCCGGGTGAAGGACCTGGTGATCGTGGACGGGCGCAACCACTATCCGCAGGATCTCGAATACTCGGCGCAGGAGGCCAGTACGGCGTTGCGGCCCGGCTTCATCGCGGCCTTCTCGGTGCAGGCGGGCCAGTTGCCCGCACCGGTGCTCGAGGCCGGGACGGTGTCCGATCCGGCGGCGGAGCAATTGGTGATCGTCGCCGAAAGAGGGACGGGCGCGGCGAAACTCGAGCCGGGCCCGATCACGGACGCGGTGCGCGCGGCGATCGCCCGCAGGCACGGGGTGATGGTGCGCGACCTGTTGCTGGTGCCCGCGGGATCGATTCCGCGGACGTCGAGCGGGAAGATCGCCCGACGGGCCTGCAAGGCCGCGTATCTGGACGGGACGCTGCGCGGTGGATACCGGCAGCAGGCCTATCCGGACGCACCGGAGGAGTGAGAGACGGTCGGCCACTGGGCATTCCGGTGGCCGACCGATATCCGCCCCGCGCGCCCGGCTCCCGCGCCCGGCTGACGCGGCGCAGGTCGCTCAGTTGACGCAGGGAATGGTGTCGCCGATGTTGGTGGACAACGGTTTTCCCTGGTCGGGCAGCGGCATCGAGCCGGATGTCGTGGTCGTGGGGGGAGTGGTCGTCGATGTGGTCGGGCTCAGCTCGGTGGGCATCGTGAAGTCCGCGCCGAGCGCGACCTTGATCCGCCCGTCTTCGATCGACGGCGAGGCGGAAACCGGCAGCCCGCCGAGAAGTTCCGCCAGCGCACGCGCATCGTCGGCGGCACCGAGGCCGTAGGTGATGGCCGAGTACTGGCCGTCGCTCGAATCACCGTTGCCGATCAGGCCCGCATCGTAGCCCCGGCTCGTCAGCGCGGCCGAGAGCGCCGCCGCCTGCCCTTTCTCGGTGCCCACATTGTGCACATCGACCACGCTCGTCAGGGGCGATGCCGTGGTCGTGGTCGCCGGCACCTCCTGGCCGAAGGCCGCCCGCACCTCCCGTTTGATGGCGGCCGGGTCGACGATGTTCACGTCCTGACCGTCGATCACGTCGTAGCGCACCACCGGCAGCGTGCGGAATTCGACCGGTACCGAGCCGGCGGAGCCCATGTCGCGGGCGAAGTCGAACAGGTTCCAGCCGTCGGAGAGCACCACGTCACGGTGCGCCACGTCCATCAGTTCCGTGAGTTGGCTCAGGTTGGTCAGCGTTCCGGAGTCCTTGAGCGACTTGGCGACCGAGGTGAGGAAAGCCTGTTGACGATGAGTGCGGTCGAGGTCGCCGTTGAGCAGTCCGTGACGTTGGCGGACGAACGCCAGGGCTTGTGAACCATCGAGATGCTGCCTGCCCGCGGGGAAACTCGCGCCGGAGAACTCGCTGTCGTCGACGGCGTGGTTGAGACACACGTCGACCCCACCGACAGCGGTGGCCAGGTCATAGAAGCCCGCGAGGGAGATCTCGGCGAACCGGTCGATCGGAACCCCGACGAGATTGCGGACGGTGGTGACGATGGACGCGCGTCCGGCCTCCCGGCCGCGCCGCTCCAGTACCACCGGATCCTTTTCGCCCTGGTCGATCAACTTCGCTTGCACCGCGGCCTTTTTCAGGCCGTACGCCTCTTTGATCTTGATCTGCTGGTAGCCGGGGATTCCCGTCACCGGCACATAGTTGTCGCGGGGGATGGAGAAGGCGACGACCTTGCTCTTGTCGGCCGGAATGTGCAGCAGGATCAGCGAATTCGCGTTGTAGCCGCCCTCGGTGCCGTCGCCGGCGTGCAACTGGTCGAGCACCTCTTTCGGCAGGTCGTTGCCGTTGAGATCCTTGCGGGTGTCCAGGCCGATCAACAGGATGTTGACGGCGCCGCCGCCGGAACGCGGGGCGTCCTCACCGAGTGCGGTGGAATGGGTGAAGCCGGAATCGAAGTCCTGCTTGGCCGACCAGGCCAGGCCGGTGCCCGCGAGGACGGCCAGTGCGGTGGTGGCCACGAGCATTCTGGCCATGATCAACCCGGCTCGGCGAGCGCGGCCGCGCCGTGGCGCGCGAGGGTCGGTGGCGGCGTGCTTGCCGACGCGCTGTGGTCCCCGTCGTGCTGTCTCCCGGCGCGGCGGCGGAAAGGCGTTGTCCCCGTTCACCGCAGCGCGCTACCTGCCTGCCACTGTTCCCACGGCACACTCCAGTCGCCGTTCTGCCACACCTCGAGCGGGGCGCCGCCGGTATTCCTGATCTCGACCACGTCGCCGGGTTGGGAGAAATTGTAGAACCAGCGCGCGTTCTCGCCGCTGAGATTGAGGCAGCCATGTGAGACGTTGGTGTTGCCCTGCGCCCAGATCGTGTCGTCGAGTTGGTGCAAATAGATGCCGTCGGTGCTGATCCTGGTCGCCCAGCCGATGGATTCCTTGTAGCCGAGCCGGGAGTTCACCGGCAGGCCGTAGGTGGAGGAGTCCATGATCACCGGATTGGCTTTGTCCATCACGGTGTACACCCCGGGCTGGGTCCAGAAGGTGATGGTCTTGCCCGCGACGGTCTGGCTGCCGCCCATACCCAGCGAGGTGGGCATCGTCTTGATCAGCGTGCCGTTCTCGTACACCTGCACCTGCTTGTCGTTGTCGTCGACGATCGAGACGTGCGAGGGGCCGATGGTGAAGCTGGTTTTCGTGTCTTCCTGGCCGTAGAGGCCACCGCCGAGATCCTTGCCGTAGATGTCGGCGGTGAGCGTCACTTTCGTGCCGGGCGTGTAGTAGTTCGCGGGCCGCCAGTGGGCGTTGCGGTTGTCGAGCCAGTACCAGGAGCCGGTGACGGGCGGATCGGTGGTGACCGACAGGTGCTTCTCGGCCGTCGCGCGATCGGGCACGTCCTCGTCGAAGTGCGCGACGACGACGGTGCCGACGCCGAAAGTGCCCGATGAGGAGAGTTCCGTGCCGCCCGTGGTTCGGAAATAGACCTTGGTCTGGTTGTTCGGCGCCAGCGTGGTGAACGACGAGGTGATCGGCCCGACCCGGCCGGTGACGGTGACCGCCTCGGCCGTGACCGTGTAGGTGTGGCCGTAGCCCAGTGGTTCCGACGGTTTCCATGCCGACTGGTCGGGGGTGAGGATGCCGTCGACCGTGCCGCCCTGCTCGTTGGTCATCGTGACCGCGGTGAGCTGCCCGTCGCTGGTACTCACGCGCACCGGGCCCAGCGGATCGATCTCGGTCGCGCCGTCTTCCGGCGCGACCGAGATCGCCGGGGCAGGTGGGGCGGCGGATTCGGTCCCGGATTCGGTGGGTGAGCCGCCGCAGGCCGCGACCAGCACCAGGAACCCGGCGGCTAGGCCGGCTCGGAAACGTCGTCCTGACATGCGCCCCTCCTGTGCTCGGTGCCGCTCAGCTCTGCAGGCCGACCTCGACGTCGAGCGAGAGGTTGATCTTGTCGCCGATCACGGCGCCGCCGTCGGCCATCGGGATGTCGGTGGTGAGGCCGAAATCGCGGCGGTTGATGGTGGCGGTCGCGGAGAAACCGGCGACCGGGGCATCGGCCATCCCGGGGCCGGTGCCGAGGAATTCGACCTCGAGGGTCACCGGGTGGGTGTTGCCGCGGATGGTGAAGTCGCCGGTGACGGAGAACTCGGTGCTGCGCGCCGTGAAACCGGTGGCCTTGAAGGTGGCGATCGGGTGGTTGGCGACGTCGAAGAAGTCGGCGCTGGCCAAGTGCCCGTCTCGTTGCGCGTTGTCGGTGGTGACCGAAGCCACCTTCATCTCGACATCGGCATCGGCGGAGCCGTCGGGATGAACCACGAGCGTGCCCGCGAAATCGGTGAATCGGCCGCGCACTTTGCTCACCATCAGATGGCGCACGGAGAACTGGAGCGTGGAATGCGCGGGGTCGATGACCCAGGTTCCAGCGGGTAGTCCGGTAGGGGCCGACATGGTCTCTCCTCACTTGGCGATCCGGCCGTGTGGGCCGACGGGCGTGAAGCGATAGCGCCAACCAGCGTAACCCCGTTCACCGCGGGCGGGTCAGTCCTCGCTGGTGGCGCGTTCGCCGAGAAACCGCAGGAGCGCGGGATCGGTGGAGGTGAAGCGGTCTGCTTCCTGCCCGCCGGTGCACTCGTAGAGGGCGATGGTCACGGAGTCGGGTCGGCGGCTGACGACCCGCCAGACCGCGCCGGAATCCTGCCAGCGGAGAAGGGTTTCGACGGGGTCGGTGCTCACTCGATCCACCGTAACGCGCGGTCGCGGATCGTCGGGGTCGGCCGATGCGCGGGCGACGGCTTCAGCGGGACAGGGTTGCGCTCAGATCCGTTCGCGGTAGTTCGCGGCGACGAGCGCGAGGCAACCGGCGGCGATCGCGGCGGTGACCAGATACATGGCTGGGTAGCCGAAACCGAGGCCGCTGTGCAGGGACGACAGGACCGCGGGCACGCCGAAGCCGAGGTAGCTCACCGAGTAGAAGACCGCGTTCAAGCCCGCGAGGTCGCCGGGGCCCGCGAGACGTTCGATCTGCTGCAGCCCTGCGACGAGGCCGATGCCGTAACCGCTGCCGAGCACCACGGCGGTCAGCAGCGTCACCCAGATGCTCAAAGTGGCCGCCGTCCACGCCGCCAGAACCATGCCGGTGGTGAGCAGCACGAGCGCGACCACCGCCGCGCGCGCCGTGCCGGGACGGTCGATGCGTCGCGCCACCGATTGGATGGTGAATCCGCAGCCGAGCGTCACCATGGTGACCAGGGCGGAGAAGGCGATCGGGGCCTGCTGCACGCGCGGCAGCATCAGCGTCGGCAGGACCGCGTAGGCGGTGGCGTTGGCGGTGAACAGCCACAGGGCGATCGGCACCGCCACCCGCAGGAATCGCCGGTGCCCGGCGGCGGGGATCTTCAAGTCGTCGCGCAGCCTGCCCGGATTCGCTCGGCGGGTCACGGTTTCCGGTGTTCGAGCCACCCAGAACGCGGCCGCGACGCAGAGCGCCGCGTTGACGAGATAGGCGGTCGAATCGGGCAGCGGACCCCACTGCGCGAGGGTGCCCGCCACACCCGCGCCGAGGGCGAACCCGGCGGTCAGGCTCATCGCGGATCGCCGGGCCCCCTTGCCTGTGGCAGCGGCGGCGAACGGAGGTTGCGACAGTTCCTTGAGCCAGCTGCCGCCGACCGCCATCGCCAGTCCGAGCGCGACACCGCACAGCATCCGCCCGGCCGCCAGCATCGGCACCGAGGCCGCGCCCACTGCGAGCAACAGCGAACCGGCCGCGGCGATCAGTGGTGCGGGCAGCATCAAGGGGCGGCGGCCGAACCGGTCGGAGAGTGGGCCGCCGATGAGCAGGGCGGGCACGATGCCGAGGACGTAGTAGAACAGCAGCAGGTCGACCGCGGTCAGCGCAAGACCGTGGGCTTTGTACATCACCAGCAGCGGCGTGAACTCGTTGCCGCCCCACGCGATCGCCACCATGGCGGCGGACACGCCCAGCCAGGCGCGGGTGACGGAGACAGCACTGGGCCGCTCGGTGGTGAGAATCGCCATCACAGGCCCTTTCCGTTGTGCGCGCACCGGAATTCAGGGATGTGGCGGTCGTACGGTCGCCGATCTGCTCGGCCGGACACCGCTACTCCCGCCGCCCGCGCACAGGGCGAACTGGTGGCAACCGGTCTCATTTTAGGGGCGGCCGGTCGCTGTATTACCGTCGGCCTGTGCGTGAGCTGCGGATGGGGTGTGCGATGTGGACGCATCCGCAATGGCAGCAGCGGTTGCCCGCGCCGGGGGAGCGCCTGCGTGCCTACGCCGGGCACTGCGGTGCGGTCGAGGGCAACACCACGTTCTACGCGACGCCGTCCGCGTCCACCGTCGAGTCATGGGCGCGACAGACCGCGCCCGATTTCCGGTTCGTGCTCAAGCCGCCGAGGGCGGTGACGCACGAGCGCCGACTCGTCGACGCGGGCGCCGAACTCGGGGCGTTCCTCGACGTGATGGCACCGCTCGGGCCGCGGGTGCACGCGTTGTGGATCCAGTTGCCCGCCTCGTTCGGCCCGACCGATCTCGGCGCCCTCGCGCGCTTCCAGCGCGAGTTGCCCGGTGGACTGCGCTGCGCGGTGGAAGTGCGTCATCCAGCGTTCTTCGACGACGAGCGGGCCGCGGTGCAGCTGGAACGGGTGCTCGGGCGGATCGGGGCCGAATGGGTGCCGTTCGACACGACGGTCCTGTTCGACGGGCCACCGGGTGACCCCTCCGAATTCGAGGCACGGGCGAAGAAGCCTCGCGTTCCGCGCCGGATGCGGGCGCTCACCGAGTACCCGATCGTGCGCTACCACGGGCGCGCCGACACCGACCGCACCGTCGCGGGCTGGCAGCCGTGGGTGGAGACGGTCGCGGGTTGGTTGCGCGAAGGTCGCTCGCCGACGGTCTTCGTGCACACGCCCGACAATGCCGCGGCGCGTGGCCTGGCACGCCGTTTCCACGACGAGGTCCGTGCGATCGTCCCCGACCTGCCCACCCAGCCGACACCCGAGTCCGACGAGCCGATGACGCTGTTCTGAGCGGATGTCCGGAATCCGGCCAGGTTCTCAGAGGCTGCTCTTATCGAGCGTTGTCGCTTCATGCCGACGTTGGCATGAAGGTTGGGACACCCGATCCGCAGAGCCCGGGCTGTTCGAGAGAAACTCCGTTTCGCCGAGCGGCGCCCATCGTGGACACCTAGGGTTGGTTCGGGGGTGCCGGGGGGTTCGCACACGCCCGTGAGATCTACTTCGGAGTGACGAATTGACCGAGCACACAAGCGAACTCGACCAGGCGATCGCCGAACGACTCGAACCGTGGACTGCCCGGCTCGGCGCCGACCGCAAGGCCTATTTCCATCATGTGCTGCGGGTATTGCGCTCAGCCGATCTCCTGTTCGCTCGCAGCGGCGAGCCGGGGCCGCCGCCGAGCTCGCGGGAGGAGTTCCGCACCGCGGCGACCTTCCACGATCTCGGCATCTGGGCGGCGTGCACCTTCGACTATCTCGAACCGTCGTGCGCGCTGGCGGGCGACTGGCTGATCACGCACGACCGGGAGGACATCGCCGAGCTCGTCACCGAGATGATCCGCGACCACCATCGTGTGCGCCCGGCGGGCGCCGCGACCGATCCGGTGGAGCTGTTCCGGCGGGCCGATCTGATCGACGTGACGTTCGGTGCGCGCCGCTACGGACTGCCCTACGCGGCCTACTCCGCACTGATGCGGCGGTACCCGGACAGCGGCTTCCATCTCAAGCTGGTGGAGCTGACAGTCCGGCGCGCGCTCATCCATCCGTTCTCACCTTTACCGATGATGCGCTGGTGAGAGGCTATTTCGGCAGCACTATTGTCACGACGCCAATACTGCGGCACACTGGTGTCCGTAACCACCGGTCACGCCTGGACCGGTGCTGTGCCGAGCCGAACAAGGAGACTCGATGGCCGCCAATCGGTCCAGCTGGATGAACGAGGACCTGGACGCCCTGCGTGACATGACCCGTGCGTTCATGGCCAAGGAACTTGTCCCCAACATCGACAAGTACCGCGAGCAGCACCATGTCGACCGCGACCTGTGGAACAAGGCGGGCGAAGTCGGCCTGCTGTGCATCTCGATCCCCGAGGAGTACGGCGGCGGTGGCGGCACCTTCGCGCACGAGGCCGTGCTCATGGAGGAGCAGGCCCGCGCGGTCGACACCTCGTGGGGAATCAGCCTGCACAACGGCATCGTGGCCCACTACCTGCTCGCCTACGGCACCGAGGAGCAGAAGAAGTACTGGCTGCCCAAGATGGCCAGCGGCGAGGTCGTCGGCGCCATCGCGATGACCGAGCCCGGCACCGGCTCCGACCTGCAGGCCGTCAAGGCCAAGGCGATCCGTGACGGCGACGAGTACGTCATCAACGGCTCCAAGACCTTCATCACCAACGGCGCACAAGCCGACTTGATCATCCTGGTCGCCAAGACCGACCCCACTCAGGGCGCCTCCGGCGTCTCGCTGGTCCTGGTCGAGGCCGATCGCGAAGGGTTCCGTCGCGGTCGCGTGCTCGACAAGATCGGCCAGAAGGGCCAGGACACCTCCGAGCTGTTCTTCGAGGACGTGCGCGTCCCGGTGACCAACCTGCTCGGCACCCAGGAGGGTCAGGGCTTCATCCAGCTGATGCAGCAGCTGCCCCAGGAGCGCCTGATCGTCTCGATGGGCGCGGTCGCGGGCATGGAGGTCGCCCTCGACCACACGCTGCGCTACACCAAGGAGCGCGAGGCGTTCGGCCGTCCGGTGTTCGGTTTCCAGAACACCAAGTTCAAGCTGGCCGAGGTCGCCACCGAGGCCCGCATCGCGCGTGTGTTCATCGACGACTGCGTCGAGAAGCACCTCCGCGGCGAACTCGACATCCCCACCGTCGCCATGGCGAAGTGGTGGACCACCGACAAGGCGATGCAGATCGCCGACACCTGTCTGCAGCTGTTCGGCGGCTACGGGTACATGAACGAGTACCCGATCGCCCGCATGTGGGTCGACAACCGCGTCCAGCTGATCTACGCGGGCACCAACGAGATCATGAAGGAAATCATCGCCCGGAGCCTGTGATACTCCAGCTCGATCGGTGATCGCGACCGGCCGTGAACTCTTGTTCGCGGCCGGTTTTCGCTGTTGGGGGGTCATTTCGTGACCTATCCGTCGTCCCCGCCGAGACGAATGTCCTTCGACAAGCGGTACAAAACCGACGACGGGGACGGTGCGGCAACAGTGGACACGGACGGCAGCGGTTCGACGGGACGACCCGGACCGGAAGCGGTACTGCCGGACCGAGCGCAGATGATGCAGGCGGTCTGCGGGGTCGCCGGTGCGAGTGATCCCGTCCTCTCCGCAGCGCACGAGCTGGCCACCCTGCACGAACGCCGCGAACAGCAGATTCCCGGCGATACCAGCGAGATCGACTGGGCGCGTGCGCGTCTGGTCTGCGAGATCGACCGCTGGGTGGTGATCCGCTCACCCACTCCGGCGACCTCCGCACCCATGCACACCGAGAGCATCGGCGCCGTCGTGGACCGCATGGCCCATTTCGCCGCGCTCACCTACCGCGCGCTGGCCTGCGGGGCCGAAGCCCAACTGCGTGCCGCGCAACTGCGCCTGCACGAATTGGCTTGTGGTTACGACGATCTCATCGCCGAGGTAGCCAGTGGGGCGCGGCGGCTACCCGACGGACTCGACGGCGACCCACCGCACAGCGATGGGACACAGCAGCTGCGGAAGATGCCGCGCGACGACTGACGGCGGCGTCATCGCTTTCCGGTCGCTACCTGGGCGATCAACGTCCACATCACCGCCCACGGGTGTTCAGCCGGGCACCGTACCGTCAGCGAGAGACGGCGAACGGAGCCCGGCATGCTCGATCCGCGACTGCACACCGCATGGTTGGTCAACGCCGCCTCGGGGGCGGCGGCGGCCACCGTGCGTGCGCCGATGGCGCGGCCGTATTCGTGGAGCGGCGTGCGTGATCGGCTCGTCGTCACCGATCTCGAGGTCGTCACGGTCACTCACGACACGGTGATCCTCACGTGGTCGACCCATCGACGTGATCGCGCGGGACAGCTTCGCCCGGCCGCGGCCGACACCGAAGTACTGCTCGCGCCCGCCGACAGCTCGGCCACACCGGTGACCCGCTACCTCGACGGCCGTCGCACCGCGCACCACTACGCGCAAGTGCGCGGTCTCGAGCCGGGCCGCCGATATCGCTTCCGGGCCTGCTCCGACGGCGAAACCGCTGTTCCCGGCCGTACCTGGGTGACTCGACGCCCGGGAACTCCGGAGGTCACGGGCGTTTTCCTCACCGCGCCGCCACCGCCGGGGCGACTGCTGCGCACGATCGCCCTCGCCAACGACCTGCACTGGGGCGAGGACCGCAGCGGCTTGATCGTCGCCGGGCTGCCGCCGGGTCTGCGCCACGACGACGGCCACTACCCGCAGGTGATGACCGAGGCACTGCTGCACGACATCCGCCGACCCGAGCGCGCGGCAGATCATCTGGTGGTCGCGGGCGATCTCACCGATTGTGGCACCGCCGAACAGTGCGCGGGCATCGCGGCGCGTCTGGACGCCTGGGGCAGGGCGGGCAGCGATCACTTCGTCTGCCGTGGCAATCACGACGTTCCGCGCGGCGCGCATGATCACTGGGGCCAGGTGTTTCAGCCGTTCGGGCAACTCACCTGCCATGAGCTGGGTGGCTTGCGCCTGATCGGTCTCGACACCACGCGCAGGCGTGGTTCCGGCGGCACGATCGGCGCCGGCCAACTCGCCGAGCTCCGCGCGACCCTCGCCGCCGACCCCGACCGCCCGACGCTGATCTTCGGCCACCACCCCGCGACCCGCTATGCGGCACTGAGCAACCCCGGCGGCCCCGGTTTCGTTCTCGATCGTGCGAGCGTGGCCGCACTGCAAGCCTGCTACCGAACGGCCCCTGGCGTATTCCTGCACCACAGCGGCCACACCCACCGGAATCGCCGCAGCCGCCCCGATTCCGGCCACGTCGAATACCTGGAGGTAGCGGCCGTGAAGGAGTACCCCGGGGGCTACGCCCTGCTGCGCATCTACGAACACGGCTACACCGTCCACTTCCACCGCATCGCCGCCGCGGCGGCGATGGCCTGGACGAGCCGGACCCGCAGGCAATACTTCGGCCTTCACCCCGACCACGCTCTCGGCAGCCTTTCCGATCGCAATCACCGCGCACCCCATGACTTCTCGGGCGTCGCCGCGCTGCGTTGAGGCAGTCGACGGACCTCGCTCAGGAGCTCGTCGAAATCGACTTCGGCATCCACGCTTCGACCGTCGGTGGCGATCAGAACATCCGCACCGCGACCAAGCGCCAGCTGTCCTTGGTCGACTCGATGCGGCCGGCGATAGCGAGAGTCCGCGGCCCACGCTGATACGAAGCGAAGACTTCGGCGGCACCGTCTTGTGTCGCGGTCAGTTTCACGCGGGTCAGGGTGGCGCTGCCCAAGCCCCGGCCGGGGACCAAGTCCTGCGCGAGCATGGTGTTGATGGCGGCGAGTACTCGCGCGTCTGTGTGAGCGCGCAGGTGAGTCGACGATCTGCGCCGATCGACCACCTCCAAGAGCAGCCGGAGCACCTGCTCGGCGAATCGCTTTGCGGTCGCTACAGATTCGCCGGTCGGCGCTGCCTGCGTGCAGGAGGCGCGCACTGCCCTGCGGATACTCGCCGGCGTTCCGCCCGCGGCCCTCGGGCGACCGGAACCAGTAATCCGTTGAGGCACAGCGGTATTCACGGCGACAGAACGCGGCACCTCTTCCCCACCCTCCAACCGCGGCTCGCAATGCGGCGCGGGCGACAACACCGTTCCCTCCATAGACATGCTCGTCCCCTTCGAGTCAGTCCACCCACTCCCCAGTGGTGGCGCACAGCATGACACGGAGCTCCGACAAGTGTTCGCGAAATCAACGCAGGTCACCTCGCGATGTCTGCTCTGAGCGCACTTGAAACCTGGAACTGTCCTGTGGCTGCGCGTTCAGTGTGATGTCGGTGGCCTGTGTCACACTCGCTGATGATGAGCCGCCACACGACTGTCGAACGCGGTCCGCAATGTAAGCGGATCGGGTTTCCCCGTTTCGACAGTAAGGGCAAAACTGTCTCGTCGTTTCGGCTCCGCAGCATCCAGGCGAAAACCGGGCGGGCGTCTGTCCGGGTCGGTGACCACACACAGCGCGGTCAGTGACTCTGCCCGGGTCAGCCTGACTACCGAATCGTCCGATCTGCATCCGGCGCACCGTCATGAGCCGCGCGAAGACAGTGATTGCCAGGGTTGGGTCGGGATCGACCGCGCCGCGTTGTGGTCACGATCTGCGCTGAACCCACACTCGCAGAGGAACACTCGATCCGCCAACGACAGGGCCGCACTGATCGTTCCACAGGCAGAGCACCGTTTTGCGAGAAAACGACTTCGCCAGGTGTCGTTCCTGACTCAGCCCAGCGGCCAACGGTTCAGGAGCGGTATCGCAGCGGGCGACCTCCACCCCGTCGGCAATAGCGGCGACAGCAAATACTGTCAGCCCGACGACGCCCGAGAAGGGCGGTGCCTGAAAACTATCGGAGTTTCCAGACATGCTGTAAGAATGGTCCGTGCCGTTCACACCTGTGGTCACCTGCCTGCCTTCGCGCGCCCGGGGCGGTGGTCTGGCATGACGATCGAATCCGGTCTCGAGGACGACGTCAGCCAGCTCGCCCAGCGAGTCGAACGTGCCCGCGGGCGTCTCGCTTACCAATTCGATCCGGCCCTCACCGACGCGCTCTCCGAAGATGAGCTGCGCGCCGAACGCGAACTCGCCGAACGCATCCGTGAACAGGATCGCGAACAGCGCTGGAAGCACACCCAGGCGATGGCGTCCGCATCGGACCGCAGCCGACAGACCACCGAAGCGATCGAGAAGGCCGACATGCGAGATCTGCTGCTCGCCAGGAAGGCGATGGCGTCCCAGCGTCGCGAATCGAGCCCGCACGCGAAGCTCGCTTCGCTGTACCGGCACCGGTCGTGGTCGCTGAAGGCACTGGCCGGCGTGGTCGGCGCGGGCATGCTGTGGTCCGCGGTGAACGTGCAGCAGAACATCGCGCCCGGTGGGCCGAGCGATCCGCTGTTCTGGTTCAGCTATCTGCTCGAAGCGATGATCAGCGTGTGTCTGATCATCATCATGGTCGGGACGAACAAGGTCGCCGAGTGGGGCGTGATCGACAACCGCCGCCAGGTCGCGCTCGCCGAGCTCGCGCTGCTGGGGCTCACCGTCACCCTCAACACCTATCCCTACGTGCGGGAAGGGCGGTGGTACGACGTTGCCGTGCACGCGGTCGCGCCGGTGATGATCGGTGTCGCGCTACTGATCCACGACGCGGTCAGCGCCCGGTACGGCTTGGCCATCACCCGCGCGACCAGCCAGGTCAGGGACCTGCCCGACCCCGCCGACAACATCCTCGGCCGCCAGGCCACCGAGGGTATCCGCCTCACCTACACCCCGCCGATGACGGGCGCAGCTCGCGCCGAGGCGATCGCTGCCACCGAAACGGCCGCTACCACGCCGATCACCCGCGAACCCGCCTGGACCCCCACCGAGCCGGTTGCCAACGGCAACGGCCGCTCGCCGGAGAAGCGCAAGCGCTTCGGCATCGGCAAGCCGTCTTCCGCGGACAAGGCCACCGCCAAGAAGTCAGCTCCCGCGCCCGTGGTGGCACCGGAGCCCGCCAAGGAGCCGGCCAAGCCGGAGCCGGCCACCGATTCGGTTCCCGCCGCCCGCAAGAGCGCCATCTCCGACATCGAGGCCCGGGTCGAAAAGGCTTTCGCCGAAGCCAATTTCGGCTACGAGGCGATCGAGCCGACCAGCATCTACGACACGGGCCAGTTCCGCATCGCGGAGAGCCTGGAACAGGAACTCAACGACATGCGTGAGGCCCGCCGCCAGGCCCGCAAGGAGCGCGCGAACTAGCAGGCAGGACATAGGCCGATACCCGCGACCGCGCGGGTATCGGCCTTTTCCGTGTTCGGGTCAGCCGAAGATGCTGCCGCCGGTGCCCGCTTGCTGGCCGCCGCCGGTGCCGCCGATGAGGCCGCCCGGGGGAAGTTCGGAGGGCTGGACGATGACGAAGCCGCGGCCGGAGAACGCAAGGGTGCTCGCTTCGCCGGTGCTGCGGCCCATCAGGCGGCCGAGGCCGAAGGAGTCGTTGCGCTTGATGCCGGTCTGCAGGCTCGACGACCACGCTACGGCGGCGTTCGGGTCGGCGTAGGTGGCCTGGTCGACGGTGAGGACGACCGGGGTGCCGTGGGTGGTGATGGCGATGCGGCCGCGGCCGGTGAAGACGCAGTTGAACAGGCCCGCGTTGGAGGCGTAGCCCGCGGCGCCCTGGACGCGGCCGATGTCATAGCGCAGCGTGGAGTCGAAGGCGAGGACGTTGGCGCCGTTGATGGTGAGCCCGTCGGTGCCGTCGAGGTCGATGATGTGCACGTCGGCGGCGCTGTTGGCCAGGAACAGGTCGCCGCGGCCGGTCACCTTCATCAGCGGCACGCCTTCGCCGGTGAGATGCTGGCGGATGGCGCGGCCGATGCCGCCGGAGCCGAGCGCCTCGAACTTCAGGTCACCCTGGTAAGCCACCATGGACCCGGATCGCGCCATCACCTCCCCGTTCATGCCGACCTTCACCATCTTGCCGCCCTGCTTCTGGATACCGAGGCCGTTGACCTCGGCATGCGAGGGGTCGAACAGGTCGCTGTGCACGGGCTGGGCTCCTTGCTGAGATGCATACGTTGGCTGTTGAGCGGGTCCGCCGGGCTGTCCGTAGGCGGGTGGCGGGTAGGCCGGTGTGGGCGCGGCCGGGTAGGCAGGTGCGCCCGGCAGGGGTGCGGGCGGGTAGCCGGATGGCGTCCCCGGCTGACCAGGAACAGGGGGTGCCCCAGGGGGCGGCGCGAATTGACCGGGTGGCATCGGGGCGTGAGAACCGGAAGGGTGCGGCGGCAGGTGACCTGGGCCGGGTGCGCCTCGGGAGTCGCCGGCAGTGCCCGCCACGGCACCGGAATTACCCTGCGCCGCAGCGGGTTCGGGCTCGTCGTCGAGGTTCACACCATAAGCCGACGCGATGCCCGCGAGCCCGTCGGCGTAACCCTGACCGATCGCGCGGACCTTCCACGCGCCGTTGCGGCGATAGATCTCCACACACACCACACCACTTTCGGTGGTGAGTCCGGGGATCGGGAAAGTCAGTGCGGTGGAACCGGATTCGATGGTGGTGGTCAAGGTGCCGACGGCGGCGAACGTCGCGGGTCCGCGACCGTCGAGGCTCGCGGTGACCACCACCTTGTCCACATCGGCGGGCAACGCCGAGGTCTGCACGCCCACCACATCGGGTCCGCCGTTGCCGTGCCGGTACACCACGCCCGGCCCGGTCGGCTGATTGAAGAAGACGAAGTCGGCGTCGGAGCGCACCTTGCCCGCCGCGTTCACCAGCAGGGCCGACACGTCGACCGACGCCGAACTCGCGACCGTGACGGTCAGTTGGTCACCGGGCGCGGGCCGGTTCTCGCCGGGAGCCAGCGCGGTCACGACACAGCGCCCGAACGTCGCGCGATTCGCAAGTGTTCCACGCGTTCGATAGTGCCGTGTATGCCGTCACCGCGCCAGCAGGGAACCGTCAGACCGGCTGTTGATCGCCGCGATCCAGCGGAATCTCCAGGTGCACCGTCTGGAAGCCGCCATGTGGCCCTCGGGCGTCGCACACGATGTGGCCGAAGGTCAGCCAGAATTCGAGCGCACCGGGTGTCCGCGCGTCGGTGTGCAGATACAGCCGCTCGAAAGCCGGGGTGGCGCGCACGTGCTCGACCGCCGCGGTGACGAGCCGGGTGGCCAGTCCGCGTCGATGGTGCTCGGGCCGCACATAGACCCGGAACAGCTGCGCGGTGGTCTCGTCGGGGTAGCGGCGCGCGAGCTCGGCCGGATGTGGGGGATGGGCGGGCCCCTGCGCCCGGATCGCGGTGGTGCCGACGATGACGCCCTCGTGCGCGGCGACCCACAGCCGGTGGCGCGGATGCCGCAGATACGCGGTGTCCGGGTCGATCACGTCCTGGTGATATTCGGGCAGATAGCCGATGCCGAACACCTGGTAGAAGGTGTCGAGCATGACGCTGCGCGCGCCCGCGAGATCCGCGGTGCCTGCCTCGCGGACGAGGTAGCCGGTGGTGGCGGTCATCGCAGCTGCGCCAATTCGCGGTCGAGCACTTCCAGACCCTCGACGGCTACCGGTCCGGGCCCGGTGTAACCGAAGGGCGCCACGATGATCCGGTTCTCCCGAATCGCGCGCAGCCCGGCCAGTTCGGGACGTTGGCGCAGGGCGGTGCGCACCGAGTCGGGTGTCTGGTCGCCCTGGGTGAGCAGGATGATCACTTCGGGGTCGGCGGCGATGAGTGTTTCGGTGTTGGCTTCGAAGTTGCGCTTGTCGATCTGGCCGTAGACATTGCCGAGGCCGAGGATCTTCAGCTGTTCGTGGACTGTGCTCTTGGCGCCATAGGCTTTGAGCTGGGCGCCGTCGCGCGACAGGATCAGCGCGGCGGCGGGACGGGGAGTCGTTGTGCCACTGTGCCGTTCGGTCACCGCCTGTACTCGCTGCTTCAGTGTGGTGACTTCGGTGTCGGCCGCGCTCTCGGTGCCGAAGAGCTTTCCGTAGAGGGCGATGTCGGCGAAGACGTCCTCGAAGGTGCCGGCCGCGTCGCGGCAGTAGCCGCGGGTCACGATCAGCGGTATGCCCACCTGGGCGAGATCGTCGGGGGTCACCGAGAGACCTTCGACGCTCACGACCAGGTCGGGGGCCCTGCTGATGATCTCCTCGCGGGCGAGTTCGGCGGTGGGCGCGGTGATTTCGATGCCCTGCAATGCCTCGTCGTACTGGCCGGGGAAGGCGGCGGCTTCGAAGGTGCGGGTGACGATGCGGTCCGCTGCGCCCGCGGCCGCGATCAGTGGTGCGGCGATGGAACCGACCGTGACGACGCGCTGTGGGGGCGAGGAGAAGGTGACGTCGCGACCGCAGCTCGAGATCGTCAGCGGGAAACCGCTTGCCGAGGGTGCGGTAGCGGGAGCTGGTGTGCCGCAACCGGTAACGATCGCGCTGGTGAGGAGGGCGAGTACGGGAACGGCGGAGCGGCGGGCGGAGATGACACGGGTGAACACGGTGGTCCTCATCGATCGGTGGGGGGATTTCGCCCGGTCGTCGTGACCGGGACAGCGGGGGTGGAGTGCGGGTTTCAGGACTCGCCAGTGGCACGGAAGCGGCGGATCAGGACGAGGAGCAGTGGGGCGCCGACGGTGGCGGTGACGATCCCGATGGGCAGTTCGCGTGGCGCGAAGACGGTGCGTGCCGCCACATCGGCGATCACGAGGAAGAGCGCGCCGATCAGCGCGCTGACCACGAGTAGGTGCCGATGTGTGCCACCGGTACACAGCCGGGCCACGTGCGGCACGATCAGCCCGACGAAGCCGATCGCTCCGGCGACGGCGACAACCGCGCCGACCGCGAGTGCGACGATCAGCAACGCCCACAGCCGAATGCGATTCGGTGCGATGCCGAGCGTGCGCGCGGTGTCGTCACCGGCGGCCAGTGCGTCCAGCCGGGGCGCCATCAACAGCACCGCGACCAGTGCCACCGCGACGACGGCGACGGTGGTCGCCACCGAGGACCAGGCGGCAGGCGCGAGCGAGCCGAGCAGCCAGAACAGCACGGTGCGCGCGCCTTCGGGCCGGTCGGAGGCGAAGATCAGGAAGCTGGTCGCGGCCGAGAAGATGTAGCCGATGGTCACCCCGCCGAGCAGCAGCCGCAGCGAGGTGAGCTGGCCGTTGATCCGCGAGATCACGAACAGCAGCGCGGTGGCGATCAACGCGCCGATGAAGGCGCTCGCCGCGAGGGCGGTGGCGGTGGTCGCCGCGGCGACCCCGAACAGCAGATACACCGCGGCACCGGTCGACGCGCCCGAGGTGACGCCGAGGATGTGGGGGTCGGCGAGCACATTGCGCACGATGGTCTGCAAGACGGCACCGGTGATCGCCAGGGCGGCGCCCACGAGTGCGCCGAGCAACACGCGCGGCACCCGCACCAACCAGACGATGGAGTCCTGGGCGGCGCTCCAATCGACGGATACCGGGTGACCGAAGACATGGTGGCCGATGATCCGCGCCACGGTGCCCGGCGGGACGGCGACCGGCCCGAGCCCGGCTGCGACCACCAGCGTGCAGGCGAGCGCGATGGTGAGCCCGGCGGTCAGCAGCACTGCGCGGCCGCGGTGGCGGGCGTGATCGAGGTCGTCGATGGCCGGATCGGCCACCAGGGTCGCGGTCATGTCGTGGCCGCCTCTCTGGTCTCGGACGGAAGTGTTGTGGCGGGAGGTTCGGCAGCCGGGCCGAAGAGGAGTTGGACGGCGCCGAAGGCCGACGTTCGGCGAACGGGGATCTTGTAGACGGGTTCGAGGATCCGCGGGGTCAGGACTTCGGCGACAGTGCCTGCGGCGGCGACGCGCCCCTGGTCGAGCAGGACCAGGCGGTCGCAGTAGCGGGCGGCCAGGTTCAGCTCGTGCAGCACCACGATCGTGGTGGTCGCGGTGAGACCGCGGACCAGGGTGAGCAATTCGTGCTGGTAGCGGATGTCGAGGTGGTTGGTGGGTTCGTCGAGGAGCAGGTGGTCGGCCTGCTGGGCGAGTGCTTTGGCGATCAGGACGCGCTGGCGTTCGCCGCCGGAGAGCGTCGCAAAACGGCGGTCGGCCAGCGCCCGCGCCCCCACGTGTTCGAGCGCGGCCGCGGCGGCGATCCGGTCGGCGCGCGAATACCCCTGGAACGCACCGACCCACGGCGACCTGCCGAGCAGCACGGTCTCGGCCACGGTGACCGGCGTATCCGGCGGCGCTTCCTGGGCGACGACGGCGAGGCGACTCGCGAGCTCGCGCCCGCGCAGCCGCTCCACCGGCACCGCGTCGACGACGACGGATCCGCCCGCCGGGCGCAGTGCCCGGTACATCAGCCGCAGCAGCGTGGACTTGCCCGAACCGTTGGGGCCGATCAGTCCGAGCGTGCTGCCGGGTGCCACACCAAAGCTGATGTCGTCGAGCGTGATTCGGCCGTCGTAGGCGAAGCGGATCTGGTCGACGGTGATCATCGCGGAGAGCTCTCTGTTCGGGGAATCGTCACCGGGTGTGGGTGATCGACGGTGGGAACGCGCTGTGTGCCGGGTCGCCACGAGTGATGCACCGCCACCGAGCAGGCGAAGGCGGCGCAGATCTCGTGCGCGGCGAGGACCTGCTCGCGCAGACGTGGATCGTTGTCGGCGAGCAGGATTCCGGTGGTCGTGCCGCTGTGGGCGACGACGACTCCGGCCGCGCCGATGGCGCGCGCCGCCCGGATGGTCGCGTCCAGATGCGGACGGTCACGCGATGCGGCGCTCAGCACGGCACTGCGGGTGGCCACCGCGCCGATCGCGGCGATGTCACCGTGGGTGATCGCCGGGCCGAGTTCGCCGAGCAGCCTGTCGAATTCGCGTTTGTCAGCGGCGCTGAAGCCGGGTTCGCCCCGGTTGAATTCGACGGTGTCGACCGAGCCGCCCTCGTCGCCGGTGACGATCGTCAGTGCCGGGAGGGTGCCGAGGCGGGCGAGTAACCGCACCTCGCGATGGAAATAGGCGACGGTGCCCGGGTACATGACGCCGTCGGACGGTTCGATGGCGCGCAGGTCGGCTTCGAGTTCCGCGACGGGCACCGAGCGACCCTCGGCGTCGGCGACCGCGCGGGCGGTGGCGACGAGATCGGCGGTGGAGCTGGCCAGCCCCTTGCCTTCGGGAAGTTCGCTGTGCAGGGTGAGTCGCCCGCCACCCAGCACGCGCGATCGGCCGACCATCCCGCTCGCGAGTCGCGCCGCCTTCGACTTGCCCTCCGGCACAACATCTATGCGGTCGCCGCCCGGCTCGAAGACGGCCACCGTGCCGCGCCGAATGGGGAGCGTGACCAGGAAATGCCGATTCTGTTCGGTGACGCCCTGGAGCAGTTCGCCGCAGCTTCCGTAGGCGCGGCCGACACCGATTCCCGGCGTGGCGAGATCAATGGTCATCGGAGTCATCGCCTTTCGCTGGGGGTGTTGTCGTCGGCGACCGGTGCGAGTTCGGGCCGGATCGCTGCGGGGCCGGGCAGCAGGTTGCGGCGGTGTAGCCGCAGCAGCGCGAGGGCCGACAGCACACCGGCCGCGGCGCACAGCAGCGAGGGCGGCCAGCTCAGGGGGCCGCCGGTGTGGTCGAGGACGGCGCCGGTGATCGAGGTGGCGACGACCGTGAAAATGCCGGACGCCAGATAGAACGCGCCGAAATAGGTTCCGGTCAGCCGAGTTCCGGCGAAGCGGCCGATCGCCTCGTTGACGAAGGGTTGCACCGCGGTCACGCCGATCGCGAGCAGCACCGCGGCCGCGACCACCGGAGCAATCCGGATCACTGTGCCCACCACGCTGTTTCCCTCGAACGGCACCACCCCCGCGACGGCGGGAGGCAGGAGGAACGCGGCTCCCATGACGGCCATCCCGAGCGCCATCGCGGGCCCGCGCTGTGGTCGGCGCGCCAGCACCGTGGTGACCCGAACCTGGAGTGCCACCACGGCGATCGTCTCGACCACGAACAGCGCCGCCACCGCCGCCGGACCGTGCCCGGGCCCGGCCCTGTCCTGCGCTTGCAGGGTGAACAGGAAGTAGATCTGGCTCTGCAAAGCGAACATCGGCATCAGCGCGAGGGTGAACGCCCAGAACCGGCGATCGGTGAACACCGTCGCGAAGTCGGTACCGACCCCACCCTCGTGCGCGGGCACCGGTCGCGCGGGCAGCAGTAGCCATTGCACCACGGCCAGCACCGCGAAGATCGCCGCCGCGACCAGGGCCGATATCCGGAAGCCCGCCGCTGTCAACACGGTGCCGAGTACCGGTCCGATCGCGGAGCCCGCATTGCCGAAGACGTTGAACAGCGCGAAGGCCTGCGCCGAATGCGCACCGCTGTCCCGGGCGATGAACGCGCGGACCGCCGGATTGAACAGTGCCCCCGCGAAACCGGTGAGCACCGAGGCCGCCAGCACCACCGGCAGCGAACCGCCGACGGCGAACAGCGAGAAGCCGAGTGCCCTGATCGCCAGGCCGACCATGATCACGCCGCGCGCGCCGAGCCGGTCGGCCGCCGAGCCGCCGACGAGGAACAGACCCTGCTGGCTGAGATTGCGCACCCCGAGCACGATGCCGACAACGGCCGCCGACAGCGCGAGGTCGTCGAGGAGGTAGTCGGCCAGAAACGGTACGAGGAGATAGAAACCGATATGCCCCACAAGATGATTCACGAGCAGTAGCCGGACGGCGCCCGGTAGCGCGCGGAAGGTGTCGATGCCGTTCATCTGCCGGTTCCGGGCTGGAAAGCCGTTGCGGGGGTCACGCGCTCACCTCAGCGGCAGGGTCGCGGACGATCGAACATCGGCCCCAGCCGAGCACTTCGGCGCTGTCCGGGGCGGCGATCGTGGTGGGTGCGGTGGCGGGCGCGCGGAAGAGACCGTTGGTTCGGCACCAGTCGTCGTTGTAGATGGTGCCCAGGTAGCGGTGTGGCCCGTCGGGGAACACGGTCAGCACGCGGGCGTCGGGTTCACGCTCGGCGACCCAGCCCGCGACCAGGGCGGCGGCGCCGGTGCTCCAGCCGCCCGCGATGCCGGTGGCCGCCGCGACCCGGCGACACGACGCGACCGCCTCGGCGGCGTCGACCCAGTGCACCTCGTCGAAGTCGGCGTAGGCGACATTGCGGGGCAGGATGCTGCTGCCGAGACCGCGCATGAGCCGGCGGCGATCTGGTTGGCCGAATATCCGGGAGCCGACGGCGTCGACCCCGATCACCCGCAGCCGGGGCCACCGTGTGCGCAGCACCCGGGCGAGCCCGGCGCAGTGCCCGCCGGAACCGATCGAGGCGACCAGCACATCGACGCCGTCGACCTGGGCGAGGATTTCCTCGCCCATCGCCTGGTAGCCGCCCGCGTTGTCGGGGTTGTCGTACTGGTCGGGCCAGTACGCACCCGGTGTGGCGGTGAGCAATGCGGCCAGCCGATCCAGCCGCGCCTGCTGCCAGCCGCCGGAGGGGTGTGGTGCGGTGACCACGTCGAGCGGGATCTGAAACGCCGAGAACAACGCGCGCAGATCGGGTTCCAGCTCGTCGTCGACCACCAGCAGCACCGGATGGCCCAGTGCCTTGCAGGCCAGCGCCAGGCCCAGTCCCAGTGTGCCGCTGGTGGATTCGATGATCGTCGCGCCCGGCGCGAGCTCACCTCTCGCCGCAGCGGCGCGCAACATCGACACTGCCGCACGGGCTTTCATGCCCGCTACGCTCGCTGCCTCGAGTTTCGCTGTGTACCAGCTGTTTCCGGACGGAATGGGCACGGCGGGCGTGCCGCCGATCAACTGCAGAAGCGCGGGTTGCGGGGGTGTCATGACAGCTCTCGGTAGGTGACGACGGCACTCGGCCCGCCGTCGAGGGAGAAGAACGGGTAGGGCTCGGCCGAGACCGCGTGCACGCCCGTGCCCAGGAACCAGGGCAGCACCGCGCTGCCGGTCTGGGCGAACAGCACCAGCGGCAGGCCGCGCCGGTTCGCCACGGCCCGGAATTCGTCGAATGTCTCGTTACCCAGCGACATTCCGGTGACCAGCAGCGCGTCGTAGTCCGACGGAGCGTCGGCGACCGACTCGAAGACCGGCTCACCCCATTCGGTGACGCCACCGGCGAGGTCGCACGGCAGATACGTGATGGCGCGCGCCCGCAGTTCGGCGAGCAGCGAACCGACGACGCCCACCACCAGTACCCGCGACACCCCGGCGGGCAGCAGGTCGACGACGGTGCTCGCCCGGCGGCGCGACTTCGTCAGCGAGGTCGGCCCCTCGATCACCACCTGTTCGCCCTGCACGCCACCCGCGTGCGGATGCGGACGCACGTGCATCAGATAGGCATCGAGCGCGGCGATCCGGACCGCGGGCACCGGATGCGCGAGCAGTTCGTCGATCGTCGCCGCGACACAGCTGTCGACCAGATCGTCGGTGGCAGAGCCGGGTTCGAGACCACATGAGCCCACCGCCGCGCCGACCCGCAGGCTCAGCACCTCGTTGCGGTATCCGCGAGAGCGGCCCGCGTGCCGGGTGCCGTAGGCGGTGCGAAACGCCGTGGACGCGTGCAGGGTTGCGGGTTCGGGTCCGAGCTTGCCCCGGCGCGCCCACGTGATGAGCTCGGCGACGGAGTCGGGGCGCACGTCGGCGGCGATCATCGCGCAGCGTCGAGTTCGAAACGGAGATCGGCGATCAACCGCTGTGCGAGATCGCCGGTGGTGCGGTGCATGTCGTCCACCACCATGACGTGACCGAGATAGGTGTTGTTGTCGGTCGCGGGACGCACCTCGGTGCCGGGATCCGCCAGTTTGCGCTCCACGATCCTGGGGTCCGCCGCCCAGTTCTGTGCTCCGTCCACCGTGGTCAGCAGGCCGGTATCCGTCGGAACCGCGAACGCGACGGCCGCGCTGGCGATACCGGTCTCCCGGGGTGTGACATCGGGCTCGCCGCCCGCGACAGCTTCGGCGTGCACGGCGGTGAGGTCGATTCCGGTGACCCGTCGCACCAGTTCGGTGATGCGATTCCCGGCGGGGCGGGGGTTCACCTCGATCAGGCGGGGGCCGTGCGCGCCGAGTTTGACCTCGGTGTGGGCGACGGTCGCGTCGAGACCGAGCGCGGTGATCGCCGCGACTGCCAGCTCGGCCACCGCGGTGGAATCGCCGGGCTCGAGGGCAGCGGGGAACATGTGGCCCGACTCGATGAAGGCGGGGGCACCGGTGATCCGTTTGTCGGTCACTCCGATCACCGTCGTCCGCCCGGCGACGGTGACGGTTTCCACGCTGAATTCCGGCCCGTCCACGCACTCTTCGAGCAGGACGAGTGGTGAGCGGTGCTGTCCTCGGGCGTTGATCGGGAATCCGGCGATGGCGTCCACCGCGACGCGCAACTCGGCCTCGTCGCCGACCCGGCGCACGAACATCCCGCCGCAGAGGTCGACCGGCTTGACCACCAGGGGATAGCCGAGTTCGGCTGCGGCGCCCACGATCTCATCCCATTCCCGCGCGACGGCGAAGGCGGGACCGGCGACACCGGCGGCACGGCAGATCAGCCTGGTCCGGTACTTGTCGCAGGCATCGGCCACCGCGGTCCGGCCGGGCCCGGGCAAGCCGAGATCGGCGGCGATCGCGGCGACGGTCGGCAGATAGTAGTCGCACGAGGTGAGCACGCCGTCGAAACCGAATGCCGCCTGCAGTTTTCGCACGTACGGCAGCAGTGTCGACTCGTCGTTGGTGTCGGCGGTGAACACGTTGGCCGCCCCGAGCAGGGGATGCGGCAGGGGTGTTCCCGGCCGCAGGTAGTGCCCGAGATCTCGGGTCAGGAAGCTGAATTCGTGGCCACTGTCCTCGATTCCCGCCGGGAGCAAGGTGCTCATCGAACCGACCCAGCTCTCCACCATCAACAGGTGTCCCACATGTCCTCCAACCTCGAGCAAGATGCTAATGATAACCATTATCAATAGAAATGCGATAGTCGAGAAGGGTCAGCAGGTTCGTTACTGCTGCGAAGGGACCCGGGCTCGCATTACGCTGCGGATATGAGCTCTGCCGTGCACGGATTCACCGACGATGCCCTGGGAACGCTGGACGCGGTCGGTGTCGCCGCGGCGTTGCGCGCGGGGGAGGTGAGCCGGTCGGAGGTTCTCGAGGCCGCGATCGCCAGGACGCGGCGGGTCGATCCGAGGCTGGACGCAGTGCAGGTGACGTGCTTCGATCGCGCGGCGTCGGCGCCCGAGGCCGCGGGGATCTTCGCCGGGGTGCCCGCGTTCGTGAAGGACAACACCGATATCGCGGGGCTGCCCAGCTGCCACGGCTCGGCCGCGTTCACACCGCATCCGGCCACGGTGACCAGCGGTCCCGGCGCGCAGTTCCTGCACTCGGGCGTGATCGTGCTCGGTAAGTCGACGCTGCCGGAATTCGGGCTCACCGCGAGCACCGAATTCACCGATCGCGCGCCGACCCGCAATCCGTGGAATCCGGAGTACTCGGCGGGCGCCTCTTCCGGCGGTTCGGCGGCGCTCGTGGCGGCCGGGGTGGTGCCGATCGCGCATGCCAACGACGGTGGCGGCTCGATCCGCATTCCCGCCGCGGCCAACGGTCTCGTCGGCCTGAAAACCACCCGCAACCGCCTGCTCGACCAGCCCGGCGCCCGCAAACTGCCGGTGCATCTGGTCGCCGAGGGCGTGGTCACCCGCTCGGTCCGCGATACCGCGCACTACCTGGCCGCCGTGGAACGATTCGGCGCGAATCCGGCGCTGCCGCCGGTGGGTCTGGTCGAGGGGCCGAGTGCGCGACGGCTGCGGATCGGCCTGATCACCGCCGATGTCCTCGGCCGGCCGGTGCACGCCGACAACGGCGCGGTCCTGGCCTCGGCGGCGAAGGTACTCGAGGGTCTCGGCCACGAGATCGTCGAGATGCGGCTGGATGTGGATCCGCGCTTCGTCGAGGACTTCAAGCAGTACTGGGCGGTGATGGCCGCGGCGATGGCACTGTCGTTCCGGCTGGGCCACCGCGGGTACTTCGATGCGCGCAAACTCGACCCGTTCACCACCGGTCTGATCGGGCTGGCCAAGCGCAATCCGCTCGCGGTGGCCGCGTCGACGTGGCGGTTGCGCGGGGGAGTCGCGGCCTATGACCGGCATTTCGCCGAGGTCGACGTGCTACTCACCCCGGTGCTCTCGCATCCCGCGCCGCGCATCGGCGAGCTCGCGCCCGGCCAGCCGTTCGACGCGCTGTTCGCCAAGCTCGCCGACTACGTCGGCTTCACTCCGCTCAACAACGTCGGTGGGGGACCCGGCATTTCGCTGCCGCACGGCCTGGTGCCCAGCGGTCTGCCCGGATCGATCCAGCTGGCCGCGCGCCGTGGTGACGAGCGGACGCTGCTCGACCTGGCCTACCAGCTGGAAGCGGCGAGCCCGTTCCCGCGGATCATCGATCGGGCTGCTGCCGCGGGTGCCGCCTGATCATGTGGTGCGCACCGCGCTGATCAGGCGCTCGTCACCGCGTTGATCAGTTGTTGCGCGCCGCGACATTGATCGGGCGCAGCCGTCCCGGGCTGTCGGTGCCCGCGTCGAACGCCCAGTGCTCGCCGTCCCAGCCGGGGTAGTCGGCGCGCCATCGATCCACGAGGCGGGCGTCCTCGAGCGAGGCGACCACGCCGGCCGAACCGGTGTACTGCAGCCGCTCGTACTTGTGCCGAGTGACGGTGTCGACGGTGTGAACGGTGACCAGGGCTGACATTGACCCTCCGGGATCGAGACGAACGGTGACGTGACGAGTGCGCTACCCGGACCGTCGGCCCGGGTGCTGCGGTGGCGCGTCACCGCTCGATCCGAGAGTATGCCGCTCGCCGTGACACCGCGCAGGTTTTGAAAATCCAGTTCTTCGGATTGTTGGGTACCCGTTATGCACATCGTCGGTTTGCAAGATTTGGTTACGGCGGTGGTGGCGGTTCACCAGCTCGGGCGGACTCGCCCCGGGGTGACGACGCGACCCAGCGCCTTGCTGACCTGGGTGAGGGTGGTCGCGCCGAGGGTGTCCGACCAGGTCTGGGTGAACTCGGCCATGGCGGCGTCGGCGGCTCGCGTGCATGCCCAGCCGCGTTCGGTGAGGGTGATCAGGCGGGCGCGCGCATCGCGCGGGTGTGGATTGCGATCGGCATAACCCTTGGTGACCAGCTCGTCGACCAGCTGACTGGCTGCCTGTTTGGTGACGCCGAGGTGGTCGGCGATCTCCCCGACCGTCGCGCCGTCGGGCGCCATGCGGACGAACGCGAAGCCGTGCGTCGGCCGGATGTCGGTGAATCCCGCCGCGGCGACCCTGGCGTGCACCGCCTCGGTCACCTCGGCCGCTGCCGCGAGCAACAGGAGGGGGAGGTCTGCGTTCACGGGCACGACAGTCATTCTGGCACTTGACATAATAGTCAATCTACTTGACTATATAGACAAGTTGCTTGACCTTATGGAGGTTTCGAATGCCGGTGATCCGTTCCGCAGACGCGCAGGTGCACGAGGTGCACAACGCCCGCTTCACGTCCCTCGTCCGACCCGGCACCGGCAGTGCCGAGCTGTGCGTCTGGCAGACCGAGGTTCGGGCCGATTCGGTCGGCGTGCCCCATCGCATCCTGGGCGAGGAGGCGTTCGTTGTGCTGTCGGGCGAGGTGACCATGACGATCGACGGCGAATCCGCGCCGATGAAACCCGGTGACGCGGCGGTCGCGCCCGCCGGTTCGATGATCGCCCTCGCGAACTCGGCCGACGAGATCGCCAGGCTGCTGGTGACTGTGCGGGTCGGCTTCGCGGCCGAGCTCCCCGACGGCTCTACCTTCACCCCGCCCTGGGCATCCTGAGCCGTCCTCGCGACTGTTTCTAGCCCTGAACTTGAAAGTTCGGCTACCCGAACAATATAATTCTGGAATGAGGGTTGGGTTCTACCGTTCGCCGGCGCGCCGCCGGGTGCTTGCGGCATGTGTTCTGAGTGTCATGGCGTTCGCGCTCACTGCCTGCGGTGGGATCACCTCCGATGACGACGGGAAGAAGGTGGTTCTCACCACCTTCACGGTCCTGGCCGACATGGCGCGGAATGTGGCAGGCGAGCATCTGCGGGTCGAATCGATTACCAAGGTGGGGGCTGAGATCCATGGGTACGAGCCGACGCCGGGCGATATCAAGAAGGCCGCCAAGGCTGATCTGATCCTGGACAACGGGCTGAACCTCGAGGCCTGGTTCACCCAGTTCGTCGCCGACCTCGATGTGCCGCACGCCGTGGTCAGCGAGGGGGTGGCGCCGATGGACATCAGCGAGGACGCCTACCGGGGCAAGCCCAATCCGCACGCCTGGATGTCGCCGGTGAACGCGCAGATCTACGTCGGCAACATGGTCCGCGCGTTCACCGATCTCGACCCCGAACACGCCGACGCCTACCGTGCCAACGGCGATGCCTACAAGACGCAGCTCGGCGCCGTGCGCGACGATCTCGTCGCCGCGGTGAACACCCTGCCCGCCGACCAGCGCGCCCTGGTCACCTGCGAGGGCGCGTTCTCCTACCTGGCTCGCGACGCGGGGCTGACCGAGAAGTACATCTGGCCGGTCAACGCCGAACAGCAGGCCACCCCGCAGCAGATCGGCTCGACCATCGACTTCGTTCGCCAGCGCGGCGTGCCCGCCGTGTTCTGTGAATCGACGGTGTCGGACGCGCCGATGCAACGCGTGGTCGAGGCGTCCGGTTCACGGTTCGGCGGCGTGCTCTATGTCGACTCGCTTTCCGAGGCCGACGGACCGGTCCCGACCTACTTGGACCTGATCCGCCACGACGCGAAGACCATCGCGACCGCACTCGCCGGAGTCTCGAAATGACCGCACCGGTAGTCGAAATCCAGGACGTGACAGTCCACTACGGTGATGTGCTCGCGCTCGACACTGTCGAGCTGACCCTGAAATCGGGCCGGGTGTGCGGGCTGATCGGTATGAACGGCTCGGGCAAGTCGACGCTGTTCAAGACCGTGATGGGGCTGGTCACGCCCGATCGAGGCCGGGTGCTGATCAACGGCCGCCCCCCGGCCGCCGCGCGCAAGGCGGGCAGTCTCGGTTACGTGCCGCAGTCCGAGGACGTGGACTGGAGTTTCCCGCTGTCGGTGCGCGATGTGGTGATGACCGGGCGCTACGGGAAAATGGGTTTCACCCGCCGGGCGAGCAAGGCCGACCGTGCCGCCGTCGACGCCGCGCTGGCCCGCGTCGAGCTCACCGACCTGGCCGACCGGCAGATCGGGCAGCTGTCGGGTGGTCAGAAGAAGCGCACGTTCGTGGCTCGGGGCATCGCCCAGGAGGCCACGATCCTGCTGCTCGACGAGCCGTTCGCCGGTGTCGACAAGCGCTCCGAGGCGACCATCACCGCGCTGTTGCGTGAGCTCGCCGCCGACGGGGCCACCATCCTGGTGTCCACCCATGATCTGCACGCGTTGCCCCAATTGGCCGACGAGGCAGTGCTGTTGAACCGCCGGGTGCTCGAGCACGGCGACCCCGATGTGGTGTTGCGCCCGGAGAACCTGGCCAAGGCCTTCGGCCTGGATGTGGACGGAGACCGATGAGCCTCGAGGAATTCTTCATCGACCCGCTGCGCTACGAATTCATGGTGCGCGCGCTGGCCACCACGGTCACGGCCGCCGTGGTCTGTGCGGTGCTGTCGTGCTGGCTGGTGCTGATCGGCTGGTCGCTGATGGGTGACGCGGTATCGCACGCGGTGCTGCCCGGTGTGGTGCTGGCCTACATCGTCGGCTGGCCGTTCGCTGTCGGCGCGGTGATCTTCGGGTTCCTCGCGGTGGCGTTGATCGGCGTGGTCCGCGATACGAGCCGGGTGAAGGAAGACGCCGCCATCGGCATCGTGTTCACCACCCTGTTCGCGTTCGGCTTGGTGCTGGTGTCGGTGACGCCGAGCCAGACCGACCTGAACCACATCGTCTTCGGCAACCTGCTCGGCGTGAGCCGCGGCGAGATGATCCAGATCATGATCCTGGCCGCCATCGTCCTGGTCGCCCTGGTCCTCAAACGCCGCGACTTCACCCTCTACGCCTTCGACGCCACCCACGCCCACGCCATCGGCCTCAACCCCCGCGTGCTCGGCACCGCCCTGCTGGCCCTGCTGGCCCTGACCTCGGTGGTCGCGTTGCAAGCGGTCGGCGTGGTGCTGGTGGTGGCCATGCTGATCATCCCCGGCGCCACCGCCTATCTCCTGACCGACCGCTTCTCCCGCATGCTCGTCATCGCCCCCACCATCTCGGTGCTGTGCGCGGTGACCGGCCTCTACATCAGCTACCACCTCGACACCGCCGCCGGCGGCATGGTCGTGGTGACCCAGGGCGTCGCCTTCACCTTCGTCTACCTCTTCGCCCCCCGCCACGGCGTGATCGGCCGCCGGATCACCGCCTCCCGCGCCAGGAAAACCGTCGCCACCCTCGGTGCCGTCGACTAGCGGTCCCGCGGCGATGGATCCGATCGTGTCGGTGTGTGGTGTCAGGATGTGGGCATGAATGTCACCGGGGAGGACGTCCGCGCCTTCGTGCTGTCGCTGCCGCAGACGACAGAGCATTTCGCCTGGGGCATGCCGATTTTCAAGGTCGCGGGCAAGCTGTTCCTCACCCTGCCCGAGGACGAGACCTCGATGGCGGTCCGCTGCCCGATTCTCGATCGCGACGAACTGGTCCTCGCCGAACCCGGCAAATTCTGGATCGCCTCGCACGAGTCCGGTAACCCCTGGGTCCGCGTCCGCCTGGCGTCACTCGACGATCGCGAGGAACTGGAAGCCATCGTCACCGACTCGTGGTGTCAGGCCGCCCCGCGGGCCTTGCTGGATGCGGATCAGTGAGCGCGAGACAACTCGTCGGCCGCGAGGTCGTTACAGCACCGGCGTGATCGTGGCCTCGATCGTCTGGATGGAGTCCACCGGGATGACGAAGGTCTCGGTGATCTCCACGGTGGTCAGGCGGATGTCGGCCACTCCGGCGTCGAGGAGGTAGTGGGTGGTGACCGTGTCGCCGGATTCGGACATGGTGAGGTCGCGAATGCCCTGGATCACGCGGTACTGGAGGCCGTTCTCCAAGTCGGCGCTCAGCTGGGGGCCCGAGTAGCCGGTTCGGATGCCGACCTCGACGCGGGTGGCGTCGGGGGCGAAGGGGACCGCGCTCGCGTCGTGGGACACCAGAGCGTCGAGGTAGGCGCGGGCAATGGCCTGACGGGGTGAGTCGGCCGCGTTCGGTTCTGCCGCAACGGTTGCCGTGCCGAGTGCGAGGAAAACGGCGGCCAGAGCCGAAACGTGAGTGATTCTCATGTACAGATGCTGGCGGTCCGGACCGGTCAGCGCAACCGGGAGTGCGCGAGTAGTCGACGTCGCGGCCCGGTAGGGTCGGAGCTCCTATGGCACTCAGCGCAACACTGCACAACTTCGCCGTTCAGCTCGCCGATGTGGATCGGGGGGTGTACGAGGATCTCGAGTTGCGGGTTGCCCGGCACCCGTCGGAGACGGCCGAGTACATGATCACCCGGATCCTCGCGTACTGCTTGCAGTACGAGGAAGGGATCGTGTTCAGCGACGGCGGGATCTCGGCCACCGATGAGCCAGCGGTGCAGGTTCGGGATATGACCGGCCGGACGACCGCGTGGATCGAGGTCGGCGCGCCCGACGCGGACCGTATTCACCGCGGGAGCAAACTCGCTGGTCGGGCTGTGGTCTATACCCACCGCGACCCGGCGAAGGTGCTCGCGCAGTACGCGGGCAAGAAGATTCACAACGCGGCGCAGATTCCGCTGGTCAGTTTCGATCGCGCGTTCATCGATGAGGCCGCGGGACTGGTCGACCGTCGCAATACCGCCACCCTCTCGGTCACCGAGGGCGTGCTCTATCTGGACCTCAACGGCACCAGCTTGCGCACCGATATCACCGAGCAGCCCCTCGGCTGAGGCCGGCACGGAGTAGCTTGGCTGGCACCGGTGACGCTCGGCCCGAGCGCTGTGGACCGCACCGGTCTCGTCGTCGAGTGGAGGTCGCGGTGCCCGGTGTGATGAGTCGGTTCGTGATTCCGGGCTTCCTGCGGGTCACCCGGCGCAACCGGAATTACGTCGATGCCGAGCTGGCCGCTGCGCATGTGCGCGAGCGCGCGCTGCGGCCCCTCGCCTACGGTCCGCCGCGCACACTCCGCGGTGTCGAGATCTCGGTGGAGCACGACCGTGGCTGGCCGATCTACACGCTGACCCCGTCGGACGGGATCTCCCGCGGTGGCCTCGTGTACGCGCACGGTGGCGGCTGGGTGGGCGAAATCGCTTCGCAACATTGGCAACTCGCGGCCAGGATCGCCGCTCGGACGCATCTCGTCGTGACGGTCCCGATCTATCCGCTGATTCCGTTCGGCACCGCGGCGGAGGTGATTCCCCGCGTCGCCGAACTGGTCACCGCGGCCGACGAGCGCTACGGTCCGACCTTCCTCGCCGGCGACTCCGCGGGCGGTCAGATCGCGCTGTCCACCGCGCTGCACCTGCGCGACGCGGGTCATATCGTCCCCCGCACGCTGCTGATCTCTCCTGCGCTCGACCTCACTCTCGAGAACCCCGAGATCGACGCGGTTCTGCTGCGTGACCCGTGGCTGGGTCGCGACGGTGGGCTGGTGTTCGGCCGGATGTGGAGCGGCGAACTCTCGATGAAGGACCCCCTGGTCAGCCCCCTGTTCGGCGACTTCGGCGGGCTGGGCCCGATCACCGTGTTCACCGGCACCGACGACATCCTGAACCCCGACGCCCGCCTGCTGGCGGCGAAGGCACGCGCGGCGGGCCTCGACCTCGACTATCAGGAAGAATCCGGACTCGTGCACGTCTACCCGTTGACGCCCAGCCCCGAAGGGGCGGCGGCCCGTCGCCGGATCATCGCCACCCTGCGCGCCGAACTCGATGCGGCACACAGTATCTCGTGAGACGGCTCACCGTTCGGTCAGGTGCACCGTGAACAGGATCGTCAGCTGAGTGACCGCCTGGTCGAACGGATGCGCGGACTTGAGCGCGCGGCTGTGCACGATCGTGCCCTCGATGGTGGTGAGCAGGAACCCGGCCAGCGACACCGCGGTCGATCGCTCGATCCCGGTGGCGACGATCCCGTCGGCGAGCCGGGCGGTCCATTCGGCGAACGCCTGGCCCGCGATGGACTGGACGGCGGGGTCGAGTTCGTCGAGAGCGGCCGCCATCATGAACGAGCCCGCGGTGTAGTCGGATTTCTCCAGCGGGGCGCGCCAGAAGGCGAGCAGGTCGGTGAGCCACTGCTGGGCCGACGGCGCGGTCTGCAGGGCGTCCGCCATGGCGCTCACATGTGAGTACACCAGGCGTGCCACGATCCGTGCCGCTGTCTGCACCAATTCGCCCTTTCCGGACGGGAAGTGCTGGTACAGCGAGTTGCGTGAGGTCCTGCTGCGCTCGAGTAGTTCGCTGAGGGAGGACGCGTGCACGCCGTGTTCCTGGACGGTGCTGATCGTGTGCTCGATGAGTCGGGCGCGTGGTCCGGCGGCCATCCGATCTTCTCCTACCCCTTGATTGAACCGATCGGTTCATGTTAGACCTATTCCTACGTGAACCGATCGGTTCATATGGAGAGGATGTCATGCCCACCCCCATTGCCACCGCGGTTCCGGTCACCCACGCGGGAATTCTCGGCCTCGGCGTGTACCGCCCGCGCCGTGTCGTGCCCAACTCCGAGATCGTCGACGCGATCGAGTCCTCGGACGAGTGGATCAAGACCCGTTCCGGGATCGCCGCCCGGCACTGGGCCGAGCCCGACGAGACGATCGTCTCGATGAGTGTCGCGGCTGCTCGGGACGCGCTCACAGCGTCGGGGGTGAGCGCCGAGCAGATCGACGCCGTGGTGCTGGCGACGTCGTCGCAGATGGTGCTCGGTCCGTCGGCGGGCGCGGTGGTGGCGACCGAACTCGGCATGCACGACACCGCCGCGTTCGACATCTCCGCGGGTTGCGCGGGCTTCTGCTACGCGTTGGCCGATGCGGCGAATCTGGTGCGCTCGGGTCAGGCGCGGCAGGTGCTGGTGATCGGTGTGGAGCGATTGTCGGATCTGCTCGACACCACCGATCGCGGGTGCGCGTTCATCTTCGCCGACGGTGCCGGTGCGGTCGTCGTCGGGCCGGCCGAGCAGGAGGGGATCGGCCCGGTCGCGTGGGGGTCGGATGGCGCGCGCACCTCGGCGATCAAGCAGGACAAGGACTTCCTGGAGTATTTCGCCGAAGTCGCCGCGGCGGAGGCCAGCGGTGGCACGTCGCAACGTCCCTACATCCGGATGAACGGCACCGAGGTCTTCCGCTGGGCCGTCACGTTTCTGGAGAAGGCGTGTCGTGACGCGCTCGACCTCGCGGGCCTCACGGCTCACGACCTCGACGCGTTCGTTCCGCACCAGGCCAATATCCGCATCACCGACGCGCTGGTCCGCACCCTCGGCCTGCCCGAAACTGTCGCCGTCGCGCGCG
The DNA here is from genome assembly GCF_042884695.1 of Nocardia sp. NPDC058114. NCBI lineage: Bacteria > Bacillati > Actinomycetota > Actinomycetes > Mycobacteriales > Nocardiaceae > Nocardia > Nocardia sp. NPDC058114. The sequence continues at coordinate 797,497 of NZ_JBHVTK010000002.1, read as the reverse complement.
ACATCATCGAAACCGGCAACACCAGCGCCGCCTCCATTCCGATGGCCATGGAACAGCTGGTGCGCTCCGGCGCCGCCGACCCCGGCGACACCGCGCTGCTACTCGGCTTCGGCGCCGGTCTGGCCTACGCGGGCCAGGTCGTCCACCTGCCGCCGATCGCCTAGTTCTTCAGCGCACGCAGATATTGGCGGTAGACGCGTTGTGCGACAAAGGAATTCTCTGCTCAGGTCGTCACGCGTTCGCCTTCTCGCGCAGCGACCGCTGGGTCACCGGTACCGCGTAGGCCGCGCCGTCGCGGATGCCGAATTCGAAGCGGCAGGGGAACAGTGAGGGTAGGCCGGTGGCGCGTAGGTCGAAGTTCGCGGCGAGGGTTTGCATGGCCCAGTTCTGCAGCGAATCCGGGAGCTGCAGGGTGGTGCCGTCGACGCAGCACACATAGGCGTGGGCCTGTTCGCCGTCGACGGGGAGGGGGTTGCGCAGACCGACCGCGCCGATTTCCAGAATTCGTCCGGCGTTGTGGGAAGTAGCGACGCTCGGCAAATCCAACTCGATGTCGTCCATGCGGAAAACCGTAGCGCAGCAACTATTCAGGGAACACCGAAATCGCGTGGTCTTGACGAACTTCGCCGATGTCGCAAAAGTGGGAAAGTGCGAGGTCTGTTCGCCGCGCCACGGCGGAGCTCGGCGCACTGCGCGCCGGGCCCTGCCGCCGCGACGTCAGCCGATCGCGAAGCGCAGCAACGCCTGGCGATCGCCCTGCTTGATCTTGCCCTTGCGGTCGAGGACCTCCAGCTGCCACACCGGACCGTTGCGGAAGGTCCGCGCGATCGCATTGGCGTTCTCTGCGCCGAGCAGTGACGGCCAGATATCGGCGACAGGCTGGGTATCGCCCCCGGTCGCGTCGTAGATCTTGAACGAGACGTTGTTCGCCTTCTCGAAGGAACTGCCCTTCTTGAACGCGACGGCCACGAAGACGATGGAGTCGATCGCGGGGGGAACAGTGGCGAACGTGACGTGCACGGTCTCGTCGTCGCCCGCGGCCGCACCGGTCTGCTCGTCGCCGGTGTGCAGCACCGATCCGTTGCCGAGCGGATCGAGTGAATCCAGGCCGGCGAATCGCACCGGCTCAGCACCCTGGAACAGCACGGCGATCAGATCGAGGTCGACACCGCGCTTGCGCCGGGCCATTCCGAGAATTCCACCGCTGGAACCCGCCGACGGATCCCAGCTCACCCCCACGCTCATTTTGGTGATACCGGCGAGATCGGCCGCGCCGTCTTCCTTCTTGAGAGTAATCACGATTTTCAGGCTACGGACTTCGCTCGCCGCGTGCATGGCGACGGAATGCGCTCGTCAGCCGGAGTGGGTCGCGAGGTAGACGAGGGCCGTGACCGCCAGCGCGATCGCGCCGAGGATGCCGCCCGCGATCGTGTCGGCGCGGTTGGTGGCCACACCGTTCTCGATCCGATCCCAGCCGATGAACGCGGCGGCCACGGCGCCGATACCGGCTGGGGCGGCGACGAACTCGCTGACGACGGGAATGAACGAGACCGCGCAGGCGATGATGCCGAGCACCAACGCCGCGAGGCCGACACCGTTGCGTGGCGGCGGAAGGGTCTCTGGACCGGGCATCGCCTGAGCGTAGTCCCGCCGCGGGATGGGTGCTGGTCGCGCCCGGTCACAAGCCCCTCGGTCACAGCTTCGTCATGGTTGATCGAGCAGGGGCCGGGTACTCCATGGAAATGGCAGCCCTGCAGGGATTCATTTCAGCGTCCCGGTTTCCGGGCTGTGGAGTTCGAGGAGGGATAAGGTTTGTCGATTTCAGCTGACGAATCGAAAAGTCGAAACCCGAACAAAGGTTATGTAGCCCTGCTGGGCTGGAGTCTGAATGCGGTCGAGGCGGTTGACCGGTTCGACCGCCGCTATATCGTAGTTGCGCCCGAATGGGCGGAAAGTTATTGCACGGAGCACGGCATACCCTATATCCCCTGGGATTTCGAGCGGCTCAACGATCGTTCGATGGAGATCGCCGAGACCCTGAAGAAAAAGGGAGTCGACGTCGCCATTCCGATCTTCGAGGAGACGGTTGAATGGGCCGGAGCGATCAACTCCGTCCTGCTCGACAATCCTCGCCTGCTCGGGCAGTCGATGCTCCTGCGTGACAAGTCGTTGATGAAGCGGCGCGCGCAGCTCGGCGGTATCCGGGTCGGAATCTTCGAAGAGGCGCACGAACGCGACGACGTGATCCGATTCCTGAAGCGGGTCAATCAAACCCTGCTGAAACTCGACGGTGATCCCAACGATCCGATTCACCTCAAGGCGTTCGACAAGGCGGGCTGCCTCGGTCACCGGATCATCCGGACCCCCGACGAGGTGGACTTCATCCCCGACGACGAGTTCCCGATGCTGATGGAATCGCACCTGGACGGCTGGGAGTTCGCGGTCGAGGCCTGGGTCCACAACGGCCGCATCTGCTTCCTGAACATCTCGGAGTACGTGACGCTCGGATACTCGGTGTTCGTGCCCGCGACGCCGGAACTCGAGAAATATCGGCCCGAGATCACCCGGCAGGTCGAAAAACTGATCAAGACCTTCGACATCGAATTCGGCTTCATCCATCCGGAGTACTTCGTCACCAGCGACGGGGAAATGTATTTCGGCGAGGTCGCCTACCGGCCACCGGGTTTCAAGGTGTTCGAACTGCTGGAACGGACCTATGGTTTCAACGCCTACCACGCGCTGGTACTGGCGTTCGACCCGAAGTCCACCGACGAGGAGATCGACGCGTTCTTCCCGAAGGAAGTGGTGGATGCCACCGGCCACGCCGGGTGCTTCGGCGTGTATCCGCGTCGACGTGTGGTCAGTCGGCTGTCGGTGCCGCCCGAGACCGAGGATCATGATTACTTCGAGACGCACGAGCTCACCGCGCCGCAGGCCGAAAAGGTCACCAAACGCACCGCATTCGGTAATCACTGGGGTCTGCTCTATTTCTTCGGCGAGGACCCGTACACTCTGCGGGATCTGTTGAAGCGACAAGAAGAGCTCGACTTCTATATTTGATCCGTTGCCAGGGGCAGCGGAGTGCGAAGGGATCGGCGATTGAGTCCGGACGGCCACGACCCGGCGAGCTTGGACCGGCGTCTCGCCACGGTGGACCACGCCATACAGTCCCTCGCGGACGCGGGCGATTTCGGTAAGCAGGTCAAGCTGCCCAGGGTGATGGACTCGCTGCGGCGGGTGCTGCTGCTGCCCGGTGGTTGCGCGGCGGTGCGTGAACGGGCCGAAAAGCTGGAGACCGCGGGCCTTTTCCTCGGGACCGACTGGGCGCAGCCGCAGATCCTCATCCCGGCGCTGAGTACCGGCTCCTTGCGCAGCGCCAACGCCGACACCATGGTGTTGGAGGCGGTGAGCGATCTGCGATTGCTCGCGGTCGCCAAGGGCGAATATCAGCATGCGCTGGTGTCGGCCGAAGAGGCCGAGGATCACCTGTCGCAGGTGCTCGCGGTGAATCTGTCGCTGCTGTTCTCCCCGCCCACCGAGGCGGAGCGGGAACAGCAGGGGCGGATGGCGCAGGTCTCGCGCGAGCTGCTGCACTACCTCGTCGCCGAGGTCGGGTACGAGAAGGTGCTGGAGAACCTGGTCGACGAGATCTGGCGCATTCTGCGGCAGCGGCCCATCCAGGTCGACGGGGTCAAACGGATGATCACCCAGATCGCCGTCGCCCGGGCGAATCCCGACGTGGATCTCGGCGCCAGCGGCCTCGGCGCCGACCGGCTGATCAGTAGTCTCTACGGAACCACCGAGGGGTGCAGGGAAGACCCCGGGGTCGAGATCTACCGCACGCGGCTGGAATCGATGGACGACAGTGCGTTGCAGTACGAGGCAACGGGATTCGCGCGGTCCATGCACGACACCGGGCTGGTCTCGCCGTATCACGCTGTGCTGCTGCGCTTTCTGCTCACCAAAGGTGAGTATCTGCTCGGCGAGGCGATGGGCTTGTCCAGCACCGGCCGCGACAGCCTGCTCTGCTATCACGAACTCGTGCACAGTCTCATCGAGCAGGCTGTGCACGTCGAAACGGCGCAGTGCGTGTACGGACTCACCCTGCTGCTCGAACGCGGCATCCTCTATCAGCCACCGGTCGCGCCCGCGCTGTGGCGCCAACTGGCGCTGCGGCTTTCACCGCACTCGCGCCGGCGGCTGACCCAGGTGTTCGGGCCGACGCCGGAGCCGCGGGCGTGGCTGCTGTCGGGGATGCTGTCGGTTCTCGGCCTGCCGCTGGGAATCGGGCAGGGCGACAACCCCACCTGCCAATCGGCGCGAGCACTGTCGATGTGGGCCTACAACGACCCCGACTATCTGCTGCAGACGCTGGTGTGGGCCGCGCGCGACGACGAGATCGTGATGCACTTCGAAGGGCAGCCGATCTCCTCGCGCGAGACCGAGGACACGGAATCGACCGCGCTGCAACTGGATCTGGACCCGGTCTCGCTGCTGGTGGTACCGCACCTGGACCGGATCTACGCGCAGATGGGACGGCGCTGTATCGGCCGCGACGGCGACCCGCACCGCTGGATCAACCCGGAATTCCACGGCTGGTGGTCCGGCCGCGGCTTCCGGATCAATGTCGATGTCGCCACCGGCTTGCTGACCGACCTCGACGAGTTCCTGCGCCACTTCTACGCGGGCTATCACCCCTTCTACAACGGCAACCAGCCGGTGATCCACCCGCAGCCCGCCGGTATCGCCGTCACCGACAGCGCGGCCCGCTTCGTCGGCTGGCACGCGATCACCGTGCTGCGCGTCAGCCTCGACCCGCAGGACGTGATGCGGGTGTACTTCTACAACCCGAACAACGACAGCGGCCAGGACTGGGGCGACGGGGTCGTCGTCGGAACAGCCGGGCACGGTGAGCGTTTCGGCGAAGCGTCGCTGCCCTTCGAGCAATTCGCCTCGCGGCTCTACATCTTCCATTTCGACCCGCTCGAGCCGGGTGAGCTGGCCGCCGTCGAGCGCGCGGAGCTGGACCGGGTGATCGGCTATCTCCGGCGCAGTTGGGGCGCCGACCGCATGCCCGTGGAAACAGGTGCGGCCGAACAGGATTGATCACAGCAAACGTTCAGAGTCGAACGTTAGGGTGTGGTCGTCGGCGCGCTTCGTGCCGCGATGAGCAAGGGGATTCGATATGGGTGTCAGCTTGTCCAAGGGCGGCAATGTCTCACTGACCAAGGCGGCGCCGAACCTCACCGCCGTCGCGGTCGGCCTCGGCTGGGATCTGCGGACCACCACGGGCACGGACTTCGACCTCGACGCCAGCGCCATCGGCCTCGGCGCCGACAAGAAGGTGGTGTCGAGCGGGCACTTCGTCTTCTTCAACAACCTGAAGTCGCCCGAGGGCGCGATCGAGCACGCGGGCGACAACACCACCGGCGCCGGCGACGGTGACGACGAGACGATCAACGTCGACCTGGCCAACACCCCGGCCACGATCGACTCCATCGTGTTCCCGGTCTCGATCTACGACGCCGCCACCCGCAACCAGTCCTTCGGCCAGGTGCGCAACGCCTACATCCGCGTCCTCGACCGCAGCAACGGCGAGGAACTGGCGCGCTACGACCTCTCCGAGGACGCGTCCACCGAAACCGCCATGGTCTTCGGCGAGCTGTACCGCAACGGCGCCGAGTGGAAGTTCCGCGCCACCGGCCAGGGCTACGCCTCCGGCCTGGAAGGCATCGCCCGCGATTTCGGCGTCAACCTCTGAGGCACCAGCACTGCCGGTCAGCTGCGGGAACCCCCGAAATCCGGGACGCCCACGCAGCTGACCAGCGCGCTATCTGTACGCCACGGTGAGCTCGGCGCTGTCGACGATGCGCGTGTCGACGAGTTCTGCGAACGGGGGTGGTGTGCGAACCATTCTTTCCTGGTGGAGAATTCGCATCCATCGGTCGCTGGCCTCGGCGTCGATGCGCACAGTGTCCCAGGTTCGAGAATCCTTGATGCGCTCGCAGGAACGAGCCAGGGTCGCCGGGGCGAGGTGGGGCCAGTGCTCTGCGAGCAATGGCCCGAGCTCAGGGACCGTCGTCGTCCGCAACCGCCGCATCGACTCGCCCAGAGCCGAGGTGAAGCCGACGAGCCGGTCGAAGAGCTCCTCGACGCGGTCGGTCCGGCAGTAATAGACACTGTTCGGGCCGAGACCGCCGACTTCGGCGTAGTCGATCGCGATGGTGCCGGTTCCATTGTCCTGCAGCACTTGCGCGGTGGTCATATCGAGGACGATCGCATCACCGAGCCCGGCCTCGAACAGTTCGACGAACATCGGGGTGGACAGATCACGCAGGAAGGTGATGCCCGCGGGGTCGACGCCTGACTCGCGGATCAGTCCCGCGGTGAAGGCGTACGGGGCGCTGCCGCCGATCCCCGGCGCGAGGACGGTGCGGCCGGTGAGATCGGCCCAGTCGATGGCACCGGTACCGGGACGGGTCACCAGCGCCTTGGGGAACTGGTGGTTGAGCTGGGCGAACACCGTGAGTTCGCGCGGAGTTCCCCAGTACATCCCGGGTACCCACAGCCCGCCAAGGGCGATATCCGCCGCTCCGCTGTCGAGATCGTCGAGCACCCCTGTCCAGGGATCCTTCGCTGTCGCAGTGACTTTCACGTTGTTCTCCGCGAACAGGCCGAGGTGATCGGCGTAGTACTCCGGCAGGTAGTTCAAGCCGTGTGCGGTCGCGGATATCGTCAGGTCGAGCATGGGGTCGGCTCCTCAGCGGGGTTGTTCGGTGACGGCTTCGAGTGACTTACCGAAGGTTTCGGGTCCGAATCGGGCGGCCACCACCAGCAGGGCGTACATGACCGCGATCATGAAGAACACGCCGGGCACACCGGCGAGGTCGAAGAAGAACAGCGCGGCGAACGGCATGACAGCGCCGGCCACATTGCCGATGCCGTTGACCACCGAGGTGCCCATGGCCCGGACTGAAGTCGGGAACAGCTCCGGCGACCACACCGACAGCATGGTGTTGAGCATCATGGTGAAGAACTGGAAGATCATGCCCAGCACCAGGATCAGCGCGGTCGAGTTCGCGAAAGTGGCGAAGGTGATCGCGGAGACGCAGCCGAGCACCGCGGCGGACATCACCGTGCGGCGCCGTGGCGCCCGGCCCGCGAGATACGACGCCGCGCAGGCGCCCAACAGGCTGCCGACATTCATGATCATCGTGAAGGCCAGCGAGTCCGACAGCGAATATCCGCGCGATACCAGCAGGATCGGCATCAGGAACAGCAGTGTCACCTGCGCGCCGAACGACATCCAGGAGGCAGCGCCGATGGCCACGGTGTTGCGGAGATTGCGACCTCGGAAGACGGTGAGATAGGACGACTTCGTGGGAACCGGAATGTCGGCTTCGGTGACGTACGGGGTGACGACGCCGGGATGACGCAGTCCGGCGACACTGCCGCTGCCCAGCTTCGACAGGCTCACGTTCGCCGCGTGAATGTTGCCCTTCGACAGCAGGAACCGTGGCGATTCGGGCAGGTAGCGGCGGAAGAACACGACCAGCACGGCAGGCACGGCCAGGATCACGTAGGTCCAGCGCCAGGAGCTGTCGTTCCCGCCGAGGACGTTGTTCAGCGGGCCGAGTACCAGCCAGAAGAACCCGAACGACGCGATGTTGCCGATGCCACCGGAGGAGATGTTGAGCGTCGCCAGCAGTGTGCCGCGATGACGCGTGGCCACGATCTCGGCGAGAATCGCCAACCCGACGGTGAATTCGCCACCCAGTCCGATGCCGACGACGAATCGGCTGGCGAGCAGCATCTCGTAGTTCACCGCGACCGCGCTGACGAGGCCGCCGAGGGTGTAGACGAGCAGGTTCAGACTCAGCGCGGTGCGCCGGCCCCACCGGTCGGCCAGGTAGCCGCCGATGAGTCGACCGGCCAGGCCGCCGAGCACAGTGACGGTGTTGATCATGGTCAGCTGGGCGTTGTCGATGCCGAAGGATTCCTTCAGCAGCGGACCCATCGCGCCGGTCGAATTCTGTTCCAGTGAATCGAAGAACAGGCCCGCCATCAGCAGCGAGATGACGACGATCTGTACTCGGCCGAAACCGATGCGGTCCAAGGCCGAGGACAACCCGGCGGAGACTCCGGGTTCGGTGGCAGGCGACGGAGAGGGGACGGTGACGGCGGTGAGTTCGCCGGGGGCGGTGTGGGACATGTCGGAACTCCGGGTACGGGAGTGTGACGCCGACAACGGTCGTATCGGCGAGCCGACTACAGCGTGGAACTGGAATCGCACTGCCTAATTTGTATACAGTTCCTGTGACGTACGAGTTTCGCTCCTCGTACTTCATGTTAAGCCATCGATATATTCGACTAGACTGTATACAACTAGTGGCAGTAGCTAACGATCGAACTCCGCCGAGAAGAATTGTTCGTCCCGGCGCAGGTGCTCATCCATCAGATAGCCCGCCTGGACCGCCGCACCGTTACGGATCGCGATCGCCACCGCGCGATGATCGTCGGCCGAGGTCTCCGGGTTGTGGCCGAGACTCCACTGCACCCGCTGGTTCAGCGTGGCGAGCATCTCGCGCAGCTGTTCGTTGCCTGAGGCGGTCGCGATCAACTCGTGGAACGGCGTGTGCGTGTCCGTCTCGCCGTCGGCGACCCGCGAGATGTCGTCCGCGACCACGCCACCCCGTCTTTCCGCCGCGAGCTGCGCCGCCAGGACCTCGAGACCCCGCCGCACCTGAAGTAGCTCGCGACCGTCGTGGATCAACGACGACGACACCGTCGCACCGCGATGGCGGACGATGGTGACGAAACCTTCGGTCTGCAGCCGGGCCAGTGCCTCGCGTACCGGAATCCTCGACACCCCGAACCGTTTCGCCAGGGCTTCCTCGACCAGCCGCTCCCCGGCTACGAGCCGACCGGCCAGGATCTCCGCGCGCAACGCCTGCGCGATCGCGTCTCCCGACGAATTCTCAGCCGATACCGGATCTGCCACACCCGCAGCTTAGGCGGATGCTCGACACGACCCCGCCGTGGCGTTACCGACCGCGCGTGCGCAATTCACCCGCTGCGGGTGAGGTGGCGAGTCTGCGGGGCGCCGAGCATCGAGTCGACGCGTCGACCGAGCTGAGGAGCTGATTTGCGATGGCATTGGACTACGACGATCGCACCGATTTCGAGAATGCTGATCGCGGGTTCATCAAGACCCTGACGCCCATGCGGATCGCCAAGGCTGACGGCACGGTCGTTTTCGACACCAGCGGATACGGGTTTCTCGACGGGCCGTGTCCGGAAACGATCAACCCGAGTCTGTTCCGGCAGGCCCAGCTCTGTGTGAAGAACGGGCTGTACGAGGTCGTGAACGGCATCTATCAGATCCGTGGTTTCGACATCTCCAATATGACGATCGTCGAGGGCGATACGGGCATCATCGTGATCGATCCGCTCATCTCGGCCGAGTGCGCGGCGGCCGGGTTGGCGTTGTATCGCGAGGAGCGCGGCGACCGGCCCGTCACCGGTGTCATCTATACCCACTCCCACGGGGACCACTTCGGCGGTGTCGACGGCGTGCTGCCCGACGGCCGTGGTGACGTGCCGATTCTCGCGCCGGCCGGTTTCATGGCGGAGGCCGTTTCGGAGAACGTCTACGCGGGTGTCGCGATGACGCGGCGCGGCACCTACATGTACGGCATGGGGATGACGCCCGGACCCGAAGGCCAGTGCAGCACCGGGCTGGGCATCCAGGCCTCCCATGGCACGTTCGGCCTGATCCCGCCCACCGTCGACATCACGCGTACCGGCCAGCAGGAGACCGTCGACGGCGTGCCGATCGTCTTCCAGATGACCCCGGGCACCGAGGCTCCCGCGGAGATGAACTTCTATTTTCCCCGCCACCGCGCCCTCTGTCTCGCCGAGAACGCGACCCACAATCTGCACAACCTGCTGACCCTGCGCGGCGCGCAGGTGCGCGATCCGCGGATCTGGTCGCGCTACATCGACGAGGCGATCGAGATGTTCGCCGTCGACGCCGATGTCGCGTTCGCCTCGCACCACTGGCCCACCTGGGGTGCCGAGAACATCATGGGATTCCTGTCGGTGCAGCGCGACCTGTACATGTACCTGCACGATCAGACACTGCGGATGATGAACGAGGGACTCAACGGCCCGGAGATCGCCGAACAGTTCGAGTTGTCGCCGAACCTGGCCGACGCGTGGAGCGCCCGTGGCTATTACGGGTCGGTGAGCCACAACGTCAAGGCGGTCTACCAGCGCTATCTCGGCTGGTTCGACGGGAACCCGACCTCGCTCTGGGAGCACCCGCGTACGGCGAAAGCGGTCCGGTACGTCGAGACCATCGGCGGCATCGACGCGGTGATCGAGAAGGGACGTGCCTACGCCGACGCGGGCGATCTGCGCTTCGCCGCTGAGCTGCTCACCCATGCCGTGTTCGCCGAGCCGGACAACAAAGCCGCGAAAGACGCACTCGCCCAGACCTATCGAACACTCGGCTTCGGGGCCGAGAACGCCACCTGGCGCTGCTTCTACCTCACCGGCGACAACGAACTGCGGCACGGAATCCAACGGACCGAGCTCGACCTCGGCGGCGGGATGGCCGCGGCACTGTCGGTGGACCAGCTGTTCGACTCGATCGCCATCCGGGTGAACGGTCCACGCGCGGCGAAGGATTCGTTCCGGATCGAATGGCATTTCACCGACCAGGACTCTGTCGTGCGTCTCACCCTGTCCAACGGCGTCCTCATCCAGACGCCCGACCCACGGTCCAAGGCCGATATCGACCTCACCGTCACTCTCACCAAGCCACAACTACTCGGCATTCTCGCGGGCAAGGGCTTGGCCGGGATCGACCACACCGGCGACCCCGGCGTCCTCCAGCGACTGTTCGGTCTCCTGGACACCCCCGACCCGAATTTCGCGGTCGTGACACCGTAACCGTGCGTCGATGCGGCCGCCGCCGAAGCTGGGCGCGGCCGCATCGCCGGTCAGGGCCGCAGGCAGCGCGTTCCATTCGTCCAAGACCGCCGACCGCGCTCAGTCTTAGCGTTGCCGCATGGCAACAACACGAACTTCTTCCGGTCGCACGGTCGATGACCAACTCCTGGCCGTTCTGGACGAGTGGCAGGTGGCGATCGTCGCCAACGACGCGGACCGGATCGGCTCCTATATGGCCGACGAGTGGATCATGGTCTCCGAGAACGGCATGACCACCGCCGAACAGTTCCTGGCCTTCGTCCGATCGGGTGACCTCACACACTCGGCGATGGAGCGCGTCGGTGAGCCCAGAATCCGCTACCACGGCGAACTCGCCCTGCTGACGACCAGGGTCACCAATACCGCTCACTACCAGGGCATTCGATTCGACGCCGACGAATGGACCACCGACGCCTTCATCCACGCCGACGGCCGATGGCGCTGCGTGCTGACCCAGATCACCGCTACGAAGACGTAGCCATCTCCGACACGGGGACCACCTGCACGCTCAGACTCGGTCGGGGGTTCCAGGTGGAGATGGCCCAGATGACGACGAGGTCGATGCCGATGATGATCACCGACCACCACGGGCAGTACGGCAGGGACAGGAAATTGGCGATGATCGAGAGGGCGGCCAGACAGTAGGCGGCGATGCGGGCCCAGGACGCGGTCAGAATCATCCCGACGGCGACGGCCACGAGGAGTACACCCAGCGCCAGGTGGATCCAGCCCCAGGCGCTGACGTCGAGTTGGTAGCTGTATTCGCTCGGGATCAGGAACAGCTCGTCCTCGGTGACGTCGGCGATACCGCGCAGGATGCTCAGTGTGCCTGCTACCAGGAGCATGATCACCGCGAGCATGGTGACGCCCGCCGCGAGACCCTGGCGGACGGGATGCGAGGTGATCGTCATGGATTCGACGGTAGGGGCTGTCGGGGACGATCCGGATCCCCCGTTATGGGTGAGGTCGAGCGGTGCGGACGGATTCACCCGATTCGGATGATGTGTGCGGGCACGGGCTTCGCGACGATGGCGGCAAGGGTTGAACCGTAACCGCCGCCCGGTGGTCACGCATCACAGAAGTGAGGTCGAATCATGTCGTCGGTGTGGGACGTTCTCTGGGTCATCATTGTGAGCTTCTGCTTTGTCGCCTACCTGATGTTGATGTTCTACCTGCTCACCGATCTTTTCCGGGACCGGTCCACCTCGGGCTGGGTGAAAGCGGTGTGGGTGGTGTGTCTGATCCTGTTCCCGCTGATCACCGGACTGGTGTATCTGATCTTCCGCGGTAGCGGCATGGCGGAACGGACCGCCGAAGCGCAGAAGCAGGCACGCACGGAGACCGACGATTACATCAGGCAGGCCGCGGGCACCAATTCCGCAGCCCAGATCGCCGACGGGAAGAAGCTGCTCGACGCCGGCGCCATCACCGAGGCGGAATTCCAGCAACTCAAGGCCAAGGCTCTCTCCTGAAATCCGCGAACGACTGCGCGATCCGGCGTCGCTCATAGACAGGAACACCATCTGATGACCAGTCAGCAGGATGCCTCGGCCAGCGTCGAAGCCAACAACGAGACGTTGCTGCGCACGCTACCGTTCGATGACAACCAGGATTTCGCCGATGCCGAGCGTGGGTTCGTCGCGGCGCTGACGCCGGGGGTGGTGAAGAACGCCGCGGGCAAGGTGGTGTGGGACATCGACGCCTACTCGTTCCTCGACGGCGAGTGCCCGCCCACGGTGAATCCGAGTCTGTGGCGGCAGTCGCAACTGTGTGTGAAGCAAGGCCTGTACGAGGTCACCGACGGCATCTTCCAGATCCGCGGATTCGATCTGTCCAATATGACGCTGGTCGAAGGCGACGCCGGCGTGATCGTGATCGATCCGCTGATCTCGGAGGAGACCGCCGCCGCCGGGCTCGCGCTGTACCGCGAGCATCGCGGCGACCGCCCGGTGACCGGGGTGATCTATTCGCATTCCCATATCGACCATTTCGGCGGTGTGAAGGGGGTGACCACCGAAGAAGAGGTGGCGGCCGGGCATTGCCCGATCATCGCGCCGGTCGGTTTCACCGAACACGCGGTCGAGGAAAACGTGTACGCGGGCACCGCGATGGCGCGCCGGGCGGCCTATATGTACGGCGCCGCACTTCCCCGCGGACCGAAGGGGTCGGTCGGTGCCGGCCTCGGGCCGACGAATTCGCTCGGTACCCCGACCTTGATCTCGCCGACGGTCTACATCGACCACACCGGGCAGACCGTGACAGTAGACGGGGTGAGCATCGAATTCCAGATGACGCCGGGCACCGAGGCGCCATCGGAGATGAACTTCTACTTCCCCGACCGGCGGGCGCTGTGCATGGCCGAGAACGCCACCCACACCCTGCACAATCTGCTGACATTGCGCGGTGCGCTGGTTCGCGATCCGCACGTGTGGTCGAGTTACCTCACGCAGGCGATCAACCGATACGCCGCCCGCACCGATGTCGTGTTCGCCTCGCACCATTGGCCGACCTGGGGAACCGATCGGCTGACCGAATTCCTTTCGGTACAGCGCGATCTCTACGGCTATCTCCACGACCAGACTCTGCGGGCATTGAACAAGGGCTCCACCGGCATCGAGATCGCCGAGGACCTGCCCTTGCCGCCCGCCGTTGTGAACTCGTGGTCGACCCACGGCTATTACGGGTCGGTGAGCCACAATGTCAAAGCGATCTACCAGCGATACATGGGCTGGTTCGACGGCAATCCCGCCACGCTGTGGCAGCACCCGCCGGTCGCGAACGCCCGGCGCCATGTGGATTTCATGGGCGGTGCCGACGAAGCCGTCGCCAAGGCGCGAAAGTCCTACGACGAGGGCGACTTCCGCTGGGTGGCCCAGGTGCTCAACTACGTCATCTTCGCCGACCCCGATAATGCCGAGGCGAAAGCGCTGCAGGCCGACACGCTCGAACAGCTAGGCTTCGGCGCGGAGAACGGCACCTGGCGCAACTTCTTCCTGATGGGCGCCTACGAATTGCGCAACGGCAATGTCGGTACTCCGCTGGCGACGTCGTCGGCCGATATTTCCGCCGCCCTCTCCGTGGAGCAGTTGTTCGACGCGATCGCGCTGCGCGTCGACGGCCCGCGCGCGTGGGACGCGAGGATCGTCATCGATTGGCGCATCACCGATTCCGGCACGGTGCACCGCACCGAGCTGCGCAACGGACTGCTCGTGCACTTCGACGTCGAAGGCGAGCCCCCGCCCGCCCAGGCGACGTTCACGCTCACCGAAGCGGACCTGCGCGCGGCACTGCTCGGTGGCCAGGATCTGGCGAAGATGATCGGCGACGGTCGCGTCACCGCCGAGGGCGATCCCACCAAGCTGGCCGAACTGGTCGGCTACCTCGACGCCCCCGACCCGGATTTCGCGATCGTCACCCCCTGATCCACCGGTCCGCCGTCGAAGGAGCTGCGATGGGCGCGAGGGCGACGGTGCGGCGGCGGACCGGTGACTGACATCGTGCGGCGGGTACGACGGTGGTTCGTGACCGAGCGCATGTCGAAAGCCGATGTCGTCGCGGGGATTCCGGGTGCGATCGGCGGGGTGCCGGACGGGATGGCGGCGGGTGTTCTCGCGGGGGTGAGTCCGGTGCACGGGCTCTACGCGAGCATGGCCGGGCGATTCTTCGGCGGGTTCGGTACCAGCACGCAGCTGATGGTGGTCACCACGACGAGTGCGTCCGCGTTGGCGGTGGGTTCGACCCTGACCGATGTCGAACCGGATCAGCGGTCGGGCGCCATCGTGATGTTGACGCTGGTCGCGGGCGCGATGATGATCGTCGCCGCGATGTTGCGGCTGGGCAAGTACACCCGGTTCGTCTCACACTCGGTGATGACCGGGTTCCTGCTCGGCATCTCGGCCAACATCCTGTTCGGCCAGTTGCCGAGTCTGCTCGGTGCGCCGGTGCGGGGGTCGATCGCGGCGGAGAAGGCGCTGCACGTGGTGCTGCATCCGTTGGACTTCGACTGGCGGGCAGCCGTTGTCGGCGTACTCGCGATGATGCTGCTCATCGGGTTGGCACACACGCGGCTGCGCACGGTCGCCGCCCTGTTCGCCTTGGTGGTGCCGATGATCGTCGTGCTCGCTTTCGGCTGGAGCGAAGTCGGCACGGTCGCCGACACAGGCGAGATTCCCACCGGGATTCCGATGCCGCACCTGCCGGACTCGAGCACGCTGTCGCTGTCGTTGGTCACCGGGGCGTTGGCGGTGACGCTGATCGTGCTGGTCCAGGGGGCAGGGGTTGCGGAGTCGGCACCCAACCCCGGCGGGACGCGAAGCTCGGTCGATCGTGATTTCACGGCGCAAGGCATCGGCAATGTCTTCGCCGGGTTGTTTCGTGGGATGCCGGTCGGTGGATCGGTGGGGCAGACGGCGATCAACGTCTCCTCCGGTGCGCGTGGCCGCTGGGGCGGAATGTGGTCGGGGCTCTGGATTCTGGTGATCCTGGTCGCGCTGGCCGGGGCGGTGGGCAGGGTGCCGCTGCCCACGCTGGCCGCGATACTGATGGTGGCCGCAGCGCGGTCGATCGATCCGGACCGCCTCGTCGCCATCTGGAGCAGCGGCGCGATCTCACGGATCGCGCTGCTGGTGACCTTCTTCGCCACCCTGCTGTTGCCCGTGACGGCGGCAGTCGGGGTCGGGGTCGGGTTGTCGCTGCTGCTGCAGCTGAACCAGGAGGCCATCGATTTGAAGGTGGTGCGGTTACGGGTCGAGGGTGAGCATCTCGTCGAGGCGAAGGCCCCGACCTCACTGTCCGACAACGAGGTCGTGATCCTGGATGTCTACGGCAGCCTGTTCTACGCGGGCGCGCGCACGCTGCAGGCCAAGCTGCCCGACCCCGACGGCGCGCACGAGCCCGTCGTCATTCTGCGCCTGCGAGGGCGCACGAGCGTGAGCGCGACCTTCCTGCACGTGGTCGGCGACTACGCGCGCCGGCTGGACTCGCTCGGTGGCCGCCTCTACCTCAGCGGTGTCGACCCGCACATTCGCGACGTCTGGACCGACGACCTGCTGCACGCACAGGGCCTGCACATCGAATTCTTCCCTGCGACAAGCACACTCGGCGAGTCGACACTGGCCGCCTACGCCGATGCCGAGGTTCGGATCCATCGAGAGCGGAGGGCGTGACGTGGGCGGACTGATGGCATTGCTGTTGCCGGAGATCGTGGGATTGATGGTCACGCCGGGCGCGGTGATCGGCTGTGTCCTGTTGCTGCGCTCGCGCGACCCGGTGCGCAACGCATCGATGTTCGGGCTCGGGTTCCTGGTCGTGTATTCGATCGTCGCGCTCGCCGCGTGCATCGGCGGTGCGCCGGACCCGGGAGCTACCACGGCCCAGACCTCCCACATCGCCGGACTCGTGGTCGGTCTGATCTTTCTGGCTCTCGGCGTCGTCATGCTGGTGCGGCCCCGTCGGCACACCGGCGAAAAGCCACGCGTGCTCGACGAGCTCGCCACCGCGGGCCCCCGCAAGGCCTTCGCGATCGGCGTCGTACTCGGGGTGTTGAACCCGAATCTGTTCATCATGATGTCGGGGATGAGCGTGATCGCCAGCTCCGCCGTCGGCCTGGCCGACGCGCTGTTGGCGACCGCGATCCTGCTCGTCGCGGCGGTCGTCGACTTCCTGATTCCGATCGGGATCTATCTCGCGATGGGCGAACGGGCCGAGCACAGTCTGGCGGTCGCGCAGGCGTGGATGTTGAGCCACAGCCGGATGCTGACGTTGTCGGTACTGCTCGGATTCGGTGCCCTGTTCACCGCTCGCGGCATCGTCAACCTCGCCGGCTGAGGTGACTCTTCGGAAAGGACGCACCCGCGCTCGCCGGTGGCGCGTTCGTGCTGTTCGCGTCGAATGTGGTCGCGATGATCATCACGTCGACGATCGTGCTGCTCATCGCCGGGTACGCGGGCGAGGCCGATCCGGCGACGATGCGGCGAGGCAGGGCCTACCTGGTGCTCGGCGCGGCGCTGGTGCTGGTGGCGATCCCGATGGTGCTCAACTCGCTGTCGACTCTGTGGGCCGGTCAGATCGCCGACGCGGCCGGCGACTGGCTCCGGGACACTCCGGACGCGCAGGTCATGGACGTCACCCTGCACAGCGATATCGCGACCGTCTCGGTGCTGGGCCCCGCGCAGTTGCCGCCGCGCGAGGAGTTGCAGCGGAAGGTGGACGAGCTCGTGCCGTGGGACCCGAAGGTGGTCATCATCCACACGGTCGGTGGTCGTGTGCAGTGATCACGACCCGCCGCCCCCGGCACCGTGGCCGGGGGCGGCGTTCGCCGGAAACTCAGCTGAGCAGTTTGGCTTTCGCGGCGGCGAATTCGGCGTCCGACAGTGCGCCCGCGGAATGCAGCTCGGCCAATTTGCCGAGCTGGGCGACGGTGTCGTTGCCCGCGCTCGGCGCGGCGGGCGGCGGGGGAGCCTGTTGCTGCGGCGGCGGAGGCGGTGCCTGCTGTTGGGCGTAGGCCTGTTGTTCGGCGGCCCGCTGCGCGCCGCGCCGGTTCACCGCGTTCGAGGTGGCGGTCGCGGTACCCGCGACGACCGCGGTTCTGGCGATGGTGCCGATCAGTCCCGGTCGCCCGACGCGACCCCGGCGAAGTGGCATATCGATTCCTTCCTAGGCGAGGGCGAGCGCGGCGTCGACGGCATCGCGCGGTACTTGCACGTGCAGCGCGACCTCACCGTCGGCCGCGCGCACCGCGCCTGCCAGGCGCAGCGCCCACGTTTCCTCGAAAACGATGACGACGGCGGTCGTTCCCGGTTCCATCGACGCCCGGACTACGTCGAGGTCGTCGTCGCTGACGAGGTCGATGTCGGCCGCCGTCAGACCCGTCAGACCCACCGCGGAGATGTCGTCGTCGATCTCGCGTTCGGTGATGGCGCCCGCGTCGTCCATGGACAGCACGATCAGATCGAGCAGCGTGACCGTGCCTTTCGCGACGATCTCGGCCAGTGCCGCGGACACGGATTCGTCGATCTCGGTGCCGGGAAAGGTGAGCACAAGGAATTCGACCGGTCCGAGCGTTGCTGGTGATCCCATGGGCAGATCGTGCCCCCGGCGAGTGCTGGGCCGCTTCACCCGATTCGGATGAAACAGCGAGCGCGCAGTTCACCCGGAAAGTGTGAGGCGCGCCGGGATCGGCCCGCTTAGCGTCGTGGCATGGGCTCAGTAATCGGCGGTCTCCTGCCACTGGCGGTGGGTGTGGCGGTCTCGCCGATCCCGATCATCGCCGCCATTCTGATGATCCTGTCGAAGAACGCGGGCGGTGCCGCGAAGGGCTTCGCCGTGGGGTGGGTGGCCGGCATCCTCGTCGTGACCGGCGTGATGACCATGCTCGCCGGGACACTGGGCGGCACGGACAGCGAACCGTCGACCGGCGCCTCGATCGTGAAGATCATTCTCGGCGTCGCGCTGGTGGTCCTGGCGGTGATCCAGTGGCAGGAACGGTCGCAGACCGAGGTGCCCGGCTGGATGAAGGCGATCGACACGCTCACACCGGTGAAGGCGCTGGGGCTGGGAGCGCTGCTGTCGGGCGTCAATCCGAAGAATCTGCTGCTGTGTGTGTCGGCGGGTGTCGCGATCGGGGCAGGCGGTCTGAGCGCGGGGGGCGACCTGGTCGCGATCGTGGTGTTCACCCTGCTCGCCTCGGTCACCGTGCTGGCCGTGGTCGTGGGATACATGCTCGCGGCCGACAAGCTCGGTCCGATGCTCGACAGCCTGCGGGAGTGGTTGCAGCTCAACAACCATGCGGTGATGGCGATCGTGCTGTTGATCATGGGCGCTGTGGTCGTCGGCAAGGGCATCGGCGGGCTGTAGCGGTGTCGATACCGGTGTTCGAGTCACTGCAGGGGTATCGGCGGGCGTGGCTGCGGCCGGATGTGATCGCTGGTCTCACGGTGTGGGCGGTGCTCGTGCCCGAAGCGCTGGCCTACGCGTCGATCGCCGGGGTGCCGCCGGTGGTCGGCCTGTACGCGGCGGTGCCGTCGCTGGTGCTCTACGCGCTGGCAGGCAGTTCGCGGCACCTGGTGGTCGGGCCGATGTCGGCGACCGCGGCACTGTCGGCGGCGATCATCGCCCCGCTCGCGGGTGCCGACAACGGCCGCTACATCGCGTTGACGGCCGCCCTCGCCATCGCGACCGGCCTCGTCGGTCTGCTCGCCGGTCTCATCCGGCTCGGCTTCATCGCCGCGTTCATCTCCGAACCGGTGCTCAAGGGCTTCATCGTCGGACTCGCCCTGGTCATCATCATCGGGCAGGTGCCCAAGTTGCTCGGCGTCGACAAACACGACGGCAACTTCTTCCGGCAGGCGTGGGGCATCATCACCGAGCTGGGCCATGCCCAGTGGCGCACCGTGACGGTCGGCTTGATCAGCCTCGCGCTGGTGCTCGCACTGCGCCGCTGGCTGCCGTTCGTTCCCGGCGCGTTGGTAGCGGTGGGGTTCGGCATCGTCGTCGTGACCTTGTTCGGACTCGACGACAAGGGTGTCTCGATTGTCGGTCATATCGACTCGGGACTGCCCACGCTCGGCCTGCCGTCGGGAGTGTCGTTCGGTGACTACCTCGATCTGCTCGGACCCGCCGTGGGGGTATTGCTGATCGGCTTCGCCGAGGGCCTCGGCGCCGCGAAAACCTATGCGGCCAAGGCGGGTTACCCCATCGACGCGAATCGGGAGCTGCTCGGCCTCGGCGCCGCCAATCTCGGCTCGGGGCTGAGTTCGGGGATGGTCGTCAACGGCAGCTTGTCGAAGACGGCGGTCAACGGTGGCGCCGGGGCGAAGACCCAGCTCAGCGGGCTTGTCGTGGCCGGGCTCACCGTCGTCACGCTGCTGTTCCTGACCGGGTTGTTCGAGAAACTGCCGGAGGCCACCTTGGCGGCGGTCGTGATCGCGGCCGTCATCGAGCTGGTCGACATCGCCGCCCTGCGCCGCCTCTACCGGGTCTGGACCCACATGCTCGCCAGCATCTACGGCAAGGCGGCACGTGCCGACTTCCTGGCCGCGATGGCCGCGATGCTGGGCGTGCTGATCTTCGATACGCTGCCCGGCCTGCTCATCGGTATCGGCGTGTCGATGCTGCTGCTGGTGTACCGGGCCTCGCAACCGCATGTGGCCGAGCTCGGTAAGGAAGGGTCGTTGTGGGTCGCCGCCGTCCGGCACCCGGACGCGGCGACGCGCCCCGATCTGCTGGTCGTCCGGGTCGAGTCGGGGCTGTTCTTCGCCAACTCCGGTTATGTGAAGGACCAGATCGAAGGGCTGTGCACCGACCGCACCCGGATGGTCGTCCTCGACGCCGAGACCTCGCCCTCGGTCGACGTGACCGCCGCGGCGATGCTGCTCGCCCTGCGTGACACGCTGGCCGCCCGGCGCATCGGGTTCGCGATCGCGCGACCGGTCGCCCAGTTCGGTGACGCCCTCGGCTCGGCCGAGCACGGTGACGTCCCGGTCCCGATCTATCCCACCGTCGCCGCCGCGGCCGCGGCACTGTCCGGCTCATGAACATGCTCGCCTGCCGAAAGGAACGCAGATGAACGGCATTCTGGTCGCGCTCGTCGGAGCGCTGTTGTGCTTCTACGGGATTCGCTCGGTCCACCTGGGCTTGCTCGCGATCGGGTTCGGTCTCGGCTGGCTGATCGCGGACCTGTTCAACGCGAGCTTCTGGTGGCTGTTGCTGGCCGCGCTGATCGGCGCGGTGTCGGTCTGGGTGGTCACCTCGCTGGTGTTCCGTTTCGCCTCCTATTTCATCGGCGGTCTGACCGGCGTGATGATCGGCACCAAACTGGCGACCGTGTTGCAGCCCGGCGACAAGAACGTCGCCCTGAGCATGATCGTCGCGCTCGCGGTGGGCGTGTCAGGCGCGTTCCTGGCACAGAAGTTCCGGGCCCGCGCACTGCTGTGGTTGACCTCGATCGGCGGCGCGAGCATGATCTGCAGCGGTGTCGCGCTGTTCAGCGACTCGCTGTCGTTCCTGCGCGACCCCGAGCCCGGCTGGCAGCAGGTCACCGCCACCCTGGCCTGGGTGGGTCTGTCGATCCTCGGCTGGATCACCCAGCGCCACCTGTTCGCCGAGAAGCTCGGCATCCAGCACCTGGTCGGTGACGACGACGAGCCGGACATGAGCGACCGCAACGGCGGCTGGCCCACGAGGTGACCAGCCGGCGGGAGACACCACCGGCTGGTCGAACCCGGATCAGTGGGCGGTGCCGCCCGTGGCCGGGGTGCGGCCGTGCTTCATCACCAGGGCGAGGGTGAGGGCGACGGCCGAGGCCGCCGCGCAGACCCAGAAGCCCAGTTGGTAGCCACGATCACCGAACAGGTCGGGCAGCGGGGTGGCCGGTTGAGCCTGTCCGCCGACGCTCACCAGGGCACTCATGCCGTTGCTGTGCAGGAAGGCAGTGACGATCGCGAGACCGATCGCGACACCCATGGACTGCATCACGCCGAGCATGCCCATGCTGACGCCCTGCTGTTCCTGCGGAACCGCCTCCACCAGCAGGATCGGCATACAGGCGTAGTACATACCGAAGCCGATGCTGAAGATCGAGTTCACGATCAGGAAGTTGGTGGCGGTCAGCGGCAGGACCGCGAACGCTACGGCCGCTGCGGCGAAGATGACCAGTGCCGCGACGAGCGGCAGCCGGGCACCGACCCGCCTGGCCAGCAGGCCCGCGACCGCGCCGAAGATCATCGTGACCACCGAACCGAGCAGCGCGATCCGGACGGCGAACTCGAGCAGGGTGTATCCACTGCCGTAGGTATAGCCGGGATCGAGGGTTACCTGCACGGCCTCGATCGGCAGCGCCTGACCCGTCAGCTGCTGGATCTGGGCCAGGGTGCCCTGCGCAACACCGTCGACGACGGTCGACTCCGGCGGGGTCTGGGACATGTAGGCGATGGCGTAGGACACGATGCCGATCTGCAGGGACGCGAAGAGCGCACCGGCGAGGACCAGCGCCACGCGCGGATGGAAGAGCAGCTGCATGTCCATGATCGGTGTGGTGGCCCGCTTTTCGACGAGGACGAACAGCACGAGCAGCACGAGGCCCGCGATCAGCCAGGCCAGCGTGGTCGGCTTCGACCATCCCCAGTCGTGGCCTTTGTCGACGTAGATCAGGGTGAGCGCGGCACCACCGGCGAGCAGCGCGGCGCCGACGATGTCGATGCGCTCGGTCACGCGGAGCTTGGACTCGGGCACGATGAACCACACCAGCGGCAGCATCACCACAGTGAATGCCCCCAGTACCCAGAAGATGGCACGCCAGCTGTGGTTGTCGACGAGGTAGCCGCCCAGCAGCGGGCCCGCGATGGAGGCGACGCCGAAGCCGGTCGCGGTGAGACCCAGCGCGAGCGGAACCATCTTGCGCGGCATCAGGTCCCGGATGAGGCCGTAGGCGATCACCGCGGTCGCGATGGCGGTGGCTTGCAGGCAGCGACCGAACAAGAACACACCCCAGTTCGAGGTGGTCGCGTCGAGTACGCAGCCGATCACGAACAGGGCGCCGCAGATGAGGAACATCCGCTTCTTGCCCCAGACATCACTCATCTTGCCGATCAACGGAGACGCGGCCGCGCCGATCAATCCGAAAACGATGATGGCCCAGTTGATGTTGGCGCCGACGCCGGGGAAACTCGGGGCGATCTTCTGTAGCGCTGCCGCGACGATCGTGTACTGCATGGGTGCGATCTCGGAGAAGAGAACGATCACCGCTAGCACCGTGAAAATTCGTGCGCGCGAGGCGCCTTCGAGCCTTCCGGTGTCGTTGTCGGGCTGGATGGTGCTGGTGGACATGGCCACGCTCCGTTGTTCGAGCTGATAGAGATTTCGAGCTGGTAGATCCGCACGGCGAGCAGGGTTGTGCTCACGATCGTGGACGTTAGGTCCGTCCAGGGCAGGAGGAGCTCGGCCACGCCCCTTCTGCAGACAGTTGCAGACCCCGCACGCGGACCAGCACGGCGACGTACGCTTCCAACGATGATCGACCCGACTCATGCCGCGAGGCCGACCTCATGACCGAGGTCGGGCGCGCGCTGCGGGCCGCGCGCACGGCGGCGGGACTGAGCCTGCAGGCGATGGCCGCGCGGACGAACTATTCGAAGCCGTACCTGGGCCAGCTCGAAACCGGCGTGCGGATGGTGCGAGCCGAGCATGTCGCCGCGTACGAGTCCGTGCTGCACACGTCACTGTGGGACTTGCACGACCGGCTCGCCGTCGAATCGGTCGGCGTCGCGCGAGACCTGCCCGCCCAGTTGGCGCCGCTGCTGTCGTTGTTGCCCGACGCGGACCTGCCCGCGCAGTTCAGGCAATTGTTGCGGCAGCCGCCGCCGACCCGTTCGCGCGACGGGTTCGCGCCCGAGGAAGTCGACGCGGCCGAGGAGCTGGCGCGGTGGGCCCGCGCCAGACAGTGGGACGACGAGTCACCGGCGCGAGCGCCGGTGACCGCTTGGTTGGCGATGAACATTCCTCGGTTACGACGCCTTTCGCCGGGAACCTCGAATGCGCCTGCGCTGCTCATCGGTGCCGAACTGGCCGATATCGCGGCCACCATGAGCTGGGATGTGGAGGACAACCGGGCCGCGCGGCGCTACTTCGTCACCGCCGCGCGGCTGGCGCACGCCGCCGGCGACCCGGCGCTGACCGGCGCCGTCCTCGCTGAGACAACCTGGCAGTGCCTCGACAACGGCTGTCCTGCGGAGGGGCTGGAGATCGTCCAGCTCGCGCAGTACATCGCGCGCCGCACCGCGACTCCACATCTGCGGTCGATCCTCGCCGAACTCGAGGCCTGCGCGCACGGCATCCTCGGTGACCGGGCCGCTTGCCTGCGGGCCAGCATCGTCGCCGCCGAATGTCGGGCAGAGGCGAACGAGGTGGTACGTGAGCCGATCCCGGGCGATACCAGTCTCGCCGCCGTCGCGTTCAGCATGGTGCTCGGCCCACGCCGCGATTGGCCGGGCCCCGGCCGGCAGTCCCAATTACTCGGTCCGACCTACCGGGACCTTGCCGTCACCCGTCCAGATCTGGTTCGCACCGCCTCGGCCCATATTCGAGCACCGCGGCTCGACAGCTTCATCCCGGCCGCGATGGCGCTGATCTTCTCGGCCAGACTCCAACTGATGCTCCGCGAACCAGAGCAGGCCGCCACACAGATCGAGCAGGCACTGGCGACGCACGGGGCCGCGATGCCTGCCCGCACTACCGCCCGCCTGCGCGACTTCCATTACGAAGCAGCCGAATTCGCCGCGGTCCCCGCCGTGCGCGGGGTCCGTACGACCATCGCCGAACTGGCCACTCACCGTTGAGTTGCGGTGATGGCGCGCTCACTCACGTTGCCGCCACTGCCGGGGGCTGACTCCATACCTGGCACTGAACCACCGCGAGAAGTTGCTCACCGACGAAAAGCCGAGCAGGTCACCTACTTCGGTGAGGGAGTGGCGGCGGTTGGCCACCATCCGCTCGGCCAGTGCCCCGCGGATCTCGTCGACCATCGAGGTGAATGTCGTGCCGTCCTGGGCGAGCTTGCGGTGGACCGTGCGCCGGTCGACCCCGAGGCTGCGCGCCACCTGTTCGACGGTGCACCGGCCCGTCGGCAACAGCAGTTCGACGAGTTCGCGGACCCGGTCGGCGACCGTGGCCTCCCGCGAGGGCGCCATCGCGCCGAGCAACTGCTGCGTGTAGGCGTGCAGCAGTGGGTCGGCCATCGCGTTCTCCGCGTCGAGATCGCTGCTGTAGGTGAGGATTCCGTCGAAATCCTGATCGAACTCGACATGCGGGCCGAACATCTTGAGGTAGGTGGTGCTCTCGCGCGGGGCGGGGTGGGAGAAGCACACCTGCATCGGCCGCCAGGTGGGTCCGACGAAACCGCGGAGCAATCCGTGCAGCACCCCGGTGGTGAGTTCGACGGCCTGCCGCACGGGCACCGCTCGGCCGACGTCCACGCTCACCCGAATGGTGGCCATGCCGTTCGCCTCGATGACCTCGGTGTGCAGCGCCTCGTTGTACATGTGCTCGTGGCGCGACAGCAACCGCAGCGCGCTGCGCACGTCCGGTTCCTCGCGGATGACCAGGCTCAACGGGCCGAGGTTGGAGAAGCGGCGCAGCTGCGCCAACCGCACACCGAAGTCCTCGCGGCCGGATTCGGCGGCCGAGCGTTCCAGTAGCTCGGCGACGGCTTCGGCCGGAATCCAGCGGTCCTGCGTGCCGAAACCGGCCGGGTCGAGTCCGCAATCGCGGATCAGCCGGGCCGGTTCGAGCCCGAGCGAGCGCGCCAGTTCGACGTAGTCGTTCAGTGACGCGTACCTGGACAACGGCTTCATCCGACACCTCCTCGCTGTCCCGAAATGAACAGTTTTCTGTCCCGTGAGGGCAAATATCTCGGTGTGACCCACCCTACAGTTAGCTGCATCACACAGGAGGAGATGGCAGTGGCACACGCAATTCGATTCGCTGAAACCGGTGGTCCCGACGTGATGCGGTGGGAGTCCACCGAGGTCGGTGAGCCGGGGCCGGGCCAGGTCCGGATCCGGCACGAGGCGGTCGGTCTCAACTTCGCCGACACGTATTTCCGCACCGGTCTGTACCCGGCGGCGTTGCCCGCGGGCCTCGGCGTGGAGGGGGCGGGCGTCGTCGAAGCCGTCGGCCCCGGCGTCGATTTCGCGCCCGGTGACCGCGTCACCTACACCGGCAGTCCGCTCGGCGCGTACAGCACCGAACGGATCATGCCCGCCGAGCACCTGATCGCCCTGCCCGATGCCATCGCGTTCGACACCGCGGCCGCGACCACGATGCGCGGCCTGACCACCGCCTACCTGTTGCGCCGCATCCATCCGCTGCGCGCCGGCGACACGGTGCTCCTGCACGCGGCGGCGGGTGGGGTCGGTCAGCTGTTCACCCAGTGGGCGAAACTGCTCAGGGTCAGTGTGATCGGCACCGTCTCCAGCGAGGAGAAGGCGGCGGTCGCCCGCGCCAACGGCTGCGACCACGTGGTGATCTACACCCGCGAGGACGTCGCGACCCGGGTCCGTGAAATCACCGACGGCGCGGGCGTTCCCGTGGTCTACGACAGCATCGGCAAGACCACCTACCAGTCCTCGATCGACTCCCTCGCCCGGCGCGGTCTGCTGGTGTGCTTCGGCACCGCCTCGGGTCCGGTGCCGCCGATCGAGCCGATGCAGCTGGCCGTGAAGGGCTCGCTGTACGTCACCCGGCCCGCGCTCGCGGACTACATCGCCGACCCGGCCGAACGCGCCGAACTGGCCGGTGAACTGCACGACCACCTCACCGCGGGGCGCCTGCGGGTCGAGATCAACCAGCGCTACGAACTCCCGAACGCCGTCCAGGCCCATCGCGACCTCGAAGCGGGCCGCAGCGTCGGCGCGTCGGTCTTCGCGATCTGACGCGCCCACCGGAAAGGAACAAGCCAATGACCGTTCGAACCGCGATCCACGCGGTGCCGCTGACCGCGACCATCGGCGCGCAACTGCACGGGGTGAGCCTCGCCGAGGCCGCCGTCGACGACGCCCTGTTCGCCGAACTGCGCACCCTGCTGCTACGCCACAAGGTGCTCTTCGTCCGCGACCAGGACATCACCCGCGCCGAACACGTCGCCCTCGCTGAACGTTTCGGCCCGCTCGAGGACCACCCGGCCCTCGGCAGCGATCCCGACCACCCTGGTCTCGTCCGCATCTACAAGGACCTCGACAGTGCGCCCGAGCACTACGAGAACGCCTACCACTGCGATGCCACCTGGCGGGTCAATCCGCCGATGGGCGCCGTGCTGCGCTGCGTGGAAACGCCGCCCGTCGGCGGCGACACCATCTGGGTGAACATGGTCGAGGCGTACAAGCGGCTGCCGCAGTCGGTGAAATCCCAGATCGCGCATCTGCGGGCCCGGCACAGTATCGAGGCGAGTTTCGGCGCCGCGCTCACCGAGGAGAAGCGGCTCGCCCTGCATGAGCGGTTCCCCGATGCCGAACATCCGGTGGTGCGCATTCACCCGGACACCGGCGAGGACATTCTGTTCGTCAATTCCTTCACGACGCATCTGGTCAATTACCACACGCCGGAGAACATCCGATTCGGCGCCGACTACGCGCCGGGCGCGAGCGAACTGCTCAATTACCTGATGCGCCAGGCGAGTATCCCCGAATACCAGGTGCGCTGGCGCTGGACCGAGAACAGCTTCGCGATCTGGGACAACCGGTGCACCCAGCACTACGCGGTCCAGGACTACTGGCCCGCCGTCCGCAAGATGGAACGTGCCGGGATCGTCGGCGACCGTCCCTTCTGACATTCCCTTTTTCGATAACCCCGCAATTCCGATCGGAGTACCCCCATGCATTTTCACGACGACGCACTGTTCCCGGAGAACCAGGAAAAGCTGGTCATCACCGTCGCACCGTACGGCCCGGAATGGGAACTCGACGACTTCCGCGACGACCTGCCGCTGACCATGGACGAGCACGTCCAGGCGGCCGTGGACTGCTACGAAGCCGGCGCCACCGTGCTGCACATCCATGTGCGTGAACTCGATGGCAAGGGCTCCAAGCGCCTGTCGAAGTTCAACGAGCTGCTCGGCCGCCTGCGCGAGGCCGTGCCGGACATGATCCTGCAGGTGGGCGGCTCGATCTCGTTCTCGCCCGAAGGTGAAGGCGCCGACGCGAAATGGCTCACCGACGATGCCCGGCACATGCTGGCCGAGCTCGATCCCAAGCCCGATCAGGTCACCATCGCGATCAACACCAGTCAGATGAACATCGTCGAGCTGATGACCGAGGACGACATCGCGGGCACCTCCTTCGAGCGGCCCGAGGTGTACGAGGCCTATCGCGAGATGTTCGTCCCGGCGGGTCCGACCTGGGTCGCCGAACACCTGAAGCGATTGCAGGCCAACGGCATTCAGCCGCACTTCCAGCTGTCGAGCATCCCGCAGCTCGAGACCGTGGAGCGGCTGATCCGGCGCGGCGTCTACACCGGCCCGCTCATGCTCACCTGGGTCGGCATCGGCGGCGGCTTCGACGGCCCGAATCCCTACAACATGATGGAGTTCATCCGCCGCACCCCCGACGGCGCCGTGCTCACCCTGGAGACGCTGATGCGCAGCGTGCTGCCGGTGAACACGATGGCCATCGCCATGGGTCTGCACGCGCGCTGCGGCAACGAGGACACCCTGTGGGGTCGCAAGGGCGAGAAGATGACCTCGGTCCAGCAGGTCCAGCAGCTGGTCCGGATCGCCGGTGAACTCGGCCGTGAGGTCGCCACCGGCAAGGAAGCGCGCGAGATCTACAAACTCGACGAGCACTACGCCGACGCCGACGAGACGCTCGCCAAGCTCGGGTTCGCCCCGAATCGCCAGCCGGGCCAGGTCGGGTTCACCCACCACGCCTGACCCTTCCCCTTCTCGACAACCCGGTGGACGTCAGCGACGACGTCCACCGGTTCGCAGGAGCACCCATGGACCTCACCACCACCGCCGCGAAGCCCGCGCCGGCGCCGAGCCGTTCCTCGACCATTCGCCGCAACTATCCCTGGCTGGTGTTCGCACTGGCTTTCGGCCTGCTACTGGCCGACTACATGTCCCGACAAGTGCTGAGCGCGGTCTTTCCGTTCCTGAAAACCGAATGGACGCTGTCGGATTCGCAGTTGGCGTCGCTGAGCAGCGTGGTCGCGCTGATGGTCGGGTTGCTCACCCTGCCGCTGTCGGTGCTGGCCGACCGATGGGGCCGGGTCAAGAGCCTGGTGCTGATGGCGGTGGTGTGGAGTATCGCGACGCTGGTGTGCGCACTGGCCGACAACTATCCGCAGATGCTGGCCGCGCGTTTCTTCGTCGGCGTCGGGGAGGCCGCGTACGGCAGCGTCGGCATCGCGCTGGTGCTCAGTGTGTTCGCCGCGCGGCGGCATGCCGCGCTGAGCGGCGCGTTCATGGCCGGTGGTTCGTTCGGATCGGTGCTCGGTGTCGCCGCGGGCGGTGTGATCGCCGTGCACCTGGGGTGGCGGTGGTCGTTCGCGACGATGGCGGTGTTCGGGCTCGTGCTGGCCGTGGCGTTCTGGGTGGTGGTCAAGGAGCAGCGCAACGCCGAACACGCGGCCGAACCCACTCCCGAAGTCGCCTTCCGGGCGCCGATTTCGACGCTGTTCACCAATCCGGCGGTGCTGTGCGCCTATGTGGGCAGCGGGTTGCAGATGTTCACCGCCGCGGTGCTGCTGTCGTGGATGCCCAGCTTCTTCAACCGCTACTACGGGCTGGCCCCGGACCGGGCCGCGGGTCTGGCGGCCGTGATCGTGACACTCGTCGGCACCGGCATGGTGGTGTGCGGGGTGATCACCGACCGGGTCGGGCGTTCGGAGATGGCCCGCAAGTGGACCACCGCGATCGTGTTCTGCCTGACCTCGCTCGTGACCCTCGGCATCGGATTCAGCCTGAGTACCGGTGCTCCGCAACTGATTCTGCTCGGCATCGGCGCGTTCTTCGCCGGCGGCTCGGCCGGTCCCACCGTCGCCATGGTCGCCAACCTCACCCACCCTTCGGTTCGCGCTTCGGCGTTCGGCACCCTCACCCTCGCCAACAGTCTGCTCGGACTGGCGCTCGGCCCGTTCGTCGTCGGCGTGCTCGCCGATCATCTCGGGCTGCGGGACGCGCTGCGCATCACCCCGGTCGTGTCGGTGCTCGCCATCGCCGCCCTGCTCCTCGGCCGCCGGATGTACCCGATCGGTCTGCGCAAGCTCGCCTCCGTCCATGCGTCGGCTCCGCACTGATCCCGTCGAAAAGGATTACCGCACACATGAATTCCCTCCCCGAACCCACCGTCGTGATCGTGCCCGGTCTGCGCGACCATGTCGCCGGCCACTGGCAGACGCTGCTCGCCGACACCCTCGACAAGGTGGCGATCGTGCCGCCGCTCGAGCGCGACGGGCTGAGCCTGGCCGCGCGGGTCGCCGCACTCGAGGCGGTGCTCGCCGAGATCGACGGCCCGGTCGTCCTGGTCGCGCACAGCGCGGGCGTGATGATCACCGTCCACTGGGCTCAGCAGTCCGACCGGCCGGTGCGCGGCGCGCTGCTCGCGACACCGCCCGACTTCGAAACCCCGCTGCCACCGGGCTATCCGACCGCCGAGGAACTGGCGGCCAACGGCTGGACACCGATCCCGCGGCGGCAGTTGCCGTTCCCGAGCATCGTGGCCGCGAGCAGCACCGACCCCTTGGCCACGACGCGTCGCGTCGCGGGCATGGCCGAGGTGTGGGGGAGCAGGCTGGTCGACCTCGGCGACGTCGGCCATCTGAATCCGGCGGCGGGCTACGGTCCGTGGCCGCGCGCCCAGGAACTGCTCGACGAACTCCTCGACCTCACCGGGGAGCTCGCCCGATGACAACCGTGTTCGCCACGGCCGCCACGGCGGTCGCCGATATCGGGTCCGGATCCTCGCTCGCCGTCGGCGGTTTCGGGGTGTGCGGCATTCCCGACGCACTCGTCGCCGCACTGGCGGCGGGCGCGGCCGACGAGCTGGAGATCTTCTCGAACAACTGCGGCACCGACAGTCATGGGCTGGGGATCTTGCTGGCGCAGAAGCGTATCCGTCGGATCACCGCGTCCTATGTCGGGGAGAACGCCGAGTTCGCGCGCCAGTATCTGTCCGGTGAACTGGAAGTCGAACTGACACCGCAGGGCACCCTCGCCGAGAAACTGCGCGCGGGCGGGACCGGGATTCCGGCCTTCTTCACCGCGGCGGGTGTCGGGACGCCGGTATCCGACGGGGGATTGCCGTGGCGGTACCGGTCCGACGGGTCCGTCGCGATCGCCTCGCCCGCCAAAGAGGTCCGCACCTTCCATGGTCGCCGGTTCGTGCTCGAGGAATCCATCACCGCCGACTACGCGCTCGTGCACGCCCTGATCGGCGACACCGACGGAAATCTGGTGTTCAACAAGGCCGCCCGCAATTTCAACCCGCTCGCCGCGATGGCGGGCACGGTGTGTATCGCCCAGGTCGAGACGCTGGTGCCCGCCGGTTCCCTCGATCCGGCGCAGGTGCATCTGCCCGGCGTGTTCGTCGACCGGATCGTGCACACGGGGCCGCAGACCAAACTCATCGAAAGGCGGACCGTGTCATGACCGCATCGACGGTGGCGCTCGGCTGGACGCGCACCGAGATGGCCGCCCGCGCCGCGCGGGAACTACGGTCCGGCGAGTACGTCAACCTCGGTATCGGGCTGCCGACCCTGATCCCCAATTTCCTGCCCGCGGGTGTGGCGGTGACGCTGCATTCGGAGAACGGGATCCTCGGCACCGGTCCCTACCCCCGCGACGACGACGTCGACGCCGACCTGATCAACGCGGGCAAGGAAACCGTCACCGTCGCCGACGGCGCCTCGTTCTTCGATTCGTCGCTCAGTTTCGGCATGATCCGTGGTGGCCACATCGACACCGCGGTCCTCGGCGGCATGCAGGTCTCGGCCGCGGGCGACCTCGCCAACTGGATGGTGCCGGGTCGGATGGTCAAAGGGATGGGCGGGGCGATGGACCTGGTCCACGGCGCCCGTCGCGTGATCGTGGTGATGACGCACACCGACAAGGCGGGTACCCCGAAAATCGTGCCGACCTGTACCTTGCCGCTCACCGGGGCGGGCGTCGTGCATCGGATCATCACCGACTTGGCTGTCATCGACGTCGAGCCGACGGGTCTGATCCTGCGCGAATGCGCACCGGGCGTGCGCGAGGAACACGTCCGCGCCGTGACCGCGGCACCGCTCACGTCGGGCTGATCACCTTCTTGCGCTGGTGCCCGTAGACCACCGAGGTGCGGACGTTGGCGAGTTCCGGACGCGTCGTCAGCTTGTCCAGGACCACCCCGTGCAGATGGTCGGTGTCGCGGACGGCCACGTGCACGAGGAAATCGTCGTTGCCGGTGAGCACGAACAGCGAGATCACCTCGGGCATCTGCTCCAGGAACGCCTGGAAGCCCTCGATCACCGCGCGGGTCGGCGGGTGGACGCGCACGGCGATCACGGCCTGCAACCCGCGCCCGATCGCCGCGAGGTCGGCCTCCGCGTGGAACCCCGTCAGGATGCCGCGTTCGCGCAGCGATCTGATCCGCTCCAGACAGGTCGAGGGGGCGATGTCGAGCGCTTGGGCCATGTCGCGATTGGTGCGCCGACCATCCTGTTGGAGCATCCGTAC
The DNA here is from genome assembly GCF_042884695.1 of Nocardia sp. NPDC058114. Lineage (NCBI taxonomy): Bacteria > Bacillati > Actinomycetota > Actinomycetes > Mycobacteriales > Nocardiaceae > Nocardia > Nocardia sp. NPDC058114. The sequence continues at coordinate 765,303 of NZ_JBHVTK010000002.1, read as the reverse complement.
CAACGCCGAATCTAGTTCGTCCACGCTCGCCTCTCTCCATCAATTTCCGAATCTAGTTCGGAGTGTACGCATAGCTGCTGACTATGTTGCTAGCGTCTCGCCAGTCAGCTGATTTTCGTTCGGCTGCGAGACTTCGGAAAGAGGTGCCTTCCGGTGCGTGGACGAAGGCCGAGCGTGGGGGCGGTGGGCGCGGTGGTGACGGCCGCACTGTTGTGGAGCAGTTCCTACGCGGTGACGAAAGTGCTGTTGGCCGACCTCGGCCCGCTCAGTATCGGGGCCGTCCGATTCACCATGGCGGGGTTGCTGCTCGCCGCGATGGTGCGACTGGACCGCCACCGCGGCGACCGGCCGGATGCCGGGCAGCGGCGCCTGCTCTACCTGTGCGGATTGCTCGGCATCACCGTCTATTTCGTCCTCGAGAACGTCGGCGTGGATCTGTCCACAGCCTCCGACGCGGCTCTCATCGTGGCGACGTACCCGCTGATGACGATGCTGCTGGAGCTGGCCGTCCTGCGCGTCCGGCTGCCGTTGCTGCGGGTGACGGGCGTGCTGCTGGCCACCGCCGGCGCCGTTCTCGTGGTCCACGACGGTGCCCGGATCGGCGGCAGCGCACGGTGGCTGGGCGACATCATCCTGCTGCTCGGCGGACTGGCCTGGGCGGGCTACAACGTGCTCGGCAAGCGGGCGAGTGCCGGACACGGCGCCCTGACCGTCACCTACTACCAGACCATGGCGGGGGCGGGCGGATTTCTCCTGATCGCGCTCCTGGAAGCCGACAGCTGGCGCATGCCCGACGTGACCACGTCGTCGCTGCTCGTCTACCTGGCCGTGGCGTGCTCGGTCGGCGGGTTCCTGCTCTACAACTACGGCCTGCGCAGGATGGCGCCGAGCGTCGCGGTGAACATCCTCAACCTGGTCCCGGTCTTCGGCGTGCTCAGCGCCGTGATCATCAACGGCGAACCGTTCCGGCTCGCCCAGGTGGCGGGCGGCGCGGTCATCGTCGCCGGCGTCGCACTGGGCTTGATCGAACGGCAACCGTCCGCCCCGGCCGAGCGGCCCAGCGAAGTCCTGGTTCGCCCCTGATCTGGTGAAACCCCGGTCAGCGGAGGTCGTCGGGGTGCGGGCCGGTGCCGAACGGGTTCGGCTCGTCCTCGGCGAGGATGCCCACGAAAGGTTCGCCCTCGTCGGCGAAGGTGTACGCGCCGCCTTCGATGCGGTCGATCAGGCCGTGCGTCCAGGCTGCTTCGCTGTCGGCGGAGTGCACCCACATGTTCATGATCTCGCCGATGTGTCCGAGCTGCCCCGGACCCTGCTCCGGCGTGTAGTACTCGGTGACCGAGGCACGCCACTGCTCGAGGCCGATCATTCGTTGCTTCAGGAGCGCGACCGCCTCGGCGCGCGGTAGGTCGACGATGAAACCGATGGCGGCCGAGATCATGTCCATCTGCTGGTCGTACGAGGTCAGAGCCTCGCGGAGCAGTGTGAGGAACTCCTCGGTGCCCTTGTCGGTGACCTCGTACTCGACGCGGGGCGGACCGCCGGCGGTGCTCGGGGCGACCTCGTGCGCGAGGAGCAGTCCCTGCTTGGCCATCTGCTTGAGCGCGTGGTAGATCGAGCCGGGCTTGGCGTTGGACCATTCGTGCGCGCCCCAGAATTCCAGGTCGTTGCGCACCTGATAACCGTGCGCTCGGCCGTGCTGACGGACCGCGCCGAGGACCAGCAACCGGATCGCTGACATGGACGTCTCCCTTCCGAGCGAGTGCGATCAAAATAGCAGTATTCAAGTTTGACTAACCGAACCGGCCCCGGTACCTTGGCCATCTAGTCAAATTTGATCACTGGTGATGGAGGGTGTTTTGACTGACCACGATCTCGCGATCGTCGTCGAAGGCCTGCGCAAGAAGTACGGGGCGAAGCAGGCCCTCGACGGACTCGATCTCGCTGTTCGGGCCGGTACCGTGCACGCGGTACTCGGCCCGAACGGCGCGGGAAAGACCACGGCCGTGCGCATCATGTCCACGTTGCTCCGGCCGGAGGAAGGGCGGGTCGAGGTGGCGGGCATCGATGTGCGCACGCGAGCCGACGAGGTGCGTTCACGCATCGGCCTGCTCGGCCAGAGCGCGGCTGTCGACGAGGAACTCAGCGGTCGGCAGAACCTGGAGATGTTCGGGCGTCTCTACCACCTGGGCGCGCGGCGCGCGGGTGTCAGGGCCGACGAACTCCTCGCGCGATTCGGTCTCGCGGACACCGGCAAGAAAGCGGTCAAGCAGTACAGCGGCGGTATGCGCCGGCGGCTCGACCTCGCGGCGTCGCTCATCTCCGCACCGCAGGTGCTGTTCCTGGACGAACCCACGACCGGGCTCGATCCCCGCGGTCGCGCCGAGGTGTGGAGTTCGGTGCGCTCCCTGGTCGACGGTGGCACCACCGTGCTGCTGACCACGCAATACCTGGAGGAGGCCGATCAATTGGCCGACCAGATCTCGGTGATCGACCACGGCAAGGTCATCGCGGCGGGCACCGCCGACCAGCTGAAATCCAAGACCGGCGGCGACCGCATCGACGTAGTCCTGCACGACTCCACCCAACTGGCCCTCGCGGCCGCGCTCATCCCCGGCGAGGCGGTGGTGGACGAGGACCGGCGGATGGTCAGTGCCGCGGTCGGCGACCGGATGGCGGCGCTCACCGAGACGGTCCGGGCGCTGGAGACCAACGGCATCGAAGCCGAGGACATCGCGATCAGACGGCCGACACTCGACGAAGTCTTCATGCAGCTGACCAAGGAGGACGCGGCGTGAGCGCGACATATTCGACGAACCGGACCCTGAGCACGGCGCTCACCGATTCCTGGACGATGACCAGGCGCGAGCTGGCGCACTGGGCCCGTCAGCCCGTCCAGGTGGTCGTCGGGCTGGTGTTCCCAGTGATGCTGTTGCTGATGTTCAGCTACCTGATCGGCGGCGGGCGCGGCATCGACGGTGACTTCAAGGATTATCTGGTCCCCGGAATCCTCACCATGACAATGGCCTTCGGTCTCGAGGCGACCATGCTCGCGGTGACCCAGGACCTCGGCAAGGGGGTCATCGATCGATTCCGCTCGATGCCGATGAACTCGGCCGCGGTCCTGGTGGGTCGCAGCGTCGCCGACATGCTGCAGTCGGCGGTCGGGCTGATCGTGATGATCGCGGTCGGGTACGCGATCGGCTGGCGCTGGCACGATGGTGCCGCCTCGTTCCTGGCGGCGGTAGGGCTGTTGTTGCTGTTCCGCTTCGCGATGTTGTGGATCGGCATCTACCTGGCGATGGTCGCGGGCAAGCCCGAGCTGGTGCAGGCGGTGCAGATCCTGGTCTGGCCGATCAGCTTCCTCTCCAATGCCATCGCCTCGCCCGAGTCGATGCCGTCCTGGCTGGGTGCGGTCGTCGAGTGGAACCCGATGTCGGCGACGGCCACGGCGGTGCGCGGTCTACTGGGCAATCCGGGTGCGGTCGGCGACTCCTGGGCCGGGGCACACGCCGAAATGCTGGCGGTGGCATGGCCGCTCGGTTTGATCGCGGTGTTCTTCCCGCTGGCAGTGAAGCGGTTCCGGGATCTGAGTCGCTAGCTCAGCGCGGCATCTCGGTGGTCCTGCTCCGCGCGAGCCGGGTAGCCCCATTCTCGGCACGCCGTCCTCAGCGCGTCCGGGATCGTCTCGTCGGCGGGCAGTGGCCGGGCAGGCTGGATGGCGCCGGAGCGGATGGTGTCGCTCCAGTCGCCGATGCCGCGAATGTAGCTGCCGTGGTCGAAACGGCCGTAGTCCAGCATCGAGGGCTGCCACTCGACGTCGAGGAACCGGCACAGGCCGCGCACGGTTTCCTCGGGGCGGTGGGTCAGGTCCTCGTAGCGGATCTCGTGGCCGTCCAGCGTCGCCCTGGCCTCGTTCATCGCCGCGACGAACTCCAGCGTCCGCCGCACCGGGTCGATCTCACGGCGATCCGCCCACGCGCGGCCCAGCGAGTCGGCGATCTGGACCGGGTGGCGCAACAGGAACACGTAGCGGGCGTCGGGCCAGCACGCGGCGATCCGTCGCCAGGTCAGCACGCTGCTCGTCGTCTTGTTGACCATCCGGTCCTTCCCGCTGCGTTCCAGCTCGTGGTGCAGCAGGCGGTCCCAGAGGAGATGTTCGAGTTCCCGGATAGTCAGGCCGAGCGCGTCCAGCGAGATACTCGCGTAGCGCTCGGTGATGTCGTCGGCGGCCCACTCCAGTTCCTGGACGGTCAGCAGGTTCAGGTGGAGTTCGTGTGGGGCGTGGATGCGTGCATGGCTGTCGAGGACCGACCGCAGCAGGGTCGACCCGGATCGGGGCGCGGACAGGATGAAGATCGGCGCGGGCACGAGACGGTTCGCCGTCGTCTGCCTCACGGGCGTGGGCTCGGCAGCACAGCGGTGATCAGGCCCCGGCGGATCAGGAGATCGAGGACGTGATCGGCGGATTCGGCGACCGGCTCGGCGGTGGTGTCTATCCGCAGAGCGGGCGACAGCGGTTCCTCGTAGGCCGCGTCGACCCCGGTGAGCTGGGTGAGCTCGCCTCTGGATCGGCGCCCGTACAGGCCCTTGACGTCGCGTTGTGTGCAGGTGGAAAGCGCTGTCGCGACGTGGACTTCGGCGAAGTCGAGGCCGGCGTCGTCGTGGCGCACCCGCATCAGCGCGCGATCGGCGGCGTACGGCGCGATGGCTGCCACGAGAACGAGCACGCCGTGCCCGGCCAGCATCAGCGCGAGAGTGGTGATCCGGCCGAGATTCTGTGTGCGGTCGTCGGGGGAGAGGCCGAGTTCGGGCCACAGCCGCCCGCGCACGTCGTCGCCGTCGAGTACCTCGACCCGATGCCCGGCGGCCGCCACCCGCTGCCGGGTGGCGGCTGCGATGGTGGATTTTCCCGAACTGGGCAGCCCGGTCAGCAGAACTGTCCCGCCCGGTCTGCAGGGCCCGTCATTCATCAGACATTTCTGACAGGGCGAAATTATGTGGGGGTATCGATTGTGCGATCGACGCGTAAACGCCTGCTGCCCAATAGAATTCGTCCTGGCACGATAAGGGAAACGGTGCCACTGATAATGATTCGGCGCATCTCTCGCCTAGTTTCCGAAGACGAGACTGCGCAGAACCAGGAACCGCAGACCGCCGACCGCGGCCATGACGGCGATCACCGCACCCGCCTGCGCGACCTCCCCGAGATCCGGCGCCAGGAAATCCAGGCCGGCCAGCGCCGCCGTGCTGATGCCGAGGCCGAGCAGCGCCAGCCCGCCGCCCTCCCACTGCGCGGTGAATCCGCCGACCCTGCTTCCCGCCCGGAAGGTGAGCTGGCGGTGCAATTCGTTGGCGATCACGGTGCTCACCATCGACCCGGCGACATTGGCGACCAGTGGGCCGCTGTCGTGCATGGCCATGAACAACAGCACATAGGCGATGTTGCTGGCACCGCCGACCAGGGCGAACCGGATCAGCTGAGCGAGGGCGTGGTCGCCGCGCAGGAATCGCAGCACACGGATGGGGTCGACGTGCGACGCAGAGCCGACCCACGGTGCGTAGTTGCTGGTGGGCAGCATTCCGGGGCGGGTGATCTGCGAGGCGGTCATGTTCGTTCCGATCGAGCGTGCGGACCCGGCGGTGCTGCCGGACAACGCTTGTGACTATACGTAGAAGTATACGTATAAACAAGTATCGCGACGGTACGGCAACCGTGATCGGCAAGATCGGCATTGGCACCCGCGGCACAGTCGGCGGACACTGGAGGAATGGTTGACAGGGAGCAACGCACACCCTTCTACGGGGTGGTGCTGATTCTCGCAGCGTTGGGCGCGTCGATGGCGGTCAGTTACTACGGGCCGACCTGGTTTCGCGTCACCGTCTACATCCTCACGGCGGTGGTAGTCCTGGTCGGCGGTGTCATGACCTTCCGCGACTACTCGCACTGACGCAGCGAAACTCGCGCGTCGCACCCTGGCCTGTCAGGGGGCGCGATGGGTTGTGCCGGTGGTGGGTGAGTCGCTCCGTCCCTCGGGTGCCGACGGCCTGTTCGCGGAGGTGATCGTCGGCCGTGATGAGTTCGTCGAGTCGGCGTAGGGCCCTGGCGCATGGTGTCGATGTGGCCGGCGAGGCGGTCGCGCTCGACGTCGACGACCCGAGGGTAGGCAGGAACCAAGTCGGTGACTTGGAATTTCGGCCGTTTCGATCCGTGGCGACGCGGACGCGTCGTAGCCTCGGGACGTGAGATGCGCAGGGCTGGTCAGGTGTGGGGTTGTCGCGCTGGTGGTGCTGGCGACAGGGGGCCTGCCGAGCCCGGCGTCCGCTGATCCGATCGCGGAGTTCATGGAGATCGAGCGGACCGCCGTCACCCGCGCGCAGTGTGGGCAGGGTTCGCTGCCGGAAACCGGTGTGCAGGGCGAGGTTCCGTTGGCCGACCGCAACAGCGGTCGCAGCCGGCAGGGGTATCGCTGCAATCTGACGTTGGCCGGTCAGTATCAGGGGCAGGGCGCGGGCATCGTCAGCCCGACCTACGAGCACTGCTCCTACACCGGGTCCAACTGGCCCATGGGGTTTCTCTCCGACCGTCCCGGGGTGCAAGTGCTCGACGTTACCGATCCGGCGAATCCGCGATTGTCGGCCACCCTGACCGAGCCGGCGATGCAGGGCGGCACGTGGGAATCGTTGAAGGTGAACCACGAACGCGGATTGCTGGCCGCGACCGGTGTCGGGATCGGGTACGGCATCGGCTATTTCTCGATCTACGACCTCTCCGAGGACTGCGCGCACCCGCGACTGCTCAACAGCGGTCCGGGGTCGCAGCTGACGATGCCGCTGCCGATCACCACGCACGAGGGTGGATTCTCCCCCGACGGTCGAACCTATTGGGCGGCAGGCACTTTGCCGCCCGGTCTGTTGCACGCGATCGATATCAGCGATCCGGGCAATCCGCGCGTGATCTGGACCGGGACGACGGGCCTGTCCAATCACGGGTTCGGCGTCAGCCCCGACGGGAATCGGATGTATGTGTCGACGCTGGCGGGCATCACGGTGCTCGACATCAGTGCCGTGCAACGCCGCGACCCGAATCCCGTGGTACCGCACATCTCCCAGCGGTTCTGGCTCGACGGGCAATTCACCCAGCACACGATTCCGATCACCAAGGGCGGCGCCCCATTCCTGCTGACCGTCGACGAGGCGGGCTCGGGCGGGGTCAAGATCTTGGACATCGCCGACGAGCGAGATATCCGGCTGATCGACACGATCAAGCTCGAGATCAACCTCCCCGAGAACGCGGGCAGATGGGCGCAGTCGGCGCAGGGAGAGGGCCTGTTCGGCTACGACGCGCACTACTGTTCGGTGGATCGGGCCGAGGATCCCACCGCGCTCGCGTGCGGCTGGATCCAGTCCGGCATCAGGGTTTTCGACATTCGGGATCTGCGCGATGTCCGGGAGATCGCCTACTACAACCCGCCCGGCCAGGTGGACAAGAAGCAGCAGTTGGTCAATTCCCTGCACGCCGACACCAACCCGATCCTGATGGCGCCACCCCTGACCGGAACCATCGCCGTCGGTCGTGCGCTGCTCGAAGGCGCCATCTCCGCCGGCGACCTCAGCAGTGACCGGGCGAAACTCATCGGCGCCGATCTGTCGGCGGACTGGTGCTTCTCGCCCCCGGATTTCCACGGTTCGCAGTTGTGGGTCAGTTGCATGGACAACGGGTTCATGGTGCTCGACCTCGACGACTCCGTGTATCCGCCGCGATGACGCGAGTATCGGTATCCGCTGTCGCCGTTGTCCTTTCGGTGCTCATCGGTGTCGGCGTAGGTGCGCTGTGGTCGCCACGACCGGAGCCGCGTGCGGCTCCGGTGCTCACGCCGACAGAGATCGGTTTCGCCCAGGACATGGCCGTGCACCACGAACAGGCGATCGTGCTGTGTGACGCGTTGGCCGCCGGTGTCGATCCGTCCGTCACCGCGCTGTGCGGTCAGATCCGCACCACTCAACTGAACGAGATCGGCGTCCTGCGGGGCTGGCTGCACCTGCTCGACCAGCCGCAGGCCGCCGCGGTGCCGATGGCGTGGATGGGAGCAGGTCACCAGCACGGCGCGCAGGCGCTGATGCCGGGGATGGCGACCTGGGCCGAAGTCGACGATCTGCGCCGGCTGCCGGATCCGCACGCCGCCGAGGTTCGCTTGCTGCAGTTGATGATTCGTCATCACCGGGGCGGTATCGAGATGGCCAACTACGCCGCGCTCCATGCCTCGGCACTGCCGGTGATCCAAATCGCCGGGCAGATGGCCAACGAGCAGAGCGGCGAGTTGTCGGCGATGTCGGTCCTGCTGGCGCGCCGTGACGGCCAGGCGCTGCCCTACCCGTGAACGCCGGGCTCGGTTCAGATCGCGTTGAGCAGCAGTGCCCGCGCCCGCGGCCAGTCGACGACACCGGCCGATGCGAGCGGCAACGGCGCCATGACGACCAGGCCCCTCATCGTCGCGACGCAGGTCAGGATCCAGTCGGCGAAGTCCGGTCGGGTGGCCAGCCCGGGCAGCGCCTGCTCGGCCATCGCGATGGTCAGCGCGTGCGCGGTGTCGACGCCCGCGGTGATGTGCCGGCGCAGGTCGGCATCGGTGCGTGCGGCGAGCAGCAATTCGGTGATGACGTGGGCGATCGGGAGATTATGGATCTCCCACAGCATGTCGAGTACTTCCTCGCGTCGCTGCGGCTCGGCATCGGGAAGTGCGCGCGAACGCTGCTGAGCTTGCTCGAACAACCTCATCGCGAGTTGGATCAGCGCGGCTTCCACCAGCGCGGTCTTGGTCGGAAAATGATGCTGCAGCGCGCCCTGGCTCACGCCGGCCCTCCGGGCGACCGCGCGAGCGGAAGTTCCCGCATACCCGTATTCCTCCAGGGTCGCCACGGTCGCGTCGAGGATCGCCTCACGTGCCACCGCCCGCTTGGCCACGCGGGTCACCGCGGCCACTCCGGAATGATCTCCATACCCGCGAGCATAGGTAACCCCGGAAAACCCAGTCATTGACTTGACATGCTGGTCGACGGCGTCGCCCACAGCCTGCGGATCGAGCTCGCAACCTGCCGACGTCGAGGTGGGGGCGGCCTAAGATCGCCTATAGCTCGAGAGCATCTTCCGACGTGCTGGACATACCCGCTGAGGAGTTCGCCGTGGCTTACATCGTGGATTTCGAGACCGTTTCGACCCGGGGATTGGAGTCGTCGCCGGTCGCCGACGCGCTCGCGGGATTGCGGGCGAACGAGGCCAGGTATTTCAAGAACAAATACGATCATGTCTTCACCGTGGAGCCCGCGAGCGAGGCGACATCGGCTGTCGACCGGGTGAGCCGGATACTCGCCGAAGAACGTGACATCGTCATCGCCTCGCGCCCGCTCGAAGCTACCGCTTTCCAGGTCGAGAACATTCGTATGGCCTATGTCTTCTACGAAAGCGGCCTGTCGATCAACGTGATGTACTCGATCGACGATGCGAAGAAGCGGGCGGTCGGGTTCAAGCTCAGCGACGGAATGGAAGTACCCGCCGAGCTCGACTCGTTCAAGTTCGCCCGGCAGAAGTCGAAGCTCGCAGGCACCATTCGCGGTTCCTACTTCGTCATCAAGGGCGAGTACTGACCGGTCCGGCGCTGGATTCATCGTGCGGCAAACCCTGTTGGGAGTGCGGCTGCGGCGAGGACCCTGTGGTGGTTCGAGTATTCCCGCTCGCTGCCGCAAGGAGACTCTCATGACCGTCGAAGCCAGTACCCGACTCAACAACGTGGATATCGACGCCGTCGGTGGTCTCGTGGCGGCTGTTCGAGCCGATCCGGCCAAGGGGTAGACCACCTGGGCGGCGCATGTCGGGTGGAAAGGTGGGTTCGCCTCGGAGGCGCGCGTCCGCAAGTTCGCGCCGATCCCGTCGGACGAGCCGTCGGCGCTCGGCGGCGCCGACACCGCCCCCAACCCCGTCGAACAACTGCTCGCGGCCCTGGGCAACTGCCTCGCGGTCGGCTACGCGGCCAACGCCACGATCGCCGGCATCCGCATCGACGATCTGCGCATCGACGTGAAGGGCGACCTCGACCTGCACGTTTTCCTCGGGCTCGCCCAGGGACACGCGGGCTTCGAGTCCATCACCGCGACAGTGTCGATCGATTCGGACGCCTCCCGAGAGCAGCTCGAGGACCTGCACACGAAGGTGCTGTCCAGCTCGCCGGTGGGGCACACAGTGCGCACCGCGGTGCCCGTCGACATCACCCTCGCCTAGGCGGGGCCTCCCCGCCATGCGCGGCTCCGTCGTTCGAATTCGTTGCACTGCCGAGAATTTCGGCCGTAAACAGAACAGTCCCCGGTAGTCTCCATCGAAACCATGAGCTCAGTCGTCGCTGACAACTCCGGTATTCGATTGGCTTGCCGGGGGCTTAGCCAGATCCTGAAATGTCGTCACTACCGTCGGCGAACGTCTTCGTCGGCAGTGCGGCTCATTCCGGTATTCCGGTGTATATCCAGTCTTCTCCGGATCTGCTCGATGTCAATACCTTCGCGCTGTCGAATATTGCCTGATTTCGAACGTGGTGACGACGGCCGTCGCATTGTGTGGACGGTCTTTTCGGAGGACAGTGGATATGTCCGGTGGCGCCCGCCGGGGCGCCGCCCTTCCTGGAGTAGGAGGTGGCCCGTGTACGCACGTTCCAGCACATTCGCTGCCCAGCGGTCGTCGATCGACCGTGGTATCGCATACCTCCACAATGCGGTGATGCCGAATATGCCCGAAATCGACGGGTGGGTCGGTATGTCACTGATGGTGGACAGGGCGACAGGCCGATGCATCGCCACGACCGCGTGGGAATCGGAGGACGCCCTGCACGACAGCAGGATGCGCGTCCGATCGCTGCGCGACGGTCTGGCCGAAGCGCTCAACGGACAGGTCGAGCACATCGAGGAATGGGAAGTCGCGGTCATGCACCGCGATCACCTGGCCGGCGCGAGTGCCTGCACCCGATGCACCTGGATCCAGGTCGACCCGACGGCAGTCGACTTGGCGATCCACACATTCAAGTCCAGCTTGCTGCCGGAATTCGAGAAGATCGAAGGATTCCGCAGCGCCAGCCTGTTCGTCGACCGGGACACCGGCCGAGGGGTGGGATCCACGGTCTGGGCAAGCCGAGAGGAATTGGACAACAGCCGCCCCCTGGTGGATCGCATGCGCGCCGAAGCGATCCGCACCATGGGAGCCGAGGTCCTCGAGGTGGCGGAGTTCCGACTCGGCTTCGCCCATCTGCGCGTCCCCGAGTTGGTCTGAACGACGAAACATCCGGCCGCGGAGCGGCAACTCCCGGCCGGCCTTCGGGCTGTATCGGAGGAGCATCGTGAATGCCTCGAGCGGAGCCGACGAACCACTCGACGCGGCTGAGCGCGCGGAACTACAGCGCCTGCGACAGGAGCTGGCCGAACTTCGTAGCGCCCGCGATGAGAAATCGCCGAACGTTGCTCCGGCCGAGGGCCGACGTCCCTCCGGTCACCGGAGATTGCGCTGGACAGGTGCGGCGGTCCTGCTCGTGCTGGTCGCCGTCCTGTCCTTTTCCGCGGTCCTCGCCCGCTACGCCCACAGCGAGGTCCTCGACACCGACCGCTATGTCCGGACAATGGCCGCGCTGGGGTCGGACCCGGTGCTGCAGGGCGAACTCACCGATCAGATCACCGACGAGGTCATGACGCGCCTCGATGTCGAGGCGATCACCGCCGACGCGCTGCGGTCGATCGCCGACGACGCTCCCCGCGTGCCGCCCGCCGTGGTCGGGCTGGCGCCGGTGATCGCCGATCAGGCCGAGTCGTTCGTGCACCGGACGGTGGCATCGTTCGTGGCCTCCGACCAGTTCGAAGCCCTGTGGATCCAGGCCAACGAGCAGGCGCATCAGGCGCTGGTCGCGGTGCTGACCGGGCAGACCCGGCCTGGCGTCGATGTCAGCGATCAGGGCGTGGTCAGCATCTCGCTGGCCCCGATCATCGACCGGGTTCGGGCAGCGCTGATCGATCGGGGGTTCGCGTTCGCGGACAAGGTCCCCACGGTCGACAAGTCGTTCGTGCTGTTCGAATCGCCCGAACTCGTCAAGGCGCAGCGGGCGACCTCGGCATTGGACAAGGCCTCCGCGGTGCTGCCCTGGCTGACCCTGCTGGCCGCCGTCGGTGCCGTGTGGGTGGCGCCGAACGGCGCACGCCGACGCGCCGTTGCGCTGGTCGGAGTCAGCATCGCGATCGCGATGGCGCTGCTGGCCGTGGCGATCGCTCTCGGCCGGTCGTGGTATCTGGGGGCCGTCCCTGCGGATGTGCTCTCCGCGCAGGCGGCCACGGTGCTGATCGACACCGTGCTGGTTCCGCTGCGCACCGCGTTGCGGGCGGTGTTCGTGCTGGCCGTGGTGATCGCGGTCGTCGGCTACCTCACCGGATCGTCGGGATCGGCGGCCGCGGTCCGTGGCGCTGGTACTCGGGCGCTCGACGCGCTGCGCTCCGAGGACGGGCGGGCCCCGAATCCGATCGAGTCCGCGGTCGCACGGTTCCGCATCCCGCTGCGGGTGGTCGTCATCGTGATCGCGGTGACGACCCTGGTGTTCTGGCCGTACCCGTCGGGCGTGGTCGTGGTGGTGACCGTGCTCGTCGCGGTGGCAGCCCTGCTGGTGGTGGAACTGGTGGCACGGCCCGCGTTGGTCGAACGCGACTCACCGGTCACGGAGGCGGTGCCGGCTCGGGACGGGTGAGTGTCGCTCGGATCAGGTCTTCTCGTCGAGGTCACGGCGTCGTCGGTCCGACGTTCACGGTGAATTCCGTGTTGCAATGGGTTCCGGTCATAGCAAACAGCAGAAGTACGTCACGACTGCCGGGATGGTGAGCGTCGATGAGCAACGATTCGGCTGGGCAGACGGGCGGCACACAGCGACTGCTGGCGGTGTTGCTGGCGATGGCGATGTTCGTGCTCGTCGTCGATACATCGCTGATGAACGTGTCGATCTCGGCGGTGGTGCGAGATCTCGACACGACCGTCAGCGGGGTCCAAGCGGCGATCGCGTTGGAAGCGCTGGTTTCGGCCGCATTCATTCTGATCGGCGGAAAAGCAGGTGACCTGATCGGACGCAAGCGGGCCTATGCGCTGGGATTGATCGGCTACGCGATCGGGGCGACGGCGATGGCGTTCGCGCAGAGCCTGATCGCGATCGTCATCTTCTGGGCGGTGCTCGGCGGGATCGGCGCGTCGCTGCTGTTGCCCGCCATGCAATCGCTGATCCACGGCAACTTCGAAGGCGCGGCGCAGAAGAAGGTCTATGCCCTGGTCGGCGCGGCGGCCGCGATCGCGGCCGCGGTCGGCCCACTGCTCGGCGGATTCATCACCACCTACCTGTCGTGGCGCGTCGGGTTCGTGTTGGAGGTCGTCGTTATCGCGATCGTGCTGTCCGGGATGGGCATCGTCCGCGATGTGTCCTATACCGGCCCACGCAGCGTCGACCTGGTCGGGGCGGTGCTGTCGGTACTCGGTATGGGCGGAATCGTGCTGGGAATCCTGGTGTGGCAGGAGGGCGGTGAAGCAGTCGGCGCACTCCTGGCCCTCGGGGCCGTCGCGCTGGCCGGCCTCGCCTATTGGCTCGTTCGGCGCAAGCGTGCGGGCAAATCGATACTGCTCGACCCGGATCTGTTCCGTTCCAAGGCCTTCCGGCTGGGCATCTCGGGACAGATGCTGCAGCAGATCGCCCTCGGCGGCACGATGATCGCCCTGCCGATCTACCTGCAGATGGTGCTCGAGTACAACGCGATGCAAGCAGGACTGTCCATCGCCCCCCTGTCGTTGAGCATGTTCGCCGTAGCGCTGCTCACCGGCAGATACGCGGGCGATCGGCCCGCGAGCACCATCATCCGGTGGGGATTTGTGCTCCTGACGGTCGGGACGGTGGTACTCGTTCCGATCGTGCCCCGCGCGGAATTCGGCTGGGGGCTCATCATTCCCCTCATCATCGCGGGCTCAGGGCTGGGTCTGCTGGTGTCTCAGCTCAACAACTACACACTGGCCCCGATCGAGGAGGAGCGGATCAGCGAAGCCGCCGGCGTCAATTCGGCGGCCGGGTCGTTCGGGTTGTCCTTCGGGCTGGCGTTCGCCGGCGCCATCATGCTGGCGACGTTGTCGATCACCTTCACGAGCATGGCGGAATCGAGCACGGTGCTCCCGCAGGCACAGCAACAACAGGTGGCGCAGGTGCTGGAGGACGACGCCGAGATCATGAGCAACACCCAGCTCGATCAGCTGCTCGTCGACCAACCGCCGCAGATCCGCGACGAGATCGTTCGCATCAACACCGAGGCTCGGCCCTTCGCTCTGCAGGTGGCACTACTGGTTCCGCTGCTGGCCGGTCTAGTCGGGTTGTTCACCTCGTTCCGGATGAGACGCATCCCGGAAGCCGTGCCGAAGCCGTCCTGATTCCGGTCGCGATATCGGCGGGCATTCGGCCCTGCCGGCAACAAGGTGGCGATCAGCCACACCTGGGGTGCCTGGTGTGGGGTGCGGCTCCGGACGATGGTTTACCTATGAGTGGCACGAGATCGACTACCGAGGTGTGGCGGGAGAAGTTCCGGGCCCGCCGCCGGACCAGGTTCGTCGTGGCCGGCGGTCTGCTCCTCGCGGGACTGAGCACGGCTGCCGTAGTCGTCATGCCCGGGCTTGCGACCGCGCTGTCCGGCATGGATGTCTCGACCATGCTGATCTGGCTGGCGATTCCGGTCTTCCTTGTCGCCGTCGTGGCGGAGTTCGTGTACATCAAGCGTCACGGCAAGCCCTACGACTACCGTGACTCAGCTACCTCCATCGCCGCCGGTGTGGGGTATCAAGTGCTCAACATTCCCTGGGCGCTGGCGGAGCTCGCGATCTTCGCAACTGTTTCCTCGCTGGTGCCATGGCACCTCGAGGGCTGGGTTGCGTGGGCCGTCGCGCTGATCGGGGTCGACTTCGCCTACTACTGGTTTCATCGCGCGCACCACGAAATCCGGGTGTTCTGGTCGGTCCACGTCGTGCATCACTCGAGCGAGAACTTCAACCTCACCACAGCACTGCGTACGCCATGGCTGGTTGTCACGTCCCTGCCGTTCCTGGCACCGCTGGCGCTGTCGGGAATCGATGGCAAGATCATCGCCGCCTCCTACGCGATCAACCTGCTGTACCAGTTCGGCATCCACACCGAGGCCATCGGCAAACTCTGGGCGCCTATCGAATTCGTGTTCAACACACCGAGCCACCACCGCGTGCATCACGGCTCCAACACCGAATACCTCGACCGCAACTACGGTGGTGTGCTCATCATCTGGGACCGCGTCTTCGGCTCCTTCGAACCGGAGGGCGAGCAGGCGATCTACGGCCTCACCAAGAACGTCGACACCTACAACATCGCAAAGATCAACGCCCGCGAGATAGTCGCGATCTGGCAGGACGTGCAGAACGCGGCGAAATTCTCGGACAAGCTCGGGTTCCTGTTCCGAGGTCCCGGTTGGCAGCCACAGCCGACCTGAGCGAGCAGCTCTTCGAGTTCGAGCCACCCGTGACGTAGTCATGGGCAGGCAGGACCGCGATCGGCAGCGGCAGCCTGGCCGCGCTATTCGGTGAAGTCCACCTTGGTGCCGTCGATCCAGCCCGGCAGGCTGTCCGCGACGAAGTCGGACATGTCGCGGCCCGCGTCGATCGTCGATTCGACGTCGGCGAGGTAGGTGGCCATCGCGCGTTTGGCCGACGGCGTGGACGCCGCGGTGAGGAAGTGGGCGCGTTCGATGTGCAGGCCCTTCTCGAGTGAGGTCGAACCACCCTGGTAGACAGCGTGTTTGATACCACGGACCGCAGTGGGGGAGCGCTTCGCCAACCTGGCAGCCGTCGCCTGCGCCTCGGTCAGCAGCTCGTCGGCGTCGATCAATCTGTGCACGAGCCCGATCTCCAGTGCCCGGCTCGGGGTGATCGGAGCGCCCTCGAGACACAATTCGAGCGCACGCCCCGCGCCGAGCACGCGAGTCAGCATCTGGGTGCCACCGCCGCCGGGGATGATGCCGACCAGGATCTCGGGCTGCCCGATTTCGAAGGGACCGTCGGCCATCAGGCGCAGGTCGCAAGCCAGCGACAGCTCGCAACCGCCACCCAGCGCGCGGCCGTTGAGCGCGGCGATGAAGACGGTGCTGGACTCCCGCATCAGTCGGCACACCTCGTGATAGCGGCGGAGATTCGCGACACCGCCCGCACCGGCCCGGGCCAAGCCCGACTGCCCGCCGGGAACATGGTCGGCCAAGGAACTCATCCGCAGCGCTGCGCCGGCCGTGCGCGCGTTCAGCGTCAGCGGTGCGGCCTCGACGCCCTCCAGGATCTCCGACACCGAGTAATGGCTGACGAAGACCCCGTCGACGGCGCTGGTGAGCACGACCGCACGGACTCCGTCGTCACCGTCGATGGCGCGCAGGAGGTCGAGTAGTTCACCCATCACGGCATCGGTGAGGAAGTTGTAGGGCGGGTTGTTCAACCAGATGGTTTGAACGGGGCCGTTCCGGTCGGTGCGGAGAAATTCCATGCCATTGCCTTTCGTTGTCGCTATTGCCCGTAGGCACGTTCGAGTTCGGCCAGCGCGTCACCGCAGTACGGTGCGACCCGTTGGACATGGGGCAGTGCGGTCGCGCACGCGGTCACACACAGGTTGAGGCGATTCGCGTAGGACAGGATCGTCAGGTTGAGTGCTTGACCGTCGAGCGGGATCGATACCGCGTGCCACTCCTCCAGGGTCATACCGTTGTAGTGCAATTGCCGGCTCGGCCCCGGCATATTGGAGATGACGACATTGAACATCGGCGTGATCCGGCTGCTCACGCCGAGTACCAGACTCGCGCCGAAGGGCGCCATGAGCATCGCCGTGTACGCCATGACCGCCGCGCCCGACATCCGGCTCATGTGTTCCTTGGCAGCGACCGTCGAGGCGACGATCGCCGAGACGCGTTCCCGCACATCGGTGATGTCGGTCGCGAGGGTGGCCAGCGCCATGGTCGTCGCGTTGCCCTCGGCGTCGTCGCTGTCCTTGGGGCGGAACGACATCGGCATGCCGGCGATCAGTGAGTCCGCGGGCAGCGCGTCGATCTCGGCGAGGTAGCGGCGCAGGCCGCCCGCGCAGATCGCGAGGATGACGTCGTTGATCGTTCCCCCGCATCGCTGAGCGAGCGCGGTGATGCGCGCCAGATCGAACGACTGGGTGGCTATCCGGCGTTCGGCGGTGATCGCGCCGTTGAGGATCGATGCCGGCGCGGAATACGGCTTGACCAGGGCCGCGTCGGATTCGAACAGCCCGCCGTACATGCGTGAGATCGCCTGCACACCCGTGAGCTGATCGGCGATTCCCCGGATCGGAGCGTTCATCAGTCGCCGGAGCGAGGAGACCGGGCTCGCGCCCGTACCTGCCGAATCCGGGGTGGGGCGGGGCCGGGGCTTCCGGGTTTCGCGATAGGCCCAGATCGCCGGCCTACCGCGTTCGTCGGGATCGTTCGACATCACTTTGCGGGCGAGCCGCACGGTGGCGACGCCGTCGAGCAGGGCGTGGTGTCCCTTGACGTAGAGCGCCAGGCGTCCGTCGTCGAGGCCCTCGATGACGTGCAGTTGCCACAGGGGGTGCGACCGATCCATCGGTACACCGTGCAGGCGCGAGACGAGGGCGCCGAGCTCACGCTGTCCGCCCGGCGCGGGCAGTACATGGTGCTGGAGGTGGTAGTCGAGGTCCGGCGCTTCGACGCTGACCCATTGTGGGAGCACACGAGCGATCAGCGCGGAGTCGATGCGGCGGTCGAAGGGGCTGGTCGCACCGGTGTAGGTCCGTAGGTCGTCGAGCAGGTCCGCGACGAAGTCCGGGCCCGCGTCCGGTGGCAGCCGGAAGATGTCGAGGTGTGCGATGTTCATCAGGTTGGAGTCGGTTTCCCCCCAGAGGAAGGCGACATCGATCGGGTTCAGCGTGGTGGTCGACATGGGGTGGTGGCCTCCGGCGAGAAATCTGTAGTGGACGCGGCTCGCAACGGTGCTCGCCCGTCGGTGGCGGTGTCGGTCATACGTCGTTCTCGGTGCGCGCGGTAGGCAGTACTGCCGTCAGCCATGCGGTGAGTTCGGCATCTACCCGATCCAGGGCTGTGGTCGATCGCTGCGCCTTGGCGACCAGGATCGCGCCCTCGATCGCCGCGATCGCGGTGGTCGACAGCGATTGGGCGCGTGGCATCGGTACCCCTTGTTGCCACAGCGCGACGGTGATCAGCGACTCCCAGGACGCGAAGGCCTCGCCCGCGGCGTTCTTCGCCTCGGCGAAATCGCCGCTTTCCAGCGCGCCCGCGGCGATGGGGCAGCCTGCCGCGAAATCGGTGTCGTGGAGCTGGCGCCGGAAGAGGTCGACGATGTGCGACAGCGTCGCGGTGGGGCCACTCGTGGCCAGATCGTTGAGGATCATCGACGCCATCAGCGCCCCGGCGTGCCGGGTGGCCTCCTCGGCCAGCTGTGCCTTCCCGCCGGGGAAGTGGTGATAGATCGAGCCCCGGGGCGCCTGCGAGCGGGCGATCACGTCGGCGAAGGAGGTGCCCTCGATGCCCTTCTCCCGGAAAAGCAGGGCGGCGCCGATCAGCATCTTGTCGCGGGCCGACGCTGTCACTCCGGCCGCGCTGTTCTCTGCGGTCACCGCGTCACCATCCTATGTTCATCATCATATCCAGATTCTGCCACGATCCCGTTCGCGCACCATTTCCACCCGAGTTACACAGGTAGAAACACATTCGCCATTGACTGTAACACGCAGTTACGGCTACATTGCTGGCATCCCACTATGTAGCGCGTCATAGACGACGAGCTCGTTCGGATCACCGATGATCCGAGGCAGAAGGGCATTCGCAGATGAGCTTCCCCATCGAGACGACCGACGGACATCGCCTGGTCGTCACCACGGCCGGCGACCTCGCCCGGCCCACCGTCGTGCTGGTACACGGCTTCCCCGACGACCAGACGGTCTGGAACGGCGTCGCGCGCGTGCTGTCGGACCGGTTCCACACCGTGACGTTCGACGTACGTGGCAGCGGCGAATCGGACAAACCCCGGGCGATCTCCGCCTATCGCAAGGATCAGCTCGCCGCCGATATCGGCGCGGTAGCCGCGGCGGTCTCCCCGGGTCGGCCGGTGCACCTGATCGGCCACGACTGGGGCGCGGTGCAGGCCTGGCACGCCGCCGCGGCCCCGGCGACGCGCTCGGCGATCGCCTCCCTGACCTCGATCTCCGGGCCCTGTCTGGACGGTGTCCCGCACTGGCTGCGCAGCAGTCTCGCCGCCGGACCGGCCGGATGGCGTGCGGTCGCCACGATGTGGAAGTCCCCGCTGTACATGGGCGCGCTGGCCACCCCCGTGCTCGGCGCGCTGCTGTGCAGGCTCGGTCTCGTCGACGCCGCGATCGGGCTCGCGCACCGACTGGAAGCCGGTGTGGCACCGAATATTTCGCCGCACCGGGCGCGCGACAACCGCGCCGGCCTCAAGATCTACAGCGCCAATCTGGTACCGACGCTGCTCCGTCCCCGCCTGCGCAGGGTCGGTGTGCCGGTGCAGGTGCTCGCCCCGCGTCGCGACATCTTCATCACGCCCGCCGCACAGCGCGACGTGGCCCACGTCGCCGACCAGTGGCAGGTCCACGACGTCGACGGCGGCCACTGGGCCCCGGCGTTCAACCCCGCCGAGATCGCCGACCGCATCCGCGCGTTCGTCGACGCCGTCGAAGCAGCCACCACCGCAACCCAGGCAGGAGAACCCCGTGAGCACTCTGCGTGATCAGGACAAAGTCGCACTCAAAGCACGTGCCGTGGAATGGGATTGGACCGGTCTGCCGTTCCACTACGTCTACGACGACCCGTTCTCGACTCATGTGATCAACAGCTTCAACATGCTGCTGCCCGAGGGCGAGGTGTTCTTCGTCCAGGTCTTCCAGCAGGCGTTGCCGCTGATCACCGATCCCGAGGTCCACGAGGACGTCGTGGGTTTCATCGGGCAGGAGGCCACGCACTCGTCCGCGCATCAGAGCCTGGTCGACTACCTCGACCTGCACGGGCTCGACTCCACCCGGTTCACCGACCAGATCCGGTGGTTCTTCCGCGCTCTGCTCGGCGAGCGCGAACTGACCGACCGGCGTGCGCACAACTGGCTGCTCGAACGCGTCGCCGTCGTCGCGGCGCTCGAGCACTTCACGTCGTACCTGGGCGACTGGGCGCTCAACGCCGACGCGTGGCGCCGAGGCACCATCGAGCCGCGAGTGCTCGACCTGGTGCTGTGGCACCTTGCCGAGGAAGTCGAACATCGGCACGTCGCCTACGACCTGTTCACGCATCTGGACGGCAGCTATTGGCATCGCATCAGGGCCTATCTGGTCGCGATGCCCACCTTCGCCTTGCTGCACTTGCGCGGAATGCGGCTGCTGCTCAACGACGATCCGGTCGCCGAACGCGGACTGTTCGCGACAGTGCGGGCCGCGCGCCGCGCCTGGCGCGCGGGGATGGTGCCGTCACCCGGCAGCCTCGCGAAGATGTCCATCGAGTACTTCAGGCCGTCCTACCATCCGCGCAATTACGGCTCGACCTCGCAGGCGGTCGCCTACCTCGCGGCCTCTCCCGCCGCACTGGCCGCGTCATGAGCGAGATCCGGACCACCGCGGACCGGGTCGGCGTCGTGCTCGACCGTCGCCGCATCCCACCGTCTTTCACCGATCCGAACCGGCCCGACCGGGTCATGCGGGCCTACCGTTCCCTGCTGCGCTTCTACAGTGCGCTCAGCAACATGCGCCTGCCCGCGACCGGGCCCGCGGTCGTGGAGCGTGGCATCGCGGTCCGGGTCGTGGAGAAGACGACCGAGGCGCTGGGCGTGGTGAGCCTGACGCTGCGATCCTGTGCCGGAACCGAGCTGCCGCGCTGGCATCCCGGCTCGCACATCGATGTCACATTGCCGTCGGGGACGGTTCGCCAGTACTCGTTGTGCGGCGATCCCGACGACCGGACGACGTACCGGATCGCGGTGCGCTGGATCGACGGCGGAACGGCGTCGACCGAGATCCACGACGATGTACGCGCAGGCTCGATCCTGTCGATTCGTGGGCCGCGCAATGCTTTTCCATTCGCTGACCCGGGGCTGTCGAAGGCCGGCGTCGACAACATCGCCTTCGTCGCCGGCGGGATCGGCATCACCGCCCTGCTGCCCATGATCGGCCACGCCCACCGCTCCGGCCTCGACTGGACCCTCACCTACTTCGGCCGCAACGAAGCGACCCTGCCGTTCCTGGCAGAGCTCGCCGCCACGGACCGGAACCGGGTCCGCGTGCTGACCACCGAGCGCAACGGCCGCCCCGACCCTGCCGAGCTGCTCGCCGACGTCCGCGCCGGGTCGTCGATCTACTACTGCGGTCCGCCCCTGCTGCACGACACTTTTCGTGCGTTCCTGCCCGAAACGGGTGCGGCAGGACTGCATTTCGAACGCTTCTCGGCACCACCGGTGATCGGCGGCGAGCAGTTCCGAATCCGTTTGGCGCGCACCGATACCGAGGTCGAGGTCGCCGCGAACCAGTCGGCCCTGTCCGCGGTGCGCGCGACCCGGCCGGGCACCGCCTACTCGTGCCAGCAAGGTTTCTGCGGCACTTGCCGGGTCAAGGTGCTCGCCGGTGCCATCGAGAGTCGAGGGACCGCGCGGTTCCTCGAGGAACCCGACACGATGCTGCTGTGCACCGACCGTGCGCGAGGACGCCGAGTCACCGTCGACCTGTGATCACCGATACCGAGTTCGCTCCAGTGATGCGCGCATCACTGGAGCGAACTTGTGGCCATCGGTCGTCCGCATACGAGAATCAGTCGATTCTCTCGGCGCGACACTGCCAGCCGCTGTCCGGTAGCCATCCCAGCGTCGAGAGCACCGCGCGTTCGGTGACACGGCCCGCATCACCCACGACCGCGATGCCGTCGATGATCTCCGGGGACGGTTGCGGGGGATGAAGCGCACCGGCAGCGGGCCGTGGATGCGTTCCTGAAGCGGGGCTTGCGGCGGGATGACCAGCGCTCACCGCACCTTGCGTTTTGAAAGTAGCACTCGTGGACGGTGCAATTGGCCAGTAGCCTGCTGGCCAATTGCCATGAGGTGGAGCATTATCGAACTGATCCATCTAGGTTCAGGGCTGCTCCAGCAGCTCGCGTCGGAGCGTCATCGATCCGGTTCGGTCGTGGTGGTGACAGAAGAACTCCATGGGAAGAATCCGCGCTGACCACCACTACGTAACCGAGCAACCGCTGAACATCAATGCAGCGATAGTCCTTGAATCACGAGGCAATTCTCAGACCGTGTGAGTCTGGTCCTGACGAACGATCTCGGCGACGGCGGCGGGTCGGCTGGCGGCGACTTCGTGTCCGGCGTCAGGGAGTTCGTGCAGCGCGGACCCTGGCAGCATCTGCAGTAGAGCAACGGCGAGATCGTGGCTGGAGAGGCGGTCGTCGGCGCCGCGGATCATGACGATCGGGGCGCTGATCTTCCGGATGTCCTCGCCGGGGTATCCGGTCGCGTTGGTGTCGTCGATCCACATGGTCACGTTCTCCCTGACCAGCCGTTCGAAGTCAGGCTCCGGGTTCTTCGCGGTGTAGGCCGCCTCGGAGTACGGGCCATTCCGGTTGCGGTCGCACCACCCTTGCGGGGTGACCTGCGACAGGAACGCGCGGCTCGCCTCCGGCAAGGTCCAGTCCGAACCGATCGTGAACAGCATCCCGACCCTTTCCGGGTGATGCGCGGCGAGTCGGAGCCCTGCGATGCCTCCGTCACTGAATCCCATCACGTCGGCACGCGCGACGCCGAGCTCGTCCAGGACAGCGAGCGCATCCCACTCGAGGCGCTGATAGCTCAACGGCACGTCGCCCAGGGTGGAGCGTCCGTGTCCGCGACTGTCCAGGCAGATCACCCGGCGGTCATGTGCAAGGAGGGGCACGAGCTCGGCGAAATCGGCGGTGCTCCCCATTCCGCCGTGGAGGAGCAGAAGCGGGGGCAACGTCTTTCGCCCGGAAAGTTCAACGGATAGCGAGGCACCTGCGACAACGACGGTTCGTACATCCATAGCGACAACTGTTCCAGCCCCCACTGACATTCATCCCCAACCAAGCAACACGGATCGGCGGGCAACACCCGCCGGTCCGTGTTGCTTACCGTCTCAGGCGTAGCAATGCCTTTCAGATGGTCCGGTGGCCGAGTTCGACAGTCGCAGCCGGGTGCCCGACACCGCGCGCAAGCGGGTGCGGCTCGCCGGTGAGTACCGCGAGCGCGGCAGCGACTTCGTCCAAGTACGACTTGACGTAGGTTTCGGTAGTGCCGGAATTCTTACCACGGTGTCCGCCGAAAGCACGGGCCACGGCATAGCTGAAAGTTCGTTCGACCCAGGTCAATGTGGTGTGACGCAGCCAGTGGGCGGTAACACCTTGCGTGGCCACCCAGGGCAGTGACTCGCTGACCCGTCCCCAGATGTAGTCGTCGCGATCGGTGACACGGCCCGCATCACCCACGACAGCGAAGCCGTAGATGATCTCCGGGTCGGTTGTGCGGGGGATGAAACGCACCGGCAGCGGGCCGTGGATGCGTTCCTGGAGCGGGGTCTGCGGCGGAACGACGGGCTCGATCACCAGCGTTCGCCGCACCCGGCACAGAGGGCGCCGAACAGGCTGAAAAGTGGCATAGATGCCACAAATCTGTGCGCGAGAGGGGACTTGTGCACAGATCCCGGACAAATATGACGAATAACAGTGCTGGAGTGGTATCTAACCTAGATCGCTGCTAGGTAACTGTCAACACCTCTCTCGCAATCCTTCGCAGAAACATCTGTAGGGCAACATGTTTCATTCTCCTGGTTGTTCACTGAGCCCCGGACCGGTCCGATCAGGCGGGAATACGCAACGTGTGGGGACCGTTGCGCTTTTGCGCCGGCTACCGTGTCTATGCGAGCAGGCCGCTATGGCAGCTCCCGGGACGGCTTATAGGTGAGTGCGAAATCTAGGTGTCACAAACGTTCGAACTTCAGGCCTGAGCGAGACCAGGAGGCTCGGTTAAGTCCGGTCCTGGCGCGATGTCGCTGGCTCGTGCCCTCGGCGGGGCACGTCGAAGATGGGAATGCGTTGACCTGAGAATTCATTCTGGTCGGCTGGTTGTCGAAGCTGAGTTCGCGTTGATTTGACGGAAGATGCGTGCTGGATGCGGCGAAGCCAGGGACCCGGAGTTGCTGGGGTAGGGCGATCAGGCATCGCGATCAGCGAGCGGGCGTCGCGCCGGTCGAACTTGGCGTGCAGTCCACTCGTTGCGGTCGTCATGTGTCAGGTGCTGGTGGTAGGCATAGGCGGTGATCAGCCAACTTCCTGTCGACGAACAACTCGAAGCCTTCCGCGAGGCGCTCTCGCGCAACGAGGTGCTGACGGAGGTGCTGACCCGGTCGGCTTCGCTGGAACTGCCCGGCTGGTATCTCACGGCGGGCTGCCTGTTCCAGACCGTCTGGAACACAGTCACCGGTCGGCGCCCAGGAGAGGGCATCAAGGACTACGACCTGTTCTACTTCAACTCCACCGATCTGTCGTGGGAGGCGGAGGACGCCGTGATCCAGTCGGCGAAGCACGTTTTCGCCGACATTCCAGCCGAGGTGGAGATCCGCAACGAGGCGCGTGTTCATCTCTGGTACGAGCAGAAGTTCGGGACGCCATGTCCTGCATACAGGTCCAGCGAGGACGCGATCGACTCCTTCGCCGCCACTACCTGCTGTCTGGGAGTTCGCCTCGAACAACCTGGCGGGCGTTGGCGTGTGTATGCCCCACACGGGCTGTCGGACGTTTTCAACCTGATCGTGCGCCCCAATCCGGTTCTCGCACCGCGCACCGTCTACGAGGCCAAGGCCAGCCGCTGGCTCCGGCAGTGGCCCGAATTGACCGTCCTGCCCTGGCCTACCGCGGCAACCACACCGTCTTGATCAACTTGACGAGTGCAGAGAAACTTCGAGAAACGCACAGTTGAACTGGGCGGTTGTGCCCGCCCGTACGTCACCGGCTGCCGACACGAGCACGTCTGCTTCTCTGAACTACCGCTTGCCCGTGTGAACCTGCGCAGCTTCCGGGCACCGGTTCTCGCTCCTGCTGCGAGTTGCTTGACCCTCACGTGGCGTCAGGCTGCATAGTCAGTGCCGTGGAGGAGCACTTGACCGTGGGACGCGTGGCCGAGTTGGCGGGCGTCAGCGTCCGCACGCTGCATCACTATGACCAGATCGGGCTCGTACAGCCATCGGCGAGAACTGCAGTCGGGTACCGGGCGTACTCCGCGGACGACGTGGAGCGATTACGCGAGGTACTTGCCTACCGGCGCTTGGGCTTTGGGCTGCGGGAGGTCGCGGACCTGGTCGGCGATCGGTCCACTGATGCGATCACGCATCTGCACCGACTCCGTGGCCTGCTGATGGAACGGCGCGATCATACCGATGCCATGGTCGCTGCCATCAATAGAGAACTCGAGGCACGGGCGAAGGGGGTCACGGTGAGTCCGGAGGAGCAACTGGGGATGTTGGGTGCACAGCTCTACGACGCGATCGGCGGCGACTACACCGCGACACGGCGCACTGACCCGCGGATCGCCGCGCAGATCTGGGACGGGCTCGGGGACGCGCAGACGGTGCTGAATGTCGGTGCCGGGACCGGGTCCTACGAGCCCTACGATCGGGATGTGACCGCGGTAGAACCGTCGGCGGTCATGCGGGCGCAGCGCCCTGCCGGCTCAGCGCCGTGCATGGCTGCCGTGGCCGAGAGTCTGCCGTTTGCCGATCAGTCCTTCGACGTGGCGATGGCCGTGTCCACCGTCCATCATTGGCGCGATCCGATCGGAGGGTTGCGCGAGATGCGGCGTGTGGCACGCCGGGTGGTGGTGCTCACTTTCGACGCCGGCGAGCCCGGGTGGCAGGACAGGTTCTGGTTGACCCGCGACTATCTGCCCGAGTTCGGCGACCTCCTCGCAGACTTTCCCTCGCTGGCGGCGATGGCCGAGCCGATCGGTGCTGTCGCGGAGCCGGTGCCGATTCCGTGGGACTGCACCGATGGTCTGTTCGAGGCGTATTGGCGCCGTCCCAGGGCGTATTTGCAGGATCATGTGCGCCGTGCGGTATCGACCTGGACGAGGGTCGGACAGGAGGCCGAGCGTCGGGCGGTGCGACGCCTCAGCGACGACCTCACCTCGGGTAAGTGGGCAGAGCGCAACCGCGATCTCGCCGATCTCGACGCGACAGATCTCGGCCTCCGGCTGCTCATAGCCTGAACACCGTGTCTCAGCCGGTTATGGGATGACCAGGCCTGGGTCGCGGGGCGAGCAGATCGAGACGATTGTGTCGTTTGCTTCGATGTGGTTAAGCGTGGTCTGAAGCTGGTCGATGTCGCCGAGCCATGTGGAGTGCGGGCAGTCTCGATCCGGTTGGTGGTGCCAGCCTGGATCTCGTCCAGACGAGGCAATTGGGCGGGTCGATCTGTTAGAAGGGGCAATTCAGACAGGCTTCTGAACTACGCCCGTGTTAGAGATCAGCTGTCTCGAGCGGTGAGGATTTCGCCGATGGTATGGCGGGCATTGGCGGAGATGATCGGATTGGTGCTTCGGTAGTACGGGAGCTGAATGATGGCCATAGAAAGCGCCCAACCGCGCCCGCGCAACCAGGTGGCGTCATCGACGTCAACGGCGTCGCGGAAAACCTCTCTGGCAGAGGACGACAGCAAATTCCAAGCGGGGATGAGGTCACATGCGGGGTCACCGACCCCGACGGTGGCGAAGTCGAGTACTCCAGTCAGCCTGCCTGCGGCGACGAGCAGGTTGCTGGGCATCAGATCGGAGTGCACCCAGCAAGCGGTCGCGGTCCAGGCGGTTGCGGCGAGTGCTTCCTCCCAGGCAGAGGCAATAGCGTTAGCGTCGAACGGCTCGTCGGTGCGGCTCAGGTCCTCGATCGCGGCACGGGTACGACGGTCGACTGTGACCAGCGGGGCGCCGCGGTAGGCGGTGGGGCCAGCGTCCAGGTCGACCTTGCGCATCGCTGTCACGAATTCCGCCAGGTCGTGGGCAAGCTGCTGTGGCCCGGTGAGGCGGCCTTCGACCGGAGTTTCACCGTCGATCCACTTGTGCACCGCCCAGGGCCAGGGGTATCCCTCGGCAGGCTCACCCGCGGCAACCACGGTGGGGATCGTGACCGGCAGCGCAGGTGCGACCTTCGGGAGCCATCGGCGCTCGCGTTCCAGATCGCGGGTGCCTGTGGAGGTGAGGGGAAGCCTGACCGTCAATGTGTCACCGAGCCGGTAGACGGCGTTGACGGTCCCTCCGGAAGCGAGGCGTTCGATCGGCAGCTCTGCCCACTGGGGGAACTGAGAGTGCATCAGCCGGCGGACGAGGTCTGAGTTGATGGTCGCCTCGTCTGTGTGCATCTTGGCCACGTACTCAGGTGATCACCGATTCATCTGATCCGTCAACCGGTTTCTCAGAATGACGTTGCGCGGACGGCTGAGATCGTTCGGAAGCCGTCGAGGAATTCGGAATCGACTCCTGGTCCGATATACCTTGTCGTGCACGGGGACTACCCGGTGAGCGCCCGCGCTGAATCGAGAGTTCGACGCGCGCTTACGTACTAGCTGTCGGAGCAGCGGTATCGTCGCCGACAGGTGGGGGTGCATGATCTGCGACAAAGACAACGGGACCGGACCACTGGTGAGCCTGGTGATCCATATCGACGACGTCGTGGTGGTGACCCACCGGCCCGCCTACGTCTTCACCTTCGCCGTGGGCCTGAGCGCGGCCGGTGTTCACCTTCACCAGCACGTCTTCACCCGACCTTGCGCTACCGCACGAGATGCGCCGTGGCACAACGCCGATTCTCCGGTCGCGCCTCAAATCCCTGCATCCGGACTGGATGCACTCTGTGCCGAACTCGCGGCAGCGTTGCCGAGCTGAGGCGCACATCGCCGCACACCGTGCTGACCGAATCCGTGTATCGCATTGTGAGCGTGCCGATTCGAAATGGAGACGACGTGAGACACCGTCTCTATTGTGGGCAGATGGCGTCGGTTAGACAGATCCAAGTCACCTTCGACTGCGCAGAACCAGAGCGCGTCGCTCACTTCTGGTCTGAGGTGTTGGGGTACGAGCACCGGGGCGCAGCATGTGTTGATCCATCAGGAAGGGCCCGCGCCTGCTCTTCCTGCGTGTGCCCGAAGGAAAGGTCGTGAAGAATCGGGTGCATCTTGATGTGCGGGTTGGCACTGGGCTGGTGGGTGACGAGCGCGTGCCCGCACTCGAGTCCGAATGCGCGCGACTGGTCACACTCGGCGCGGTGCGCGTGCGACTGCTGCGCGCCGATGGCGTCAACGAGTCGTGCCTGGTGATGCAGGATATCGAGGGCAACGAGTTCTGTCTCGACTGAGCAGCAGAGAAGCAGGGCACTTTCGCACGGCACCTTGAACGTGACCACGAGCCCGCGTCTGCGCGATTGGCCCATGGTCGGGAGGTTGGCCTGCGACGCAGGTGGCTGCTGTGGGCATTGACGCGAGGTACCGACAGCAGCAACACAACACAGACGTCGGCGGGAACGTTCGCCGATCGTGTGTCGGGTAGGCCGAGGTTGCCCTGCAGGGTTGTCCCGGTGTAGTCGGTGCGAATGGCTCCGCGGCCTTGGGCAGGGGGACCACGCGGTCGACGAATTTCGTCGATCTTTTCCGCGACCCGGACCGGCGTTCCGACGATCGGACGGCGTTCGAACTGGTCGATCACTGTCTCGCGCAGGGTCAGCTTCTTGGCTTCGGCGATCACACGCAACCGCTGGACCGTGCCGAAGCGATCCTGGTGCAGGAACGCGTGGTCCTGAATGGTCGGGCTCGGGTCGATGGCGGGGATCGGGCCCTCGGGGTCGTAGCCGGACAGATCGCGGTTCCAGATCTGTTCGAGCAGGATCAGTGCAGTCTGTCCGGTGACCTGTTCGTTACGGATCGCGTGGTATTTCTCGATCGCCTCGTCTTCGGTGTCGCCGAGGAGGCGCTGTGCGACCGACGCGACGAGGTGATCCTGGTCAGCAAGTTTGACAACGCCGTCGACAACGACCCCACCCACCGGGGCAACTCCCGGCGCTGAATCGCCCGCGCCGTCGAGGATTCTCTGCGCCGCCTCGACACCGACCACCTCGACCCCCGAATCGGTGACCGCACTCAAGGACACCGTCGCCGCCCTCGACGACCTCGTCCGCGTAGGCAAGATCCGCTACTACGACACTTCGATCTTCTCACCCGGCGAACTGATCGAAGCCCAGTGGATCGCCGACCGAACAATGGCCAATCATTCTGCGACCGAACAGGTTCCGCGCTCCCCGCTGATTCACGGCAGCGAACGCGAGACGCTGCCGATCGCTCGCGAGTACGGCGTCGGCGTGATCACCTACGGCCCGCTCGCTGCGGGGTGGCTCTCCGGCAACTATCGCCTCGGCACGCCTTAGCGAGTTCGCATCGGGCCGAACTGATCCCGGGCTGATTCGACATCGACGCTCCCGCCAACGCGGACAAACTCGCCGCTGCCGACGCGCTCGCCGTGCTCGCCGAGGAATCGGGCCTCACCCTGGTCCAGCTCGCGATCGGTCTAATGCTCGCCCATGCCGACGTCGCCGCCGCCATCATCGGCCCTCGTACCGGCGAGCATCTCGACACCTACCTCGGCGCGGCCGAGATCACGCTGAGCCACACCATCCTGGAACGCATCGACGAGATAATCCCGCCTGGAACGGTTTTCGCTGAGCGTGATATCGGGAAAATCCCCGACGCATGGACGATCCGCCCTGCGCAGGCGGGCCGGAGCCGTTCGTGGACTGCGGTCGAGAGGGCGTCGCGTAGACCGAGGGTGGGGTGGCCGGGCCGGTCAGTAGAAGACCGGTCCGGGCACGCCACCGCCTGCCGCGACGGCGTCGCCGGTGATGGCGATGCTGCGCGGGGAGGCGAGGAAGGTTACGACATCGGCGACCTCGCTCGCGTCGATCACCCGGCGTATCCCGCCCATGACACCGGCCAGCAGCGCGGCGGTGGTGACGAATCGGTTGGTCGGGCGCGGCCGGTCGGTCCCGGTTCGCGCGACGGTCCGTAAACACAGCCGCATCCCGAGCGGGAACAGCAGTGCTGACGCGCGATCAGATGAACGGTCGCGGGTCTGTGGTGCATCGTGCTGATACCCGCATCGACATGGGGGTGCACCTGAGAGCAGCGCATCGAGCCGTGTACCGCTCGCAGGTGCGCGAAGATCGCGGCATCGATGTCGCGCCCCGCATTCGGGCAGCGCGGCGTGGCCGAGAACACGATGGTTGCCGTCGGCTGTGATCTCCACCAGCTCAAAATCGAGTGTGCCGCCACCGAAGTCGTCGACCAGTACGATTTCCTTGTCGCGGAACTGCTCGCCCCGCGCGGGCTGCCCCGCGGAAATGAAGGTGTCGGCCTCGAAGCCCGCGAGCCGGAAACCAATCGAGCCACTGCTGCGGAGTGTCTTCCTGCGGATCGTGCAGGGCGTAGGGCCGTTCAGCGTGCCGGATGAGGCTCAGCGCCATCCCGTCATCGATGCCGACTACGGCGAAGGTGGCCGGATCGTTGGCGGGTGGCCGATGCCAGATTCGCGGTCAGTAGCGGCCGTCGGTCGCACCGGGTTCGAGCAGGCTGACAAGACTGCGCGACCTCGGGTCACGTGGCGAAGCCGAGATCGGTATAAACGGCATCACTGATGCGATGCCAAATCAGTTTGCCAACTACTCGCCCTGGAAGTCCATTTCCGTTGAAGGAAACAACGAGCTCATGGTCGGGATCCACGAAGGCCATCGGTGATGAGCCATGCCCTTGATGCCCGAAAGACCTATTTCCGGTATAGGAACCGAAGTAGGCGAAATTCGGCCCATGACGTCGGCTTTCGAGGGTAACGCCCAATCCGAAATCCACAAGCGGGGCTTCCTGGAAATAGCTCGGGCGCTGTGGCCGAGTCATTTCTTGCGCAGCCGGACCATCCAGAGGACCAGACGGGCCGAACCAGTTGGCATCGGTTGACCGAGCACATGCATGTTCATAAAATCTCGCCATCCCTCTTGCGCTCATCCACAACCCCTGACTTGGATCGAGGCCGCGGTGGAAGGATGCTCGGGTGTAGCGTGTCCGGTCTACCGGGACGCTGTGGCTGTGGCTTGTATCCTGGTACTGGGCGACTCGAGGCTGATGATGGTAGGTCGTAACTCGGGGGCCGAGTCGGTCCAATTGCTCGTCCGAGAACCCGTAGTAGGCCTCGATCCCCAGTGGTTCGAAGACAGTGCTCGAAACATAGTGATCAAAGCGCCGCCCATCGATCCGTCGGACGACTTCGGCCAATAACAACCAGGCGAGGCCGGACACTGAATAGGACGGCTGCATCCCGGGCCGGTCATTGTTACTGAGTCGCGCAGTCAACGCCAGGTCTATGGCCTGCTCGTATCCGACGAGGGTCGGATCGAGGGGCGAATGGCCGTCAACTATCAACCGTCCAGTCGTGTGTGTGAGCAGGTGCCGACACGAGAACTCGCGCCCAGCAGCGAACTCTGGCAGGTAGTTTGACAAGGGGGCGTCCAGATCCAATCGTCCTGCCATGCGCAGTTTGAGAACTGCAGCGGCCAGCATCGGTTTTCCGCCGCTGTACCACGGCAATAGATCGTCGGCGGCGATCTCGTCGCCCGTGTCTCGCTGCCCGACTGCGACGTCGCACACGACCTGGCCGGCAACCGAAACATAGAGTTGTATGCCGAGGTGACGTGCATTGCCGACAGCTTGATCGATGGCGTTCGCGATAGCGTCGATGGACGACTGACCGTTCCGTTGTCTGAGGTGATCGGCACGCAACGCTGCGAGGTGAGCGGTGAAGATGCGCGGTGTCGGCGAGGACAGAAACACCTCTAGCGGGATTTGAAGTCCGTAGCGGGTTCGGACCTCGGCGAGCATCTGTAACGCAAACAGCGATCGTCCGCCTGCAGCGAAAAAGTCAGTGTCCGCCCCGACTGTCACGCCCAACAGATCCTGCCACACTCTTATGACACCGTCGAGTAGTTCCGCTTCGTTGAGGGGGACGTCGCCATTTCGCATCGAAGACTCAGGATCTGATCTCAACGCGTTTTCCAGCACCTTTTACCTCCGTAGGGGTGATGGGGTGGGCATCTTCGTAGATTAGGTGCCGGCGCCGATTGGAATTTGTGCTCGCGAAACTGCGCAGATAGGTTCGCCGAATGTCTTCTTGCGGCTCGTCCCACAATTTCTTGTAGTATTCATAGCCCTGGATGTAGAGTACAAAAGTGGTCGGCTGGTCCAGTTCGAACTCGGTGAGATTCTGCTTGAAATTGCTCTCCTTCCAGCGCACCACATCGAAACGAGACTCTACAGTGACCTGTTCCTGTACTCGCTCGTGCAGTGGGATGAATGAAAGTTCCGTGAGTTGTACGATGACATCGAGTTGTTCGGAGAAGGATTCTTCTGCCAGTGCTGCGTCTGCCTTCTGGAAGGCGCGCAAGCCGGCGTCTGCGAACTCACGAACAACGTCTTTGAATCGTCCTTCGGTGAATAGATCACTGAAAACTGCATACTGGAATCGCATCGCCCCAAACTGGTTGTCGACGACTTGTTCGGGTCGATGCTTGACCGCCTCGCGGATGAGATCCGCAACCTCGTCGCGACTGTTTCCCATCATGGCTCGGTGTCCATCGACGAAACGCGCGGCAAATGTTGCCAGGACCGGACTTTGCGCCGGGTCGGACAGCATCGCGCGAATGATAGATGTAGCTCGAATTCCGTGGCTTTCGAAAAAGAACACAATCTCGCGCAGCCAGCCATAGAATAGCGCAAAATTAAAGAAGAAAATGAATTTGAATGATTCGAGGTAGTCTGCTTCCGGTATTGTGGAAGTTTCTATGACTATCTCGTCAACCTCAAAATTCTGCCGGTTCGCGTACTCCGAGTAGCCGTTCTCGGATAGTGCGAACCGGGTTCTTATCCCGAATCTTTCACGATATTCCGAGAATGCCATTTCGGCCTGATCCAGGATATTCAAGGCGTAGATGACGATATTGTCGAACCGGAAGTCAAGAACCTTGTCCAGGGATTTCATGAATGATTCTATGGTCTCACCAGGGAGCCCGAATATCAACTCTGTGGACAAGACCAGGCTGTGTTCCCGCGCGAAGGCGGCAGCATCTTCGATCATCGTGTCTTTGATGTTGACACGCTTGATGTTCTTCAGCACCTGCTTGTCAAGCGACTGGAAACTAATATTGAGGGGGATGAGATCCTTCATCAGTAGAGTGACTTCGCGAACGTTGCGTGTGAGATGTTTATCGGTGTAGACCTGTACAACTGATGGGTAGGAGTACTGGTCCTTGACTGCCCGCAGGTGCCGGGCTATTTCGACATCTCTCGGAAGGATGCCGAAGTTCTCGTCAGCGATCCGAAGCATCGGATTGGCGGTCCGTGCGCGAATGTAGTCGATCTCCGCCTTCACTCGGTCCACATCGAACGCTCGGAGTTTCGACCACCAGTCGTGTCCAGCCACACAGAATGTGCACCCATAGGGGCAGCCACGTGAGGTCTGTAGTAGCGGTATGTATTCCGGATCGCTCAGGTACTCATCGCACAGTCCTGTGAGGTAGGGTGATGGGATATCATCGAGATTTCCTACCCTGCCGAGCGGGTCGCCCTGAAGTATCCGCCCTTCTTTGGTGAGCGAATAGCAGCCGTTGACTACTGTGCCGATCACCTCGCGCGCATTGTCCAGTCGCAGACACGCTGCAACCAAATTTGCGACGGGCTCCTCGCCTTCTCGGGAGATGAAGAAGTCAACGGTCGGCTTCCGGTTCATGGCGGCCTCGGCGATGGACTTTTCGGTGGGAATATTTGGCCCTGCCACGGCAATCACCACATCGGGGTGGCGCTCTTTCAATTCTGCAATTACGGAGTCGGTCAGACCGGTATTCCAAGAATAGTTTCCGAAGGCGAAAATATCGGGAATGCGATCGGCCAGTGCGGCATCGATCTGTTCGACGGTCGTAAATTGTCTAACGACAATCGAGTCGCCGAACCTTGACCGTAGGTAGGAATGAACGTAGGTCATTCCCAAGGGAATCGTCACGCGAAGGTTCTTGCCGAATGTGCTGTGAAGATGTGCCAGATAGATGACCACTGGCTGGCTGATTCGTCGAGCAGGGAAAGAAGGCTCGGCGAGAAACTGGGTTTCTATGGAATCTTTGTGATGTATTTCGATCACTGGTTTCGGATTCATCTTGGTGCCCCCTATTATGTATCCGCGTTGCGCATTCGAGCCAAAGCTGGTGCGGCGTCAGAACATCATGCGCGGATCGATATAGTGTTTGAACTCGAGAAGATTCTCTGTGGGGTCGATCAGCACGAGTGTGCTGTGCTCCTCGACTGTGCCTGGGAAGCGCAATTGTTCCTCTCGGAACACCGGTACTTTTCTTAGTTCGACAAGCCGCAATAACGCATCGAAGTCTGTTCGATTGTGGAATGTTATGCCAAAATGGCGGGGATATAGATCGGGTGATTGACTCTCTTCTTCTGGCGACAAATGGCAGACCAGCTGGTCGCCGAAGAAGTCGAAGGTGAGCCGGTCATCGTATCTGCGCGCTAGCGGACAACCGAGCAGTTGTCGGTAGAAGTGCTCAGCCTCGGGGAGGCTTCGCGTCGGAATCGCGATGTGGAATGCGTCGGATGTCGATCTCATATCTTCTCCTGCATGTCGCCTCGAAGGGGTGCCACGGGCGGTTTCTCAAAGTGATCGTGGTGAGCTAGTAGCGTGTCGGATCTGAGGCCCAGTCGGAGCGTCTCAAGCGGAACGATATCGAGCATTCCGATGTTGCCCAGGTTTACCTCGGGTCCGATTCGCTTGATGAAGTACGTCTGCAGTTTTGAAGTCGGAGTCTCGAAGATCAGGTTTTGGCTGCCGACATCTGACTTGAGAATATCCTCGATCAGACCGATCCTGAGCTCGCCATCTGGTCGGCAGATCCCGCTGGTTGCCGATTCTCGTGACTCCAATAGCACTCGCTTTGCGCCGTGGTGGAGATCTGATTCGATTGCCTCGATCCACTGACTTGGCGACAACAGCTCTGATCTCGGTTGGTCTTTGAACCCGACCTCCCCGAAGACGTCGAAATCTCGGGCGAATTGGTCGATATATTTTCCCTTCGTATCTCTGTCCATCTCGATTGTTCCGTTCGAGATCTCGACCAGGCGGCATCCATAATCGAGGCATAGGCGTCGGTACTCGTCGACGCAGCCCCTGCTTGCGTATTTTTCGAACAACGTTCCGCCGAAGAGGAACTCGATACCGTGGTGCCGGAGGACATCGAGCTTTTGCTCGATTTTTCCTGTCACTAGCGCTGTTCCCCAACCGAACTTCACGATATCTAGGTGACTTCCGTTGGACTCGATCACATCCTGAAACATGGATATCGGCAGTCCTGAATCGATGCAGACCGTCAGGCCTCTACTTCTGGGCTTGGGCTGCCGAGCCGGGAGCCCCAACACGTCAATCGTCACCATTTGGGCCTTTGCTCGTCGGTGAGGAGCTGGGCTTTCTGAATCTTTCCCAGCCGATTTCTTGGCAGCTCGCTGACCAGGTGGATTTCCAACGGTTGCTTGTATGGTGATAACAGGTGAGCAGCATGCTCGTGCAGTGCTCGTTTCGTAACCTTGGTCGACGTGACCAGCCAAGCCGTCACTTTCTCGCCGAGTGCATCGTCGCGCACCCCCAGGACGGCTGCCTCAACGACTGCTGGATGGCTCAACAAAGCATCCTCGACTTCGCCCGCGCCGACCCGGTAGCCCGCGGTCTTGATGAGGTCGGTCGCGCGCCGACCGACCAGGCGTAGCGACTCGTCGACCCACTTCCCGAGATCGCCAGTGGTGAACCAGCCTTC
Source organism: Nocardia sp. NPDC058114 (assembly GCF_042884695.1). Taxonomy (NCBI): domain Bacteria; kingdom Bacillati; phylum Actinomycetota; class Actinomycetes; order Mycobacteriales; family Nocardiaceae; genus Nocardia; species Nocardia sp. NPDC058114. The sequence continues at coordinate 729,265 of NZ_JBHVTK010000002.1, read as the reverse complement.
GTCATCGAATGGAGCCGGCTGTCCCAGATACCCGAGGAACAGATTGGGTCCCCGCACCACAACCTCGCCCACATTGTCCGGTAGTCCGACATCTCGGAGCTCTACATCTACCCCGGGGAGGGGGGACCCGAGCAGTGCATGGCCTCTGTTCTCGCCCACGCGCGGTGCGGTATTGACGAGGGTCTCGGTCAAGGCGTAGCGATCGAATACCTGAAGGCCTGAAACATCGGCGATACGCTGGTACAAGGTGGCCGACAAGGGTGCTGCGCCACTAGCGAAAAGGCGAGCACCGCGCATGTCACGCAGCTGTGTGTCGGTCAGCAGCGACCACAGCGCCGGCACCCCAAAATACATCGTGGCGTGGGAAACCGGACGCAATAAGCCATCGGTATAAACCAGCGGCGAGCCGATGCGAAGTGGGCCCAATGCCCCGAACACCAGTCCGTGTACATGGGACAGCGGCAGCCCATGGCTCAGCGTATCTGCCGGGGACCATTCCCACGCCAGGGCGAGCTGGTCGAGGTCGAAGGCAATGGCGTTGCGGGAAAGCACCACCCCCTTTGGTCGGCCAGTGGATCCTGATGTGTAGAGGATAAGAGCGGGTTGTTCGTCTGCGCGGTCGTGTGCTGGTAGCGGTGCCCGGGAGGCCAGGTCGACACGGTCGACGATCAGATCAGGTTCGCAGTCCTGCTCGATGTGGTCGCGCTCGGTGCTGGACAATGTTGTTGCCAACGGTACTGCCACGGCTCCGGAGACAAGGACACCCGCGATCGCGACGATTGTCTCCAGCGGATCCGCAGTCGCGACGCCGACGCGCTTTGCCCCCGCGACCTGGACTGCAACCGCGCCGACAGCCTCGGCCAGCTCTATGCCCCGGAGGCGGCGACCGCCGATATTCAACTCAGCAGTGCCATCGTGGAGCGCTGTCAGCAGTAAATGGCTGCTATCGGCTTGAACCTGTGGAAAGTTCATTCGTCTCTCAATCTCGATAGCGTGCACGAGTGATCGTTTGCGCATCAGATATGAATCATCGCCGTCGAAGCCATCGCGAGATGATTTGCGGCCTAGAACGGTCACTGTCTAAATATTGCACCTTTGACGTCGACGCCAGTTCCGGTGCAGAACTTGGCGCGGCAAAGTCACCCCCGATCGAAGCCCTCATAATCCCGGTATCTACGACTGAAATTACAATTACCAGTCCTTGTCGTCGCTGTCAACGGCTCGACTGAATTATGTAGGTATCGTCTGTCGCGGTAGCATCGGATCCTTTCTTGGTCAATATTTTGGATCTGGCAAATCTGTCGATGTGCTGGCTCGTATTCGGTGTGGGAAGCTGTGGCAGAACGGCATCGACGGCTCGGTCGAACCTTTGGAAGATTCTGTCTGCCAAAGGATCTCGCCTTGATGTGTCGCCGGCGGAGGCAAGTGGGACGTCTGCGAACAGTTCTGTTTCGGGGGTGCTTGCCATTGGGTGAGCGCGCATTCATATGCGAACCTTTCGTAAACGGGGATATCAACGGAATTCGTGCTGGACCGGGGAGGAGTACTACCTGATGACTGATAATCTGAAGAGGGCGCCCGATGACGAGAATGAGACTCGTAATGTTCTAACATTTCAGGATGGCGGCCGGTGCAGAGTAACTCCAGTGGCAAAATTTGCACCGGAAGTTGCGTTGGCGGTGGTTGAGACATTGAGTGGAATCGTTCGCAGCGGGCATAAAAGTCCGGTCGCAACCCGCTCAGACGGTGACGGCGTTGTTCGGGCTCAAACGTTCGAGGAAGGTGACGTGTATATGCTGGAGTCGCCATTCGACGGCTACTTCGCAGACCGCTACCTCATGGACTTCTACGATGTCAATGAACGCGATATCTGCTCGCGCATGCACCTCCATACAGGACTTCGATTCGTCCGGATGATGACGGGTCCCGATACTCGTATCCGTGTGTCCAGTCTCTCTCCGTTTGCGGTGACGAATGTCGAAGGCGTCACCTCGTTCCTGCCGAAGATATTCATCGACGATGTTCCCGATACCCCTGACTCTGTTCCGGTCATCCGACACAATCTCATTGTCGACGAGAATTCTTGGGTAGACATGCAGATTCCCCGTGGGGTTTCGCATCAGTTCAACGCTATCGGCCCGCACGCGGTCATCGATTCTGTTCATCCAGAAGAATCCATTGAAACATTTCGTGAGAAGATGTCGGGCTACAAGATGATGGCGCAGACGATATTTCTTGCAGAGGATCTGCCGAATGCAGCGACTTGTAGGGATATCTCCGGCCCCCTTACGGGACAGCTGCGCCCATGATCGACGATATCGAAGGGCGTGTAGGCAGGATCGTTGACAGCCTGACCGCGTCGACACCGGGATCGATCGGTGCTGCAGAATCGCCGATTGCGCTGGATTCTTTGGCAGTGGTGACGCTGATCATGCGTCTCGAGGAAGAGTTCGAGATGGTCATGATGGCCGATCAACTCACCCACGAGCGATTCGGATCGGTTGCGACCATCGCAGATGCGGTGCGCATAAGCCTGGCGCAGCAAGTCCAATCGACGTCGAAAATGCTCCTGGACAATGAGTTTGACGTCGATGAAACTATAGTCGACGTGTTGTTCCGACGGGCGGCGAGCACGCCCTCGGCACCATATCTCACCTGGTTTCCTGATCGCGGAGAACCAGAAGTCCTCACCTACGGTGGGTTGGACGAGCGAAGCCGTGTCATTGCTGCCTGGCTAGCTGGCCCGGATGGGCTGCGCGGCAGTCGAGTCGGTGTGCTGGCAGTCAACGACATAGACACTGTTGTTGCCCTGTTCGCGGTGCTCCGCGCTGGTGGAACCTGCCTGCTTTTGAACCCATCGGACCCGATCGATCGGTTACGGTCGATACTGTCCGCGCATCCGACGGTTGCCGTGCTGCGCTCATCGCACGTTCCGGACGTCTTGAGCGAGCTCGCGCGACTGATCCCGATGTGGGATCCAACGGCTGCAGTCATCGACTCGGCTGTCGACCACGTCCCGACACCGGGCATGGCGGCGTTCATGTTCGGAACCTCGGGCTCGACCGCGGCTAGCAAACTCGTCGTGCAGAGCCATCGTGCGGTGCTCGCCAATGCACACGGACTACGACGTCACCATAGCCTGCGCGCGGAAGACACGATCGCTGGCGGACTACCAATACATCACGTCAACGGCGTCCATTTCACTGTGGTCGGAGTGCTCAATGCCGGTGCACATGTACTACTCCCTCAAAGCCTGTCGCCGCTGCCATACCGTGCGATGCTGGATGCGCATCGCCCCCGAATCGCCAGTGTCGTGCCCACTGTGCTGGAAGCACTGTTGGTAACCGGCCGCGGGTGGCGGCCCCCGAGCTCGCTGCAGTATGTCGTCACCGCGGCCGCGCCGCTGACTGCATCTCTGGCACGACGCGTGATGGAGGCGTTCGGGTTGCGAGTGGTGCAAGGATATGGCCTGACCGAGACGACGAACTTCTCGACAACTCTGCCGATCGACCTTGCCGACGGGGACTACCGCGCATTGATTCTCGATGCACAGATACCGACAGTCGGGATCGCCTTCCCGGGCAACGAGGTCGCGGTGCTGTCGCCGACCGGTGACGTGCTCGATCAAGGCGAAACTGGCGAGATCTGCATGCGTGGGCCAAATATCATGGATGGCTACGCCTCTGCTCCCGATTTGACCCGGGATGCGTTCGCCGGTGGATGGTTTCACAGCGGCGACTTGGGACATTGGCATGTCGGTCCCGGCAATCGACGCTATTACACTCTCACTGGACGAATCAAGAACATCGCCAATGTCAAGGGTGAAGCAGTCTCGCTCGAGGAACTCGAACACAGTTTGCTCGCGGTGCCAGCGGTCGTAGACGCCGCCTGCGTTGCTCTACCGCATCCGCTGCTGGGCGAGGAAGTCGTCGCGTTCATGATCCTGCGCGAAGGCACCGTGGACGAGGTTCGACTGCAGTTGGCATACACGGTGTCGCCGAATGCGTTGCCGCGCCGCTGGTATGAGGTCGATACGATCCCGCGCACTGCGACAGGAAAACTTCAGCGTGGCATCGTATTGGACTACGTCCCCGCCGAGGTGATCCAGTGATAGGCACCTTTCGGGAAGAGTCTACGCACCCTCATGTCGCTCTGCGCCGACTTCGCCTTGGCCATGACCACGGCTACCCCTTTCCGTCGACACCGGCGCATCTATCATCGTCGGATCCCGATGCCATCGGTCGACGCACCCGGGCGCAGTTGGTCTCGCAAGGCGTAGCGCTCGTCGCGTTGGACCGGCCGATGACAACCAGCGAGTTCATCGCTTTCGGCGCATTGTTAGGTGTCGCCCAGCCGGAAAGGTCGAGTGCCGTCCAACCCTATGTCGACGAGGGCGTGATCCTCAATCTTGTCGCTGGTCGGCCGGCGACATCAGATCCGGATATGCAGCCATTTGCCGCGAACTGGTTGTCGATTCATACCGAGAGCAGCCGTGTACCGGCGGGTGATCAGCCTCGTTTCATCGCTCTGCTCTGTGTCGCTGCCGGACTTTCCGGTCAGGCCTCGACGGTCCTCGTCCCGATGCACGCGGTGTTCGAGGCACTCTCCGAGACTGATCGAGCAATCCTTGCCGAAACCCGCTACGCAGACAGTCAGGGCAGCCCAACATTTCTGCGCGAGGAGCGTGGCCGGCCGGTTTTCTCGGTTCGCGACTTCCAGGGCACTCCGCTGCGATGGGAGTACTGCGGATCGGCCGCGACGACCCCTGCGGCGGTGAACAGCGCTCTGACCAAGCTGTTTGCGGCGATGTATGACTGCGACTGCTTCGGCGTGACCTGGCGGCCTGGGCTATTGGTTGTGTTCGACAACGCGGAGTATTTTCACGGGCGCACGGCTGGCGGACGAGCGGATGACCGATCACCACGGCACCTGAGGCGGCTGCGGCTTGCCGAGGCGGCATCATGACCATAAACGGGCTGTTTGCTGATCCAAGCCGCTACGCCCCGATCTCGGACGCGTCGAAGCGTCGGCAGGAGCTGACTCGTTCACAGGCACCCACGGTTGGAATGGAATTCGGGCCCGACCAGTCGTTGACCGATATTTACGAGCGTGCACTCGACCCCGAGAACCCATTCGAACTGCGAGATCTCTATCTCGGACGAGTCGAGGAAGCTGTCGGTGCCCGAAGCACACGACCGGATTTGGCTGCGGCGTGGCGCGCGTCGAAACCACGACGGATCGTCGACGCCGAGCAGATTCTGCGATCGCGCGCCACAGTGCGGTTCGTCAAGGAGACGTTCAACCACTATTTTCGTGACGATCTGTACGGTGCTTTGTATCGGGACGATCACCTGCTACTGTCCACCGGCTCGGTGGACGAGGAGCATTGGGGACTACCGGCAACCATCAAGGACTGTATTGATTTCGCACTCGGCCAGGATTGGTATGGTTATTCGGACTCGCGCGGTCGCGAATCTTCCCGAGAAGCTGTGGCCGCGTACGAATCGATGCGGGTTCATGGTGCCGGGTACACGATGGACAATGTGGCGCTGACCCTCGGCGGTACCTTTGCCGTCAGCAGTCTGGCCGATTTCGTCCTCACCGGACACAGATCGAGTGCACCTGCTCTGTGTGGAATCCCGAACTATCCGCCACTACTCGAGTCGATTGCGCGCCGGGGTCCAGTGAGCCTGGTACCTACGCCGCTGGTGGACGGCACGACCTCGATCCGACCAGTCTTGGAGCAACTGCGGCCCGACACTCCGCTCGTTCTTCTCCAGACAGTGACCAATCCGACGGGCGCACCGCTCGCCGAAGAAGAGCTTGCGAGCCTGATCCGAGCCGCGAATCCAGCCACCATCATCCTTCTGGACGAGTGCCACGAATGGTTGGGTCCGCAGCCGAAGCTGTCATCAGCGCGTGCTGCCGACAATGTGGTGCGGATCAGTAGCTTGTCCAAGAACTGGTCGGCGCCGGGTATGAAGATCGGCTGGATCCTAGCCGGCGAACGCTTCGTTGACGAGTACTACGAGTACGCGTCGAGCAACTTCGGGGGGCCACCGTCGTTCTTCTATACCGCAGTCGAGGTGTTGGCCCGAATGGAGCGATGGCGTAACGAGGGCGTGTCCGACATCTCCCCACACCACTTGGCGGAGTTCGAGTCCGGATACGGGTTGACCCTCGCAACTCTACAGTCGGCATACTCAAGCTATACCGCAGAACGCGATGGGCGAGAAGCGACTCTCATCGGCATGCGTGACATCGCCACCCAACGGTTGGTACTACCGAACACCGAAGTTGCTGTGGCTAGGTACTCCATCAACACTGCACTAGCGTTGAGCGACTATGACGATTCCTACCTTGCCTTTCGTGACCTGCTCGACCACGAAGGTGTTTCGGTGTTCCCCGGTTTGCTGACCTTCTGCCTCTCCGGGGGAGTCGTTCGGGTCACCACATCACGGCGCTGGAGCGAACTCGACACCGGGCTGAATCGGCTCCGAGCCTTCCTCGACCGACAACGAAATCAGGGGTTCGCGAATGGAACCATGTTGCGAGCGTGAGCGAGCTCCGCAGCGAGCGGTCCGCCCAAGACGTGGTCAGTGAGGGGGCGTGCGACCTCGGGAACACCGCCTGCGACCGTCACCGATTCCAGCGCGGCCATCGACGCGGTGTGCGTTGCTGAGTCATCCACCGCGGTCAGTGTGATCACCGGCCGCCGTGCGCTGATGCGCTGCATCATTGCGACCGCATGCTCGTGACCGCGGCCGGGGGTAGCGATGACGAGCAACGGCTGCCCCGCGGCGTGACCGAATCGGTGTACATGCCACCAATCGTCCAGCCCCACGCCGAAGGCGGGCACCGCCGCGCTTTCGGTGACCTTAGCGGCGATGTGGCGTGCCGTACCGACCATCGGACCGAATCCTGCCACCACGACGACCGGAACTCCGCACAGATGGGTGGCCAGTTTCGGTGCCATCGCAGTAGCGAGCTCGATCGACTCGCTGATGGCATCGCTCAGGGTCTCGACGTCGTCGAGCCCCTCGAAGTAGTGATGTCCGCGGAACAATTGTCGTGCGAGGCAGAGCAAGGCGACCACGCTTGCCTGGTAGGTGCGTATCCCCGGCGACGGTAAGGTTGAACCGGTTTTTACGACCACCGTGTTGTGGGCGGTCGTAGCCAGCGGCGAACTCTGTTCGGCAGTGACGGCTACGGTCTGGCAGCCTGCCAGCCGTGTGGATGCGAGGGCTTGGACCAAGGCAGGGTTGGCGCCCGATGCGGACACTCCGATGACGAGAACGTGGTCCGGAAGGCGTTGGTTAGGAGGTGGGAAGCGGAGGAATTCATCGGGCGACATCGCAACAAACTCGGCCGTTCCGGCTGTGGTGAACGCTGTACGGCAAGCGACTGCGGCGTTGAGGGAGTCTCCGCTCCCGAGCACGATTACCCTTTCGATTCTGTGAGCTGAGGTGATGGCTCGCGCAGCGTCACGTTTTGCCGCATGCAAAAGGTCGGGGAAATCTGATGGTAGCGCGAGGGTTTGCTTGCGAACCTCGTGGAGCGAATATCGGCTCATGCCAGGCCTCGTACGGTTTGTACCAGCTCTTGAACTCGGTGTACGTCGACCCGGTCTGGTGTTCGCTTGTCCACTAGGCAGCCGCTGACGAAGGCGCCGTCGGCATCGGCAAGCACTTTTGCCGCGTTTTCGTGATCTACGAAACCACCGAGCATGATTCGAGCGCCCGGCGTGCGTTGGCGGATGTCGGTGACTTTACGTTGGGTTTGCTCGGTATCGGGATGGGCGATGCAGACCGCGTCGGCTCCTACCGTGAGCGCTCGTTTGGCCACACCGCCGGTGGACTCGTTCACACCAGCCCACTGGTAGTGCATCGAGTCGATGTCCGCGATCAGATCGACGTCCATTGCCTCGATGGTCTTGCGGTAGGTCATTATCTGCAGCGGGTCAGGCTCGACCCATCCATGGGTCGACAGAGTCGCACCGACGATTGCATCAGCACGAACGAAACTCGCTCCGGTGAGTTTTGCGACTGCCAGTGAAGCGCTGACCGCATGCCGCATGATCTGCACACCGACAGCGAATTCGGTCGGCGATTGGTTTCGCACTTCATGAGCAAGGATGCTCATGGCCGCTACCCGGGCGGGATCAGCGCTGTCTTGGACGCTATAGACCCTGTCCACGGTCTGTAGCAATGCTCCATCCATACCACCGGCCGACATAGCCTGCGCTTGGTCGAGCACCCCGCGCACGATGTCGGGGAACGTCCCGCTCCGATGGAACGGTGTGCCTGGCAGGGCAGGTATGTGAACCACTCCGTACAGGAGCTTCCTGGATGCTGTCATCGGCTGTTTCCTTCGTTGTCCGGCAACCCATCGAACAGCAGGTCGAATGTCGTTCTGCTGTGGTAGTTCTCCCCTGGCCGTAGCAGTGCCGAGGGAAAGCCGTGTTGATTGGGAGCGTCTGGCCATGCGCTGGGCTGCAGACATAGTCCAGCCCGCGGTCGGTTCGGTAGGTGGTCGCCGGTGTATACAGCGAGCCCGGTTTGGTCGGTGCCGACGACGACAGATCGCAGGGTGACCGGGTCGTGCAGTACTGCGATGGATTCTCCGCCGTCCAACACCAAGAATGCATCGAGGGCGGCGCTACCTATGACGCGAGATCGGCTGAAGTCGAAGGCTGTTCCAGACACTGGCAGCAAGATCCCAGTCGGCACGAACTCAGCGTCTGCTTGCAGCCTGGCGGTGGTTCGGAGCCCGAGTTCGTGGTCGTCGATCGTGTCTGTATCACCGAGATTCCAGAAGGTGTGCGTGCTGAGACCGCACAGCGTCGTGGCGTCGGTTGTCGCATCGAAATCGACGGTCAAACGGTTGTTCGCGTCGAGTTCGTAGGTGGTTGTGGCAGACAAAGTACCAGGATAGCCCTGGTCGCCGTCCGGGCTGGTCAACTCGAAAATCACGCGACTGGAGGTCATGCCGGACTCGGCGCGCCCCTGCCACACACGGGTGTCGAAACCTTCGGGCCCCCCGTGGATATGATGCGCGCCAGCGTTCTGTCGCAGTTGATGACGGCGTTCCTCGATGATCAGCTGGCCCTTGCCCACGACGCGGGCGAAGCGGCCCAATGTCGTTCCGAGGTACACCCGACCATCGAGGGTTTCGTAGTCCGCGAGCGTCGGTAGCCCGACTACCAGGTTGTGTCTTCCACCATCGAGGTCGGGTACCTCAACCCGAACCAGCGTTGCACCGTACTCCCAGACGGCGACGCGTACAGCGCCGTTGTCGAGCTCGAACTCCGAGACCAGCTCAGACCCACGTCGAGTCCTGCCGATTGCTCGTTGCCGAACGCGAAAGCCGGTCATAGGCTCAGTTGGAGAAACGTCCGTCGGGCCGGCCCCGAATCGTCGGTGCCATAGCGATCGAAGCCGATCTTCAGCAACATCGATAATGTCGGCAGATCGGGGTTGGCCTCGGCACGGAGAACATCTACACCCGCCATACTTGCCCGGCGGACGGCGTGCCGCACGGCGTGAAACCCGGGCAGCTGGCTGGTCGCTCCTGGAGCCACCGCCAGTCGTTGCATGTACCAGGCAGTTTCGACTTGAGGCATACCCGCTTCGTCCGCATCGAAGGATGACACCTCCCCGACTGTCACAGTGACCACGGGCCGCGCGTCAGTCAGACCGAGCCACACGTGGCCGCCGGCGACGAGCCGTCGGGTTGACTCCGGGTGCCGCTGTGGCACAGGGGTGTTAGTCAGTGCAGCCATCTGGATGTCGGACTGCTCGATGATCGCGTGCACGAGATCCGGTTCGCCGGTGAGCCGCCAATGCAGTGTCATGATGCTGCCAGCGCACGCAATACCGGCGCCACCTCGAGAGCGAATCGCTCGACAGTCTCGAGGTCCACCGGGGGGCGGGCACCGAGAAGGAAGTCGCGGACTCCGAGCTCGACGTAAGGAGCGAGTGTGTCCAGGCATTCGGCCGCGGTGCCGAAAGACACGTACTCGGGCAAGTCTGCGCGTCGCGCGCTGGATCCGAGCTTGTCGCGCTCTTGTGACGCATGTTGAGCGCTCGGCCGGATCACTGCGCGGAAGGTCAAGGACTGACGGACTTGCTTGTCCCTGCCTATCTCGCTGCACAGTTTCTCGAGCACGTGAGTCTTGTGGGCATAAACAGGGGGGGACAGTGGCAGGCTGTTCCATGTATCGGCGTGGGCGGCGACCAACGGTAACGTCTGCTTTTCGCCCGCACCCCCGATGATCAGCGGCACATTGCGTTGTACTGGGCGAGGATTCAGAAATGCGTCGCGAAGTAGATAGTGCTGGCCGCTGAACTCGACCGGTCCGCCGTCCCACAGCAGTCGCAGAATCCGGCAAGTCTCGTCCAGTTGCTGGTACCGGGCGCGCAGTGTTGGTTGCGCGATCCCGAACTGCTCGTGAGCAAGGTCGCTTCCGCCGACGCCGACACCGAATTCCAGCCGTCCACCGCTCACCTGATCGATGGTCGCGGCAATTGTCGCCGCCACGGCGGGATGTCGCCAAACCGGTGATGCAACCAGCAATGCGCACTGCACGCGCGGCGTGACTGCCGCTAGTGCAGCGAGAATAGATGGGCCATCCATGCATGGCCCATCCGGACCGAAGATCGGCGGCCGATAGTGGTCGAACACCGAAATCCAGTCATACCCGAGTTGTTCGGCATCACGCCACAGCGAGCGCATCGATTCAAAATCGGTGTACTGCTGGCCGGAGTGCAGGCCGATGCGAATCCTTTTCCGGAGTGGATGACTCATCTCGAGGTTGCTCGCCGACACGGACCCAACCAGCCTGAATCCGTTGCGGCGGTACAGCTCCTGTGCCCGCACATTTCGCTTGTGTACCCGGAGAACCACCCTTTCAGCCGACGGATCGGTAGCGGCCCAGTCCATGACAGCGCGAATCAGATCTGTGCCGAGCCCGAGCCCGCGGGCCGAGGGCGCCACCCACAGCGAAATCAACTCGATCTCGCGGGCATCAGCACCATGTACACCGCTGATCATTCCAACTGTCTCGCTCGCCGTCACGGCTACGAAATTCGCCTCTACGCTGCGCAAACGGTTGCGCCATCGCTGCTCGTTGTCACCGTCGCCCTGCCAATCGGCAAGCCGCGAATCGAACGCGTCCGGCGAGTCGGCCAAGGCGGCCAGACGCAGCGAACGCCACAACTGCCAGTCGTTGGGCCAGACTCGCCGGATCACAGTCACTGTCTGTCACCTCGCGAGCAATCTGACCACGCCGACAACGACCTCGGCGCCGTCGACAGTGCTGACCAAACCACCCTCGAGCACATCGACCAGGTGCACCGAACGGGCGAGTGTCTCCTCGGCGACAAATGCCTCGTGCGTCCGGACTGCTTCCAACACCGAATCGGGACCGGCGATCGACAGCCCGATTTGATCAGAGATGTCCAGTCCGGCCTCACGTCGGGCCTGCTGCGCAACGCGGATCACGTCGCGGGCAATGCCTTCCACTGTCAACTCGGGGGTGAGGGTGGTGTCGAGCGCGATCGTTACCCCGCGCTGGGTTTCCACCGTCCAACCACTGCGGGGTACCTCGGCAACCACGATCTCATCAGGGGTGAGATCGATCTGCTCGCCCTCGAACTCGATGGTGGCGATGCCATGTCCGCGTAGCTGTGTGACGATACGCTGCGCTTCGGCGGCGACGATGGCATTGGCAACAGCCTGAGTCCGCTTGCCGAAACGTCGTCCGAGGGCGCGGAAATTGGGCTTTACATCGACATCTACGACTTCGTCCGCATCATCGAGCAACTGCAACGACTTCACGTTGAGCTCATCGGCAATATCGGCGCGTAGTTCGTCAGGTAGCACGGTGCCCGGTGGCAGGCCAACAAACGCGCGGGCCAGTGGCTGGCGAACCCGTACCTTGCTCGCCTTGCGAGCAGCGCGTCCTGCCTCGACTGCCGCGCGGGCGGCAAGAACTTGTTCTGGCAGGTTCGCGTCGGCCAACGTGGCATCTGCGATCGGCCACGCAGCGAGATGCACCGACTCTGGAACCTCGGGAGTTCCTAGACGGACAACCTGCTGCCAAACCTCCTCGGTGATGAACGGGACAAACGGCGCGAGCAGGCGAGTGAGTACGTCCAGGCACTCGAACAATGTCGAAAGGGCATCCTGATCGCCGGCCCAAAACCTTTGCCGAGAACGACGGACGTACCAGTTCGACAGGTCGTCGACGAAGTCAGCGAGGAGCCTGCCTGCACCCGCTGTGTCGAAGTGTTCGAGCTTCTCGTCGGTTTCACGCGCCAGCCGGTGCAGTTCACCGAGAACCCAGCGGTCCAGAATCGGACGATCCGCAGCTGCATGCGCTGTTTGGGTCTTCCACTCAGCATGGCTGGCGTACAAACTGAAAAACGATGCCGTATTCCAATAGGTCATCAACAGCTTTCGCGTGATGTCATCGAGCGGACCCGGTCCGACTCGGCGAGGAGCCCACGGCGACCCCGAACATGCCATGAACCAGCGGAGTGCGTCCGCTCCGTGTTCATCCATTAGCGGGAGCGGTGCCAGGATGTTGCCGAGATGCTTGCTCATCTTGCGGCCGTCTTCAGCCATGATGTGGCCGAGGCAGACAACGTTCTCGTACGGGGCGCGGTCGAAGACCAGGGTGCCAACCGCCATGAGCGTGTAGAACCAACCTCGGGTCTGGTCTATGGCTTCGCAGATGTACTGGGCTGGGTATCGACGTTCGAACGCGTCGACGCTGCCTTCGGCGTAGGGATAGCCCAGTGCTGCAAACGGCATGGCGCCCGAGTCGTACCAGGCGTCGATTACTTCCGGGACCCGGGTGGCGGTCTGCGTGCAGTCCGGGCAGGAAAAGGTGATGGCATCGATGAACGGGCGATGAGGATCGAGGTCTGTGAGATCTTGTTCCGCGAGCTGGCCGAGTTCACGGCGCGACCCAACCGGGGTGACGTGTCCGTTTCCGCAGCGCCACAACGGAAGTGGCGTACCCCAGTACCGCGACCGCGACAACGCCCAATCGACGTTGTTCTCAAGCCAATCACCGAACCGTCCGTGCTTGATGTGAGAAGGGAACCAGTTCGTCCGCTCGTTTTCTCGCTGCAATGCCGACCGCACGCCGGTCGTGCGGACGTACCACGATGGCTGCGCGTAGTACATGAGCGGGGTATGGCACCTCCAGCAGTGTGGATAGGAATGCTCATAGGGCTGATAGGCGAACAACAGCCTGCGCGTACGCAGATCATCGATCAACCACTGGTCGGCGGACTTGAAGAACATCCCACCGACGGAGGCTAGCTCTTCGAGGAACTCGCCGTTCGGGCCAATTGGGTTGACCACTGGCAGCCCGTTGGCCCGGCACACAGCCAGGTCGTCCGCGCCGAATGCTGGAGCCTGGTGCACGAGCCCGGTACCGTCGTCAGTGGTGACGTACTCGGCGAGGACAACGATGTGCGCATCAGGTATCTCGACGAAGTCGAACGGTCGCCGGTAGTGCAGCCCGGCCAGTTCGATCCCTTGAAGGACAGCCAGCACTTCCGCACCTTCGGCGCCGAGTACGGCATCCAGCAATGCCTCGGCCACCACAAACACTCCGTCGGCGGTGCGTGCGATGGCGTAAGGCACGTCGGGGTTGACGGCCACTGCGGTATTGGCCACCAACGTCCACGGCGTCGTTGTCCATACCAGCAGTTCGACTCCGTCGTATCCAGCGAGAGGCTTCGACAACGGGAACCGGACAACCACCGACGGATCGGTCACCGTCTCGTAGCCCTGCGCCACTTCGTGGTCGGAAAGCGCAGTCCCGCACCGTGGGCAGTACGGGGTGACTCGAAAGTCCTCGGTCAGGCGTCCGTCAGCGTAGATCTTTTTCAATGACCACCAAACGCTGTCGATATACTCCGGCGACATAGTGGTATAAGGCTGGTCAAGGTCGACCCAATAGCCCATTCGCTGCGTGAGGGCCTCGAACTCACCGACATGACGCAGGACCGACTCGCGGCATCGCTCGTTGAAGGTGGCGATACCAACCTTTTCGATGTCGGGCTTGCCCGCGAGCTGCAGCTCCTTTTCAACGGCTAGTTCGACGGGCAGTCCGTGGCAGTCCCACCCCGCCTGTCGAGGTACCGAATATCCCTTCATCGTGCGGTAGCGAGGAAATACATCTTTGAAGACCCGAGCCTCCACATGGTGGGTTCCCGGCGATCCGTTGGCGGTCGGCGGGCCTTCGTAGAAGACCCAACTGGCACCGTCTCTGGTTTGCTCGACGCTGCGTCGGAACACATCGCGCTCTTGCCACCAGTCGATGATCCGCGCGTCCATGGCCGGCAGGTCGATTCGCGCGGGCAATGCGTTGAACGGAGATCCGAATGTGTGCTGTCTGGACATCAATACGATCCTTTGCTTCGTCTGTCCGCATGAGTAACTGTCCACCTCATGCAGGGACGAAGCCGGCGTTTGCCCCGACTCCGCGGTACCACCCCGCTTGCATCGACTGTTGTCGACACCCCTCGATGTACCGCTATGACGTGCGGTGTTCCGTTCGGTTCTACTGGGAGGCTGCGCCTCTGTTCTTCCGAAAGCTCCCCGGTGATAGCCGGATCGGCGCCGATTTGGGGATCGTAGCAGCCCGGTCGAGGAGGCATCAGGGTCGAGGCGACCAGCATCATGACGACCAGTCCTGTGATTAAACCAAACACGAGATGGAGCGCCGATCCCATCGCGGCAGAGCTCAGGTCGCGACTACCGCCTGTTCCGGAACTGACGACAGCGCTGAACGCGGCTACGCCGAAAGCTCCACCAATCGACCTCGCGAACATGTTTGTTGCCGTCACGATGCCGCGCTGGCTCCAGCTGACGCTAGCCTGTGCGGCGATCATGGTTGGTGCCGTGACCAACCCCATGCCGAAGCCTGTCAGGAAGCAGGCCGCGGCCACCGACATCGCCGTCGAACCCGGCGACAGCATGAGGAAACCCACAGAGCCTACCGTCGTAGTTGCGCTCCCAACCACCACCGTAGTTCGAAACCCCATGCGCAAGTAGAGCTTTCCAGCGAAGGAGACCGCCAACGGTTGGGCGAGCAGCAGAGCCCCTATCGCAGCTCCTGTCAGCAGTGCACCTGTGCCGAGCACTTGCTGCATGTAGGTCGGTACATACAACGTCAGTCCGAGTAGGACCGCACCTGCGAGCAGAGATACCACACTGCTGACCACGACTACCCGGCCGCGGAATGCTCGCAGCGGTAGCACGGGGTCAGGAGCGCGTCGTTCGACGACGATGAACAGTGAAAGGAGCACCAGGCTGCCGCTGAACACCCCGACACTGGGTACCGAGACCCAGGTCCAGGATCGTCCGCCTTCGAGTAAACCGAGAACGAAGGCACCGGTACCGCCCGCAAGCAGGCCTGCGCCGATCAGATCGATTTGCTGAGGTCGGCGTGGCACCAGCTCGGCATAGTGGGCGTGCAGCATCCACCCTGCTGCAGCTGTCAATGGCAGATTGAGCAGGAAAATCCAACGCCAGCTGGTGAATTCAGCGATGAAACCGCCCGCCAGCGGGCCGATGACGGCTGATGCCATCCAGACGCTCGCGAAGTAGCTTTGTACCTTCGCGCGTTCTTCTATCGTGTAGATATCGCCGAGGACTGTGGTCGATATCGGCAGTATGGCGCCGGCCCCAATACCCTGCACCCCACGGGCAACAATCAACGCGGTCATATTCGGAGCAAAGCCACAGGCGGCTGATCCGATGGCGAATACGGCTATGCCGATAAGCAATATCGGTTTGCGCCCGAAAGTATCGGCCAACTTGCCATATATTGGTACGGTAACCGCCTGCGCGAGCACATACACCGAGAACAACCACGGAACACTGGCAACGCCGCCGAGATCATCGCTGATGGTAATCGCAGCAGTTGCAGCGACTGTTGTGTCCAACGCTATCAACGCAGTGGCAAGCAACAGAGATATGAGGGTGGTGCCCCGATCGAACTTCCGTCCGTTAGAGAGGAGAGGCTTCGTTGTCATGTGTACCGCCATCCCCTCTGCTTGTATCGCTATCGTCAATTATGTTCATGCTGAACCGCAAACCTGCTCGAGGCAGGTGTGAGCGGGAGCCATTTTCCGTCGCGCGGTCTGTCTGGCCTGGTGTTTGCTCGGGCCGATGCATGGTTATGTGCGTTGTCCTATTTGCAGCCCGCTGGACGGTCGAACATCAGGCTCCGGTGGCCGTTGCTCATCGGTATGTCGATGGCTGTCGTGGAAACCCGCCTCGCTGCCTTGCGGCGATTGAGTGAGGGCCTCGATGACGAAGCTGCATGATCTGCTGACGATTAATCCGTCCTCATGGGTGGGAAGACCAGTCGGTCGATACGACGAGGAGAGGATGAAGTCGATGTCGTGGTGCGCATCCGCGTCCTCCGGGAGATGCGTGGACGCGGACGCATGGATGGATGGCAATCCGATGTCCTCGCGCAGGCCCGGGACGGCCACACCGACCTCAGCTGCGAGTCGTGAACACACAAAATCATCTTCGAGGCAGGGTTGTCCCCGGAGGCCAGCGGGGACGAGCAGCCACGATCCTCCGACCCCCGTTAGTACTTCCCTGAGCAGATGGAGGTTCCACAAGTTGCCGATAAGAACAGACTTAGCGTGTTTCGCAGCTGCACGGATTGCACCCGCACCATTTGATGACAAGAAGACAACCGGGGGCCCAGCGACTGGCAAGTGCATGACCCTACGGGGTGAATTACCGAAGGTGAACCCCGCTGGAGTGACTCCTCCCCACTCGCCTACACCTCGAAACCCTTCCGATATTCGAGATTGCGCTTCCTCGGGGTCGGTTGCGATCGAAATCTCGTGGCCGGAGTCAGCGAGCACCTGGAGGGTGCTGGTGGCGCGAAACAAGTCGACCACCACCGCTCCGGTCGAAGAGGGAGGTACGGCTGAGTCCGTCGGACGCCACAAGCGAAGCTGTAGGCGGTCCGGTGTAGATCGCGACGACTCCGGAATAACCACTTTCCCCCCAGAACTTCGAGTCGGCAACTTTCGTTGGGTCGAATGCACTACTTAGGAGGATGGGATCCGGGTGGTCCAAGATCAACAGATAGATTCATACAGATCCGATTGTTCGATGCCGTGATCCCGTGACTGGGTTGTGGTAGCGCTCGCTGGAACCGTGAAATATTTTGCGCGGGGTGGCGTGGCCGCGAGCCCGCCGGTGCACATGTGTCGTGTCGGTGGTGTTCGGTGGGCGGTACTCGGCTGGCCACCGCCGGAGCCGACAGGCCAGTCCGGCTGTGCGGACCCGCTACCGGCAGGGTTCCGCGCCCATGCCCACACCATGTACTGGGCCTACCCAGTCGGCAACGGCGATACCGCACTGTCGTGGATGTATGACTGGCTGGTTTCGACGGTCTGACACCGACGGCGCCTACCTGATACTCGGGATCCGGGCCAGTGTGGGACGGCGCCGCCGTCGTCAGGAACGACCATTCGAGTCGCGTTCACGAGGTGATTCGGTATCGGCGCAGGCGCGCATACAAGGTGGTGCGACCGATACCCAGCGCGGTCGCGGTCGCGGCTTTGTTCCCGTTCGCTGCGCGTAAGGCCGTCAGGATGGTGTCTCATTCCGCGATTTTCATCAGCGTCAGCGGGTGGGTCGCGGCGAAACGGCAGGCCGGGGCAGGTCTTTGTCGGTGATGTCGCCGACTGGTCGATGTGCGGTCGCGTAGTCGAGGACCAAGGTCAGTTCGCGCAGGTTGCCGGGCCAGGGCTGTGTGGCCAGCGCGGTCAGCGCGCAGGGTGTGATCGTTCGCGAAGACGAGGGCTCGCGGGTGCAGCACGGCGATGGTCAGTGCGGCGAAATCTGGCTGATATGCCGCAGCGGGCGTGTCCACGCGGGCCATGATGTCGTCGACGTCGTCGGCGGGCAGCGCCGCACCGAATGCTGCCGCGTCGAGTATCTGGCGTGTGAACTGGTTCTACCGGTCGTGGCTCGGTGCCGTTGGCGAGGCCGGAGCCGCGGTGGAGCGGCTATCTATCCGCGAATCTTGGTCGGCGGTGCGAGCACGCCTGTGTGGGAGTGAGTCGTGGCGGTACGCGTGCAAGAGGGGTGCCTCGTGTACCGCTCCAACACGTTTCGCGTCACATCTGTCGCACTACGGTGCTCAAGTGGGGCGATAGGGGCTCAGTACCACGTTTTTGCGTCATATCTGACACTAAAACGTGCAAGAGAAGTGCGCGAGAGGGGACTTGAACCCCTACGTCCGTGGACACCAGAACCTAAATCTGGCGCGTCTGCCAATTTCGCCACTCGCGCTTGGATGTGTACGACCGTCCAAACTCTACCGGGCGAATCGGGCTTCGCGAAGCGTTGGGGCGGCGTGGCGTACTCGTGGGTAACACGACCTGGGGTTATAACGATTCGGTAACTCTCAATGTGAGGGGCACTCATGTTTGAGAACTCGGGTAACAGGCCGGACCTGCGCGTTCAAACATGAGGCTGCGTCATGTTTCAGAAGATTTCGGTACGGGCGTACAGAAATACTGGGGAGTAGCCCGCTACCGGGCCGGAAACGTGAGGCTTTCCTCATGATTTTGTGCGATTGTGGCTCTCAACAGGCCCGAGGGGCTGCCGGAAACGTGTGCGTGCCGTCGGTGGGCGACACGCCAGGAGAAGGAAGTCGAGCGTCTTGACGATCAACGAGAGCACCGAAATCGGCATGGGAGCGACCGCGAGCGCCAATGGTCGTGGCCAGGCGAGAGGTGTCCGCGCGGCGCTGCTGGAGCAGCTGCGCAACGGGGCGGGATACGCGTTGGCGTTCGGTGGACAGGGTGCGCAGTGGCTGCGCGAGCTCGAGGAGATCGGGCGCGACAGCGCGCTGGAGCCCGAGCTGACCGCGCTGGTCAACGACGCGGCCGTGCTGCTCGAGCCGGTTGCGACGCAGTTGCTGGTGGTGCGCCCCGGCGGTTTCGACCCGATGGGCTGGGTGCTCGAGAGCGAGCTCGACGAGCCGGAGGAGCCGTCCTCGGCGCCCTCGGACGCGGTGCTGCGCTCGGTGGCTGTGTCCATGCCCGGCGTACTGCTGGCCCAGCTCGCCGCGACCAGGGCATTGCGCTTGCAGGGCCTTGACCCGGTCGAGCACGCTCCCGTCGCCATCGTCGGACACTCGCAGGGGCTGTTCGCCGCCGCCGCGGTCGAAGCGGGCGGCACGCGTGACGCGGAGCTGCTGGCCATCGCCCAGCTCGTCGGCGCCGCTGCCGGGCTCGTCGCGCGCAGGCGTGGACTGATGCCGGTGGGCGAGCGCTCGCCGATGGTCGCGGTGTCGAACGTGGATCCCGAACAGCTGCGGGCGATCGTCGCCGAGGTGGCCGACGGAGTCGACCCCGCGGTCGCCGCGGTCGTGTCGATCCGCAACGGGCGCAAGCGCGTCGTGCTCTCGGGCGCGCCCGCGCAGATCGATCGAGTGCGCACGCGTTGCGCGCAGCTGCACGACGAGCAGACCCGTGAGCGCGAGAGCAAGGCCCGCGGTGGCGCGGTCTTCGCGCCCGTGTTCGAGGACATCGCCGTCGACGTCGCCTTCCACCACCCGGCACTCGCCGAGACGGTCGAACTGGTCGCGGGCTGGGCCCGCCAGTGCGAGATCGACGCCGACCTCGCCGCCGCTCTGACCCAGCAGGTGCTCGTCGACCCGATCGACTGGGTCGCCACCGTCGACGCCGTGGTCGACGCGGGCGCGCAGTGGATCCTCGACCTGGGCCCCGGCGACCTGCTCTCGCGGGTGACCGGCGGCTCGCTCAAGGGCACCGGTGTCGGTGTGGTCGCCGCCGCCACCCGCGCCGGTCAGCGCAGCCTGCTCACCCCGGGCGCCGCGCCCGAGGCGTCGACGCCGTGGTCGGCATTCGCGCCGAAGCCGGTGCGTCTGCCCAACGGCCGCATCGTCGTCGAGACCGCGTTCACCAAGCTCACCGGTCGCTCGCCGATCCTGCTGGCAGGCATGACCCCGACCACCGTCGACGCGAAAATCGTCGCGGCCGCGGCCAACGCAGGCCACTGGGCCGAGCTGGCCGGTGGCGGACAGGTCACCGAGCAGATCTTCGCCGACCGGGTGAGCGAGCTGCGTCAGCTGCTGCAACCGGGCCGCGCGGTGCAGTTCAACTCGCTGTTCCTCGACCCCTACCTGTGGAAGCTGCAGCTCGGCGGCAAGCGCCTGGTGCAGAAGGCGCGGGCCGCGGGTGCGCCGATCGACGGCGTGATCGTCACCGCGGGCATCCCCGAACTCGACGAGGCCGTCGCGCTGATCGGCGAGCTGTCCGAGGCCGGCATCAGCCACGTCGCGTTCAAGCCGGGCACCGTCGCCCAGATCAAGGCCGTGCTGCGCATCGCCGACGCTGTCCCGGACTACCCGGTGATCATGCACATCGAAGGCGGCAAGGCGGGCGGGCACCACTCCTGGGAAGACCTCGACGACCTGCTGCTGGCGACCTATGCTCAGCTGCGCAGCCAGGCCAACGTGGTGATCTGCGTCGGCGGCGGCATCGGCACCCCCGAGCGCGCCACCGACTACCTCACCGGCACCTGGTCCACCGGCCACGGCTACCCGCTGATGCCCCTCGACGGTGTGCTCGTCGGCACGGCGGCCATGGCGACCCTGGAAGCCACCACCGCCCCCGCGGTGAAGCAGCTGCTGGTCGATACCCCCGGCACCCCCGATTGGGTCGGTGCGGGCACCGCCAGCGGCGGAATGGCCTCCGGGCGCAGCCAGCTGGGCGCCGATATCCACGAGATCGACAACGCCGCCTCGCGCACCGGCCGCCTGCTCGACGAGGTCGCGGGCGATGCCGAGGCCGTGGCGAGCCGTCGCGCCGAGATCATCGCGGCGCTCGACGCCACCGCCAAGCCCTACTTCGGCGACATCGCCACCATGACCTACCAGCAGTGGCTGGAACGCTACGTCTCGCTGGCTGTGTCGAGCGAGGTGCCGATCTCGTTCGACTGCGGCAGCGATATCGGTGACGCGATCCGCGACGCCACCCGCTCGGACTGGCTCGACATCAGCTGGCGCGACCGGTTCGCGGAGATGATGCGCCGCACCGAATCCCGGCTCAACCCGGCCGACAGCGGCGAGATCGAAACCCTGTTCGCCGACGACGACGCCTTCGAGCACCCCGTGCAGGCGTTGTGCGAGCTGAAGAAGCAGTACCCGACCGTCGCGGACACCGTGCTGCACCCGGCCGACGTGCCGTTCTTCGTCTCCCTGTGCAAGACGCCGGGCAAGCCGGTGAACTTCGTGCCCGTCGTCGACGCCGATGTGCGCCGCTGGTGGCGTTCGGACTCGCTGTGGCAGGCCCATGATCCGCGCTACTCGGCCGATCAGGTGTGCGTCATCCCCGGCACCGTCGCTGTCGCGGGCATCACCCGCGTGGACGAGCCGGTCGGCGAACTGCTCGACCGCTTCGAACAGGACACCGCGTACAGCCTGGTCAGGGCCGGTGTCGTCCCCGAGCCGGTGGACGCGCGTCGCGTCGCCGGTGTGGTGGCCGGAGCGATCGACACCGTGCTCGCCGCCCCCGATGTGCAGTGGGCCGGTCGCACCACCGTCAACCCGGTGCACCGCCTGGGTGACGTCTCGGAGTGGACCGTCGAGCAGGGGAGCGCGGTGCATCAGAGCACCGGCGCCACGCTGACCGAAACCACCGGGCCCGAAAGCGAATTCAGCTACGTGGAGCTTTCGGTTCCGCTGGCCCGCGACTCCGTGCGGATCCGCATCACCGTGCCGGCGAGCGTGTACTCCGGTGGCGCGCCGGTGATCACCGACGCCGACGCCGAAATCGCGATGTCGGCACTGCTCGGCGTTGCCGCCGGGAAGTCGCTGCCCGAGGTGAAAGCCGGTGTGGCGCACCTCAATCTGGCATGGATGCCGGACCTGATCGCCGACCACGCCGGTGTCACCGGCTCCGGCCTGCCCGACACTCTCAGCACCCTCGGTCGCACCGCCCCCGATGTGCTCGTCGGCGCCTGCTGGCCCGCGGTCTTCGCGGTGCTCGGCGCGGCTCGCACCCCGGTCGGTGGCTGCGTCATCGAGGGCATGCTCGACCTGGTCCACCTCGATCACCAGGTCGAACTGCTGAACGAATTGCCCTCCGAGACAAGCATTCTCGTCGTTCGCGCCGAAGGTGGCGCGGTGGTCGACACCGACATGGGCCGCGTGGTCGAGGTCGTGGTGAACATCGGCCTGATCCTGGATCAGGGACTCGACGCCACCCCGCTGGCCCGCCTCGTCGAACGCTTCGCCATCCGCGGCCGCAACGGCGCGGGCGAGCTCACCGATCCGCCGCGTGCGGCCGGTGCGGTGTCCGGCACCGCCACCGACACCCCGCGCCGCCGTCGCCGCGACGTGCAGATGGCCGCCCCGCGCGCCATGCACGCCTTCGCCGCGGTCTCCGGTGACCACAACCCGATCCACACCTCCGAGGCCGCCGCCAAGCTGGCCGGCCTCGGCAGCCCGATCGTGCACGGTATGTGGCTCTCGGCCGCCGCCCAGCACGCGGTGGTCGCCGTGGATCCCGAAAGCTCCGTTCCCGCACGCACTCTCACGGCATGGACCACCCGGTTCCTCGGCATGGTGCGCCCCGGCGCGACCGTGGACGTGCGGGTGGAGCGGATCGCGGTGGACGCGGGCGCCGAGATCGTCGAGGTCTCCTGCCGTGTCGACGGTGACCTGGTCATGACCGCGACCGGGCGCACCGCCGCCCCGAAGACCGTGTACGCCTTCCCGGGCCAGGGCATCCAGCGCAAGGGGATGGGCCTGGACGCGCTGACCCGCTCGAAGGCGGCCAAGCGGGTGTGGGAGCGTGCCGACGCGCACACCCGCGAAGCCCTCGGTTTCTCGATCCTGGCGGTGGTGCGCGACAACCCGACCTACCTCAAGGCGCGCGGTGTCGAACATCGGCACCCGGACGGCGTGCTGCACCTGACCCAGTTCACCCAGGTCGCCATGGCCACCCTCGGTGTCGCCCAGGTCGCCGAACTGCGGGAAGCGGGCGCGTTCGTCGAAGGCGCGATGCTGGCCGGTCACTCGGTCGGCGAGTACAACGCCCTCGCCGCCGTCGCCGGTGTGCTGCCGCTGGAGGCCGTGCTCGAGGTGGTGTTCCAGCGTGGCTCGGCCATGCACGAGCTGGTACCGCGTGATGCCAAGGGCCGCAGTGACTATCGGATGGCCGCCATCCGCCCGTCGCAGATCGGCCTGCCCGACGCCGAGGTGATCGACTTCGTCAACGGCATCGGCGCCGAGACCGGCGAGTTCCTCGAGGTGGTGAACCTGAACCTGCGCGGCTCGCAGTACGCCATCGCGGGCACGGTCGCCGGGCTCGAAGCGCTCGAGACCGAAATCGATCGCCGCCGTGCGGAATTCGGTGGCAAGCGGGCCTTCATCCTGGTGCCCGGCATCGACGTGCCGTTCCACTCCTCGGTGCTGCGCGACGGTGTGCCGGAGTTCCGGCACAAGCTCGAGCAGCTGCTGCCCGCCGAGGTGCACCCGGAAGTCCTGGTCGGACGCTACATTCCGAACCTGGTGCCACGCCCGTTCTCCCTGGATCGCGCGTTCCTCGCCGAGATCGCCGAACTCGTGCCCTCGGAGCCGCTCGTAGCCGTGCTGGCCGACTTCGACAGCTGGGCCACGCGCGATGCCGAGCTGTGCCGGGTGGTGCTGATCGAGCTGCTGGCCTGGCAGTTCGCCAGCCCGGTGCGCTGGATCGAGACCCAGGATCTGCTGTTCACCGACACCGCGCACGGCGGTCTCGGGGTCGAGCGCTTCGTCGAAATCGGCCTCGGCGCCACCCCGACGGTGGCGAACCTGGCCTCGCAGACGCTGAAGCTGCCCGCGTTCGGCGGGGCGACCGTGGAGGTCGTCAACGTCGAACGTGACGCCGCGGTCGTCTACTCCACCGATACCGATCCGGCCCCGGTCGACGACATCGACGAGACCCCGGTCGAAGCCGCGGTCGCACCGGCCACGGCGGCACCCGTCGTCGCCGCCGCTCCGGTGGCGACCGGCGGCCCGCGCCCCGACGACATCGCCTTCAGCGCCGCCGACGCCACCCGTGTGCTCATCGCGCTGTGGACGAAGCTGCGGATGGACCAGATCGGCCCGGTCGACACCATCGAAGGCCTGTGCGACGGTGTCTCCTCGCGCCGCAACCAGCTGCTCGTCGACCTCGGCGCCGAACTGTCCCTCGGTGCCATCGACGGTGCCGCCGACGCCGACATGGGCGCGCTGGCGGCCACGGTCGAACGCCTGGCCCGCACCTACAAGCCGTTCGGCAGCGTGCTCACCGACTCCATCGGCGACCACCTGCGCAAGGTCTTCGGCCCGTCGGGCAAGCGGCCCGCCGCCATCGCCGACCGGGTCAAGAAGGTCTGGGAACTCGGCGACGGCTGGGCGAGCCACGTCACCGCGGAGGTCTCGCTCGGCACCCGCGAAGGCGCCAGCGTGCGCGGTGGTGACCTCGGCGGTCTCGCCGGTGGTGCGCTCAGTGACGCCGCATCGGTCGACGCCGCCATCGACGCGGCCGTGCAGGCCGTGGCGGCACGGCGCGGTGTCTCGGTCTCGATGCCCTCGGCGGGTGGCGCGGCAGGCGGCACCGTCGACGCGGCGGCGCTCGGCGAGTTCACCGAGCAGATCACCGGACGCGACGGCGTGCTCGCCACCGCGGCGCGGATGGTACTCGAACAACTCGGCCTCAGCGAGAAGATCAGCGCTCCCGAGGCGACTGCCGACACTCTCGCGGACCTCGTCTCGGCCGAATTGGGTTCGGACTGGCCGCGTCTGGTCGCGCCCGCGTTCGACGCCCGCAAGGCCGTTCTCATCGACGACCGGTGGGCCACCGCCCGCGAGGATCTCGCGAAGATGTGGCTCGGCGACGACGCCACCACCGCGGAACAGTCGATCGACGGATTCGCCGGCGCCGGTGAAGCCGTGGCCGCCCAGGCGAACTGGTGGCGGCAGCGGGCCATGCACGAGGCCCGGTCGGTGCTGGCCGGGGTGTACGCGCAGATCGCGAAGACCGCGCTCGACACCACCGAGCCAGGTCTGTGGTCCGACGATCTCGCCGTGATCACCGGCGCCAGCAAGGGTTCCATCGCGGCGGCGGTCAGCGGCAAGCTGCTGTCCGGCGGCGCGACCGTGGTGGTCACCACGTCGGGTCTCAACGACGAGCGGCTGCGGTTCTACCGCTCGCTCTACCGCGACAACGCCCGCCACGGTGCGGCGCTGTGGGTGGTCCCGGCCAACATGGCCTCCTACCAGGACCTCGACGCGCTGATCGACTGGGTCGGCACCGAACAGGTCGACAACGCGGGCGGCGCCAAGATCAAGGTCAAGGACGCGATGACCCCGACGATGCTGCTGCCGTTCGCGGCGCCGCGCGTCGCCGGTGACCTCGCCGACGCGGGCGCTCGGGCCGAAATGGAAATGCGCGTGCTGCTGTGGTCGGTGGAACGGCTGATCGGCGGCCTGTCCGCCCTCGGCGCCGACCACGACGTCGACGCGAAACTGCATGTGGTGCTGCCGGGTTCGCCCAACCGTGGCCTGTTCGGCGGCGACGGCGCGTACGGCGAGTCCAAGGCCGCCCTCGACGCGGTGGTCTTGAAATGGAAGGCCGAGAAGTCCTGGGCCGAACGCGTCACCCTGGTGCACGCGCTGATCGGCTGGGTGCGCGGCACCGGGCTGATGGGCCACAACGACCCCATGGTCGAAGCCGTCGAGAAGGCGGGTGTGCACACCTGGTCGACCGACGAGATGGCCGACGAACTGCTCAAGTGGTGCACCTCGCGTGCCCGCCAGGTGACCATCACCGGCCCGCAGCAGATCGACCTCACCGGTGGTCTGGCGCGTGCCAAGCTCGACCTGCCCGCGCTCGCCAAGCAGGCGCAGGAGGCCGCGGCCGAGAAGGTCGAAGAAGCCGCCACCGTCGCGACGATCGCCGCACTGCCCGCCCCGCCGACCCTGAGTTCGGCACTGCCGGTGCCGGAATGGGCCCCGGTCACCGCCGAGTTGAGCGACATGGTCGTGATCGTCGGCGCCGGTGAGCTCGGGCCGTACGGCTCTTCGCGCACCCGCTTCGAGATGGAGGTCGAAGACGAACTGTCGGCCGCCGGCGTGCTCGAGCTGGCCTGGACCACCGGTCTGATCCGGTGGGAGAACGAACCGAAGCCCGGCTGGTACGACACCGAATCCGGTGACTTCGTGCCGGAATCGGAGGTCGCGCAGCGCTACCACGACACCGTGGTCGAACGCTGCGGTGTGCGCCGCTACGAAGACGACGGCGCGATGCTCGACAACGCGGCCCCGCTGCTCACCTCGGTGTTCCTCGATCAGGACCTGTCGTTCACCGTCGCAGGCGAGGCGGAGGCCCGCGCCTTCCACACCGCCGATCCCGAGCACACCGTCATCGCGCCGGTCACCGACTCCAGCGACTGGACCGTGACTCGTCAGGCGGGCACCGAGATCCGGGTGCCGCGCAAGGCGAAGCTGTCGCGTGTGGTCGGCGGTCAGATCCCGACCGGCTGGGATCCCACCATCTGGGGCGTCTCGGCCGACATGGCCGCTTCGATCGACCGGGTCGCGCTGTGGAACATCGTCTGCACCGTCGACGCGTTCGTCGGCGCGGGCTTCAGCCCCGACGAGCTGATGAGCTGGGTGCACCCGAGCCTGGTGGCCAACACCCAGGGCACCGGCATGGGCGGCATGTCCTCGATGCGCTCGCTCTACGTCGACAACCTGCTCGGCGAACCGCGCCCGAACGACATCCTCCAGGAGGCACTGCCCAACGTCGCCCTGGCGCACGTGGTGCAGTCCTACGTCGGCAGCTACGGCGCCATGGTGCATCCGGTCGCGGCGTGCGCCACGGCGGCGGTCTCGGTCGAGGAAGGCGTCGACAAGATCCGGCTCGGCAAGGCCGAGGTCGTGGTCGCCGGTGGCTTCGACGACCTGGGTATCGAAGGCATCGTCGGCTTCGGTGACATGTCGGCCACCGCCGACTCGGCGAGCATGCGCGCCAAGGGCATCAGCGACCGCTACTTCTCCCGCGCCAACGATCGCCGCCGCGGCGGGTTCGTGGAATCGCAGGGTGGCGGCACCGTGCTGCTGGCCCGCGGTGACGTGGCCGTGCAGATGGGTCTGCCGGTGCTCGGCGTCGTCGCCTTCGCCCAGTCCTTCGCCGACGGCGTGCACACCTCCATCCCGGCGCCGGGTCTCGGCGCATTGGGTGCGGGGCGCGGCGGCAGCGAGTCGCGACTGGCGGCCGAACTGCGCAAGCTCGGTGTGACCCCTGACGACATCGCGGTGATCTCCAAGCACGACACCTCCACCGCGGCCAACGACCCCAACGAGTCGGAGCTGCACGAGCGGCTGGCGGGCGCGCTGGGTCGCACCGAGGGCGCACCGCTGTTCGTGGTCTCGCAGAAGAGCCTCACCGGACATGCCAAGGGCGGCGCGGCGGCGTTCCAGCTCATCGGCCTGTGCCAGGTGCTGGAAAACGGTGTGGTGCCGCCGAACCGGAGCCTGGACTGCGTCGACGAGAAGATGGCGGGCTACCCGCACCTGGTGTGGGCGCGTGAGCCGCTGCGCTTCGGCGAGAAGTTCGCGCTGAAGGCGGGTCTGGTGACCTCGCTCGGCTTCGGTCACGTGTCCGGTCTGCTCGCGGTGGTGCATCCGCAGGCGTTCCTGGCCGCGATCGAACCGGCCGCGCGGGCGGAGTACCAGGAGCGGGCGCAGACGCGTCAGCTCGCGGGCAGGCAGCGGTTCGCCGAGGCCATGTGCGGCGGGTCGGCACTGTACGAGAAGCCCGCTGATCGTCGACTGGGCGCCGACGGCACGCCGGCCAAGCAGATCCGTCAGCTCGAGGCCGACATGCTGCTCTCGCCGCAGGCGCGTCTGGACAGCGACGGCGTCTACAGCGCGAGCGGATGGGGTTGCGGCACCGGGCAAATCACCCCGCAGCCGACCGAAGCGTCGTAGGCTGCCGCTTTGTGACGATTCTCGGTATCGGCTTGGACTTGGTGACCATCTCCGAGTTCGCCGAACAGCTGCAACGGCCCGGGTCGACCATGCTCAGGGAGACATTCACCGCTGGTGAGCGTCGCTACTGCCAGAGCAAGCAGACCGACCCGGACCGCAGCTTCGCCGCGCGCTGGGCCGCGAAGGAGGCGGTGCTCAAAGCTTGGGCATCGTCTCGTTTCGCCCGCAGTCCGCAGATCGGCGACAACCCGTATCCGCTCATCGAAGTCGTCAACGACGCGTGGGGCAGGCCCAGCATCAAACTCCACGGCCTCGCCGCGGAATTCCTGCCCCGCGTCCGAGTGCACCTCTCCCTGACCCATGACGGTGATACCGCCGCGGCGATGGTGGTGCTGGAAGACCCGGGCGAACTGGCCGATCTGATCGACGGCCGGGGCTAGAAATCGCGAACCGCTAGTGTTCCTCGGCGGTTCGCGATTCTTTTTCCGCCACCAGTAGATACGCCACCATGAGGCGCTTGAGTTCGGCGACCGCGTCGGTATTCGACTGGTTTTCCTGTACCGAGAAATTCAGCATCGAATACACGACGTGCACCAGCACTTCGGCCATCATCGTGCGCCGGGCGCGCGGGGTGCGCGGTGTCAGCGGCCGCAGCATCTGCGAGACGACCGCGGCGAATTCCTTTTCGTGCAACGCGCCTGTCGCGCGTGTGGACGGGGTCGACTGCATCGCCAGCCACACTTCGCGCCGTGACGGGTCGGTGGTCCACAGGTTCGCCATGTGGTCGACGAACTGGTTCATGTGCCGCAACCAGTCCAGTGAGGGCACTTCACCGTGGAAGTCGGCCAGCTCGCGGGAAACCGCAACCAGGTCTTGCCGATTGAGTTCACAGACGATCACGTACTTGTTGGCGAAGAACTGATACAGCGTGCCGATGGGCACCTCGGCGCGCTGGGCGACCTCTTCACAGGTGAACGACTCGAAACCCACCTCGACCAGCAACTCGCGCGAGGACGCCAGCAGCGCGTCGAATTTGCGCTTGCTGCGCTCCTGCGTCGGCCGCTTGCGCGGCATCAACTCCTGGGGGTCGTCCTGCAATTCCAGCGCAGGGTCCGGACGGCTCTGCGGTGACCGGGCCTGCGCGTGTACTTCCACCCATCCAGGCTAGCGGTATACACAGATCCGCGACACGCCTCTACCGACAGCGTGTCAACAACTGGCTGAAATCCCGACCCATCCATGCCCTGACCGGTGACGAATCATCAGATAAGTGTGCGTCTATCTGCACGCTTATTCGCGGCTAGCCAGCTCACGCCGCACCAGACCTACCGCGAAGTGACGGACCCTGCGTGGTCCCGTCCCGCACCGTTTCGCACAGGGGAAGGCAAGACTTGTGGCAGCAGGATCTGTGGTAACCCTCGGCGTCAGCACCGAACGGGGAGCCGTGCACGCGGTGGCGTTCGCCGAATCGGGCGTCACTCTCACGGATCGGATGCTGCTGCGGCGCACCGTCCGTGCCAACGGAGACGGTAAGGCCGAAGTGGCGGCAGCGGTACACACCGCCCTCGACGCGATCGCGACCGAGCTCGACGACGAGCACGAGATCGCCGGGGTGGCAGTGAGTTACCGCGACGCCGTCGAACGGCGCGCGATCGTGACCCGCCTGGCGGAGACCCAATGGCGCACGGCCTCGCTGGTTTCGGCGAAATCGTCGCATCTGTTCGTCGCGGGCGCGATGACCTGGCTCGACGAGTTCGACAATCTGCTCGTCTACGAGGCGGTGCCGGGCTACCAGGCGATGACACTGATCGACCAGGGTCGGCACCGTGTGCTCGCCGCCTACTCGCAGACCGGCGCACCCACACCCGACGCATTGCGCGCCGGAGTGTCGGCGGGGTGGGATCAGTTCGAGGCGGCGTCGGTGAAGCCGGCCGCGGTGGTGCTGGTCGGCTCGTCGTCGGACGCACCCGCGGTGCGCGACGCGGTCGCCGGATTCGGGGTGCCGGTGCTGCCGTGCCGGTTGGCGCCGTTCGCGCCCGCCGCCGGTGCCGCGCTGGTCGCGCTCGGCGATACCGTCGTGGTGCCGATCTCGACCGGGTCGCGGTCCAAGCGTGGGACGGCGATGGTCGCCGCGGCGGCGAGTGTGCTCGCGGGCGGGCTCGTGGCGGGTGGTTCGTACGCGGTGATCAACAGCGGGCCGCCCGCGGTCGACAACACGGCCGTGTCGTCGGAGCCCGGTGCCGCGTCGGCGCCGGTCATTCCGCAAGCCCCCCAGACACATGAAGCCGCCTCGGTGGAGTCCGGGTCGAGCGGCGGTGTGGGTTCCGGTAGCGGGTTGCAGGTGAGCCCGGTGGAAGAATCGCCCACGTCGCCGTACGAAACGGTGTCGCCGAATCCGCAACTGGTGAACCCGGGCGAGTTCCCGCTCGACTACCCGACCCAGCTGTACGGGGACGCGCCACAGGAAGACCCGCTTCCGCTCGAACCCGCTGTTCCCGTGGTTCCGCAGATTCCCGCCGCCGCACCGACCCTGCCCGGCACCGGCATTCCGCTCGGGATGCAGCCCGCGCAGGCGCCCATGCCGCAGGGCCCGCACACGGCGTCCGCCGACTGATCGTCTCCACCACGAAGGGGCAGCGCACGCGCTGCCCCTTCGTCGTTCTCAGACGTTGCTCTGCCGACGGAACAGCGCCCCCGCCGCGATGTACCCGACGAGCCCGATGCCGGCACACCACAGCACCGCGAGCACCCAGCTGTTGCCGATCGGCGTGCCCATCGACAACCCGCGCAGCGTCTCGATCACCGGGGTCACCGGCTGATTCTCGGCGTACCAGTGCAGCCACGTCGGCATCGACGAGGTCGGCACGAACGCCGAACTCACATAGGGCAGGAACATGAACACGAAGGTGAAGCCGTTGGCCGCCTCCGGGTTCGGGGCGAGTAGGCCCAACGCGGCCGCCAACCATGACAGCGCGAACACGAACATCGCCAGCACACCGAAAACGCCCAGCCAGCGCAGTGGATCGGTGGTCGGGCGGAAACCGAGCACCACCGCCACCCCGATCACGATCGCGGAGGTGATCAGATTGCGGATCACGCTCTCGGCGACGTGCCCGGTGAGTACCGCCGACCGGGCGATGGCCATGGTGCGGAACCGGTCGATGATGCCCTCGGCCACGTCGGTGGACAGCGCGAGCGCCGTGGTGGACGCCCCGAAACTCGCACACAGCAGGATGATTCCGGGTACCACGTAGTCGATGTAGGCACCGGGACCCACGTCCATGGCGCCACCGAAGACGAACACGAACATCAGCAGGATCATCACCGGCAGCACGACCGTCATGATCATCGTGTCGGGGCTGCGCAGGGTGTGGCGGATATTGCGGTCCAGCATGGTGGCCGAATCCTGCAGTGTGCGCGTGGCGTTCATGCCGCGACCTCGGTTCGTCCGGGCTGACCGGTCAACGCGAAGAACACGTCGTCGAGGTCGGGGGTGTGGACAGTGAGCTGCTCGATCGCGATATCGAGTTCGGCGAGACGGTCGAGTAGCCGCTTGATCTCGACGGCGCTGCCGTCCGAGGGCACCTGCAGGGTCAGCTGTTCGGGATCGGGGTGGGCGCCGGTCGCGGTGTCGAGCGCGTTGGTCGCGGCGGTCAGCAGTCCGCGATCGGCGAAGCGGAACCGGATGTGGCCGCCCGGCACGAGGCGTTTGAGTTCGGCCGGGGTGCCATCGGCGACGATCCGGCCGTGGTCGAGTACGGCGATCCGGTCGGCGAGCTGATCGGCTTCCTCCAGGTACTGGGTGGTGAGCAGGATGGTTGTCCCCTCGGCCGCCAATTCCCTGATGGCGGACCACAGATCGCGTCGGCTCCGTGGGTCGAGGCCGGTGGTGGGTTCGTCGAGGAAGACCATGCGTGGCTCACCCATCAGGCTCATCGCGAGGTCGAGCCTGCGCCGCATGCCGCCCGAGTAGGAGGCGACCGGCTTGTCGGCGGCGTCGACCAGGTCGAAGCGTTCCAGGAGTGCGTCGCCACGGCGTCGGGTCTCGTCCTTGCCGAGGTGCAGCAGCCTGCCGGTGAGGCGCAGGTTCTCGGCGCCGGTGAGTACCCCGTCGACGGCGGCGTACTGACCGGTGACGCCGATCAGGCGCCGGATCGTATCGGGGGCTTGCGCCAGGTCGTGTTCGAAGAGCCTGACGTCGCCGCGATCGGGCTTGCTGAGGGTGGCCAGGATGCGGACCAGCGTGGTCTTGCCCGCACCGTTGGGTCCGAGCAGGGCGAAGACGGTGCCCGCGGTGATGTCCAGGTCGAGGTCGTCCAGGACGACATGGGAGCCGTAGGTCTTGTGCAA
Organism: Nocardia sp. NPDC058114; assembly: GCF_042884695.1. Classification (NCBI taxonomy): domain Bacteria; kingdom Bacillati; phylum Actinomycetota; class Actinomycetes; order Mycobacteriales; family Nocardiaceae; genus Nocardia; species Nocardia sp. NPDC058114. Next base: position 696,864 of record NZ_JBHVTK010000002.1, on the reverse strand, counting down.
TCGGCGGATCGAGAGTGCGGGCGGTGGTGGCGATGTCATGAGTTCTCTCCGATCGAGAAACTGTTTATGTAATAAACACAGTTTATAGGCTAAACAGTTCTTGAGCGCAAGAGCGCGCGGGTTAGAGTCGAGGCGAGCAGAGGAGGCAGATGACGACGTCCGGCGACACGGCGCTACCGAAAGCGGTCGAGCTGATGTGGGGGCGCGAGCAACCCGGCGGCAGGGGGCCCAAACGCGGGCTCACCCTGGATCAGATCCTCGACGCCGCGACCGAAGTGGCCGATGCGGAGGGTTTCGCGGCGCTGTCGATGAATCGGGTCGCCAAGCAGCTCGGCTTCACCGCGATGTCGCTGTATCGGTACGTCGACAGCAAGAACACGCTGGTCGACCTGCTGATGGATCGCGTGGTGGGGGCCCCGCCCGAGATCGCCGCGGGAACGCCGTGGCGGGTGGGTCTCGAGCGGTGGGCGCTGGCCGAGTTCGAGCGGCTCGGCCGTCATCTGTGGTGGTTGGACATCCCGCTGAGCAGGCCGCCGATGGGGCCGAACAACATGGCCTGGCTCGAAACCGCGCTGCGGGTTCTCGCCGAAGCGGCCGTGCCGGAGCCGATCAAGCTCCAGCTGGTGATGAACGTGTCGATGTTCGTGGTCGGTAAACGGCGGTTCCTCCGGGATCTGCAGGAGGAAGAGGGCGGCGACTTCGCCTCGGTGATGGCCAGGGTGCTCGACCCGCAGCGCTTCCCCTCGGTGTCGGCCGCCCTCTCCCATGCCGCGTTCGACGATGACGATATCGACTGGGAGAGGGCCGACTTCGAGTTCGGCCTCGCCCGTTTGCTCGACGGTTACGAGGTCTTCATCGCCACCTTCGGCGACTAGACCGACAGGTCGCGGCGCAACTTCGCGACGTGCCCGGTGGCGCGGACGTTGTACTGGGCAACCTCGATCTTGCCCTTCTCGTCGACCACGAACGTCGAGCGGATCACACCCGTCACGGTCTTGCCGTACATCATCTTCTCGCCGAAGGCGCCCCATTCTTTGAGCACCTCGCGCTCGGGGTCCGAGAGCAGCGGGAAGGTCAGGTTCTCGTTGTCGCGGAACTTGGCCAGCTTGGCGGGCTTGTCGGGAGAGATGCCGAGCACCTCGAGGCCCGCGCCGCCCAGCTCGGCCAGATTGTCGCGGAAGTCGCAGGCCTGCTTGGTGCAGCCGGGGGTGCTGGCGGCGGGGTAGAAGTAGACGATCACCTTGCGGCCGCGGTAATCCGACAGCGACACGTCCTTGCCGTCGGCGTCGGGCAGCGTGAATTCGGGGGCGGTGTCTCCGGGGGAGAGGCGATGGTTGTCGGTCACCACCGCACGGTAACCGACCGGGTCCGCGAGGCGCATGGATAGACTCGGTGACGAGCAGCAAGACATATACCTGGAGGTGACGGTGGCCAAGGACGACACCGACCGGATCGAACGCGAGATCGAGATCGCGCGTACCCGGTTGGCGACCACGCTCGACGAACTGGCGGTGCGCGCGGATCCGCAACGGATCGCGGAAGACACCAAGACGATGGTGGTCGCCAAGTTGAACGAGCCGAAGGTCAAATACACGCTGATCGGAGCGGGCGCCCTCGTGGCCGGCCTGGTGCTGATCAAGATCTTCCGCCGCTGAATCAGCAGGCCGGACAACAAAAAACACCCGATGTGCCAACGAGTCACATCGGGTGTTTTTTGTGGCTTTACTGCGTGGGGCAGGCCAGGCCGTCGCCATCGGGGTCGAGGTGCGGGGAGTAGCCCGGCTCGCCACGGAACAGCGGCGCGCGGCCTGCGGCCATCGCGTCGTCGCAGCTGCGGAACGCGCCACCGGCCGAACCGGACTGGACCAGGTTGGCCGAGCCGGTCGCTCCGAGGATGGAGTCGAAGCTGGACGAACCGGTACCCGCCGAGCCCGATACCGGGTCGGCGTGGGAGACGGGAGCGGCGATCAGGGCGAGCCCTACGGCGGCAAGGCTGACGGTGAGCCGACGAACGTTCATGAATTCCTCTATGTCTGCTGCGGTTCGGGTGTGGTCACGGCCACGATGTGGCCGGTAGCCCCGTCCACCTTTGTGACGGGGCGACCGATTGTCAACCGCACGCGACCCGAGGATTCGCCGGGAGTCTCGGTCGGTTATTCACCCAGTCTGCGCCCGGTCAGGTGTTCGGCCGGGATGGTGCCCATGCGACCCGCGTTGAAATCCTCCATCGCCTCGATGATTTCCTCCCGAGTGTTCATCACGAACGGCCCGTATTGAATCACCGGTTCGCGCAACGGAGTTCCGCCGAGTAGCAGGACCTCGAGATCGCCGGTGGTGCTGTGCTGGGTGAGATCGGCGGTCAGGGTGAGGGCGTCGCCCTTGCCGAAGACCACCAGTTGCCCGGCGCTGATCGGCCTGCGATCGACGCCGACCGTGCCGCTGCCCGACAGCACATAGGCCATCGCGGTGAAGTCCTTCGGCCACGGCGTCTCCAGCTGGGCGCCGGGGACGAGCGAGGCGTGCGCGTAGGCGATCGGGGTGTAGGTGGAGCCGGGGCCGGAGAAACCGGCGAACTCGCCGGCGATGACGCGCACGAGCGCGCCGCCGTCGTGCGAGCTCACCAGGGTCAGTTCGCTCGCGCGCAGGTCCTGGTAGCGCGGGGTGGCGAATTTGTTCGCCCGCGGCAGGTTCACCCACAGCTGGATTCCGTGGAACGTGCCGCCGGAGATGACGAGCTTCTCCTCGGGCAGTTCGTCGTGCAGCATGCCCGAGCCCGCGGTCATCCACTGGGTGTCGCCCTCGCCGATGACGCCGCCGCCACCTTGGGAATCGTGGTGGACCATGGTGCCGTCGAGCATGTAGGTGACGGTTTCGAAGCCACGGTGCGGGTGCCACGGCGCGCCCTTGGCCGCATACGGCTCGTAGGCGACCGGGCCCATCTGGTCGAGCAGGATGAACGGGTCGGCCGAGCGTAGGTCGACGCTGGGGAACGGCCGGGTCACCTCGAAGCCGGCGCCCTCCTGCTGGCGCGCGGCGGTGACGATCTGGCGTACCGGGCGCTGGGTCTCGGTGACATCGGGGCGGGGCAGCCGGGGCAGCACCATGATGTCGTCGACGGTGATAGCTGGCATGGGGTGCCTCCTGGGAGCTTCGTCAGGCTGTTGGTTTCCATGTCAACCAACAGAGTTCTAGAATCATTCCCGTGCCCAGATGGTTGTCCGAAGAAGAGCAGCAGACATGGCAGTCCTACATCCTCATGCGTCAGCGACTCGACGCCGTCCTGGCCGCGGGTCTGGGCGAATACGGACTATCGATGGCCGACTACGAGCTGCTGGTCCCGCTGTCGGCGGCACCCGACGGATGCCTGCGAGCCAAGGAGCTGGCCGCCCAGGTCTGCTGGGACAAGTCCCGGTTGTCCAAGCATGTGGCCCGCATGGCCGCTCGCGGACTCGTCGATCGAGTGCAGGCCGAGGACGACGCGCGCGGAATCGTCGTGTCGCTGACCGAGGCAGGCCGCACGGTGTTGCGCGAGGCCGCACCCGAGCATGTCGAATTGGTGCGGGAGGTGTTCGTCGACCGGATGACCGACGCGGAGAGCACGGCGATCCGCTCGCTGGCAGGCAAAGTGATCGCGGCGAGTGAGGCCCGAAGCGATTCGGCCGGTTAACGATTCGGGCCACCGACCCGATGCGCAGTAGAGAGGGCTCGAACTTCGCACGCAGGGGTGGTGGCATGAAGACAGCCGGATACATCGTTTCGATGGGCATGCTGTGTGCGTTGTCGGTCGCGGGGTGCTCGACCGAAGACGGCACCGCGCAACCGGCGACGACGACCGCTCGCGGTGGCTCCTGGGGTTCTGGTGCGCCCGCCACCGAACTGCCCGGTGCGGGCGGTCCGACGACCGCACCGGATCGGTCGCCGGTGATCACCGTCGTTCCGACGACGCCGGGCCCTCGCCCGACCGGTCAGGGCGCACCGAGCAGCCTCCCCGGCACCACCGCGCCACAGCCGCCGGTCGCGACCGACGTCGTCTCGCTGGTCGCCGTCGACGCCGCGGGTCAGCCGTCCAACGGTTTCACCGTGTCCGGCTCCACTCCGGTCGGCGTCCTCGACTGCTCCCACATGTCGCCGAGTCGCTCGGCCACCACCGCGGGCATCTACGAATGCGGTGCTTCCGCCGACTCGGCCAACGTGTGCTGGGCGGGTCCCGACAAGGCCTCCCTGCTGTGCGCGAACGATCCGTGGCAGCGCGGTCTGCGCCGGTACACCGTCGACCCGCCGGTCGCCGATATCGGCAAAACCGCGTCGCCCGAGCCGTGGGCACTCGAACTCGCCGACGGCCGCCACTGCCGCATCCGCGTCGGCGGCGCCTGGGGCGGCCGCTCCGACGGCCTGGTCGGCGCCTACTCCTGCGACGGCGGCAACGACGTCGTCCTCCAGCCGTCCACCGCCCGCACCGCCATCGACACCTCGACCAGCACCTGGCAGGTCAGGATCGGGCCACTCGGATCCGGCGCACCCGACTTCCCCGCGCCCGCGACTGTCGCCGTTCGCACCGCCTATTTCGCCGCGGTGCGCTGAGGCAGGTGCGTGGCTGTCCTCGATGTCGAGCCCGCCCTGTCGTGGCGGTACGTTGAGATATGCCCATCGCCTCGCTCAACGGCATCCAGCTCAGCTACGACGTCACCGGTTCGGGACCGCTTGTCCTGCTCGTGATGGGTAGTGGGAGTCCTGGACGTGTCTGGCGCACCTATCAGGTGCCCGCCCTGGTCAAGGCGGGGTTCACCGTCGCCACTGTCGACAATCGGGGGATCGCGCCGTCGTCGGAGTCGGCATCGGGGATCACCATGGCGCAGCTGGTCGGTGATACCGCCGCGCTGATCGAGCACCTAGGGGCTCCGGCGCATGTGGTCGGTACCTCGATGGGCTCGCGGATCGTCGCCGAACTCGCGCTGGCCCGGCCGGAGTTGCTGCGCCGGGCGGTCATGTTCGCCGCCACCGCGCGGCCGTATCCGGTGACGAGCACCCTCAGCAAGGGCGAGCAGGCGTTGTTCGACAAGGGGATTCAGCTACCGCCGGAATACGCGGCCGCCGTCAAGGCGATGATCAATCTGTCGCCACACACTCTGGCCGATCCGGCCAAGGCGCAGGAGTGGCTCGATATCTTCGAATTCACCTCGGGGAAGGGAACCCCCGGCACTCGGGCGCAAGCGGCAATGGATCGGTCGCAGGACCGGCGGCAGGCGTATCGGGGGATCTCGGTGCCCAGCTTGGTGGTCGGGTTCGCCGATGATCAGATGGTGCCGCCGCGGTTCTGCCGGGAGGTCGCCGAGGCGATCCCGACCGCCACCTATACCGAGATCGAACGGTGCGGGCACTACGGATATCTGGAGCGACCCGACGAGGTCAACCGCATCCTGATCGAATTCCTCTCCGCTGCTCGATAATTCACCACTCACAAGGATCTTCGATGACCGATTCGCCGAACTGCCCCGCCTGTGACGACACGTTCACCTATCGGGAGATGAACGGGACGTGGGTGTGTACCAACTGCGCCAATCAGTGGGGACTGCGCCTGGTCCCGGATCTCGACGACGCCTGAGCCGAGGGCCGGTCAGCTCGTGGTCAGCGCCGACGCGGCGGCCGCGGCGATCGCGGTGGCGACGGCGGCGAGGGCGGGGGAGTGCAGCTTCCACTGCTGCCAGTACAGCGGGACATCGATGTGGGAATCACCGTCGATGTTGACCAAAGTGCCTGCGGTGCGGTCTTTCCCGGTTTGCAGGTCGGGCAGCATGCCCCAGCCGAGGCCGAGCCGCACCGCATCGGCGAACGCGCTCGACGAGGGCACGTAGTGACCCGGCGGATCGACCTGGCGACGGGTGCGCCGGCGTAGCTGGCGGAGCTGGAGATCGTCTTTGCGATCGAAGTGCACGACGGGCGCGTGGGCATACGCGGCGGAGGTCGGGCCGTCGGGGAACCAGGTGCGGACGAACCGCGGTGTCGCCGTGGGGCGGTAGCGCATCGCCCCCAGCGGGGCCACGGTGCAGCCCTGCACCGGTGTGGCGGTGGCGGTGATCGCGGCGGTCACCGTGCCGTCGCGCAGCAACCGGGTGGTGTGTTCCTCGTCTTCGCGGTGCAGGTCGAAGGAGATCCCGGCGGGCACGCTCGCGAGCGCGGGCATGACCCACGATTCGAGGGAGTCGGCGTTGACGGCGATCGGGATGCGGATCGGCCGGTCGGCGGGGCGGTCGGCATCGCCGAGTTCGCGCGCGGTGTCGCCCGCGAGCAATTCCACCTGCCGGGCCAGACGCAGCACCGCGAGCCCGGATTCGGTGGGGCGCACCGGTTTCGAGCGTTGCACCAGCACACGTCCCGCCGATTCCTCCAGCGCTTTGATTCGCTGGCTGATGGCCGACGGGGTGAGGTCGAGCCGACGGGCGGCCGCGTCGAACGTGCCCTCGGTGAGGACGGCGTTGAGGGCGCGCAACTGGTCCAGTTGGAAATCCACTGAAGCAACTCTAATGGTTGTGAAGAATCATTAGCTGGACTGTAAATTGACGGACTCTTAACGTCGAGAGCTGTGACGGCATCATCGGCGGCGTCGGCCGCCCTCTCCGGATTGGGCTTCGGGCTCTCGCTCATCGTGGCCATCGGCGCGCAGAACGCGTTCGTGCTGCGCCAGGGGGTGCGTGGGCAGCACGTGTTGCCGGTGATCGCGGTGTGCGCGGTGTCCGACATCGTGTTGATCGGCGCGGGCGTGGCCGGATTCGGGGCGGTCGTCGAGTCGTTTCCGGCGGTGCTGACCGTCGCCCGGTACGCGGGGGCGGCCTTTCTGGTCGGCTACGCGCTGCTGGCGGCTCGGCGCGCCCTGGGTTCGTCGACCCTGATCACCGACGCGGCGGGTGCCTCGGTGGCCGTCGGCGCGTCCGTACTCACCTGTCTGGCGCTGACCTGGCTCAACCCGCACGTGTATCTCGACACGCTGGTCCTGCTCGGTTCCTTCGCCAGCACCTACGCGGCGCCCGACCGCTGGTTCCTCGCCGCCGGAGCCATGCTCGCCAGCGTCCTGTGGTTCGGCGCCCTCGGCTACGGTGCTCGCCGGCTCGGTCCGGTCTTCGCGCGCCCGAGCGCGTGGCGTGTCCTGGATTCGCTGATCGCCGTGGTCATGCTCGCGCTGGCCGTCGGCCTGCTGCTCGCCTGAGGCGCAGTGTTAGGACTCCCACGGCTTCACCGGGGGCTTGACCCACAGCAGCTTCTCGTCGGCGTGGGTGCGCACCGCGGCGGCGTGCCGGGGGTTGCGGGCCGCCCAGGCGTCCTTCTGGTCGAGGAGGTCGGCGACCACCTGCCAGGTTTCGCCGGTGCTCGGCGGATTGGTGTCGGCGGCGCGGGCCAGCTTGCGCAGGGTGGCCGCGGGCAGGGCGAGCAGTTCGGCGCTGCGGATATCGCGTGACCAGACGTAGGCGGCCATGCGACGGGCCTTGGCGACGCGGCTGGCGGTGGCCGCGTCGGAATGCGCGTGATCGGGTGCCTGATCGGCGCTGTCTGGCACGACGGCGATTCTACGACGGAACGCCCGCGCTCCGGTCGGCGATGACCGGGGCGCGGGCGTTCACCCGTCAGGTTGCTCAGTAAGCGGAGTTGACGTTGTCCATGGAGCCGTAGCGCTGCGCCGCGTAGTTGCAGGCCGCGACGATGTTGGCCACGGGGTTCCAGACGTCGAAGGGGGTGCCCTCGACGTGGTAGGTCGCGAAGGTGGGGTCGATCACCTGGAGCAGGCCCTTGGAGGGGATGCCCATCGCGGCGTTGGAGTCCCACAGGTTGATCGCCTGGGGGTTGCCGGTCGACTCGCGCATGATGTTGCGGTGGATGCCCTCGTAGCTGCCGGGGATGCCCTTGGCGGCCATGATGTCGAGCGCTTCGGTGATCCAGCCGTGCAGGTTGTCCTCGTAGGACTTCACCTCGGGCATCGGGGCCGGGGCGGCCTCGGGAGCCGGGGCGGCCTCCGGTGCCGGGGCGGGAGCGGCCTGCGGCGCGGGCGCCGGGATGGCCTGGATGGCGGGGGCGGCGCCGACGGCGGGGATGTTCTCCGCCTGCTCGACGACCATGGCGGCACGCTCGGGAACGCTGTCGTCGGCGAACGAGACGGCGGAGGACGCGGCTACGGCGACCAGGCCGACCGCGGCGACTGCCACGGTGAACGCCTCACGGCGCGAGCGACGGCCGATAACGGTGCTGAGCTTGTCTTTGTTGAGCATGGCTTTTCTGTTCCTTCATCTCTGTCTGGCGACGCAGGCCCTGCATCAGGGCGCGATGGATCGCGCAGCGCGCACGGGAGTACACGCCGGTCAGGCGATGCGTTGTTTCTGTCTGTATGGGAAGGTGCGACACTGTCGGGGGACGAACGCTCGATGGCAGTTCATCGCTGGCGTCGCACGGTGCTCCACAGCTGGCTGCGGGGAGACCACGCGCTGTTCGGTGCTATCGGAGGTTGGATACTTCCGGGCTAACCAAACCGCAGGTCCGTTTGTGACCTGATGACAGAATGGTCACGACGGGTTAACGCAAGGTGAACGAAACCTGAACGGCAAACGCTGCCGATCTTGGTTCATTGCCGGGCAGTTGCAGAATCGTTATGTATGCAGGAGGTTTGCGACTCTGATCTGCGTGGCGGCCGTCACAGAAAAAGTTTGCCCGAATCAGGTTTTGCGGGGGTTTGCGCAGCTAGAGCGAGTCCGAATCGGGCTCTGAGCGCTAGCACGCCGGATTGTCCATGGCAGTCCGATAACGAGATCGTGACCGTTGCCCGGCAACTGCGGCTACCACCTCTCGCAGACCGGCTATGCGGGGCTCGTCCGTCTCGCTCGAACGCCATACGATGCCGAAAGTGCAGTCGGCGAGTGCGTCGACCGGCACGAAGCGCAGGTCGGGGCGTGGGTACAACTGTGCGGCAGAGGCGGGGACGAAGGCGACCGCGCCGGTCAGTGCGACGGTCGCCAGCATCGACTCGAACGTCGTGCCCATGGCCGTGGCATAGCGAACGGCTCGGCCGTCGGGCCGCGGGTCGGCGGCCCAGTACGCACGTCCCTCCGGGAACGACTCGGGCACCATCGTGACGACCGCGTGGTGTGCGAGATCGGCCAGGCGCAGCGACTCTCGTCGCGCCAGCGGATCCGTCGCGGCCAGGCATGCGACCCGGCGCTCGACCACGAGTGGAACGACGTGCAGATGCGATGGAACAGGCACATGGACGAACGCCGCATGGATTTCACCGCGCTCCAGCGCGGCCAATTGCTCGGTGAACGTGTCGATCACCTGCACACGAGGGCCCAGTTCCGGAAAACGTGTCGATATTCCATCGATGATCTGGCGGATCGGGCCGAGTGCCGTAAAACTCTCGCACACCCCGATCCGCAATATTCTCGCCTCTGTCGAGGCGTGATTCGCCATTTCTCTCAACTGCTCCGAGGAATCCACTATCGAACGAGCCAGCGGTAGCAATTTCAGCGCGATAGGAGTGAGTTCTACCCGTCTGCTGGTTCGATCGAAGAGCCGAACTCCCAATCGTTGCTCCAGTGCCCGGATTTGCTGGCTGAGTGCGGGCTGAGTCAGGTACACGCGGCGCGCTGCCCGGCCGAAATGCAGCTCCTCGGCGAGAACCAGCAGCAGGCGGAGTTGGTGGGGTGTGGGGTCGTCGCCCTGCAAGCTCGAGCCTGTCCCATCCATAACCCACACTCTATCGATGACGGCGAGATCCTGATAGTTACACCGTTGTGAGGCATCGCCCGGGCTGGCAAGGTTTATTTCGCTGCCGCCACGGATTGACCAGCAGAAATAGGAATCATGCGACAAAGTCTCGCCGCACTCGTATTGTGCGTCTTCGGTATTACGACCGGTGAATTCGTGATCGCGGGAATCCTTCCCGATGTCGCGGCTGAATTCGGCGTCTCTATTTCGGCGGCCGGGCTTCTGGTGACCGCTTATGCCGTCGGAATGATCTTCGGTGGACCGGTCGTCACCGCGCTCACTGCGCGCTACTCGCGCAAACCGTTGATCAGCGTGCTGCTCTTGATCGCGGTGGCAGGCAACGTCGCCTCCGCGCTGGCGCCCTCCTATGAGCTCCTCTTCGTTGCCCGCGTTGTCACCGCGCTGGTCACCTCCACGTTCTTCGCGAACGCGATCGTCATCGCGACCGCGACCTCGCCGCCGGACAAGCAGGCGTCCACGGTCTCGAAGTTGGTCTTCGGGATGAACATCGCAATGGTGCTGGGTGCACCGATCGGGACGCTGCTGGGCAATCGGTTCGATTGGCGTACACCGTTTTTCGCGATTGCGGCGGTATGTGCTCTCGGCTTGGTGCTCGTGCTGCGCTCGGTCCCGGAGGTCGCGAACTCCGGCGGGTCGGCGTGGTCGGAATTGCGGGTGTTCGGCGATCGCGACGTTCAGCTGGCCATTGCCGTCACGGCGATCGGCAGTGCGGGCGTGCTGATGGTGTTCGTCTATTTCGCGCCGTTGCTGACCGAGGTCGCGACGTTCGCCTCCAGCGCTGTGGCGGTGATGCTCCTCGTCTACGGCCTCGGCGCCACAGTGGGCAACGTCGTCGGCGGCAGACTGTCCGACCGCTCACCGAAACGTGCGCAGCTCGGTCTGCTCGTGTTGCTGGCCTGTGCGTTGCTGCTGATGTGGGCGGTGAGCGGCCAGACCGTGCTCATCGGCGTGATGGTGTTCCTGGTGGGTGCACTCGGCTTCTCGGTGATCCCGGGAATGCAGGCCCGTGTCCTGAACACCGCGAGGCGGGCCCCGACGCTCGCTATCGCGGTCAACGCCTCGGCGTACCAGCTCGCCGCGGCCTTCGCGGGCTGGTTCGGCGGGCAGGTGATCGACTCTGCCGGACTGCGCGTCGTGTACCTGGTCGCCGCCGCTGTCACTGTTCTCGGTATCGCTGTCAGTGCTGCCGCATGGCACCGTGACACTGCAGAGAGCAAGCGCGTCGCGCAAGTGGCCAACTCTGCCCCTCGTGAGCGAGATCACTGAACAGTGACGGCCTAGCCGGCGGCCGAAACGAACGAAGCCCCTGACCATGGGACCTGGTCAGGGGCTTCGTTGTGGTGCGCCATCAGGGACTTGAACCCCGAACCCGCTGATTAAGAGTCAGCTGCTCTGCCAATTGAGCTAATGGCGCATGTCTTTGTTCTTTGCCCCGTCTCCGGTGCGGAACAAACATTAGCAGGCCGTGGGGCGGAAAGTGAAATCGGGCGCTGACCAGCAACAATGCGGCACATCTGGCGTTGTTAACGCCGACGACCTCCGGACCTATCTAACGATTGTGACTTGGTCGTGTCGCGGGGGCTTTCCCGTTGGAACCGGCCGGGCCAGCTGGCAGAATGGGCGAGACGTCGAGTTCGTAACGCCCCCCGCCAACACGGATGGCTCTAGCGATTCGGGTCGGTGGGATCTGCGGCGCACTGTAATCGCGTCGGTACGGAAACGGGGTTGACATGGGTAAGAAGCGGGGGCGACCTCGGTCGCTACGGACGATCGTTCCGATGGTGCTGTTGGCGGTGTTCGCGCTCGGCGCGTCGGCCTGCTCGGCCGCCGAGGGCACCGGGGTGGAGGTGGCGATCGATCGCAACCCCCTCGCCGAGCTCATCAAGCCGAAGCTCGTCTCGACCATCAAGGACGGGCAGGTCGGCGTCTCGCCCGGCATGCCCATGGCCTTCCAGGTCGAGGACGGCAAGTTCACCGACGTGACGCTGACCAACCAGCAGGGCGCCGCGGTAGCGGGTCAGCTGGCCGCGGACGGGCGCTCCTGGTCGACCGCCGAGGTGCTCGGCTACGGCAAGACCTACAAGCTCACGGCCTCGGCCATCGGGCTCGGTGGCGCGAACTCCTCGACGCTGAGCTTCACCACCAGCTCGCCGAAGAGCCAGACCAAGCCGTACCTGCTGCCCGGCGAGGGCGAAGTGGTGGGAATCGGTCAGCCGGTCGCGATCCAGTTCGACGAGAACATCCCCGATCGCCGTGCCGCCCAAGAGGCCATCAAGATCACCACCGAGCCCGCCGTCGAGGGTGCCTTCTACTGGGTGAACAATCGCGAAGTGCGGTGGCGCCCAGAGCACTACTGGACGCCGGGCACCAAGGTGACCATCGATGTGAACGTCTACGGCAAGGATCTGGGCAAGGGTCTGTACGGCCAGGACAACATCCATTCGTTCTTCACCATCGGTGACGCGGTGGTCTTCACCGCCGACGACAACACCAAGCAGGTGGTGGTGGAGAAGAACGGTCAGGTGATCATGACCATGCCCACCTCGATGGGTAAGGACAGCACGCCCACCGACAACGGCGTCTACATCGTCAGCGACCGGCACGAGAAGATCATCATGGACTCCTCGACCTACGGTGTGGCGGTGAACTCGTCCGACGGGTACCGCACGCCGGTCGACTACGCGACGCGAATCTCCTACAGCGGCATCTTCTTCCACTCGGCACCGTGGTCGGTGGGGCAGCAGGGCTACTCCAACTCCAGTCACGGCTGCCTGAACCTGAGTCCGGCGAATGCGCGCTGGGTGTACGAGAACGCCAAGCGCGGTGACATCACCGTCATCAAGAACACGGTCGGCGGCACCCTGTCCGGTGTCGACGGGCTGGGTGACTGGAACATCGCGTGGCCGGAATGGAAGGCGGGCAACGCCGACGCTCCGTAGGCGCGCGACAGACGAAAAACGAAGGGGCACCGGATTTTCCGGTGCCCCTTCGTTGTGTCTGTGGACCGCTCAGAGCGGGGTGGGAAGTTCGCTGCAGTCCATCATCGCCTCGCCCGCGACCGCGAGCGCGCTACCGAAGGCGCCGCACAGAATGCGGCCGCCGAACAGCAGGCGGTCGAGGTTGGGCAGGCCGGCCGAGCCGGTCCCGGAGGACCCGGTGGTTTCGACGCCGGTGGTGGAGCCGCTCTGCGCCGAACCGGATTCGGGCTGATCGCTCGGCAGGCCGAAGTCGCCGATGGGGGTCTCCGCCGTGAAGTCGGTGAGGGGCAGGCCGGGCGAGGCCGTGGCGGTCCCGGCGACGGGGCCGAGCACGGTGACGGCCGCGAGGACGGCGACGACGGTGGAACGCTTCATCAAGGGGTCTTTCCGGTCGAGCGCTGACGCGATGGCGAGATCTGCCCCACATCTGGGCAGCGGTCCAAAGTGTAGCGGTCAAACGTGATGTTCGTCATGGTGGTGCGAGTTATCCGGCGGCGGCCAGGCCCGGTTCGTCGCGATGGATCTCGGACGCGACGCTCAGCTGGTCGACGACCACCCTGCGCGCGCCGCAGCGGCAGCGTTGGTAGGCCACGACGCCCTCGCTGGTCCGGTGGCGTGACTCGATCTGCCAGGTGTGTGCGGGGTGGCTGTTCATGGTTCGAGTCTGATGTAATGGCATTGTGCATTACAACCATTACGGGCGTGAGCCGGTGCTCCTGGGCGTCGACCTGCTCAACGATCCGTGTTCGAACGCCGCGGAGTTGGCGCGACGCTGCGCGGCGGCGGGCTTGGTGCTGTCCACGCCGGTGTCCGACGGCGATCTGACGTCGGTAACGGCCTTCCTAGGGCGCTGGCGGGGCGTGGTGGAGTGCGCGGACCGCGCCGAACGTGCGGCCCGGCTCAATGTGCTGCTGGCCGAATACGCCTCCGCGCCCCGCTTGACCGACCATGTGGGCGACGGCTGGCATCTGCATTTCCGTGACCCGGGGGTGGCGACGGACCGCCAGATCGCGGCGCTGATCACCGTCGGCACCGCATTGCACCTCACCGGGCTGGGGATGGACCGTCTCGGCGTCTGCGCGGCGGACGGGTGCTCACAGGTGTACGCCGACACCTCGCGCAACGGCAGGCAGCGTTTCTGTAGCCCGGCGTGCGCGAACCGGTCGGCCGTTCGACGGCACCGGGCGAGCCGCGCCGAAAGCGGTGCCGCCCAGGTCGGTCCGTAGCCGCGGGGTGCCGAGACAGCAAAGAAGGCCCGGTCCTTGTGGACCGGGCCTTCTCTTCGGGGTGACCGACGGGACTCGAACCCGCGACATCCAGGATCACAACCTGGTGCTCTACCAACTGAACTACGGTCACCATCACCGGTGAATCACCGGCGCCGTCGATACTAGCGTGACTTTGGTGCCAGGCCCTAATCCGCTGGTAGAGGGCTTGAACCGGTGACGTCCACGGCCTCGGTGGCGGCCTGCGCGGCGGCGGCGATCTCCGTGGTGGTCGGCCCGGGCAGCGGGACGAACGCGGTGCGGCGGTAGTACTCGAGTTCGCGGATGGATTCCTTGATGTCGGCCAGCGCGCGGTGGGCCAGGCCCTTCTCCGGCTGACCGAAGTAAATGCGCGGGTACCAGCGTCGGCACAGTTCCTTGATCGAGCTCACGTCGACCATCCGGTAGTGCAGGTGCGCGTCCAGCTCCGGCATGTCGCGGGCGATGAAACCGCGATCGGTGCCGATGGAGTTACCGCACAGCGGCACCGTGCGCGCGGTGGGCGCGTACTCGCGGATGTAGTCGAGTACCTGCTGCTGGGCCTGTTCGAGAGTGACGGTGGAACGCCGAACCTCTTCGGTCAGACCGGATTTCGCGTGCATGGTGGCGACGACCGGTGGCATGCACGCCAGGGCGGCGTCGTCGGCGTGGATGACGATGTCGACACCGTCACCGAGAATGTTGAGGTCGCTGTCGGTTACGAGCGCGGCGATCTCGATCAGCTTGTCGCTGTCGAGACGGAGCCCCGTCATTTCGCAATCCATCCAGACCAGGAGTTTGTCTGACACGGGAGCCACCCTAATGGTGGGCCCGGGAACCTGGTCGGCAGGTGTGTCGCGTGGGCGAGGCGGACCGGGTTTGCCGACGACATCCCCGGATGTTTGCCGACCGGGTGACGTGCCCGGATACAGTTTGCCTGGAATTGACCGCAGACGTTTCGAGCATTTCTTGCGTACGTGCCAGTGAGCAGACGGAGGACGCGCGAATGACCACCCCACAGGAGAAGGCGGCAGCGGCACGCAAGGCGGCCGAAGACGCGACCAGGGTCGCCGCCGAGGCCATGGCGGCCGCGGAGGCCGCCGAGCAGGAAGCCGCGGCGGCGAGCGCGGCACCGGCCACGGACAGTCGACCGGCGGCCGAGGGCGGCGAATCCGATTCTGCGAGTGAGGAATCTACCTCGAAGCCGGCGGCATCCGGCGCGGCCGCGCAGATCGCCGAGGGCTACGCCTTCAGCGGACCCGCACTGGAACTCGGCACGGTGATGGTCGACGGCGTGGCCGATCCTGGTGCGCGCGTGCGTATTCCGCTGCGGATGATGAACCGGCACGGTCTCGTCGCCGGTGCGACCGGCACCGGCAAGACCAAGACCCTGCAGGGCATCGCCGAACATCTGTCCCGCGCGGGCGTTCCCGTGGTGATGGCCGACGTGAAGGGCGACCTGTCGGGCCTGAGCGAGCCGGGCGCCGACACCGACAAGATCCGGGCGCGCGCGGCGGAGACCGGCGCGACCGACTGGGCGCCCGGTGCGTTCCCCACCGAGTTCGTATCGCTGGGCACCGGCGGCATCGGGGTGCCGATCCGGGCGACGATCACCTCGTTCGGACCGATCCTGCTCAGCAAGGTGCTCGGCCTCAACGACACCCAGGAATCGACGCTCGGACTGATCTTCCACTGGGCCGATCAGCGCGGCCTCGCCCTGCTGGACCTGAAAGACCTGCGGGCGGTGATCACCCACCTGACCAGTCCCGAAGGCAAGGAAGACCTCAAGGGCATCGGTGGGGTGTCCTCGCAGACGGCCGGGGTGATCCTGCGGTCGCTGGTGAATCTGGAAGCCGACGGCGGCGACACGTTCTTCGGCGAACCCGAACTCGACCCGGCCGATCTGCTGCGCACCGCGGGCGGGCTCGGCGTGATCACGCTGTTCGAGCTCGGTCAGCAGGCGGCGCGGCCCGCGCTGTTCTCGACGTTCCTGATGTGGGTGCTCGCCGATCTGTTCCAGACGTTGCCCGAGGTGGGTGACGTGGACAAGCCGAAGCTCGTGTTCATCTTCGACGAGGCGCATCTGCTGTTCGCCGAGGCGTCCAAGGCGTTTCTGCAGCAGGTCGAGCAGACGGTGAAGCTGATCCGGTCCAAGGGTGTCGGTGTGTTCTTCTGCACCCAGTTGCCCACCGACATCCCCAACCCGGTGCTCTCCCAGCTCGGAGCCCGCGTGCAGCACGCGTTGCGCGCCTTCACCCCCGACGATCAGAAGGCACTGTCCAAGACGGTGCGCACGTATCCGAAGTCGTCGGTGTACGACCTGGAAGAGGCGCTGACCTCGCTCGGTACCGGTGAGGCGATCGTCACCGTGCTCTCCGAAACCGGTGCGCCCACGCCCGTTGCCTGGACCAAGATCGCGCCACCGCGCTCACTGATGGACACCATCGGCGACGAGGCGATCAAGTCCAAGGCACTGTCGAGCGCGCTGCAGGGCAGATACGGGCAGAGCGTCGACCGGGAATCGGCCTACGAGATGCTGCTCGCCAGCGTGGCGGCCGCCGAGCCGGTACCCGAATCCGCCCCCGCGCCGGGGCGCTCGACGGACCGGCGGGAAGAGGATTCGGCCGCTGAACGGATCATGGCGAATCCGGCGGTGAAGAGTTTCCTTCGGTCGGCGGCGAGTGCGGCCGGGCGCGAGATCAGCCGCAGTATTTTCGGCACCCGCCGCCGGTGATCGAGTGCGGCCCGTCGATCGGCGGGCCGCACTCCACGAGTCCCGGGATCAGCCAGTCACCGCGCGAGCTCGCGCATCAGCAGGTCGGCGGTCGTCTCGCGACGGAGCAGCTGCTCGGTGCGGCCGTGGGCAACCGCCACGACCGGCGGCCTGCCCGCTGTTCGATATCCGGCCGCGCACGGGTGATAGGCACCGGTGCACGGCACCGCGAGAACCTCGCCGGCACGAAGATCGGCCGGAATCCGGACCTCGGCGGCGATGAGCCTGCCCGCGGCACCGTGCCTGCTCGCGACCGATGCGGTGAGCTGGGGTCCGGCCGGATGCCGGTTGACCACGAGCGCGCTCACATCGTCGCGCCCGGCGGTATCCCCGTCGACGATCACGCACCTGCCGCCGGCGACCTCGGTGACGGCGAGCACCCGGTGGAGCGTGACACCCGCCCGCGCGACGATCGCGCGCCCCGGTTCCATCGCGAGGACCGGGCGGGGGAAGTGGTGGCGCGCACAGCCCGCGTCGAGCGCGTCATCGAGGATGTCGGCGAGTTCGCGCAGGTTGAGCTCGGCATCGCCGCCGCGCATCGCCACCGCGTGCCCGCCGCCGATATCGAGATGGGTCAGCAGGGTGCCGTGTTCGGCCTGGATCCAGGCCATCTCGCCGATCATCCGGCGGATCGCCTCGCCGTACAGGTCGGGGTCGTGGATCTGTGCGCCGAGGTGGCAGTGCAGTCCGGTCAGGATCAGCTTCGGCTGCGCGATGATCCGGGCCACGGCCGTGGCGCAGGAATCGCTGCCGAGCGGGAACCCGAACCGTGAGCTGCCCGGCACCTCGATTCCGGGCGCCACCCGCAACAGCACCTGCTGTGGGCGGGTCGCGAGCGAGGCGAGCAGGGTGATCTCGGTGAGGGTGGAGACCACGGTGCGGCCGACCCCCGCGCCTACCGCGGCGCGGAGCTCGTCGAAGGGAGCCCCGTTGCCCTGCAGGACGATACGGCGTGGGTCGATGCCCGCCGCGAGCGCCACCTCGAGTTCACCGGTCGAACCGACCTGCACGGCGAGGCCCTCCTCGGCGACCCAGCGGGCAACTGTGCGCAGCATCAGGGCGGTACCCGCGTAGACGATCTCGGTGTCGGGGAAGTGCTTGCGGTAGGCGCGGCAGCGTTCCCGCACCTCCGTCTCGTCGATCACACGCACCGGTGTGCCGTACTGGTCGGCGACATCGTGCAGGGCCACGCCGCCGAGGGTGATCCGGCCGTCACCGTCGTAGTGGGTGTCGGCGGGCCACACCGCGGGGTCGAGTCGGGGGACCGCACTCGCACGCAGGGACGGGAAGATATCGAGCAACGTCACGGTGGTCTCCTCCAGGAGGACGCCCCCGCACTCGGACGGCGGGGCCACTTCCAGGACTACGCCGCTCGCGGGCAGCCGAACTCGGTCTTTACGGGTCCTTGACCACCCGGCGACCGTTCCTGACGACTTGCTGACGTGGGTGTCAGCCGCCCAGCTTCTTGTAGAACGCGCCCGCGATCGGTGCGGTGAACGAACGGGGGCCGTAATTGCCCGCCACGCTCATGCCCTTGCTGATCAGGCCGGGGACGATGCGCATCTTGTTGCGGGCCAGCGCGTCGATGGAGACCTTCGCGGTGTACTCCGACGACACCCAGAGGAAGTCGGGAACCATCTTGTCGACGATCGACTGGTCTTCGGGGGCCGGGGTCTCGGTGCGGACGGGACCGGGCGCCAGCAGGGTGACGTTCACGCCGCTGCCCTTGAGCTCGCCGCGCAGCGACTCCGAGAAGGTGTTCGCGAACGCCTTCGACGCCGCGTAGGTGGCGTTGTTGGGGATCGGCATATTGCCCGCCGCCGAACCGCTGATCAGGATCCCGCCCGCCTTGCGCTCGATCATGCCGGGCAGCACCGCCAGGCTCAGGTCGTGCACGGCGGTGGCGTTGAGTTCCATCTGCATCCGCTCGTAGGCGAAGTCGAGTTCGGCGACCGGACCGAACGTCGCGATGCCCGCGTTGTTGCAGAGAACGGCGATATCGCGAACCGCGAGCTCGTCGACGAGGCTGGCCCGCTGGGTGCGATCGGCCAGGTCGACCGCGCGGACCTCGGCGGTGATGCCGTGGGCCAGGGTCAACCGCTGGGCCAGCTCGGTGAGGATCTCACCGCGGCGCGCGACCAGGATCAGCGAATAGCCGCGCCCGGCCAGTTCGGCGGCCAGCGCGGTGCCGATGCCGGAGGACGCGCCGGTGACGACGGCACGATTGTCTGCAGTGGGGGAGGGCAAGCTCACGAGGGGAGCTTAGGGGATCGGCTACGGCCGTGCGGTGTCCGCATCGACGGGGTGGCAGCGCGATGAGAGGGTTCGACGCTGAATGGTCGGGCGCCATCGATACTGGACCGATGGCAGACGAGCAGGTGTTCGGGATGGGCGACGACCCGCTGGCCGAGCCGACGTGGCCCGCGCTCACCGACGACGAGATCGCTCGCGCGGTCGCCGCGACCTGGGGCGGTTCGCCCGCTGCGATCGAATGGCGGGGTGCGCGGCCGTTGTCGTCGACGGTGGGGGTGCGGTTGGACGGTGGGGATCGGCTCGTGGTGAAGCGGATGCCCGCGCGATTACGCGATGTGGTGGCGTTGGGTGAGGAGCATCGGTTCATCCGGCACCTGCGGGTTCGGGATATTCCGGTGCCCGAAGTGCGTGCCACCGTGGGGGATTGGGTGAGCGATGAGTCCGGCCGAGACCGTGATGGCGCGACAGGCGCGTTCGTCTACGAGGTGCATCGGGTGGGGACGGGGGAGGATCGGTATCGCGCGGACTTCTCCTGGTCGCCCTATCGCGACCGTGACGATGCGGGGAGCGCTGGGGCGATGCTCGGCCGATTGCATTCGGCCGCAGCAGATTTCGATGCACCGGCTCGACCCGCGCGACCGCTGCTGGCGAGCATGCACAATGACGTGGCGTGCGCCTTCGAATGGCACATCGCCCGACGGCCGTCGGTCGCCCGATTCCTCGGTGCGAGAGACTGGCGCGCTGACATTCCCCAGTTTCACGCCGACCTTTCCGGCGTCGCGCCACTGTGGACGCACGGGGACTGGCACGCGACGAACCTGCTGTGGAACGACCACGAGGTGACCTCGGTGATCGATTTCGGCCTGGCCGACCGGACGACGGCTGTCTTCGACCTCGCCACCGCCATCGAGCGCGCCGCCATCGACTGGGTTTCGCTGCGTGACGGCGGACCCGCACACGTCCGAGCAGACCAGATCACCGCGCTGATCCAGGGATATCAATCGGTTCGACCGCTGTCGGTCGCCGAACAGCGCCTGCTCCCGGACCTGCTCCCGCTCGTGCACATCGGCTACGAACTCTCCGAAATCGACTACTTCCTGACCATCGCCCACGACCCACGCAATGCCGAAATCGCCTACTACGACTGGCTTCTCGGTCACCTGCGCTGGTACGAGACAGCAGAGGGTCGCGAACTACGCGACATGATTCACGACGCCTCCCTGCGCTGACCGCACCCGGCACCGCCGACCGTACTTCCGGCGACACTCACCCCGGCGCCCCCCGACGACACCCATGATCCGCCATGACCGGATCCGCCATGACCGGATCCGCCATGACCGGATCCGCCATGACCGGATCCGCCATGACCGCACTCCCAGCCCCGCACGACCCGACCTCGAGGAGGGTCCGCCGCGCAGCGGCGCAGCGGCCCGGCCGCGAGTTAGCCACCGTTGCGTCCGCGGCGCAGCCGCCAGCAACGGTGGCTAACTCGCGGCCCTCAGGGGCCGCGCTCGAGCGCGCCAGCGCTCCTACAACACAGCCGCCAGGCGAGTGCCCTGGTTGATCGCGCGCTTGGCATCCAGTTCGGCGGCCAGGTCGGCGCCGCCGATGAGGTGCAGGTCGACACCCGCGGCGCGCAGCGGCTCTTCGAGTTCGCGCACGGATTCCTGTCCGGCGCAGACGATCACGTTGTCGACCTCGATCACGCGCGGGTTCTCGTGCTTCTCGCCGAAGCTGATGTGCAGGCCCGCGTCGTCGATGCGGTCGTAGTTCACGCCGCCGACCTGCTCGACACCCTTGGCCTTGAGGGCCGCGCGGTGCACCCACCCGGAGGTCTTGCCGAGGTCCTTGCCGAACGGGGTCGACTTGCGCTGCAACAGCACCACGTCGCGCGCCGCGGGGGAGGGCTTGGGCTCCTTGAGCTGGCCGGGCGCCTGCTCGTTCTCGGAATCGACGCCCCACTCCTCTTTCCACTCGTCGAGCTTGAGCGTGGGATGTCCTTCGACGGTGAGGTATTCGCTCACGTCGTAGCCGATGCCGCCCGCGCCGATCACGGCGACCTTCTTGCCGACCGGCTTCTCCTCCTTCACCAGTTCGGCGTAGGAGAGCACCATCGGGTGATCGATCCCGGGGATGTTGGGGATGCGCGGACGCACACCGGTCGCCAGGATCACCGAGTCGTACTTGCCCGCGATCAATTCCTCAGCCGTGACCCGCTTTTGGAGATGCAGGGTGACGCCGGTGACGTCGATCTTGCGGCGGAAGTAGCGGATCGACTCGTCGAACTCCTCCTTGCCGGGGATGCGGCGGGCGATGTCGAACTGGCCACCGATCTTGTCGTCGGATTCGAACAGGTCGACGCGGTGGCCGCGCTCGGCCAGACTCACCGCGGCCGACAGCCCGGCCGGGCCCGCACCGACGACGGCGATTCGCTTGGCGCGCCGAGTCGGCAGCAAGTTCAATGTGGTCTCGCTGCCCGCACGCGGGTTGACCAGGCACGACACCTTCTTGTTGCCGAAGGCGTGGTCGAGGCAGGCCTGGTTGCAGGCGATGCAGGTGTTGATCTCGTCGGCCCGATCCTGCTCGGCCTTGTTGGCCCATTCGGCGTCGGCCAGCAGCGGGCGGGCCATGGAGATCAGCGCCGCGTCACCGCGGGTCAGGATCTCCTCGGCGACCTCGGGCATGTTGATCCGGTTCGAGGCGCAGACCGGGATGTTCACCTTGCGCGCGATCTTGGCGGTGAACTCCACGAACGCCGCGCGCGGCACCGAGGTGACGATGGTGGGCACCCGCGCCTCGTGCCAGCCGATGTCGGTGTTGAGGATGTCGACGCCGACGGCCTCCAATTCCTGTGCCAGGGCGACGATTTCGTCGAAGGTCTGGCCCTTCTCCACGAGCTCGGCCATCGACAACCGGAACACGATGATGAAATCGGGGCCCACCTCGGCGCGGATGCGGCGGGCGATCTCGACGGGCAGCCGACGCCGGTTCTCCGGGGTGCCTCCCCACTTGTCGGTGCGCTTGTTCACCCGCGGTGCGAGGAACTGGTTGAGGAAATAACCCTCACCGCCCATGATCTCGCAGCCGTCGTACCCGGCGAACTTGGCCAGGCCCGCGCAGCGCGCGTAGTCGTCGATGGTGCGCTCCACGCCCTTCGACGACAGCGCCCGAGGCTTGAACGGGTTGATCGCGGACTTGATCGCCGACGCCGAAACGCTGGTCGGCATATAGGAATAGCGCCCCGCGTGCAGGATCTGGATGGCGATCTTGCCGCCCTCGGCGTGCACCGCCTTGGTGATCGTGCGATGCCGGTACGCCTCGGTCTTGTTGGTGAGCTTGCCGCCGAGCGGCAGCAACCAGCCGGTGCGGTTGGGGGCGTAGCCGCCGGTGATGATCAGGCCGACACCGCCGCGGGCACGCTCGGCGAAGTAGGCGGCCAGTTTGTTGGTGTCCCAGGCGCGGTCCTCGAGACCGGTATGCATGGAGCCCATGACCACGCGGTTGCGCAGCGTGGTGTGGCCGAGGTCGAGTGGCTCGAACAGATGGGGATAGGCAGTCATGGGCGGTCGTCACCTTTTCGCGGTCGCAGGGCCTGCAGTACTTCGTCGCACCATTCGAGGTAGCCGGTCTCCGCGCGGATGCCCGCGCGAAGCACCAGATACTGGTGCAGAGCGGTGCCGGAGAGCTGGTCCGGCACCGGGAAGAATTTCTTTTCGCTGAGGCGGTACTCGTCGAGGCGCTGGGCGTGCTGGCCGCGATGGCGCTCCACCTCGGCGCAGACGGCATCGATGTCGCCGTACGCGGCGGCGCGGATCTTCACGCCCAGTTCGTCGCGGGCGGGGGTGGCATCGGTGGGCTCGGCGAGCCAGCGGGCGATCTCGGCCTGACCGGCCGGAGCCACCGAGTACACCTTCTTGTCGGGTTTGCCCTGCTGGTTCACCGATTCGACGGTGACCCAGCCGGAGGACTCCATCCGCTTGAGCACCCGGTAGATCTGCTGGTGGGTGGCACTCCAGAAGTAGCCGATCGACTTGTCGAATCGGCGAGCGAGCTCATACCCCGACCCGGCCCGCTCGGTGAGCGAGACCAGTAGCGCGTGCTCCAGTGCCATGGCACGAGAGTATCCGGAACGCTGGGTACTATGCAACCAGGTTCATATGAACTGACGGCGCGGATGTAATAGACGGCGTGGGTGCCGGTTCGCCGTTACTCTTCGGCTTATGACCGAGGTGAACGCGGCCGAAACCGTCGGCGAGGCGGCCGGACGCGGGCAGGTGCTGGCGTGGGGACTCTGGGACTGGGGATCGTCGGCGTTCCAGGCCGTGACGCTGACCTTCGTCTTCGCGGTGTATCTCACCGACAAGGTGGGCGAGGATCTACCGGGCACGACCCCGGCCAGCGCGTGGCTGGGCTGGGCGCTGGCGGGGGCGGGACTGATCGTCGCGCTGACCGCGCCGGTCTGCGGGCAGTACTTCGACGCGGTCGGTTCCCGTAAACGGGCCTTGGCGACCTTGACGGCGCTGACGGTCGGCGCGATGTCGCTGATGTTCTTCGTGCGCGACGACTATCACGATCTCTGGCTCGGCCTGGCACTGCTCGCGTTCGCCTCGGCCACCTTCGAACTCGCCGGCGTCCCCTACAACGCCATGATGCGGCAGGTGTCGACACCTGCCACGGTGGGGAGGGTCTCCGGATTCGGCTGGGCGATGGGCTATTTCGGTGGCATCGTGCTGCTGCTGATCTGCTACGCGGGGTTCCTGGCCGGGGACGGCGACACCCGCGGACTGCTCGCGATGCCCACCGATCAGGGCCTCAATGTCCGGCTCGTCATCGTGCTCGCGGCGGTGTGGTTCACGGTGTTCGCGCTGCCGGTGCTGTTCGCGGTCCCCGAGATGCCGCGCACCGGCGCCGACCCCGGCGCCGCGAAAGTCGGCTTCCTCGGTTCCTACCGGGTGCTCGCCCGGGACGTGCGGGAGCTGTGGGGTCAGGATCGGCACACGGTGTACTTCCTGCTGGCCAGCGCGGTGTTCCGGGACGGTCTGGCAGGCGTGTTCACCTTCGGCGGGGTGCTCGCGGTGACGGTGTACGGGTTCGCCGACGCCGATGTGCTGCTGTTCGGGATCGCCGCGAACGTCGTCGCGGGGGCGGCCGCGGTCGTGGCCGGGCGGTTCGACGACCGGATCGGGCCCAAGCGGGTGATCGTGGCGTCACTGGTCGGGATGCTCGGGTGCGGTCTCGCGCTTTTGATGGTGTCGGGCTCGACGATGTTCTGGATCTTCGGGCTCGCGCTCACGGTGTTCGTCGGTCCCGCGCAGGCCTCGGCCCGTTCGTTCCTGGCGCGACTGGCACCGCCGGGACGGGAAGGTCAGCTGTTCGGTCTGTACACCACGACCGGCCGGGCGGTGTCGTTCCTGGCGCCCGCCCTGTTCGGGGTGTTCGTCTCGACCTTCCACAGCGACCGCGCCGGCATCGCCGGACTTCTGGTCGTGCTGGCGGCGGGTCTGCTGGTGCTGCTCCCGGTGCGTGCGCCCTCACGCGCGGTATCCGCCGATATGTGACACCTCACCGATGGGGCGCCCGTCGAATTGTGTGTACGCCCGTACGCTGAGTTCAGTCCGCGTTTTTGGGTACCCAGCCCGCGATGCCCAACGCGATCAGGCGCATCTGCATCACGGTGCGCTCCACGATCGCCGATTCCTCACGGGGGGTGGACGCGACGAACGCAGCGATACCGTCGGTCACGGTGGTGACCAGTAGATCCGCGGCGATCTCCAGCTCGGTGGTGCTCCACGAATCCAGTGCACGCAGGCGCGACAGATCGGCGACGATCTCGCGCACGATGAGCTGCATCTCCATCGCGATCGCCTGACGCAGCGGAGCAGGCCCGCCGTGACGCTCGCGAATGAGGAAACCGAACAGGGCACGTTTGGCGCGAACCTGCTCGAAGACGAAGCGGACCGTATCGGCCAGATGCGCGTCCGGTTTCCGCCTGACCTCGCGCAATGCCAGCCGCAGCGCGGTGACGCCCTCGTCGACGATGGTCGCGCCGAGGTCGTCGAGCGAGGCGAAGTGGCGGTAGAAGGCGGTGGGCACGATGCCGGCCGAACGGGCGATCTCACGCAGGCTCAATGCCGCGAATCCGCGCTCCGAGGCCAAGGCCAGGGTGCCGTCGAGCAGGGCTGCCCGGGTATGCGCTTTGCGCTCGTTGCGGGTTCCTGCCTGCTCAGTCACATCGGTGAGCATACATCCGTTCACCATAGCGGCCTTCGTCATGATGTTGTCCGCCTCACATTATTGCCGGTTGACAGTGGCCCGGGGTCATCGGGCACACTGGTGAGTGTACAGACGTGCACTGAAATTTGAAGCGCACGTCGCAGGACTTCTCCGTACTTCGCAATAAGGGGCAACACGACATGGTGGGACTGATCGATCTGGTGCAGACGTTGACGACGCCGCACCCGCTGGACCGGTACCTGGAGCTCGTCCGCCCCGGGCTCACCGCTCGGGAGCTGCGCGCCGAGGTCACTCATGTCTCCCACGCGGTGCCCGGCTCGGTGACGCTCACCCTGCGCGCCTCGCGGCAGTGGCGCGGCCACGCCGCCGGTCAGTACGTGCAGATCGGCGTCTCGATCAACGGCGTGCGCCACACCCGCTGCTACTCGCCGATCGACCCGGAGAGTCGTGGCGAGCGCTACCTGCAGCTCACCGTCAAGGCGCACCCGGGCGGGCTCGTCTCGAACTACCTGCACGCCAACGCGAAACCGGGCATGGTCGTCGACCTGGCGCCCGCCTCCGGTGTGTTCCACCTGCCCGAGCGTCGGCCCGACAAGGTACTGCTGGTCAGCGGTGGCAGCGGGATCACGCCGGTACTGTCGATGTTGCGGACCCTCGACGCCGAGGGATACACCGGGCAGGTCACCTTCCTGCACTACGCCCGTCAGCCCGAGATGGTGCCGCATCGGGCCGAGCTGTCCTCGATCGCGCAGCGTCGCGCCAACTTCCGCATCGAATACCGCTACCCGGTCGAGCCGGGCACGGTGATCGACGGTGAAACCTCCACCGGCAGTGGATTCTTCGACTACGACGAGCTCGAGCGGGTGGCACCCTGGTTCGCCGACGCGCAGACCTTCGTGTGCGGGCCGCCGCCGCTGATGCGCGCGGTGCACACGATCTTCGAGGCCGAGGGTCTGCAAGACCGGGTGCTCAGTGAGGAATTCACGCTCACCACGGTCCCGTCGGATCCGTCGGAGGCCACCGGCACCGTCACCTTCTCCGGCAGCGACGTCGCCGCCGACAACACCGGAGCAACGCTGCTCGAGCAGGCCGAAGCGTCCGGCCTGACCCCGGAATACGGCTGCCGCATGGGGATCTGCTTCTCCTGCACCGCGACCAAGGTCTCCGGCTGCACCCGCAACATCCGCACCGGCGAACTCGACGCCGAGCCCGACAAGCAGATCCAGGTCTGCATCAACACAGCTGTCGGCGACGTCGACATCGCACTGTAGAACGACACCGAAATACCAGCAAGGGGAGATACAGCCATGACGATCCTCACCGAAGGCAAAGACGGTCCGGTCATCCTGAGCCCGGAGCAGGTCGAAGAACTCGGCGCCGCGCTCGACGCGATCCGCGCCCGCGTCGTCGACGATCTCGGCGAACGCGACCGCGACTACATCTACAACATCATCAAGACCCAGCGCGGCTTCGAGATCGCCGGCCGCGGCCTGATGTACCTGGGCTTCCTGCCGCCGTTCTGGCTGGCCGGCGTCGCCGCCCTCGGTGTGTCGAAGATCCTCGACAACATGGAGATCGGCCACAACGTCATGCACGGCCAGTACGACTGGATGCGTGAGCGCGGCATCAACTCCCGCGAATTCGACTGGGACACGGTCTGCCCGGCCGACCAGTGGAAGCACTCGCACAACTACATGCACCACACCTACACCAACATCGTCGACATGGACCGCGACATCGGTTACGGCATCCTGCGGATCGACGAGGCGCAGAAGTGGAACCCCTACTACCTGGGCAACCCGCTCTACGCCTTCCTGCTGATGACGTTCTTCGAGTGGGGCGTGATGCTGCACGACCTCGAAGCCGACAACATCATCAAGGGCAAGCGCAAGTGGTCCGACCTCAAGCCGCTGCTCAAGGGGCAGGGCAAGAAGGCGGGCAAGCAGGTCCTCAAGGACTACGTGATGTTCCCGGCGCTCACCGGCCCGCTGTTCCTGCACACGCTGGCAGGCAACGCGGCCGCGAACCTGGTGCGCAATGTGTGGACCTACTCGATCATCTTCTGTGGTCACTTCCCCTCGGGCGTGCAGACGTTCTCCAAGGAGGAGACCGAGGTCGAGACCCGCGGTGAGTGGTACGTGCGCCAGATGCTCGGCTCGGCCAACATCAACGGCTCGCGGCTGTTCCACATCATGTCGGGCAACCTCTCGCACCAGATCGAGCACCACCTGTTCCCCGATATCCCGGCGAACCGGTACCCGGAGATCGCGCCCGAGGTGAAGGCGCTGGCCGAGAAGTACGGCCTGCCCTACAACACCGGTCGTTTCTCCAAGCAGATCGGTTCGGTCTGGGTCAAGATCTTCCAGCTCGCGCTGCCCGATCGTTTCGTGAAGAGGGCGCCCAAGCCCGGTGTTATCGTTATGCGTAATCGGAAGGCAACCGAAGTGGGCGTGTAAATGGTCGGCAAATTCGAAAGCAATAAGGATCTGGTCCAGGAACTGACGTCCTCCGGTGCCCAGCGGGTCGGCAAGATCGCGACTCTGATCACCGGAACGGTCGCCGAGGTCGCTCGGGAGATCGGTGAGTTCGTCACCGACGCGATCGAGATGCGAGAAGCCGCGGCCGCCGCTCGTCGCGACGCGGCGCAGGACCGGGCGGAGGCGGAGTTCGCGAAGGCGCGCGATGTCGAGACCGACCCGGTCGACCTCGACACCGCGACCGACGGCGATCTCGATTCGGCGCCCGTGTTCGCCGAGCCGGGCGACAAGGCCTGACGATTCACCACACCGGCAACCGCCTGCGGTGTTCGGTGACATCGGTGATCAGATCCCGGTAGCCGTCGGTCAATTCGGCAAGACGACACCACTGCAGATGGGTGCGAGCCTCCCGCTGCCGTGGTGTCGTTGTCGTTGGGGCCGGTCCCGCGATGGCCTGCTGGGCGGCGATCCATTTCGCCGCCATCCGGTCGATCACCGCGCCGAGGGTCTCGGTGTGCAGCGAGGCGCCGTCGCGGTGTTCCACATGGGCGGCGACCCAGCCGTCGATGCGGGCGATCAGCGCGCCGCGGTCGTTGTCGATGTCGTCGACCAGGCGCGCGCACGCCGCCCCGGTGCTGCTCGAGGCGGCGGGGTCGCGTGCCTGCTCCAGCACTCTGCGCCGGCGATCGTGGCAGCTCGCGAGCCCGCGGGCGGCGTCGAGAACCCGGTGCGGTGCCGGGTCGGGGTGGTCGGTTTCCAGAAAGGCCCGCAACAGCGCTGAAGGAGTCGGCAGCTGTGCGGCATCCAAACGGTGGCCGTGATCGATCGGCATGGGCACGCCCCCTGATAACACTGTTGTGCATGGATACGCCAGAGCCGAGGAGGATGGGTGTGGGGGTGCACTCCCCGGCACCGGCGTAGCCCCGCCCGGACGTCGACAAGAGTCCGCGACGCTGCGGGTGGAGAAGACGGCCCGGGGGAAATCGGGACCCTTTCAGGAAAGCGCGATTCGGCGCCGACGCGCAATAGCGTGGTGGACAAACCCGGTGGTCGGCGGAAATTGTTATCCACCATTACGGCCGGGTCTCCCCACGAGCACTCCCGGGTAACCGCGGTGGCACATTTCCGGCAATCATTTCGGCGCCGAATGCACTAACCTCGATAATTGTGCCCGCTTACGTCTCATCGCCCGAGCTGACCTTCGGGTTCCTGTTCGCCCTGGAGGACCCGGAGCGCATCGCCGATGTCGTGCGCGGCCTCATGGAACGCCGTGCGGTGTCGGTGTTCCGGCTCGCGCGCCTGTCCGACGACGACGGACCCCCCGAGCGCTACGTCGTGAACTGGGCTGCCATCCCGCAGATTTCGATCACCACCGGAGCCCCCGACGACGAGGAACTGCGCGCGCAGCGGATCATGCTGGTCAACGCCTTCCTGGGGGAGGGCGGCGAGGTGAGCATGTACTCGGGAAACCCGGACGGACCGAGCTGAATTCAGCGGGTCGACTCGTAGATCCGGCGGACCACGTCCTCGACATCGGGTTCCTCGATCGACAGATCGCGCACCTGCGCCCGGTCCGACACCGCCGCCAGTAAAGCCGCGGCAGTGGTCTTCTCGGCGTCGAACGCCAGGCGCTGGCGCATGCCGCCCGCCTCGCTGGACAGCAACTGTGCCCCACACGGCAGATCATCGAGATCCGGTGCGGGAGCAGCCAGGTCGACCACCAGCACCCGGCGCGCGCCGACGGTGGCGCCGAGCCCGGCCAGTGAACCGTCGTACACCAGCCTGCCGTAATCGACGACGAGCACCCGATCACAGAGTCGTTCGATATCGCCCATATCGTGGGTGGTGAGCAGCAGCGTGGTGCCGCGCTCGATCCGTTCGGCGCGCAGGAACTCCCGTAATCGTTGTTTGGACAGCACATCCAGGCCGATCGTCGGCTCGTCCAGGATCACCAGCTCGGGCGAATGCAACAGTGCGGCCGCAACTTCCGCGCGCATGCGCTGACCGAGCGAGAGCTGGCGGACAGGGGTGTCGAGGGTGTCGGCCATTTCCAGCTGTTCCACCAGTTCGTGGGTCCGCTTGTCGGCGATATCGGGATCGAGGCGATGGATCGCGGCCAGGATCGCGAACGATTCGTGCAGCGGCAGGTCCCACCACAGCTGCGAACGCTGCCCGAACACGACGCCGATGCGCGAGGCGAGCTCCTTACGCTGACGCACCGGCTCGAGGCCGCAGGTACGCACGGTTCCGGTGGTCGGCACCAGGATGCCGGTGAGCATCTTGATGGTCGTCGACTTGCCCGCGCCGTTGGCGCCGATGTAGCCGACCGCCGAGCCGCGTTCGATCCGGAAACTCATCCGGTCGACGGCGGTGATGGTGTCGCGATGTCGGCGCCAGCGGCTGCCGTTCTTGCGATAGACGGTGAATTGCCGGGTGAGGTCATCGATGTCGATGATCGGATCCTGGTGCTCGTGCTCGTCCATCGTTATCCCCCTCCTCCCTGATAGTGCCTCGTACCGATCCGCCATGCCGCCGATGCGAGCAGCCACACCCACGCCGCGGCGAGTGGCGTCAGCCACGCCGACCACGCGGGCAACAGTGGTGGGCCCGGCAAACCGAGCAGGGCGATCGTCGGCACGTATGCCGTGAACGCGACGGGAATCGCGAACCCGAACAACAGTTTCAGCGGTGTCGGGAACACCGAGGCCGGCTGCATCGCGGCGAACGAACCGCCGTAGGTGAAGCTGTTGGTGAGCTCGGCACCGTCGATCAAGAAGAACTGTAGTCCGGCCGCGCATACGAAAAGGCCACAGAACAGCGCGATTCCACTGATCAGGGTGATCACGATCAAGGTAACCGGGGCGATGCCCCAGTCGATATCGTTGCGCCACAGCCCGATCCCGAGCACGATCACCGCGACCGCGGCTCGCGCGAGTCTGCGTAACGAGATGTCACTGGTCACCAGCTGCAGCAGCAACGGTTGTGGGCGAAGGTGATACGCGTCGAGGGTGCCCATCCTGATCATCGAGGGCAGGGAATCCAGATGCCCGACCGCGACCTGGGCCAGCGCGAAGGAGGTGTTGGACAGCCCGAACAGCAGCAGCGCGGCATCCACATCGAGGCCGCCGAGGGTCTTCACGTTGTGGAAGATGACCCACACCTCGGCGAACTCCACCAGCCCGATCAGGAAGGCACTGAACACCTCGGTGGCGAACGAAAGGCGGTACACCTGCTGTGCTTTCACACGCGAACGCAATACTGCGAGATAGGGAGTGAACCAGGTCCCGGCAACAACGCGCGCGGAATCCGGTTCAGCCACCCTGTACCTCCAGCCTGCGTTGTCCCGCCCGCAGCAACACCCTGCCGAGCAGTCCGATCACCAACACCCAGAAGCCTTGTATCGCAACGATGATCAAGGCATCCGACCCGGCGGCGCGCCCTGACAGCGTATCGATCGGGGCCTGCAGGATGGAGGGAAACGGCGTAGACATGGCGACGACACGCAACCAGTCGGGGAACATGTGCACCGGGACGAAAAGCCCGGCCAGGAACGTTCCGACGATCTGATACAGCACCCGGATGCCGCGGATCTCGACCACCCAGAACCCGATCAGCGCCACCGCGAACAGGCACAGAAACGACAGGGCCACCGCGAGCAGCACACTGATCAGACCGAGCAGATAGGCCACCGGCGTACTCGGCATCGACAAGCCGAAGGTGGCGGCGCCGATGACGATGCTCGGCACCCCGCGCGGCAGGATCGTGCAGGCGGCGCGGCCCATGTCGGTGGCCAGGTAGCCGAGTTGCACGTCGATCGGACGCAGGAAATCGATCGCGACGTCACCGGTCTTGATCCGGTCGACCAGGTCGATCTGCGGTCCCATGAACTGAGTGGCGCCCAGTAACGCCTGCGACAACCACACATAGGCCCCGATGGTGCCCTCGTCGTACCCGCCGAAATCACCGGCGGCACGCACCGCCGCGACCATCACCGCCGCACGAACGAACCCGAACACACAGTTGGTGAACAGCCCGGCGAACATCGCCAGCTTGTATTGGGCCTGCCGCTTGAATCCCGCCCGCGCCAGCGTCCAATACACCCGGAAAGCCCCGGGCTTGCGACGTCGCCGCACCGCGAAGGCAAGCCCACCATCCCCCGCCACATTGCCCCGCACAATCAGTCAACTCTAGGCCGATCGCCACGAATCAGGACGAGAACGGCGCGGATCGCCGACGCCCGCCGCGCACCGGGCTATCGGCACATGC
This sequence comes from Nocardia sp. NPDC058114, assembly GCF_042884695.1. Taxonomy (NCBI): domain Bacteria; kingdom Bacillati; phylum Actinomycetota; class Actinomycetes; order Mycobacteriales; family Nocardiaceae; genus Nocardia; species Nocardia sp. NPDC058114. The sequence goes on along the minus strand of NZ_JBHVTK010000002.1, from coordinate 664,874 downwards.
TCAGTCCTTGGGGAAGCCCGTCGCGAACAAGATCGCGATGGCGACCGAGCTGACCACGGAGATGGCAAGGATGATCCACATGGGGCGAAAGATTACCCGGCCGGGGGCACCACCCCGGCATCGCACCGCCGTGACCGGCATCAGTGCAGGTCACGGCGGTGTCTGGGAGGTCGGCGGCAGCCCGCTATTTGTCGACCACGGTGATCGCGGCCTCGTTGGCGTCGACCTCCGGGTCGGAGGGGTTCGCGTCGGCCTTCACCGTGATGCGCGACTTGTCGATGCCGTCGCTCTCGAGGGCGGCCGCGATGTTGTCACCGCGCGCCTCGGCCAGGGATTTCGCCGAGGCGGTATTCGAATCCTCGGCGTAGGTCGTGATCTGGATCTCGGTGTCGTTGCCCCGCAACGGGACGGCTACCGCTTTGAGAGTCGCGACGGCAGCCGTGCTGAGATCGGAACTACCCGCGTCGAAGGTGATCGGTGCGGCGGCCAAGACCGTGTTGATCGCGTCCTGCACCGCTTGCTCCGCGGTGTCGCGCACCGTGCTCATCATCGAGGATGCCGTCGCGGCGACGCTGCTGCGCATGGCGTCGGTTTGGGTGGTCTGGGTGGTCGTGGTGGCTGCCGGTGCGGAGGAGTCGTCATCGGAGCTACACGCCGCGGTCATCAGCAGGACCACCGCGATCGAGGCGATCCCACAGACGCTGTTTCTGAGTTTCAACGGATTCTCCTTGTGTGTGAATGCCGGACAGTGGGTCGTGCGGAAGAGCTGCGGTTCGGCCGGTTCGCTGGATCGCAGAACAGTGCCGCGATGGCGAGAGTCACACAGCGGCGGCGTGTGCGGCTCACCCGAAAAGGGTGAGTCGGCCGAACATGGCGAGCTCGACACGGTCGCTGTCGGCCGCGATCTGCTCCAAGGACACGGAGTGGTTTCCAAAGCCAGACGAATGCGTCGCCATTGCGCACGCTGTTCCGTGGGGATCGGGCCGGAGGTAGATTCGGTATGCGGCAGAGGCTTATGAAGTACGTCCGAACCACAATTCGAGGTGCAATACCTATGACACCGGATGAACTCATGGAAGAAGCATGCAGGCTGGCGAAAGAGTCTGTCGACAACGATTGGGGTGGACCGTTCGGCGCGGTGATCGCGAAGGACGGAGTGATCGTCGCGCGCGGGCAGAATCGGGTGCTGCTCACCGGTGATGCCACCGCACACGCCGAAATAGAAACCATCCGCAAGGCCACCCAGGTCCTCAACGGCGAGGCCCCGAGTATTTCCAAAGAGCATCAGAACGAGTCGACGCTCGAATTGGTCCCGCGACCTGAAGGATCTCCCGACAAGGTCCCGGAACGCGCGAAGATGTTGATGGGGATGGAGATATTCATCAGCGGCGCACCGTGTCCCATGTGTATGAGCGCAATCTATTGGGCACGTCTGGACGCCGTGCATTTCGCGAGCGACCTGGCCGACACCAGCGAAATCGGCTTCGACGACGCGTATCAATACGAGGACTTCACCAGGCCCCTGCCCGAGCGGTCCGTGAAAATCGAACAGTTCCGCAGGGATCTGGGCGCCGAAGCGTACAAGACCTGGGCCGAAAAGGCCGATAAGCACCCGTACTGACATGACGGCCTCGAAGGCGCCGTCGCCGAGGCCCGCCGCGGCGACGGTGGTCATCACTCAGCAGCCCCGAGTCGGCCGCGAGAGCGAGTTCCGGCGGTGGCAGGCGGAGGTGAACGACGCTGCGGCGACCTTCCCCGGATTCCTCGGCGCCGACGTGACGCCACCGGGCGACGCTCAGTCCGACTGGTCGGTCGTCTATCGGTTCGACGACATCGTCAACCTCAAGCGCTGGCTCGCCAGCGATACGCGCGACGAACTTCTCGCCCGCGGAACCGGGCTGTTCGAACGGCCGTCGACGCAGCATGTGCTGGTCGACGAGCCGGCCGAAGAGGTAGCGACCGTCGTCGTCTCGCATCCCGTGGCGGCCGACCGCGAAACGGAATTCATCGCGTGGCAGGACCGGATGACCGAGGTCGAACGGACATTTCGAGGTTTTCGCGGATCCGGGTTGCACCGGCCGATCCCCGGTGTTCAGAGTGACTGGACGATCATCTATTCCTTCGCTTCGGCCGAACATCTCGACCATTGGCTCGAATCGCCCCAGCGCAAGGCGTTGCTCGAAGAGGCGCCGGACTTCAGGGACTTCGAGGTTCACCGAATCGCCAACCCCTACGGGTCGTGGTTTCCGCCGAGCCGGACCGGCGAGGACGGCGGTCCGGCATCGTGGAAGACGGCCCTGTCGGTCCTGGTAGGGCTGTATCCGACGGTCGTGATCCTCACCGTGATCATCGCCGAGATCTGGCCCGGCGCGCAGCTGTGGATCAGCCTGCTGGTCGGGAACATCCTGTCGGTCAGCCTGCTGACCTGGGTGGTGATGCCGGTCGTCACCCGCGCGCTGGGATTCTGGATGCGATCGGACCCCCGCCCCGATCCCCGCACCGACCTGGTCGGACTCGCCTGCTCGGTGGGTTTCCTGACGCTCGCCGCGATCTTCTTCTATCTGGTGACAAGGGTGTTCTGGACGCTCCCGTGACGTCGATTTCGTCAATAGGCCCGGTGAAGTCCAACTGTTCCCGGTTCGTCTCGGCTGGCAGGCGAGTTCGGCCTCCTGGGCCGCCATGACGAGCGTGGCCCCGCGCCGACAGGCTCGATCAGCCGATCGGTGGTGCGAGATATTCCAGCGCGTAACCATCGCCGGAGGGGGTTACGCGGGCGATGCCGGGTGAGTCGAGGTGGGCGCCTGCCACGAAGTGGTCCGGTTGAGTCAGCTGTTCGAGCAGGGCCGCTCGCGCGGCGCGGGCCTGGGACTGGTTGCCGTCGAACTCCCAGGTCACGTTCGGCTGATCGAATTGGAGCGTGGGGACGTGGACGGTGTCACCCCAGACGAGAAGGTGGCCGGTGGCGCTGCTGACGTCGTAGACGGTGTGACCGGGTGTGTGGCCCGGTGTCGGAATCGCGGTGACCCAGTCGTTGATCGTGACTTTCTCGGACACGGGTACGACCCGGTCGCGGATCGGCTCGAGCCGCCCCGTGAACACCGAGGTGTCGCCCGCGCCGATCCACACCCGCTCGAGTTCGGGGAACGCCTCCGAACCGTCCGGCGTGATCAGGCCGCTCACGTGGTCTTCGTGGTTGTGGGTGATGGCGACATCGGTGACCTGCGCCCGGTCGATTCCCGCTTCGTCGAGTGCGTCGTAGATCAATCCCATGGTGGGGTCGTGCCAGACGTCGGACGCGCCGGTGTCGATGAGAACCGACCGCGTGCCGTCGGTGACGAAGAAGGCGTTGACCGACAGCCGCAAGTTGTCGCCGGCCAGCGGCACGGCGGTCGGCAGCGCGGGGAGCGGGCGCCCGTCCTCGCCGCGGAGCCGTGTCGGTGGCATGTCGATGTACCCGTCTCGCAACGAGATCACCTGCAGACCGCCGAATTCGAACGTGGCATGGTGCCGACCACTCGAGATCAAACGCATGGAGCCTCCATCGTGTTGGGCGCGTATCGCGCCTCTCCGATGGAAGACTAAATCTTCTTTAGGAGAAAGTCTACACTGCAGCGAGGTATCCATCGATCGAGGAGCACGGTGGTCGAGCAAGACGCAAACGTGGCCGAATCACAGGATCGTGATGACCTGGCAGGCGCGTTCGGCCGTAACGTACGGCGACGCCGTGAGGAAGCGGGCCTGACGCTGGAACAGCTGTCCACACAGTCGTCGGTCAGCCGGGCGATGCTGTCCAAGGTCGAACGCGGTGAGAAGAGCCCGACAATCGGTGTCGCGTCCAGGATCGCCCACGCGCTCGACGCGTCGCTCTCGGACCTGGTCGGTGGAGCAGCTGCGGCCGCGTCCGGTGTGGCCGTTGTCCTGCGCAAGAACGATCGCCCCGTTTTCCGTGACCCGGAAACCGGCTTCGAACGGCACATGGTGTCGGCGGCCCCGGGGGCGGGAGGCGGCGAGATGGTTGTCCATTACCTCCCCGCACAGGTCTCTACCGGGTTGCTGCCCGCGTATCCGGCGGGTACGGAGAAGCAACTCGTGGTACTCGAAGGCACCCTCACCGTCGCGATCGGCGGGATCATCGAAATCCTGAATACAGGCGACTCCCTGTTCTTCCAGGCCGACGCGGACCACGGCTTCGCCAACCGAACGGACGCGCCCTGTGAATACATCATGGTCATCTCGCGCAGAACCTGAACGGCCGCAGCTCGCGGGCCCGGACGAGGCCGGCGGCCGATGGCCATGGTCGGCGTTTGCCGACCGTGGCCATCCTCATGAATCAGTCCAGGACGGCAGTGGCTTCGATCTCCACCAGGAGGTCGGGCCTCCACAGGGTCTGTACGCCGATGACGGTGACAGGAGGCAGCGGCGCACTGAAGCCGTCGGATTCCTGGGCCCGTGAGGTGCCTTCCCACAGTTCGTCGGCCATGTCGGTGGTCCAGCCGGCGACGTAGAAGGTCAATCGGGCGATGTCGGTGACATCGCCCCCCGCGCCCCTCACCGCTGTCGCGACGTTGCGAAGGGCGTCATGGACCTGCGATGCGAGGTCGGTCGCGGTCGTTTCACCGAGAGGCGTCACGGCCAGCTGTCCGGCCAGCAGCAGCAGCCGGGACCCTGTGGTCGTGGCGACGGGCGCATAGTCCTTCTGTTGGAGCAGGCCGTCGGGGTGGCTGAGGTGCGCGGTCATCGTGGATCTCCTTCGTCTTCGGTCGCGAGCGCACTCGATGCCACGTCCACGGCGATCGAGTCCTGCCAGCGAGCCAACACCGTGTGGTCACCACACAGTCAAGATGTCCACGTCCGCGCACCCGTGCAGGCTCGACCGGGGTGGCAGCCGGCCCACTCTCGTGCGTCATGAACCACGCGGGGTGTTGTGTACCCTGCGGTGCAGGACATACTTGCGGATCGGACGCCTATGAAGCTGACGACGCTGCTGGGCCGTCGCGCGGAACGCGAGGCGGTCGAAAAGCTGCTCGAGGCCGCGCGCGTGGCTAACAGCGGGACGATCATCCTGCGCGGGCAACCCGGGATCGGCAAGACGGCGCTCTTGGACTATGCCCGAGAAGCCGGCAGCCCGGTCTTCCGCGTGGTGGGCTGCGTCGGTGTGGAGTCCGAGGCGCTCTTCGCTTTTGCCGCGCTGCACCAACTGTGCGCGCCGCTGCTCGACGAAGCGAAACGGCTTCCCGAGTCTCAGCGCGTCGCTATCGATGTGGCTTTCGGCAGTCGCAGTGGGCCTGCGCCCGATATGTTCCTGGTCGGCCTGGCGACATTGAACCTCCTGACCGACGCTGCCGAAGCTGCGCCCCTGCTGTGCCTCATCGACGACGCGCAGTGGCTCGACCCGGCGTCGGCGCAGGTCCTCGCGTTCGTGAGTCGGCGGATCGCACACGAGCGGGTGGCGATGATGTTCGCCTCACGCGAGCTCGAGACCGACGGCCCCCACCCCGTGACCGCCGATGCGGTGGAGTTGCGCCTGGAGGGCCTGCGGGATGCCGACTCGCGCTCGCTGCTCATGCGGGGGGCACACGCTCCCGTGGACGAGAAAGTGCGCGATCGGATCCTCGCAGAAGCGAGAGGTAACCCGTTGGCGCTCCTGGAGTTTCCGCGCCGCGCTCGTCTGACTGAACTCGCGGGAGGTTTCGAATCGCCCGGCGCACTCAACGTTCCTCGTCGGATCGAAGAGGGATTCCGGCGTCGCTCGGCAGGGCTGTCCGAAGACGCCCAGCTCTTGCTTCTGCTCGCCGCAGCGGACGCGACCGGGGATGCGGTGCTGCTGTGGCGAGCAGCCGAGGAGTTGGGCATAACGCCGGCGGCCGTCGAACCTGCCCAGGAGACCGGGCTGATAGAAGTCGATACCAGAGTGCGGTTTCGTCACCCCTTGGTGCGCTCGGCTGTGTACCGGTCCGCTACGCCGGAGACTCGTCGCCGCGCTCACCGCGCACTCGCCGCAGCGACTGATCCCCACACCGATCCTGATCGCCGAGCCTGGCACCACGCATCCGGGGTCGTAGGGGCCAGTGAGGACGCAGCGGCCGAACTCGAGCGATCCGCCGAACGGACACGCGCCCGCGGTGGCGTCGCAGCGGCGGCGGCATTCCTTCAGCGCGCCACGGAACTCACCCCTGAACCCGCGGTACGTGCACGGCGAGCGCTGGCGGCTGCGCACGCCAAACACGACGCGGGAGCATCGGCGGCCGCCGAGGAACTGCTCACGGTCGCCGAACTGGGCCCGCTCGATGAGCTCCAGCGCGCCCGGGTCGATCTACTTCGAGCGCGAATCACCTTTCATCTGACCCAGAGCAACGACGTTCCTGCGATGTTGCTCGAAGCCGCCAGGAACCTGACGGTTCTCGATCCGGCACTGGCGCGCGAAACCTACCTGCACGCCATCGACGCAGCCCTGGTCGTCGACGCCTCCAGCGTGGCCGAGGTTGCCGGCGTGGCGCGATCGGCGCCGCCACCTCCGGGTGAACCGAGCCCGCCGGATCTGCTTCTCGACGCGTTGGTGGCGACATTCGCGATCGGGTACGCAGCGGGCGCCCTTCCTGTTCGACGTGCGATGGAAGCGTTCCGCGACCGTGGCTTCGATGGGGAGGCGACGGGTGAGATGGGCAGCCGACGGTGGTTATGGCTGGCGACCCGAACCGCGGCGGCTTTCTTCGACGATGACATCGGCATCACGCTCGCCGACAGGAACGTACGGCTCGCACGCGAGGCGGGCGCGCTGACGACGCTTCCACTGTCCCTTGTCGCGTTGTCCTCGGCACTGGTTCTGACAGGCGACCTCTCCCGCGCCGCGGAAGTCGCGGCTGAGGAAGCCGCGATCACCACGGCGACAGATGCCGTACCGCTGCTGTACGGACAGCTCTACGTCGCCGCGTGGGGCGGGCACGAACTCGACACGCGAAGGTTGTTCAAGGCCAGTGTCGCGAACGCAGGTGAAAGGCTCTCCGAAGCGGCGACCGCACACTACGCGCTCGCGGTGCTTTTCAACGGTCTTGGCCAGTATGGGGCTGCGCGCGACGCTGCTGCGTGGTCGAACGAGATGGGCGAGCTCGTGAACAGCAGTCTCACCCTTCCCGAGCTGGTCGAGGCGTCGGTTCGGGCGAACGACCCGGATGGGGCAAGCGCTGCGGCGGACGAGCTCTCCACGCGAGCTGCCGCCAGCGGCACTGCCTGGGCGCTCGGGCTCGCCGCCCGTTCGCGAGCCCTCGTCACCACCGATCCCACCGCTGAGACCTGTTACCAGGAGGCGATCCGCCACCTTCAGAACAGCAGAATGAAAGGTCATCTCGCGCGGACCCACCTCGTCTACGGCGAGTGGTTGCGACGAGAAGGACGTCGACAGTCGGCTCGTGAACAGCTTCGCACCGCACACGAGATGCTCACAGACATGCGCGCCGACGCGTTCGCCGCGCGCGCTGCACGGGAATTGCGCGCCACTGGACAGCATCCGCGCAATCGCTCAACCGAACCCGGCACCGAACTCACCGCTCACGAGCAGCTGGTGGCTCGCCTCGTCGCGACGGGGTCAACCTCCAGGGAGGTGGCTACCCAGCTGTTCCTGAGTCCCCGCACTATCGATGCCCACCTGCGCAACATCTACCGCAAACTCGGCATCAGCTCCCGCAAACAGCTCCGCGACCTGCTAAACCCCTGAGGGAGCCTGCGGAGCGGCCCGCTCCCGGACGGCTTGTTCGGAAGGTGGATAGGCGCCGCGCAGACGGAGCATGGTCGCCGTCACCACGGCACGGATGTCCGTTTCGCGCAACGGGGCGGAGAACAGCGCCGAACTGAACGAGAAGCCCTCGATCAGGGCGAACAGCAGCAGCGCCTCGCGGTGCAGCGCTTCCTCATCGATCGTGCGGTCGGCCAGCGCATCACGCATCAGCGAGCGGATCACCTCCGCGCCCGCGAGAGAGGTCGCAGCGACGTCGGCCGCGAGCTCGGGGTCCGTGCGCGCCATGACGCGGTATTCGACCATGGCGATGTTCTCCTTGCGCTCCTGCTCGCTGGTGGGTGCGGCGAAGGCGATGACGTCCACGATCCGTGTTGCCGGGTCGTCGGACATCGTCGCGGCGCGATCCACGGCGCGCCGCATGAGGACGCCCAAGGTGAAGCGCATGACCTCGCGGACGGTGTCGCCGAAGTAGTACCGGATGCTCCCGATGGCCAAGCCGGTGCGTGCGGCGATCCGGGCGAGGGTCACCGAGCGGAGCCCGTGCTCGGCGATCTCGTCGATCACGGCGTCGGCGATCTGTTCCCGGCGGACATCCGGGTCAACTCTCTTGGGCACGAACCCGACTGTAGCGCTTTTAGCATGTACGTGCTAATTTTTCTGGCATGGTCATGCTAGAAAAATCCTGCTGCGATGGTCCCGACCTCGGACGAGACCCGACGTGAGCGACTGGCGCGACCCCTGGGACGGTGGGCGGGAGGGCTCTCGAAACGACGGCCGGATCGACGGCTGCGACGGGTTCGACGGCGACGCGGGAGCATGGTCGACGCCGGCTCCGGAGCCGGGAGCATCGTTGCCGCCGTTCCGCCGCTCTTTCTCGCTGCAGCGCACGCGATTCGCGGTCGGCCTTCCCGATGCGTCGACGGCGACGGTCGATGTCGATCACCTGTCGGGGCGAGCGTCGCTCTATCGGGACGACCGGCACGTACGGACCTCCGACATGCCGGTCCGGTTCCCGCTCGGCTCGGAAGCCATCGCCGTAGCCGCGAGCAGATACGGCATGCGGCGGATCCACCTGATCGGTGCGGACGGCAGCGAGCGACGCCTCGATCCAGCGCCGGGGACACCCGAGCACTGGCGCGCCCAGCTCTCCCGGCGACACCCGGGGGTTGGGCGCACGCTGGCCGCCTGCGCGGTCATCGTGCTGACGGTCGATCTGATTCTCGTCGCGCCACAGCTGCTCGAGCTGGTCACCCACCTGCGGTTCTGGGCTGATCGCTGCAGCCCGTTCGTCTCGCCCGTCGACTTGCCGGTATGGGCGAACACGGCTCTCGCCATCAACGCGGGCCTCGCGGGAATCGAACGAGCGCTCACCTTCCGCCATCACCGGCTCCTGGATGCCGAGACCGACGGGATCGGGAGCTGATGCTCCGGATCCAGCCCTGGACACGCCAAAGGAAACGCATGCGATCACGTCTTCGACTCCCGAATCGATCCCGGCGCCTCACGACCGGGCTCGCCGCGGCCGCCACGCTCCTACTCGCCGGCTGTACGCCTGCTGCGCCGGGCTCCGGCGCCGATGCGGACCTCGGCGCCTACCTCGGGCAAGAGCTCGACTGGGGCGGGTGCGCGGGCACCGCGACGAGCGCGGCGGACGCCGAGCTGTTCGCGAACCCCGCGCTCGAATGCGCCTCGGTGGAGGTGCCGCTCGACTACGACACGCCAGCGGGTGCGAGGGCGCGGGTCGCGCTCCTGCGCCTGCCCGCCACGGGCGAGGCCGAGGGCTCGCTGCTGATCAACCCGGGCGGCCCGGGCGGCTCCGGCACCGGCCTCGTCGCGTCGACCGTGCCGCTGTGGCAGGCGAGCCGCGTCGGCGAGCGCTTCGACATCGTCGGCTTCGACCCTCGCGGGACCGGATCGTCGACCCCGGCCCTGGACTGCTACACCGACGAGGAATACGACGCCGGCGACGGGCCGCGATTCGGCGCCGTGTACGACATCACGAGCGCCGAGCAGGCAGTCGAACTCGCACAGCGCTGCACCGACGGCTCCGGCGGCGTCGCGAACCTGGTGAACGCCGGGTCGACGAACGTTGTGCGCGATATGGACATCATGCGAGCGGTGCTCGGTGACGACCAGCTGACCTACCTCGGCTACAGCTACGGCTCCGAGCTCGGCGCCATGTACGCCACGACTTACCCCGAGAAGGTCCGCGCGATCGTCCTCGACGGAGCCGTCGCGCCCGACCTGACGGCGAGCCGATTCCGCCTGTCCCAATTCAAAGGCCTGCAGGCCCGGTTCGACGACCTCGCCGCGCTCTGCGCCGAATCACCCGACTGTGTACTCGGCACCGATCCCGCAGCCGCCAACGATCGCCTGCACGAGATCGTGCGGCCTCTCATCGAGACGCAGGCGCCGACGGCCGGCGGCCGAGCTGCCAACGTCTGGGACGTCTACCTCGGCATCAGCGGCGGCCTGTACGCGGAGGCGAAATGGCCCGAAGTCATCTCCGCCCTGACAGCGCTCGAGGCCGGGCGCACCGACGAGGCGCTCGCCCTACGCGCCGGCTTCCCGGACCTCGACACCAGCATCGCCGTGCGTTGCATGGACTGGCCCCGCTTGGCGCCCGCGGAACACACAGCGCTCGCACGCGAGATCGGGCAGGTCGCGCCGATGTTCGACCTCGACGTCTTCACAGCGGGGAACTACCACAGCGAGTGCGAGGCGTGGCCCGCACCGCCCACGCGTGCGGAGCCCTGGCTCGCCGATGCCGAAGGCCTCCCCAAGTCACTCGTCGTGTCGACCACCGGTGATCCCGCGACGCCACACGAGGGCGGCATCGCGATGGCGCAAGCCCTCGGGGCAAGCCTGCTCACCGTCGACGGCAAGCAGCACGGCGCCTACCTCCTCGGCGGTAGCGAGTGCGTCGACGACGTGGTGGACGCGTATCTCCTCGACCTCGAAACCCCGCCCGCCGACGCACGCTGCAGCCTGTGACGCTCCACGCCGGCACACGGTCAGGTGCGAAGGACTTACGTAATAGTCACCGACGCGAATCGAGTCGTGACTCTGAGACGGTGGGGGTGAGCACACGCGAAGACTGGATGGCATCGAAACCGCACTTGTCACCGCATGTATCCGCCGCAATCCGCATGAGGAGGACACAGTGACATGGAGTACTCGCGAGCTGGCCGACCTCACGGGGACGACTGTGAACACCATTCGGCACTATCACCACGTGGGACTTCTGGAAGAACCAGAACGCCGCTACAACGGGTATAAGCAATATCGCGTAAGGCACCTGATTTCGTTGGTGCGTACACGCCGGCTGGTCGAGATCGGTATACCGCTCGCGCAGATTGCGGAAATAGACGTCACTTGCTCCGACGCATTGCGCGAGCTCGATGAGGAGCTGCGAGCAGGTATCGACCGTCTTGTGCGGGTACGTGACGAGGTGGCTGCGATCGCTCGAGAACATGCTCCACTCGACACTCCGCGCGGCTTCGAAGCAGTCGCGAGCGGGCTCTCCGGCCCCGACCGATCATTCCTCCAGATCTATGCGAGTCTCGCCGCGCGAGATGCGCTTCCCGACCTGTTACCGATGATCTCCAAAGAGTCAGCCCCGCTGCGTAAGGCCTTCGGTGCCTTACCCGACGATGCGGACCAGGTCGCGCGGCAACGAATTGCGGACTGGATTACAGAGTCGGACGCGAACTGGCGAGCTGTCGACGGCTCAGGGGCCGTCGGCGGCGCGCTCACTGAGGCCCGGCGCGAGCTCTACAACCCTGCGCAGCACGAAGTGATCGCGCGAGCAACGACGTCACAGCGTGCACGTCGACTTTCCTGTCGCCAGTTCGAGATCGCTGAAGAGTTCCTAGTGCCAATCGGTACATAAATCGGAAGATGGGTTACAGACCACATGGGGTATTTCGATAACAAGACGGCTGTCGTCACGGGCGCCAGCATGGGCATCGGACTTGCGACGGCGAAGCAACTCGCCTCCGAGGGCGCGCACGTCTTCATCACCGGGCGACGCAAAGACGAGCTCGAGAAAGCCGCCGCCGAGATCGGCCACGCGACGGCAGTGGTCGGCGACGTCAGCGTCTCAGCCGACGTGGATCGCCTTTATGAGCACGTGAGTCAGCGCGGGCAGGGCCTGGACATCCTGTTCGCGAACGCGGGAATCAACCACCTCGCCTCTCTCGAGGACCTCACTGAGGAAGACCACGACAGAATCTTCGACATCAACGTGAAGGGGACCTTCCTGACCGTGAAGAAGTCCCTGCCATTTCTCAACGAGGGGGCCGCAGTCATCCTCGCGGCCTCCACTTCGGCTGAGAGCGGGGCGCCATCCTTCGGTGCGTACGGGGCGTCGAAAGCCGCTGTGCGAGCGTACGCTCGCACCTGGGCCAACGAACTGAGTGGTCGAGGCATCCGGGTGAACGTCGTCTCGCCCGGGCCGGTGAATACCCCGCTGTGGGACGATGTCTTCGGTGAGCGCGCCGAGGAGATGAAAGCGGCCATCGCGTCGGGATTGCCCGCTCAGCGGGTCGGCGAACCGGAGGATGTCGCTGCCGCCGTCACGTTCTTGGCATCGCCCCTGAGCAGCTTCGTCTACGGCGCGAACTTCTACATAGACGGTGGAATGAATCAGGTCTGATGCCACTCCAATAACGCACTCTCCCTACCTTTTACCGCAAGCAACTGGCGTAGTGCCCGCGTTTCCGAGGTCGAAGAAATTCTCGACGCCGCGGTGTATGGCGGGGATCACGGCGTCCTTCGGTGGTGGGTACGTCGTGGTGCGGAAGGTGAACGTATCGCTGCTGCGCAGGCCAGGACGGTAACCGCGCTATTGAGCTGGCCGCAGGAGCGCGGCGATATCGAGCCGTGCTGGCACCCGTGTCGACGCGGGTTCTTGTCTGCTGACGGCTCGTGCCAGGAAGTGGTAAACCTACGCATTTGCGGTGAAAGTGTGGGTTGAACGACGTTACGGTTCCCGAGTGGATCGAACCTGCGACGCTAAAACAAGCCCTCCACCTGCGGAAACGCAGGTGGAGGGTTGCGCCCCCGGCAGGAATCGAACCTGCGACCTAGGGATTAGAAGGCCCTTGCTCTATCCAACTGAGCTACGGAGGCAGTCGCATCAACCTTGGCCGAAGTCGGCCACGCTGTCCAGCTCGAAAAGTATAGCGACCGACCGGATCGTCGAGCGCAGGCTCGGGTGAGCGCCCCCTCGGGGCGTCGCCGGGCACGTCGAACTACCCTCGTTGTCATGTCGTTATCGCAGGACCCCACCGCTGGACCCGCCGTCGACGGCGGACCGTCGGCGGATACGGGTCCGGCGGCGCCGTTCGGTGTACTCAGCGTTGTGGCCGGGTGTATCGCCGCGGTTGTCGCGGCCATGGTGGTCGGGTTGTCGGCGGCGCATGCGCTCAGTTTGCTCGGTATACCCGATCCGGGGGCGTTGACAACATATGGATTGCCCGCGTTGCGCGCGGTGGCCGATCTGGCCGCCGCGATGACCGTCGGCTCTCTGTTGTTCGCGGCGTTCCTGCTGCCCCCGCGCGACGGCGGGCTGCTCGAGGTCGGCGGTTATCGGGCGGTGCGCCGCGCCTCCGACGCCGCGCTGGTGTGGGCCGCGAGCGCGGCGCTGCTGGTGCCGTTGACCGTGTCGGATACGACCGGTCAGCCGGTGAGTGCCATCTGGCGACCCGAAGTGCTGTGGCCGGTGATCACGCAGGTCGAGGTGGCGGGTGCCTGGCGGACAACAGTGTTGTTCGCGCTGATCGTGGCGATCGGCTGCCGGTGCGCGTTGCGCTGGGGCTGGACGCCGGTGCTGCTGGCAGGCGCGTTGGTGACCATGATGCCGCTGGCGCTGACCGGGCACTCGTCCTCCGGTGGCTCCCACGACGTGGCGACCAACTCCCTGATCCTGCACATGGTGTCGGCCTCGGTCTGGGTCGGCGGGCTGATCGCGGTGCTGGCGCACGCGATGCGTGGCGGCGCGAACACCGATATCGCCGCCCGCCGGTTCTCGGTGGCCGCGACCATCTCGATCGTGGTGATCGGCCTCAGCGGCGTCGTGAATGCCTGGGTGCGGGTGCCCGTTTCGGACCTGTTCACCACTACGTACGGCAGGCTGGTGCTCGCGAAAGCGGCCGCGCTGCTGGTGCTGGGCGCCATCGGCTACCTGCAGCGCCGGGCCGCGCTGCCCGCACTGGCCGCCGACTCGCGCGACCGCGGCGCGCTCATCCGTTTCGCCGGCGTGGAGATGCTGATCTTCGCGGCGACCATCGGCCTGGCAGTCGGCCTCGGCCGCACCCCGCCACCGCCGCCGACCACGGTGCCGACGCCGGTCGAAGTGGAGCTGGGCTACACCCTCGCTGGCCCGCCGACGGTGAGTCGCCTGCTGTTCGACTGGCGCTTCGACCTGATCTTCGGAACCCTGGCGATCGTGCTCGCCGCGCTGTATCTGCTCGGCGTCCACCGGCTGCGCAAGCGCGGCGATGCCTGGCCGATCGGGCGGACCATCGCCTGGTGCAGTGGCTGTCTGGTGCTGTTGCTGGCCACGTCGTCGGGGGTCGGGCGCTACGCACCGGCGATGTTCAGCGTGCACATGGGCGCGCACATGGCGTTGTCGATGCTGGCGCCGATCCTGCTCGCCCTCGGCGGCGCGGTGACCCTGGCATTGCGCGCGCTCCCGCCCGCGGGCCGCGGTGGTGTGCCGGGGCCGCGCGAGTGGATTCTGGCGGCCGTGCACAACCCGGTCTCGCGGTTCCTCACCCAGCCGGTGGTGGCGTCGCTGATCTTCGTCGCCGGGTTCTACGCGCTGTATCTGGGCGGAATCTTCGACACCTACGTCGACTCGCACGCCGCCCACCTGATGATGAACACGCACTTCCTGCTCAGCGGCTACCTGTTCTACTGGGTGGTGATCGGCATCGATCCCAAGCCGCGCGAGGTCGCGCCGCTGACCAAGCTCGCGATGGTGTTCGGCACGCTGCCGTTCCACGCGTTCTTCGGCATCGCGCTGATGAGCATGACCACCGTGCTGGGCGACTGGTTCTATCGCACCCTCGACCTCGGCTGGAACATCGACCTGCTCGCCGACCAGCGTAACGGCGGCAGTTTCGCCTGGGCCAGCGGTGAGGTGCCGCTGGTGGTGGTGATGCTCGCCCTGCTGATCCAGTGGTCACGCAGCGACACCAAGCTGGCCAAGCGCACCGACCGGGCCGCCGATCGCGACAACGACGCCGACCTGACCGCCTACAACGCGATGTACGCCGAGCTGGCGCGGCGTGACGGCGAGGTCCGCCGGTGAGCGGATTCGGTGTGCCGTCGAGCGAATCGACCGAGCGGGCCGAACCGGAGCGGGTGCTGCGCACCGATGTGCGGGCGGCGCGGCGGCGGCTGACCGGGCGGGTACGCAAGACACCGGTGTTCCACACGAGTGTGGACGGGCCGAACGGGCCGGTGCCGGTGTCACTGAAAATGGAATTCCTGCAGCACGGCGGCACATTCACGGTGCGTGGCGCGCTCAACGCCCTGTTGTCGGCAGGCAGCGGCGCCGATCACGTGGTTGTCGCCTCGGCGGGCAACGCGGGCATCGCGGTGGCGCTGGCCGCGGCACAGCTCGGCAAGGAATGCACGGTTGTCGTGCCGGAATCCGCGCCGCACACCAAGGTGGCCGCGATGTGGGCGCACGGCGCCGAAGTGCTCTGGCACGGAACGACGTACGCCGAGGCGCAACGCCGGGCGCTCACCCTGGCCGCCGAGCGCGGGGCCGACCATCTGCATGCCTACGACATGCCCGCCGTGGTGGCGGGCGCCGGCGTCATCGGGCTCGAGCTGGAAGAACAGGTGCGCGGCAGGCCGCCGGTGCTGGCCGCGGTCGGCGGCGGCGGGCTGATCGCGGGCCTCGGGGCGGCACTGGGCAAGCGCAGGGAGATCGTCGGCATCGAATCCGAGCACATACCCGTGCTCTCGGCGGCACTCGCGGCGGGCGCGCCGGTCGATATCGACGTGGCCTCGTGCGCCACCGAACTGCTGTGCGCGACCAGGGTCGGCGACATCGCCTTCGACATCGCCCAGCGGCACCAGATGCCCGCGATCGCGGTGGCCGACGACGCGGTCGCCGCCGCCCGCGAATACCTCTGGCGGGAGTTCCGCGTGGTGGTCGAGCTCGAAGGTGCCGCCGCGCTGGCCGCCGTGCAGAGCGGTGTGTACACACCCGAGCCCGGCGTACGGCCGATCGTGGTGCTGTGCGGAGCGAACACCGAGCTTCCCGTGCTCTGACACCGACGTTGTCCACAACTGCCCGATTCATCCACAGATCGACTGCGCGCGCCCCACACTCCCGTTCGCCAGGTCATTCTTGGGTGGTCAGAGCGAAAACGGTGGATTCGAGCGGGGGGCGAGCACGATGTACGAGGCACACGCGACGGTGATCGGGACCGTCATCACCCATCCGGTGCGGCGCGATCTCAGCAACGGTGAGCAGATGCTCACGTTCCGGATGGCGAGTAATTCGCGGCGATTCGACGTCAAAACGGGGGAGTGGACCGACAACGGCACGTTGTATCTCACGGTCTCGTGCTGGCGCAGGCTGGTGGCAGGGGTGGATCGATCGTTGCATCGCGGCGACCCGGTGATCGCCTACGGGCAACTCCGCTCGCACGAGTACCGCGGCAAGGACGGAACCGAGCGGCGGGACCTCGAGATGCGCGCGGTCGCGGTCGGGCCCGATCTGGCGCGCTGCCACGCGAGCGTTGTTCGCCGGTCCGAGGGCCTGCGATCACTGCCGCATGCCGCGGTGCGGAATATTTCCGATGCCCGCGGCGCTGCCCTACCGAAGGCCGACGACGCTGCCACCGGGTATGCGTCGACCGAGGCCGTTGCCGTAGCCTGTACGACCGTGGCGGATCCTGTCCCCGCGCGATCGCCGGACGTGGTGTCGAGCACCAACGGTGCCGAGCAGGTTGACGCATGAGGGTCGTTTCCGCGGCACTCGACCCTTCCGTATCCCGTCCCCGTTTCTCCCACCGATAGGCTTCCGCGTATGGCTGAGTTCATTTATCAGATGATCAAGGTTCGCAAAGCACACGGCGACAAAGTCATCCTCGACGACGTGTACTTGAACTTCCTTCCCGGCGCCAAGATCGGTGTGGTGGGTCCCAACGGCGCGGGTAAATCCAGCGTGCTGAAGATCATGGCGGGACTGGACCGGCCGAACAACGGTGAGGCGTTCCTCGGCTCGGGCGCCACGGTCGGCATCCTGCAGCAGGAACCGCCGCTCAACGAGGAGAAGACCGTCCGCGGCAACGTGGAGGAGGGCCTCGGCGAGGTCAAGGTCAAGCTGGATCGGTTCAACGAGATCGCTGAACTGATGGCCACCGACTACTCCGACGAGCTCATGGACGAAATGGGCAAGCTCCAGGAGTTCCTCGACCACGCCGACGCCTGGGATGTCGACTCCCAGCTCGAGCAGGCCATGGACGCGCTGCGCTGCCCGCCGCCGGACGAGCCGGTCACCAACCTCTCCGGTGGTGAGCGCCGCCGCGTCGCGCTGTGCAAGTTGCTGCTGAGCAAGCCCGATCTGCTGCTGCTCGACGAACCGACCAACCACCTCGACGCCGAGAGTGTGCTCTGGCTCGAGAAGCACCTCGCCGACTACCCGGGCGCCGTGCTGGCCGTCACCCACGACCGGTACTTCCTCGACAATGTCGCCGAGTGGATCCTCGAGCTCGACCGCGGGCGTGCCTACCCCTACGAGGGCAACTACTCCACCTACCTGGAGAAGAAGGCGCAGCGTCTCGAGGTCCAGGGCAAGAAGGACCAGAAGCTGCAGAAGCGCCTCAAGGACGAACTGGCCTGGGTGCGGTCCGGCGCCAAGGCCCGCCAGGCCAAGAACAAGGCTCGCCTCGGCCGTTACGAGGAGATGGCGGCCGAGGCCGAGAAGCACCGTAAGTTGGACTTCGAGGAGATCCAGATCCCCGCCGGTCCGCGACTGGGCGACATCGTGGTCAACGTGTCGAACCTGGACAAGGGCTTCGGCGATCGTCAGCTCATCAAGGATCTGTCCTTCACGCTGCCGCGCAACGGTATCGTCGGCGTCATCGGACCCAACGGTGTCGGTAAGACGACGTTGTTCAAGACCATCGTCGGTCTCGAATCACCCGACAGCGGTGAGGTGAAGGTCGGCGAGACGGTCAAGCTGAGCTATGTCGACCAGAACCGCGGCGGCATCGACCCGAAGAAGAACGTCTGGCAGGTCGTCTCCGAAGGTCTGGACTTCATCCAGGTCGGCAACCAGGAGATGCCCTCGCGCGCCTACGTCAGCGCGTTCGGCTTCAAGGGGCCGGACCAGCAGAAGCCGGCGGGTGTGCTCTCCGGTGGTGAGCGCAACCGCCTGAACCTGGCGCTGACCCTCAAGGAGGGTGGCAACCTGATCCTGCTCGACGAACCGACCAACGACCTCGACGTCGAAACCCTCAGTTCGCTCGAGAACGCGCTCGATCAGTTCCCCGGCTGTGCCGTCGTGATCTCCCACGACCGGTGGTTCCTCGATCGCACCTGCACCCACATCCTGGCGTGGGAGGGTGACAGCGACAATGACGCCAAGTGGTACTGGTTCGAGGGCAACTTCGAGGCGTACGAGGCGAACAAGATCGAGCGCCTGGGCGCCGAAGCCGCTCGCCCGCACCGTGTTACGCACCGCAAGCTGACGCGCGACTGATACGCGCGGCCCGCTCGACGGCCCGGTGGAACGATCTGTGAACGGTCGCTCCGCCGGGCCGTCGGCGTTGTGCCGATCGGTGCTCCCTGGCGTTCACCCAGCATTCTTCAAGTTACCGGCGCGGCAAGCCCGAATTCCCTCAGCGTGTTCGAGTACCCGGAGCTAGTCTCGAAAATGCGTCACCTGCGTTGCGAAATCGAAGCGAACCACAATCCATGGGAGTGGGCTAAACGATGACGGTCTCGTCGGAAATCTCCAGCGCGGCGTGGGCCGCGGGAATGCCGCAGAGCTTGCGCGGCGATCTCGCGACCCTCGAGGAGGCGTATTTCCGACACGTCGATGCCGGTGACGTGGACTTCCCGATCCCCGGAATCACCCAGATCTTCCGGCACCACATGGAATTGGCCGCCGTGCGGATGCCGGGTAAGGCCAGCGTGCGGGTGCACCATCCCGACGACGGGACCGGGATGGGTGCCGCGGTGCAGGTCGTCACCGACGACATGCCGCTGCTGGTGGAGTCGATCACCGCGGCGCTGGGCCGGATGCAGGTGAGTGTCTCCGAGGTGATCCACCCGATCTTCGAGGTCATCCGCGACGAGGAAGGCCACCTCACCGGCGCCGCGGCGCACGAGGTGGACGGCCACGGCGCGACCGGGCTGACCGAATCGTGGATGCACCTGCAGCTGCACCCGTCGACCGGCCGGGCCCAGCTCGATCACATCGAACGCACCATGCCCGAGGTGATCGACGATGTCCGCCAGGTGATCGACGACACCGAGGCCATGGCCGCGGTGCAGAGCTCGCTGGCCGACGCGCTCGACCGGTCCGCCGCCCAGGGCTCCACGCCGTTCCCCGCTGTCGATGTGGCCGATTGCGCCCAGCTGCTGCGGTGGCTGGCCGCGGGCAACTTCACCCTGCTGGGGTATGCCCGCTACCGGCGCGGCGTCGAGGACGGCCACACGGTCTCGACCGTGGTGCCCGGTGCGAGCCTGGGTGTGCTCCGGCCCGATGTCGGCACCGATTTCAAAGTGCCCATCAACGGCGAAGACCGCCCGTTGCTGCTGCTCACCCAGGGCCTGGTGCGCGCGACAGTGCACCGCTCGGTGTACCCGTATTTCGTCGGTGTCGCCGATGTCGACGAGACGGGCGCCGAGGTGGGGGTGCACCTGTTCATCGGCGTGTTCACCGTCAGCGCGGTGCACGAGAACGTGCTCGACATCCCGGTGATCAATCGCCGGGTGCGGACCGCGATCGAGGGCGCCGGGTTCGACAAGGACTCCTTCTCCGGGCAGGCGATGCTCGAGGTGATCGAGTCGTTCCCGCGCACCGAACTGTTCTCGGCCGACACCGAAACCATGCGCCGCACCGCCGTCGCGGTCCTCGGCGTCGGCCTGCGCAGGCAGGTCCGGCTCTTCCTGCGCAGCGACGGCTACGGCCGCTTCGTGGCCTGCATGGTGTATTTGCCGCGCGATCGTTACACCACCGCTGTACGCCTGGAGATGCAGGAGATCCTGGTCGCCGAACTCGGTGGCGTGGATATCGACTACTCGGCGCGGGTGAGCGAAAGTGAGCTCGCCAGTGTGTATTTCACGGTGATGATGCCCGCCGAGGCCACCGGCGAGGCAGGCCCCGACACCTCCGAGGACAACCGGCTGCGTTTGCAGGGCCTGCTCAACGCCGCCAGCCACACCTGGGACGACCGGATCGGTGATGCGGTCGCCTCCTCTACCGTGCTCGATCCCGCTGTGGTCAAACGGTATTCGGAGGCGCTGCCCGAAAGCTACAAAGAGGACTTCGCGCCCGCCCGCGCGCTGGCCGACATCGTGCGTCTCGAGCGACTCACCGAAGGCGGCATCAGGCAGCACCTCTACCGCAGGCCCGAAGCGGAGCCCGGTTCGTGGCGCTTCAGCCTCTACATCGCCGGTTCCGGTGTCTCGCTGAGCCAGGTCCTCCCGGTCTTGCAGAGCCTGGGTGTCGAGGTGGTCGACGAACGGCCCTACCAGCTCGAACACGAAGGCGGCACCGAGCGCTGGATCTACGATTTCGGTTTGCAGGCTCGCCCGGAGCTGCTGCGCAACGCACTGGGCGGCGATCTCGACGCCGCACTGCTCGAGGCCCCCGGCCAGCTCGACGCCCTGCGTACCCGGTTCACCGACGCCTTCGAGGCGGTCTGGTACGACCGGGCCGAAGCCGACGGTCTCAACGAACTCGTGCTGCGTGCCGGCCTGCCGTGGCGGTCGGTCGCGATCCTGCGCGCGTACGCGAAATACCTGCAGCAGGCCGGATTCCCGTACTCCCAGGTCAATATCGCCCGTGTGCTGCTGGCCCATCCGGAGGTCGCGCGCGATTTCGTCGACCTGTTCGCCGCCCGCTTCGATCCGGCCATCGTCTCCGCCGAGGCCGCCGTCGAGCTCGAGACCCGGGTGCGGGCCGGGATCGACGAGGTGGTCAGCATGGACGCCGACCGCATCCTGCGTGCCATCCTCGGCCTGATCAAAGCCACGCTGCGAACCAACAACTATGTTCTCGACGACGAAGGTCGCCCACGCGACTACCTGGCACTGAAGGTCGAGCCGCGCGAGATCGCCGAATTGCCCAAGCCGCGACCGCAATTCGAGATCTTCGTGTACTCGCCGCGGGTCGAGGGCGTGCACCTGCGGTTCGGCTCGGTAGCGCGTGGCGGCCTGCGCTGGTCCGACCGGCTCGAGGACTTCCGCACCGAGATCCTCGGGCTGGTGAAGGCGCAGGCGGTGAAGAACGCGGTGATCGTGCCGGTCGGCGCCAAGGGCGGTTTCGTGGTGAAGCGTCCGCCCGCCCCGATCGGTGACCCGGCCGTCGACCGCCAGGCGAGTATCGCCGAGGGCGTCGCCTGCTACCGCACCTTCATCTCCGGGTTGCTCGACGTCACCGACAACGTCGACCTGGCCACCGGCGCGGTGCTGCCGCCCGATCGGGTGGTCCGCCGCGACGGCGACGACACCTACCTGGTGGTCGCCGCCGACAAAGGCACCGCCAGCTTCTCCGATATCGCCAACGATGTGGCCACCCGCTACGGCTTCTGGCTCGGCGACGCCTTCGCCTCGGGCGGCTCGGCGGGCTACGACCACAAGGCGATGGGCATCACCGCAAAGGGGGCGTGGGAAGCGGTCAAACGCCACTTCCGTGAGATGGACATCGACACCCAGAGCCAGGAATTCACCGTGGTCGGCGTCGGCGACATGAGCGGTGACGTATTCGGCAACGGCATGCTGCTCTCGCCGCACATCCGGCTGGTCGCCGCGTTCGACCACCGGCACATCTTCCTCGACCCGAACCCCGACGCGTCGAGCTCCTTCGCCGAACGTGAGCGCTTGTTCGCGCTGCCGCGATCCTCGTGGGCCGACTACGACCGGAGCCTGATCAGCGAGGGCGGCGGCGTGTTCGAACGGACCGTGAAGTCGGTGCCGATCTCGCCGCAGGCACGGACGGCGCTCGGCCTGCCCGACTCGGTGCAGACGCTCTCGCCGCCGGAGTTGGTGCGCGCGATCCTGCTCGCACCGGTGCAGTTGCTGTGGAACGGCGGCATCGGCACCTATGTGAAGGCGAGCACCGAATCCAACGCCGAGGTGGGTGACAAGTCCAACGACGCGGTGCGCGTCGACGGAAACCAATTGCGGGTCAAGGTGATCGGCGAAGGTGGCAACCTGGGGGCCACCGCGCTCGGCCGGATCGAGTTCTGCCGTGCGGGCGGCAAGATGAACACCGACGCACTCGACAACTCCGCGGGCGTCGACTGCTCCGACCATGAGGTCAATATCAAGGTCCTGCTCGACGGTGTGGTCAGCGCGGGCGGTCTCGCGCCCGCCGACCGCAATCCGCTGCTGGCCTCGATGACCGACGAGGTCGCTCGAATGGTGTTGCACGACAACGTCGATCAGAACACCTTGATCGGTATCGCCCGCACCGACGCGCCCCAGATGCTCAATGTGCACGGTCGTGTGATCGCCGACCTCGAACAGCGACGTGGCCTCGACCGGGAGCTCGAAGCGCTGCCGTCGACCGCCGAGCTGGCTCGCCGTGGCGAGGAGGGCGCCGGGCTCGCCTCACCCGAGCTGGCCAACCTGCTCGCGCACGTGAAGCTCGGCCTCAAGGCCGACCTGCTCGACACCGACCTGCCCGACAGCGCCTACTTCGCGAGGAAACTGCCCCTGTACTTCCCGACGCCGCTGCGGGAGCAGTTCGGCGCCGCCATCAAGAAGCACCGGCTGCGCCGCGAGATCGTCACCACGATGATCGTCAACGAGGTCGTCGACTACGGCGGCATCACCTACGCCCACCGCCTCAACGAAGAGGTCGGCGCCACCACCACCGATACGGTGCGTGCGTTCGCCGCGGCCACCGAGATCTTCCAGCTCCATGACGTGTGGTCGCGCATCCGCGGCGCCGACGCGGCCGCCGGAGTCTGTGACCTGCTCGAATTGGAATCCAAGCGGACGCTGGACCGCGCATCGCGCTGGCTGCTGAGCAACCGGCCGCAGCCGATCGCGGTCGGCGCCGAGATCAACCGCTATCACCGCCGGGTCCAGGAATTGGCGCCGCAGGTGCCGGGCTGGTTGCGCGGGCACCATGTCACCTCCCTCACCCAGGGCGCCGCCGAGCTGATCGCCCGCGGTGCGCCGACCGACCTGGCCACCGAGGTGTTCGGGCTGCTCGGGTTGTTCCCGCTGCTCGACATCGTCGACATCGCCGACATCACCGATCGCGACGGCGCCGAGGTGGGCGCCCTGTACTACGCGCTCAACGACCATCTCAAGATCGACTGGCTGCTCGAGGCGGTGAGCCATCTCGAACGCGGCGATCGCTGGCACGCGCTGGCCCGGCTCGCTCTGCGCGACGACATGTACGGTTCGTTGCGCTCGCTCACCCTCGATGTGCTGTCCGCGGGTGACCCGGAGGAAACTCCCGACGAAAAAATTGCATACTGGGAGTCGAAGAACCAGTCCAGGCTGGGCCGTGCGCGCGCGGCCCTGTCGGAGCTGTTCGAGTCCGGGACCCACGACCTCGCCACACTGTCGGTTGCCGCGCGACAGGTGCGGAGCATGGTGAGCGGGGTGGGCGCCCAATCGGAGGTACCACGGTGACGAGTTCGCCGAACGGCAACACCGGCACGCCCGCACCGGAGCTGGTGTTGCCGCAGCGTTTTCACGCGAAGGTCGAGATCCGCTGGTCGGATATGGACGTGTTCCAGCACGTCAACCACGCTCGGATGGTGACCCTGCTGGAAGAGGCGCGGATTCCGTGGCTGTTCGACGACGACAAGCCGACGGCGTCGATGGGGCGGCAGGGGTGTGTGCTGGTCGACCTGCATGTGAAGTACCGCGGACAGTTGCGGCACGAGGACACCCCGCTCGACATCGCCATGTGGGTCAAGCAATTGCGCGCGGTCGATTTCACCATCGGTTACGAGGTGCGGGCCAACGGCGCGGCTCCCGATTCGCCGCCCGCGGTGATCGCGACCACCCAGCTCGCCGCGTTCGACATCGACACCCAGCGGCTGCGCAGGCTCAGCGAGTCCGAGCGCGGCTACCTGGCACTGTGGCGGGCCTGATTACGTGAGCTCCTCCGAACAACGGGTGCTCCACACGCCCGACCCGGCCGAACGCGAAAACCTGGCCACCTTCCTCGGTCGCGCCCTCCGGCTGGACCCGGCCGCTGTCGTCCGATTGCGGCGGCGTGGTTCCAGTCTCGTATCCGCGTGGGTGGCAACGGGGTTCGAGACGCTGGCGGTGCGCACGATCACCGCGGAACTCGGTGTCGACGATGTCACCGTCGGTGCGGACACGGTGCTCGCGGGACTGGGTACCGGCCATCCGATCGACCTCGGTTACTCGATGGACTCCGCCTGGCGCGGTGCCCTTCCGCCGACCGACGGCTTCTCGCATGTGGATGACGTTCCGGCGCGCACCCTGGTGGAGCTGGCCGAACGTGGCGCGGATGTGGCGCGCGAACACGGCGGTCCCAAAGGGCCGCCCGCGTCGCTTCTCGACCAGTCGGTTCTTACGGTTACCGGGACCGGTGATCTCGAGGTGCAGGTGCCGATGCGCGTTGTCTTCGCGCTCACTGCGATGGATTTCATTCCGCATGCGGGGGAGAAGGCGGAGTCGCGTCGGATTCAGCCGTCGGAGCTGGTGCGGGTGCGGGCTACTCGGACGTGGTTGCGGTTGGATGCTCGGTACGGGTCTGTCGCGCGGCGATTGGGTGGCGGGATTCCGTTGTCGCCCAGTTGAGCTGGGCGGATCAGAGTCTCGGGTCGCGGTAACTCCGCACTCGAGGGGTCGCGGGGCTGAGGGTGCCGTCGTGGCGCAGCGTGGTTGGCAGTGAGGCCGCTCGGCGGTCAGTGCACGCCGACGAGGCGTAGCAGAGCCGTTGTCGTGGCTGCTGCCAACACGGTGACGAGTAGAGGGGCGCGCCGCCACGCGAGGACTCCGCCCACGCCGACACCGGCGGGTAGGGCGACGCCGAGGTGGCCGGAGCCGGTCGGCAGCGTGGCTGTTGCTACCAGCGCGGCGAGCAGAATGAGGGCGCCGGTGTCCAGCAGGTGGATTGCCCGGGAGGACAGCCGCAGCCGATGGCGCATCGCGGGGCCGGTCCATCGCAGTGCGTAGGTTCCCACGGCGAGCGCCAACATGGCGGGCAGCAGATACGGCGCGTTCATGCCGCCACCGGTTCGCCGGTGGGGGTCGGTGGGCGTAGAGCGAAGACCAGTCCGCCCAGGGCGATCAGCACCGGGAGCCCGGCAGGCACGAACGGTGCGACCGCTACCGCCAACCCGGCACCGACCAGTACCGGCCGCAATGTTGCCCGGTCGCGCAGGGCGGGCAGGATCAGCGCGAGCAGGATCACCGGGAACACCGCGTCCAGGCCGAGCGCCGAGGTATCGGGTACGAGCGAACCCAGTGCCGCGCCGAGGGTGGCGCCCAGCGGCCAGCACAGTGCGACGCCGATACCGCAGGCCCAGTACGCGGCGCGTTTGCGTTCCTGATCACCGGGGGCCGTGGCGAAGGCGACGGACTCGTCGTTGAGGACGTGGATGCCGAGCGCTCGCTTCCAGCCGCGCCCGAACACCTCGGGCGCCGACAATCCGTACGGCAGGTGGCGCGCGTTGAGCAGCAGTCCGGCCACCACCGCCGCCAGCGGACTACCGCCGGCCGCGACGATCCCGAAGAACAGCAATTCCGAGCCGCCTGCCAGCACCGTGACCGCCATCACGATCGGCATCCACATCGGGAACCCGGCCGCGATCGTCGACGCGCCATAGGACACCCCGAACAGGCCGACGGCAAGGCACGCCGCGGCTACGGCAGCCACGGTTCTCCGGTCGAGTGTTCGCCAAATCGAACGCATGTTGTTTATATTGAACGCACGGGGTGGGTAAAGTCAACGCGGTATCGCCAGCCCTCAGGAGGCGTAGATGGACCGGCAGGACCCCGTCGTCGGACCGCCCCAGGCGGTGATCGCCGCGGCGCTGCGTCGTGAGCGCGCCCGCGCCGGCCTCTCGCTCACCGAGGTCGCTCATCGGGCGGGCGTCGCGAAATCCACACTGTCGCAACTGGAATCGGGCACCGGCAACCCCAGCCTGGAAACCCTGTGGGCGCTGTGCGTCGCCCTCGAAATGCCGTTCTCCCGGCTGCTCGATCCGCCGCGGGCCAACGTTCAGGTGATTCGCGCCGACGAGGGCGCACCCGTCCCCTCGGCCGACGCCGACTATCGGGTGACATTGCTCGCAGCGGGCCAGTCACACACTCGCTGTGATGTGTACCGCATCGCGGCCGAACCCGGCCACACTCGTCGCTCGGATCCGCACAGCCCGGGCGTCGTCGAGCATGTCGTCCTGGCGGCGGGCCGCGCCATGGCGGGCCCGGCGGACGAGCCCGTGGAGATGCGCCCCGGCGACTACATCCGCTACCTGGGCGATCTCCCTCACATCTTCGAAGCGCTCGAGCCGGGAACGTGGGCGACGATGGTCATCGAGAGCGCCTGAGCCGATCGAGCGCTGGTCAGGCGTAGCTCGCCTGCGTTCCGGCCATGCGCGGCTGTGCCTATCAGGCGGCCCCTTCGCCGAGGTACTGCAACCAGATCGGATCCAGATCGGCGGTGGTGGACAGCAACCGCCAATGCGGGCCCTTGGGCGAGACCAGCGGGTGGCGCAGGTGCCAGCCCAGGTCGGCCAGCATCTTGTCGGCCTTGCGGTGATTGCAGGGGGCGCAGCTGGCGACGCAGTTCTCCCACGAGTGCTCGCCGCCGCGACTGCGGGGGATCACGTGGTCGATGGTCTCGGCCTTGCCGCCGCAGTACCCGCATCGGTAGTGGTCGCGATGCATGAGCGCGGCGCGGGTCATCGGCACGCGGGCGCGGTAGGGCACCCGCACGTAGGTGCGCAGGCGGATGACGGACGGAATCGCCACTTCGGAGCCCGCGGAATGCAGGACCGGTCCTTCGGGATTGTCGTGAACGGCATCTGCTTTGGCGCAGATCAGCAGCACAACAGCGCGACGCGCGGACAGCGCGGTGAGCGGCTCGTAGGTGGCGTTGAGGAGGAGGACCCGGCGTTTGCGCCACGCGGCGGCGTCGTGGTCTCCGGCGAGATGCAGAGGCGCGGGGAGATGCGGCAGGTCGTGAAGACCGTGTGCGCCCGGATGGTGATCGGACAGGATATGCAGCGGAACAGCCCCCGAGCCACGATTGTGGACGTCGGCGGGCTGGAGTTGTCGGTGCGTGCGCGCCTCGTGTGAACGGGCGCTCGGTCGCTGCTTCATCCTCGTGACCTCAATTTCATGATTGGCAGGATCATGTGGTATCTGGGGCCGATACTGACCCCAGTTGACCATGGTTCCGGCGGTATTGCACGGCTATTTTTCAAACTTCCGGATGAACTGTGGTTGAAGGGCAGCGCGTTCGTGACCGTGGTGATCGGGGCACAATGGAGCGCGTGACTTCCGGTGAGCAGACAACGACCTCCTTCTACGAAGCCGTGGGCGGCGCGGAGACGTTTCGCCGTCTGGTGTCGGTGTTCTATCGCGAGGTCGCGGCCGACGAGATCCTGCGCCCGTTGTACCCGGAGGAGGACCTGGGTCCGGCCGAGCGCCGGTTCCGGATGTTCCTCGAACAGTACTGGGGCGGGCCGCGCACCTACTCCGACGAGCGCGGGCACCCGCGGCTGCGCATGCGCCACAATCCGTTCGTCATCGGGCCGCTCGAGCGCGACGCCTGGATGCGATGCATGCGGATCGCGGTCGGTGAGATCGAACCGTCGATCCTGGACGACGAACACCGCAAAGCCCTGCTGGACTACTTCCAGATGGCAGCGGCCTCCCTGCAAAACGCTCCGTAGCGGGACGAGAGCCCTATTGGGGCGCACTCGAGCCTTACGGGTGCCTGCTGTTCGCTGATAACCAGCGGATGGCCGCCCGGTTTCGCATCGATGCCGCCCTTTACCACGATGTTTCGCCGCGGCGTGGCGAACGCTGGTGATTTGCCGGATTCGCAGAAAGTCTCGCCCCGCCTGAATATTGCGGGCGATCTTTGGCAATATTGCGGGTGTGACACAGACACCTGCCTCGCCGGTGCCGGGGGAAGCAAGCACCGCTCCGTGGTGGAAAACCGCCGTGTTCTATCAGGTCTATCCGCGTTCGTTCGCCGACTCCGATGGTGACGGTGTCGGCGACCTGGGCGGGGTGCGCGAGAAGATGGGATACCTGGAGCTATTGGGCGTCGACGCGCTGTGGATCTGTCCGGTGATGCGGTCACCACAGGCCGACGGTGGTTACGACGTGTCCGATCCGCGCGACATCGACCCGCTCTTCGGCGGGTTGGGGGCGCTGGACGAGTTGATCGCCGAGGCGCACGACCGCGAGATCAAAGTGACGATGGATCTGGTGCCCAACCACACCAGCATCGAACACGCGTGGTTCGCCGAGGCGCTGGAGGCTGCGCCGGGCAGCCCGGAACGGGCTCGCTACCTCTTCCGGGACGGTCGCGGCAAGGACGGGGATGAGCCACCCAACAACTGGCCGAGCATTTTCGGCGGCCCCGCCTGGACCAGGATCACCGAACCCGACGGCTCTCCAGGACAGTGGTACCTGCACATCTTCGCGCCCGAACAACCCGACCTGAACTGGGACAACCCCGAGGTCGCCGACGATTTCGAGAAGACCCTGCGCTTCTGGCTCGACCGTGGCGTCGACGGTTTCCGCCTCGATGTCGCCCACGGGATGGCCAAACCCGAGGGACTGCCCGACATGGACCGGGTCGAGACCAAGATGCTCGTCCACGACGACGACGATCCCCGCTTCAACAACCCGGGCGTGCACGCCATTCACCGCCGCATCCGCACGGTGCTCGACGACTACCCGCACGCGGTGTCGATCGGCGAGGTGTGGGTCGACGACAACGTCCGCTTCGGCGAATACGTCCGTCCCGACGAGCTGCACCTGGCGTTCAACTTCCGCCTCGCCGAGACTCCCTTCACCGCGCAGGGCGTCCATGACGCGATCACACACTCCCTCGACGCGGTCGCCGACGCGGGCGCCCCGCCCACCTGGACGCTGTCCAATCACGACATCGAACGGGAGGTGACCCGCTACGGCGGTGGCAAGGCCGGCGTCGCGCGGGCGCGGGCGATGATGATGGTCGAACTCGCCCTGCCCGGTGCGGTGTTCATCTACAACGGCGCCGAATTGGCTCTGCCCAACGTCGACGACCTGCCCGAGGAGGTCTTGCAGGATCCGGTGTGGGAGCGCACGGGCCACACGGAACGTGGTCGTGACGGTTGCCGGGTCCCGATGCCGTGGGAGGGCCCGACCACGCCGTTCGGTTTCACCGTGGGTACGCCGTGGTTGCCGATCCCGGCCGACTGGGCCGACCGCACCGTCGAGGCGCAGCTGGAAACCCTGCACTCGACGCTGTCGCTGTACCGGCTGGCGATCGACCTGCGCGCCACCCGGCCGGAGTTCGCGGGCCAGCGGATCGAGTGGTACGGCAGTCCCGACGGCTGCCTCGCTTTCCGTCGGCCGGGCGGGTTGATCTGCGTGCTCAACGCCTCGGACGGCCCGATCCAGTTGCCGCCGGGGGAGGTGCTGTTGTCGAGCGCTCCGGTCGCCGACGACCGGTTGCCACCGAACGCGGCGGCCTGGTTGGTGTAGCACCGCCGGACACGCGGTGCGGGAACTGCCAGCCGGAGGATGAACTACTACACAGCATCGTCTACCGTTGGTGCGTGAGCATTCTCGAGACAGTGCTGATCTTCGTCGGCATCCCGGCCGCGATCTACTTCGCGATCGCGGGTTTGTCCTATCTCGGTAAGCCATTCCCCGGTGAGAAGCCGGCCCACTTCGCACTCGGGCAGAAGTGGACCCACCGGCCGGTGCTGTGGAGTGCTACCGATGAGGTGACCGCCGCGGCGGGGCACCACACCGCCGAGCCGCATGGCAGTCATGCGGCTCTCGAAACCGCGCATGCGGAGCTGATCGGAGGCCGGGCAAGTGGCAAGTTCTAATTGGCCCGCGGTGGTCGAGGCCGACCTGCCGCACGGGTTCGCCCTCACCAGCAGCGGCCGGGTGTCCGGCGTGCACGAGCCCGGCACCGTGTTCGACGAGGTGCCGTTCACCGATCGTGAACGCATCTCCCTCGACAACGCGCTCACCGAGGCGACCCGCGCCACCAAGGTCCGCTTCAACATCTACCTCGGTGACCTCGGCTCCGATCCGGCGGCCGGTGCCGACGCGATTCTGCCGAACACCCCGGAGTCGGCCGATTCGGTGCTCATCGCCGTGTCCCCGAACCAGGGCGCGATCGAGGTCCGTTCCGGTGCGAATGTGGCCGAGCGCGCCAACGACCGCATCTGCCAGCTCGGCGTCACCGCGGCGCTGGCCTCGTTCCGTCAGGGCAACTTGATCGACGGCCTGATCTCGGCCACCCGCGTGATGGCCGCCGCGATCGGCCGCTAGTTCGTTCTCCTCCGGACGGCGCGTTCACCTCATGGTGAACGCGCCGTTCGTGTGTCACGCGCCGGGCGTGCGGCGAAAGATGTCGGGGGACTGGCCGTTCCAGCGGCGGAACGCGCGGCGCAGGGTGCGGGCATCGGTGTAGCCGAGCTGGGCGGCGATCGACTGCACGGGGATGTCGGAGTCGCGCAGGGGCCGTTCGGCGCGGTCGCGGCGGGCGGCGTCGCGCCAGGTGGTGCCCGCTTCGGCGAGGCGCCGCTGGAAGGTGCGGGGGCTGAGGGCGAAGCAGGCGCCTCGGGCGGCGGCCGCGCTGGCTGAGCGCGACATGGACGGGCGTGAGCGCCGTTCGAGTGGCCTCGCGCATCCGCCGCAGCACAGTCGAGAGTATTCGTCTGGACCGACTTCCCGAGAAGGGAATGGGGCCGGACATCCGCCTGTTGTAACCATTCAAATGGCAATAGGCAGTTAGGAACTGATGGGCATGCGACGTGAGCATCTTGCCTGGGTGGGGCTGACGGCGATGACCGTCTCGTTCGGGCTCAACTTCACGATGGGTGTGTTCTTCGCGCCGACGGCCGCGTCGTACGGGGTGTCGGCGACGGCGCTGGCCGTGGCCGCCGCGCTGGGCACCACGGTCACCGGCCTGGCGCAGCAGGGTATCGGCAGGCTGCTCGATCTGCTCGGGCCCAAGCTCGTGCTGATCGGCGGGCTCACGCTGATCTCTAGCAGCTATCTGGTGCTGGCCACGGTGACCGAGACCTGGCAGTTCGTCGCGGCCTACGTGGTGCTCGGCGGATTGGGGTTCGCGTCGTCGTCGACCCTCACCGTGACCACCCTGCTCGGGCGGGCACACGGTCCGCAGGTAGGACCGGCCATGGCACGCGCCGCGATCGGCATCAACCTCGGCCAGCTGATCACGCCGTGGGCGGCGACCGCGCTGTTCGATCCGATCGGTGTGCGCGGCACCTTCGCGTTGCTCGGCGCGATCGGTCTGGCTTCGACCGCCGTGCTGTGGCTGCTGCTGCCCGCCGATCAGCGGGCGACGACCAGCGCAGGCGCCCGCGAATCGCTGGCGGACCGATGGAAAGTGCTGGTGTCCTTCGGTTTCCACGCGGCGACCCTGTACGTGGTCGTGTTGATGCTGCCGAAACACGCGGTGGAGCAGGGCTGGTCGGTGGCCGGTGCGGGCAGGCTCGTGGCGCTGGCCGCGCTGGCGGCCGGGCTGACCTCGGCCGCGATGGTGCGGCTGCTGCGGCACTACCCACCGGAATCACTACTGCGGGTGCTGTATTCGGTGCGCCTGGCCGCCTTGTTGCCCGCGGTGCTCGTGCCGGGGCCCGCGGTGCTGGTCGTGGTCGCGGTGCTGTTCGGTATCGCCTCGTTCCCCGTCATCCCGCTGACCATGGCCATCCTTTCGCGTGGTCTCGACCCCGCGCGGATGGGCCGCACGCTGGCGCCCGCGTGGGTGATCCACCAGCTCGCCGCCGCCACCGGGCTCGGCGTGGCCACCGTCGTGCACGCCCTCACCGACAGCTATCGCGGCTACTTCGCCCTCGGCCTGGTGTTCACCGTCGTTGCGGTCGGCCTGATCTCCCCGGTTCGCCGTCGCGTACCGGTCACCGTCTGAATCCCGCCCGGCCGAGCTTCCCGGGCTCGGCGCGAGTATCACCCACACAGAAAGAGATCCACGATGAACCAGATAAGCCACCACACCGTCGAGATCCAGGGCCGGTCGGTCTTCTACCGTGAAGCCGGCGACTCGGGCAAGCCGACTCTGCTTCTGCTGCACGGCTTCCCGTCCAGCTCGGCCATGTTTCGCAACCTGATTCCCGCACTGGCCGACGACTACCACGTGATCGCACCCGATCACCTCGGCTTCGGCCAGTCGGCGATGCCGGCGGTCGACGAATTCGACTACAGCTTCGACACGCTCACCGAGATCACCCTGGAACTGCTCGACACCCTCGGCATCGACCGTTTCGCGCTCTACATCCAGGACTACGGCGCCCCCATCGGCCTGCGCATCGCCTCGCGCAATCCGGAGCGGGTCACCGCGATCATCACCCAAAGCGGCAACGCCTACCTCGACGGCTTCACTCCGTTCTGGGACGTGTTGTTCGCGCATGCGAACGACCGCGCGACCCATGAGCCCGAAGTGCGCAAGCTGCTCGAGCTCGACGCGACGAAATGGCAGTACACGCACGGCGTTCCGGCCGACCGGCTCGCACTGGTCAGCCCGGATGCGTGGACCCTCGATCAGGCCTACCTCGACCGTCCCGGCAACAAGGAGATCCAGCTGCAGCTGTTCTTCGATTACAAGAACAACCTCGACGGTTACCCGGCCTTCCAGCAGTATTTCGCCGAGCATCGGCCGCCGACGCTCATCGCCTGGGGTGCCCACGACGAGATCTTCGGTGCCGACGGTGCCCACGCCTATCTGCGTGACCTGCCCGACGCCGAACTGCACCTGCTCGACGCGGGCCATTTCGCGCTGGAGACGCACGGACCCGAGATCGCCGCGCTGATCCGCGACTTCCTCGGCCGGGTGCTGGGCTGAGTACGGGTGGACGGCTGGGGGTCGTGGGGCGCCCGGCCGTCCGGACGGCATCGAGTAACCTGGTCGGCGGTTTATCGGCCACGTCATGGGCCGTCGGCGTATCGGGGGAAACTTGCACGCACGTATTGCTCGGGTGATCGCAGCGGGTTGCCTGGCGCTGTCCGCGCCGGCCTGTGCCCAGGACAGCAGGCCCGCCGAATTCGCCACGGCCGCACCGCTTTCCGCGTTCTACAACCCCAGCGCGGAATCGATTCCGGGACAGCGTGGTTCGGTGATCCGCGCGCAGCCGCTCACCGGTGCGCAGGCGGTGCCGGGTGCTCGCAACTTCCTGACGCTGTACCGGTCACTGGACGCACAGGAGAAACCCGTCGCGGTATCGGGAACACTCGCGGTGCCCGAAGGCGTGGCGCCCGCGGGTGGTTGGCCGCTCATCTCCTGGGGGCCGGGTAGCACCGGGGTCGCCGACGTCTGCGCGGCCTCGCGATCCGAAGGCTCATCCCCGAGCAGGGACGAACAGGCTCGCTGGGTGGCCAAGGGGTACGCGGTGGCCAGGACCGACTATCAGGGTTTGGGGACACCGGGCGGTCACGGGTACATGATCGGCGAGACCGAACAACGCGCGATGGCCGATATCGCCACGGCGGCAAGGGAAATCGACAAGACGGTCGGTTCGCGCTGGGTGGCGATGGGGCATTCGCAAGGTGGACACGCGGCCCTGTTCGCCGCCGTCGACGCCGCGGGATGGACGCCGAACACGCCGCTGCTCGGCGCCATCGCGCTGGCGCCCGCCTCGCACCTGGGCGAACAGGTGCGGATGGCGAAGTGGGCGGCGTCGAATCCGCTGGGCAAGCTGGGTACGGGCGAGGTGTCGGTATACCTGCCGCTGCTGGTTCGCGGCGCCCAGACGGTGACCGATGTGGACCCCGCCCGATTCCTCACCGGCCGGGCGCAGTCGCTGCTGCCGGTCGCCGACTCCGAATGCACCGGCGGGCTGCGCGACAAGAGCAAGTGGGGCGGCCTGTCGGCGAAGGACGTGTTCACCGCCGACGGCGATGTCTCCGGGCTGCTGCGAGTCCTCGACGACAACGACCCGAGCGGCCTGCGATTCACCGTCCCCGTTCTCGTCCTCCAAGGCCGTTCCGACCTCACCGTCCCGCTGCAGGCGACGGACGCGATGGTCGCCGAACAGCAGGGGCGAGGCGAGTCGGTCGACTACCGCAAGTACGACGACGTCGACCACAGCGAGATCGTCTCCGCGTCCTTCGCCGACGCGCTCGGCTGGGCAGACACCCGCTTCGGCATCACCCGCTGAGTTTTTTTGGAGCGCTGGCGCGCTCGAGCGGGGCCCTTCGGGCCCCTTACGCTGGTTACGCCCAGAGCAGAAGAGCCGGGTGTTTCGGTCCGGGGATCCCTACGCTCGGAGTATGGGCGAGCACAGCGGGTTGCGGGTGATTCCAGGCGGACGCGGCGAACAGCAGTCGCGGCCGGAACCACTCTGGCGTGAGGCGCTGGGTGAACGGCTGCGCGCGCTGCGCCTGGAACAGCGCTCCACCCTCGTCGATACCGCGGGCCGGGCGGGTATCTCGCCGCAATATCTCTCCGAGGTCGAGCGCGGGCGCAAGGAGCCATCGAGCGAGATGATCGCCGCCCTGGCCGGCGCCCTCGGTACTTCGCTGGGGGATCTCGTCGCGCAGGTAGCCGAATCCATGCGCAGGCACGCCCTCGTGCCGACGCGCGCGGTCGTGCTGGGCGGGCAACGCCAGATCGCTCCCTCGAGCTCCGCTCCTCTCGCGTCGGCCCCGAACGCTGTCCTGCTCGCCGCCTGATCAGGCCGTCACCATGCCGTGGTGGTCAGCCGTCCACTGCCGCGCTCGTGCGGCCGGCGGCGATCTGGCTGCGGAGTAGGTCGACGATCGCGCTGACGGGGAGTTCGGGGTCGATCGCGCGCTGTACGCCGAGGCCGATTCCGAGCGAGAGTAGTTGCAGCGCCGCATCTTCGGCGGAAAGTGGGAGTTCTAGGCCGAGTTGATCGGCCTGCGTCTGGATCACCGAGGCGAGCATTGCCGTCAGGGTGCGTCGGCGCTCGGCGAGTTCGGTGCGGATCTCGGGCATGTGCCGGGTGCTCGTCGCGAACTCGACTTCCAGCGCGGTCCAGCCGACATCGCCGATGTTCTCGTCGGCCCATCGCGCGAATCCTTCGATCCGCTCCGACAAGGTGTCGTGCGCCAGCATCGCGTCCACGAGCGACTGGGCGCGCTCCACGTGGACGACGTCGAGCACGGCCAGGCCCAATTCGTGCTTGGTCGCGAAGTTGGAGTACACCGCGCCCTTGGAGAACCCGGCCTCGGTGGCCACCTTCTCCAAGGGGGTCACGTTGTAGCCGTCGGCCATGAACAGCCGTTTGGCGGTCTCGACCAGTCGTTCACGCGTGTGGGCGTGCGACTCCTTGCGCGTCATCCTGGCCATGTGCAGGAGTTTAGCAAAATGGACTACCGCTGGAATTCAAATACCGTTAGTATTCGAAATATGACTACACGACGTGGCGTAGCGATCGGCTGTGGTGGCCTGCTCGGCTTCGCCTGGACCGCCGTAGCCCTCGACGCCGTCGAACGCGCGCTGAACTGGGACACCCGTACCGCCGATGTCCTGATCGGCACCTCAGCGGGCGCGGAACTCGTGGCGACCCTCGGCTCCGGGCGTACCCCCGCCGACCTGCTCGCCGCACTCGACGCCGCTCCCGGTGCCGACCCGATCCTGGCCGGTCATGTCGCCGTCGACCCCGGCAGATTCCCGCCGCGCCCAAGACTCGGATTCCCCGGCCTCGGCCTGGTCGGCGCCGGTCTGCGTGCCAATTCGCCCTACACCGCGCTGGCCGGACTCCTGCCGCGCGGCGGCGGCGACGCCGACTGGTTGCGTTCCTTCGGTCAGGCGCTGGCCGACCCGAGCGGCTGGGTGCGCCACCCCGCGACCTGGATAGTCGGCGCCGACGCGGCAACGGGTGCGCGAGTTGCCTTCGGAGCGGGTGACACTCGCATCGCGACGGCCGGTAGATCGGTCGCCACTGGCGCGCAGGCGGTCGATCTGGGTGATGCGATCGCCGCGTCCTGGGCCATTCCCGGTTGGTTCCCGCCCGTGCGAATCGGCGGCAAGAACTACGTCGACGGCGGTTCGGTGTCGTCGGTGTCGGCCGATCTACTTGTGCCACTCGACCTCGATGAGCTGGTGATCATCGCGCCGATGACATCCGAGGGCGGCGCACCGGCCACCGGCCTGAACCGGGTCGAACGCCTGCTCCGTACGCAGATGACCCGCGGACTCGATCGCGAAGTCGCGCTGCTGCGCGCCGCGGGCACCCGCGTGATCCGCGTCGAACCGGGTCCCGAGGAACTCGCCGCCATGGGCCCGAACTTCATGGATTCGGCGCGGCGCCCGGCCACCATCGCCGCCGCCCGTCGCAGCGCCGCCACCCGGGTCGCCGACGCCCTGCGCGCTTCCACGCTCGCGAACCGGCCCGCATGATCCGCCCGGCTCAGCGGCGGCGCCGCACCCGATCTCCTGGATCCACTCGGTCACCGGCGGATGCGCGCTGCTTCGCTGTCGGGTCGCCGGTCTCGGATTTCGTCAGCTCGCGCGTCGGGATCGGCGCACCACTCGTTTCGTTCGAAGGAGAAGTCGTATGAGCCGCCAGCACGAAGTTGTTGTGATCGGAGCGGGAGTTTCCGGCATCTGCGCGGCGATCAAGTTGATCGAGGCCGGGATCGAGGATGTGGTGATCGTCGAGAAGGCCGCAACCTTCGGCGGCACGTGGCGGGCCAACACCTATCCCGGCTGTGCCTGTGATGTGCCGTCCGGCCTGTACTCGTTCTCCTTCGCGCCGAACAGCGAGTGGTCGCGGCTGTTCGCGACCCAGCCCGAGATCCTCGACTACGTCGACCGGGTGGCGCGCGAGCACGGGCTGGCCGAACACACCCGCTTCGGGGTGGAAGTGGTCGGTTCGCGGTTCGACGAGGCGGCGCAGCTGTGGCGGCTGGAAACCAGCGAGGGCCCGCTGAGTGCGCGCTTCGTCGTGTCGGCCGCGGGTCCGTGGAACGAACCACGCCTGCCCGAGATTCCGGGTCTGGCCGAATTCCCCGGCGAGGTCTTCCATTCCGCGCGCTGGAACCACGACTACGACCTGCGTGGCAAGCGGGTCGCGGTGGTCGGGTCCGGTGCGTCCGCGGTGCAGTTCGTGCCCGCGATCCAGCCCGAGGTCGCTGAACTGCACCTGTTCCAGCGCACCGCGCAATGGGTGCTGCCGAAACTCGATCACCGCGTGCCCGGCTTCGAGAAGAAGGTGATGCGCCGATTCCCGTTCGCGCACAAGGCCTTGCGCTCGACCGAGTACGCGCTGATGGAAGGACTCGGGGTGGCGTTCCGGCATCCACGGCCGCTGATGCAGACCGTGCAGGCCGTGGGTTCGGCGTATCTGCGTGCCGTGGTGCGTGATCCGGCGCTGCGGGCGAAGCTGCGGCCGGACTACCTGCTCGGCTGCAAGCGAATCCTGTTCTCCAACAGCTATCTCCAGTCGCTGACCAAGAGCAATGTCGACGTGCACGCCACCGGGGTCGCCGAATTCCGTGGCAACACCGTGGTCGGCGCCGACGGCACCACCGCCGAGGTCGACGCCGTCATCCTCGGCACCGGCTTCCACATCCTCGACACCCCGCTGGCCGACATCGTGCGCGGCGCCGACGGCCGTACGCTGGCCGAGCATTGGAAGGGCTCACCCGAGGCCTACCTCGGCACCGTCACCACCGGTTTCCCCAACGCTTTCACCGTGCTCGGCCCCAGCCTCGGCACCGGCCACTCGTCGGCGTTCGCCATCCTCGAAGCCCAGGTCGCCTTCCTCGTCTCGGCGATCGAGCGGGCCCGCCGCGAAGGCTGGGCGGCGCTGGACGTGCGTCCCGAGGTACAGGCGCGCTACGTCGACCAAGTACAAACCGCGCTGGCGAGCACCGTCTACAACGCGGGTGGTTGCCACAGCTATTACATGGATGCCAACGGCCGCAACAGTTTCAGCTGGCCCTGGTCCACCGGGGAGCTCACCACCCGGGTCAGTGCGTTCGACCCCGCGGACTTCACCATCACCGACGTGACGGTGTCCGCGTGAGCGCTTCCATCGCACGCCCGTCGAGCGACACCGGCTGCGCGACACACACATCGACCACCAGACGAGAGGCCACACAATGAGCTACCCACGGATCGATCTCGCGGGCGCGACGATCGCGATCACCGGCGCCGCGCGCGGCATCGGGCTGGCCACCGCCCGGGCGTTCGTCGAGGCGGGCGCCTATGTCGCGCTCGGTGACCTCGACGAAGCCATGGCCGTGCAGGCCGCCACCGAACTCGGCGACCACGCGATGGGCCACGTGCTCGACGTCACCGACAAGGCTTCCTACGCGGCGTTTCTCGAGGCGACCACCCGGTGGCGCGGCCCGCTCGACGTGCTGGTGAACAATGCCGGCGTGATGCCGAACGGCCCGTTCCTGGAGCAGTCCGACCGGATCGACCAGCTCACGATGGACGTCAACGTCTTCGGCGTCATCCACGGCATGCGGCTGGCGCTGCCCGCGATGGTCGAGCGCGGCTACGGTCACGTCGTGAACGTCGCCTCGCTGGCGGGCAAGTTCCCGCTCAAGGGCCTGGCCGTGTACAACGCCAGCAAGTACGCGGTGGTCGGCCTGACCGCCGCTACCAGGCTGGAAATGGATGGCACCGGTGTCAGCGTGAGCGCGGTCCTGCCGTCGGCGGTGCGTACCGAACTCAGTTCCGGCATCGACTACGGCATCCTGCCCGCCGTCGATCCGGAGGACATCGCCGCCGCTGTTGTCCGCTCCGTCAGGACTCGGGCAGCCGAGACCGCGGTGCCCGGCTATGTCGGACTGATGGCGAACGCGTCCGGTTTGGTGCCGGAGCCGGTATTGCGGGCCTTGCGCAAGGTGGCGCACGACGACGCCGCGATCAACGGCGTCGACGACAGTGTGCGGCGGGTCTACCTGGACCGCATCGAAAAGCAGTGAGCGGCGGGTAGACCGGGATCACTCCCGCTCGTGCAGGACCTGATCGACCAGTCCGTACTCGAGCGCGGTCTCGGCCGTGAACACCCGGTCGCGGTCGGTATCGCGGCGCAGGGTTTCCGGGGTCTGGCCCGTGTGCTTGGACAGGATCGCCTCGATCGCCGCGCGCATCCGGACGATCTCGTCAGCTTGCAGGATCAGGTCGGGGATGGTGCCCTGGCCGCGAGTCGCCGGTTGGTGCAACACGATTCGGGTGTGCGGGAGCATCGCGCGATGACCGGCCGCGCCACCGGCGAGCAGGACGGCTCCGACGGCGATCGCCTGGCCGACACAGGTGGTGTGCACCGGCGCCTTGATGAAGCGCATGGTGTCGTACACGGCGAGCATGGCGGACAGGTCGCCGCCTTCGCAGTTGATGTAGAGGCTGATCGCCTGGCCGGGACTGTCGGATTCGAGGTGCAGCAGCTGGGCGATGAGCGCGTTGGCGACGCCGGAGTCGATGGGGGTGCCGAGGTAGACGATGCGTTCGCTGAGCAGGTGCGAGTAGATGTCGGTGATCCGCTCACCGCCGCCGCGATGCTGCGACACCACATTGGGAATCGTGTAGGTCATGAGATCACTGCCCGCCTCTCCGCGTATTTCTGCCTGATTCGTCTGCCTCGTGGATCGTGTCGGCGGCAGGCGGTTGTGCTGTTACCCGTGTGCGTGCGCAGTCAATGGCGGCTGTCGGCGCGGGAAATAGTTTCATGCGGTGATTCCGATGCGGTGGCGGTTCGGGACGACCTGATCGAAGGACTCGACGATGTGGTCGATGAACCCGTACTCGAGGGCCTGGGGTGCGGTGAACCAGCGGTCGTGCAGCGAGTCCTCGTAGACACGGTCGAACGGCTGGCCGGTGTCGTCGGCGATGAGGCCCAGCACGGTGTCGACGGTGTAGCGCAGGTCATCGGCCTGCACCTCCACCTCCACCGCGCTACCGCCGATCCCCGCCGAGCCCTGGTGCATGAGGACGCGGGCGTGCGGCAGGGCGTACCGCTTTCCCGGTGCACCGGATGAGAGCAGGAATTGACCTGCGCTGCAGGCCAATCCGAGCGCCAGGGTGGACACCTCGCACGGAACGAGGCGCATCACGTCGCGGATCGCCAGCATCGACGGCACCGAGCCGCCGGGGGAGTGGATCCACAGCGAGATCCCGGCCTCGGGGCTCTGGGCGCCGAGGGTGAGTAGTTGGGTGATGAGCAGGGTGCCGTTGTCGTCGTCGAGGGGGCCGTCGAGGACGAGGATTCGGCGGCCGAACAGTTGTTCGCGGGCTCGCCAGCTGAACATCGGGGTCTTGTCGTCGTGTGCCATGGGTCCACGGTGCCTCGCGCACACCCCCTGGCGCCGCCGTTGCTGCCCCCAGCAGATCCGCTCACAGCAGCAAGGTCGGTCGCCCCAAGCTCCAGCGCAGGCGCGAGCCTCGGGCGGGCTCCGGACAGGGAAAGGGCCCGGTGTGGCGAAATCGCGGCACCGGGCCCTTCGGTCGAACTACTTGGCGTCGAATTCCCGTGCGCGCAAGGAGCGTTCGATGCCCGCTCGGCCCTCGGAGACCAGGCGGTACAGGGCGGGTGGGTGGTCGCCTGCCAGGAACTCGTCTGCCTTGGTGACGGCTTCCTCGCTGATCGCCCAGTGCGGGTACAGCCCGATCACGACGGTCTGGGCGACCTCGCTCGAGCGGCGGTCCCAGACGGCGGGGATCTCGGCGAAGTACTTGTCCACGTACGGTGCGAGCACCGCACCCTGACCGGCCGGGGCGAACCCGCCGACGATGGCGCGGGCGGTGATGTTGGGCACCGAGTCGTCGCCCATCACCGTGTCCCACGCCTGCGCCTTGACCTCGGGGATCGGGCGTGCGGTGGCCGCGGTGGCGGCCTGGCGTTTACCTGCCGCGGTCGGGTCGCCTTGCAGTTCGGCGTCGATGGTCGGCGAGGCCGGACCGTCGGCGTCGATCCGGCCCGCGGCGGCCAGCGCGGTGATGATGCGCCAGCGCAGGTCGGTGTCGACGGTGAGACCGGGCAGACCGGCCGCCGCCGGGTCGGCGTCGAGGAGCCGCGCCAGCACCTCGACGTGGCGCGATTCCAGCTTCGCCCCGGTCAGTGCGTTGACGAAGGCGAGCTGATGGTCCGAACCCGACTCGGCGGCGCGGGCCAGCTCGAGCAGCCGGTCGGCGTATGCCGCCCAGCCTTCCTGCTCTGCCCACGCCGGATCGGCGTAGCTCGAGATGGCGGTGTTGGCCTGCATGAGCAGTCGCTGCACCACCCCGATCTCGGACTCGGAGCCGATCCCGCGCTGCACGAGCGCCACGAAATCGCGGGCCTTCATCTCGGCCTGGCGGGTCATCTCCCAGGCGGCCGACCAGGCCAGCGTGCGCGGCAGCGAGTCGGCGATGTCACCGACGCGCTGCACGACCACGTCGAGCGAATCGGCGTCCAGACGCAGCGAGCAGTAGGTGAGGTCGTCGTCGTTGACCAGAACCAGCGCACCGCGCGGCACGCCGACCAGCTCGGGCACCTCGGTGCGCCCGGTGGCGTCGAGGTCGAGTTCGACCCGGTCGGTGCGCACCAGCTTGCCGTCGACATCGTCGTAGACACCGATCGCGATGCGGTGCACGCGGTACTCGCCCGCACCGGGCGCGGCACCTTCCTGCACAACCGCGAAGCTCGAGAACGTGCCGTCCGCCGCGACGACGAAATCGGGGCGAAGGATGTTGAGGCCGGTGGTCTTGAGCCACTGCGCACCCCAGTCCGACAGGTCACGACCCGAGGCCTTCTCCAGCGCCGCGAGCAGATCGTCGAAAGTGGCGTTGCCGTAGGCATGTTCGGCGAAGTAGTCGCGCAGCCCCGCCAGGAACGGCTGGAGTCCTACGTAGGCGACGAGCTGCTTGAGCACCGAAGCGCCCTTGGCGTAGGTGATTCCGTCGAAGTTGACCTCCACCGCGTGCAGGTCGGGGATGTCGGCGGCGATCGGGTGGGTCGAGGGCAGCTGGTCCTGGCGGTAGGCCCAGGACTTCTCCACATTCGCGAAAGTGGTCCAGGCGCTGGTGTATTCGGTGGCCTCGGCCTGGCACAGTACCGAGGCGAAGGTCGCGAACGACTCGTTCAGCCACAGGTCGTCCCACCACTTCATGGTGACCAGGTCGCCGAACCACATGTGCGCCATCTCGTGCAGCACGGTCTCGGCGCGACGCTCATAGGACGCGCGGGTCACCTTGGACCGGAACACATAGTCCTCGAGGAAGGTGACAGCGCCGGCGTTCTCCATCGCGCCCGCGTTGAACTCCGGCACGAACAGCTGGTCGTACTTGCCGAAGGCGTACGGCACGCCGAAGTTGTTGTGGTAGAACTCGAAACCCTGTTTGGTCTCGGTGAACAGCCGTTCGGCGTCCATGTGGTCGGCCAGCGACGCACGGCAGTACAGGCCCAGCGGGATCTCGCCACTCGCGTCG
The DNA here is from genome assembly GCF_042884695.1 of Nocardia sp. NPDC058114. NCBI lineage: Bacteria > Bacillati > Actinomycetota > Actinomycetes > Mycobacteriales > Nocardiaceae > Nocardia > Nocardia sp. NPDC058114. The sequence goes on along the minus strand of NZ_JBHVTK010000002.1, from coordinate 622,332 downwards.
GTGAAGGTGTCGGACCACTTCGCGTACGGACCCGCGATCATGGCGACCAGGTAGGTGCTCATCCGCGGGGTGGTGGCGAAGGTGTGGCGCACGACCGCGCCGATCTCGTGCTGCTCGATATCGGCGCCGTTGGAGATCACGGCCCAGTCCTCGGGCGCGGTGGCGACGATGTCGAAGGTGGCCTTGAGATCGGGCTGATCGAAGCAGGCGAACATCCGCTTGGCATCGGCGGTCTCGAACTGCGAGTACAGGTACACGTTGTCGTCGGTCGGATCCACGAAGCGGTGCAGCCCCTCACCGGTGTGCGAGTACTCGCAGTCGGCCTCGACCACCAGCTCGTTGTTCTCGGCCAGCCCCGGCAACGCGATCCCGGTCGACTCGTCGTAGGAGCTCACATCGAGCGCGACGCCGTTGAGCACCGCCGACCGCACGCGCGGAGCAACCAGATCGATGTAGGTGTCGGCACCGGGGGTGGCGGTGAAGCTGACAGTGGTCTTCGACCCGAAGGTGTCGGACACCTCGGACCCCGCTCCGCGCGGCTGATCGGTGAGGTCGAGTTCGATCCGGTAGTTCTGCACGGCCACTACGGCCGCGCGTTCGACCGCCTGGTCGCGGGTGAGATTCGGGGCGGACATTGATCTCCTTCGTCGTCGACGAACACGGCACGGTAGTTCGGCGTCCACAATGCCACTTGCCGTCGGCCCCCGCTCACGAGTTTCGCGCCCACGCCGGCGTGACGGTCGTGCGGCCACCCTCCGGCCGTGGCGCGGATCACGAGGAGAGCGACCGACTCCGCGTCGCGGTGACCAGGCGTGATTCGGCCCTCGGGGCCGTCTGTACAGTTCGTACATACTCAGTATGTAGACGACCCATGATTCGGAGGCTCGACGTTGAAGCATGTGCACGCCGGGAAAGTTCGTGACCTCTACGAGGACGGCGATACCCTGCTGCTCGTCGCGTCGGACCGGGTCTCGGTCTACGACGTGGTGCTGCCGACGCCGATTCCCGACAAGGGCGCGCTGCTGACGCAGCTGTCGAACTGGTGGTTCGAGTACTTCACCGGAATCCCGAATCACGTGGTCTCGGCGACCGACGTGCCCGCGGAGTTCGCCGGACGTGGGATCCGGGTGAAGCCGTTGAAGATGCTGGCTGTCGAGTGCATCGCGCGGGGATATCTGACCGGGTCCGGCCTCAAGGAGTACCAGCGGTCGGGGACCGTGTCGGGGATCGCGCTGCCCGCGGGGTTGCGTGACGGCGACAAGCTGCCGGAGCCGATCTTCACGCCGTCGACGAAGGCGTCCGAGGGCCACGACGAGGCGATCAGTTTCGCCGACGTGGTGAACCAGGAGGGCCGTGAGGTGGCCGAGAAGCTGCGCGATCTGACCCTCGAGATCTACTCGCGCGGGGCCGAGCACGCGGCGAAGGCCGGCGTGATCGTGGCCGATACGAAGGTCGAATTCGGGTGGGACGGTGACGTTCTCACCCTCGGTGACGAGGTACTGACCTCGGACTCCTCGCGCTTCTGGCCCGCCGACGAGTGGGAGCCGGGTCGAGCCCAGCGCTCCTTCGACAAGCAGTTCGTGCGCGACTGGTCGACCTCCACCGGCTGGAACAAGGAATACCCGGGCCCCGAGATCCCCGCCGATGTCGTCGAAGGCACTCGCCGCAAGTACGAAGAGGCCTACGAGCGCATCACCGGCCAGAAGTGGGCCGGAATCCAGGCGTGACGCGAGCGGCGCCGGTCGACGCACCGGCGCCACCATCGTTCGCCCGTCGAACACGGTGCGGGCCCGGCGTGGTCCTGTGGCGCGTCAGTGCACGGGTGCGTCGACGCCTTTGACCGCGCAGATGTGGTTCATGTTCTCCCTACCCCAGGCGCCGAGTGCGGCAAGGGCCGCGTTGAGCGACACCCCGCGCTCGGTGAGTGAGTACTCGACTTTCGGGGGAACCTGCGCGTAGACCTCGCGATGGATGATCCCGTCGTGTTCGAGCTCGCGCAGTTGCTGGATCAGCATTTTCTCGGTCACGCCGGGAATCAGGCGTTTCAGGTCGCCGAAGCGCTGGGTGCCGGTGGACAGGGCCCACAGGATCAGCGCTTTCCACTTGCCGCCGACGACGTCGAGCGCGGCGTCGAGTTCGCAGGAATACGGACGCACTCGCTGCTGCATGATGTCCTTACTTACCTTTTGGTGGGTATTGCACTTCATAGTCGGTACTTGTCGATTGTAGCGCAGCAGGCAAATCTAGAAGTGCGTTGCCGAACCGGCAGCAAGAACTTCGACGCAAAGGCAGCTATGACGAATTCAACGGCAGCACAGCGTGTTTCGGTGATCGGTCTCGGTGCTATGGGCACTGCGCTGGCCGAGGCGCTGTTGGCGGGCGGTCATCAGGTGGTGGTGTGGAACCGCACCGCGGCGCGGGCCGAAGCGCTGGTGGCCCAGGGCGCGCGAGTGGCCGCGACCGCGGCCGAGGCGATGGCGGCGGCCGATCTGGTCATCCTGTGTGTTCTCGACGACGCTGCCGTGCGCGAGCACATCGAGCCCGCCGCAGCGCTGGTGCGGGGCCGCACGGTGGTCAACCTGACCACCACGACGCCCGAGCAGGCGCGTGCGCTGGGCAGGTGGGCCGCGGCCAACGAGGTCGAGCTGATCGACGGCGGCATCATGGCATCGCCCGAAATGATCGGCGGCGCGGCTTCGCTCGTGATCTACAGCGGGGCGACCGCGGCATTCGATCGTCACCGGTCGGTGCTGGAACTGTTCGGCCGGGCCGAATTCGTCGGCGCGGATCTCGGTGCCGCCGCCATGTACGACCTGTCGATCCTCGGCGGGATGTATGCCATGTTCGCCGCGTTCCGTCAGGGCGGCACGATGGTTCGCACCACCGGCGGCACCGCGGCGCACCTGGCCGCGCTGATGGTCCCGTTCCTGCAGGCGATATCGACCTCGTTGACCGCGCAGGCCGTCGGCATCGACACCCCCGCCGACTACGTGCAGATCCAGAGCGACGAGTTCACCGCCGCCGCCATCGATCTGATCGACAAGGCGGCGGTCGAATCAGGCACGTCCACAGACCTTTTCGGTGTGCTGCACCGTACGCTCACCGGGCTCTGAGCCGATTCGCGCCGCCACCGAGAGCCGGTGGTGGCGACGAGATCAGCGCGCGGCCTGGTGTTCGGCCGACCGGCGCGGTGGGGCGGTCGGCCGAACGGTCGTTGTCAGGCGGCGACGCGACTCGCGGCGAGCAATGCGTCGACGAAGCCCTCGGCTTTCGCGTCGAAGGCGGCGTAGTGGGTGGTCCGCGCGTCCCCGCTGATCGCCTCGCCGATCACGAGATTGCCTTCGGCGTCGAGACTTTGGGGCTGCTCCTCGGCATCGGGAAGCAGGCCGACCCGCGAGTCGGCGAAACCGCTGTAGTAGGCCAGGCCCTCGTTGAGCTGGGCTTCCAGTAGCTGCTGCATGCCGGGGATGATCGCGTCATCGGCTGTCGCTCCGGCCAATCCGAGCCACAGGATGCGCTTGCCTGCCAGCCGCGGCTTGCTGCGGCCGTAGGCGAAACCGTAGTTCCATACGGCGTCGATCCAGCCTTTGAGCAGGGCGGGCACACTCTGCCAGTAGACCGGGAACACCACGACCACAATGTCTGCGGCCAGCATGCGCCGCATGTGCGCCTCGGCGGTGGGGGAGTAGACCTTGTCGCGGTTGCCCCACTCGGGCTGGTCGGCGACGGTCATCCGCGGGTCGAAGTTCTCGGTCTGCAGATCGAGGAAATCGACCGTGTACCCGGCGGCGGTGAGGCGGCCGACGGCGCGGTCGGCGACATGGGCGGACAGCGAGTCGGAGCGGTGATGGCCCAGGACTACGAGCGCGGTGGGACCCGGTGCCGAGGGATCGGTGGTGCTCGATCCGGTGGTGGTCAGGTCGGCGGTGGCAGTCGTGGTGGCGGCGGACTGGGTCACGGTGAGCTCCTGTTCGATCGGGTGCGGGCTGGTCGGCCCGGTCGCTTCAGTCAACCGTGGATCGCGTGGACGATCTATGGGCGATCATCTCAAGTCGATAGGAATTCGTCTACGCTGGTGGAGTGGACCCGTTGAGTTCGTTGCTGAGCGGCATTCGTGCCGAAGGATCGGTCGTGGCCCATGCGGTACTGCGACCACCGTGGACGATTCGTTTCGCCGACCGTGCGCCCTTGATCATGGTGACGGTGCTGCGTGGCGGCGGCACCCTGGTGCTCGCTGACGGATCACGCACGACTCTGATCGCCGGTGACACCGCGCTCGTGCAAGCGGGTGAGCCCTTCCATCTGGCAGACACGCCCGCCGCGCTCGGCCGTCCACACGAGCGCTACGAGCTGTCCTGTTTCGTGCCGGACGGCTTCGGTCCCACCGACATCAGTTGTGCGACATCGGAATTGATCGTCACGCCGGCGACAACCGGTGCGCCCGGCGAGACTTCGCTGCTCGTCGGCGCCTATCGGGCATCGGGGCGACGCCACGAACGGCTGTTGCGAGCGCTACCGCAGGTGATGGTGGTCCACGAAGACCCGGAAATGTGTTTGTGGCTGGAACAATCCGCCGCCGACGCGGTCCGGTTCAGCGCGGGCTCGCAGGCACTGATGGACCGGCTGCTGGACTGGGCGCTGGTCTGCACGCTGCGCTCCTGGCTGGCCGAACAGCAGCATTGCGCGCCCGCCTGGTACCGGGGGATGGCCGACCCGATCGTCGGCCCGGCGCTCACCGCCATCCACGACCGGCCGTTCCACCGCTGGACCGTGGCGAGCCTGGCCACCGAGGCGGCGGTCTCGCGCGCCCTGTTCGCTCGGCGCTTCACCGAGGTGATGGGCGAACCGCCACTGGCCTACCTCACCGAATGGCGCATGGCCGAAGCCGAAGAGCTGCTCGCCGACCCCGCGCGCAGCGTCGCCCAGGTGGCCACCACGGTCGGCTATTCCGACGCCTTCGGCTTCAGCGCGGCCTTCAAACGACTCCGCGGGACGAGTCCCACCGAGTTCCGGGCCGCGCTGGTGTAGGCGGGCATCGTGTTCGATGCCCGCCCTGTGTACCTGCCGGCAGGTGGGTCAGTTCCTCGGTGTGAGCAGGACCAAGGGGATCTCGCGCGTCGTTTTCGTCTGATAGTCGGCGTAGCCCTTGTAGGCCTCGGTGACCCGAGGCCACAGTGCCGCGCGTTCGTCGGGGGTGGCGACGTGGGCTGTCATCGGGCGCACGGGGCCGTTGCGCAGTGACACCTCGACGTTCGGGTTGTCGCGCAGGTTCACGAACCAGGAGGGATGGGTGGGGTCGCCGCCGCGGGAGGCGACGATGACGATCGTGTCGCCGTCGATGATCGGCGCGGTCAGCATGACCTTGCGCGGCTCGCCGGATTTGCGGCCGATCGTGGTGAGTTGCAGGGACGGCATCCCGAAGAACGAGTTGCCGAGGCGTCCGCCGGTCACTGTGAGCAGGGTGCGGTGGACTCTGTTCATGATCTTCAGCTGCAGGTCGCTGGGCATAGCTGAAATCTACCCCGATCTCAGTGCAGCTGATCGGTGAGGCGGTCGAGGAAGGGGCGCTGGCCTTTGCCGAGCTTTTCCCGCGCCGTGGCGGGGTCGAACCAGTCCGCCCGGTCGATCTCGGGGAATTCCGCGACCTTGCCCGACCGTGGCGGCCACTGCATCTCGAATGTGCCCGGCACGACATCGGCCGGGTCGAGATCGCCCTCGACCGCCCACACGGTGAGGTACTTGCGTTTGGCCCCGCTGCGATAACTCACCTCACCGAGGTCGATCCACTCGCCCTCGGGTACCGGCAGCCCGAGTTCCTCGGTGAACTCCCGCCCGGCGGCGTCGCGCGCGGACTCTTCCTCGGACAGATACTCGCCCTTGGGAATCGACCACGCCGAGGCGTCCTTCTTCGCCCACAGCGGCCCGCCCATGTGCCCGAGCAGGACCTCGATTCCGGCCTCGACGCGGCGATACACCAGCACGCCCGCACTGAAAACGTCCGTCATCGGAGCGAGTCTGCCAGGCGCCTGCTCGCGCGACGTCGCCAGCCTGGGTGACGGCGAAAGCGAGCTGCACACCGGCGAATTCGGGGTCGGACGACAGCTCCTGATGTCACGGGTCGCCCGCTCGCAGACGTGCGGCGCGCAGCAACAGGTAGTCGCGTTCCGGCACGCTGGCGGTCTGTCTGGCCGCCCGCTGGTATTCGCGCACGGCCGCAGCCTGCTCGCCTGCCATTTCGTGAAGATGCCCGCGCACGGCGGCGAGGCGGTGCGATCGTGCCAGCGGCTCGGCGACGCTGTCGGCTACCGCCAGCCCCGGCACCGGACCGTGCACCATCGCGGTGGCGACCGCGCGGTTGAGGGTGATCATCGGATTGGGGGTCAGACCTTCGATCATGGTGTAGAGCAGCAGGATTCGCGTCCAGTCGGTGTCCTCGGGGCGTCGGGCCTGCGCATGCAGAGCCGCGATGGCGGCCTGCATCTGATAGAGACCCGTCAGCCCGGCAGGCATGGTCGCGGTGAGCAGGCGAAGACCCTCGGTGATCTGGGTGCGGTCCCAGCGGGAGCGGTCCTGCTCGGTGAGCGGGATCAGTTCGCCGTGCGCACCGGAGCGGGCGGCGCGCCGGGCATCGGTGAGCAGCATCAGCGCGAGAAGACCGGTGACCTCGGCGTTCTCCGGGAGCAGCGTGCGCAGCGCACGCGTGAGCCGGATCGCTTCCGCCGACAGGTCCCCGCGACGCAACCCCGTTCCGGCGGTGCTGGTGTGCCCCTCCGTGAAGATCACGTACAGCACCTGCAGCACCGCGCTCACCCGGGTGCTGTCGTGCGCGCCGTCGGCGAACGGCCGATCCGATTCGGCCAGACGCTTCTTCGCCCGCGAGATACGTTGACCCATGGTCGATTCCGGGACGAGGAAGGCCGCCGCGATCTCGGCGGTACTCAGGCCGCCGACCGCCCGCAGTGTCAGGGCCACCGCTCCGGCGGGCGGCAAGTCGGGATGGCAGCACAGGAAGTACATGTCGAGGGTGTCATCGCGACCGACCGCCTCGACGGGCACATCCCGCACGAAAACCGTGGTCTCCCTGCGTCGCCGCGCCACCTCGGCGCGCACCGCGTCGGCCATCCGCCGCTGCGCGACCTGGATCAACCAGCCGCGCGGATTGTCCGGAAGTCCGTCGCGATCCCACTGGGTCGCCGCCGCGAGCAGCGCGTCCTGCACCGAATCCTCGGCGAGGTCGAAATCACCGAAGCGGCGGACCAATACGCCGAGGACCTGCGGCGAGAGTTCACGCAGCAGGTCCTCGATACGCGCAGTCAGCGTCTCGCCTCAGGCCACGTCGGGCGCGCTCATGATCTGGCGCACCTCGATGTATTCCCCGATCGGCTTGCCACCGGGGCCCGGTGCCGCGGAGGCCTGCGCGGCGATCTCGACCGCGCGCTCGACAGAATCGACATCGACCACCCAGAAACCGGCCAGGAACTCCTTGGTCTCCGGGAAAGGCCCGTCGGTCACGACCGGCGCCGAGCGACCGTCGGAGCACACGATCATCGCCTGATCGGGTGCGGCCAGGCCCTGCGCGTCGACGAGTTCGCCCGCGGCGGCGAGTTGTTCGCCCAGCGCCCGCTGGAAGTCGATATGGGCGGCGATGTCCTCGGGTGCCCACTCCGGCAGCGGGATGTCGCAGTAGGCGGTCTCGGAATAGGTCTTGACCAGCATGAATTTCATGGTTCGGCTCCTGCTCGCTGCGCCCTCGTGGCGCGTTCGACGGTTGGTCGGAGCCGATGAGCAGTCTTCGACACAACGATCGCTGTGAAGTGGATCACAGCGGGATGCCCGGGTCTGCCAGCCGGTCGGGGTCGACGGGCTCCGCCGATCCGATCAGCTGCTTGATCCGGTCGGTCACATCCCACACATTGACGTTCATCCCCGCGCGCACCCTGTTCTGCGTGTCCAGCCAGAACGCGACGAATTCGCGCTCATCGAGATCGCCACGCACCACCACCCGCACGTCGTCGCCGCGTCCGACATAGCCGGAGTACTCCATCCCGACGTCGTACTGATCGCTGAAGAAATACGGAAGCCGGTCGTAGACAGCCGCTTTGCCCAGCATCGTCTTCGCGGCGACCGCGGGCTGATTCAGCGCGGTCGCCCAGTGTTCGATGCGGATCGGCCGGTGCAGCAGCGGATGGTCCTGCTCGGCGATATCGCCCACCGCCACCACATCGGGGTTGCTGGTGCGCAGGGCGGCGTCCACCAGCACGCCGCCGTCGACCGCCAACCCGGCCGCCGTGGCCGCCTCGATATTGGGCTGCGCGCCCACCGCGACCAGCACCGCCTGCGCGGGCACCACGGTGCCGTCGCCGAGCAGCACGCCGGTCGCCTCGTCCTCGTCGGTGAGGATGGCGTCGACGGAGGTGTTCGTGCGCAGGTCGACGCCGTGCGCGCGATGCAGATCGGCGTAGAACGCGCCCATCTCCGGGCCGAGCACCGTGACCAGCGGCAGATCGGCCGTCTCGATCACCGTCACCTCGACACCCTTGGCGCGGGCCTGCGCGGCGACCTCGAGACCGATCCACCCGGCCCCGATGATCACCAGGCGCCGGTCGGTGCGCAGTATCTCGAGCAGCGCGTTCGAATCGCCGATCGTGCGCAGCGTGTAGACGTTGGGGGCATCGGCGCCGGGAATGTCGAGCGTGCGGGCTCGCGAACCGGTGGCGAGAGCCAATTTGTCGTAGTCGAGCGTGGAACCGTCGGGCAGTGTCACCGTCTTGGCGATCGGATCGAACGCGGTCGCGGTGGTGCCCAGTCGCAGGTCGACGTGGTGATCGCGGTACCAAGCAGCCGGATCGACGGTGAAATCGGGCAGTTGCTGGGTGCCCGCCAGGTGCTGTTTCGACAGTGGCGGGCGCTCGTACGGCAGCTCCTCTTCGGCGGCCAGCAGAGTGACGCGGCCGTCGAAATCGTTGGCGCGCAGGGCTTCGGCGATCTTCGCTCCGCCCAGACCTCCACCGATGACGACGAAATGCTGATTCGAGCTCATGAATGGACCCCTTCTCGCGGACGACCCGGACTCCTCGCAACCCGAGCTTAGTGCGCGTTTTCACCCACGGGAACGATTCCGGCGGTGATGCGGTTGCACCAATCGGTGGGGCGACCCGGCCCACCGCAGCTGACCCGAGAGGAACCCATCGTGAGCGAGCAGGCCACCAAGGATGTCGCCGATTTCTGGTTCGACCCGCTGTGCCCGTGGTGCTGGATCACCTCGCGGTGGATCCTGGAGGTCGAGAAGGTGCGCGATATCGAAGCGCGCTTCCACGTGATGAGCCTGGCGGTGCTCAACGAGGGCAAAGAGGGCCTGCCGGAGCGGTATGTCGACATGATGGCTGCCGCGTGGGGCCCGGTGCGGGTCGTCACCGCCGCTGGTCAGAAGTACGGCGACGAGATCCTGTCCCCGCTCTACACGGCGCTGGGCACCCGGATCCACGACCGCAAAGCCGAGTACGAGCGCGAGACGCTGCAGGAGACCTTCGACGCGGTCGTCGCCGACGCGCTCGCCGAACTGAACCTGCCCGCCGAACTCGCCGAGGCCGCGACCAGCACCGACTACGACGAGGCGTTGCGGGCCAGCCATCACGCGGGCATGGACAAGGTCGGCCCCGACGTCGGCACGCCGACCATCCACATCAACGGGACTGCCTTCTTCGGGCCGGTGCTCTCGCGCATCCCGCGCGGCGAGGACGCGGGCAAGGTGTGGGACGGCGTGGTCGCGCTGGCCTCGTACCCGCACTTCTTCGAGCTCAAGCGCACCCGCACCGAGGACCCGGTCTTCGACTGAGCATGCGGTCGGGGGGGGGCGCCCCCGGCGCCCCCCCCCCCCGCGACTGCGGACCTAGTGCGCGTTCGGCTCCGCGGCGATTGCCGCCTCCAGGGTGGCGTAGACAGCGAGCAGCTTGTCCAGTCCGGTCAATTCGATCGGTCGAGCCACCTCATGGGAGGCGACCACGCGCAGCTGGTAGGGCGCTGCCTTGGACACGACCAGCAACGCGCTGAGTCCGGCCGAGCCGAGGAAGCCGACCTGGGTCATATCGACCACCAGTGTCTTGCCACTCTGCTGTGCCTTCTCCAGCGCCGCCTGCAACTGGGGCGCCGAGGCCATGTCGACTTCACCGCGCACGGAGAGGATTTCGAAGTCGTCTTGTGCTCGTGTCTGCACGTCGAGGTCGCGGAAGCCGCCTTCTACACTCACCGAAGGTCTCCTCGGTTGCGATTCGCCACTTTTCTACCTCTTGCCTCTAGCTTCGCCGGGTCGGCGAATGTGCGAGCGATTCTTGCTCGAGCAACCTACCCCATCCGCTCGGGCCGCAAACCGTTGCGCCGCACCGGGGTACCCTGGCTCGGACGTATCCGCAGGGCCGCCGCGAGAGGGTTTTGTCACGCCCGGACGTGGCATATCCGGATACTGCAGGGGTACTGCCAATGGCGCGGGTGTTCTCTCGCGGATTCGTTGGACGTCGAGATGGAGAGGGAGGCATCAGGTGACGACGCACCCGTCTCGGCAGGACAGCGCCGTGAAACCGTTCGAGATCGATTTCTCGGCAGAGGCCGCGCGGTTGGCCGAAGTGCGCCACGCGCTACAGGCCTGGCTGGCCGAGGTACCGGTCGACCCGAACCAGGCGTACGACATAGTGCTCGCCGTCGGTGAGGCGTGTACCAACGCCGTCGAGCACGGTCACCGTGGCGACGGCGGCACAGTACGCGTGACAGCGGCGCTCACCGAGACTCATGTCCACACCGTCGTAACCGACGAGGGACGCTGGTCGACCCCTGATCCGGACATCGATCGGTCACGTGGGCGCGGGATGGGCATCATGCGCGCTCTCAGCAGTGAATTCGAGGTCAGCACATCGGCGGCAGGCACGGTGGTGGACATGCGGTTCGCTCGGGCGTGAGACGGCCCTGACCCCCTCGGTCGCGCCGGCGCGGCGGGCTCGGACCGCGTTCGCGACGCGATACGGCAGCGCTCATTCGCGCAGGGTCTGGCTCGGTGGCCGACCGTAGCGCCGGCGGTAGGCCGTGGCGAAGCGGCCCGGATGGGGGAAGCCCCATCGGTAGGCGATGGTCGCGACAGTCTGACCGTCACCGGGCAGCGCGGCGCCGAGTTGCTCGTGCGCCGCGGCAAGGCGCAGTCGCTGCAGGTACTCGAGCGGTGTTGTGTCCAGATGGCGGCGAAAGGCGAGCTGCAAGGCGCGCGGCGTGACAAAGGTTGCCGCTGCGACGTCGCTGATCGCGATCTTGTCACTCAGATGCGACTCCAGGTAGGCGATGGCACGGCGCACGGTGTGCGGGTGAGCATCGTGACGATCGGTGGCGGTGGGCTCGTGCTCGGCGGTCGTCGGCATGGTGGCCAGCACAGTCGCGGCGAGATAGTCCGAGGCCGTCGTGACGGTGAGCGGGCTGCTCGCTGCATCGGGGTCCGCGGCGATCTGCTGCAGGTGGATGATCACCCGCCGCAGCCGCTGTCCGGCCGCCACAGTGACAGGTCGGTGCCCGTCTACGCGCACGCGGTCTCCACCCGCGGCGGTGGCCATACGGTTCAGGATCGCAGGGTCGAACATGGTGATGTCGTAGCGGCTGGTTCGGATGACCCCCGAGTAGGGCAGGTCGTGGGGGGTGAGCAGACCGGTCTGCCCGGGCGTGAAGGTGTCGGTACCGCTACCGTGATAGTTCTCCTCGATCCGACCGCTGTGCACGGTGACCAGGCAGACCCGGCCGAGCGGGTCGGCATCGTAGGCCATGTCGAAACCCATCTCGAGCTGGTCGAAGTTGATCGAACCGAGCACCTCGCGACGAATCCTGGAACGCACCTGGTGCGGGCCGTGGTTGCCGATCTGCACCCGGGTGTAGGCGTTGTTGAGGAACTCCTCGGTCGCGGCGAGGTCGTCGCTCTCGAAATTCAGACTCTGCACGACGCTCCCTCCGTGGACACGCGATGAAGGGCACGCCGGTGTAGGCGGGCGCCGGACGACCGCGCCCGTATGGTTTCCCGGCGCCATTTTACCGGCTCGGCAACAGGCGACGCACCCGTTGTCTCGCCCTCGGCGCACCGCGTGTCGTCCCTGCGGCGCCCGGCCGCTGAGACGAAATGCGAAGGCCGATCACCGCGAATCAGGACCGATAGCGAACAACTGGGCGCCAGGGCAGCGACGGGGCAAGGCTGTTGCCGGGCCGCGTGCTGGAATAGGATTGCCGGCCCGATCTTGAGCACACAGGACAGTTGGCAGCGCACTGCTCTCCGGTGCTGAAGAATTGAGTCCGTTGAACAATCGTCCCGACGAAACCCGCTCGCCCGCAGCCGGCGACCCGGCTGCCGATCTCTGCCGCCGCTTGGGTGCCGTCGCGGAATCCGCAGGACAGGTCATCGTGCTGCATGCTCGTGGGGAGATCGACGCCTACACCCTCCCGCGCTGGCGGGGCCTGCTCGAGTCGGCTGTCCCCGCGTCCGCCGGTGGTGGTCATCTCGTCGTCGATCTGGCCGAGATCACGTTCCTGTCGGTCCGTGCCATCATGGTCGTCGCCGACCTGGCGCAGCAGCTGGACCGCCGCGGCATCGGGATGCATCTCGCCGGCGGGCTGGCCCCTACGAGCATCGCGCGCGTGATCGACCTCGCCGGGATGACCGAGTGGATTTCGATCCACCGGGACCTCGCCACGGCTCTGGCCGCTACGGCCGGTCCGCGCTCCGGCGGCTGACGCCGGCCGGTCGGATCGCGCGAGAAATGGCCACACAGCTACCCGGGCTGTTTCCGCAGTACCTCGGTCAGTTGCTCGCCGATCGCCGGTGTCAACCTGCCCGTCAGTTCGAACCCGAGCTGGTTGGCGACGTCTCGGGCGTACAGGTCGATCGAGGCTTCCACGAGGTCCGCGTAGACCCCCACCGCACGGCGGATCCGACGGCGCGACACCAGCAATGCCCACACTCCCGGCACGAGCGCCGGCCACCAGTACACACCGACTGCCAGATAGGCCAAGCCCCACACCGGGGTGCGGGCGGCGGAGCCACACCGTTCCTGGACCGTCGTCACCTCGGTGCGCGCCGCGTCGGGCAGCACCAGCCACAATCGCGGCCACGTCGTGGTCAGGTCGAGCCCCGTGCCGCGGCTGACGCGCTCGTCCACGCTCCGCAGTCGGTCGCCTGCCCACGTGGGGCATGCCGGTTCGATCTCGGAGATCGCGTTGCGCCGCAGCACAGCTCGCTGCGCAGTGCTCTTGGCCCGGCGGTCCGATCGGTCGGCCAGCACCGCCTTGACCGCGGCGTCCGCCTTGGCCGTCGCACGCCGCCAACGGCGGTGGCGCAGCGCGACGAACGGTCTGCCTGCACCGGTGCCGGTGGCTGCCCACGCGGCGATCACGATGCCGCCGAGCGCGGTAACCGCCAACCCCACCATCGCGGTCGCGGCGAGGAACGCCGCAGCGGCCCATACCAGCGCGGGACCGGTCGACACCGTCGTCACCCGGGTCCACAACAGCTTGAAGTCGAGTGCGTGCGAGGGCCCGAGCGCGACCGCCACGACCACCACGGCCACGAACACCGCGGCGGGCAGTGCGAGCGCGGCAGCCCAGCGGGTAGCAAGGTTCTTGCCGAGCTCGGTGAGGAACGCGTTCACAGCTCGATCCTGCGCGACGGTTGCCCGGTGAGCTCGCACCGCGCACCTTCGTCGATCCTCGCCCTGGTGCACGCACTCGTCGGGCACACCCATGCCGTGACGACGATGTCGCGCGGTCCCTTCCACGGCTCGAAGCCGCGGTGCGCCCGCGTCAGGTTGTCGATGCCGTGTTGGGCGAAGGCACTGTCGAGCAGGTCGAGGTCAGCTTCGGACACCTCGCCCTGCTGTGCCGCCGTGACGATTCTGGCCAGTACGTCCGCGACGCCGTAGCGGGAAGCGCGTTCGGCCAGCGCCGCTCCGGCCTGCTCGCAGAGAACCTCGACTCGGGGACCGCTCGTTGATGTCATGCCGAATTCGAACCTCCTGCTTGGTGATTCGGATCACGCTACCGTGGACCGAACGGGATCGGGGGCTGCGCGTGTACGACGACATTCGGTTGGTGGTCGAGAACTTCGCCGACACCGGTGACATCGGCGCACTGCTGGACGCGGGCCTGCCGCCACCGCAGCAGTGCCCCGCGAATCTGTTGCCGCACCTGGCCCGAGCGCACTGGCACCGGTTCCAGGCGCAGAGCGGGTTCGCCGGGCTGGTCGACCGGGAGATCGCGGCCGCCATCGCGGGCACATCAGGTGATCTCGCGGTCGCGAGCGTCGTCGCCATGCCGCAATACCGGGCGTTGAACCAGGCACGCGAGCAGTTCCAGGTCTACCGGGACCGTGACTCGCTGGTGCTGTTCGCGAACGCCTGTACGACGGTGATGAACGCACTGGACGACGAGCGGATGAAAGCCGCGCTCACCGCCGATCACGCCACATTGCTGCTCCTGCTCGACGAGCACGACGGTACCGACACCTACCGCGAGACCGTCGTCAACGGGCTGAACTGGACGATCGCGCACACACCTCGCGACGATCCGCAACGCGCCCGCAGGCTGGTCGATCGCGCCCGAGCGCAGGACAACGCGGGCCTGTCGCCGGGCAAGATCGTCGCCGACTACCGGGCCGCGGCCCAACTGGCCTTGCGGGAACGCCCGGTGTGGCGCGACGTCGTGCTCGAGCTCGCCCAGTACGAGTTCGATCTCTACACCGACGGTGCCGCGCCCATCCACCTGGCCGGTGCGCTGGTCGCATGTCGTGATCTCGCCGACGCGTTGAAGCGCGACTACGGCGACACAGCGCGGGTGCCCGCGCTCGCGCAGCTCGAGCAAGAGGCGAGCAGGGAGATCGGTTCCGATATCGCGCGATTCCTGATGACCTGCCACCGCGATCCGCGCGCTCTGCAGGCGCAGTACGACCTGGTCGCGAGCCTGCGGCGGCAGCCGGTCACCGGCGATGTGCTGGTGCGACGACGTGACCAGGCGTGGGTGCTGGCCGTCGGACTGCCGCTGGACCACGCTGAGCGGCCTGCCGCGCTGCTGGATCTCTACTACGCGCACAACGACCTCTGGGATATCGGCGGCGACACCGAGGCGATCACGCTCGCCTACGACGCGGTGACCGAAGCGCTGCTCGCCACCACACCGAGCCACGCGCTGCGGGCGCAGCTGCTGAAAGCACTCGCCCACTGCGCGAGCACCGTCGCGATGGCGACCGGCTCTCGCGACGAAGCGAAGCTGGCGGTCGACGCCGCCCGGGCCGCGCTGAACTTACCGGCCGCCGACGATGACCAGCGCGCACTCCGGCTCTCCGCACTCGCGTCCGCGCTGATCACGCAATGCCGAGTCGGCTCCAGCCCCGGGGCGGGCCGCGAGGCTGTCACCGTCGCGGAGCAGGCCCTCGCGCTGACCCCACCCGATGACCCGAACCTCCCGCTGCGCTGGTCGTCCCTGTCCAGGGCGGCCGAGGAGGTGGCCGAGGCCGGTGATCACGCCATGTTCACCACAGCTGTCGACGCGGCGGCATCGGCGGTGTCCACCATGGCGACAGACGATGTGCGCCGGGTCGGCATGCTCTACAACTATGCCGGTGCCGTGCAGGCCCGGGCGGTCAGCACCGATGTCACGCATGCGGAACCGTTTCACGAGGCCGAGCGCGCCTACCGGGCCGCGCTCGCGCTCGTGGGTCCCGATCACCCCGACGTGCCGCGCATCGAGAGCACCATCGCCGACGTGTTGTATCACCGGTACCGGCAGTGCGGTGATCTCGGCGCGCTGGAGGACTCGCTCGCGCTCGCGGAGAAAGCCGTCGGTCAGACCCCTGGAGACCACCATTGGTGGCCGTTGCGTGCGTTCGCGCTCGCGCGCTCGGCCCGTGCGCTCGCCACCTTCGGCGGGCCGGGAGCCGACCGGTTGCGCGAACTCGCGATCACCTATTACCGGTCAGTTTCCGGCCACCCGGCCACCAGCACGCAGCATCGGATGATCTGCGAACAGGCCCAGGCCGCGATGTTCGCCGAGGCGAACCCGGCAACATGGCTGGACGCGCAGGAACGGGTGATCACCGCCATCCCCGCCACGGTCAGCCGAGCGTTGTCCTGGGTCCGCAGGGTGGAGGCGGCGCGGCAGCTGCACGGCCTCGCCGACCGGGTGGTGGATGCCGGTGTGCGGTCGGGCCAGCTCGACCGAGCTCTGGAACTGGTCGAACGGTGCCGCGGCGTGCTGTTCGGCGACGCGTGGGGTATCCGGCGCGGCTGGGCACGACTCGGCGAGACGCAACCGTCGCTGGCCGAGGAGCTCAGCGAGGTCGAGCGCGAGCTGGCTGGGGCCGACGGATACGCCGACCTGACGTTTCACATCGAAGTGGAGTTCAACGGCCGGATCTCCTCCCGGGACTGGGACCCGCGACCACAGGCCGTCGAACAGATCCGGCAGCTCTCGATGCGGCGGGACCGGCTGCTCGCGCGAGCGCGCACGGTGCCGGGGTTCGAGGATCTGCTGGTGCCGCCGAATCTCGAAGTCCTGCGCACACGCACGGCCGGGCACACCGTGGTGATCGTCAGCGCTCAGGGCAGCGCGCTCGTGGTTCCCGCCGACTGTCGGGAGCCCGTCGAGGCTGTGTCGCTGCCGCAGATCACCGAGACCACCGCCCGCGCCCAGGTCCGGCGGTTGCGAGCAGCACTGGCCGATGTGAAGGACCCGGCGTGCTCGTTCGACCGGCGTGAGCAGGCCCAGCTGGAGGTGCACGCGGTGCTGGAATGGCTGTGGACCACCACGGCCCGGCCGGTGCTGGAGAAGGTCACGACGTCGCGGCTGTGGTGGTGCCCGATCGGAATCATGGCCCAGTTGCCCTTGCACGCGGCGGGCAGACATCGCGAGGACGCGGGGCAGACTGTGTTCGACCGGGCGGTCTCCTCGTACACACCGTCGCTGACCGCGCTCGCCGACACGTTGAGCACACCCCGGCCGCGCCATGCCCGTCACACCGCGCTCATCGTCGGTGTCGGCGAGCGTAACGGCGTCTCGGTGCTGCCGAGCGCCCGTGCCGAGGCCGAGGCGGTGGCGGGACTGCTGCCCGGCTCTACTGTGCTCATCGACGCCGCCGCCGACTTCGATGCCATCAAGCAGGGGCTGCACGAGCACGCGATCGCCCATTTCGCCTGCCACGGCCGGGCGGTCAGCTCGGCAAAGCATCCCGACCAGGGGGGACTGGTGCTCAGCGACGGGATGTTCGTGCCCTCGTTCGTGCACGACCTGCGCACCACGCGGGCACAGCTGGCGTTCCTGTCCGCCTGCGACACCGCGAGCCCGGACCCGGCTCTGCTCGACGAGCCGCTGAACTTGGCGTCGGCCTTCCATCTCGCGGGCTTCCGCGGTGTCATCGGCACGCTGTGGCACACCGCGGACAGCTCCCAGACCGCCGAGGCGGTCTACGCGGCGCTCACCGCGCACGGCACCCGGGCGCCCGACACGGCCGAGGCGGCCACCGCGCTCACCGAGGCGTTGCGCACCATGCGCAACGCCTATCCGGCCGTGCCGACCAGGTGGGCCGCACACGTCCATGTCGGTGACTGAGCTACCCGCAGTGGTGCGACACCTCGATGATCTCGGTGACTCGATCGACCGACGGCGGCGAAACCCAGGGAAACCGACTCGCGCGGGAAGCGTGCTGAATCGTCGGCACCGTCCCGCGCATCCTCGCCGTTGACCCCTGACCGCGGCCGGTGCGACCCGGACCGGATAAGTCACTGTGGCACAACGCTATTCGCGTCAGCATCCAAGGGTCCGCGTGGGTGTGGGACGTCGAGGGTGTCCTCTGGGACGAGGACTCGGTCCGGTCGTGGCCGGGAAACTGGGCGGGAACCCACAATATCGGAGATCGGCGCCGTGGAGTCTCACGAAGCGCCGAATCTCCTGTGCGGCAACGTGATCCACGCCGTAGAATTGCCGGCAGAGCGACGTCGCTCCCTTCGACGACCGATCGCCGGACAATGGCGTTTTCGTGAACGGTCCGAGTGCAGGTGTTTGCCGACCGTACCCACATCGTCCCGGTCCCGTCGAGGTGACCGTCCACGGATCGTGAGGTCCGAACCTCACTGTTTCAGCGCAATACCAGCTCACCGTATGCCTACGTGCCACGACGCTACCTATCTGTCTGTCGTTGCGGCAGAACAGTAGCTGTGGCAGGACGGCTCCGTCTGAATCGCGTCAGCCCCCGTGAACCATCAGGGGATCTCACCGCCATATGGCCGCACCAAAGGAATTCAGCGTTATGGACAATCCCGCGCTACCCGAAGTCCGCCGTAACGACGCTCGTCCGGCAGCCAACCCGCAGCACCAGGGCGAACCGGTCGCGTTGATGCTCAGACATCCGAGTGGGACTCAGCACGAACTTCTCACGCTGGTCAACGCGCGCCTGTACGAAATCCTCATCAGCGGTGGGGATTTCGACGACATCGGCAGGCACGTCCTCGCCGCTCCGGGCAAGCGTGTGCGCGCACGTCTGGTTCTCGCGAGTGCAGGCCTGCTTGCGCCCGCCGGGTCCGAACCCAGTCGCGCCGCCCTCGATCTGGCCTGCGCGATGGAGATGCTGCACGAGTCCTCGCTGGTGCACGACGATATCTGTGACGGCTCGTTGCTACGCCGCGGCGCGACGTCGGTGCCCGCCGCATTCGGCGTGCGCATCGCGGCCCGAGCGGGGTTCCACATGGCAGGTGCCGCAGTGCAGGTGATCGCCGAGGTGCTTGCCGACAACCCGGGAATGTCTGCTTGCCTGGGGGAGGTGCCCGGTGTGACGTATTCCGACGGGCTGTCGGATCTGTCCTTCGGTCAGCTCATCGAGATGCTGCCGCCCGCGGTCGATGCCACCGCGCTGCGCCGCCATTACCGACTCGTCGCCGGCGCCAAGACCGGCACCTTGTTCCGATTGTCGTGCTCCTACGGCGGCACCGCGGGCGGTGCCGATCACGATCGCCTGCGAGCGCTGATGACATACGCCGATGAGCTCGCACTCGCGTTCCAGATCATGGACGACGTCCGCGACGTCGAGGGCGGTCCCGGGCTGGGCAAGGACGCAGGGGGTGACCTGGAACGACGGGTTCCAACCTGGCCGGTGATCGAATGGCTCGACATGCGCGCCGGCGCGCGGGAGATGTGGCTGTCCGCGGACACCCCGAGCACGATCCTGCAGAGCGACCTGATCGACAGCGGGGCCACCGACGCCGCGCGGGCGGTTGCCCTCGACGCCACACAGAAGGCGAGCGCCGCACTGGACATCTTCCCGCCATCGCCTGCTCGCGACGACCTCCATGCACTGCTACAGGAAGTGATCACCCGATGAGGCAGACCAGAATCGGATCACTCGCCCATGGATTTCGACACCTGCGCCGCGCACCGGACCTGGCCGCGTTACGGGCCGCCTCCTCACCGGAGGAGCTGGCCCGGCTGGCACTGATCCCAGCCGGTCGTAACCTGGGTATCGCGGTGAGCTTCTTGCCCACCCACCTGCAGGCAGAGGCCACCGCCGCCCTGCTGGCCTGCCGAGTTCTGGACGCCTTCGAGGATCTCAGCGATCGCGCGATCGCGAGCTGGTCCGTTCTGGACGCTGCGGACTACCTCACCGGCAACACCGACACCAAGCCTGCTGCATTGCCTTCGGTCAGCACCGAAGCCCGCGACAGCGAAGCGGTCGACCGGCTCCTGGCCGAGCGTATCGGCGACATCCGAGCTCTGCTCGGAGCGCTGTCGCCGGCCGGGCGCAAGCGTGTCGGCGCGGTGGTCATCGATGTCGCGGTGGTGATGGCCCGCAATATCGACTCGCCGCTGTCGCGGGTCGCCTACAGCGAAGGTGTGCTCGGCCGGGTCACCTATTACGCGTGTGAACTCGCCTCCGAAGCCGTTGTGCCCGAGGCGGATCTGCGCGAACTGGCCGGCTGTCTCGCCATCATCGCTCAGTCCGCCAACGACCTGCGCGACAACGAGCTGCAGATCTACGGCGTCGCCGATCGCGAGGAACTGAAGCGGAAGGTCATGCTCCAGCTCCTCGTGCCGGCACTGGGCGGTTTCGCTCTCCTGGCCAGGCTCGGTCCCGCCACCCCGAGTTTCGGTGCGCGGGTGGCGATGGCGCACATGACCATCACCACGACGGCTTTCCTGTGCGGGGCCGTCGACGCGCCCCCGCCCTTTCGGCGCAAGGTCGGCGCCGCGCTGCTTGCGGCGTCCTCGTCGAGGCGCTGGACCACGATGCTGGATCGGGTGCGGCGAAGTGTCGACGTGGCGGTCCACCGAATGCTGGACGTCTCACCGGAGTTCACCGACGCGACGAACACAGCGACCGAGGCGCTCGTTGTGGGCGACCCGCTGTCGATGCCGACTTCGCTGGTGCCACTGATCGTCGACACCACCTTCGCTATGGTGCAGACCCTGCCCGAAGGTGTCCTGACCGGCGAGCTCACCGACGCCGAGGTGCGCACCATGTTGATCGCCGACCACCTGGCTTTCAGCGCGATGGAACGGGTGCCACCGCACGACCCCGCAGCGCTCCAGGCCCTCGCCACCCAACTCCAACTCGGCGCGCTCGATACCAGCGTGGGCGGGCACAACCGGTAGACCAGCGCACCCGCCACGCGCGCCCGGGATCGGGCAGTACCGCACGGAAGGAAGTGATTCACCGGCGTCGGCGCCGCCCACTCGGCCAGAAACGACTGTCGTTGCCGACCGTGCGGTGCGGTCGAACTACTGATTCGGCTGCACCGACTGTCAGGGTGCTCGGTTCACCACGGCCAGTGCGAGTTCGGTGCAGAGGGCGGCTACTTCGGTGGTCGGCCGACGGGGGTCGCCCAGCCAGGTCGCCACCAGCTGGTTGATCCCGCCGACGACGAAAAGTGCTTCCTGGCGCCGGATCTCCGGATTCGCGGGAGCGTCGAGGAATTCCGCGCTGTACTGCATCACGAGGTCGGTGACGATCCCGACGGCACGGGAGCGCAACTCTTCGAGCCCTGCGACGCTGTGGGTATCGCTGGTCATGATGCGGTGGATGCTGGGGTCGTCGGCGATCGTGTCGAGGTAGGTCGTCAGTGCTCGCAGGAGTTTGCGTTTCAAGGTGCCGGGCTCGGCCTGGCTCGCGTCGACGAGGGTGGTGAACAGCTCCTGTTGCACCTGTTCGGCGACGGCGAGGACCAGTGCGTCTCGGGTGGCGAATTGTTCGTAGAAGTAGCGCGGGGTCAACCCCGACGCGGCGCACACGCGGCGCACGGTGACTTCGCTCGGGCCGGCCTCGCCCCAGATCTGGCGACCTGCGGCGAGGAGTTTGTCGCGGCGTTCGTCACGTCGAGTCGCCGCGCTGATTCCACGGTAGGACCGGACCACCTCTGCACGCGCCATTGACAGGACTTTAGCAGTCGACCTATTTTGGATATCAGTCGTTATCCACAATGGAGCGCTCAACGAGGAGTGTCGATGACCACCGTTCCCGCCCGTCATCCAGATCGTCCCCACCGCGTCCCGCCCCTCGTCGGCGGCTTCGCGGCGATGCTAGGGGTTCACAGCCCCGACTCGACGCAATGGCAACATCTCGGCGAGGGCCTGCTCGTCGGTGACGACGCGATGGATCGGCTGGTGGACTGGATGGTCGCCGCGGGCTCGAAACAGATGCGTCCGCTGTTCGATCGAGCGCTCACCGACGGCATCGCTGCGGTACCGCAGGCGCCGGATCCGCTGCGCGAGTTCTTCACCGCGGTCGAGACTGTTCCGGCGTGGGTCGATCACGACACACTCGTGCGCGGTGCCAAGGTCCTGCTCACCAGCGGTTCCGACGGCATGTACATCGCGCGCGATGTCGCCATGCTCGGCGGCTACCAGTTCTCCGGCTTCAACAAGACCCTGTTGCGCACAGGAGCGCTGGAAAAGGGCTCCAATCAGCGGTGGGCCGAGACGATGCAGTGGGCGATGGATGTCCTGTCCGAGGACGGCTTGTCCCCCCTGGGTCTGGGATACCGGTCCACGATCCGGGTGCGACTCATCCACGCCTTCGTCCGCAGGCACGTGGCCGCCATGCCGGACTGGCGGACCGAGGACTGGGGCCTGCCCATCAACCAGACGGACATGGCGGCAACGCTCGTCGGCGCCTTCATCGCACCGGCGATCGGTGGGATGGGCCTGGGTCTGTTGCTCACCCCCGCCGAAACCGACGCTGTCGCGCACCTGGTCCGCTACGTCGGCTGGCTGCTCGGTGTCGAGGAACAGTGGCTGCCGCACTCCTTCCGTGACGGTGTGCGCGTCCTGGTGCACACGCTGTCTGCCTTGGCCGACCCCGACGAGTCGACTCCTCAACTCGCGGTACCGATGTCACGAGACCCGTTGTCGTGGAACTATGACCGGCTGCCCACGATCAGGCGCCGCCTTGCCTATGCCCAGCATCTGTCGGTGACGGGGACCTTCCTCGGGCGCCACACGATGCGTGCGCTCGGGCTGCCGACGGCGATCGTTCCGTGGTACCCGGCGATCCGAATCCCCGTCAATGTCGCGCGCTCGGTCACCCGGCTGCTGCCCGGCGGGCTCGACCGTGCGGCGAATCGCGGTGCGCGAGAACAGGATCGGTTCATGGGGACACTGGTCAGCGCCGGACCGACCGTCGGCGCGGCGGCCGCGCGACTCACCCACGCGGCCTAGCGCCGCGACGCGGTGGCGGCCGGTGTCAGGGTGCCTTCGGCTCGATGGAGGGGCCCGGGTGCGGCGACCAGCCTGCGTCGCGGGCGGCGGTGTACAGCGCGTCCAGGCCGAACGCGTCGACCGGGCCGAGCGCGCCGGAGCCGAGGAGGCCGCCGCCCAGTGCGGTGTCGGCGGCCCAGGCCAGAATCGCCGCGGTGAAATCGTAGGGATCGCCGCCCTTCAGGGTGACGGTGGCCAACGTCGTGCCGGCCGCGTCCTGAGCTTCGGCGACCACCCAGGTGCGGGTGCGGCGGCGAGCTTCGGCGTCGGGGCCACCGGTCGACCCCTTGACCGTTCGTGCCAAAGCCTCGTCGAATCCGCGCTTCAGCGCAGGCACCTGTGCGACGACCGAGGTCAGTCGTGAGCCGACGCGCAGCGTCTGTGCCGCGAGCGGCGGCAAGCCGAGGAACACATCGACTTCTCGCAGGTGTGGGTGCGAGCGAGTCAGCGCGAAATGCTCCGACCCGGGAATCGATGCCCCCGTCCGGCTCTCTCCGGCGACATCGAAGGAACGCAGACGCGCGCCGGTGCGTTCGGCGACCACCTGTCCGGAGCGCAGCGCGAAGCCGGGTTCGAACAGCATCCCCGCCATGGACGCGCGGGTACCACCGCTGGTACCGGGACTTTTCATGAAGTAGCCGACTTCGGCACGCACCGCGGCGGGAGCCTCGCGCAAGGCGAGCCCGGCCGCGAGATTGCCCGGTACGTAGTCGAACCCGAACGCGGTGAGCAGCCCCGCGCCGGCGGCACGGGCCTGCTCGTCGTGCTCGAACACGGTGCGGATGAAGGGCCCTTCGCCGGTGGAGTCGATGTAATGCGCGCCCGCGGCGATCGTCGCGGCCAGTGCGGGGCCCCCATGGCGCAGGAACGGCCCGACCGTTGTCACCAGAACATCGCCGCGACCGAGCAGGGCCCGGACCGACGCGGGGTCGGTGACGTCGGCGACGGCGGTCCGGCAGCCGCCGAGTTCGGCGCCGAGCTTCTCGAGGGCCGCCCCGTTGCGTCCCGCCAGCACGGGCGATGCGCCGCGTGCGGTGAGGGCTTCGGCCGTCAGGCGTCCGGTGTAGCCGGTTGCCCCGAACAGTACAATTTTCGGCATCGCCGCGTCTCCTCATGGTTGGCCACTTGCCAACGCTACCGGTGGATCATCGCCCCGATGGGAAACGGCCGTCACATCATCGTGTATCGGCTCACGGCTTCTGGGTCCGCCGCGCCCTCAGCCGGTCCCGCGCGATGACGAGGCTACCGATCAACGTCCGCCGTTGGTGCCCCTATTCGTCCCCTGGACCGCTCAGCCGAGGGGTAAGTTCGTAATCGGTCGGGTGAAACTGGCTGCGGCGCTGTCGATTACGGGCGTAGACCCTGGTGGAGAAGATTTCATGGAACCGATCGTGCTGGATACGACCGGTGCCGACATCCAAGGTGAGTCGGCACGCATTCAGCAACGTGGCCCGGTGGCGCTGGTCGAACTGCCCGGTGGCGTGCCCGCCTGGTCGGTCACCGATCAGGCAGTGCTGCGGAGTCTGCTCGCCGATCCTCGGGTGTCGAAGGACCCCAGGCAGCACTGGATGTCGTTCATCAACGGCGAGATCACCGAGGCGTGGCCGTTGCTGCCGTGGGTAGCGGTCGACAACATGTTCACCGCCTACGGCGCCGATCACCGCAGGCTGCGCCGGCTGGTCTCCCCAGCTTTCAGTCATCGCCGTAGTACCGCGCTGCGTCCGCGGATCGCCGAGATCACCGAGAACCTGCTCGACGCGCTGGCAGCCACCCCGGCCGGCGCACCGGTCGATCTGCGAAGCGGCTTCGCCTATCCGGTTCCGATCCGGGTCATCACCGAACTGGTCGGTGTGCCCGAAGGGCTGGGGCCTGCGCTGCACAAGTGCGTGGACGGCTTCTTCGACGGCTCGTTCACCGCCGAGCAGGCGCAGGCCAACTACCTCGAAATGTATGGACTGGTCGGCGAACTCGTCGCCTACCGTCGTGCGCATCCTGGTGACGACGTCACCAGCGCGCTGATCGCCACGCGCGACGAGGACGACTCCGCGCTGTCGGAGAAGGAACTCGCCGACACCCTGATGCTGATCATCAATGCCGGTCACGAGACCACGGTCAATCTGCTCGACCAAGCGATCGTCGCCCTGCTCACCCATCCTGAGCAGCGCGCCGCGGTGGCCGCAGGGCAGGTGTCGTGGGCAGACGTGGTCGAGGAGACGCTGCGCTTCCAGGCACCGGTGGCACACCTGCCCCTCCGATACGCGGTCGAGGACATCGACATCGCCGGGAAGTACCGAATCGGCAAGGGCGAGGCCATCTTGGCCTCCTACGCAGGCGCAGGCCGCGACCCGAAAGTGCACGGCGCCAGCACCGCCGAGTTCGATCCCACCCGTGCCACCCGCGATCAGCACCTCGCCTTCGGCCACGGCGCACACCACTGCATCGGCGCGTCACTGGCCCGCCTCGAAGCGGCCGTTGCGTTGCCTGCACTGTTCGATCGGTTCCCGCGGATGAGCCTGGCCACGACCCGGACCGAACTGACGCCGGTGCCGAGTTTCATCTCCAACGGGCACACCAGTGTTCCGGTGTATCTCCACGCGACGTGAGCGCACCGGGGTGATTCGCGGAAGGGTTAGTGGGCGAACGGCTTCAGCCGGTCGAAGTATCCATTGGGTTTGAGCGTGTCGAGGTGCCCGAGCGCGGCGGTGACGTCCTCGCTCAACGCCCTGGCCATGTCCGCCGAGAACCCCTCCCGCACCACGACGCGCAGCACCGCGATATCGGTGGCGTTGTCCGGCATGGTGTACGCGGGCACCTGCCAGCCGTAGGAGCGCAGCGCGTGCGAGACGTCGAACTCGGTGTATTCAGGGTCGCCCGACAGCCGGAAGCTGATCACCGGGATCGCCGAGCCGTCGGTGATCACCTCGAAGTGTCCGCTCGCGCGCAGCTGGTCGCCGAGCCAGCGCGCGGTTTGCGAGAGGGATTGCATGACCAGGCTGTAGCCGAATCGGCCGAGCCTGAGGAAGTTGTAGTACTGACCGATGACCTGATTGCCGGGTCGGGAGAAGTTCAGGGTGAAAGTGGGCATGTCGCCGCCCAGGTAATTGACCCGGAAAATCAGGTCGTCGGGCAGGTACTCGGGGCCGCGCCACACCACGAACCCGATGCCGGGATACGTCAGCCCGTATTTGTGGCCACTGACGTTGATCGACACCACGCGCGGCAGCCGGAAATCCCACACCAGATCGGGATGCAGGAAGGGCACCACGAAGCCGCCGCTGGCCGCGTCGACGTGCACGGGGATGTCCAGTCCTGTGTCGGCAGCGAGCTTGTCGAGCGCCGCGCAGATGTCGCTGATCGGTTCGAGTTCGCCGGTGAATGTCGTGCCCAAGATGGCCACCACGCCGATGGTGTCCTCGTCGACGTTGGCCAGCACCTGCTCGGGTGTAATGACGTAGCGGCCCTTCTCCATCGGCAGATACCGCGGCTCGACGTCGAAATAGCGGCAGAACTTCTCCCACACCACCTGCACGTTGGACCCCATCACCATGTTCGGTGTGCGACCTTTCCACCCGTCGCCGACCTTCTCGCGCCACAGCCACTTCATCGCCAGCCCGGCCAGCATCACCGCCTCGCTGGATCCGATCGTCGATACCCCGGTGGCACTGGACGGGTCGTCGTCGCGCAGGCCCTCCGCATGGAACAGGTCGGCGACCATGCACACACACCGTTGCTCGATCGCCGCGGTCGCGGGGTATTCATCCTTGTCGATCATGTTCTTGTCGAACGTCTCCGCCATCAGCTTCTCGGCCTGTGGATCCATCCACGTCGAGACGAAGGTCGCCAGATTCAGCCTGCTGCTCCCGTCGAGCATCAGTTCGTCGTGGATGAATCGATAGGCGACGTCAGGATCCATCGATTCCTCGGGCATCCGCAGCGCGGGTACCGGCGCCATCGACAGCCGCCCGGTGTATGCCGGGGAGACCTGAGGAACGTGAGTGCGCCTGCGCGACATGGTTATCCCTTCGATTTCAGTTCTGCCAACAGCAGTTCGGACATGAGTCGGGACGCGTGTGCGAGAAGTCGGCGCCGAGCGAGCCGATGTCGTCGGCGGTCCGCTCACTGATGACGACCTGTGAGGTGGTGGTCATGGTTTCGACGGTAGTGCTGCCGTCGATGGGTCCGTATCCCCCATAACGGGTGAATCTCACCGAGGATGGGGCCTGTCGCTGTCCGGCACCAGCACCACGCTGAGACCCGGAATCGGCATGGCCGACGACATACACGGCTGCGGCGATCACTGATACGGATTGCATTATCCGTTGCAGCATCGGATCTGCTAGCGGCTGATAGCGCGGGCTACCGTGTCGCCGACCTGTTCGTCGGTGAGGCTGCTGCGCTGGATCAGCACATGCGAGAGCACGGTGCGGACGGCGATCTCCGCCGCCTGTGCCGGTGTGACCACCAGTGCTGCGCTGTCGTCGCGGGCCGCCAGCAGTGGTGCGACGAAGGCGCCGACGGTTTCGATCAGGTTGAGCTTCGACCCCTCGTGCTCGATCGCGACATTGAGCAGCCATCCTGGTTCCTGGTCGCGCAGTCGGGAGATCACCGGGTGTCGGCGCAGGTAGGGGATCGCAAAGACCACTGCCTCTTTCGCCAGCTGCCGTACCGGCGTGAAGATGTCTATCTCCAGGTAGGCGGCGCTCATCATGCGGGCAACTTCGATTTTGCTGACGGCCGCGATGAGACCGTTCTTGTCTCCGAACTCACGGTAGGCGGTCGCGCGTGAGACGCCCGCCCGGCGAGCGACCGCGGTCAGCGTCAGATCATCCAGGCCGGTCTCGGCCATCATCGCCAAGGCCGTGTCCACAAGCACGGAGGACGACTGCGTCGCGTTGGTCATGCCGGTCATTCTTCCTGTTCCCGATCCGGGATGGCACGCCCGGTTGTGGTCATGTCAGCACTGAGACTATATTGACATTCAGTCTCAGTCATGGATCCCTGACTCGATCCATGAACAGGACTCGGAACAACGACGTTCGGAGGTATGGCATGCGGAGAATCGGCGATCACGCGGTCGTGTTGGGCGCGGGCATCGGCGGGCTATTGGCCGCTCGGGTGCTCAGCGAGGCCTACTCGATGGTGACGGTGATCGAGCGGGATGCCCTGCTCCCGGACTCCGAGGCGCGAAAGGGAGTCCCGCAGGGGCGCCACGTGCACGGGCTGCTGCCGCGGGGCAAGGACATCCTCGAGGAATTGTTCCCAGGGTTCGGGCAGGACATGCGAACAAGCGGTGTGGTCGAATGCGACGCGCTCCGCGAAGTCCGCTTCACCATGGCCGGTCGGACCCTCAAGCGAGTATCGACCGGACACAGGGCCTTTCAGGCAAGTCGCCCACACCTCGAGCAGCACCTCCGCACGCGGGTCGCGGCGCTGCCCAACGTCACCATTCGCGACAGGTGTGATGCCGGGTCGCTCGTTGTCAGCACCGATGGAACGCGGATATCCGGGGTCGCGATCGTGGACCGTTCGGATGGGGCGCGTGAAACCATCGACGCGGACCTGGTCGTGGCATCGATGGGTCGAGCCGGCGTCGTCCCCTCATGGCTCGACAAGCTCGGCTACGACCGCCCAGCCGAAGAAGGCACCGCGATCGACATCATCTACCGCAGCGCCTTCATCCAGCTGCCGCCGAACGCATTGCCTCACGACAAGCTGGTCACGATCGGGGTACGCGATCTACCCCCGCGTGCCCTCGCCCTGTTCGCCGTCGAGGGCAACCGGCACATCCTGACGCTGATCGGCCACGACGGCGAGGAGCCGCCCAGGGACCAGGAAGGATTCCTCGACTTCGCCGCAGCCATCGCCCCGCCCGACGTGCTCGATGCCATCAAGAACGGTGAAATCATCGGCGATATCTCGACCTTCCGCTACAAGGCCAACCTGCGCCGACGCTACGAGCGGCTCGATCGCTTTCCCGAGGGACTGCTCGCGGTCGGTGACAGTCTGTGCAGCTTCAGCCCCGTCTACGGGCAGGGCATGACTGTCGCCGCGATCCAGATGGCCGTGCTGCGTGAGTGCCTCGCGCGGGGTGGAAAGAATCTTGCCACCAGGTTCTACACGGCGGTCACGCCGGAAATCGACAACGCCTGGCAACTCACCGTGATCGCCGACGGCGCCATGCCACACGTCAGTGCCGGTGTCTCGTTGCCGGTCCGAGCCGCCGTGGCGGCGCTCGAGCCGGTGCTGATCGCCGCCGAGCGTGACACCGCGGTCGCGACAACCCTGTACCGGGTGATGGGACTCGTCGACAAACCCCGCGCACTGCTTTCGCCCGTCATCGCCGCCCGCATCGCCGTCGCCAACGCCCGCGCCGCACTGGAAACCCTTGTCGGCACAGCATCTTCGTCGCACAGCCACACCTGAGCGAGGGCGCCGAGGATCAATTCGTCCACCGAGGCACGTTCGGCGGTCGAATCCAACGGATCGGGGCCCCGCGACACGGCTGAGGATCATGACGCGATCGAGGGCTTGACCCTGACACAGTGACAACGTCTTCACTGGAGGCAGGAGGTGGTTCCCATGAACTCGACACCAGCACACTCGGTAGACCCGCGGCTGCTTGCCGCACTGAGCGCGGAGACTGCGTCGATCCGGCTGCGGGCCGCCCTGGCCGCGGGCACACATCCAGGCCCGGCGCTGCTCGGAGTCCTGATCGACCGCTGCGCCGTGGAGCCGGACTTCTTCGTCCGCGACATGCTCACCTGGGCACTGACCAGGCTCCCCGGCGAGCTGACCGTGCCGCGGCTGCGCGCCGAGCTGGAATCCGGGGGTGCCCAGGCCCGCAGCCAAGCGCTGCACACCCTGTCCAAGATCGGCGATCCGGCAGTCTGGCCGGCGATCACCCCCGCGCTGCTGCGCGATCCCGACGACGACGTGGCCCGCAGCGCGTGGCGAGCCGCGGTCGTTCTCGTGCCCGATGCCGAGCGCGCGGCGCTGGCCGCCGAACTGGCCACCCAATTCGGGCGCGGTGATCGAGATGTTCGGCGCAGCCTGAGCCGGGCGCTGGCCACCCTGGGTGAGGTGATCACCACGGTGCTCCACCGGGCGGCCGGCAGTACCGACCCGCACGTGCGAGGTCACGCACAGGCCACCGAGCGGCTGCTGCGCGACCCGGACGCGGCCTTCGATCCCGACATCGACGCGGCGAAAAGAGTCGCGGCGCTCGACGGCGCACCGTGCTGATCGGCGAGGTGGCGCGGCGTTCGGGAGTCAGCACCCGAATGCTGCGCCACTACGACTCGCTCGGACTGGTGCGGCCCACCGGGCGCACCGTCGGCGGCTACCGTCAGTACTCCGACGCCGACATCCGCGGCATCTTCCACGTGGAGAGCCTGCGCTCCCTCGGGCTGTCGCTGCGCGAGATCGCTCGCGTACTCGCAGACAAATCGTTCACGCCGCAGACCTTGGTGAGCGAGCTGATCGCACGCACCGAGGAACGGCTGGCGCGCGAGCGCGAACTACTCGAACGTCTGCGCGCTGTCGAAAACGCCGAGCCCGGTGACTGGCACGACGCGCTACGCATCGTCGAACTCATGCGCACACTCGGCTCGACCGACCCCCACCGCCGCCTGCAGGCAGTGCTGAACCCGGCCGACAACGTGCCGGTGCCGACCGAGATGCTGGCCGCGGCCGTGCTCACCGAGGCCGAACCCAACATGGCAGGCGCCCTGCGCTGGGCGCTGTCGCGGGCAGGCGAGGACGGACTGGTCGGGCTCGCGCCCGGGCTGGCCGCCGCCGATGCCGAGGTCCGGCGCCGGGCGGTGCTGGCCGTGGCGGAAATCCCGGGCGACGCCGCGACCGCGCTGCTCACCGCCGCACTCGACGACCCGAACCC
The DNA here is from genome assembly GCF_042884695.1 of Nocardia sp. NPDC058114. Classification (NCBI taxonomy): domain Bacteria; kingdom Bacillati; phylum Actinomycetota; class Actinomycetes; order Mycobacteriales; family Nocardiaceae; genus Nocardia; species Nocardia sp. NPDC058114. The sequence goes on along the minus strand of NZ_JBHVTK010000002.1, from coordinate 591,692 downwards.
GACCGTCCGTGCCCCCGCCGCTCTGGCCGCCGGCAGTCGCGGGATCAGAGCGGCCGAACCGATCCTGGTGGCCATGGTGATCGCGGGCACCAACGATGTCGACGCCGGCGAAGTGCTCGGCGCGCTGTCGCAGGACCCGGAATCCGCGGATCGAATACTGGGCGCGCTGACCGCCGCGCTGACCACACACGAAGACGACGCCGGCATCCGCATCCGGCTCGTCCAAGCGCTGGTGGAGCTGCCCGGCACCCGCGCGCTGGCGACCCTGCGGGCACTGAGCGCGGACACCGATCACTCCGTCGCACTCGTCGCCACCGCCTTCACCGACATGGTCGCTGCGCGAGCGACGAGCCCGGATTGCTGATCACAGCCGGTGGCTGTTCGTGGGCCCGCTGGCCACCGATGTCGCCGAACCCGCGGGCCGCCCTACCGAGCAGGTTCAGCGCAGAACGCGGGTGAACAAGCCGGTCAGTTCGGTCCAGTGCCGGGCATCGGCCCCGGCGTCATAGACATCGGTGTCGGATTGGGTGAAGCCGTGGCCGGCACCGGGATACACCTCGGTGCGGAAGATGGTGCCTGCGGCGCTGAAGGCGGCGTCGAGCTGTTCGATCTGTTCCGGCGGGAGGCCGGGGTCGGCGTCGGCGTGCGCGAGATACACCTCGGCGGTGATTCGATCGACTACGGCGTGCGGGCTGGTGGAGTCTTCGGTGGCCAGCCGGCCGCCGTGAAAGCCGGCCACCGCGGCCACTCGGTCGGGGTAGGCGGCGGCGGTGTGTAGTGCGTGGCGCACGCCCATGCAATAGCCGGACAGGCCCACCGGATTGCCCGTGGTCAGCGGGGAATCCGCCAGCCACGACAGATACGCGTCGGCGTCGGCGACGACGAGCTCGGGTGTCAACGCAGTCAGCAGCGGGCGCAGGACACCGAAGATCTCACCGCGACGGTCGGCCCCGATGACATCGGGAAGGTCGACCACCGGTGCGCAACCGTGGCGGTAGAACAGATTCGGAACGAGCACCGTGAAGCCGTGGGCGGCGAGGCGTTCGGCGTCACGGCGCACCACCGGCCGCAGCCCGAACGCGTCGGAGAACACCAGCACCGCGGGGTGGGGCGCGTTGTCGTCGGGGTAGGCGAGGAAGGAATCGGCCTTGCCGTCGGCCGTGGCCACGGCGAGGGTGAGCGTGTGTACCGCCACAGCGGAACCTCCTGAGCGCGTCGAGTTGACCACAATCTACTGATCGCGCAGCGGTGATCCGGCGCTCGAACCGGCCGGGACCGGCATTTGCGCACGCACTGAATTCGACGCAGCGCAAGCGGATCCGGGTACCAGCACCACCTGGATACCAGGATCGGCATGGACCACGATGATGGGATGAGTGAAGCGGTCGACCTGCGCTCGGTGAGCACCGAGCGCCGAGCCCAGCTCGGTGCGTTCCTGAAGTCCCGTCGCGCCAAGATCACCCCCGTGGATGTGGGTCTGCCACCGGGCCCGCGGCGGCGAACGCCGGGTCTGCGGCGCGAAGAAGTCGCGCAGCTGTCGGGAATCGGCGTCACCTGGTACACGTGGCTCGAGCAGGGCAGACCGATCAACGCCAGTGTTCAGGTGCTCGACGCGGTGGCGCGCACCCTCGGCCTGGATCACGCCGAGAAAGTGCATCTCTATCGCCTCGCGGATGTGCCGTCGGTGCCCGCTGCGGCGGTGGAGTCGGCGATGCCGCCCGGTCTGCCGATGATCCTGGACCAGCTCGCACCCTTGCCCGCGGTGCTTCTCGATTCCCGATACGACGTCCTGGCGCACAATGACGCCTATCGCGTGTTGTTTCCCGGCCTCGCCCGCCCCGACGCCAATGTGCTGCGCACGGTGTTCCTGACACCGGAGTGCTGCAATCCCTATCGGCACAACATCGATGATCTGCGTCGCATGGTTGCCTACCTGCGCGGTGCGTCGGTCCGTCACCTCGACGATCCGGCCTGGCAGGAGTTGATCGACGAGCTGTGTACTTCCAGCGCCGAGTTCGCCAGAATGTGGGCTCGCAACGACGTGGCGGTGCCGGTGAACCTGGTCAAGGTGATCCAGCATCTCGCCGTGGGTGACCTCGCGATGCATCTGACGATCATGAGTCTGCCCGCCACCGACGGCGAGTGGATCCAGATCTTCACCCCGGTCGACGACGCCGAGGCCGCGAAGCTCTCCGAGCTGCTGGCGATGTCGGACGACGAGCGGCGGCGGCCCGGCGAAGATCATCGGCGGCGATTCCACCGGTCGGCTGACCTGGGGTGATGGCGGATCACGCCGGGACTCAGATATCCGAAATCGATAGCGCGAAGACACAACTCGCAAACTGAATTCCTCAGGTACTATCGCCGACGGGGGAGCACGAGATGAACGATGGTCTTCGGCTGCCCTATACCGATATGCGACCATCTCCAGGGGATGAAACTTGATCCACATGACACCGAACCCCACCTCGCGTCGGCGCTTCGCGCGACGTTCCGGCATCACTTCGGTCGTCGCGGCGGCGGCGGTCTGCGCGGCCCTCGTATCCGGCTGCACCAAAGACGATTCGGCCACCACGGCGGGCCCGGCGCCCACCGGCCAGCTGCCCGAGGGCGCACAGATCGTGAAGGAGTCGGCGAAGACCACGCAGACCCTGCACAACGTGCACCTGAAGATCAACGTCAAGAACCTGCCCGACCTGCCGGTGGAAACCGTGTCGGCCGATGTCACCAACGAGACCCAGGGCTCGGGCGCGGCGATGGGTGACGCGAAGGTCAAGCTCACCCCCGAAGCCTCGTTCACCGAGGCGAAGTTCCTTGTGGTGGACAAGGTCCTGTACACCCAGGCCGGTGGCCGCTACGTGCCGTCGGGTCCGGCGGAGAAGGTCTACGATCCGGGCGTCATCCTGGACAAGGACAAGGGCATCGCGAATGTGATCGCCAATATCCAGAATGCGAAGACCGAGGGCCGTGAGGTGATCGACGGCATCAACACCGTCAAGGTCTCCGGCACCATCGACGCCGCTGTGATCGACCCGATCGTGCCGCGCATCGGTCAGAACGCGGGCACCATGCCGATCACCGTGTGGATCCAGGACACCGCCCCGCCCGCCTCCGATTCGACCAAGCCCTCGGACGCCGCGTCCACCGGCGACGGCCCGAATCTTGTTCGCGCCGTGGTGAAGAAGGATCAGGGCGAGGTCACCGTCGGCCTGTCGAACTGGGCCAAGCCCGTCAACATCATCAAGCCCGCCGGCTGATATTCGCCGGTAATACCGGATCAACCCACACCGGTCCGGGGTCAGCGGAGCCTGGCACGCAGTGCCCTCCGCAGCCCCGGGCCGGTGTGTCGTCTGGGTGTCGCCTGCGGTAAACGAATCACGAACGCACGAGTACGCATCCAATAAGAGAATGTTCAGCGAGATGCAAGGCGCCACAAGGACTATACGTGTCGGGACGCTGGTCGGCAGGCAACACGCATCGGACGCCGATCGGACACGGAGGAAGAACTAATGACGATCGATGATCGACCTGATGAAGCGGAGCGCGAGCTCCCGCCACCGCCCGGCCCGGGGGGTCGGCCTCCCGTCAACAACGTATGGGTTTATAACGGCAGAGCCTACGACCTGAGTGACTGGATCTCCAAGCATCCAGGCGGTGAATTCTTCATCGGCCGCACGAAAAATCGCGATATCACCTCGATCATCGGTTCCTACCACCGTGATCCGGAAAAAATCGCGCGGATGATCGAGCGTTACAGTCTCGGTCGCGATGCCACGCCCGAGGACATCCATCCGAAGAACAACGCCCCCGACTTCCTGTTCAAGGACGGCTTCAACAGCTGGGACGACACCCCGAAGTACAAGTTCGACAACAAGTCCGATCTGCTGCACCAGGTGAAGGCCCGGCTCAAGGAACCGGAGCTGGCGGCCCGACTGCAACGGATGGACCGCGCGTTCAACATCGTCGTCGGCGTGCTGATCTTCGCCTACATCGCCGTGCAGGCGCTCCGCCTCTACGACACGAGCTGGATGCCGTTGCCCGCCTTCGTGATCGCGATGGTGCTGCTGCGCAGCTCACTGGCCGGGTTCGGTCACTACGCGATCCACCGCGCGCAGAAGGGCTTGAACAAGTACGCGGTCAACGCCTTCGACATGAACTATGTCGCACTGTCTTTCGTCACCGCCGACGGGCACGCGCTACTGCACCACCCGCACACCCAGAGTGAAGTCGACATCAAGAAGAACGTCTTCACGATGATGATGCAGATCCCGCGCCTGTACCGGGTGCCGGTGCACACCGTGCACAAGTTCGGACATCTGCTGACGGGCATGATCATTCGCCTCCTCGATGTCTGCCGGCTCACCCGCAAGGTGGGCATCAAGGACATGTACGGCAGCTGGCGTGGCGCGCTGCCGCACTTCATCGGCTCGTTCGGGATGCGGTTCCTGCTGGTGGCCGAGTTCGTGGCCTTCGCCATCGCGGGCGACCTGCTCGCCTGGGGCCTGCAGTTCGTGATCACGCTGTGGATCAGCACCTTCATGGTGGTGGCCAGCCACGACTTCGAGATCCCGACCGAGGAACTGCACACCGAGACCGAGGACTGGGCGGTGAACCAGCTCGAGCAGGCCTACGACCTGACCGTGGTCGGTAACAAGTACGTCGACTGCTTCCTCTCGGCGGGCTTGAGCTCGCACCGTGCTCATCACGTACTTCCGTTCCAGCGCAGTGGTTTCGCCAACATCGCGTCGGAGAACGTGGTGCGTGAGGAGGCCGCGAAGTTCGGTGTGGAGTGGCTGCCCGCCAAGAGCTTCTTCGGAGATCGTTTCCCCAAGCTGTGCCGGACCTATCTGCTCGCGCCCTCCCGTGAGGCCGAGGAGAACCGGTGGGGTTTCGTGCGCGAACACTGCGCACCATCAGCGCTGAAGACCTGTGTCGTCTACACCGCGCAGGGCTTCTCCGGCATCGGAACCGTCTGACCCGGCCCGTTGCCACCTCTGATCTGTCTCGAAAGGATTTGTGCCCGTGTCTGTTTCCTTTGACCTGCTCCGCACGCCCGACGTCGAGCGCGGGCACGACCTGCTACCACCCACGCCGCCGACGACCGTCGGCGTGATCGAAGCGGTCGCCACCGGTTCGCCCTCGCTGGTCGTCGAGCAGTCCGTGAACGCGGGCCGGGTCGCCGAACTGTTCTCCGATCCCGCTCAGCGCCAGCGCATTCCGCGGATCTACGCCAAGACCAGGATCGACACCCGCCACCTCGCCATCGACCCACTCGACCCCGAGTTCCTCGAGTTCAGCCGCAAGCCCGGCACCATCCGGGAGCGGATGAACCTGTTCTTCGAACACGCCGTGCCGCTCGCCGTCGACGTCGCCCAGCGCGCCGTCGCGGGGCTGGCGGACCCGGCCGAGGATATCGGCCAGTTGATCTTCGTGACCAGCACCGGCTTCATCGCTCCCGGCGTCGACGTCGCGGTGGTCAAGCAGCTGGGTCTGTCGCCGAAGGTCGGCCGGATGGTCATCAATTTCATGGGTTGCGCCGCGGCCATGAACGGCATCCGCGCCGCCGTCGACTATGTCCGGGCCCATCCGGACAAGAAGGCGATGGTGCTGTGCATCGAATTGAGTTCGGTCAACGCCGTTTTCGACGATGACGTCAACGACGTGATCACCCACAGCCTGTTCGGTGACGGCTGCGGGGCGGTGGTGATCGGCGCCAACCAGGTGCACAAGCCGCTCGCGGCAGGCAGCGTCGTGATCCGCGACAGCTTCAGCCACCTGTTCGACGACGCCGAGGACGGCATCGTGCTCGGCGTGAAGGACGCGGGCATCACCTGCGAACTGGCGACCAGCCTGCCCGACTACATCTACCGCGGTGTCGACCCGGTGGTGTCGGAAGTGCTGGCGCGCAACGGACTCGGAAAGTCCGATATCGAGTTGTGGGCGATCCACCCCGGTGGCCCCCGCATCATCGAGGAGTCGGCGCATTCGCTCGGCATTCCCGCCGAGCTGGCGGCGCCGAGCTGGGCGGTGCTCGCCGAGCACGGCAACATGCTCAGTGTCTCGCTGATCTTCGTGTTGGAGCGGATGATCCGCGACGCACAGACAGCGGCACCGATCTCTACCGGTGTGGCGTTCTCGTTCGCACCCGGTGTCACCCTCGAGGGCATCGTGTTCGATGTCATCCGAAGCTGAGAGCCGAAGGTTATGCATCTGCTCCGTTTTCTCGCCGCGCTGTCGCCGGCCAGGATCGCGGCCGTCGTCGCCGCGGGCCTGATCTGCGGCGCCGCCAACACCTACCTGGTGACGCTGATCAACGCGGTCGTCTCGCCGCGCCCGCAGCCGGACAACCTGCTGCTGCGCTTCGGTGGCACGGGTCTGGTGATCCTCGTCAGCGGTGTGCTGTCGCAGGTTCTGCTGATCCGGCTCTCCCAGGACGCGATCTACCGGTTGCGCAGCGACCTGAGCTCCGGAATCGTCTCCGCCCCACTGGAACACCTCGAACGGCTCGGCATGCACCGCCTGATGGCGACGCTCACCGAGGACGTGCGTTCGCTGTCGCAGGCCGTCACCGCCATTCCCTCGATCTGCGTGGATGTGGCGACCATCGTCGGCTGCTTCGTGTTCCTCGCCGTGGTTTCGGGACCGATTTTCGCGGTCACGGTCGGCGGCACATTGGTCGGCATCGCGTGTGTCGAACTGGTTCTCAAGCGCGTCCGCGGTATCTACCGGGAAGCTCGGGAGAACGAGGACGCGTTGCTGCGATCGTTCCAGGCCGTCACCCTCGGCATCAAGGAACTGAAGCTGCACCGTGGTCGTCGCCGTGACTTCATGGACCGGCACCTGCTCGGTTCGGCGGGCACGCTGCGCGATCAGAACACCGACGCGGGCTCGAAGTTCTCCTACGCCCAAGGCTTCGGCCAGGCGTTGCAGCTGGGCACGATGGCGCTGATCCTGTTCGTCATCGCGGCCGCACTGGATCTGCCGCGCGAGACGATGGTCGGCTACGTGCTGGTCACCACGTTCCTGGCGATGCCGATGCAGAACTTCATGCACCGCATCCCCGATCTGCTGCGTGGTGATGTGGCGCTGGCCAAGATCCGGGCGATGAACCTGTCGATGACCACGCTGCACGACGAGGAGTCGCTGCCGTATTCGGAGCGTCCAGCGGCAGGGGAGGCCAAGCTGGAACTGACCAACGTCAGCTACATCTATCGTTCGGAGGCGCCCTCGCAGGTGCCACCGCCGCCGGGATCGCACGGGCCGGGTGGGCATCCACCGCGTCCGGGGATGCCGCCGCGCGAGGGCGACGGCAGGCCGCCGCATCCGCATCCCGCTCACCCCGGCGCGCATCCGGGTGGCGGTCAGGTGGATGTCAACGGCAAGAACTGGGTCGACCACGGTGGCGTGGATGTGCGCCCGCTGGCTCCGCCGCCCGGGCGCGACGAGTCCGAGGACGCCGGTTTCCGTCTCGGCCCGATCGACCTGGTTTTCGAACCTGGCCAGATCACGTTCATCGTCGGTGGCAACGGCAGCGGGAAGTCGACGCTGGCCAAGCTCATCACCGGTCTGTATGTGCCACGCTCGGGGTCGTTGTCGCTCAACGGGGAGAGGATCGACCACGACAACATCGAGTGGTACCGGCAGAATTCGTCGGCGGTGTTCACCGATTTCCATCTGTTCGAGGATTACCTGGGTTTCGACCGCCCCGGTATCGACGCCGAAGTCCAGCGTTATCTCGACGAGTTGCAGATCGCGCACAAGGTGACGGTGCAGGACGGGCGATTGTCGACCGTCGACCTGTCGCAGGGGCAGCGCAAGCGGTTGGCCCTGCTCACCGCCCTGCTCGAAGACCGCCAGATCTATGTCTTCGACGAATGGGCCGCCGATCAGGAGCCGCGGTTCCGCGATGTGTTCTACCACGAGATCCTCACCGATCTGAAGCGTCGGGGTAAGACGGTCATCGTGATCACCCATGACGACCGGTACTTCGATTGCGCCGACCAATTGGTGAAGCTCGACTTCGGTCTCGTCGCTGTGTGAGGCGTGAACGCCGGTCCCTCGCGGGGCCGGCGTTCTCGTGTGTCAGGCGATGTCGCGGTACTCGGCGATGTGGCGCGACATCGGTGGCCGGTCGGCCAGGCTGACCTCGGAAGGTGTTCGCCGCCACCCGGTTTCCCCGGGCAGGAACTGCACCAGGCCGATCCCGGAATCCCGGATGCCGAGTCGGTCGAGCAGAGTCGCCACGACCTGGCGGCTCATCACCGCCAGTTCGTGCGTCGGCCGATGACGATGCACGCGAATCCCGAGGTCGACCTGGGCGATGGCAGACACACCGCGCCGCTGCCAGCAATCGAGCAGGATCCCGATCTCCGCGCCGTACCCGCCGGCGATGGAGATCTGCCCGAGAAACGCACGCGTGGCGCCACATTCGCCGCCGAGCGGCTGGATGATCTCGGCCAGCGCGGGTGCGAGCGCGGTGAGCAGCGGACGCGCCACGAGCTGTGTGACCCGGCCACCGCCGTCGGCGTCATCGGTCGTCGGCCTGCGATAGAAGCCCTTCACCAGGGCGATGTGGGGGTCGGCGAGCAACGGTGCGAGCAGGGTGGGTGCGAACATCGGATCGGGGTCGACGAGGTCCGCGTCCAGGACAACGATCAGGTCACCGGTACACACCGCCATCGACCGCCACAGCACCTCGCCCTTGCCCGGCCGCACCGCCACTCCCGGCAACGCCTGCTCCCGCGTGAAGACCTCGGCCCCGGCGGCGCGCGCCCGCGCGATGGTCCGATCAGCGGACCCGGCATCGAGCACGATCAACTCGTCGACCAGCCCACCGAGCAGCGGCGTCACCGAAGCGACCACCCCGGCGACGGTGTCCTCGTCATCCAGCGCGGGCACCACCACCGAGACCCGACGACCCGCCTTGCGGTCGATCAGTTCACGGACGTCCATCCAGTCAGTCAACGACACACTCACCACTCCCGCTACCGCTGCGTCTCGATCTGTGACCGAGCCCAACGGTTTTCCGCCCGTGCTTGGACATACCTACAGGTCCGTGCCGGTCACTGAACGCAGACCCGATGGCAGGCCCGGCGGGTACCGTGGGGCTCAGCCGACCAGTGGAGGGGCAGAAATCATGAGTGGGAGTGCGGCAACGATGGTCGAGGTGTCCAAAGGGTCCAAGACCGATCTCGTCGACGGGCGGTACACGGTGCGCCTGGATCTCGACAGCCCGGCCGGGGCGGTGGACATCGCGGCGGTGCTGTTGACCGTCGACGGCAAGGTGCGTTCCGATGCCGACTTCGTGTTCTTCAATAATCCGGCGGCGTCGGGCGTTCGGCTGGAATCCGATGCTGTTGTCGCGGTCGATCTCTCGGCAGTGCCCGCCGAGATCCATCGGGTGGTGATCACCGGGAGCACCGAGGCGCAGGGGATTCGGTTCGGTGCGGTCGCCGGGCTACGGGTCTGTGCCGTCGGTTCCAGTCAATCGGTGAGTTTCGTGCCGCCGGGGCTGGATTCGGAGACGGTGTTGCAAGCCGTCGCGCTGTATCGGCGGGGGAGTGGGTGGCGTCTCGACGCGATCGGTCAGGGATACAGCGCGGGGCTGGCGGCGTTCGCGACCGATCACGGCATCGTCGTCGACGAAGAACCGGCCGACGTCTCCTCGCACGTGGCCGAAGCGCCTGCACCCCAGAGTGTTGCACCCCCGGCGCCCTCGGTCGATCTGCGCAAAGTCGATGTCGTGCTGACCAAGGAGTCGCCGGATCGCCGCGCCACGATCGACCTGCGCAAGGGCGATCCGGGCTACGTCCTGACCGTCGGTCTCGAGTGGGACGGCCGCGGTGCGAAATACGACGCGAACGGTCGTGTCACCGAGTTCGGCACGGGCGACCTGGACGTGTACTTCTTCTGCCGCAACGAGATCACCGGCGACTACGTGGTCCTCAGCGGGGAGAAGGGCCACCAGGGCGACATCACGCAGTGGCCGTTCATCCATCACCAGGGCGACACCCGCGGCCCCGGGGCCGACAACCTCCCCGCCACCGAACAGGTCACCGTCCGCCCCACCGAGAACGGTGATCTGCTGCTCAACGTCTACCAATCCGTGGACAACGGTGCGGGCGCCATCGACAAATTCGGCAACCCGCGCGTGCGCGTCCGCTACGGCCGTCCCGGCCCCGACGGCCTCCCCGACAAGGATGCCGACCAGATCACCGTCATCATCGGCAACGGCAAGAGCTCCTTCTGGGCCACCGTCGCCCATATCGACGTGCGCGACGGCATCCTCACCGTCGACGGCACCATCCACTACAGCCGAGCCTTCAGCGAACGCATGCCCGTCCTCGACACCGACGGCACCTGGGTCCGCTCCGCCAAGAACGGTCCCGTAGGCCGAAGCAAGAAGGCCAACGGTCTCGGCTTGAGCCGCTACGAAGGCCAGTGCCCGACCCCTCGCTGAGTCGAAAAACGCCGGAGAGACAGCGTTGTGCCGGGTTACGCTCGCCGTGACGTTTCGAACGACGAGGGGCACGAAACACGATGAGCGGCACAGTGATCGCGGTGAACAGCAACGGTGAGTACTCGTTCAGCAAGCCGACCAGACCGAGCATTCGGCTCCTGACAGGACTCGGTGTGGAGGGCGATGTCCACGCCGGAACAACGGTCAAACACCGCTCTCGGGTCGCGCAGGACCCGACCCAGCCGAACCTGCGGCAGGTTCACCTCATGCACGAGGAACTGTTCACCGAGGTCGCCGAACACGGATTCGCCGTATTCCCCGGCGATCTCGGCGAGAACATCACCACCAGCGGCCTGGATCTACTCGCACTTCCGGTGGGGGCGCTGCTGCGGATCGGTTCCGCCGCGGTCGTGGAGATTACCGGCCTACGCAACCCGTGCGTCCAGATCGACAGGTTCCAAGACGGGCTGTTGAAGCAGCTGGTCCACCACGATGCGGCAGGCACCCTTGTGCGCAAGGCCGGAATCATGGGCGTGGTCGTCACCGGTGGCGAGGTCCACCCCGGCGACAGTATCGTTGCTGAACTTCCGCCGCAGCCGTGGAAGGCCCTGGATCGGGTCTAGCGATGTGCTGAACTCTGGATTCGGCGGGCGTATTCGGGCTTGCACCTGACGTAAGGTCAGGTTCTACCGTCGACGACACCGGCGCACAGGGCGCCGGTGGAAGTGGGATGAAGCGGATGGACCAGCGCGGAACCGAGCGTGTGTGGAAAGTCGGTGAGCTCGCGGCCGAGGCCGGACTGACGGTGCGGACGTTGCATCACTACGACCGGATCGGGTTGGTGCACCCGGCGCAACGCTCCGGCACCGGCCACCGGCTCTACACCGCGAGCGATGTCGAGCGGCTGTATCAAGTGCTGGCTCTGCGGCAACTGGGCCTGGGGCTCGACCAGATCGCGGATCTGCTCGAGGGCTCCGTGGCGATGACGCAGGTACTGGCCGCTCACCGCGACTATCTGGCCGCGCAACTGGCCGCGACCCGGGATCTGCATGCCTTGGTCGCGGCACTGACCGCCACGGTGCAAAGCCGGTCGGACGCATCCACGGATCACTTCCTGGAATTGATCAGGAGGACCGTCATGGTCGACGACACCATCAAGCAATACTTCACCGAAGAGCAGTTGACCCAGCTCGCGCTGCGCCGGGAGGAACTCGGTGAACAGCGCATTCAGCAAGCCGAAGCGGACTGGGCCGTGCTGATCCCCCAGGTCGACGCGGCGATCGCGGCGGGCACGGACCCGACCTCACCCGAGGCGCAGGAAATGGCGGCTCGGTGGATGAGGCTCTTGGAGGGCTTCCACGGCGGCGACGAAGGCCTGCGCGAGAGCATGTATCGGATGCAGGCCGAGGAGTCCGACCGGATCGAGAGCGAGTTCTGCGGACCCTCACCCGCGCAGATCGAGTTCATCACGACCGCGAACGCCGCACGCGGGTAGCAGATTCGGCAAAGGCCACTGATTCGAGGGCGCTCGAGCAACGGCGACCAGTGGGGCGTGGGAATGCTTCCCGCGCCCCACGGCAATATCGGTCGTCGAGGTCAGGGCAAGGCCGCGCAGTTGCTCGGTGCCGGGGTGCCGGCGAAGCGCTGGGCTAGCCAATCGTGGGCCGTGACAGTGGCGGGCAGGAACTCCAGCAGGTGGCCGATCGCGGTGCTCGGGAACAGTGGCGGGAGCCAGGCTGTCGGTTCGAACTGTACGGTCGCGCCCTGCGCGCACCAGTCCACGGCCAACTGGCGGACCTGCGGATAGGTCAGGACGTCATCGTTGGTGCCGCCGGCGATCAGGACAGGTGCGATGGGTGTGCGCCTGCCGATACGCTGCTCGTCAACCAGCGCGGTCAATTCCGTTGAGCTGTCGATGATCTCGGCGGGTGTGCGACCACCGGCGGTGTACCAGGTCACCGGTCGCAGCATCGTCCGGATCACCGCCTCGGCGATGCAGGTGGTGGCCAGCTCGGCCATCATCTGCTTGCCTGCGGGATTGGTCGCGGCGTCGACGATCGGCGCCATCTCGGGATCATTGGCGACGATCCCGTTGAGCACATAGCCCAGCAACCCCGATGCGAAGCCGCCGATCACGCCGGGCACGATCCCGTTGATCGCGGGGGCGCTGAGCATCACCGCTCGCAGGTCCGCGGGCGGCGCTCCGGTGTAGGTGCCGCGCACGTCGAGGTCTGGGGCGTAGTCGCCTTGGAGTTCGGCGGCTGCGGCCGCGGCACCACCGCCCTGGGAGTAGCCGAAAATCGCGCTGGGGCGGGTGATTCCGGTCAGCGATTCGGCTGCGCGGATCGAGTCGAGGACCGCGTGGGCTTCGGCGGCCCGGTTGACGTAGTCGTGGACCGCGGGGGTGCCGAGGCCGTGGTAGTCGGTCATCACGACCGCCATGCCGCGGGCGAGCAGCGAGTAGGCGGTGATCATCTCGTAGCTGACCCAGATATCGAGCGGGAAGCTGTAGTGGATGAGTTCGGCGAACCCCTTCGACGGTGCGCATTGGTCGCCTTGGCCCTGGGTGCCTGGCGCGACCGCGATGAGCGGTCGGGGACCAGGGCCGTTCCACGCGAGGGTGGGTTCGAGGTAGGTCCCGGTCACCGCCGCAGGGGTGCCGTGAGTGTCGGCGCTCAGATACATGATCCGGGTGGCGTTGGCGGGGACCTGCCCATCCTGGCCGGGAACCGCGAGGACGAGTGCGAACGGTTCGCTGCGCAAGATCTGGCCGGGTGCCCCCGGCGGCAGTGGCGCGGGCGGCAGATAGAAGTCGTTGCCCTGGGCGGACCCTGATGTGGAGCCGGAATCCGGTGTGGTGGCGGCGGGCCCGGCGCCCACGGTCAGCGCGGCGGCGACTACCAGCACTGCCACGCTGAGCATCGCCTGACCTCGGAATCTGCGGCCGCCAGGCGTGGATCGCATGTTCGTTTCGGTTGACATCGGCTCCCCTTTTGGAGACATTTCACTGATTCGGACCATGACTCGGCCGTGGCCGGGGCTGTTCGCGCCACGTCCACGACGTGGTGTGACGCCCCCGATCTCAGCGATGACGAAGGGGTCAGGATCCGGTCGGGACATGCAGTCGCGCCCGCAGTACTTTGCCGCTGGCGTTGCGGGGGATCTCGTCGACCACGATGAACCGCTTGGGCACCTTGTAGCGCTCGAGTCCGTCGCGGACGTGCTGTTTGAGCGCGTTGTCGCTGGGCGGGGAGACGTTCGGGCGGAGGACGATGAAGGCATTGAGGACCCGGCCGTATTCGGCATCCGCGACACCGATCACGACAGCGTCGGTGATGGCCGGGTGGGCGGCGAGCCAATCCTCGACCTCGCCGGGGAAGACGTTCTCCCCGCCGGAAACGATCATGTCGTCGGCACGGCCGTCGATGAACAACCTGCGCTGCTCGTCGAAGTGGCCCATGTCTCCGGTGCTGACATGCCCGTCGATCACTTCCTTGGCCGCAGCCGCCACGGTCGCGTCCGGGGTGTATCCGGTGTATTCCAGTCCGCTGCGGACGAAGATCTCACCGATTTCACCGGTCGCGGCTTCGGTCCGATCGGCACGCAGAATCCGCACCGAAACTCCCAGCGATGACCGCCCGATCGTATCGGGCGCGGCGACGAGGTCGGCCGGGGTGGCGATCGTGACCAGACCGGCCTCGGTTGAGCCGTAGCCGTTCACCACGATCGGGCCGAAAGCGTTGATCAGGTTTGAGATGGTGATCGGCGAAATCGGCGCCGCTCCGGTCACCATGACCCGCAACGCCGACCGTGCCGCTGTGTTCTCCTGCAGTCCGGGCACCGCCAGTAGTCGTTGCAACATCACGGGCACCGCCATCACCACGGTGACCCGGTAGCGGGCGATATCGTCGAGCGCGGTCACGGCATCGAATCGGCGCCGGCAGATCGCGGTGCCACCCAATGCCAGCGGCCCGAGCAGCGACAGCAATCCGAAACCGTGGAACATCGGCGGCGCCACCAACACTCGATCGGTCGAACGCAGTCGCAGAATCGCCATCGCGGTCACGGTCAGCAACACGATCGCGTGCGGTTTGATCGCGCGCGGCACGCCCTTGGCCAAGCCGGTAGTGCCGGAGGTGAGCAATGTCAGCTTCACCGCCCGGTGTACCCGTGGCGGTGCCGGGTGGCTCCGGGAAGCGAGGTCGTCCAGCGTCGGGAGTGCGGTAGGGCCGGAATCGGTGTCACGCCAGGCAATTACGCGCGCACCGGCGAAATTCGACTGCTCGACCGTCGTGTCGTATTCGTCGTCGTAGACCAGTATGTCAGGGTTGTGCCGGGCCAAGATCGCCTGCAACTGCGCGGCGGGAAGCTCGGTATTGACGAAGATCAGCTCCGCACCGAGTTGTGCGCCCGCGGCCAGCGCCTCGGCGAACCCACGATGATTGCGGCACAGGATGCCCACCGACTTCGGCGCGGTGGCGCTGGACGCGAACAGCGCCGCGGCGATCGCCTCGGCGCGCCGCTGCAGCTGCCGATAGGTCAACTGCCCCGAGTCGTCGATGATCGCGACCTTGTCCGGATGCCGAATCGCGGTGGCCGCCAACAACATCGCGGGGGTCGGCCCGTACCGGTAGAAACTGCGCGCCAAGGCTGCGGCTTTGCGCGGCCCGACCGGAGCCAGCATGCCCGAGGTGACCACCGCGGGCACTGCCGAACCCCACCGGCGCAGGCTATGAGTCAGTTCAGCGCGCATTCGAGCTCACCTGAGCCTGATCGTCACCGGCGGTATCGGTGATGGTGGGCGTCGGCTCGACCCGAGGTTGCCTCAGCCGCGACAACGAGGCCTCGGTGTCACCGAGGTTGCGGAAGATCCGTTCCATCAGCACTTCCAGCGGCAGCCGGAACACCGCGGCGAACACCACCGACAGGAACCCGTAGAGCGGCGTCATCGTGCGCGGCTTCTTCACCACGGCTTTGGCCAGCACTTTCGCCGCGTCCTGCGGAGTTTGGCCGGGGAGCACGCGCATCCAGCGACTCGGCGCGCTCATCCTGGTGTGCAACAACCCGCCGTAGAAGGTGGTCAGGGTGACCCCGTCGGCGCGGGCTTCCATCCCGACCGCGCGCATCCACCAGTCGAAGGCCAGCTTCGACGACAGATAGAAACCCCACTTGGGAGCATTGGGGAACATGATCCCGACCGTGGAGACATTCACGATGTGCCCGCTGCCCCGCGCGCGCATGCCGGGCAGCAGCGCCAGCGTCAACCGCATCGGGCCGAGGTAGTTGGCACCGGAGGTGGCGGTGATGTCCTTGGGGCGGTCATAGGACAGGTGGACCGAACGACGCAACGACTTGCCCGCGTTGTGGATCAGCACGTCGACCTCGCCCAGGTCGTACCGCACCGCCGCGGCGAACTCGGCGACCGACTGCTCGTCGGCGAGGTCGAGCCGATAGGGATAGGCGTCGCCACCGGCGGCATTGATCTCCTCGGCCACTTCGAGCAGCCGGTCCATCGACCGTGCGGCGATGACCACCCTGGCTCCGGCGGCGGCGAACCAGCGGGCGGTTGCCTCGCCGACACCGAACGACGCCCCGGTGATCACGACCACCTTGCCCTCGACCTCACGGCGCAAAGCGGCTTGGCTACGTAATCCGCGGGGACCGATGGCCCACGCGATGGCCCGGGCGAACCGAGTCTCGGCGATCCGCGAGGGACCGGCGGGCAGAACTTCAGACATCAGTGTTACTCCGTTGTTTTCGACACGGTGGACAGCGAGCCGAGGAAGGCCAGTGCTTGGGGGTCCGACAGCGCGGCATCGATGGCCCGCTGCGTCAGTTCGATGTTCGGATCTGTGCGCAGCGCGGCGAGGATCGTGCCGAACATGTTGCCCACGACCAGGTCTTTGAGCTGATCGCGGGTGATGTCGCGGGTGCGCGTCCAATGCAGCACCAGCCCTTCGATATACGCCACGAACCCGCTGATCGCGGCCCGCAGCACCGGGGACGAGTCCGAATCGGTCACCTCCACGACCAAGGCGTCGGTCAGCTGGATGCGGTGACGGTCGCGAATCTGGCGCACCTCCGCGTCGGCGACATCGGCGAACAATGCCTCGAACGCTCTCGGCTGCTGCTCGGCTTCATCGAGCAACCGGTCGATTCCACGGCTCAGTCGGTCCAACGCGGGTCCGCGCAGGGCCAGCAGGTCACCCCAGAACTCCTCGGCGGCCTGCTCGAGAACGGCCAGGTAGAAGCCGCGCTTGCCACCGAAGTGATAGCTGATAGAACCGGCGGCGACCCCGATCGAACGCGCCAGGTCGACGATGGAGACCTCTTCGTAGCGATCACCGCTGAACGCGGCCTTACCCGCCGCCAGTAGCACTGCCCGCGACGCCTCGCCACGTCGATTGCCGACCATCACACCTCCAAGTTTTTGAATCAAATTCAGTAACTGGAGCGTAGGGGTCCGGCGTCGACGGAGTCAAGAAGTTTCTGAATCAGATTCAATATCTGCCGCGAAAATGGGTCCGGCCGGGTGCTGTACTTCGTCGGTGCCGTCATCGAGCACCTTCGCGTCCGCGATTGCGCGCTGGGACCTGTTTCGGTGTTCCTCGCGCTGACGGGGCGAGGTCGGCAGCCGCGTTGGCCGACCGGCTCGGCCGATAGCCCTCGCGAACGCCATCGAAATTCATGGTAGTAGTAGGGCTTTGACGGCTCGGCGTTCGTTCATCGCGCGGTAGCCCTCGGCGATCCGGTCCAGGGGGAGCACGAGGTCGAAGACTCGGCCGGGGTCGATGCGGTCGGTGCGGACGCGGTCGATGAGATCGGGAAGGAACCGGCGCACGGGGGCCGCACCGCCGCGCACACCCACTGCGGACGCGAGGATCTCGGCACTGTCGAGTTCGACAGCATGGGGGATACCGACGACGCCCAGATTCCCGCCCGCGCGGGTCGAGCGCAGAGCCTGGGTCACCGACTCGCCGGTGCCGACGCATTCCATCACCGAGTCCGCGCCGATACCGCCGGTGAGCTCCAGCATTACCGCGACGCCCTCCGTGCCGCGTTCGGTGACGATATCGGTAGCGCCGAACGCCCGTGCGAGCTTTTGTCGTGCGGGATGCCTGCTCATCGCGATGATCCGTTCGGCGCCCAGTTCCCGTGCGGCGAGCACGGCGCACAGTCCGACCGCGCCGTCGCCGACCACAGCTGCGGTCGCCCCTGGGTGTACTTCGGCGGCGATGGCGGCGTACCAGCCGGTGCCCATCACATCGGAGAGGGCGAGCAAGCTGGGGAGGTGACGGCGATCGGGGGTCTCGTCGAGCGCGACGAGGGTGCCCGCGGCATTCGGGATACGGATGTATTCGGCCTGGCAGGTGCTCAGGAATGCGCGGTGCACACAGCGGGATTGGTAGCCGTGGCGGCAGTTCGGGCAGGTGTTGTCGGAGGTGGCGAACGAGCCGACGACGAACTGGCCGGGCCGGAGCGTGCGCACCTCTGTGCCGACCTCTTCGATGACACCGATGTACTCGTGGCCCATCGGTTGCGGTTCGTGGACGGCCTCGATGCCGCGGTAGACCCACAGGTCCGTCCCGCACACGCAGGTCGCGACGGTGCGGATGATCGCATCGGTCGGTGCCTCGATCCGGGGGTCGGGCAGCTGTTCGACGCGGATGTCGCCGGGGGCGTGGATGACGGTGCCGCGCATGAGATCGCTCCTGCCGTTGATCGACCGATTACCCACCTGCAGTGCGTAATGCGATTGTTTCGATCCAAACACAGTGTGGTGCAAAGCAAGACGGGAACGAGAGCTGAGTCGCTTATGTCCCGTTCGGGGCGCCCGCGCCAGGTGATCCCCTGATTCCGCAGCGCATCTGCCGGCCGGGCACCTCGCCGCCGGCACCTCCTCGGCTGTGTCCGATACTCGACCCGGCGTCACATCACGACTCGCACTGCGAACGCAATATTGAAACCTGTTGAGTTGCAACATCATTGGATAACAGCGTGTTACGGTGACTGGACCGTCGGGTTCGGCAGATGTTCCGAAATATTTTGTAGGACAACATCGTTCACAACTCGAGCCATCCACTCGTGATGGTTCTCGACCACTTCTTCTCAGGGGGCCTGAGTGATGCGTGCGTTGGTGACCGGAGGTGCCGGATTTGTCGGTTCGCATGTGACAGATGCGCTCGTGGCACGCGGCGCCGAAGTGCTCGTGGTGGACGACCTCAGCCACGGCAACGTTCGAAATCTCGAGTCGGCGTTGCACCGCGGCGCGGACTTGGTCAGTGCGGACGTCCGATCGGCGGATACCGTCCGTGAGATCATGCAGCGGTTTCATCCGGATGTGGTGTTCCATCTCGCCGCGCAGGTCAGCGTCCATTATTCGATCGCGGATCCGGTGACAGACGCCGAGCAGAACGTGGTCGGTGTGGTCAGTGTGCTGGCCGCCGCAGTGGCCGCCGGGGTGCGGCGCGTGGTGTTGAGTTCGACCGGCGGTGCGATCTACGGCGAGTCCGCGCACTACCCGACACCCGAGGCGACCGCGCCCGATCCACCGTCGGCCTATGGGTTGGCGAAATGGGCGGGCGAACGATACGGGCGCTGGTTCGCCGACACCACGAATATCGATGTCGTGGCCCTGCGATACAGCAATGTCTACGGTCCGCGGCAATCACTCGACGGTGATGCCGGTGTCGTGCTGCGTTTCTGCGCGGCCGCGCTGGATCGTCGTCCGCCGATCATCTACGGCGACGGAATGCAGACCCGGGATTTCGTCTACGTCGACGACGTGGTCGAAGCCAATATCGCTGCCGCGCAATGTGGTCAGCACAGTTTCGGTGAATACAACGTGGGCACCGGGGTCGAGATCACCGTCAATGGACTGGTCGATGCGATTCGCACCGCCGCCGGCCTGCAACCGGCCGCCTGGCTGCCGCATTATGCCGCCGCTCGCGACGGTGAAGTGCGCCGCAGCTGCCTCGATGTCGCCCGCGCCCGCGCCGAGCGAATACTCGAGGCGACCACCGCCCTGCCGAATGGCATCGAACGCACCCTGAATTGGCTGCGGGACGCGCAAGCGTCCCTGGTTCCCACCGTGTAATCGCTTGTTGTCGAAGGGAGGGGCGGGCTGATGCGGCCTGTTCTCGATGATGATCACACCGGAATTCTCGCGGCGAGACAATTCGCCGAATCGGGCTATCTGATCGTGCCGGGACTGATTCCGGGCGAACTGCGCGCACGGCTGTTGCCGGAAGTGGACCGCTGGGTGGACCAGGGATTACGTGCGCGGTCCATCGACAGTTGCCGCGATCCCGCGGCTTACGGAATACCGCCGGTGATGGAGCTGGAATTGCCCGCGCACGGGGAAATCCTGACGTATCGGCCGCTGATGGCGATCCTGTCCCAGCTGCTCGGACCCGATTTCGTCTACCACCATCTGCACAGTGACCGCCATGACGCGACGATCGCGGCGAAATCGTGGCACCACGACTATGAACCCAACGATCTGGCCGATTCCACCCTGGCGATGGTGCACACGCTGCATTACCTCACCGGACTCGATGACACCATGGCCGCGCTGGTGATTCTGCCGGGGTCGCATCATCAGTCGCGCGAAAAGTCAGCGATGGCGCATATCGGCACCGACCATCTCGATGGTGAAGTGGTGATCGATTCGCTACCACCGGGTTCGACGGTGCTCTTGCATTCGGCGTTACTGCACGCGCGACGACTGTCGGCGACGACGTCGGACCGGCATCGCTACTTCGTCGACGCGTCCTATTGCCAGACCGGCGCGGCGCGCTGGCGGCCGGTGAAACCGTATTGGCGCCATATGTTGGCACGTGCGCGTGAGCTGGGCCTCGGCACCGGGCTTTCGCCGGAGTTGTTCGCCGACAAGCATTTCCGAGACGATATCGCACAAGGATAGGGGCGCCCGATCATGAGAATCGTCGGAGACAGCGATCTCGCCGAGGTATTGGCGATCTACCGGGATGAGCATTGCGCGCACGGGGCGGAAGAGGGTGTGCGGTTTCGCGAAGGAGAGGACAATCTTCGCCGGGGTGACGAATTGTCGGGCACCTGGACCCGGGTGCTGTTGTCGCGGGCTGATCTGGCCGCGGTGACCCTGCCCTGGCATCTGAGCGAGGGCGGCGACCGGGAACTGGTGCCGCGCACCGGGCTGACGGTCGAACAGGCGGCCGCGCGACTGCGCACCGAACGGGCCGATCTGGCCGCTGCCAACCCGGTGTGCACGGGGCTGATCACCGCCCTGACCGAAGCGCCGTTCACCACGGTGTTTCTCAGCGCCGCTCCGGCCGGGCACAGCGACTATGCCGATCTGCGGGCCGAGGAAGGACTGTTCCACCTCGACGGGCTGCACCGCATGATCGCGTGGGAACTCGCGGGCAGGCTTCCCGCGGGGGATCTGATCGACGGTGTCGTGGCCGGTGAGCTGCGCGGCGAAGGTGTGCGGCGATGAACGCGGACACGCTGATCGAGCTGTTGCGGCGTAACGCGCGCGAACACCCACAGCGACCCGCACTGGCCGATGCCGACCGCGTGTTCACCTATCGCGAGGTCGAGCGAATAGCCGAGGTGACCGCGGACCGACTGCGCGCGGCGGGGGTCGGCCGGGGCGATCGTGTCGCTGTTCTCGGCGAACGAGACGCCCGGCAATGCGCGCTGATGTTCGGGGTGTGGTGCCGCGGCGCGGTCGCGGTTCCGGTCGAATCCTCGTGGAGTGCAGGTCAATTGCGTCGCCGACTCGACGCTGTCGGGGCACGCTGTGCGGTGTCGGCGACGGTCACCGACTACGGATCGGTCGTCATCGATCCGGTCGAGGCGATCGAGAGCGACGCACGGGGCGGTGCGTGCCACGTCGATGCCGGTGACCTCGCCTATCTGTCGTTCACGTCCGGGTCCTCGGGCGAGCCGAAGGCGGTCGCGGTCACGCACGGCAACGCGACTCACTATGCGCGGGCACTGTGCGAACGGCTGGGTTTCGATGCGGGCAACGCGCCGTGCGTCGGACATGTCACGACATTGGCGGCCGATCTCGGCCACACGGCGTGGTTGCTCGCACTGGCCAGCGCTGGTTCGGTGCACGTCGTCGCCGATCGCGACACCCGCGACCCAGCGGCCTTCTGGCCCGCGGTGCGCCGGGCGGGTATCTCGGTACTGAAGACGACGCCGTCTCACCTGGGCGCACTCGAACAGGACGCGGACTGTGAGCCTTTGGATGCGGTGCTGCTCGGCGGCGAACCGCTCTCCCGCGCCTTCGCCGCGAGCTTGCTCGCCCGCGGTATCGCGCACCGGGTGGTCAATCACTACGGTCCCACCGAGACGACCGTCGGCGCGACGTGCTTCGTTGCGACCACGGCGGCCGAACTGCCAGAGGAGGAGGTCGTTCCCATCGGAACGGCCATCGGCGCGACAACGACGCTGCGCTTGCTCGACGACCGGGGCGATCCGGTCCCCGACGGATCGGAGGGTGAGCTGTACATCGGCGGAAGGGGGGTCACCGCGGGCTATTTCGGGTCACCGGGCGACACCGCGAGAAAGTTCGTACCGCGCGACGACGACCGGGTCTACCGCACCGGCGACATCTGTCGGCGGCGCGCGGACGGAGCACTCGTGTTCGTGCGCCGCGTCGACCGTCAGGTGAAAGTTCGGGGGTTCCGGGTCGATCCCGCCGAGGTCGAACGAGCCGCCGAGTGCGTGCCCGGCGTCGAGCGGGCAGCCGTGGTCGTCCAGTCGACGGCCGTGGGCCCTCGGCTCCGTGCGGCTGTTCGGCTGACGCCGCGCACCGACGATGCCGCGACACTGGCGGCACTGCGTGCCTACTTGCACGAGGTGCTGCCGGGTTACGCGGTGCCGCAGCCGATCTTCGTGCTGCCGGAACTGCCGCTGGGATCCACGGGCAAGCTGGATCGCCCCCGCGTCGGCGTGATGGTGACCGCACTGCTCGACTCCCGTGCGGGCGGTGCCGCCGGCTCGACTCGTCGAGGCGACGATCCGGCGGGCGGCCTCGCGCACAGCATCGCCGCGTTGTGGGCAGGTGCGCTGGGAGTGCAGTCGGTCGATCCCGAGGCCGACATCATCGACCTCGGTGGCGATTCGATTCTGGCCATGCGCACGATCGCCTACCTCTACCGGCGTGGTCAGCGCGTGACTTTCGACGACTTTTACCAGCATGCGACTCCGCGGCGGCTGGCGGCGGTCGCACGACCGATCGACGCCGGCGCGTCGAAGGCCGGCGGGGGACAGCAGCCCGGTCGCCGGCTCGGGCCTGCCCAGCGGTGGATGTTCGCACAGCCGGTCGGTGATCACCGGCAGTGGAATCAGTCGGTGGTGCTGCGCTGCGGTCACGCTGTAGACGCCGGTGTCCTGTCGCGCGCAGTGACCGATCTTGCCGAGCGACATGCTGTGCTGCGCACCGAGATCGGGCCCACCGGACCGGGCGCCTGTCGCGACGTCGACGAGGTGGCGACGGTCTCGTTCTCCCGGCTGCCGCGATCGGCCGCGGGGATCGCGGAGTTCGTCGAGGGTACCTGCACCGACTTGCACCTCGGCCTGGATCCGGCGGCGGGGCGGCTCCTGCGCGTGCACCTGTTCGACGGCGGTGACGACCACGACGACCGCCTCGCCATCGTGGTCCACCATCTGGCCGTCGACGGGTTCTCCTGGCACATCCTGCTCGACGATCTCGCCTACGCGTATCGAACGGCATTGCACGGCAAGCAGTTCGACCTGCCGGGTACCGGTGACTACTACCGTTGGGCGGCCGATCGTGGCGGCTCCGTGGCCGCGGTGGTGCGGCGCCCGGCTCGCACGATCGGGCCGGCGCCACGACCGGCGAGCCTGGTGTGGACGTTGGACCGGACCGCGACGGCCGCGCTCGTTCGCGAGTACGGCGGTGCGCAAGGGCTCGAAGCCCTGCTGCTGTCGGCATTCGCCGCGGTGGTGCAGCGCGGTGAGGAGCAGTCGCTCGCGGTCGAGGTGGAGACCCACGGCCGTGACGCCGGTGACGGCGGCGGTGAGTACCTCGATACGGTCGGCTGGTTCACCGCCGCCAAATGGATACTGCTGGAACGACGTTCGCCGTCGGAGCCCACCCACTCCGCCGCGGAGATCGAGCGCCTCCTCGCGGGCACGCCCGAGCAGCCGATGGACACCGTGGGTGCGCGCCCCGACATCGGGTTCAATTTTCTCGGCACGTTCGAATTGCCGGACAAGCAGACCCTGGATTGGTCGGTCGCGCCGGAACAGGCGGGTACCGCGCGCAATCCCCACTGCGACCTGCTCTACCGGCTCAAGCTCACAGCTCGCATCGTCGAGGGCCGCCTCGTCACCGACCTCGTGCACCCGGGGTCCCCGGACTCCGACGACCGGGCGCGCCAGATCATGACCCGTTTCGCCGGTGCCGTCGCCGAGTACGCGGGCACGGTCGCCGCCCCCGCCACGACATCGGCACTGTCGACGTCGGGGCAGGTTCTGCTCGCGGGCGCGCGCGCACCGCGGGCCGGGGTGCGGGTGGTCGAGGAGGCGCCCCGAGTGCTGGTCACCGGCGCGACCGGCTACCTGGGCGGGCATCTGCTCTCGGCGCTGCTCGCACGCAACGCACAGGTGACGTGTCTGGTGCGCGGGGAGCGCGACATCGAGGCCCGGCAGCGGCTGCGCCACGTGCGGGGTATCCGGGTGCTCGCCGGTGACATCACCCGGACCGACCTCGGGATGTCGGTCGACGCGACCCGCGCGGCGGGCCGGGCACAGGTGATCATCCACGCCGCGGCCGATACCCGACTGGTCGCCGCACCCGCCGAACTCGAACGAACCAACCACGCCGCGGTGTCCGGACTCCTTGCCTGGATCGACGCGCACGCACCCGACGCCCGGTTCCACCACCTGTCGACCCTCGGCGTCGCCGGCGGTGTCGAGGGCACCGCGCGACGATTCAGCGAAGCCGACCTGCGGATCGGCCAGTACTTCCGAACGCCCTACGAACGGGCCAAATTCGGGGCCGAACTGACCGTGCGACGGTGGGCGGCCCAGGGTCGGCAGTGCTATATCCATCGCAGCGGGCACATCGCGGCCGACAGCCGGACCGGGGCGTTCCAACGCAATATCGGGGACAACCGCGTCTACCAGATGATCTGCGGCTACCTGCTCGCCGGTGCCGCGCCACGTCGGCCCGCGGTGAGTTTCGGGTTCTCCTATGTCGACACCGTCGCCGCGGCGATCGCCACACTGGCAGGCCGACCCGCCTGCGCGCCCGGGGTCTATCACGTCGAAACCCCGCATCTGGTGGCCCACGACGAGCTCGTGGCCTGGAGCGCCGCGGCCGGCTACCCGGTCGTGCTCACCGACGACACCGCGTTCACGGCCGCACTCGCCCGGGTCGAGCGGTCGCATTCGGCCGCGGTGCGGCAGGCCATGGCGTGGTCGCACCACGACGCGGACCGAAATGTGCGGATCGATAGTTCCTGGACTGTCGCCGCGCTCAA
The DNA here is from genome assembly GCF_042884695.1 of Nocardia sp. NPDC058114. Classification (NCBI taxonomy): domain Bacteria; kingdom Bacillati; phylum Actinomycetota; class Actinomycetes; order Mycobacteriales; family Nocardiaceae; genus Nocardia; species Nocardia sp. NPDC058114. The sequence goes on along the minus strand of NZ_JBHVTK010000002.1, from coordinate 566,732 downwards.
CCGGCTCGGCATCCATTTCGCCGCGCCGACCCCGCGATGGTGGTCGACCGCGCTGGCGTGGGGGGCCGAGGCCGGGTACTTCCCGGCCGTCGCGACCGCCGACCGCACCGCCTGACCCACATCCCATCGATAGGAGGTCGAATGTCCGAGCTTTCCCCGGTTCTCGCCCAGGCCACTCCCGTCACCGCATGCCGCGGTGCGGGAATGTATCTGTTCGACGCGGCAGGCGAGCAGTATCTCGATTTCACCGCCGGTGTCGGGGTGACCAGCACCGGCCACTGCCATCCCCGCGTCGTGGAGGCCGCGCAACAGCAGGTCGCTCGCTTGATCCACGGCCAGTACACGACGGTCCTGCACGAGCCGCTGCTCGAACTGACCGCGCAGCTCGGCTCGGTGCTGCCGCCCGGTCTGGATTCGCTGTTCTACAGCAACTCCGGCAGTGAGGCGATCGAGGCCGCGGTACGCCTGGCCCGGCACGCCACGGGCAGACCCAACGTCGTCGTGTTCGACGGGTCCTTCCACGGCCGCACGATGGGGGCGGCCGCCCTGACCACCGCCTCGACCCGATATCGGGCCGGTATCGGGCCGCTGATGCCCGGTGTGGCGGTGGCACCGTTCCCGGCGGCGTTCCGGCTCGGCCTGAGCGAGGAGGCCGCCGTCGACCACGCGCTGCACGGTCTCGATCATGTTCTGGCCACCGTGACCGCGCCCGCCGAGACCGCCGCGTTGCTCGTCGAACCCGTGCTCGGCGAGGGGGGTTATGTGCCCGCACCGCCGGGATTCCTCGCCGGACTGCGTGAACGGGCCGATCGCCACGGCATGCTGCTGATCCTCGACGAGGTGCAGACCGGGTTCGGTCGCACCGGGAAATTCTGGGCGCATCAGCACGAACCGGATGCGCGCGCCGACATCCTGGTCACCGCCAAGGGTTTGGCGAGCGGGTTCCCGCTCTCGGCCATCGCCGCGTCCACCGAGCTGATGCGCCGGGCCTGGCCGTCCTCGCAGGGCGGAACCTATGGCGGCAATGCCGTGGCCTGCGCGGCCGCCCTGGCGACCCTGGCGGTGATCCGGGACGAGCAGCTGGTCGAGAACGCCGCGGTCCAGGGTGAACGACTGCTCGCCGCGATTCGCGCCGACGCGCTGGCCGTCCCCGGTATCGCGGACGTCCGTGGGCTCGGCCTGATGATCGGCATCGAGTTCTGCACGCCCGAGGGCACACCGGATCCCGACACCGCCAAACGCGCGCAGCAGGCCGCCGCGGCGCTGGGGCTGTTGCTGCTGACCTGTGGACCCTACGGAAATGTCGTCCGGATGATCCCGGCGCTGGTGGTGACGGCCGACCAGATCGACACCGCGGTCGCGCTGTGGTCGAAGGCCGTCGGCCTCGCGACCGGTGACGGCGCAGAAAGGAACGGGACCAACCATGTCGAAATCCGTTGAGATCAGCTGGGACGCAGCCGAGATCGCTCGCGACCCCGCGGTGTGGTCGCTGCGACTGCCCGGCGACGACCGCGACACCCTCGCCGCGACCGACGACGACGCGGGCAAGGTGCGGACCGCCGTGCACGCCTTCGTCGACGGCGCTATCGAACGAGTGGGGTTCGCCCACGTCGCCGACTTCGTCGATCCCGCCGCCTCGGAAGACGACATCACCCGCACGCTGCTGTTCGTGCTCGACGGGATCGGCGTGGTCGTTCCGCAGAACGGCGCGGGCGACCTGCGCCAGGTCCTGCGAGATCGCGAGGGAGACGGCGCCACGGCACTCGGATTCCATTGCGACACCTGCGATCTGCTGGTCCTGGTGTGTCTGCAACCGGCGGCGGACGGACAGGGGTTCACTCGGCTCGCCGGCGCCCGCCGGGTCAACGACATCCTGGAAGCCGAAGACCGTGAGACCCTTTCGCTGCTGCGTGGTGACTGGACCTACGACCGCACCGGCCGTGCCGGACCGCAGATCGTGGTGTCGCCCATCCTGTTCACCCAGCCCGACGGCACCATCGGCTGCTACTACCAGACCCGAACCGTGCGTGCCTCGCTGAATGCGGACGACCCCGCCGACGCACCCCGGCTCGCCGCGCTCGACGTACTCGACGAGGTGCTGCACCGCCCCGGCGTCGGCTTCGATCTGATGCTGGCCGCGGGCGATCTGCTGATCATCCGCAACAGCCGGGCACTGCACGGTCGATCGCCCTACATCGACCAACCGGGACCGAAAGCGCGCCGCGTGCTGCGGCTGTGGGTGGACAAGGAGAACCGATGAGCACCGAAGATCGCATCGCCCTGGTCACCGGTGGGGGTAGTGGGCTGGGCCGCGCGGCGGCCCTCGCGCTGCTCGAGCAGGGCTGGTCGGTGGCGCTGACCGGCCGTCGCGAAACGCTGCTGAAGGAGACCGCCGACCTCGCGAACGTCCCCGCGAGCCGAGTCCTGGTGGCACCCGCCGACATCACCGATCCCACCGCGGTCGCCGACCTGTTCACCGCAGTGCAGCGGTATTTCGGCCGCCTGGATCTGCTATTCAACAACGCCGGGGCGGCGGTACCGCGCTGTCCCATCGAGGACATCCGAGTCGAGGACTGGAATCGCGCACTCGACACTCTCGTCACCGGGGCGTTCCTGTGCGCGCAGCAGGCCTTCCGCGTGATGCGTGCCCAGTCGCCCGGTGGTGGCCGGATCATCAATATGGGCGCGCCGTCCGCGCACGCGCCCAGACCCAATGCCATCGCCTACACGACGGCCAAACACGCGCTGCTCGGCTTGACCCGGGCGCTGTCACTGGATGGGCGTGCGCACGGAATCGCCTGCGGGCAAATAGATGTCGGCAATGTGACGCCGCCCGACGGCAGTGGGCAACCCGCGGCGCGGCAGGCCGACGGCACACTGGCGGTCGAACAGACCATCCCGGCCGAGCGGTTCACCGAGGCGCTGGTGCTGATGGCCTCGATGCCGCTGGACACGAATATCCAATTTCTCGGCGTCTTCCCGACGACGATGCCGTTCGTGGGCAGGGGCTGAGACCATGGGCAGTGCGGGCATTCCGCTGGAACGCCGGATCGAGATCCTGTGCGAGGGCGACGCGCAGGCCAGGGCCGCGCTGCGCGACCCAGAACTCTCGGCGAAGCTTCGACAACCCGCACTGCCGTTGGCTCATCTCGCCGAGACGGTGATGACCGGCTACGGTGATCGGCCCGCCGTCGGGCAGCGGGTCACCGAACTCGTTGTCGACAGTGAGACAGGCTGTCGAACAACACGATTGCGGCCGGAGTTCCACACCGTCACCTATCGTGAGCTGTGGGATCGCGTCGGTGCGGTCGCGGCGTCCTGGTGGGGCTTCGGGTTGCGACCCGGTGACTTCGTGGCGATCCTCGGGGTCACCGGTGGCGACTACGCGACGCTCGATCTCGCGTGCGTGCATCTGGGCGCGGTGGCAGTTCCGCTGCAGGCCAACGCATCCGGTGGCGAACTGACAACGATCCTGACCGAGACCGCGCCGCGCGTCCTCGCGGTAGGAGTGGAGTTCCTCGACCGGGCAGTGGGAAGTATTCCGGCACAGCGGTTTCCACGGGCTCTGATCATCTTCGATGTGAACCTCGGAGACGACGAGCACGCCCGCATTCTCGCCGACGCTCGACGCCGACTGCCCCTTGTCGCCGTGCGCACGCTCGACGAGATCGTCAGCGACGGCCGTGCCGAGCCGCCGGCCCCGTTGTTCGCCGATCACGCCGACTCGATGAGCCTGCTCATCTACACCTCGGGCAGCACCGGAACGCCCAAAGGCGCGATCTACACCCAGCGGCTGGTCACCAGGATGTGGCTCAACGCCAGTCCGGTGCCCGCCCTCACCCTGGCGTATATGCCGATGAGCCATGTGGCGGCCCGGCTTTCGCTCTACGGCACGTTCGGTCGTGGCGGCACCACCTATTTCACGGGGCGTCCCGATCGTTCGACTCTGCTCGACGACCTCGCGCTGGTGCGGCCCACGGAGATCGCTTTCGCGCCGAGGGTCTGTGAGCTGCTGCTGCACCGGTTCCGGGACGACGTGGACCGGCGCCGAGCAGCGGGCGCGGACCCGGACCTCGCGCGCGAGGCCGCCCTCGACACCCTGCGCCGCGAGGTGCTCGGCGGGCGCGCGGTGTACGCCATCTTCGGTAGCGCCCCGATGGCCGCCGACGCGAAACTGTTCGCCGAGGCACTGCTCGGCTTCGCACTGCACGACGGATACGGCGCCACCGAAGCACTCGACATCCTGCTCGACCATCGCATCCAGCGTCCGCCGGTGACCGACTACAAGCTGCTCGACGTGCCCGAGCTGGGCTACTTCACCACCGACCGGCCACATCCGCGCGGTGAACTGCTGGTGCGCGCATCCACCGCGATCCCGGGTTACTACCGCCGGCCCGAGCTGTCCGCGGCGATCTTCGACGCCGAGGGCTACTACCGCACCGGCGATGTCATGACCGAGATCGCACCCGACCACCTCGTCTATCTCGACCGGCGCAACAACGTGCTCAAGCTGTCCAACGGCGAGTTCGTGACGGTAGCCCGGCTGGAGGCCGTCTATGGGACCAGCCCGCTGATCCGGCAAATCTTCGTCTACGGCTCCAGCGAGCGCGCCTACCTGCTCGCGGTGATCGTGCCGACCGACGAAGCACTGGCCGCAGGGTCACTGGACTCGGCGCTCACGGCGGCCCTGCGCGAGGTTGCGTCGGAGACGGGGCTGGCCGCCCACGAGATCCCGCGCGACTTCCTGGTCGAAACAGCACCTTTCACCGCCGACAACGGTCTGCTGTCCGGCCTGGGTAAGCTGCTTCGCCCGAAGGTGCGGGAGCGCTACGAGGCGAGGTTGGAGGGGATCTATCGTGATCACGCCGACGACCGGGCGGCCGAACTGCGTGAACTGCGGGCGCGCGCGGCCGAGCTTCCGTTGCTCGATGTCGTCGTGCGGGCTGCCAGGGCGGTCGTCGGCGGTGCCGAGAAGGATCTGCCCGTCGGCGCGAGTTTTACCGATCTGGGCGGTGATTCGCTGGCTGTCGTGACGTATTCGAGCCTGCTGAGCGAACTGCTCGACGTGGAGTTGCCCGCCGGGCTGCTCACCGGTCCGGGCACGGACTTCGCCGCGATCGCGGAATACATTCGGCGACAACGACAGCCGGAGTTCGCGCGCCCGAGCTTCGCTGCCGTCCACGGGGACGACACTGTCCAGGTGCGTGCCGAGGACTTGACGCTGGAGGCGTTCCTCGACCCCGCGACGGTCGCGAGGGCGCACGCGCTACCTTCGGTCGCCGAGGTCGCCGGCACCGTCCTGCTGACCGGTGCGACCGGCTATATCGGGCGCTTCCTGTGTCTGGAATGGCTGCGCCGGCTGGCCGATATCGGTGGCACGCTGATCTGCCTGGTGCGTGGTGCGGACCCGGCGGCGGCGCGATGCAGGCTCGACGACGTCTTCGACAGCGACGTCGATCTGCGTGCGGAGTTCCGGGCGCTGGCGGCCCGGCATCTCGAGATCGTTGTCGGCGATATCGCGCAACCCGCTCTCGGCGTGGGCCGTTCGGAGTGGGAGCGGCTGGCTGCGCGGGTCGACCATGTCGTGCACGCAGCAGCGCACGTCAATCATGTTCTCCCGTACCGGCATCTGTTCGACGCGAATGTGGTGGGGACCGCCGAGATCATCCGGCTGGCGTCGACCACCCGCGTCAAGTCGGTCGACTTCCTGTCCACGATCGCGGTCGCCGACTCCTCGGCGCTCGACGAGGACGCTGACATCCGGGTCGCCGCACCCGGTCGCCGCATCGACGACAGCTACGCCAACGGCTACGAGGCAGGAAAGTGGGCGGGGGAGATACTGCTGCGCACAGCCCATGACCGCTGCGGACTCCCGGTGACGGTGTTCCGCTCGAACATGGCCCTGGCACACCGCCGCTACACCGGTCAGCTCAATGTCGCGGATGCCTTCACCCGGCTGCTGGTGAGCCTGGGCGCTACCGGGGTCGCGCCGCGGTCGTTCGTCCGCGGCGGGCCTGCCCACGATCACTACGACGGGCTTCCGGTCGACTTCACCGCGGCGGCGATCACGGCGCTCGGGGGTGATCCCCGACCGGATCACCGGGTCTTCCATGTCGCCAATCCCCACGACGACGGCGTTTCGCTGGACCGGCTGGTGGACTGGCTGATCGAGGCAGGTCTGCCCGTGCGGCGGATCGACAGCTACCCGGAGTGGCTCGGCCGGTTCGAAGCGGCACTGACCCGTTTGCCCGAACCGCTCCGCCGTCGCTCGGTGCTCCCGCTGCTGCCGGCCTATCGGCAACCTGCCGAGCCGCGAACAGCACTGCCCACCAAGCAGTTTCAGGAAGCACTGCGCGCCGTCGGCCTGGCCGTCCCGCATCTCGATCGCGCTCTCATCGGCAAGTATCTCGCCGACTTCCGGGTGCTGAACCTGCTGGGGGACAGCGTCTGAGCTACGTAGCGATGTCGCCGAACGGTGGGACGTGGTGTCCCCACCGCGTACATCCCCAGCCGAGGAACTGCGCTGCCGGACCGTAGCGCGGCGTCAGCTCGATCGTCTGGGTGAAGTCGAGGCGTGTGCTCGCGGCGAACGCCCTGGGCACACCGCCGATCGCGCCGGCCGCCAGCCGCATCGCCATACCGTGACTGACCAGCACCACATCAGTGCCCGCACCCGGCGTCAGGTACCGAGTGCGCAGGTCCTCGAGCACCGGCAGGAACCGGTCGAGCACGTCGTTGCCCGCTTCGCCGCCGGGAACCGCCAGGTCGAGTTCCCCACTGTGCCACCGTTGATAGGTCTGGTGGAATGCCTGGTGCGCGACGTCGGTGTCGACTCCCTCGAAGTTGCCGGCCTGCACCTCGTACACACCGTCCAGCACAATCACCGGACCTCCGACGACCGACTCGATCTGCTCGGCGGTCTGGCGGGCCCGCAGCGCGGCCGAGCAGAACAGCCGCGGCGAACCGGCGACGGCAGCTCCGAATCGTGCGGCCTGCGCGGTGCCGCGTTCGGTGAGAGATGGGCCGGGAACACGAGTTTCGAGCCGCTTGCCGACATTGCCGTGCGACTCGCCATGGCGCACCATGACCAGCTTTCCCGTCGAATTCTGTGCCCCGTTGTCCATGCCTCCATGTTCCGGCACACGGGGTGCCGACCGGAGCTGTTGGGTCAACCAGGCTGCTCGCCGACGACCAGAGGTAGCGCGGGGTCGGCGGTCCATGCGGTCAGGGATCCGTCGTAGACAGCGACGTCGTCGCGCCCGACCAGTGCCAACGCGTGGGCGACACCGGTTGCCGCGACGCCTCCGCCGCAGTAGGTCACGGGTGTGATCGCTGGATCGAGCAGACCCGCGGCAGCGAACAAGGCCCGCAGTTCCTCGAGGGGGCGTAGTGCGCCGGTCTCCGGGTCGCGGATCTGGTCGATCGGCAGGTTGATGCTTCCAGGGATGTGGCCGGGTCGGGCGAAAACGTCTGTTTCGCCACGATAGGTCGCGGCGTCCAGGACGCCCACGAGCAGGAACTTGTCATCGGCTGTCGCCGCCTCGACCTCGTTGGTGGATCGGATGAGGCCAGGGCGGCGGCGGGCGGTGAAGGTGGCCGGTGTGGGTGTCACCGGGGAGTCCGAAACCTCGGCGCCCGCCGCCCGCCATGCGGGAAGGCCGCCGTCGAGGACCGCGACGTCGTCGAAACCCTCCAAACGCAAGTGCCACCAGAAGCGAGTGGCCCAGATTCCGTCGTGCTGGTCGTAGACGACGACCCGTACCCCGTCGCCGATGCCGATCGCGCCGGCGGCCGCGGCGAAGCGCTCCGATTCCGGTGCGGTGCACGGTTGATCAGACGCCGGATCGGCGAAGTCGGTGAGTAGATCGGCGAACACCGCGCCCGGGACATGGGCTGCCGCGTACGCGGCGCGCCCCGACTCGAGGGTGAATGTCGCGTCGTCGAGCACCGTGAAGTCGGTGCTCGCGTCCACGACCAGCAGGTCGGGCTCGCCCCGATGGTCACGGAGCCAGGAGACGGACACCGTGTCATGGACGGTCTGCCCCATGTGGACCTCCGATTGCACTGGTGGGCACTGGATTCCGAATCTAGCGAGCACCGCCGGGCTCGCACCAGACCACCGATCTGCGTGAGTGAAACCCGTGTCCTCTCGGGCCATCGAGTTGAACTCGTGGATACAGTTGCCTGGTCTTTCGAGATGACATGGATGAACTATCCCGTTACCGTTGAACATCGGGACTGTTCGACGAGACGAGGAGGCTACTCGCCCGGCTCCAGTCGCGCCGGGCCGTGGGCGTGCCCCGGTTCGAGGTCTGCGCCAAGGCCTCTCGGTGGCATCCATCCCATTGCGCGTACGATTACCATCACATTCGGTGTCATGGCAATGCTCGATCTTGTTCGGGTAATAGCGTGTGTGAGTCGATAATTCACGATGTGATCTGCAAGAGATAAGATCATCGTATTCATATGTTGAACATCACTCCGAATTGCGCTGTGTCGCTGGTACTTTGACAACCGGGGGGATTTTCGCGGCCTTCGACGGCATGGTCGTGGAAGCTCGGCTCGCTGCACCAGGGAGACTTCATGACCGATCATCCTGTGTCCCGTTCGGAAGGCCTGTCGGCCCCGAGCGTAATGAATGTTATGTCGGAACGTCAGAAGGTGTTGTCGATCAAAACACCCCGAAACTCGGGGTGCGTCGAGCCGGTGCGATGTGGTCACGCGGAATCGACGTGGTGTGAACGCCGAGACTCCCGGCTCACCGACAAGGTCGACTATCTGTCCGGCGTCGGTCGCGCCGAGGCCCGCCTCCGTTTCGGCGATGCCGACACCCTGTGCGGCGGCGTGCAGAACATGCTTTTCGTGCACTGCGGAGTTCTGGACCGGGAGACCATCGTCCGGCGGTCGGAAGTCGTGCTCGACGCCGAATCCGACGAGCCCGACCCGGGATGTCTGTGGCTGGCTCTGCTGGCCCTGGTCTACGCGGACCGATGTGCCGAGGCCGCGGCGTACTGCACCCGGCTGCTGTCCGACGGACGCGGCGAGATCTCGTTCCGCCTCTTCGAAGCGCTGACGCTCATTCGCGCCAGGATCGACGCGCAGTCCGGTCGCCCCGCCGCGGCGATCGCGGCGATGGAACCGCTGCTGCGCCGCGGTGTGTCACCCGCGCTGCGCGGCATGGCGCTGGCCTGGCTCGTCGAGGCGCTGGTTCAGGTCGGCGATCTGAGCAGTGCCCGGTGTCTGTTCGAGGACCGGATGAGCGCGGTGGACGCGATGCCCGACCACGCGCACGTGCTCGCCGCCCGAGGTGCGCTGCATCGCGCCGAAGGCGACCTCGAGCGCAGCCTGGCGGACTACCTGGCCTGCGGAAAGGTGTTGACCGCACTGAATGTGGCCAATCCGGCGATCGTCCCGTGGCGTTCCCGCGCCGCGCTGGTGGCGGCCGCGCTCGGCCGCTGCGATCTCGCGTCGGCACTGGCCGACGACGAGCTGGCCGCAGCCCGGCGCTGGGGTTCACCGGGGGCGGTGGGACGGGCCCTGCACGCGGTCGGCATGGCGCGGCGCGACAGTCGGTCGGTGGGCGCGCTCGAACGTGCCGTAGAGCTGCTCGAACTCGCTGAAGCACGCTACGAGCTGATGGGCGCACTGTGTGATCTGGGGCAGTTGCACGCGGTCGAGGGTGATGTGGAGCGGTCGCGGTGGGCTGTCACGGCGGCCACCGAGCTCGCGGCCGCCGCCGGTAGCGGCCCTGTACTGCAGCGCGCGGGCTCGGTCCTCGGCGCCTTGGACACGCAGCATCGCGAGACCGGCTTGACCAGACAGGAGCGCAAGATCGCCGGCCTCGCGGTGCGGGGGCTCAGCAACAAGGAAATCGCCGAGCAGTTGTTCCTGACGGTGCGCACCGTCGAGTTCCACCTGTCCAATGTGTACCGGAAACTCGGTATCGCGGGTCGGCGTCAACTGGCCGGGGTAATGAATGCGCGGGAGTGCGCGTGAGGTAGTTTCCGGTAGTCGAATTACTCGGACGGCAGTCGTGTTCCACACGACTGCCGTCTTTTGTGCGTGTGCCATCGGTTCCGAAGGCGTTGCCCTGGTGATGATCCTGTGGTTTCCCCGGGGAGAACCTACGGGTCGACCGTAGAGTCGTTCCGCAGCTCTTGAATCGTCGCCGAATTCTGTGCGAGATTTTCGGTGATCGGTGAGCAGCGTTGTCGCCGAATAATTCTCGAACTTCTTCGATACCGCTTCGGTATTCACGATATTCGGCGAGAGGAATCGACCATGTCTACCAACCCGTCCCGTGAGGAACTCGTCGAGCGTGCCACGAAGCTGGCGCCGCTATTGCGTTCGCGGGCTCGCTGGATCGACGAGAACCGCCGCCTGCCCGACGATGTCATCGACGCGATCGAGGAATCCTCGCTGCTGAACATGCAGGTTCCCGCGCAGTACGGCGGCTACGAATCCAACACCCGGGATTTCGTGGACGTGCTCGCCGAGGTCGCCCGTGGCAACACCTCGGTGGCGTTCTGCCTGTCGATCTACGCCTCGCTCACCTGGATGTCGGCGCTGTGGCCCGACGCCGCGCTCGACGAGGTCTTCGCGACACCGAACGTACGGATTTCGGGCACCACCGCGCCCACCGGTACCGCGACGAAAGTCGACGGCGGGTGGGTACTGAACGGCACGTGGCGCTTCAACAGCGGTGTGCTGCACGCACACTGGAAGGTCACCGTGGCGCTGCCGACCGAGCCCGGCGCCGAGCCGGTGCCGATCTTCGCCCTGGTGCCCACGGCTGATCTGCGCATCGTCGACGACTGGTACACCTCCGGGCTGGAAGGCTCCGGCAGCGTCTCGACAATCGCCGAGAACGTGTTCGTGCCCGAGCACCGGGTGATCACCGGCGAGGACTTCTACCAGAATCGGTCCAAGTCGGCGGTGAACGTGCTCAAGCCGCAGTACGCGGCGCCGGTGCTGGTGCCGGTCACCGCGATCCAGACCGGTCAGCTGGTCGGTGCGGCGCGGGCGGCGCTGGCGGCGTTCGTCGAACGGCTGCCCGGTCGGCCCATCACCTACACCGATTACGCCAGCCAGCTCGACGCCCCGGTCACCCATTTGCAGGTCGGCGAGGCGGCCTTGCTGATCGAGGACGCCGAGGCGCGGGCGCGGACCTACGCCGACGTGATCGATGCGAAGGCCGCGGCGAACGAGGCGTGGACCGAACAGGAACGGGTCTGGTCGCGGGTGCAGATCGGCTGGGTGGCCCACCAGGCCAAGCAGGCGGTGGAGATCCTGGCCCAGGCCAGTGGCGGTTCCTCGATCCAGCGCGACGTGCCGATCGCGCGGTTGCAGCGTGATATCCACGCGACCTCGCTGCACGCGATGATCACGCCCAGCGTGAACATCGAGCTGTACGGCCGTTCGCTGGTCGGCCTGCCGCCCAACACCGTCTACCTGTGACCGTGACGAAGCGACAGGGAGCAGCGACCATGCGCAAGGTACTCATCGCCAATCGGGGCGAGATCGCGGTCCGCGTCGTGCGTGCGTGCCGCGACGAAGGATTGGCCGCGGTCGCGGTCTACGCCGAACCCGATCGGGACGCACCCCATGTGCGGCTGGCCGACGAGGCGTACGCGCTGGGCGGGGACACGCCGGCGACGAGCTACCTCGACGCCGCGAAACTGCTGCGCGCGGCAGCCGCCGCCGGTGCGGACGCGGTTCACCCCGGCTACGGATTCCTTTCCGAGGACGCCGATTTCGCGCAAGCGGTGCTCGACGCCGGTCTCACCTGGATCGGCCCGCCGCCCGCGGCGATCCGTGCGCTCGGTGACAAGGTGTCGGCGCGGCGCATCGCCGAGACGGTCGGCGCGCCACTCGTGCCGGGCACACGGGACCCGATCGCCGGCGCGGCCGAGGCGGTCGACTTCGCCGACCGGCACGGACTGCCGATCGCGATCAAAGCCGCCCACGGTGGCGGAGGTCGCGGGTTGCGGGTGGTGCGTGAGCGCGCGGAGATCGCCGAGCTGTTCGACGCGGCCGTGCGCGAGGCCACCGCCGCCTTCGGGCGCGGGGAGTGCTTCGTGGAGCGCTACCTCGAGCAGCCGCGTCACGTGGAAACCCAGTGCCTCGCCGATGTCTTCGGGCATGTGGTGGTGGTGTCGACGAGGGACTGCTCGTTGCAGCGCCGCCACCAGAAGCTGGTGGAGGAGGCGCCCGCACCGTTTCTCACCGACGCCCAACGCGACGAGCTGTACCGGGCGTCGAAGGCGATCCTGTCCCAGGCGGGGTACGTGGGCGCGGGCACCTGCGAATTCCTGATCGGGCGAGACGGGACGCTGTCGTTCCTGGAGGTGAACACCCGGCTGCAGGTCGAACATCCCGTGAGCGAGGAAGTGACCGGGATCGACCTGGTCCGGGAGATGTTCCGGATCGCCCGCGGTGAGCCCCTCGGCTACGACGACCCGCCCGCGCGCGGGCACGCGCTGGAGTTCCGCATCAACGCCGAGGACCCGGGGCGGGGATTCCTGCCCGCGCCGGGCACGGTGACGAAGTTCGCCGCGCCCTCGGGTCCGGGAGTGCGGATCGACACCGGCGTGGAGCAGGGATCGGTGATCGGCCCGGCCTGGGACTCGTTGCTGGCCAAGGTGATCGTCACCGGCGCCGACCGCGATCAAGCGCTGGCGCGGTCGCGCCGGGTGCTCGCCGAGCTCACCGTGGACGGCGTCGCGACGACGCTGCCCTTCCACCGCGCGGTGCTCGACGACCCCGCCTTCACCGGCGCGCCGTTCACGGTGCACACCCGCTGGATCGAGACCGACTTCGACAATCGCATCGCCGCGCAGGACGTCGCGGGGGAGACGACAGTCGAACCCCAGCGGGAGACGGTGGTCGTGGAGATCAGCGGCCGCCGGGTCGAGGTCTCGCTGCCCGCCCCCGACCGCATCGGCATTGCGGCGCCACGCCGCAGCGTTCGCACCGCACGCGGTGGACGCGGCGCTTCCGCCTCCGACGCGCTGGTCGCGCCGATGCAGGGCACCGTCGTGAAAATCGCTGTGACGGAAGGGCAATGGGTCGATTCCGGCGACCTCGTCGCCGTTCTCGAGGCCATGAAGATGGAACAGCCGCTCACCGCGCACCGGGCGGGCATCGTGCGCGAACTGACCGCCACCGTCGGCACGACGGTGAGCTCCGGCACCACTGTGTGCCGCCTCGACGACTCCGGAAGTCATGCGGCATGAACGGAATTCAGGAGGTAACCATGGACGCTGCCGTCATCGTGGCAGGCGCGGGACCGACCGGGCTGACACTGGCCGGGGAACTGCGGCTGGCGGGCGTCGACGTGATCGTCGTCGACCGGCTGCCCGCCCGCACCGGGGAATCGCGTGGCATCGGGTTGACCCTGCGCACCACCGAAGTGCTCGACCAGCGCGGACTGCTCGGCCGCTTCGGCGCCGTGGAGACCGGCTCGGCGGGGCATTTCGGCGGGATTCCCCTCGACCTAACGGTCCTCGGCGCACCGCTGGAAGCGCCACGCGTGGTGCCCCAGTCGACGACCGAAGCGGTGTTGGAGGGTTGGGCGCGTGAGCTGGGCGCCGACATCCGGCGCGGACACGAAGTCGTCGGGCTCGACAGCGACGCCGACGGCGTCACCGTGCACTTCGCGGAGCACGCGCCGTTGCGCGCCGGCTATCTCGTCGGCGCCGACGGTGGCCGCAGTGTGGTGCGCAAGGCCGCCGGGTTCGACTTCCCCGGCACCCCGGCCACCACCGAACTGCTGCTCGCCGATGTCCGCGGGGTGGAGATCGCGCCGCGGATGATCGGCCAGCAGGTATCCGGCGGCATGGTGATGAGCGCCCCGCTGCCCGGCGGCGCCTACCGGATCATCGTCGGCGAACGCGGCGCCGCACCCCGGCGTCGCACCGGCCCACCGGATTTCGCCGAGGTCGCCGACGTGTGGAAGCGGCTGACCGATGTCGACATCTCGCACGCGGAACCGGTCTGGGTGAGCGCCTTCGGTGACGCCGCGCGTCTGGTCACCGAGTACCGGCGGGGGCGGGTGCTGCTCGCGGGCGACGCGGCGCACGTCCATCTGCCCGCGGGCGGGCAGGGCATGAACACCGGCATCCAGGACGCGGTGAACCTCGGCTGGAAGCTCGCCGCGGTGAGCCGCGGCAGGGCACCGGCCACCCTGCTCGACACCTACCACGGGGAACGTCACCCGGTCGGGCAGCGGCTGCTGGCCAACACCAAGGCGCAGAGCCTGTTCATCCTCGGCGGCGAGGAGGTCGGGCCACTGCGTGAGGTGCTGCGCGAACTCGTCGCCTATCCGGAGGTGGAACGGCACCTCGCGGCCCGGGTCACCGGACTCGACATCCGCTACGACGTGGGCGGCGGGTCCCACCCGCTGCTGGGTGCGCGGCTGCCACGGCGCAGGCTCGTGCGCGGCGCGCACGCCACCGACACCGCCGCCCTGCTGCGGCCGGGCCGGGGCGTTCTGCTCGACCTCACCGACAACCCGGCGCTGCGCCACCGGGCCCAGCCGTGGACCGACCGCATCGACGTGGTCACCGCGACCGCCACCGAACCCATCGATGCCGACGCGCGCACCACCGCGCTGCTGGTGCGACCCGACGGCCATGTGGCCTGGGTCGCCCCCGGTACGCACAACGACCTGCCGACCGTCCTGGACCGCTGGTTCGGGCCGGCCCGATGAACATCCGAGAGAAGGGGAAGTCAATGTTCAGCACACTGATCGTGGCCCGCATGGACCTCGCGTCCGCGGGCGATGTCGCCGGACTGTTCCGGGAATTCGACACCACCGAGCTGCCACACCGGATGGGCACGCGCCGCCGCCAGCTCTTCCACTACCGCGGCCTGTACTTCCACCTGCAGGACTTCGACGAGGACAACGGCGGCGAACGGATCGAGGACGCCAAGACCGACGACCGCTTCGTGCGGATCAGTCAGGATCTCAAGCCGTTCATCGAGGCCTACGACCCGAAGACCTGGCGCTCGCCGGCGGACGCGATGGCGCACCGCTTCTACGACTGGAACGCACGATGAGCGCGCCCGAACGTCGCGTGGTGATCACCGGCGTCGGTGTGTCCGCCCCCGGCGGGGTGGGAACGAAGAGCTTCTGGGACCTGATCTCCAACGGCCGCACCGCGACCGGACGGATCTCGCTGTTCGATCCGGCGCCGTTCCGGTCCCAGGTGGCCGCCGAGATCGACTTCGACCCCGAATTACACGGCCTGACCCCGCAGGAGATCCGGCGGATGGACCGGGCGGCACAGCTGGCGGTGGTCAGTGCCCGCGAGGCGGTCGCCGACAGCGGGCTCGAGTTCGACGATATCGACCCGTTCCGGACCGGTGTCACCATCGGCAGCGCGGTGGGCGCCACGATGGGCCTCGATGAGGAGTACCGCACCGTCAGTGATGGTGGGCGGCTGGAACTGGTCGATCACAACTACGCGGTGCCGCACCTCTACAACTACTTCGTCCCGAGTTCGTTCGCGACCGAAGTAGCTTGGGCGGTCGGCGCGCAGGGACCGTCGACCGTGGTGTCCACCGGGTGCACTTCCGGTCTGGACGCGGTCGGCTACGCCGCGGACGTGCTGCGCGAAGGCGGCGCGGACGTGATGATCGCGGGCGCTACCGATGCCCCGATCAGCCCGATCACGGTGGCCTGCTTCGACGCGATCAAGGCCACCACCCCGCGCAACGACGATCCCGCGCACGCCTCGCGGCCCTTCGACGCCAGCCGCAACGGCTTCGTCCTCGGCGAGGGCGCGGCGGTGTTCGTGCTCGAGGAACTGGAGAGCGCGCGCAAACGCGGCGCGACGATCTACGCCGAGCTGGCCGGACACGCCACCCGTTCCAATGCCTTCCACATGACCGGTCTACGCCCGGACGGCAAGGAGATGGCCGAGGCGATCCGCACCGCACTCGGCCAGGCGCGGATCGACGGCACCGAGATCGACTACATCAACGCGCACGGTTCCGGCACCAAACAGAACGACCGGCACGAGACCGCCGCGGTCAAGCGCGTTCTCGGCGATCACGCCTACCGCACGCCGATGAGCTCGATCAAGTCGATGGTCGGGCATTCGCTCGGCGCGATCGGGTCGATCGAGATCGCGGCGTCGGTGCTGGCATTGGTCAACAACGTGGTGCCGCCCACCGCGAACCTGCACAATCCCGACCCCGAATGCGATCTGGACTACGTGCCGTTGACCGCGCGCGACCACAAGGTCGACGTGGTGCTGTCGGTGGGCAGCGGGTTCGGTGGGTTCCAGAGCGCGGTCGTGCTCGCCGATCCTTTCCGGAGCCGACGATGAGCGCCGCGGTGGTGACCGGGCTCGGCGTCGCCGCGCCGACCGGTCTCGGGCTGGAAGAGTACTGGCGCACCACGCTGGCCGGGCGCACCGGGATCCGCCGGGTCACCCGGTTCGACCCCGCGTCCTACCCCGCGCAATTGGCCGGGGAGATCACCGGATTCGAGGCCGAGGAGCACCTGCCGGGCAGGCTGTTGCCACAGACCGACCGGATGACGCGGCTGGCTCTGGTGAGCGCGGACTGGGCCTTCGCCGACGCCGGCGTGCGACCCGACGAACTGCCCGATTACGCCGCGGGCGTGATCACCGCCAGCAGTTCGGGTGGCTTCGAGTTCGGGCAGAACGAACTGCGCGCACTGTGGAGCAAGGGCGGCGAGTACGTGAGCGCCTATCAGTCCTTCGCCTGGTTCTACGCGGTCAACAGCGGACAGATCTCCATCCGCAACGGGCTGCGCGGGCCGAGCAGCGTGGTGGTCAGCGACCAGGCCGGTGGGCTGGACGCGGTGGCCCAGGCGCGCAGGCAGATTCGGCGCGGCACCACGCTGGTGGTGACCGGCGCGATCGACGCTTCGATCTGCCCGTGGGGGTGGGTGGCACAGCTGGCGGGCGGCGGACTGAGCACCGTCACCGACCCGGACCGCGCCTACCTGCCGTTCGACGCGCAGGCGGACGGCTACGTCCCGGGTGAGGGTGGCGCGCTGCTGGTCCTCGAGGACGCCGAGCACGCCAGACAACGCGATGCGCCCCAGATCTACGGCGAGATCGCCGGGCACGCGGCCACCGTCGACCCGCGTCCCGACGGTCCGGGCGAGCCGGGGTTGCGCAGGGCGATCGAACTCGCCCTCGGCGACGCGGGGGTGACTCCCGCCGAGATCGACGTCGTCTTCGCCGATGCCGCAGGCATCGCCGAACTCGACCGGATCGAGGTCGACGCCCTGGTCGCGGTGTTCGGCGCGCGTGGCGTGCCGGTGACAGCACCGAAAACCATGACCGGACGGCTCTATTCGGGCGCGGCACCGCTGGATCTGGCCGCCGCCTTCCTGTCCATCCGCGACGGGGTGATCCCGCCGACCATCGGCATCGATCTCGCCGCGGACTACCAGCTCGACCTGGTCACCGAGGTCAGGCCCGCACCCGTGCGGACCGCGCTCGTGCTCGCCCGCGGTGCGGGTGGGTTCAACTCCGCCATGGTCGTTCGCGGCCCCGAACACCTTCGCCCCTGAGGAAAGGAAAGCCCGTGTCGACATCGTTCACACTCGACGATCTGCGCCGCATCCTACGAGAAGGCAGCGGCGACAGCCCCGGCCTCGACGGCGAATTCGCCGATATCGAGTTCGAAGACCTCGGCTACGAGTCGCTGGCGCTGCTCGAGACCACCGGCCGGATCAAACGCGAATTCGGCGTCACCCTCGACGACGACGCCGTCGTCGCCGTGACCACGCCGCGCGCGCTGGTCGACCTGGTCAACGAACAGCTGCTCGAAGCGCCCCAGCCCAGCTGAGCGTGACACCGATTGCCCGACAGGAGAACAGATATGACCAACGACGACAAGGTGGCTCTGGTCACCGGCGCCACCAGCGGCATCGGCCTCGCCTCGGTCCGTCAACTGGCGGGGCAGGGACACCGGGTGTTCCTGTGCGCACGCAACAAGGAAGCCGTCGCCGACACCGTCGCGCAATTGCGGGGCGAGGGCTTCGACGTGGACGGCACGACCGCCGATGTCCGTGCGGCCGAGGATATCTCGGCGTTCGTACGGGCGGCGGTCGACCGGTACGGCCCGGTGGACGTGTTGGTCAACAACGCGGGCCGCTCCGGCGGCGGCGTCACCGCCGACCTCACCGAGGAACTGTGGTCCGACGTGATCGCGACCAACCTCAACAGCGTGTTCCTGGCCAGCCGCGAGGTGCTCACCACCGGCGGCATGCGAGAAAAGCAGCGCGGCCGCATCATCAACATCGCCTCGACGGCGGGCAAGCAGGGCGTGGTGCTCGGGGCACCGTACTCGGCGTCCAAGCACGGCGTCGTCGGGTTCACCAAGGCGCTCGGCAACGAGCTGGCCCCGACCGGGATCACGGTCAACGCCGTGTGCCCCGGCTACGTGGAAACGCCGATGGCACAACGGGTTCGGTCCGGCTACGCCGCGGCCTACGACACCACCGAGGACGCGATCCTCACCAAGTTCCAGGCCAAGATCCCGCTCGGCCGCTACTCCACCCCCGAAGAGGTGGCCGGCCTGGTCGGCTACCTGGCGTCCGATCTGGCCGCCTCCATCACCGCGCAGGCGCTCAACGTCTGCGGCGGACTCGGCAACTTCTGATTCCGGCCGACGAGCACCAGGAGACTTCCATGACGACGCAGACCACCCGCGAGGTCGAGCACACGATCACCGTGGCGGCCCCGCCGACCGAGGTGTACCGCCTTCTGGCCGAGGTGGAGAACTGGCCCCGGCTGTTCCCACCCTCGGTGTATGTGACCCGCCTCGAACACGAGGGCAACGAGGAACGCATCCAGATCTGGGCCACCGCCAACGGTGAACCCAAGACCTGGATCTCGCGCCGCGTGCTCGATCCCGAGCAACTGCGGATCACCTTCTGGCAGGAGGTGTCCGCGCCCCCGGTGGCCCAGATGAGCGGCACCTGGATCATCGAACCGCGCGAGGACGGCGGGACCGAGCTGCGGCTGCTGCACTCCTACCGAGCCATCGACGACGATCCGGACGGGCTGGCGTGGATCGAGAAGGCGGTCGACGACAACAGCCGTGCGGAACTGCCCGGTCTCAAGGCCGCGGTGGAGTCGGTGGTGCGCACCGCCGATCTGACCCTGTCGTTCGTCGACTCGGTCGAGATCGCCGGTGCGGCAAGCGATGTCTACGACTTCGTCAACGAGGCGAACCTGTGGACCGAGCGCCTCCCGCACGTGGCCTCGGTGCAGCTCACCGAGAACACCCCCGGTGTGCAGGTGCTGCGCATGGACACCCTGACCAAGGACGGATCGAGTCACACCACCGAGTCGGTCCGGGTCTGCTTCCCGCAGCACCGGATCGCCTACAAGCAGACCACCCTGCCCGCTCTGATGGCCCTGCACACCGGCTACTGGGAGTTCCGGACCAACCCCGACGGCACGACCACCGCGTCCTCGCAGCACACGGTGATCGTCGAGGCGTCGCGGATCACCGAGATCCTCGGCCCCGACGCCGGGGTGCCCGAGGCGCGGACCTTCCTGCGCGAGGCGCTCGGGGGCAACAGCCGGGCCACGCTGAACCACGCCAAGAACTATGCCGAAGCCCGTCGATGACACCGACGTCCTGATCGTCGGCGCGGGGCCGGTCGGGTTGCTGCTCGCGGGCGATCTGGCCGGCGCGGGCGTCCGCGTTACGGTGGTGGAACAGCGGATCACCCCCACCACCGAATCGCGGGCCTCCACCCTGCACGCCCGCACCATGGACGTGCTCGCCGAGCGGGGCGTGCTCGATCGGCTCGGGCCGCTGCCCGACGGCGGACCGGGGCACTTCGGCGGACTGCGCCTGGATCTGACCGAAGCCGATCCGGCCCACCGGTTCTCGGGCCAGTGGAAGTGCCCGCAGGTCCGGCTGGAAGCGGTGCTGGGGGAACGAGCACTCGAGGCGGGCACGGTGCTCCGGCGTGGGCACCGAGTCACCACCCTGACCGCACAGGCGGGCGCTGTGCTGATCGACACCGTCACCCCGGACGGTGAACGGCATACCCACCGGGGCGCCTACCTCGTCGGCTGCGATGGGGAACGCGGCACCGTGCGCGAGCTGGCCGGCTTTGAACTGGCGGGTCTCGAGGCCGGGCGGGAGATGCTGCGAGCCGACGTGGCCGGAATAGATATCCCGGCCCGTCGATTCGAACGGCTCCCGCACGGGCTGGCGGTGTCCTCGCGCTGGCCCGACGGCAGCACCAGGGTGATGGTGCACGTCTACGGCGCCGCACCCCGCGCCGGGGGCGGGGAACCGGAGTTCGCCGAGATCGCCGGCGCCTGGGAACGGGTGACCGGCGAGTCGATCGGACACGGAACACCGTTGTGGCGCAACGCGTTCGACGACACCAGCCAGCAGGTCACCCGGTACCGGCGCGGCCGGGTCCTGCTCGCCGGTGACGCGGCCCATCGGCAGATGCCGGTGGGCGGCCAAGCCCTCAATCTCGGCCTGCAGGACGCGGCCGACCTGTCGGGCCGGTTGATCGCCGCGATCACCGGCACCGCAGGCGAGGCCGAACTCGACGGCTATCACCGCACCCGCCACGCCGTCGGCGCCCGCACCCTGACCAATATCCGCGCCCAGACCTTGCTGCTGTTGGGCGGACCGGAGGTCGAACCCGCCAGGCAGCTGTTCGCCGAGCTCCTGCGGCTCGGCGATGTCCGATCCCATCTCGCCCGCATGATCAGCGGCCTGCCCGGTCCCGGCGACCCGGCGCCCGCACCACCCGATTCCAAGGAGACATCGATGAGCCTGACGAACAAGACCGCCCTGGTCACCGGATCCAGCCGCGGCATCGGCCGCGCGACCGCCCGCCAGCTCGCCGCCAAGGGCGCGCTCGTGGCCGTGCACTACGCGGACAACGAGGCCGCGGCCCGCGAGACCGTCGAGGTCATCGAGAACGACGGCGGCCGTGCGTTTCCCGTGCGGGCCGAGCTCGGCACGACAGGCGGCGTGCACGAGTTGTTCCTCGGTCTCGAACAGGGACTCAAGGAACGAACGGGGCAGACCACGCTCGACATCCTGGTCAACAACGCCGGTGTCACCACCCCGGCCGGGGTCGCCCCCGAGGACGTGACACCCGAGGACTTCGACCGGCTGTTCGCGGTCAATGTCCGCGCACCGTTTTTCATCGTGCAGCGCGCTCTCGGCCTGCTGCCCGAAGGCGGGCGCATCATCAACATCTCCTCCGGACTCACCCGATTCGCCAGCCCCGACCAGGTGGCCTACTCGATGACCAAGGGCGCGGTGGAACAGATCACGCTGCACTTCGCCCGACACCTGGCACCGCGCGGGATCACCGTCAACAGCGTCGCGCCCGGCATCACCAACAACGGCAGCGCCGTGTTCGACATCCCGGAGGCAGTCGAGCAGATGGCGCAGTTCTCGGCGTTCAAGCGCGTCGGCGAGGCGGTCGACGTCGCCGATGTCGTCACCTTCCTCGCCACCGACGAAGCCCGCTGGATCACCGGCGCGTTCATCGACGCCACCGGCGGGACGCTACTCGGCTGACAGCACGGCCGCCGCCGACCACATCAGGAGATCCGATGACGACAGTGCAAGAACCCACCGGGTACACCCAACGGCTCGACGAACTCGACGCGCTCAAGCGCGCCGCACGTCTGGGCCCCGACCCGGCGGCCACGCAACGCCAGCACGCCAAGGGCAAACTCACCGCCCGCGAACGCATCGACCTGCTCCTCGACCCCGGTTCGTTCGTCGAAGTGGAGCCGCTGCGCAGACACCGGGCCACCGGCTTCGGACTGGAGGCGCGCAGACCCCACACCGACGGCGTGATCACCGGGTGGGGAACCGTCGACACGCGCACGGTCTTCGTCTACGCCAGCGACTTCCGGATCTTCGGCGGCGCACTCGGCGAGGCACACGCCCAGAAGATCCACAAGATCATGGACATGGCCGTCACGGCGGGCGCTCCGCTGGTCTCGCTCAACGACGGTGCGGGCGCCCGCATCCAGGAGGGCGTGACGGCACTGGCGGGCTACGGCGGGATCTTCCGCCGCAACACCAGAGCCTCGGGAGTGATCCCGCAGATCAGTGTCATGCTCGGGCCGTGCGCCGGCGGGGCGGCGTACTCGCCCGCGCTCACCGACTTCGTCTTCGTGGTGCGCGATATCGCGCAGATGTTCATCACCGGCCCCGATGTGGTGCGCACCGTGACCGGCGAGGTGGTGACCCACGACGAACTCGGCGGCGCCGACATCCACGCCTCGGTCTCGGGGGTTGCCCATTTCGTCTACGACGACGAGCCGTCGTGCCTGTCCGATGTTCGCGCGCTGCTGTCGATGCTGCCCGCCAACAATCGGGAGCTCCCGCCGGTGGCGTTCACCGCCGACCCCGCCGACCGGCAGACCACGGCACTGACCGACCTGGTGCCGCTGGACGGCAACCGCCCCTACGACATTCGCGAGGTGCTGGCCGAAATCGTCGACGACGGCGACTATTTCGAAGTACAGGCCACCTGGGCGACCAACCTGGTGTGCGCGCTGGCCCGGCTCGACGGCCATGTGGTCGGGGTGGTGGCCAGCCAACCGATGAGCCTGGCCGGGGTGCTCGACATCGATGCGAGTGAGAAGGGCGCGCGGTTCGTCCAGTTCTGCGACGCCTTCAACATTCCGTTGCTGACCCTGGTCGACGTGCCGGGGTTCCTGCCCGGCGTCGGACAGGAACACGCGGGCATCATCCGGCGCGGCGCGAAACTGCTCTACGCCTACTGCAACGCGACGGTGCCGCGAATCTCGTTGGTACTGCGCAAGTCCTACGGCGGTGCCTATATCGTGATGGACTCGCTGTCGATCGGCACCGATCTCGCGCTGGCCTGGCCGACCAACGAGATCGCCGTCATGGGCGCCGAGGCCGCGGCCGACGTGGTGTTCCGGCGCGAGATCGCCGCGTCGGAGGATCCCGCGGCCACCAGGGACCGCAAGATCGCCGAGTACCGCGAGGAACTCGTGCATCCCTACTACGCCGCCGAGCGCGGACTCATCGACGACGTGATCGATCCGCGCGACACCCGTGGCGTGCTGATCCGCGCCTTCGCCATGCTGGCGGGCAAGGACACCGATCTGCCCCGCCGCAAGCACGGGAATCCGCCGCAATGAGCGCCGAGGACCCGGTGCCCTTCCTTCGCGTCGAGAAGGGCAGCGCCGACCCGGACGAACTCGGCGCGCTGCTCGTGCTGCTGCTCGCCCGGCGACGGGCCGCCGCCGCGGCGCCGACCCCGACCAGGCCCGTCGCTCGCTGGCGGCGTCTGGAACGCCGACCCGCCTTCACCGACCCCCGCGCGTGGACCGGATCCACCCGCTGACGAACGGAGCCACCATGGACGTCGGACTGCTCTTCGACCTGCGCAACCCCGCACAGTGGCAGCGCCCGTGGGCCGATCACTACGCCCGCACCCTCGAGTTCTGTGAGGAGGCCGACCTGCGCGGCGCGGGCGGAGTCTGGTTCACCGAGCACCACCTGTTCGAGGACGGCTATCTCCCGCAGCCGCTCACCTTCGCCGCCGCGGCGGCCGCCAGAACCAAGCGGGTGCGCATCGGCACCGCCGTGGTGCTGCCCGCCCTGCGCAAGCCGGCCCAGTTGGCCGAGGAGGCGGCACTGGTCGATCTGATCAGCGGCGGCCGTCTCGAACTCGGTCTCGGCGCCGGCTATCGCCTGCCCGAATACCAGCTCTTCGACACCGATTTCAGCCGCCGGTTCGCTCGCACCGGCGACAACATCGCCGAGATCCAGCGGTTGTGGGCAACCGGCGGGATCACGCCGGGGCCGATCCAGGATCCCGTGCCGCTGTGGGGCGGGTTCTACGGTCCGCGCGGCGCCCGCCTCGCCGGGCGCCTCGGCATCGGATTCCTGCACATCTCGCACCAGCTGTTCCCGCTGTACCGCGAGGGACTCATCGAGGGCGGACACGATCCCGAGTCCGCGCGGGTCTCGGATCTGCTGCCGATCCTGCTGGCCGACGACCCCGAGGCCGCGTGGGCCCGGGTCGCACCGCACCTCGCGCACCAGATGAACTCCTACCGGCAGCTGTCGGTGGAGGGCACCGACGCACCGGTGCCGCCAGCCCTCGAACTCGATCAGCTGCGCCAACGCCCCGAGGACGGATCCTTCGGTCTGCTCGAGATCCTCACCCCCGAACAGGCCGCCGTGCGGATCCACGAACGGGTTGCCGGTCTGCCGGTGCGGCACCTGATCTTCTGGGCCAGCATCGCTGGCATGCCCGACGACCTGGTCACCCGCCACATCGAGCTGGTGAGTGAACAGCTGCCACCGTTGCTGGACAAGCAGTTCCAGGTGAGCACCGGCGGCCCGATCTCGGCGCGCAACGGTCATGGCTGACGTGAGACCAGCGGCGCCGACCTGGGATCGGCGCCGCTGGATCCTGCTGCTGGTGCTGTCGGGCAACATGATCCTCGACGCCATCGAAGGCTCCATCCTGGTGCCCGCACTCGGCGTGCTCACCACCGAACTGAACCGGTCGATCGGGCAAACCCAATGGCTGCTCAGCGGTTTCGCGGCGGGGTTCGCCGCGCTGCTGCTCGCCGGGCCCGCGCTGGCCGCCCGGTTCGGGCGCAGGCAGGTCTATCTCGTCGCCATGGCGCTGTTCGCTGTCGCCTCGGTGATCGGTGGGCTCACCGACGACCTGGCCCTGCTCGTCGCGACCCGCGTGGTGAAGGGCGCCGCCGCCGCGCTGACCGCACCCGCCGGGCTGGCGGTGATCGCCGCGGAGTTCCCGGCCGGTGCCCAGCAGCGCCGCGCGATCTCGGTGTACGCGGTCTTCGGCGCGGCCGGATTCACCACCGGCCTCGTGCTGTCGGGTTGGCTCACCGCGCTGAACTGGCACCTGCTGTTCGTGTTCCCCGCACCGATCGCGCTCGCCCTGCTCGTCGCCGCGTGGCGGGTGATCCCCGACCCACCGGTGGCCGCCCCGCCGCGGCTGTCGAAATCGTTGTTGCGCAATGGTTCCCTACTGCGGTCCGCCCTCGGAGCAGGAGCCCTCAACGGCGGCTACCTCGCACTGCTGGTGGTGATCGCGGTGCAACTGCACCAGTCGCTCGGATGGGCGCCGTGGCAGATCGCGGTCGCTCTGCTGCCCGCGAGTCTGCCACTGGCACTGTCGGTTCCGTTCGCGGGACGGTTCGTGGAGCGGTACGGCACCGCGCGGCTGATCCTCGCCGGCGCGGTGGCGACGCTGGCCGGGCACCTGCTGCTGTTCGCCCGACCCGAGATCCACGACTACGTGACCGACGCGCTGCCGGTACTGCTGCTGATCGAAGCCGGGTTCGTCCTGTCGTTTGCCGCGCTGAACATGCAGTCGACCGCCACCGTGCCCGCCGAACTCCGCCCGATCGCGGTGCCGCTGTATCAAACCGGTGTGCAGTTCGGCGCGGCATTCGTGCTGCCAATCACCGTCGCAGTGGCGGTGGCCTTCGATGCCTACCGTCCCGCGGCGGCGGTGATCGCGGTCGCCGGGCTGCTCGCGGTCCTCGCCGCGAGTAGCGAACTGCGCGCATCCGCGACACCGGCACCCGCGAACGCCGTTCCATGACAGCCACACCCATTTCGAGGAGGTACCACTCACTCATGACCGCCGACGTCTTCATCCGAGAACAGCCCGACCAGCTGGCGACGGGCCCCAGGACCCTGGCACTGTTCCCCGGGCAGGGCTCCCAGCGGCCCGGCATGGCCGCGTGGATCACCGACTACCCGGTGGCGGAGGAGGTCTTCCGCCGCGCCGACGACATTCTCGGCATCCCGCTGACCCAGCTGTGCGTCGACGGCACCGCCGAGCAGTTGCGCGCCACCGACGTGGCCCAGCCCGCGATCGTCGCCACCAGCCTTGCCCTCAGCGCGGTCCGTACACAGCGGGGACTGCCGCCCGCCGCGGTCGCCGGTCACAGCCTGGGGGAGTTCACCGCCCTGGCCGTCGCCGGAGTGTTCGACGAGGACACCGTCCTGCACCTGGTCCGCCGCCGCGGCGAGCTCATGGCCGAGGTCTCGCGCCGCTACGACGGCGCGATGAGCGCCGTCATCGGCCTACCCGCCGAGCAGGTCGACGCGCTGTGCGCCCGCGTCACCTCGGGCGTCGTCGGCGTGGCCAACTACAACCAACCGACCCAGACCGTGGTCTCCGGCGCCGCCACCGCCGTAGCCGACCTCGAGGACCTGGCCCGGTCCGCCGGCGCGGCGAAAGTGGTGCGGCTCAAGGTCGCCGGAGCCTTCCATTCGCCCCTGATGGCCGACATCGCCGCCGAATTCGGCGCCGAACTCGACCGCTACACTCTCAGCCCGCCGGTCGTTCCGGTGCTCAGCGCGGTGACGGCCGACTACGTCACCGACCCGACTGAGATCCGCGCCCTGCTGCGCGGCCAACTGCTGGCCCCGGTCCGCTGGGTGGAGACCGTCCAACGGGCCGCGAGCGACGGCTACGACGAACTGGTCGAACTGGGACCGGGGCAGGTGCTGACCGGATTCTCCCGCCGCATCGCCCCCGACGTCAGCTCGACGGCGATCTCCACACCCGAAGAGCAGCGCTAGCCGCTGACCCACCAGACGTCACTGGTTCATGGGTTGACGCAAGCGGTGGCGCGCTCTCAGGATGATCGGGTCCGCTCTAGGTACGCCTGTCGTCCGACCGGGTCGAAAGCGCCGTAATCGGCACCACCGACGAATCGTTTGAGGTGCCACATGAT
Organism: Nocardia sp. NPDC058114; assembly: GCF_042884695.1. Taxonomy (NCBI): domain Bacteria; kingdom Bacillati; phylum Actinomycetota; class Actinomycetes; order Mycobacteriales; family Nocardiaceae; genus Nocardia; species Nocardia sp. NPDC058114. The sequence continues at coordinate 539,970 of NZ_JBHVTK010000002.1, read as the reverse complement.
CTGCGCGGGGATGATTTCCTCGAGCAGGCCGATCGGGGCGAGGTATCGGGGAACGGTCACCTCGCCTCGGCCGTGTTCCGCGCTGTCGACGATGGCAGCGGCGACGGTTTCGGGTGTGAGGGTGGGTTGAAGGCGAAGCAACACCCCGGCGGTCAGGTCTGTTCGGGTGGCGGCAGGCATGACGGTTGTCAGGGTGACGCCGGTTCCGGCGAGTTCTGCTCGGACGGCCCGGGAGAGGGCGACCACGCCGAATTTCGACGCGCAGTAGGTCGCGATACCCGGGGTGGTGACCTTGCCCGCCATCGAGGACACGTTCACGATGTGTCCTCGTCCGCGTCGGATCATGTCGGGTAGGACGAGGTGCGTTCCGGTCAGCACCGCTCCCAGGTTGATCGCCAGCTCACGCTGTAACGCGGCGAGGTCGTGATCGACGAAACGGCCCATGAGCTGGATTCCGGCGTTGTTGACCAACATATCGATGGGCGCTCGCTCCGACGCTGCGCGAAGGAATTCCTGGAAGCTGGCTTCGTCGGTGACGTCGAGGTAGTGCGCGTGAGCACCGAGTGTTTCGGCGGTTTCCTGTGCGGCGGCGAGGTCGCGATCACCGATCCAGACCGTCGCTCCGCGACGGGTCAGTTCCGCGACAGTGGCGCGGCCGATGCCGCGGGCGCCACCGGTCACACAGACGTTGGCGCCGTCGAGCCCGATCACAGCGGGCTGCCCACGGGGTGCCGCAGGGCGAAATAGGCGATGAGACGGATCTCCTCGGCCCCAGTGAACAACAGTGCGCGGCCGAGGTATACGCCGGGCGTCAGTTCCACGATCTCGTCGCGCGTCTTGCGGATCGGGAAGGTGCGAACGCCGGGGTTCTTGTGGTGTGGCACGCCATAGTCCAAGGCGCGCACTGTGACTCGCGGCTCGATGAGACCCCGGTCGACGGAGTGGTGGAAGTGGAACCCTTCGGCCTCGCCGCCGACCATGCGGAGTCCGAGGTAGCCGAAGGTGACCAGGGGCATCGCCAGCAGCGCGATCGGGGACAGGCGATTCGATCCCGTGCCCGCCGCCAGATCGAAGGATTTACCCCGCCACGTCGGGTCGACCTTCATGAGCTGGTTGGCGAGTGCGGCTTCGGGAATGCCGAACAGCTTCCCGACGATCTGGCCTTCGAGCTTGCCGTCCAGATCGCGGGGCTCGACGCCCGCGCCGAAGAGCTGTGACAGCGCGTCGTGGTCGTCTCGGCTTCCCAGCGCACGGAGGTAGGACCACGTCTCCGTCCGCGCCCGAGTCGGGCTGTGCTCGGCCAGCGCGCGGAGCTCATCGAGCATCACAGTGGCGTTCGGCAGGTGTTCCTCGGGCATCTCGACGCCCTTCAGGTCTGCGGTCATCACTCGACTTCCAATCTGGTACGTAGTGGTACCTGAATTAACTGGTACGAAACTGTGCCAGAATTGCTCGACGGATGTCAACGGTGAACCGGCTGTGGCGGAGGTGGGAGAATGCTGCGCGTGTCCTCAGCCGGTAAACGCAGCTACGGGGGAGAGTCCGCACCGGATCGCGTCCGGCGGCGGCGCTCCCAGTTGATCGACGCGGCCCTGACTGCGATGGCCGAGAATCGGTGGCGGTCCGCGACCGTCGCGGGGCTCTGCGTCGAGGCGCAACTCAACAAGCGGTACTTCTACGAAAGCTTCGTCGATCTCGACACGCTGGCGAGCGAGGTGATCGATGAGGTAGCGGTGGAAGTGGGTCAGGCCGCTGTCGCCGCCTACGTGGACTCGATCGAGCTGCCCCTCGCAGACCAGGCGCGCGCCGCGGTCGATGCGGTGGTCGCCGCGTTGGGAACCGACCCGCGGAAGGCGCTGGTCCTACTCGGCGGCGTGGCCGACAGTCCGACTGCCCATGCTCGGCGAGCAGAGGCGATGAAGGGCCTCACCGCGATTCTCATCGGCCACGCCCGCAGCGTGCACGGTGTCGAACTGGAAAACGACTCGCTCGCCGCGAGTGCTCCGGCCTTCGTCATCGGCGGAACCGCCCAGGCGATCCTGTCCTGGGCGGAAGGGACCGCGCCCATCGACCGGAGCAGCCTCGTCGAGGACATCGCCTCGCTGTGGCTCGCCGTGGGGGAAAGCGCGGCGGGTATCGCCCGCTCCAGGCTCGAAGCACCAGGGCGGCACTGAGTCGGCGGTCGGCTACCTCACCGTCGACTCGTCGTGGTCCTGTGTCCGGTCCGGCGGCTTACGCCAGACCGACACATGGTTCTCGCTGTCGTCGGCGAACGGAGTACCGAGCCAATCCGCGCTCCGTCGCTCCAGCGACAACCCGGCCAACTGGGCCATCAGATCGCACTCCGCGGGCCAGACGTAGCGAAAGTGGCTGGCGCCGTATGTCACCGTGCCATCCGGTCGGTGTCGGTAGTGATGCGATGTGCCCTGCTGAGTGCTCAGGTCGTAGGTGTCGAACCCGGTGTGGTGGCTGCCCACATGGAACGGCACCGCCGCTTGGCCGGGCGGAAACCGGCGGATGCCGGGAACCCACAGCTCGACAACGAATCTGCCGCCGGGTGCGAGATGCCGTGCGGCATTGCGGAAGCACTCGACCTGCTCGGCTTGGGTTCGCAGATTCCCGAGGCTGTTCCACACCAGGTACACCAGGGAGAATTCGCCCGGCACCCGGCTCGATGCCATGTCGCCGATGATCACCGGCACCTCGGGGCGCTTGCGGTGCAGCTGGTCGACCATGTGCGCGGAGAGCTCTATTCCACTCACCTCGACGCCCTGCTCGATCAGCGGAATCGCGACGCGGCCGGTGCCGATGGCGAATTCCAGCGCGGCACCACCGTCTGCCGCGTCCGCCAGGAACCGCACCGTCGGATCGAGTACTTCGGGCGTGTACATGAAGGCCGAATCGCGGTCGTATCGTTCGGCCTGCGCGGCATCCCACACATCGCTGCTCACCACACCGGCGACCTTGCCCTCGCCAACCGGTTGACGCCACTCATTTTCGAGCCCCGCGCCTTCGGCGGACTGTTCTCAAAGGTCCACCTCGAGGACGGGGGAGTGGGATCGTGACGAGCACGTGGTGAACATGCCGTCGGCGCGTTCGGCGTCGGTGAGGACGTCGTCGCGATGGTCGGGTTCGCCGGCCAGTACCCGCACGACGCATTCCCCGCAGATGCCCTGCTGGCACGAGAAGGGCGCGTCGACACCGTTGTCCAGGAGGACATCCAGCACGCTGTGGTCGTCGCCGACGAGGTATTCGGCGCCGGTGGAGGCCAGGCGGACGGTGAATCCGGCCTCTTGCGACTCGGTCGGCGCGGTGAGGTCGGTGCCGAATCGTTCGGTGTGCAGTGCTGTGCGCGGCCAGCCGAGGGCTTCGGCTTTGCCTACGACGTAGTCCATGAAGCCGTCCGGCCCGCAGACGTAGACCGCGGTGTCCGGTCTCGGATCGCCCAGATCGCGGGTGATGTCGAGCAGTAGGCTCGGGTCTTCGTCGTCGAAATGGAACCGGACGCGGGGATTCGCGGACAGCTCGTCGAGAAAGGCTGCGCGAGAGCGGGTTCGGGCGCTGTAGTGCAGAACGTAGTCGGCCTCGGTCTGCTCGAGGTGCGTCAGCATGGCCAGCAGCGGTGTGATTCCGATGCCGCCCGCGATCAGTACATGGCTGTTCGTGTCGGCGAGCGGAAAGTGGTTGCGCGGGACCGAGATCCGCACCGGTTCGCCTACTGTGAGCGCGTGCATCGCCCGCGACCCGCCCCGCGAGTTCGCGACGTTCAACACCGCCAGGCGGTATCGGCCCGGCTCGGGCGGTCCGCACAGTGAATACTGGCGGACCAGGCCGGAACCCAGGTGCACGTCGACGTGGGATCCCGCTGTGTAGGAGGGGAACTCGGTGCCGTCGACCGGGGTGAGTTCGAACACCGCGATCTCGGGAGTCGCCAGGGTGCGGGCATGGACCACCGCATCGATCCAGGTCACGGGGTATCCCGGTCAGACACCGGCCGCAGGCACCGCTGCCACGGTCTCGTCCGCGGCGGCCGTGGCGAGGGTGAACAGACCAGCCTGGGTGTGCCGCACCGGCTCCTCGATCAGACTCACCCCCTGCGGATCACGGCCCGCCTCCACGTCGTCGATCATCGTCCGCAGCAACCGGCGCAGCAGCACCACGCCCCGGTCCGTCGTCGCCAAGGTCTCCTCCGAATGCAGCGCGACCGGACCCTGCGAGGTCATCACCTCGCCGTCGCCGGGGAAGCGCTGACGTTCCTGATCGGTCAGCTCCCAGGAGTTCTTGCCGTCCTGGGTGATGCCGAACAGGAACCGTTGCACGCGAGCGGGATCGCTCGCGCGGATGGAGAAGAATGCGCGATGGCGGGTGTCGTCGATCGGGACCGCCCAGATCACCATGTCGGCCTTGGTATCCGGGGTCAGTTCGACCCAGTCCGGCAGCACCGTGGCATTGGGCAGGTGCAACTCGGCGCCCCAGACCCGCTCGGTCCGCACCCCGTCGCGCTCCTTGTCCAGGAACCGGACACCGTACTTCGCCCCGAAATCGGTGCGGTCGTAGCTGACGCGGCCCGGCAAGGTGTACGGGTCGAAGAAGTCCTCGGGGAAGCCGGTGGTGCCGGTGCCGAGGAACTGGTAGCCGCTGTGCTGGGAGTGCAGCCAGTTGATATGCACCGGGTCGATCGTGTTCTCGTAGATCAGCAGCCAGTGGAAATCCTGCTCGGCGCCGGTCACCGACAGTCCGGGGAACGGCCACTCGGCGAAGTATTGCTCACCCTCGGCGAGGTCCTCGAGCACGTCGTAACGCGGCAGCACGGGCTTGCGGTCGGGCGGGCCCATGTAGACGAACACCAGCCCGTAGCGTTCCTCGACCGGATACCACGGCTGACGCACGGCATCGCGGCGCTTGCCACGATCGGGTTCACAGGCCTGCTCCAGGCATCGCCCCTGCACATCGTATTTCCACCCGTGATAGCCACAGCGCAGCCCGTCGTCCTCGATCCGGCCGAAGAACAGACTGGCCCCGCGATGCGCGCAACGCTCGAAAACCACCCCCGCGCGGCCGCTTCCGTCCCGGAAGACGACCAGATCCTCGCCGAGGACGCGGGTGCGATGGGGTGCTTCGGCGGTGAGGGTGGCTGAGGTGGCGATCGGATGCCAGTACCGCCGCAGCGCCTCGCCCATCGGTGTGCCGGGGCCCACCTCGGTCAGGCGTGCGTCGTAGGACGGAGCCTTGCGGCTGTACCCGGTACCGGTGTCCACCGTGGTTCGTTCGGTCATATCGGTCTCCTCCGCGTGCGAAAGACGTGGTGCTGCCCCGTTATCGGAGCGCCTGGATGATCGGGGCGAATGCCTCCATCTCGGGTTCGAGCACGGTGTAGTAGGTCAAGCCGAGGGTCTTGCGCCGTTCACGCAGGGTGTCGGCGTTCTCCTCGGGGGTGCCGAACAGCAGCGACGGCAGCTCGGCGAGCTCGTCGGGCGTGAGGTCGAGCCGGTTCTGCCAGACATCGGTCACGCCGTCGGTCGCGCCCTTGGGCAGCACCTTATGGATGGGAATGTTGAACTCCACCTGGTCGATCCGGTCGCCGAGCAGCCCGCGCACGTAGTCGATCCGGTCGGTGACCTCGGTGATGCCGCCCAGCTTCAGCCCGTCGCCGTCGCGGACCTCGGTGGTGCCGGTGAAGGCGATGATGTCGGCGTGGGCGGCCGCCAGTCGCAGGACCCGTGCTCCACGACCGGCGATCAGGATCGGCGGGCCGCCGGGCTGTTCGAACCGGGCGTACTGGTCGAGCTCGGACTTGGGTTTGCGGAACTCCGCGACCGTGCGCTCCAGCTGGGAAACCCGTTCGCCCGCAGTGGGAAACGGGATTCCAGCCGCGTCGAACTGCGCGCGGTCGTAGCCGGCGCCCAGCCCGAGTTCCACCCGGCCGCCGGAGTACCGGTCGACCGTGGCGAGGTCGCGGGCCAGCACCGTCGGATGGTAGAAGGCGGTGTTGAACACCAGCGTGCCGATGCGGATCCGCTCGGTCGCCTCGGCGGCCAGCAGCAGGGTCGGGATCGGGGCGGGCATGCCGAGGTGGTCCGACACCGAGATGACGTCGTAGCCCAGCTCCTCGGCCTTGCGTACCTTGGCGATCCATTCGGCCCTGGTGGACGGGGTGAACAGGCAGAGACCGAAACGGAACGGTCGGTCGTACAGGGAAGTCATGACGCTCCTCGCGAGCTCATTCGGTGGCGATGTTGTCGGCGATCTTGGCCAGGACCGCGTTCGCGGCGAGGAATTCCTCCTCGGTTATGCCACGCAGCGATTCGTCGGCATGGGCGTTCACCAGAGCTTCGGCGCGCTCGTGCGCCGTCTCGCCCGCGGCGGTGAGTCGCAGCGTCGCGCCGGAGATCTCGACCCAGCCGCGGCCGACGAAGTCGTCGACGATCGGTTGGTAGGTCTGGGCGCCGTCGGAGACCAGGAACGGCTCGAACGCCGCGTCGAGTTCGGCGACGCTGCCCAGACCGATCTGCAGGGCGTGCAGGATCTGCCAGTCCCGGCGGGTGAGCTTCTGCTCGTGCAGCAGCGCGCCGGTAGCGACGTCGAACTGCTGGTGCAGGTGCAGCAGCCAGTACCCGATGCGCTTGGTCGTGTTCTTCTGGAGCATGAGGAGCCTCTCTGTTGTCGAACGTCGGCTACTGCTGCCAGCCGCGCGAGTACGGGATGACCCAGTACAGGTCGAGGGCGATTCGCGCGAACCGCCACCGGCCGCCCTCACGGACGTACTCGTCGGTGAACTTGCCTGCCACGAACGAGCTTTCGGTGTCGAAGACGACCTTCTCCTCGAAGAACGACACTCCGGTGGCACGATCGCCGAGGATCTCCACGTCGTGGCCGTGCAGGAACTGCTTGACCAGCACCTGACCCGCCGGGCTGTTGTCCTCGATGAGCTGCGGCAGCCCGGCGAAGTACGCCTGGATGGCGGCTCGACCGTCGGCCTGGCCCAGATGGCGGTAGTCGAGATAGGCGTCGGCACTGAACAGTTCGCCGACCTGGTCCCATCTGCCCTCGTTGATGTAGCGGGGTAGGTCGTGGCGCAAGGTGTTGAGCGCGCGGACGGCCTCGAGCGTCTCGAGTCGTTCGGTGAGCTGCTCGACCTGTTCGACCAGGTCCAGGACTTCTGACATCGCTGTGACACCTCTCGTTCCGTACACGTACCGGAGCGGACTCCGGGAAAACCGCGGCCACCGTGTTTCTCCGGCCGGGCTGGAATCACCATTGCACGCGATATTCAGAGGTCACAAGATCGCGTCGGAAACCCTGCGGTTCGACCGTAGGTTTCGACTGTCACGCCCGCAGGGTTCGAATATCGCCTGGACGGTCGCGCAAGTGTTGTGGGGACATCGGTGACATTTCGATCATGGCGTCGGAAATCGACAGACTGAATTGTTTCCCAAGTCGCCGGAACATATTGTCACCGATGTCTCCGAACAATTCGTCGAACCATTGCGGGCGAAGTCCTGTGTACGCGAGATCGGGCCGGACTCGTCGCCGAGTCCGGCCCGATCTCCGGCGGTGGGCAACCGTGAAATTCAGCCCGGGCCGTGGCCCGCGGCGACCCGGCCCGCGACATGCCGCACATCCCGGTGCGAGATGAGCCATTCACCCTCGTACTGCTCGAACTCGTCCTGAACCAGCCCGATGACCACCCAGTCAGCCGGTCGGCCCACATCGGTGGCGGCGGTGCTGGAGAACCAGTGCCACACGGTCGCATAGGCTGTGAGCAGGGGTTTGTCGCCGTTCCACTCGATGGTGGCCTGCCCGATGACATGGGCGACCAGGGAGCGTTGCGACTTGGGCACCCGGCTCATGTGATCGGTGAACTCGTCACGACCGTGGAACAGCACCGGCGGGCCGGGCATGATCCGGTACTCGATCAGCGCGTCGGGGGTGAAGCACTCGCTGAACCGTTCGCTCTCCTGTGTGTCGGCGATCCGGAAGAATTTGTAGAACGTTCGGAAGATCGCCCGCTCCGCTTCGATCGTGGCGAGCAGATTGTCATGTACAGCGGTCACGTCGGTCCTTTCTCTGCCGGGCGACAACCCATCGCGCGGCGCGCCGTTCGGTAATCGACACGATGCGAAGCTAGCACGGTGCCCGATACCGCCCGATGGCGTACCGCACTATTCGGTGCCACGATGTATTCCGAGCGAGGTGATCCGAATTGTTGACCGGGTATTTCAAGGTGTGAAATGTTTCGTCGTGTCGCCCGCCGTGAGTCCCACGTGAATCCGGGCAGTAGACAGAGGAATTCTTGCGTGAGCAGTGTTGTGCGTTCGAAGTCGATTCGCTGTGCCGTGGCATCGGCGGCGGTGGTCACCCTGTTCACCGGTGCCTGTGGCGCCGGTGGTGAGCAAGGCGGCGATGCCGGTCCACCGAGATCCGGCGGCACGCTGAAGTTCTCGGTCGCCTCCGACGCGGGCTGTGTCGATCCGCAGCAGGTGGGCAGCAGCGACACCCTGTATTCGCTGCGTGAGACGGTCGATTCGCTGACCGACCAGGATCCCACCACCGGCAAGCCGGTGCCGTGGCTGGCGCAGAGCTGGGAGGTGAGCCCTGACGCCAGGTCGTTCACCTTCCGGCTGCGGCCCGACGTCACCTTCAGCGACGGCACCCCGCTGAACGCGCAGGTGGTGAAGGCGAACTTCGACGCGATCCCGAAGCTGGGAGCGCTCGCCATCCTGTCCAAGGGCTATATCACCGGCTACGTCGGCACCGAGGTCGTCGACGAGCACACCGCCAAGATCACCTTCGAACAGCCCAACGCGCAGTTCCTGCAGGCGACCTCGACCGCCGCGCTCGGCCTGATCTCGACGGCCGATGCCGCGAAGACGCCCCAGCAACGCTGCAGCGACGGCGTGCTCGGTTCCGGCCCCTTCGTGCTGTCGAAATACGTTCCCAACCAGTCGATCACGATCAGCAAGCGGGTCGGCTACGGGTGGGGCTCGCCGTTGTGGACCAAGCAGGGCGAGGCCTACCTCGACTCCATCGAGTTCACTGTCATCCCCGAATCGGGGGTCCGCGCCGGCAGTGTGCAGTCCGGCCAGCTCGATGTCGCCACCGGTCTCGGCCGCGCCGACGAAGCGGGCTTGAAGGCGTCGGGCATCTCCCTGCTGACGCGATCGCACCCGGGCGCGGTGTTCAACCTCGGCCTCAACAACTCCCGGCCGATCCTGCGGGATGCGCAGGTGCGCAAGGCGATCCAGTCCGCGGTCGACCGGCGTCAGATCGTGGAGGCGGTCTTCGCCAGCGGGACCGTGCCCGCTACGGGCATCCTCTCGCACACGACTCCCGGCTACACCGATCTGTCGGCGGATCTGGCCCTGGATGTCGCCCGGTCGAAATCACTGCTCGACGCGGCCGGCTGGCAGGTGGGCGGTGACGGTATCCGGCGCAAGGACAACACCCGACTGAGCTTGACCGTGGTGTGGTTCAACAACTCCCAGAACACCCGCGCGGCGCTGGAACTGGTGCAGCAGCAGCTCAAGGTGGTCGGGGTGGAGTTGCAGCTGCAGGAGCTGCAGGTCACCCAGTTCCCGGCGCTGCTCGGTTCCGGTGACTTCGACGGACTGTGGGGCGGCGACCTGAGCCGGGCCGATCCCGATTGCCTGCGCACGCTGTACTCGACCCAGCAGGTCAACGCCTACCGGCTGCCACCGAGCGAGCTCGACGGGCTGCTCACCGCTCAGGCGGCCGAGGCCGATCCGGCCAAGCGCGCGCCCCTCGTGGAGCAGGCCCAGCAGCTGGTCGTGCGCAATGCGTATGTGATCCCGGTGGTGGAACTCGAGACCGTGCTCGCGGCGGCGCCGACCGTGCACGGCCTGACCTTCGAGTCGTCGAGCCGGACCCGGCTGCACGACACCTGGCGGAGCTGAACCGGCATGGGACGGTACGTGTTACGCCGTCTCGCCCAGGCGGTCGGGGTGCTGTGGGCGGCGTACACGGTGTCGTTCTTCGTGCTCGAATTCCTGCCCGGCGACCCGGTGTCGGCGATGGCGGGCGGCGGACTGAACTCCTCGCCGGTGGACCCGGCCGAGCTCGCCGCACTGCGGGCACAGTACGGCTTCGACAAGCCCATCGTGGTGCAGTACCTCGACTATCTGGGCCGGGCGCTGGTCGGCGACTTCGGTGATTCGGTGGCCACGGGCCGGTCGGTGACCGGCACGATCGCCGCGGCGCTACCGCCGACGCTGCAGCTCACGGCGGCGGCGCTGGCGCTCGCCGTGCTGTTCGGCGGCGGGCTCGCCGTGGCGGCCACCTACACCTCGCGGCGCTGGCTGCGGCAGGTTTTGCTGTCGCTGCCGCCGCTGGCGATCTCGATTCCGTCCTTCTGGGCGGGCCTGATGCTGGTGCAGCTGCTGTCGTTTCGGATCCGGCTGTTTCCCGCGTTCGGCAACGCCGGGCTGGCCGGGTTGGTGTTGCCCGCGGTGACGCTGGCCATCCCGACCGGCGCGCTGATCGCGCAGGTACTGGCGAAGAGCCTGCTGACCACCCTGGACGCGCCGTTCGTGCAAACCGCTCGGGCCAAGGGCGCCAGCCGAATCCGGGTCCATCTGCGGCACGCGCTGCGTAGCGCGTCGCTGCCCGCGCTCACCATCGTCGGACTGCTCGTCGGACAGCTGGTGGCCAGCGCGGTGGTGATCGAGACGGTGTTCTCGCGCAACGGACTCGGGCGGGTCATGGCGGGCGCGGTGAGCGTGCAGGACATTCCGCTCGTGCAGGGCGTTGTGGTGTTCGGCGCGTTCGTCTTCGTCGTGGTGAACCTCATCGTCGACTTGATCTACCCGGTGCTCGACCCACGGATCGTGGTCGCGCGCCCGAGGAGTTACGCGTGACCGACACCGTGCTGACCGAGGCGGCCGTCCTCCGAACCGTCGTCGACGAGTTCGACGACGAGTACCGAACGGGTTTCGACTGGCGCAGACTGCCACGGTTTTTGCTGTACCGGCCGGGTCTGGTGCTCTCGGTGGTGACGCTCGTGCTGGTGGTGCTGGCCGCGGTGTGGCCGACGCTGTTCACCGCCCGCGATCCGCTGCTCGGCGTCCCGTCGGAGATCTTCGCGCCGCCCAGCGGACAGCACTGGTTCGGCACCGACGAACTCGGCCGCGACATGTTCACCCGCGTCGTGCACGGCACCGCGCTGTCGTTGCAGGCGACGGTCATCGCGGTGGCTGTCGCGTTCGTCGTCGGGGGCGCGATGGGCCTGATCGCCGGGTTCGTCGGCCGCTGGGTCGACGACGTGCTGATGCGCTTCGCCGATGTGCTGCTGTCGATTCCGTCGCTGTTCCTGTCGTTGGCGCTGGTGACCGCGCTCGGCTACGGCACCGTGAAGGTGGCGATCGCGGTGGGCGTGGCCAGCGTGGCCGGCTTCGCCCGGGTGATGCGCGCGGAGGTGCTGCGATTACGGCAGGCGGTGTTCGTCGAGGCCGCGTGGTCGTCGGGGGCGCGCTGGTACACGGTGCTCGGCCGGCACGTCCTGCCGAACGCCATCGGCCCGGTGGTCGTGCTGGCCACCTTGGATCTCGGAACCGCCGTGCTGGCGGTGTCGTCGCTGAGCTTTCTCGGTTACGGCGCGGTGCCACCGGCGCCGGAGTGGGGCTCGCTCATCTCGAGCGGCCGGAACTATCTCGCCAACGCGTGGTGGATCTCGACGATGTCGGGCCTCATGGTGGCGTTCGTCGTGCTCGCGACCAACCGGATCGCGCGGGCACTCGATGGAGAGTGGGCGAATCGACGATGACCGGGAATCTGCTGGAAGTGCGTGGCCTGTCGATCTCCTACCGCACCAGTACCGGGCGGGTGCGCGCGGTAGGGGCGGTCGATCTGGACATCGCGCCGGGCGAGATCGTCGCGCTGGTCGGAGAATCCGGCTCGGGCAAGAGTTCGACCGCGCATGCCATCACCGGCCTGCTACCGGCCGCGGGGCACATCGACGCGGGACGGATCCAGTTCGGCAGCAGGGACCTGGCCAGAGCGGGAGACAGGGAGCTGCGCGCGATTCGTGGGGCACAGATCGGCTTGATCCCGCAGGACCCGGGTGTCTCGCTGAATCCGGTGCAGCGCATCGGCACACAGGTCGCCGAGGTCCTGCTCATCCACGGCTTGGCGACCCGGCGTTCAGCGCCGGAGGCAGTGGTGGACCTGCTCGAGCGGGCCGGGATGCCCGACGCGAAGACCCGTGCCCAGCAGTATCCGCACGAACTCTCCGGTGGCATGCGTCAGCGGGCGCTCATCGCGATCGCGATCGCCGCGAACCCGGCGCTGATCATCGCCGACGAGCCGACCAGCGCGCTGGATGTCACCGTGCAGCGACGCATCCTCGACCACATCACGAGCCTGACCGAAACCCTCGGCACCGCAGTGCTGCTGGTGACCCATGACCTCGGAGTCGCCGCCGACCGGGCCCAGCGGATCGCGGTGATGTCGCGGGGCCGGATCGTGGAGAGCGGGCCGACCCGCGAGATACTCGACAACCCGCGCGACCCGTACACCCAGCAGCTGTTGCGTAGCGTGCCCGGACGTGCCGGTGTCCGGGCCCGGCCATGTCGGCCGGGCGCCGAACCGTTGCTCGCGGTCGAGAACTTGGTGAAGGAGTTCCCGCTGCCACGCGCGAAGATCCGCGCGAAGATCGTCCGTGCCGTCGACGGTGTGAGCTTCTCGCTGCACCGCGGGGAGACCCTGGCCCTGGTGGGGGAGTCGGGGTCGGGCAAGTCCACCACGGCCAGAATGATTCTGCGCCTTGCCCCACCGACGTCGGGGCGCGTCGTGTTCGACGGCGACGATGTGACGGCGAGCAAAGGCGCGCGATTGCGGGAGCTGCGGCGTCGCGCCCAGGTGATCTATCAGAATCCGTACGAGTCGCTGGATCCGCGGTTCTCGATCCAGGATGTGATCAGCGAGCCGCTGCGGGTCTTCGGCGTCGGTGACCGCGCCTCGCGGGCGGCGCGGGCGCGCGAACTGCTCGACCGGGTCGCGCTTCCCGCGTCGACGCTGGGACGCAGGCCCGCGGAACTGTCCGGCGGACAGCGTCAGCGGGTCGCGATCGCCAGGGCGCTGGCCCTGTCGCCGGAGCTGGTGGTCTGCGACGAACCGGTCTCGGCGCTGGACGTCTCGGTGCAGGCGCAGATCCTCGACCTGTTCGCCGAGCTGCAAGCCGACACCGGCGTGGCCTACCTGTTCATCTCGCACGACCTGGCGGTGGTGCGCCAGATCGCCCATCGGGTCGCTGTCATGCGACAGGGCCGCATCGTCGAGATCGGCACCACCGAGCAGCTTTTCGACGATCCGGCCCACGAATACACCCGTCAGCTGCTGGCCGCCATCCCCGGCACCGACCTCGTCGACGGGAGCTCAGGTACCTGACAGCAGGCTCACCACGGGCGCCAGCTCGCGCGCCGCGTCGTCGTCGAGAACGATGTAGGAGATTCCGAACTCGTCGCGAAGACGGCGCAGCTGGTCGGCCGCCTGCGCGGCCGATCCGGTGAGCAGGTTCGGGGCATCATCGGGGATCGGCGGACCGATGGTGCTCGTCGGGGTGCTGAAGCGCAGTGCCCGTTCGATGTCGGAAAGCCGTGGGCCCGCCGCACTCTCGAGCCACTCGACCTGACGGGTGAGCTGGTCGCGGGAGAAGGTGCTGAACGCGACGGTGTCGGCTTCGGCCGCGGCGAGTTCGATCGCCCGGCGCCCGCCCGCGGCGAGCAGCAGCGGCACCTTCCGCGGCGGTGGGGGAACCAGGGTCGTTCCGGTGTTCGCGTAGTGGGCGCCGGTCGCCTCGACCCGCTCACCGCGAAACAGTGCGTTGACGATGCCCACCGACTCGGCGAGGCGCTCGAATCGAATCCGGTCGGACTCGGCCGCGATCCCGAGTTCGCCGTAGCCGATGGCGGTTTGGCCGGCGCCGAGCCCGAGCTGGAAGCGGCCGCCCGACACCAGGTCCAGGGTGGCGGCTTCGCGGGCGAGAACGAACGGGTTGCGGAAGTCGTTGGCCAGCACCCACGTTCCGACCCCGAGCGTGGTCGTCGCCGCGGCGGCGTAGGCGAGCGCGGTCAGTGGCGCGGGCACCGGTGCGGGCAGGTCGGGCAGCAGCAACGCCGAGATCCCGGTGTCCTCGGCCCATCGCGCGGTCGAGGTCCATGCCTTCGGGTCGGCGGGGGAAACGGTGACGAGGCCGAATCGAAAAGGTTGGTGGCTCACGAGTTCTCCGGTGTCCCATAGGCGCGCAGGAAGGTGTCGACGGCAGCGGTGGCGACCGCGTGCATCTCGGCGGTGGAGACCTTGCGGGTGCCCAGTCGGGTGCGGCCCTCCATCGGGCCGGTGATCAGCACGAGGAACTGTTCGGCGGCGATCGCCGGATCGCTCGCGCGCAGGTGGCCCGACAGCGACAAGCGTGCCAGCCGATCCGCGAGCGCGTCGCCGAGCTGATCAGAGGTCCGGCTCACCACGACGTCCATCAGGTCGGGAAACTGCGCGACCTGACCGTAGGTGAGCCAGCGCAGCGAGCGGGACTGCTCGGTACAGCAGGACCGGATCAGTCGGTATGCCACGTCTTCCAGGGTGGCGCGCAGATCCTCACCAGGATTGCGCAAGCGTTCGACCACCGCCAGATTCTCGGCCAGCACCGCATCGCTCACGGCGGCCAGCGTGTGCCGGAACAGCGTTTCCTTGTCGTTGAGGTGGTTGTAGATGGTCGGTTTGGCGACACCGGCGACCTCGGCGATCTCCTGCACGCCCGCCTGCGCGTACCCGCGGCGAGCGAAGACGACGAACGCCGCGTCCAGGATCGCCTGCCGCTTGTCGATCCGTCCACGCGAGGCCGACTGTCCGGTCGGCGGTGTTGCTACAGCCATCCATGAACCATAGCGCAATTGCGGACTGAGTTGCCTGACGGGTTCATTCTTATATACCGAGTTGCGAGGTGTATGCGAGGACATTAAAGTGAACCAGCAAGTTCAATTGCTCTGTTCCACGTCGGGAGATATCTATGATGCAAACCCCCGGAGACAGGCTCGATCCGCTTGCCCGCCAGCATGTTCGCCGAGGCGGAACCCGCCCGCCGAACGAACGCGGCGCGGTGATCGGTCTCGAGGCCGAGCCGTGGCTGGAGATCCTGCAGGCACCCGACCGAAACGGGTTGACGGTGACCGAGGTGTGCCGGCGATACAACATTTCGCGCAAGAGCTACTACAGCTATCTCGCGCGCTACCGGGAACACGGCGTGGCGGGGTTGGCGCCGCGGTCGCGCCGCCCGAAGAGTTTCCCCGCCCGCACGTCTGCCGACATCGAGGCCGTCGTGGTGCGGGTCCGGCTGGACCGCCCGCAGTGGGGCGCACGCAGAATCCGGACGCACCTGCTGCGAGCCGGATCGGCCCGTGTCCCGGCCGTGTCGACAGTGCACGCGATCCTGCGCCGGCACGGTTTGGTCGGCGACGGGTCGGACCACGTGGCGCCGAACACAGCATTGACGGCGTCTGTGCCGGAGCCATCGACGACCACACACCGGACACCTAGCCACGCAGGGAGCTACACCTGATGAGCACATCGACTTCCACCCGAGACGACGCGACCGAAGCGCTGTACCCGCGGCGCTGGGCCGCGATGGTCGTGCTCGTCCTGGGATTCACCCTGGACCTGCTCAACGTCACCATCGTCAACGTCGGCCTCCCGGCGATCCAGGCCGACCTCGGGGGAACTCCGTCCCAGGTCGGCTGGATCGCGACGGCCTATCTGCTCGCTTTCGCGGCAGCGCTGATCACCGCGGCCCGACTGGGCGACCTGTGGGGTCGCAAACGGGTCTTCCTCGTCGGTTTGGCGCTGTTCGCTCTCTCCGGAGCTTGGTCGGCACTCGCGAACAGCCCCACCGAACTGATCGCCAGTCGCGCTGCCCAAGGCGCGGCCGCGGCGATCCTGGCGCCGCAAGTTCTGTCCAGCTTGTTCGTCCTGTTCCGCGGTCCCGAACGCGCCACTGTCCTAGGCATATTCGGTGTGGTCGCGGGACTCGCGCAGGCCGGCGGGCTGCTGCTCGGTGGCGTCCTGGTCACCGCGGACGTCGCCGGTCTCGGTTGGCGCGCGATCTTCTGGGTCAGCGTCCCGGCGGCCGTCATCCTGCTCGGCCTCGGCGCCTGGCTGGTCCCGGAGAACCGTGCCGAAGGTGCGCTGCGGCCACGATGGCTCGCCGCGGTCGGCCTGACCGTCGGATTGGTCGCCATCGTGTTCCCGCTGTTGGAAGGCCGCACCTATGACTGGGCGCCGTGGATCTGGCTGTTGCTGGCCGCGGGCATCGCCGCGGTGGCGCTCGTCGCCATCGTCGAGAATCGCGATGCCGTCGGCCGGGCCGGCGCGCTCTTGCCACTGGAGCTGCTCCGCGCGCGCATCAGCAGTGTCGCCCTCGTTGTCCAGCTGGTCGCCTTCGCCGCCTTCAGTGGATTCCTGCTCGTGTTCGTTCTCTGGCTCCAAGAGGGTCAGGGCTACACCGCGCTGCGCGCAGGCGTCGTCACCGTCGCGTTCTCCGTCGGCGGACTGGCGGTCGCCCCGCTGGTGGGACGGCTCACCATGCAGTTCGGCCGCTACGCCGTCGTCGCCGGTACCCTTTTCGGCGCCGTCGGCACCTTGGCGGTGCTGGGCGCGGCACTGACCGCGACCACCGATGTGAATCCATGGCTGCTCGCGCCGGGGCTGTTCGTCGTCGGTGTCGGCATCAACCTGGTCCAGCCGCCGTTGACGACCTTGTTCCTGTCGACGGTGCCGACGCGATACGCGGGGTCGGCGTCGGGGATCTGGACCACCGGCCAGCAGTTCGGTGGCGCAGTGGGTGTCGCGTCCCTGAGCGCGATCTTCTTCGGGGTCGCCGCCAGTGACGGCTACCGCAGCGCCCTGACGGCGTGCGCCCTGACGATCATCGCGGCGCTGGTGGTGAGTGCGGCGCTCTGCTTCGCGTTGCCTTCACCGGAGCCCGCACCAGAAGCAGCCGCCTGAGATCCCCTGCGGAAGCAACGGGTCTACTCGGCGTCGTGGTCGCCGAGTAGCTCCGCGCAGCGTTCGTGGACCGTAGCCCGCAGTGCCTCGACGACCGCCGCGACTTCGGGGCGCCGCAGGGTTTCGCGCCGGGCGACGAGCCAGTAGGTGAGCTGGACGCGGACCTCGTCGGGCAGGACCCGGACGAGGTCGGCGTGGCGGTCGGCCATGAAGCAGGGGAGTAGCCCGATCCCCGCGGCGGCCCTGGTGGCTTCCACGTGGACGAAGACATTGGTCGAGGAGACGGATCGGCGCAGGGTGGGGGCGAAAGCGAGGGCCAGGTCGAGGTCGTCGACCTGGAGGATGGATTCGATGAAGTAGACCAGCGGGTGGCGGGTGAGTTCGGCGACGGTGGTCGGGACGCCGTGTTCGGCGAGGTAGTCGCGGGAGGCGTAGAGGCGAAGGCAGTAGTCGCCGAGTTCGATCGCTTCGGCGCGGTGGACCTGCGGTGTACCGACCACCACTTCGATATCGAGGCCGGTTCGCTGGGTGGATGCTCGCCGGGTCGCGGCGATGATGTCGACGGTGACGCCCGGATGTCTGCGCTGCACGCGCACCGCGGACGGTGGCGCGAGGTAGGCGCTGAAACCGTCGGTGGCCGAAATCCGCACCACGCCTTCGAGTGTGCGTTCGCCCGCGCTCGAGCCGAGGGATCGGACGGCGGCCTCGACGGCTTCGGCCGCTGTCAGTGCCTCCCGGCCCAGGTCGGTGAGCTCCCAGCCGCCGGTGACCCGAGTCAGCACCCGTCCGCCCATGGCATGTTCGAGGGCGGCGATGCGACGCGAGATCGTCGTGTGGTTGATGCCGAGCTCTTCAGCAGCGGTGATGTAGCGCCCCGACCGGCCGACCGCGAGGAGCACGAGCAAATCATCAGCGCTCGGCCTGCGTCCCGAGGTCGACGAAGAATGACTCACCTGTGCAGTTTCGCAGATTGCTGCTGCGAAACTGGCCATTGTCACCGAGATGGATCTGCACGAATACTCTCCTCACGGCTTGTGGGCCACATCACATCGACGGCGTGATGTGGCCTGGAACATCGAAGGAGTAGTGCGATGAGCGTGCGGAACGCGATACGACCGACCGGCGACGACCCGGACGAAGCCCCCAGCGGACTGCGGCGGGTCGTGGCCGCCTCGATGGCGGGCACCGTCGTCGAATGGTACGAATTCTTCCTCTACGGCACCGCCGCGACCCTGGTGTTCAGCAAGGTGTTCTTCTCCAAGGACACCAGCGACCTCGACGCGATCCTGGCCGCCTTCGTCACCTACGCCGTCGGTTTCGCGGCGCGCCCGCTCGGCGGCATCGTCTTCGGCTACTTCGGCGACCGATACGGCCGCAAGCAGTTGTTGCAGGTGAGTTTGGTGCTCGTCGGTGCGGCGACCTTCCTGATGGGCTGTCTGCCGACCTTCGCCCAGATCGGCTATTGGGCACCGGCGATGCTGGTGATCCTGCGCTTCGTCCAGGGCTTCGCGATCGGCGGCGAATGGGGCGGCGCGGTGCTGCTGGTGGCCGAACACAGCCCGAGTCGCAGTCGCGGCTTCTGGTCGAGCTGGCCGCAGGCCGGCGTGCCCGCGGGCAATCTGCTCGCCACGATCGTGCTGCTGGTGCTGACCTCGACCCTGTCGGACGCGGCGTTTTTGAGCTGGGGCTGGCGCGTGGCGTTCTGGCTGTCGGCGGTGGTCGTGCTGGTCGGCTACTACGTGCGCACCAAGGTGACCGACGCCCCGATCTTCGTGGCCGCGCAGCAGTCGATGGACCAGGCCAAGGCCGCCTCGTTCAGCCCGTTCGAGGTGCTGCGCAAGTACCCGCGCGGTGTGTTCACCGCGATGGGTCTGCGCTTCGGCGAGAACATCATGTACTACCTGGTCGTCACGTTCTCGATCACCTATCTCAAGGTTCACGTGCACGCCGACACCACGACGATTCTGTGGTGGCTGCTCATCGCCCACGCCGTGCACATGGTGGTGATTCCGGTGGCTGGTCGCCTCGGTGACCGTGTCGGGCGCCGCCCGGTCTACCTGGCCGGCGCGGTCGCCGCGGCCACCTGGGGCTTCTTCGCCTTCCCGATGATGGACAGCGGCAACAGCGTGATCATCCTGTCCGCCATCATCATCGGGCTGGTGTTCCACGGATTCATGTACGCCGGTCAGCCGGCGATCATGGCCGAGATGTTCCCGACCCGGATGCGCTACTCCGGTGTGTCGCTGGGCTACCAGGTCACCTCGATCGTGGCGGGTTCGCTGGCGCCGATCATCGCGGTCAAGCTGCTCGACGAGTTCGGTTCGTCGGTCCCGATCGCCTGGTACCTGGCGTTCGCGGCGGCGGTCACCGTGATCGCGGTGGTGTGCGCGAAGGAGACGCGAGGCATCGACCTCGAATCTGTCGACCTCGCCGACGCTTCCGCCACGAAAGGTGTTGCCGCATGACCGATCTCACCGGACGCAGAGCTCTGGTCACCGGTGGGGCGAGCGGTATCGGCACCGCGTGCGCGCGGGAGCTGGCCGCGCGCGGCGCCGAGGTCACCGTCGCCGACATCGACGGAGTCGCCGCGAAGGCGGTGGCGCACGAAATCGGCGGGCACGCGTGGAACGTCGATTTGCTCGAGGTCGAGGCGCTGGCCGAGTTGCGGCTCGAGACCGACATTCTCGTGAACAACGCGGGCGTGCAAAGCGTGAGCCCCATCGAGGATTTTGCGCCCCACCGGTTCCGCGCCATGCAGACACTGATGGTCGAAGCGCCGTTCCTGCTCATCCGCGCTGCCCTCCCGCACATGTACGCGCGGGGTTTCGGCCGGATCGTGAACATCTCCTCGGTGCACGGGATCCGCGCCTCCCAGTTCAAGGTCGCGTATGTGACGGCCAAACACGGGCTGGAGGGGCTGTCGAAAGTGACCGCGCTCGAAGGCGGCCCGCACGGGGTCACCAGCAACTGTGTGAGCCCCGGATATGTGCGAACCCCGCTGGTGGACAAGCAGATCGCCGAGCAGGCCGCCGCGCACGGGATCCCGGCGCAGGAGGTGCTCGAGAAGGTGCTGCTCACCGAGAGCGCGATCAAACGGCTGATCGAGCCGCACGAGGTCGCGGCGCTGGTCGGTTGGCTCGCCTCCGACACCGCGGGCATGGTCACCGGCTCGTCCTATGTCATGGACGGCGGGTGGAGCGCCCGATGACCGCAGTGGCAGCGGCACCGCAGTGGGTGCCGGACGACAACGACATCGCCCGAGCTCGGATCACCGACTTCGCGCGATTCGTGGCCGAGCGGCACACCGTCGCGGTGCCCGACTACCACGCGTTGTGGCAGTGGTCGGTCGACGATCTGGACGGATTCTGGGGTTCGGTATGGGACTACTTCGAACTCGGCGACCGCCCCGGTCCGGTGCTGGCCTCTTCGGAAATGCCAGGGGCGCGATGGTTTCCCGAGGTTCGGCTGAACTATGTCGACCAGGTGATCCGGCAGGCCCGCCCCGATCGTCGCGCGATCGTGTCGGTGGCGGAGGACGGGTCGGTCAGCGAGTTGTCGTGGGACGATCTGCTCGACCAAGTGGCGGCGTTCGCGCAGACGCTGCGCGGCTTGGGTGTTCGGGCAGGGGACCGGGTCGCCGGTTACCTGCCCAACATCCCCGAGGCGGTGATCGCCTTCCTGGCGACCGCGAGCATCGGCGCTGTGTGGAGTGCGTGCGGGCAGGACTACTCGGCGAAGGCGGCGCTGGACCGGCTCGGGCAGCTCGAGCCGGTGGTGCTGGTGACGTGTACGGGTTACCGCTACGCAGGCAAGCAGCACCGGCGATCCGACGAGATCACCGAACTGCGTGCCGGTCTGCCCACGGTGGTGGCGACGATCGTGGTGTCGCAGGAGCGGCTGTCCGGGACGCTGAACTGGGCGGATGTCACCGCCGGCGGCGATCGATCCACGCTCTCGACGGCAGAGGTGGGTTTCGACCATCCGCTCTGGGTGCTCTACTCCTCGGGCACGACAGGTCTGCCCAAGGGCATCGTCCACGGTCACGGCGGGGTGCTCCTCGAGCACCTGAAGGCGATGGCGCTGCAGTCGGACATCGGTGCCGACGACACCTTTCTCTGGTACACCAGCCCGAGCTGGATGATGTGGAACTTCCAGGTCGCCGGCCTGCTGGTCGGCGCGACCATCGTCTGCTACGCGGGTAGCCCTGGCTATCCGGCCCCGGATGCGCTGTGGGACATCGCCGCTCGAGTACGCGCGACAGTTCTCGGCACCAGTCCCGGCTATGTGCTGACCTGCGCGAAGGCAGGTGTGGTGCCGCGGCGTGAACACGACCTGACGGCCTTGCGCCTGATCGGTGTCACCGGGTCGGCGCTGCCTCCGTCGTCGTCGATCTGGTTGTGCGACAACGTCGGTGCGCACATTCCGGTCGCGTCGATCAGCGGCGGCACCGACGTGGTCTCGGCCTTCGCGGGCGGGGCGCGAACCGTCCCGGTCCGGCCCGGCGAGCTGTCCGCCCCCTACCTGGGGGTGGCCCTGGAAGCCTGGGACGAACAGGGCAACCCGGTGCACGGCGAAGTCGGCGAACTCGTCATCACCGAGCCCATGCCCTCCATGCCCGTCGGATTCTGGAAGGATCCGGACGGAACTCGGTATCGCGCAGCCTATTTCGACACCTTTCCCGGTGTATGGCGCCACGGCGACTGGATCACCCGTACCGAACACGGCAGCGTGATCGTGCACGGCCGGTCCGACTCCACTCTCAACCGCCACGGGATCCGCATGGGCAGCGCCGACATCTACCAAGCGGTGGAACAGCTCCCGGAAATCGCCGACTCCCTGGTCATCGGCGCGGAGCAACCCGACGGCGGCTACTGGATGCCCCTGTTCGTCGTGCTCGCCGACGGCATCACCCTGACCGACGACCTGACTGCCGGGATCCGCGCGATCATCCGCACCCGGACTTCCCCGCGCCACGTCCCGGACGACATCATCATCGCCCCCGGCATCCCCCGAACCCGCACCGGCAAGAAGCTGGAAGTCCCCATCAAGAAGCTTCTCCAGGGCGCCGATCCCACGACCGTCGTGGATCCCAGCGCCGTCGACGACCCCGCACTGCTCGCTTGGTACGCCCGATTCGCCCGAACATAGCTTGCCGGCGTCACGCGCTGAGACCATGGTGTCGATCGGCGTGCGGCGTCACGATCTACGCAACATTCGCCGAGAAGAACGCTTGTTGTGGACGCTTGGTCATGTTGTAATCCAGATGTTTGCTGATGAATGTCGGCGGCGCTGGTTGCTTGTGCCCGAGCGACCGCCGAGACCGTTCGGAAGGGTGGGGGACGCGATGGTGCGACGCACGGAGGACAGGTCGGAGACGATCGCGGGGGACCGCGGCGATCTTCCCGTGGTCGAGTTCGCGGACAGTCCGCTGACCTCGGACCGGATCGAACGGCTGAGTTCGGCGGCCCGCCATCGGATCGCGGCCTTCGTGCACACCACCCTGGCTGATCTGGACGAACTACCCGAGCCCTGGGTCCCACCCATCGAGGTGACCCTGCGGTTGACCGACCGCGAGCACTGAGCGCTCTTGCCGAACAGCACGCTCGCACCGAAGCGGACACGGTGCGAGCGTGCTGATCTCGATCGATATGTCAGCGGAAGAGGGCGGTGAGATCGACGGTGGCTGCCATTGCCGCAGCGCCCGCGTCGTTGAGGTGCATGCCGTCGCCACTGTCGAACTC
Source organism: Nocardia sp. NPDC058114 (assembly GCF_042884695.1). Classification (NCBI taxonomy): domain Bacteria; kingdom Bacillati; phylum Actinomycetota; class Actinomycetes; order Mycobacteriales; family Nocardiaceae; genus Nocardia; species Nocardia sp. NPDC058114. Next base: position 517,219 of record NZ_JBHVTK010000002.1, on the reverse strand, counting down.
GGGGCGGATGTAGTCGCGACGGTGCGGGTCGGCCACGGCGCGATCGACGTCGAAGATCGAATCGAAAACGTCGGTGGAGCGCAGCCATTCGTTGACGGCGTGGCGAGTCGGCTGGGTTTCCAGCAGCGGCATGCCGGGGTAGACGCAGCCTGCGTAGGGGCCGATGGTGGCGGCGTGGATGCGCAGTCCGGCGGCGTGGGCGCGCGCGGCCAGGTCGGTGAAACCGGCGATCAATTCCTCGGTGGTCGCGGAAGGCTGGCCGCCCATCGCGCCGAGGATGAGGTCGTTGATACCGAAATTGATGAGGATGTCGGTGACACCGGGGACCTGCAACGCGTCGGAGTCGAAACGGCGTACACCGGATTCGCCGATCTCCTCGGCGGTGAGACGATTGCCCGCGATGCCGTTGTTGACGACCCATCCCGTGGTGAGGCGGGCGTTGAGAACGTCGACGGAGCGGTGATTGGCGCTCAGCGTGGTGCCGACGCCTTCGAACCAGGAATCGCCGAACGCGACGGCGACCGCCGTCGGATCGGTGACGAGCACGTCGATCCCGGTGACGAAGAAGCGCAACGGAACCTCGTGGGCACCGGTGAGTTCCACGTCCGCAGTGTGGTCGCCGGTGACGATGTAGGCGATCTCACCGGGTTGGTGGGAGAAGGTGGCCAGGCCGGTCGACGCCGGGATATACAGGCTGAGCAGCAGGTCTTCGCCTGCGGCGACCGCCAGATCGATCGGATCGCTCACGAGGTCGGCGCCCGCATCGATGGTGACGTCCGTCGCGCCATCGAACGTGACCTCGCGATCCGTGCCGATCGCCGAACCGGTCTTGCGCTGGGCGAGCCGGGTGGCACCGATCCGCAGCGGGGCGGTGCCGTAGCGGTTGGTCAATCGCACGCGCACCGCGTCGCCGCCGCCTGCCATGTGCAGGACGTGGCGCACGGTCTCGTCGCTGAACTCCCGTGATTCGGCGAGCTTGATCTGCTCGTTCGGGTCGATGACACCGGTCCGGAAGCCGGCTACCCACGTGCTGTTCTGCATGATCTCTCCGATATTTGCTGTGCGGAATAATGCTTACGCATAGGTTTACTCGTAGGTATTCCTCATGTCAACTATCCGCATGGCAAATATCGGCTACGCTGGCGTTATGACCGTGCGCGAGCTGTTCGACGACCCCCGCTTCACCATCTCCGGCCTGCTCTTCGAGGCGCACAACGGCCTCATCGCCAAACTCGAGCCGACCTGGAAAGCGCACGGCCTGTCGGGTCTCGACCTCAATGCCCTCCTGCGACTGAGTCGCTCCCCGGGCTGCCGCCTGCGGATGTCGGACCTGGCCACGCAAACCGAGCTCTCGACCAGTGGGGTCACCCGTCTGGTCGACCGGCTGGCCACCGCGAATCTGGTCGAACGCCAACTCGACCCGGCTGATCGGCGCAGCGCCTACGCGGCCTTGACCGACGCGGGCATCCGCCGCCTCGAAGAGGTCCTTCCGGACTATCTCGCTGCCCTCGAGCAATGGCTCACCGGTCAGCTGACCCCCACTCAACTCGACGGCTTGATCACCGGCTTGCGCGTGATCCGCGATGCCACCAACCCAGCCGCCACCGCCCTGTCCGACCGGTCCTGAGCGTGGTTACCCGCGGTGATCTGGATTGCTGACCGGGGTAACCATCAAGGTGCTGACGTGGTTTCGAGGTCGAATCGGAGCCCCGAGCGCAGGGCTGCTGTGGCGGACATCCCGAACATGCGATGAAAGGTCTCGCTGAAATGCGAGGGTGTGGCGAATCCCGCGTCCGTCGCGGATCGGGTCAGGTCGTGGCCGGCGGCGACAGCTCTCATCGCGTGGATGACGCGGGCCCACTGTTGATAGCGGCGGAACGTGGTCCCGTACTGCTGGACGAACAACCGGAGAAAGTGCGATGTCGACAGACCGAGGGTCGCGGCGATCGGTTCGGCCCGAAACGCGTGATCCGGATGCTGACGGATCGCGGCCGCCACGCGTTCGATGCGCGGATCGATGTCGGCCGGGGGACCGCCGACTGCGATCGCCAGGATTCGGCCGGGGTCCGCATCAGGTAGCCGGCATTGTTCGACCAGTTCGCGCTCGCGAAGGTGGGCGAATCCGTACGGCCCCTCGGTGGTCGTCATCTGGCCTGCGATGGCCGAAGCGGGCGACCACAGGAGCAGGATCCATTTACCGAGCGTATTCACCCGGTGCACCGCCCGGGCAGGGCTGTACGCGCTGCGAGTGAGTATTTCGCCGTGGGTGGCGGTCTCGAGGGCGAACGGCCCGTCGAGCCCGACGCTGAGCACCGCGACAGAGGTGGAATGTAGGTCGACACCGAGTTCGGGTCCGATGTACCCGGCATAACCCGGCCTGATCCAGGCCATCGGTGAGCGGGTCGGACCACACGATTTCACAGGCGCACCGTCGGTCACCCTTGCCAGAGTATCGGTGCGCCGACCGGAACCGCGACGGCTGATTCTTCGAGGGCTCGAAGGCCGGATGGGCGCCGGTGACAAGCAGGCGGGTCGGCTTCAGGGGAGTGAATGGTACCGGAAATACGGTGCCGACCCGCCTGCAGTCCATTCGTCACCGGTGTCGGCACGGATGGGGTTCGCGAGCTGGACAGCGAAGTCCTGCAGCGCAACTCGCACAGACGAGCACCGCGGACCCGGGGAGCACCGGGTCCGCGGTGAGGCTCAGGGCAGGGGGACCCAGGTGCCGAAGAACCAGAAGCCGTGCTGCGGCGCGTCGTTGTGATGCTCCGGCTGTTGCTGCGGCCGGTGCTCCTGACCCTGCCCGGGCCGCTGCTGGTCGTGCCCACCCGGATCCGCGCTCGCCACGCCCGCCGTGGCACCCAGCACCCCGAGGGCGAGAGTGCCCGCCACCGCGGTCTTGGCCACTGTCGACTTCATTCTCATGAGCGTTCCTCCTGATCTTCGATCTCACCGCCGAGACGGTCGGCCGGCCGAAGTGCTCGGCCGATAGCTGAATCTTCGCGGCGCAACCGTCGAGCCCGGTGGGACCCGGCTGGGAGTCAGCTGTGTATCGGATCCGGCGACCGCGCGCGAGCACCCCGCCCCGGCGCCGCCCCCTCGATGCAGTCAACGTTGCTACAGTTCACCAGCCGTGGTGTTCGGGAAACCGGTGTAGAACCGGTGCGGCCCTCGCCACTGTGATCGGGAGTTGTGAATCGATCCGGACGACATCTGTCATCCGGAGCCACTGGGGCCCTGCCCTGGGAAGGTGGATTCACCGCGCACTATCCCGTCAGCCAGGAGACCGGCCACGGCTACGCAGTACCCCATTCCACGAGGACCTGGAAGGCCGTCTCTTGACCCGCTCTGTTTTCGCGCGCCTACGTTCCGGCGCGTTGCTCGCCTGCACGATCGTTGTCACCGGATGCGGTGTGCAACCCCTCTCCGACGCGGACGGCGCAGCTGCTGTCACCCGCGTGAACTGTGGGATCGACGTCGCCGTCGATGGCCCACCGCAGCGGATCTACGCGGCGTATCAGCCGTCGATCGAGATCGCGCACGCGCTCGGTGTCACCGATCGGCTGGTGGGGACAGCGTTCCTGGACTCCGCCGTGCTCGCGGAATATGCCGGTGCGCAGGCGCGCGCACCGTATGTCGAGAAGCTGCCGAGTCGCGACGAGTTGCTCGCCCAGCGACCCGACTTCGTCATGTCGGGTTTCAACGGGGTGTTCGCGTCCTCGGCGCAGAACAGCGTCGGCACCAGAGCGAGCCTGCACGAGTTGGGTGTGCGCACCTGGGTGCTGAGTCCGCTGTGCCCGAGTGCCGACGGGCTCGCCGATGAGGCGATCGACCCCGATACCGTGCGCTTCGACAACGTGTACGCCGACCTGCGCGACCTCGGTGCCCTCTGGGGCACCTCCGAGCGCGCCGAAGAAGTTGTCACGCAGCTGAGTTCACGCATCGACGCGGTCCGCGCCAAGGTCGGCAACGCCGGGAAGCCGCGGGTCGCGGTCGTCACCCCCAAAGACGACGGCTCCTACACCGTGGCAGGCGGCATCGATTTCATCACCCAGATCATCGAGGCCGCCGGTGGTGTGAATGCCTTCGCTGATCTCACCGCGAAGCGCAACGTGCCCGTCGGCGCGGAAGAGCTCATCGCCCGTGACCCCGACATCATCTTGACCAGCCTGTGCTGCAAGGCGACCTACACGCGCGCCGACGGTCAGCCCCAGGTCGACAAGATCGTCGGAAACCCGGCGTTCGCGAATCTGGCGGCCGTGCGGAACGCGACTGTGCACCCGTTCCTGTTCGCCGACCGGGCGGCAGGGGTGCGGATCGCACACTCGACCGAACTGGTCGCCACCCTGATCCATCCCGAGCTGTTCCGGCGGTGACGCGCACCGCTCGCGGCGCCGGTCCGATCGTGGCCGGCGCCGCGCTGGTGGCTGTCTGCGTCGCGTCCATCCTGATCGGCTCGCACCCGCTCACCCTCGACCAGGCCGTGGTCGCGTTCACCGATTTCCAGGGGACCGACACCGACCGGGTCGTGCGCTACATCAGGCTGCCCAGAACTGTCGCGGGACTCCTCGCCGGTGTCGCGTTGGCGCTGGCGGGCGCAGTGATGCAGGGGCTCACTCGCAACCCGCTGGCCGGGCCCGGCCTGCTCGGCGTCAACGCCGGTGCGTCCCTGGCGATCGTGATCGCGATGGGCGCGTTCGGCCTCACCGCGACGGGCGGATTCATCTGGTTCGGCTTCCTCGGTGCGGCGGTCGCCGCGGCGTTCGTCTACACGCTGGGATCGTTGGGGTTCGGTGGCGCGACACCGGTGAAACTGGCGCTCGCGGGCGCTGCTTGCACCGCGTTGTGTGGGTCGATCACCACGGCGATCACCCTGCTGGACCGCACCCTGTTCGACAATTTCCGTTTCTGGGTGGTCGGCTCGCTGGCTCGCGCCGACATCGAATCCGTGTGGCAGACAGCACCGTTCATCGCTGTCGGGCTGTTGCTGGCGGTAGTGGTGGCCCGGCCGCTGAACGCTGTCGCCATCGGTGACGACATGGCGCGCACGCTCGGCACGCGGCTGGTCGCGACGCGCGCGACCGGCGCGTTGAGCGTGGTGCTGCTCGCGGGCTCGGCGGTGGCCATCGCCGGACCGATCGCCTTCATCGGTCTGGTGATCCCGCACATCGCCCGATTCTTCGCCGGACACGACTACCGGTGGATCCTGCTGTGGTGCGCGCTGCTGGGCCCGACGCTGCTGTTGGTGGCCGACATCCTCGGACGGATGCTGGCGCGGCCACAGGAAATCCAGGTCGGCATCATCACCGCCTTCGCGGGCTCGCCGTTCTTTCTCTATCTCGTGCGCAATCGAAAGGTGGCCACACTGTGACGGGCACCGAGCGCGGCGTACTGCCCAGCGGGACGCTGCTGCTGCGAACACCGGACCGGCGCATCGTCTTTCGCGTCGGGACACGGTCCACGATCGTCACCGTGCTGGTGACGGTGGCCGCGCTGGCGGTGGCGGCGTGGTCACTCACGATCGGCTACTACCCGCTCACGGTCGCTGACGTGGTGCGGGTCCTCGGTGGCGGTGGCACGCTCATCGAGTACGACGTGGTGGTGGCCGATCGGTTGCCGCGCGTGCTCACCGGGCTGTGTGTCGGCGCGGCCTTCGCGATCTCGGGGGCGATCCTGCAACGAATCGCGACCAACCCGCTGGTGAGTCCCGAGATCATCGGGATCAACGCGGGCGCCTCGCTCGGCGCGTTGGTGGTGAGTGTGTTGCTCGGTGGCGCCGGGCTGGGGCTGGTCGGCGGCGCGATGATCGGTGCCGGGGTGGCCATGGCGCTGATCGTGGCCGTGGCCACCAAGGACGGACTCGACGGCTATCGACTCGTGCTCGTCGGTATCGGCGTCACAGCGATGCTGTCCTCGGCTATCGCGTTCATCTTGACCATCGCCGACAACTACCAGGCGCACACGGCCGCCAGGTGGCTCACCGGCAGCTTGGCCAACCGCGAGTGGACCCACGTCGGGTTCGCCGCGGCGGCGCTGGTGGTGGTCGTGCCGCCGCTGATCGTTCTCGCTCGCTCGTTGCCGCTGCTGGAAATGGGCGACGAACTGGCGAATTCGCTGGCCGGGCGGCGCGGCCCACACCGCATCACGCTCATCGTCGTCGCAGCCGCCGCCGCGACCCTGGCGACGGCCGCGGCCGGGCCGATCAGTTTTGTCGCCCTGGTGGCGCCGCAGATCGCGCGACGGCTGCTGGCCGAACGCGGTGCGGGCCTGGCGCCCGCGGCTGCCACCGGGGCACTGCTGGTGGTCGCCGCCGACCTGGCCGCCCGGCGGCTGTTCCCGGCGGAACTGCCTGTCGGGGTGGTGACCGCCATCCTCGGCGCTCCCGTTCTCGTCTACCTCCTCGCCCGTGCAACCCGGATCGGACATGCTGGATGACCGCACACCTGACCACCGAGGGACTCGCCCTCGGCTACGGCGACACCGCGATCGTCACCGACGCCACCGTCGACTTCCCGACCGGTGCGATCACTGTCATCGTCGGCCGCAACGGCTGCGGCAAATCGACCCTGCTGCGGGGACTGGCCCGGCTGATCGCGCCCACGGCGGGCGCGGTTCTGCTCGACGGCGCCGATATCGCACCGCAGCCCGCGCGCACGGTCGCCCGGCGGCTCGGCATGTTGCCGCAGCAGCCCGTCGCCCCCGACAGCATCACCGTGGGCGAACTCGTCGGCCGTGGCCGTCATCCGCACCAACGCTGGTTTCGTCAGTGGTCGGCGCAGGACGACGAGGCCGTGCGCAAAGCACTGGTGGCCACCGACACTCTCGCATTGATCGACCGATCGGTGGATCAACTCTCGGGCGGTCAGAAGCAACGGGTGTGGATCGCGCTCGCGCTGGCGCAGGACCCCGAGGTCATGCTGCTCGACGAACCGACGACCTTTCTCGACCTGGCGCACCAACTCGACGTGCTCGACGTCCTGCGAAATCTGTTGCCGCGCACGATCATCGTCGTCCTGCACGACCTCAACCTCGCCGCCCGCTACGCCGACCATCTCGTCGCCGTGCAGGACGGCCGGGTGGTCGCTCAGGGTTCACCCGCCGAGGTCGTGCGCCCCGAGCTGGTGTCGGAAGTCTTCGGCATCGACTGCACGGTGATCGAGGACCCGATGACGGGCACACCGCTGGTGATTCCGGCCCCGCGAACGGTGCGCACCGCATGACGCGCCGGTATGTCCTCATCGCCCGGCCGACTCCGTCGGGCGTCGACCTGCCGTCCGTCCGAGCTCTGGCCGAGGCCTGCGGTGTCGGTTACGCGCTACTCGACCAGGAGGAGCCGACCATCCACACTGCCCTGGATACCGCCGCCCGCGACCGATCGCCGGTCACCTTGATCCCGCTCGCCGTGCCACGCGACCGCTACCTCGAGACCTGGATCGCGCGAGCGGTGGCGAACTGGAAGGAAACGCGCGGGAGCGAACTCGACGTGCGAATCACCGACGGCATCGACACCGCCGCCGGATTCGCCGATGTAGTGCGTGCCAGGATGTCCGAGGACGGCGCACCGGTGACGGCGAGCCCGCGGGCATTCCGCAGCCCGGCCTGGTCCGAAATCCCCGACCACACCTCGCACATCCTGGTCTGCCGAGGCCCCCGCTGCACCGTGTACGGCGCGGGCGAGCTGCACCGGACTCTGCGCCGCGACCACCCCGGCGCCCTGATCACGCCGACCGGCTGCCTCAACCCGTGCAATCTGGGCCCGCTCTACATCACCTACCCGGACGGTGAATGGCATACCGACGGCATCCGCGGGGGTGACTCCGTCAGCGCTGCGCACGATAGCCTGACGGAATGATCGAGGACGAACCGACCACGATCCACCCCGACCGGGCTGCGCGGCAGCGGGCCGTCGCATGCTGATCGAGAAGCAGCGCTGGGCCGGGATCCGCAGCGGGGCGGTGACGGTGCTGTTTCGCCGATGGCGTCACAGGCAGGCCACCGAGGGCAAGGTCTACCGCACCGGCGCGGGGCGCATCGCCGTCGACCAGCTGTCGACGGTCACCGCCGATCAGATCAGCATCGAGGACGCGCGCGCCGCCGGATACGACGCACCCGCCGAGGTGATCGCCGATCTCCGCGGCGGCCCGCAGGACCCGATCTATCTGCTCCGGATCCGCTGTCTCACTGACGAAGACCCGCGCGACGCGCTGGCCGCCGACGACCGGATCGACGATGCCGCGGCCTTGGGCGCCCGCCTCGCCCGCATGGACCGGACCGATCCCGAGGGCCCGTGGACCCACGACACGCTCCGAATCATCCAGCGCCGCCCCGCGACCCGGGCCCCTGACCTGGCCGAGGAACTCGGGCGTGACCCGCACCGCTTCAAACTCAACGTACGCAAGCTGAAGAACCTCGGCCTGACCATCAGCCTGGGCACCGGCTATCGGATCTCACCCCGGGGCGTGGCCTTACTCGCGGCCCTGGATTCGGCGCAGACCGGCGATTGAACCTCGGCGCCGCCTTGCCTATCAGGCGGGCGGCGCCTGCTGTCGACGCCGAGGTCGGGGCCCGAGATACCCGGCATGACCCGGCCGGATCCAGACCACCGGCTACCGTGCCGGACCACACGATTTCGAAAGCGCCCTATCGGTCACACCTGCCACGGTATCGGTGCGCCGCTTCGAACGACAGCGGCCGACCACGAGAGGACAGAAATCGTGAAGATCCCACTGGCAATGCTGGTAGGCGTCGCCGTCCTGACCGTCAGCGCATGCGCGATGCGGCCGGCGGCCGGCGAAACAGACACTGCGCAAACAGGTTCCGGACTCGATCCGGCTGCGCTGCAATCCGCGCTGGATGCGGTCCGCGACGCGGGAATGACCGGTGTGTACATGGAGGTACGTGACGGCGACCGGGTGTGGAGTGGCACGGCGGGGGTCGCCGACGTCACCTCCGGCGAAGCCATCGGTCCCGACATGGTCCACCGAGTAGGCAGCATCACCAAGACGTTCATCGCGGCCGCGATCATGCAGCAGGTCGAGCAGGGGCGGATCGGGCTCGACACACCGATCGGTGACTACCTGCCGCACTTGGTCCCTGGTGAGCGTGGCGCGCAGATCACGGTGCGGATGCTGCTCAACAACACCAGCGGTCTGGCCGAGCACCTGCCGTACTCCTTTCCTTCCCTCGCAGCCTTTTTCGGCGGGACGCAGCTGTCATCGGAGAGCTTGGACAAGCATCAGTTCACCCAGTTCGACCCGGTCGAGCTGATCGGAATGGGCGTCAGCGCGCCGCCCGCCACCCGGGCGCCCGGAGCGACCCCCGGCGTGTACTCCAACACCAACTACTTCCTGCTGGGCGAACTGCTGGAGCAGGTGACCGGAACTGCGTTCGAGACCTATGTCGCCGAGAAGGTGATCGGACGCGCCGGGCTCGAGCACACCGCGTTTCCGGACGGGCCGACCCTGACGGTTGCGCACCCGCGAATGTACGAGCGGCTGTTCGGAATGATCGATCCGCCGCGCGACTACAGCGTCTACAACATGTCGTGGGCGATGCCCGGCGCCGGACTCGTCTCGACCATGGCGGACCTGAATCGGTTCTACCGCATGCTGCTCGGTGGGCACATCGTCAGCCGCGAGTCGTTGGCGCAGATGCAGCGTACGGTGCCCGTCATCGCACTCGACGGTACGCGGATCGAGTACGGTCTCGGCCTGCACCGGGTGCGAACTCCCGGCGGACAGACATTCTGGGGCCACGACGGCAGTGTCTTCGGTGCCCAAGCGCTGTCTCTGACCAGCGCCGACGGCACCCGCCAGATGTCGGTCGCGACAAACCTCGTGCGGTGGAACGAGATCGGCCCCGACGGAAAGCCGAAGCCACACCCCATCGACGACGCCCTCGCCACCCTCTACCGAATCGCGATGGGCGGCGAGTGATTCGTCGGCGCCAACGGCCCGGATCGGGTGCCCCGACTCGGTGCCGAAGTCTCGCACCGCAACTCGCGCGTCACTGATCGTTCGAGTGCAACGTTCCGGGCTCGGCGAACGATGCGATGCTCATGCAGGGGATGACGCAGGTCGATGAGCAGCAGCAAACAGCCGGGTTCGGTGCGTTCACCGTGGTGGATGTCGAGACCTCCGGGCTACGGCCGCACCAGCACCGGGTGCTGTCCGTCGCGGCGGTGACGCTGGACGGCACCGGCCGGGTGACGCGAGAGTTCCACAGCCTGATCGATCCGGGTTGTGATCCGGGTCCCGTGCACATCCACGGGCTCACTGCCGAGGTGCTGCAGGGCTCGCCCGAGTTCGGTCAGGTGTGCGACCAACTGACGGCCATGCTGGACGGCCGGGTGATGGTGGCGCACAACGCGCTGTTCGACTACGGGTTCCTGCTGCAGGAGTTCGCCCGGGCAGGCGGAGCTCTGCCGGTGCAGCGCCGATTGTGCACGTTGGCACTGGCCCGCCGCATCGCGCTGCCGACACCCGACTACAGGTTGGGCACGCTGGCGACGTATTACGGTGTGCCGCAGCAGAAGGCGCACGATGCGCTCGACGACACCCGTGTTCTCGCGAATGTTCTTCGCGCGTTGGTCGCCGACGCGGCCCATCTCGGCATCGCACCCCCTCTGCTCGACTGCGCACCTGATTCGGCCAGGCCGACGCAGTCCAGGTGGCCGGTCGAACGTCGCGGCCCGAAGCAGCCGTGCGACTTCGCCTATCCCGGGAAGCTGGCGGTGGCCGGCCCCCTGCGCCAGGGGATGAAGGTAGCGCTGACCGGCGAGACCCGGATCGAACGGGAAGAGCTCGTCGCCCGTGCCGAGGCTGCGGGGCTCGACGTCACGAGCACGGTGAGCAACCGAACCAGTGTGCTGGTCACCAACAATGCCCATGCGGAAACGGGCAAGGCGCGCAGGGCGTTCGAGTTCGGAACGCCGGTGATCGATGAGGCTCGGTTCGCCGCGCTGCTCGAGTCGGTAGAACCGGGGCACCGGAAAGGGGCGGCGGTACCTGCGGTTGCGGCGCCACGTCGGTCGACGGCACCTGCACGGGCGATATCGGGTCCGCTGGCCGGTCGGCGGATATTGGTGCTGGGCGGAGCCCACGGCGAGGCTGCGGCGGCGCGCTCGCGGATCGTCGAGCTCGGTGGTTCGGCCGCGGTCAATCTCTCCGCGACGGTGACAGATCTGCTCCTTCTCGCAGGTGGGGAATCCGACCGGCGCGCGCGAAAGGCCGACGAACTCGCACTGGCGGTCCACGGACCAGACCTGCTCGAGCAGGGTGCGATCGCGCCCGCGGCGATCCCTGCGGCATCGACCGCACCTGGTCGTGCCGAAATCCGGCCCGCGGAGCCGACGGTGTTGTCGCGAGGTCAGGTGATCGACGTGCCGATCGCCGAGGGCGGCAATACGTGGACTCTGCGGGCAACGTGGAGCCAGCTCAGTGCGTCGACCGTGGATCTCGTCGCGTTCCTGCTCGGCAGCGATGAGCGAGTCGACGACTCCGACGACTTCCTGTTCTACAACCAGCCAGAATCGCAGGGCGCCAAGCTTTCCGAGGACGGGCCGAACGAGCAGTCGATCACCCTGGTCCTCGATGACCTGCCCGAGCACTGCACTCGCATCGTCCTCGCGGCTTCGCTCGACGGTGCGGGTCTCACCTTCGGCGACGTCGGCGCCATCGAGTTGGAGTTCGCCGCAGGCACGGAATCGAGCACCGCGATACGTTCCACGCTCGATGCCGCAACGGTGGAGCGCACCCTGCTGCTCGCCGAGCTGTATCTGCGCGGTGAAGATTGGCGGCTGCGCGCGGTCGGCCAGGGCTACGAGACCGATCTTGCCGAACTGGCCAGGCGGTACGGAGTCGACGTCGACGAATGAAGCCGCACGAGGTGGCGGCCGGTCGGGGTCGATGCCGGCCTCACTGACAAGCACGACATCGCAGCGCTCGCCGGCATCCGGTCGGGGATGCCCGGCGAGCGTCGGTAGCCTGACCGTTCGAGATCAGCTACCGAAACTTTCGGCGACCATGTTCTCGGTGAGGCCGTAGTCGGCGAGGGAATAGTGGTGGGTGGGTTTGCGGGCGCCGGTGCGGCTTTCGTTGTCGAGGGCGGTGATGGCGGTTCGAGCTTCGGGCGTGAGGGCGGCACCGGTACGGGCGTACACACGGTCGACGACGCCAAGGGGGTCGGTGCGGAGATCGTCGAAGTCGATGTCGATGAAGGTGGCTTCGGGGTGTCGGGTGCGGGCGGCGGTGAATTCGTGGAGGCCGCGCGACCACAGGTCGAGCTGGGTGCGGCCGATGGTTTCGCCGGTGAAGGTGGTTGACCAGCCTCGGGTGGCGTGTTCGTTGAGGCTGCAGACCGAGGGGATGATGGTGGCGGGGTCGCGGTGGGTCTGGATGACGATGGCGTCGGGGTAGGTCGCCAGGAGGGCATCGAGGCAGAAGAGATGGCTGGGATTCTTGAGGACCCAGCGGCGGGTGTCGTTCATGCCGATCAGCTGCAGGTTGCGGCGGTGGCGGGCGTAGGCGGGCGTCCAGTCCTGGCCGGACAGCCATTGCGAGTAGCCCGGCACGTAGGCGAGGCATTCGTAGGAATGCGACATGCCCGACTGGCGCAGTAGCTGCCAGCATTCCTCCACGTCGGAGGCGCTCATGTAGTGCAGGCCCATGAACTCGGGGTTCTGCACCTGATGCTGTCGCAAGCCCGCGTCGATCTGCTGGTAGGCGGGATTGTCGCCCCAGGTCTCGCGCGGTGGTCGCGGCTGCGGGAAGTCGGTCAGCCACATCTCCAGCCCCTGGTTGGCCGGATCGGCGGCCAGCAGCCGGTGCAGCGCGGTGGTGCCGGTGCGAGGGAGACCCGTGACGAAAATCGGCCGCGTGACCGGGGTGTCGACATAGCCGGGATTCGCCGCCCACGCCGCTTCGCTCAGCGCGCGGGCGACCAGCGTGCCGCGCAGGAAGAAGCGCGACATCTTGGAGCCGAGTTCGGTGAGCCCGGCCTCGTCGCGATACGAGTCGAGCAGAACCTGCAACGCCTCGGTGTAGTCGTCGGCCCCGAAATCGGTGAGACCGGTGAGTTTGGTGGCTGAGGCGTGCAGGTCGGCCACGGTGCCGACATCGGTGCGCACAGTCATCTTCTACAAGCTCCTAGTTGTGGTATTCGCCGCAGTTGACGTCGAGGGTCTGACCGGTGATCGCCGACGACCAGTCGGAGGCGAGAAACACCACGGCACGGGCGATCTCGTCGGGTTCGGGCAACCGCTTCAGATCGGATTTCGACGCGGTCTGCTCGTAGACCTGCTCGACGGTGATGCCGTACTTCTCGGCGACCTGACCGAAATACCACTTCAGCTGATCGGTCCAGATGTAGCCGGGCAGTACGCTGTTGACCCGCACGCCCTTGTCGCCGAGTTCGGTGGCCAGGGTCTGCGACATGGCCAGCAGCGCGGCCTTGGTGAGTTTGTAGCTGCCGTAGCGCGGCTCCGAGTGGCGCACCACCATCGAATTGATCATCACCACAGCGCCTTTGGCCTCGGCGAGCGCGGGCGCGAACGCCTGCGTCATCCGCAAGCCGCCGAGCACCGTCATATCCAGGCTCGACCGGATGTGGTCGAAATCGGTGCGGTCGAGGGGCTTCATCGACGGCACCGAGAACGCGTTGTTCACGAGCGCGTCGACCCGGCCGAAGGTGTCGACCGTGCGCGCCACGAGATTCTGGACCGCCGCATCGTCGGTGATGTCGGTGGGCACGCTCAGCGTGGCGCCCCCCGCGGCCTCGATTTCGGCGGCTACCTCGAGCAGTCGGGATTCGGTGCGCGCCGCGAGCACGACCGTCGCCCCCGCCGCGGCCGCCTCCAGACAGATCGACCGGCCCAGACCCGGTCCCACCCCGGAAACGACGACGACCTTGCCGTCCAACAGTGCCCCGCTCATCCCAGCATCCTTTCGGCGAAAGCCCGCTGCCGGGCCGAGATCCGGTCGCGCCAGCCGGCGGCATCGATCCGGTTGTGTTCGAAATACGGAAGGTGTTGTGCGACTGCGTCGATCGGTACGACCTCGACCGTCGGCCCGTCGGCCTCGGTCATCGGCCGATCGGTGCGCTGCCACCGGAACTGCAGGATTCCGCGCGTGCGGCCGGTGGTCTCGATCCAATTCGCGATGCCCGGATCCTGCTTGCTCACCACCATCCGGATCAGACCGTCCGAATCCACCTGGGCCTGAGTGTGATTGAGGCTGGTCTGGTGGTTGACGTAGTCCAGGGAGATGTACCAGAGACTGCCCAGCTGGAATCCCTGATACGGCGCATCGGATTTCGGGACGGTGATCACCAGCGCCTGATCGTCGGCGAGATCGAAATGCCCCACCGAGGAGTACTGGGTGCTCAGTCCACCGGGCGTCAGCCGGGGCGCGGTGAGGGTGTTCACCGGCAGATCGAGGTAGAACCACTTCGGGAAGTTGAACCAGGTGTGCACGCGGGTGAGCAGCATCTTCGCCGCCGCGCCGTACCGTTTGCGCAGACGGGCCAGATCCGGTTCGACCGGTGCGGTGCCGATGGTGTCGACCCGCTCGATCCGGATCGAGCCCTTGCGCTCGGTCCAGTCGCTGTAGACCTCGCGCACGGCCAGCATGGACGCGCCTTCCCCGAGTGGGAAGTAGTCCGGCCCGGCGTCGGCCTTCGGCGGTCCGAAGCGCAGCGAGAAGCTGCCGTCGGCGGCGATCGGAATGCGCCGGTCGTCGAAGGCGTCGGCGCCACCGGGGACGTCGGTCGCGGTGTAGTCGCCTTTGAGTACCTGGAAACTCAGATCGACGGTGCTGCCGCGCACCCCGCTCACGAGGTACTCGGCGGTCGGTTCGATGGTCGCGTGGTAGTAGAGGGTGTCCGGGTTGTCCAGGCCCATCTTGGCGTACGGGCCGGTCGAGGACACGAAATAGGGATGCGAAGTGCCGTGGGCGCCCGAAAGGCGCAGGCAGGCAGCGACGCTGGCGGCGAGATAGTCGTAGCCCTCGGCGAGGTCCTGATCGCTGCGGACGAATTCCGCCCCGGCGATGAGTGTTTCGGCCTGGGCCACCGCGGCGAGGAACGGCGCGGTGAGTGGTTCCGGTGGCGCGCTGCTACCGGATTCGGTGGCGGTACTGGAGTGGGTCAACGGTCTGTGATTCCTAGCTCTCGGAGGATGTGGGCGGCGATCTCGGCAGGTGAGCCGAGCTCGGGAGTGATGACCAGGTCAGCATGGTCGGGTCGTTCGTAGGGGGAGCCGATTCCGGTGAAGCCGGGCAGTTCGCCCGCACGGGCCTTCGCGTAGAGGCCCTTGGAGTCGCGGCGCTCGCATTCCGCGAGCGGGGTGTCGACGAAGACTTCGTGGAACGGCAGTTCGCGGTCGGAGTGGACGGTCCGTGCGGCGGTGCGCTGTGCGGCGAACGGGCTGATCACCGACACGATCGCCACTGCACCCGAATCGGCGAACAGCGCGGCGACTTCGGCGACCCGGCGGACGTTCTCGTCCCGGTCGGCGGGGGAGAAGCCGAGGCCGGCGTTGAGACCGTGCCGCAGATTGTCACCGTCGAGCAGGTAGGCGGGCCGGCCTGCCGCGACCAACAGTCGCTCGAGCTCGACCGCCAGGGTGGACTTCCCCGACCCGGACAGGCCGGTCAACCACACCGTCGCGCCCGCATGGCCGCGCTCGGCGCGACTGACTGCCGACCGATGCCAGACCACGGCCGGGGCCGAGCGTTCGGTGCCGACGTTCGCGGAATCGGCCCCGGATTCGCGGCCGGTCACCATTCCCGCGGCGACCGTTTGATCGGTCACCGGATCGATCAGGATGAAGCTGCCCGTGCGCCGATTCTCCCGATACGGGTCCAACAGCAGCGGACGACGGCTGCGCAACCGGATGCGCGCGATGTCGTTGAGCGACAACGTGGTGACGTCCTCGACCCGGTGCAGCGTGTTCACATCGAGTCGGTAGTCGATAGCCGTGACTTCGGCGGACGAGGTCTGCGCCGCGGTGCGCACCAAGTACTGGGCACCCTCGCGCAACTGAGCACTCTCGGAGAACCAGCACACCATCGCGTCCAGGTCGGTGCCGATGTGTGGACGGTTACCCGGCCGGGCGAGCAGGTCCCCGCGCCCGACATCGATGTCGTCGTCCAGCGTCAGCGAGACCGCCATGCCGGTGAACGCCTCGTCGACCTTCGTGCCACCCGGGCCCCAGATCTCCTTGACGTGGGAGGACCGCCCGCCGGGCAGCACCACCACTTCGTCGCCGGGCTTGAAGATGCCGCCCGCGATGGTGCCCGCGTAACTGCGGTGGTCGAGTCCTTCCTGCGCCCGGATGACGTACTGGATCGGCAGCCGGGCATCGATGAGGTTGCGGTCCGAGGCGATGTGCACGTCCTCGAGGTGGCGCAGCAACGGCGGTCCCGGATACCAGTCCATGTGCTCCGAGCCGTCGACCACGTTGTCGCCGAGCAGCGCCGACACCGGCACGAAGCTCAGATCGCCCACCGTCAACTTGGCGGCGAACGCGGCGAACTCGGTGCGGATCTCCTCGAAACGCTCCTGCGACCAGTCGACCAGGTCCATCTTGTTCACGCACACCACCAGGTGTGGCACGCCGAGCAGCGTCGCGAGGAACGCGTGTCTGCGGGTCTGTTCGGAAACGCCGGTGCGGGCGTCGACCAGGATCAGCGCGAGGTCCGCGGTGGAGGCGCCGGTCACCATGTTGCGGGTGTACTGCACGTGCCCGGGGGTATCGGCGATGACGAACTTGCGGCGTGGTGTCGTCACGTAGCGATAGGCGACGTCGATGGTGATGCCCTGCTCGCGTTCGGCGCGCAGGCCATCGGTGACCAGCGCGAGATCGGCCGCCGCGCTGCCGCGTTCGGTGCTGACTCGTTCGATGGCGGCGAGTTGATCGTCGAACAGGGACTTGGAGTCGTAGAGCAGCCGGCCGATGAGGGTGGACTTGCCGTCGTCGACGCTGCCCGCGGTCGCCAGTCGTAACAGGTTGCGGCGCATCAGAAATAGCCCTCTCGCTTGCGGTCTTCCATGCCGGTCTCGGAGATCCGGTCGTCGGCACGGGTGGCGCCGCGTTCGGTGAGTCGGGTGGCGGCGGTCTCGGCGATCACCTTCGCCGCGGTGTCGGCGCTGCTCTCGACGCAACCGGTACAGGTGGCGTCGCCGACCGTGCGGAATCGGACGGTCGCCTCGAACGTGCGCTCACCGGCCTTCGGTGTGATGAATCGGCCGGCCGACAACAGCATGCCGTCGCGTTCGATGACCTGACGCCGGTGCGCGTAGTACAGCGACGGCAGCTCGACGGCCTCGCGGTCGATGTACTCCCAGATGTCGAGCTCGGTCCAGTTCGACAGCGGGAACACCCGGATGTGCTCGCCGGGCTGATGGCGGCCGTTGTAGAGGTTCCACACCTCGGGCCGCTGTGCTCGCGGGTCCCATTCGCCGAAGCTGTTGCGGAAGCTGAACACTCGCTCCTTGGCGCGCGCCTTCTCCTCGTCACGGCGTGCGCCGCCGAATGCCGCGTCGAATCGGTGCTCACCGATCGCGCGCAGCAACGTGGTGGTCTGCAGCGGGTTGCGGGTGCCGCCGGGGCGTTCCACCGCGCGACCCGTGTCGATGTCGTCCTGGACCCGGGCGATCTCGAGGCGTGCCCCGGTGCGCTCGGCGGTGCGATCGCGGAACTCGATCACCTCGTCGAAGTTGTGGCCGGTGTCCACGTGCAGCAGCGGAAACGGCAGCGGCGCGGGCCAGAACGCGCGTCGCGCCAGGTGCAGCAGCACGGCGGAATCCTTGCCGCCGGAAAAGAGCAGGGCCGGTCGCGCGAGTGTGGCCGCGACCTCCCGGAAGATGTGCACCGACTCGGCCTCCAAGGCCGCCAGATGCGATAACTCGTACCCCGCCTGCACTGTTCACCCACTTCGTTCGCGCGGTTCGCCGGGGAACTTTCCCCGACGGGTTGCGATGTCGAATATTCGACGCTATTGTTCGGTATTGTGACACCGACGATAAGCCGGGCCGAGCGCGCCGGTCAAGAGGTGACCCCGGATTCGATGGGTGATGCCGAGATTCCTGGCGCCGCGTCGCCGCCGACGCAGCGCGTGGTGAAGGTGCTCGAGCTGCTGTCACGACATGCCACCGACCGTTTGTCGCTGGCTCGGATAGTGCGCGAAGCGGGGCTCTCGCGCGCCACCGCGCACGCCGTACTCACCCAGCTCACCGCCGATGGCTGGACCGTGCGCGACGACGACGGCTGCTACGGCATCGGGCTGCGGCTGCTGACCGTCGCCCGGCGTGCCGAAGCGGCGTTTCCGCTGCGTCGCACCGCAGTGCCGCACCTGCGAGACCTGTCCGAGAAGGTGGGTGTACCGGTGTTCCTCGCCGAGCGCGCCGGAGACAGTATCGTGGTCACCGAGGTCGTCGGGCATCCCTCGGCCGGTTGGATCCGTCCGGGCAGGCGCCTGCCGCTCGCGCCTCCCGTCTGCCGCGAATTCATCGCCTGGGCGCCCGAACCCGTCCAGCAGGCCTGGCTGGCCACTGCCGACCCGGACCACCGCGACCGCCTCGCGCGCGTGCTCGCCGAGATCCGCACCCGCGGCTACTCGGTCGAACGGCTGGTCGACGATTCGACACCGATGCTGGAAGTGCTGGCGGGCCTGCGTGATTCACCGATCACGGCCGCACTGCGCGCCCAGCTCGGTTCCGTCATCACCGAACTGATCACCATCGATTACCTGCCCGACGAACTCGGCCCCGAGAACGCCGTCGTCACGCTGTCCGCCCCGATCCGCGACCGCGCCGGTGCGGTCGTCGCCGCGGTCGTGAGCTGCCCCGACAGTCGGTTGTCCGCCCTCGCCTTGAGTGAGCTCGGCGCGGCAACGGTGAGCGCCGCCGACCGAATCACCTCCGGCGGGCTGACGGACTGATCCCGCGGTCGGTGTCCAGTGACACCCGAGTAACCCCGAACGGCCGTGAACGCACGATTTCGAGTTCTCGGCGACGGTGGTTCGCCACTACTCTGAGTGGGGATCTGACCGGACGCGACCCGCTCGATGGTCGTGGAGGCAGATGGCGAGGAAGGACGGGCCGTGGCAAACGACAGTGATCGGTGGTGGGAGGCGCCCGGAATGTCAGCCCCCACCCCTGACCCGGCCGCACAACCCCCCGCCGACCCCACCATCCTGCGCTCGCCCGGCAACCCGGCCGAGCAGTCGACTCCCCGACCGCAAGACGGCCCGCAACCCACCGCCACCCCGCAGCCGGGAGCGAATCACCTTGGAAGCGGACAGCATCCGATAGCGCCCCCCACCGTGTTCGGACAGCAATTCGCACCACCGGGGACGGGCGAGCAGCCGTACGGGCAGCAACACGGGACCGGGCAGCAGTGGCAGCAGCCCGGAGTGGGACAGCCGGGGAGCGGGCAGCACCCGTTCGCGCCGCCGACAGTGGTCGGACAACCGTGGACCGGGCAGCAGGCCTACGGGCAGCAACCCGGGGCGGGCCACGATCCGTATGCGGCCCAGCCGGGGAGCGGACAGCAGGCGTATGGGCAGCAACCCGGGGCGGGTCACAACCCGTATGCGGCGCAGTCCGGTGGCGGACAGTCTTATGCGTCTCAGCCCGGAATCGGTCAGCAGCCGTACGGGTCCCAGTTCGGACCGGGTCAGTTCGCCCAGCAGCCGCCGTACGGCCAGCAACCGTACGGCTATGCGCCACAGCAGTATTCGCCTCCACCGCGGCGCAATGGCGGTTCGGGCGCGATCATCGCGGCGATCGCGGTGGTCGTCGTGCTGGTGATCGGGGTCGCCGTCGCCGTCGGGTTCGCTGCCAGCTCCTCGGACGAGTCCACCACCTCGGCGAGCACGTCCACCACCACGACGAAATCAGGACCACTGTCGGGCACCAGTACCGCACCGCTCGCGCCGGGCTCGAAGGGTGTGCTCATCGCCTCCTATCGCGTCGCCTACGACGTGCCGTCGGCCTGGACCCTCCACTCCGAGAGCGACACCATGTCGTTCTCCAATGCGACGGGCGCGATCGACGGTCGCGGTCAGGCGACCGAGGGCGCCAACTATTGCCCCGGCTCGGTGTATCGCGCCATGGCCGCGGTGACCTCGACCACCGAGACCGATGTGGCGGCCGCGGCGAAGAGTGTCGCGAAGATAGCCGCGGCAGGGGGATATTCGGACCCGACCGGCGGAAAGATCAGCGCGCCGACGTCGTTGAAGACCCAGAGCGGAATCAGCGGCCAATTCGTCGAGACCTCGGGCCCGTGGACCCCGCAGATCCCGGGCTGCACCGCGAATGCCTACTCCGTCTACACCTTCGGCTTTCGCAACGCCGCGAATACAACTCTCGTCCTGACCATCCTCGTCGACCGCGGCACCACCGGCGAACTCACCGCCGAACAGGCCAAGAAGATGATCGACAGCCTGCGCCTGGTCTAGCGGCGTCGGCACCACCCCGGTCGCTGTTCGTAGACTCGACTCATGACGGCAGCCGCATCGAATTCGACCGATCTCCCGGCGAGTCTGGTGGAGATGACCGCTGAGCACGTGCGCGCGCAGGTTCTCAGCGGCGCGTTGGCGCCGGGGGAGCGGGTAGGCGAGGAAGCCCTGTGCGCGCGGCTCGGGATCAGTCGGGCGCCGGTGCGGGAGGCGCTGCGGCGCCTGGCGGAGCAGGGCCTCGTCGAGCATCTGCCGCGGCGTGGGTATCGGGTCGTGGTGTGGTCGGCGCGCGACATCGTCGAGTTGTTCGAGGTGCGGCGGGCGCTGGAACAGCACGCGGTGACCGTCGCCCTGCCGAGTGCGGACCTGCGGCTGGGGCGGGTGCGTGCGGCGCTCGCGGAACTGACCGCGGCGGACCGGCGCAAGGACTGGGTCGCCCGCGACGACGCACACCGCCGCTTCCACGCCGAAATCGTCGCGCTGGCGGGCAATCGGCAACTGGACCTCGTGTACGAGCAGATCCTGGTGAAGCTACAGCTCGCGATGGCACGCAATCTCCGTGAGGAAACCGAGGTGGGCGCCCGGCGCGAAGGTGTGCGCCGACATGAGGAACTGCTCGCCGCGCTGGAGACCAACGACCCGCTGCGGGCCGAGACCGCGCTCCGCAGGCACGGCGAGCAAACATACCTGAAACTCGGTATCTGCTAACACATCCGATACAGACCGAGTCTCCCGTCGTCACACTTTCTGTCGACAATCGACAACATGACAGGCTCTACGGTCACGGAAATCCTCGCCCAGCACCAGGGCGGCAACGGCTCCCCGACCAGAACCGCGGCGCGAGTGGCCGACGCGATCACCGCGCGCGGCGACGACGGCACCTGGATCACCCCGGTACCCCGTGACGAATTGCTCGCTGCCGCAGCGGCTGTCGAACGCATACCCGGCGCACGCACGCTGCCGCTGTACGGCGTTCCCTTCGGGGTGAAGGACAGTATCGACGTCGCCGGCTATCCGACAACGCTGGCCTGCCCCGACTACGCCTACCTCGCCACCCGCACCGCACCCGCCGTGCAGCGCCTGCTCGACGCGGGCGCGCTGTTCGTCGGCAAAACCAATCTCGACCAGTTCGCCACCGGCCTCAACGGCACCCGAACCCCGTACCCGGTGCCGCGCAGCGTCTTCGGCGGCGATCTGATCTCCGGCGGTTCGAGTTCTGGATCGGCGCTCGCGGTCGCCCTCGGCCAGGTGCCGTTCTGTGTGGCCACCGATACGGCGGGTTCGGGCCGCGTGCCCGCCGCACTCAACGGCATCGTCGGCTGGAAGCCGTCGCGCGGCCTGATCAGCACCGTCGGGCTGGTGCCCGCGTGTAAGTCGCTGGACTGCCTCACCCTCATGGCGACCACTGTCGAGGACCTGGACCTGGTCGCCGAGGTGATCATGGCGGTCGATCACGACGATCCGTGGACCCGCGCCAGGGGAGGGCGATTCCCCGGTGGCCCGATCCGGCTCGGTCTACCGGCACCGCAGGAGCTCGAGTTCTTCGGCGACGACGCCATGCGCGCGGCACACCTCGGTGCGCGAGACAGGTTGCCGGGTATGGGGTTCAGCTGCGTCGACACGACACTCGCACCGTTCTTCGCCGCAGGCGCGCTGCTCTACCAGGGTCCGTGGGTCGCGGAACGTCTGGTCGAATTCGAGGAGTTCCTGACCGATCGGCCCGACTCGATCCTGCCCGTGATCCGGGAAATCCTCGACAGCGGACGCCGATTCAGCGCCGTGGACGTGTTTCGCGCACAGCAGCGGTTGCAGGAACTGCGCGCCGAGGTCGCCCGGATATGGGACGAGGTCGACGCGGTGGTGGTGCCGACCATCGGCACCACCTTCACTGTCCCCGAGGTGCTGGCCGACCCCATCGCGACCAACACCGTGCTCGGCCACTACACCCATTTCGGCAATCTCCTCGACCTGACCGCGATCGCGGTTCCGGCCGGCACCACCCGCGACGGCAGACCGGTCTCGCTCATGGTGTTCGGCCCGGCACTCGCCGACGACCTCGTTCTCGCCGCCGCCGCACGGCTGCTGGACGAACCGCGCACCACGGCACTGCCCCACCACCTCGGCCCGGTATCCCTCCAGGAGCGACGATGACCGAAATCCCCGCCACCCCGAGCCCGTTCACCTTCGATCCCACCACGACCGCGCTCGTCATCATCGACATGCAGCGAGACTTCCTGCTCCCCGGTGGCTTCGGCGAAAGCCTCGGCAACGACGTGACGCTGTTGCGCACCGTCATCGAACCCCTCTCCGGTGTGCTCGCCTCGGCCAGGGCCGCGGGGATCACGGTGATCCACACCCGCGAGGGCCACCTGCCGGACCTGTCCGATTGCCCACCGTCGAAACTTCGGCGCGGCAACCCCTCGCAGCGCATCGGTGATCCGGGGCGATTCGGGCGCATCCTGATCCGCGGTGAGTACGGCCACGACATCATCGACGAACTGGCGCCGCTCGACGGCGAGACCGTCATCGACAAGCCGGGCAAGGGCGCGTTCTACGCGACCGAACTGGCCGCTGTGCTGCAACAGCATTCGATCACCACCCTGCTCGTCGCCGGGGTAACCACCGAGGTCTGCGTCCACACCACCGTCCGCGAGGCCAACGACCGCGGCTACGAATGCCTCGTGGTCGCGGACTGCGTCGGCTCCTATTTCCCGGAATTCCAGCGCGTCGGACTGGCGATGATCGCGGCTCAGGGCGCGATCTTCGGCTGGGTCGCCGGCTCCGCGGATGTCATCGCCGCACTCGGCACCACCGCCCCCGTCACGGCCTAGCGAACAGGATCCACCATGTCCGTCGACACCTCGAAAACAACAGTCACACCGGAACAACCTGCGCCACCGGCACTTCCGTGGTGGACCAGGGGAGACACGAACGCCTTCTTCGGGCTGGCGTTCAACATTTTGGTCAACGTCCTCACCCTGACCACACTCACCATCGCGGTGGTGAAGATTCCCAGCACCGATGTCCTCGGGACGGTGCTGCCCGCCCTCGGCGTCGCGCTCGTGCTGGGCAACCTGTACTACATGGTGCTGGCGCGGCGCCTGGCCCGCCGCGAAGGACGCGCCGACGTCACCGCACTGCCGTACGGGCCGAGTGTTCCGCACATGTTCATCGTCGTGTTCGTGGTGATGCTGCCGATCTACCTGGCCACCGGAGATCCCTTGCAGGCGTGGGCGGCCGGTCTGGCCTGGGCGTTCATGATCGGCGTGATCGTGATGATCGGCGCCTTCGTCGGCCCCTACATCCGCAAGGTCACTCCGCGTGCCGCGATGCTCGGCACCCTGGCCGGCATCTCGATCACCTTCATCGCCATGCGCCCCGCCGCGCAGATGTGGGAGGTGGCCTGGATCGGACTGCCGGTGCTGGCCATCATCCTGATCGGCTTCTTCACCGACATCAAGCTGCCGGGCAATATCCCGGTCGGACTGGTCGCGCTGCTGGCCGGCACGGCGATCGGCTGGATCGGCGGGTACATGTCGGCACCCGATGTCGCCCAGGCCGCGCACGACATCGCCCTCGGGCTGCCCGACCTGCGCTTGGGCCTGCTCTTCGACGGACTCGGCAACCTCGCTCCGCTGCTGGCCACCGCCATCCCGCTGGGCATCTACAACTTCACCGAAGCCATGAGCAACGTGGAAAGCGCCGCCGCCGCGGGCGACAACTACAACCTGCGCAGCGTGCTGCTGGCCGACGGTTTCGGCGCGGTGATCGGCGCGGGCTTCGGCTCACCCTTCCCGCCCGCCGTCTACATCGGTCACCCGGGATGGAAGGACGCGGGCGGGCGCACCGGCTATTCCCTCGCCAGCGGCCTGACCATCGGCATCATGTGCCTGCTGGGGCTTTTCGGCATCCTCGCGACCCTGCTGCCCATCCCGGCGATCGTCCCGATCCTGCTCTACATCGGTCTGCTGATCGGCGCGCAAGCATTCCAGGCGGTGCCGCGGATCCACGCGGTGGCGGTCGTGGCCGCGCTGCTGCCCAACCTCGCGGAGTGGGCCGTCACCCAGATCGACAACGCGCTGTCCGCGGCGGGGACGTCGGCGGCGAAGGTCGGCTCGGACGCGCTCGGTCAAGCGGGCGTGGTCTATGACGGGCTGAAGGTGTTCGGGTCCGGTGCGGTACTGGCCGGTCTCGTGCTCGGCGCAATCGTCACGTTCATCCTCGACAAACGTTTCCGTGCGGCGGGAGTGGCGGCGGTCATCGGCGCCGGATTGAGCTGGATCGGATTGATTCACGCACACGCGGTCGAATGGGCCGCCGCGCCCGGCGTGGCACTCGGTTACGTGTTCTTCGCGCTCGTCTGCCTGGCGTACTCGCTGTTGCCGGCAACAGAGCCCGCTGCTGAGGAGACCACGGGGTAAGCCGGTCGGCGCGACTCACCAGAGTTCAGGAGTACTTCGGCACTGTCGCGAGGAAATCGCGGAAGTCGATGGCCGGGTGGCCCGTCAGGTGCGGGACCGCGTCGGTGACCTGCGCGAGGTCGCCCTGGGCGATCGCGGTGTAGGTGCTGACCCAGCCGTCGACCTCCCATCGCGGCGCGTTGTACTTCGCGCGGGAGGCGTAAGCCTCGTCGACGGTCTGCTCGACGTAGCGGAACGGTCGGCCGAGGACTTCGGTCATGTCGGCGGTGGCGGTGGTCAGGCTGAAAGCTCGCGGGCCGGTGAGGTCGAAGGTCGTGCCGTCGTGCGCGTCCGAACCGAGCACCGCCACAGCGCAATCCGCCACATCGGCGCGGGTGACCGCAGCGACTTCGCCGTCTCCGGCCGGACCTTCGATCACCCCGTCCCCGTCGGCGAAATGCGGGATGATGTCCTGGTACTGGTTGTCGCGCAGGAAGGTGAACGCGAGGCCGGAGGCGCGGATTGCCTGTTCGGTGTACCAGTGGTCACGGCCGAACGTGAACGTGGCATCGGGCGCGGCCCCGACGAACGACAGATACACGATCCGTTGCACGCCCACGTCTTTCGCGGCGTTCACCACCGCCGTCTGCTGAGCCGCGCGGTCGGCGCTCTCGGTAGCCGAGACGAAGAAGAAGGTCTGCACGCCGTCGAGCGCGGCCGCCACGGTGGTCGGATCGCCGAAGTCGATGGTGGCCGTGGTGGCGCCGTCGATCGGCGCGATGTGCTCGACGTGGCGTCCCAGCAGTCGCAGGCGAGCGCCCGAGGGGGCGAGCAGACGGGCAACGCGGCCGCCGATTTGTCCACTGGCCCCTGAAATCGCAATCGTCTCCGGCATCGGTCCAGGCTAGGGGCCCCTCGCGGCACGGTGGGCCGACACGCCCATCGGGTGCGACGACGCGCGCGTCGATGCGCGAATCGCGCCGAGAGATGGTGGAATCGGCGGCGTGCGCGTATCGAGTGCAATAGCCGCCTGTGTCGCCGTCGCGGCACTGATTCTGCCCGCAAACCCGGCCGCGGGCGCGGCCGGGGACACGGCCTGTGGGTCCACCCTGTCCCAAAACGACATCGACGAGATCGCGCGGTTGTCGGACACGTCGGCGATCTCCGGCGCCGACAGCCTGGGTCGGCTCGAGGACGCGGTGGCCCGCCATCATCGGATCACCGAGATCCTCGTCGAGCATCGCGACCTCCGCGGGCTGTTCGCGATCGGGCTCGACGGCGTCGAATACGCCGCGGTGATGCCGATGCAGCGCGACCCGGCCGCGTTCGCGAACCGCGAGTACGCGCACGCGATCAGCTCGGAACTGCTGCGCCGATTTCTCGACAATCTGCATGCCGAATTCACCGGTGGCATCGCGGAACCACACTGGGCACACTATTTCGCACTCGCCCGCGACTGCGGGGCGTCGCGCGCCCGCACCGCCATGGCCGGCTACAACGCACACCTCACCGTCGACCTGACCTACTCGGTGGCAGCCGTGGGCAGCAGGCCGGAGAACGCGCCGGACTACTTCAAGATCGTGGCCGGCATCGCCTCGGTCGGCGACGTGATCATCGACCGCACCAAAGCGGCCTACGGCGCCGACCTCGGCCCGCTGTGGCGGTTCTATTTCGTCGGTGAGGGATTGGACCAGCTGTTCGGCGCGGGCGTCGCCACCGAACAGATGCTCATCGCGGCGGACCTCGGCGCGAACACGGTGATCTTCACCAACGGCCTCGCCCTGCAAGACCCCGCTCTCGCGCCCGCCATCCGCACCGAGATCACGGCGTTGTGGCAGGCCGCCGATCTGGCTTTCGAAGCACTGGCCCGGATCAACGCACTCTGAACAAGTCTGCGAAGCCGATTCGAGACGGCCCCGGCTTCGCGGGGTGGGTAACCGCGAAGCCGGGGCCGGGTTCGTTCGAATCAGCCCGCGGTCTTCTCCGAGCTGCGGATCTCGACGATCGGCAGGACCAGGGCGGCGGGTGCGCCCGCGGGCACGACCGGCTGGTTGGGGCGGACCGGGGCGATCTTGGTGTAGCCGGCGTCCTGTTCGGGGCGGGTGTCGAGTTCGCCCTTGTTCGGCCAGTAGGCGGCCGCGCGCTCGGCCTGCGCGGTGATGGTGAGCGACGGGTTCACGCCGAGGTTGGCCGACACGGCGGCTCCGTCGACGACGCTGAGCGTCGGGTAGCCGTACACGCGGTGGTAGGCGTCGATCACGCCGTGCTCACGGTCGGCGCCGATCGCCGCGCCGCCGAGGAAGTGCGCGGTCATCGGCACATTGAACACATCACCCCAGGTACCACCGGCGACGCCGCCGATCTTCTCCGCGACCCGGCGGGTCACATCGTTGCCCGCCGGGATCCAGGTCGGGTTCGGTTGTCCGTGGCCCTGTTTGGAGGTCAGTTTGCGGCCACCGAACAGTCCGCGCTTGGTGTAGGTGGTGATCGAGTTGTCCAGGTGCTGCATGACGAGGGAGATGATCGTGCGCTCGCTCCAGTTCTTCACACTCATGAAGCGCAGGAAGATCAGGGGGTTGGACAGCACGAGGCCCAGGAACCGCAGCCATCGCGGCACCCGCCCGCCGCCGTCGACCATGAGCGTTTGCAGCATGCCCATCGAGTTCGAGCCCTTGCCGTAGCGCACCGGCTCGACGTGGGTGTCGGGGGTGGGGTGGATCGACGAGGTGATCGCGACGCCCTTGGTGAAGTCCTGGTCGGGCCCGAGCGTCTTGGTCGCGGCACCGACGATCGACTCGGAGTTCGTGCGGGTGAGCAGGCCGAGCTTGTCCGAGAGGTTCGGCAGCGCACCTTCGTCGCGCATCGCGTGCAGCAACTTCTGCGTGCCGAGCGTGCCCGCCGCGAGCACGACATGCTTGGCGGTCACGGTCTTGGGCGCCTTGCGCACCCAGGCGCCGGTGCGCTCGGTGGCCACATCCCAGGTGCCGTCGGGCAGCGGTCGCAGCGACGACACCGTGGTCATCGGAATGACCTGTGCGCCGGCCTGTTCCGCGAGATAGAGGTAGTTCTTCACCAGGGTGTTCTTGGCGCCGAACTTACAGCCGACCATGCAGTCGCCGCATTCCACGCAGCCGGTGCGCTCGGGGCCGACACCACCGAAGTAGGGGTCGGCCTCGGTCTTGCCGGGCGTACCGAAGAACACCCCGACGGGTGTCTGCACGAACGTCTCGCCCACACCCATGTCCTCGGCGACGGCCTTGAAGATCTCGTCGGCGGGAGTCATGTGGGGATTTGTCACCACACCGAGCATCTTCTTCGCTTGCTCGTAATAAGGAGTGAGCTCGCTGCGCCAGTCGGTGATCTCGCGCCACTGCGGGTCCTGGAAGAACGGCTCCGGCGGCACGTACAGGGTGTTGGCGTAGTTCAGCGAGCCACCGCCGACGCCGGCGCCGCCCAGGATCAGGACGTCGCGCAGCGGGTGGATGCGCTGGATGCCGTAACAGCCGAGCTTGGGCGCCCACACGAATTTGCGCAGGTCCCAGCTGGTCTTGGGCAGTTCGTCATCGGCGAAGCGGCGACCGGCTTCGATGACGCCGACCTTGTAGCCCTTCTCCACCAGCCGCAGTGCGGTGACACTGCCACCGAAGCCGGACCCGACGATCAGAACGTCGAAATCGGTGGTGCGCTCGGGCATGGGGGAGCTCCTCGATCGGTGTCGACAGTGACGCGGGTAACGCTAATGGCGACAGCCAGAGCTGTCAACGTTGGCTCCGAGCCCACCTATGCTGGTCGGGTGGCCCGATACACCCGAGCGGAACTCGCCGACGTCAGCGGCGTGGCGTCGCGCACCATCCGCTACTACCACTCGCTCGGCGTGCTGCCGAAACCCGGCCGAGCGGGCAAGGAAGTCGTCTACACCGACGAGCACTTGGACCGGCTGCGCGACATCGTCGCCATGCAGGCACGCGGGCTGCGGCTGGACGCCATCCGTGAGGTATTCGACACCGAACCGCAGGCAGGCGACTGGCGCACGCTGTTCGATCCGCGCGCGGGACAGTCGATCGAACGCTCGTCCTACCTCGACGATGCCGAACTCGCCGCGATGCTGGGGGAGCGTGGCACCGATGTGCTCACCGAACTCGCCGCGGCGGGGTACCTGGAACGACGCGGCCACCGATGGTTCGTCGCGGACCGCACGATGCTCAAGGCCGCACTGGTCCTCTACGACGTGGGTATCGACGTCACGCTCAGCGGGGTCTTGCGGACGCTGATCCAGTCGCGCATCGCCGATCTCGCCGACGAGGTGGTCGGCACGGTGCGCGACGCCTCGGGCACCGGGTACGGCGGTGAAGGGGTGGGCGTGGACCTGAGCCGCTTCCGCGACCGATTGCTGGCGACGGCCTGGGCGGTCGGCGGCGCGACCTTGGCCGCCGAGATCGAACGCGCCGCCGCCGAGGACGACACGGCCGGACGCCGGGATCCGGCCCGCGCCGTGAGTGGGCGATGATCGGACGATGAGCTCCGACCAGCCGGGTCCGCGCGCACTGGCCCGCGCGCAGACGATCGCCGACATCAAACGCATCGGCCGCGAGCATCTGGCCACGCAGGGTGCGGCGGCGTTGTCGTTGCGCGCGGTTGCCCGCGATCTGGGCGTGGTGTCGTCGGCGGTGTACCGGTATGTCCGCAGCCGCGAAGAACTGCTGACCATGCTGGTGGTCGACGGCTACAACGCACTCGGCGACGCGGTGGACGCGGCCCTGCTCGACGCACCCGACGACCCCGCGACCCGATTCCGGGTCGTCGCGCGAGCGGTACGGGAGTGGGCGTTGGCCGAACCCGCCTGGTACGGCCTGCTCTTCGGTACCCCCGTCCCCGGCTATGCCGCACCGGCGGCCGACACGGAAGCGCCGGGCGTGCGCGTGATCGCGATTCTGCTGGGCATCGTCGACGGTGCCTACCGACTGGGTCAGCTCAACGGCCCCGTGCTCGAGCCCGCGATCTCTCCGCGGACGGCTGCCGATTTCGCGACGATCCGCGAGCAGTTCGGCCTCGCCGCCCCCGATCGGGTGATCGCGTCCGCCCTCACCGCGTGGACCACGCTCTTCGGTGCCGTGAACTTCGACGTGTTCGACATGTACGGGCGCGACACCTTCGCTGATCGGGCGGAGATCTTCGACCTGAACATCGACCAGCTTCTGCTTCTGCTGGGCTTCGTCGTGCCGCGCCCGGATCGTGTGGACCGGTCGGTACGGTAGCGAATTGAAGAGTTCCCGCGGTATGTGGGGAGAGGGAATGTGTGAACGGCGACATCGGCGTCGCCAACGAAGGAGAGTGCCCGAGTGAATTCTCGCGAGGAGATCTTGCGCCGAGTCCGTGACGGGCTGCTCGACCTGCCCGAGGACGAGCGCCGGGTACCCATGCGTCGATCCGCGGGCAGGCACGCGATCGTGGATCCGACCGAGCGGGCCGAGGTGCTCGAGCGGTTCGTCGACCGATTGCGCGAGTACGGATCGCTGGTGCGCACCGTCGATGTAGCGGGCCTGCCCGCCGCGGTCGCCGACGTCCTCTACGGCATGAGCGTGCAGACGGTGCTCGCCGCGGTCGAGCCGGGCCCGGCGTGGCTGGATCACTGGGCCGGCGCGCCGGGTCATCAGGTCGTGCACAGCGGTTCGGATTCGGTCGAGTCCGGTGACGCGGTGGTTCGCGATGCGGTGGCAGGCGACGCCTCGACCGGTTCGCTGGCACTCGATGTCGATGGTGGACCCGCTGTCTCGGAGTCCGTGCCCCAGGTCTGCGTCGTGCGCGCCGATCGCGTCTTCGTATCCCTGCCCGAAGCGCTGGACCATCTCGATCAACGTCGCCCACTGATCTGGCTCGGTGGTCCCGGTGATGTCGAGCTGGCTCGTCAATTGGTGGTGCTGCTCGTCGAGTAGGCGGGGAGAAAACGTTATCGCCCCAGGGTTGTGTGGGACTGACGGTCTCAGTTATTCTCGGGGAACGGTGTGACGGCGATAACAGTGCCGTGCGCGCCGGACGCGAACCGAGGAGGCACCGATGACGCTGACCGAATCGAGCCGTGGCGGACCCATCACCGAGGAGTACCGAGAGGCGCTGGCAACCCTGTCACAGGGTTCTGTCGACCGTCATTTCGATCCCTACCTCGATATCGACTGGGATTCACCCGAGCTCGCCCTTGACCCGAACGACGTGCGGTGGGTCCTCTCGCCGGAGATCGACCCGCTCGGCGCTACGCAGTGGTACCGCGATCAACCGCTGGACCGGCGCATCGAGATCGGCAAATGGCGCACAGCCAATTCGATCAAGGTCGGCGCCGCCTTCGAGAGCATCCTGATCCGCGGCATGATGCAATACATCATGAAGCTGCCGAACGGGTCGCCCGAGTTCCGGTACTGCTTGCACGAGATGACCGAAGAGTGCAACCACATCCAGATGTTCCAGGAGCTGGTCAACCGCATCGACGTCGACGTGCCCGGCATGCGGCCGATGTTTCGCGCGTTGTCGCCGCTGATCGGTGTGGCGGGCGGCTACGCCCACACGATCCTGTTCATCGGCATCCTCGGCGGCGAGGAACCGATCGATCACTACCAGAAGGCCGTCATCCGCGCGGGCGCGACGATGCCGCCGATGGTGTTGCGCACCATGGAGATCCATATCGCCGAGGAAGCGCGTCACATCTCCTTCGCCGGTGACTTCCTCACCGCGCACATCGGGCGGATGGGCAAGTTCAATCGCGGCGTCTGCTCGGTGGCCTTCCCGATCGCGATGCGCTGGCTGGCCAACGAGATCATGGCGCCGCCGCGGTCGTTCGAGCGCGAGTTCGACATTCCGCGCGAGGTCATCGAGCAGGCGTTCTGGAAGTCGGAGAATTCCCAGCAGATCCTGTCGGGCTACTTCGGCGATATGCGCAAACTGGCCAATGACCTCGGTTTGATGAACCCGACCGCCAAGTGGCTGTGGCGCAAGTTCGGTATCGACGGTCCCGCATCGCGCTACCGCAGCGAGCCCGAACGCAGCGCGCGGCGCGTCGCCTGAGCGGATTGCGGCGGCGATTCAGTTGCCGGCGACAAGTTGGGTGATGATCTCGGTGAGTTGCTGATCGGGATCGAGGTTCAGGCCGTGGCGGCGGGCGACGCCGTCGACCACGTGCCAGGCGTAGGAGGCGACTTCCTCGATGAGCTGATCCCTGGTGAGCGCGGGCTCGGGGTCGTTGGCCCAGCGGGTGACGGTGGCCTCGGTCATCGACACGATGGCGAAGGTCATCGTGTCGGCCGAGGCTTCGTCGGTCACGCCGACCACCCCGGCCAGGCCGGTGACCAGAGCCCGGGTCGACCCCGCGATGGTGGCGATCAGCGCGCTCATCGCGTCGATATCGGGATCGGCCTCCGACGGCCCGGTCCGCAGGAACTCGTGTAATCGGGGGTGATCCTGGATCCAGGTGACGACGCCGCCGATCGTGCGCACCAGGATTTCGTGGATGGAGCCCTCGGCGATGTCGAGCGCGTCCTCGATGTCGGCGACGAAACGGTCGGCGATCTCGCTCCTGATCCGGCGATCCAGCTCGTCGCGACCGGCGAACTGCCGGTAGACCACCGATTTCGCGAGCCCCGCGTGCTCGGCGATCTGGATGATCGGCACCTCGACGCCGGCGGGCGCCTGTTCGATCAGCTCGACCGCGGCCAGCACGATCCGCTCCCGGCGGCTGTCGTTGTGCGGCTGCCATCGGGCTTGCCTGCCGCTCACGGCGCTGGAGGGGCGTGACGCTGTGCTCGACACCCGCCCGAGTGTAGAGCAAACGTTGACGCTTCAAACCCCTACCGGGGGACCGACACCGGATCGGTGCAACTGGCGAGTCCGTCGACGAGCGAGCACGCAGCGACGGGGCGGGTCGGCCGGTAGTCGGGGCCGACGCCACCCGTCGTGGTGATCGCCCGGTAGGCCGCGACCGCGTCGGTCGGTGTGCGGGTCAGCGTCGGGTCGGTGAGCACGTCGACGGTGTAAAGGCCGAAACGTGGTGTGTAGGAGCCCCATTCGTAGTTGTCGGTCAGGCTCCAGTAGTTGTAGCCCATCACCGGGATGCCGTCGGCGACGGCGCGCTGCAACCAGTAGACGGTGTCGCGGAGCGAATCCGCGCGGGTGTAGCCGTCGGCGCGCGGGCGGCCGTTCTCGGTGGGGATGCCGTTTTCGACGATGTAGAGCGGGCGGCCGGGGAACTTTCGCGCGTAGTGGTCGAGCGCGTAGTAGATGCCTTCGGGTTGCAGCGGAATCGTCCAGAGGCGGTCGGGATCGGGGACTTGCAGCTGTGCGGGGGAGAAGCCGTAGTAATAGTCGATGCCGATGTAGTCCAGGCGGGCGGAGATCCGGTCGAGCAGGGGTCCGCTGACCGCGTCGTCGACGCTGGGGATGTAGGCGACGTTGCCGGTCACCTGAGCGCCGGGGTGTACGGCGTGGATGTAGTCGTAGATGCTGTTGTGGGCCTGGGTGATTCGTTCACCCATCGTCAGTACGTCGGCCGCGCCGATGCCGCCGTGTCGCAGATCGTTGACCAGATAGAACGTGGGCTCGTTGAACGTCACCCACAACGGGTCGGTGCCGGCGTACCGGTCGACGACGCGGCGGGCGTTGGACAGCCAGTTCGCCACGATCTCCGGATCGCGCCAGCCGCCGCGGTCGGCTGCCCAGCCCGGGTACACCCAGTGGTCGAGGGTCAGCATCGGCCGCATTCCGGCCTCGGTGATGGCCGCGATGACATCGTCGTAGAACGCGAGCGCCGCGTCGTCCCAGATTCCGGGTTGCGGTTGAACCCGGGCCCACTCGATGCCGATGCGGTACACCCGCACACCGAGTTTCGCGGCAAGGGCGATGTCGGAGCGGTATCGAGCGCGGAAGTCCACCGAGTTCAGGTAGGGGTCGGCCGTGCTCCCCGATTCGACATAGCGGCGCCAATTGCTGTCCGGCGCATCACCTTCGGCCTGAAAGCCGGAAGCTGCCACGCCCCACAAGAATTCGGGTCCGAGAGGCGCCAGGTGGGCCGGTGCGGGTGGTCGGGCGAGAGCGGGGGAGGGGCTGGTTGTGAGCAGGGCCGAAGCGGCCACAGCGAACGTAGCGAGGATGCGTCGACCACTGGGGGAGGGCATGGCACTCCTGGCGGGCTAGGGGAGGGGAGTGAGATCAGTGTGCGACATCGAGGGGAACGGTGCGGGGAATTAAGGCGGAGCGGCGAGGCTGGAACTTGTCACAATAATTACATGTGGTTACGTAGATATGCGCATCTACATATGTGTAACCTCATCATGACCCCAAACATCGCTCAATTCACGACATGTTCGAAAGAAGAGGTGAACTCACCAGCACAGACAGGGTAGGGGCTTCCGTTAGACCGCGAGGTCTACGGCTACCGCACGACCGGTGTCGAACCAGTACTCGTGCAGCCGCCGGATCTTTGCCCGTGAGGGCATACCGCGCAGGTGAAGCGTGCATTCGCCGAAGTCGACCAGCACGACGGTGTCGCACAGCAGAGCGCGCGCGGTGGCGAGTTCGGCCGGGTCGGTGATCTCCCTGGCAATTCCGCTGTGGGTGCCGTCGGGCAGCTTCACGGTGACGTGCGGATCGGCGCGGACGTTGAGCAGCCAGGAATTGACCGCGCCGGGCTGCTCAACCGTCACGTGCGGCGGCATCAACTGGACCAGGTACGCGCGATCGCCGTCGCGCAGGATCCGGACGCACTTCGGGCGAGCAAGACCGGACTTGCGCCCCGTGGTGGTCAGAATCCCGTACCCACGCGGTGTGCGGAGGCGGAAGAACGGCAGCATGCCCGCGCTGAGCAGCTTGCCGTCGCGAGGGCCGCGAACGAGCCGCCCGTGTTTGCCGATTTCGGCCTGCGCCGCGGTGCGCCGGGCTTCGTTTCGGGCCTCGTCCATGCCCCTATGGTCCGCCTGCGGTGATCGGCCGTCCAGCGCACCGAGTGAGTTGGCTCTCAGCACACCGTCGTGAGTGGGCGAACCGGGTTCGCTCGAGCCAGGATTCGGGGATGGTTTGGAATCCCTTGCCGGGCTTTGCGCGCGTGTTCGCGTCGCAGCCCTGGGTGATGCGTGGCGCCGGCGTTGTTCTGCCGACCGAGCGGCTGTTGCGCAGGCTCAGCGGCGGTCGGTGGGGTGTGCTCGATCTGGCCGGGCTCCCGTCGATCGAGATCACGGTGGTCGGGCGCAAGTCGGGACAGCCGCGCACCACCTCGCTGCTGTGTGTGCCCGACGGCGACGGCTTCTATCTGGTGGGCTCGAACTGGGGCAAGCCGGAGCATCCGGCCTGGTCGGCGAACCTGCGCGCGGCCCGCACGGCATCGGCGCGCTTCGACGGCAGCTCCGCGTTCCCGGTGTCGGTCACCGAGATCGCCGGTGTCGAGCGTAAGCGGGTGTGGGACCAGGCCGTGGAATTCTGGCCGGGCTACGAGATGGAGTTCCAGCGCTCGGGAGGTCGCGAGTTCCGCATCTTCCGACTCGACCGGATCGTCTGATCAGAGGGCATTGTCGGTGGCTCGCGAGCTTCGATCGCGTTTGCGGCACTGACGGCCGATTGTCGCCGCACGGGCTGGTTCAGAGGCCGAGTTTGGTGACGGCGTTGTCTTCGAGCGGATTCGCGGTGCGGATGTAGCCGTGGACGGTGCGGGGGTTGGCCCAGCGGCCTTGGCGCATGATCTCGCGGTCGCTGGCGCCGCCGAGGGCGGCCTGGGTGGCGAAGCCCGCGCGCAGGGAATGCCCGGAGAACAGGTCGGGGTCGAGGCCCGCGCGAGCCGCGTAGCGCTTGACCAGTTCGGCCACGGCCCGGCCGGACAGCGCGGTGGCACCGATCGAGCCGTGCCGGTTGATGGTGGGGAACAGCGCGCGGTCGGTGTCGGTGCTGAGCCGGGTTCCGGTGAAGCCGTGGCAGCGGTGGATCGCGGGGTCGGCGGCGAGGTTGTTCGCCGTCCAGGATCGTGTGCCCTCGTCGCCGGTGTCGGCGTGGACTTCCAGCAGGCGGACCCAGTCGGCGAACGCGCAGATCGGGCAGGTGCGTGGGTGTTTGCCGCGGGGTAGGGCGATGCGCTGTTCGGCGACGCCGGTCGGGTCGGTCTTGGTTGTCGGCAGGTGCACGACGAGCAGCGGTTCGCCGGTGGTGTGGTCGGTGCGTACGTGTACGTCGCTGATGCGCAGGCCCGCGAGTTCGCTGCGCCGCAGTGCGCCGGCGAAGCCGACCAGCAACGCCAGACCGTCTCGGCGGCGCGCGGGCTCAGTGGGCCAGGCGGGTGCGGGGAGTTCGGCGAGAAGTTGGTCGAGGGTGTGCAGCAGGACCGGTCGTTTCCGGGTCGGCGGGGTGCGACGGGTGCGGCGGATGCCGCGCAGGGTGAGTCGCACGACGTCGGAGCGGGTCGGTGAGGGGAGTCCGTTGGCGGCGTGGACTGCGGCGATGGCGGCGGACTTGCGATCCAGGGTGGCCGGGCTGAACGCCCACGTGCCGTTTTCTCGTCGGGCGTCGGCGGAGGCGGCCAGGTAGACGGCTACGTCGAGTGGGTCGGCGGGCAGGGCCTGTCGGTGTTCGGCCGCGCACCAGCCTGCCCAGGCGATCCAGTCGGTCCGGTAGGCGCGCAGAGTGTTCGCCGATTGGGACGCTTCGAGGTAGCGGCGCAGTGCGCCTGCCTGGGTGTCGTCGAAGCGTTCGCGGACCAGGCGCAGGGCTGCGGTGTCGACGAGGACGCTGCGCACTCCTCGGCGCAGTTCGGTGCGGACCTGCTCGGGAAGCACCACCGATGCGTCGCTCAAGCTCGCCACTCCTCCGCGTGAATCGCCTCTGCCGCCGATGGTTGCCGGTGTCGCAGCTTATGTCATCGGCGTGCGGTCACTGCATCTCTTCGAGTTCGGCGAGCTGGGTGTGGATGTAGGCCGCGAGGCGGTGGCGGGCAGCGCCGGTGAGGAAGCTGGTATCGCCCAGGCGCGGGAAGTGGTCGTCGACCTCCCGGTCAGGCGCCGAGGCAGTCTCGGGAGCTTCGCTGACCAGTTCGAGACGGGCCGGATGCTGTTGGGGCAGAGGTACATTCGGTTCGTACGGCTCTGAGGTTACTGCTCCGGTACGCACCATGGTCGAATCCTAACGTTTTGATTACGGCGGCTGCCAACATGACGTGGCAAGTAGTGATTACCGCCACGTTTTGTTCCATATAGTTCATGACACCCGGTCGGAGCCCGCGCCGGCCGACATCATGGACCGATGCAGGTGGTCATCGCCGACACGGAAATCCGGTTCGTCGACTACCCTTTCGCGGGCGCGTCGGTGTATCCCGACGGCGTGATCGCGGTATTCGCGATCGGCGAAGCCGATCCGGGCGCGATACGCCCATATCTGCGCACCATCACCGGTGAGACGCTGTTCGTGCACGCTGAGCATCGTCGCGGGCTGGACGATTTCTGCCGACGCAACGCGATCGCGATCCATCGACGTCTCGATATCTGGGCTGATCTGCTCGAGCCGTTCCTCGACACCTGGTTCGATGCCGAGGACCAGCGGGCGACCGAAGCACGGTTGCACGGGGTGGGACTGGAGTCGAAGGAGATCGCCGAGATCCGTGGGCGCGTCGAACGGGCGATGATGTCCTACAACTTCGACAGCATGCTGTGGGAGTGGGTCTATCTGGGCCTGTACGACTTGCTGTCAGCGGCGAACGGCGTCCTCGTGCGGCCTGAATCGCAGGCGACGCTGGGAGATCCGGTAGAGCTGTACCACTGGGCGATGAGCATCGCCGGGCGAGCCGGATCCACCTGAACGGCAAGACCTTTCGGCTCATGAGGCGCGTGCTTGCGGATCGGGGCGCGCAGTTGCCGCGACATATCCGGCCACCGGACTCAACCGCAACACCGCGGGCATGCGGCGGGTCAGCGCGGGCGGGCCGGTGAAGGTGATCCGCCCGATGCGTTGCGCGTGGGTGAGCGGCATGCGCCCCAACCACACTTCGTAGAGCCCAGCGACATCCGCGCTGATCGTGACGTCGACGGGATAGCCCGGATCGGTCTCACACACCGAGGGCACCGCGCCTTCGACCACGATCCAGAAGCGACGAACGTCGTCGGTGAACCGGACGTGCAGCACCTGCCGTCGGCCCGGCAGTATGGAGGTGTCGACGCGTGTGTGCATCCACCACACGAGCAGGGCGGCGTCGAGTTCTTCCTCCTGTGGCGCGCCGAAGGTCCAGCGTGCGCCCCATTCGCCGAGGCCGAACAGAATGGGCTCGAGCTGGCTGCCTGCTTCGGTGAGCAGGTGTTCGGTGCCGAGTTTCTCGATGAGTCCGGCCCGTTCGAACTGGCGCAGGCGTTTGGCGAGCAGGCTGCGCGACAGACCCGGCAGGCCGCGGGCGAGGTCGTTGAAGCGGGTGGTGCCGAGGAACAGGTCGCGCAGGATGAGCAACGACCAGCGTTCGCCGAGCACGTCGAGAGCACGCGAGATCGGACAGTACTGGCCATAGCCTGCGGTCGTGATTGTCATGGGCACCTCAGCGGTCGGCAATTGCTCCTCCGTCGCACCGACGGGGTCCACTTTCTGGACCGGGAGAGTCCACTTTCTGGACTATCTGGTTATCGCGGCGCTTTCTAACTTCGAAACATGACTTCCACAATTTCTGACACCACGTCCAGCACCGACCGGGTATCGGTGGCCCGCGAGATCGGTGAAACCTTGCGTCTCGAGGTCCCTGAGCGGGACCGCACCGGCGAAATCTCTGTCGCCGCGTTCGATCGATTGCGAGCGAGCGGACTCTCCGCGGCGCTCGTGCCGGTCGAGTTCGGCGGTGGGGGTGCCTCTCATCGGGAGATGGGGGAGATCCTGCGCGAACTCGGCAGGCACGATCCGTCGACGGCGGTCGCGTTCGCGATGCACTCACACCTGGTGGCCGCGCAGGTGTGGCGGCACAACCATGGGGTGGACGCTTCGGCGGTGTTCGCGAAGGTGGCCGGCGGTGCGATTCTGGTCAGTACCGGCGCCTCGGATTGGGTCGATTCCAACGGGCAGGCGGTGCGCGTCGAGGGTGGGTATCGGGTGAGTGCGCGTAAGGCGCCCGCGAGTGGGTGTGAGGTGGGCGATGTGC
Source organism: Nocardia sp. NPDC058114 (assembly GCF_042884695.1). NCBI lineage: Bacteria > Bacillati > Actinomycetota > Actinomycetes > Mycobacteriales > Nocardiaceae > Nocardia > Nocardia sp. NPDC058114. The sequence continues at coordinate 478,235 of NZ_JBHVTK010000002.1, read as the reverse complement.
TCGTCACCAGTGTCCGCTGCGACGGTGAGGTGCTGCATTTCGCGATCCCGTTGGCCGCCGCGGGCGTGAGCATCGACAAGACCTGGGATTCGTTCGGTTTGCGGGCGAGTGGGTCGCACACGGTCGTGCTCGACGAGGTGTTCGTGCCCGATGCCGCGATCTCGATGACTCGCCCGGCGGGTCCGTGGCCGCCGGTGCTGAATGTGGTGATCGGTGCGGCGCTTCCGCTGGTGCTGGCCGCCTATCTCGGTGTCGCGGACGCTGCTGTCGAGCTCACCGCGCGTCTGCTGGAAGGCCGTTCCGACGCCCACACGGTCCAGTCGGCAGGTGAGATGCTCAACGCCTACACCACCGCCGAGGACCTCGTCACCGCCATGTTCACCGCCTCGGAGAACCTGAGCTTCCCCAACACCGATGCCTACGCCGCGCGCACCCTCAGCCGCAAGACCGTCGCGGCCGACGCGCTCATCACCACCGTCCGCCTGGCGATCGAAACCACCGGCGGCGCAGGCTATTCCCGCGCCTGCGACCTCGAACGCCTCTACCGTGACATCCACGGCTGCCAATTCCACCCACTGCCTCGCGCGAAGCAGACTCGCTTCAGCGGCCGAGTTCTGCTGGGGCACAGTCCACTCGACTGAGCGCAAGGGGTCATCCACACCGGATGACCCCTTGTCTACTGGTACAGGTGTGCGGTGACGGTCGGGTCGTTGGCCAAGACGAAGTCGACGACGTCCCAGAACTCCGGGAGGCGGGGGTGGACCAAGCCGTCCGCGCGCGAGAGCACCGCGCCGTGGACGTCGTCGGCGGATCCGTCCAAGCAAGCCTGGACCAGGGTCGCCGCCGGGTACGGGTTGCTCTGGACCGGGCCGACGCGACAACCGAAAGTCACATGATCGTCTGCGGATTCGGTATCCCAGGTTCCGAGGATGACGTCGATCCAGGTGTCATGGGCCTGGTCGGTGTGGTGGTAGCTGTTGGCGAAGTACGCCGCGTAGGCGATTCCGTCGCGGGTGACCATGTTCCAGGTGCGCTCGATCGGCTCTTCGCAGCAGGGACATTCGTACCGGGCGAACTGTCGCTCATCCAGATCCGCTGCGAGCTCGGTCGGATTCATGTCAGACCGCAGATCATCACGACCGGACGCCACACCAGCATCCGAACCTCGAGCGTGCCGGCGAATTCCGTCGCCCTGACCCTCAATCGATCTTGATTCACCGCCACATGATCCGCTACAGCGGTGAAAATCTCCTACTCGAGCGAACTTCCACGTGGTTCAATCACCGGGTGATGATGTTCGCGCAACAGTGGTGGCCGCTGACCTAGCGGCTGACCGAGTTGTGCGCGGCCGCCCCGAGGGTGGCCAGATCTGTCGTGACGACATCTGTTCCGGCCCCACAGGCGGCCCTGGAACGGAAGGACGACCATGATCGACAACGACGCGTCTACGGGGATCGGAGGGTTCGGCGAGATCCTCGTCAGCTCGCGCTCCCTGCACGAGTACCGGGCGATGTTCGCGCTCACCGACGACGGTCTCGGGCGCCGAATTCTGGACTGCCCGGGTGGGGCGGCCGGCTTCGCCGCCGAGGTCAGTCGACGCGGCGGTGATGTCACCGCCTGCGACGTAGCCTATTTCGACGATGGTCTCGACCGAGTGGCCGCCACCGCGGTCGCCGAAGCCGACTGCGGCAACAGATACGTCCGCGAGCACGCCGACGCCTACCGCTGGACCTTCTTCGCCGACCCCGACGAACACCACCGCGCCCGCCGCGAGTCGGCGCAACACTTCGCCACCCACACCCGCACCTCCCCCCACCACTACATCCCAGGCCGCCTGCCCACACTCCCGTTCACCGACAACACCTTCGACCTGGCCCTGAGCTCCCATCTGCTCTTCAGCTACGCCGACGACCTCGACTACACCTTCCATCACCAATCCATCATGGAACTCGCACGCGTCGCCACCACCGAGATCCGGCTGTTTCCCCTGACTCCCATCGGTTCGTCGGAGCGCTACCCGCAGCTCGAGAAGTTGCTCGCCGATCTGGCCGAATCAGGTATCAGCAGCCGAATCGCGAAGGTCGACTACGAATTTCAGGCGGGCGCCAACGAGATGCTGGTCTGCCAGGTGTTGAGGTAGTCGGCGGGCTCGTGTCATCGCTGTGCTGTGACGGCTTGCAGGACGGTGCCGAACAGGTCTGCGGGCACGACACCGGGTTCGGTGAATTCCTCTATCGAGAGCCCGCTGTTGAGTGCCAGCACCAGGACCGCGGTCGTGGCGGGGTCGATCTCGGTTCCGAGATCCAAGCGCTCGACCGCCGCCGCGATCGCGGCGCGGACGATACGACGGTGCTGTACGAATCTCTCGCGGACGGACTCGTCTCGGAGCGCGCGCAGCCAGTATTCGGTGAACAGCAGCTGCCAGTCTCGGTTGTCGAGCATGCCCTGCATCAGCAGATCGCCGATCGCTGTGATCGTGGGGCGAGTGGCTGCGGCGTCGGCCAGCGCGGTGACCGCCTCGATCCGTCGACTGATCTGCTGATCGAGCAGCGCGAAGAACAAGTCGTCTTTGGAACCGAAGTTGGAGTAGACGGCGCCCTTGGTGAATCCGGCGACGTCGGCGATCGCGTCGATCGTGGTGCCGACGAACCCTTTGCCTGCGAACTCGGACAGGGCCGCGGCCAGGACTCTTTCCCGTACTTCGGCGCGAGGAGTGCGGATTCGGGGGTTGACTGTGGTCACCATGCTGACGATACTCGCCAGTATCGAAATTTCAATACTCGCCAGTATCGAGGGGTTCTGATGTCGCACTATTCGCTCGTCATCCGCAACGGCACCGTGTTCGACGGTGCGGGGTCGGCACCCGTTCGCACTGATATCGGCGTGCGTGAAGGCAAGGTCGTCGCGCTCGGGACCATCGAGTCGGCGACTGCCGAGCGCGAGATCGACGCCACCGGCAAATGGGTGATCCCCGGCATGCTCGATGTACACACCCACTACGACGCCGAGGTCCTGGGATCGCCGGGCCTGGGTGAGAGCGTGCGGCACGGAGTCACCTCGGTCGTGCTCGGCAATTGCTCGCTCTCGACTGTCTACGCCGACGCCGACGACTGCGCCGACCTGTTCGCCCGCGTCGAGGCATTGCCCTGGGACGCAGTGCATTCCGCGGTCAAGGAGCACAAGACCTGGACCGATCCCCAGTCCTACGTCGATGCCATCAACGCACTACCGCTCGGTTGCAATATCGCCGGATTTCTCGGGCACTCCGACATCCGTGCCGCGGTCATGGGATTGGATCGCGCGACCTCGCCGGGTGTCGTCCCCACCGACGCCGAGCTGGCGCGGATGAAAGCCATGCTGACCGCCGCCCTCGATGCCGGATTCGTCGGTCTTTCCACGATCCGCAGCTCGTTCTCCAAGCTGGAGGGGACCCGCTGGCCGGCACGGTTGCTGCCCTCGACCTATGCCAGTTGGCGCGAATTCGGTGCGCTCAACGCGCTGCTGCGCGCGCGTGGCCGGATCCATCAGAGCACACCCAATCTCGCCAAACGCTCGGAGATGGCGCGCTACTTCGCCCAGAGCATGGGCCGAAAGCGCAAGCCGCTCAAGACCACCATCATCAGTGCCGCCGACGTCAAGGCCGACCGCACCGTGGTACGCATGGCGATCGCCGCGGCGAAGATCGTCAACACACTCGGCGGTGACGGGTTCCGCTGGCAGCACCTACCGGTCCCGTTCGAGGTCTATGCCGACGGTATCGACGTGGTCGTATTCGAGGAATTCGGTTCCGGTGCGGCGGCGTTGAACATTCGTGAGGACATCGCCCGCGGCGAACTGCTGGACGATGAAACCTTCCGAGAGCGCTTCCGTGAGGAGATGACGGCGAGCGGCTTCAAGGTATGGCATCGCGACCTGCACGACGCCGAGATCGTGGCCTGCCCGGACGCCTCGGTGGTGGGAAAGTCGTTCGGTTCGGTCGCGGTCGAGCGGGGCGTCTCCCCGGTCGACGCGCTGCTGGATCTGGCGGTGGCCTACGGTACGGACTTGCGCTGGCGCACCACCATCGCCAATGACCGCGACGATGTGCTCGATCGACTCCAGCAATCGGCCCAAGTGCAGGTCGGGTTCGCTGATTCCGGTGCCCACCTGCGCAATATGGCCTTCTACAACTTCGGGGTCCGGATGCTCGAGCGGGTACACACCCGCAAATTCATGCCCCTCGAGGCCGCGGTGCATCGCCTCACCGGTGAGTTGGCCGATTGGTACGGGCTCGACGCCGGACACCTGGCCCTCGGGTCGCGCGCCGATATCGCGATCATCGACCCTGCCGGCTTCGACGGTTCCAGTGCCGCCTACGCCGAATCGCCCATGCCCGGCCTCGATGGGGTCGACCGCATGGTCAACCGCAACGACCGCGCCGTCGCGGCCACGATCGTGGCCGGGCACGTGCTCTACGAATACGGTGTTTTCGCTGAAGGATTCGGCACCAGGGTGCACGCCGGGCAGTTCCTGCAAGCCAGGTAATCGCTCAGCGCGGCCTGCTCGGCTGTCCGCACCGAACGAGGCGCAACCAGTGCTGTTGCTCGACCGACACTGCGCGTGTGTCCATCATTGGTGTGCCGTGGTCATTCAGTGCGGCGGCTGGTCCGAGTTCCCGGTTTGTTGATCGTGGTGGTCCAGCAGCTTCGAGAGCAGCTCGGTCAGTTGGTCTCGCTCGCCGGGGGAGAGCGGGTCGAGGAGTTCTTCTTGGCTGTGGGCGAGTTGTTTTTCCAGGCGGCGGAGTTGGCGTTTGCCCGGGGTGGTGAGCGTGATGACGTTGCGACGGCGGTCGGTGGGGTCGGGGGTGCGGTCGACGAGGTCGAGTTCGGCGAGTTCGTTGATGGTGGCGACCATGTCGCTGACGTGGATGCCGCTGCGGCGACCGAGGGTGGCTTGGCTGGCTGGACCGAATTCGTCGAGGGTGGCCAGGATCCGGTAGTGGTAGCCGCGGGCGTCGGCGGCCGCGAAACCATCGCTGACCAGGCGGTGGGCGTGGTTCGCTGTTTGGGTGAGTAGCCAGGTGGGCAGGGTTTTCCACCTGGCTGGGGTCGGCTCGGGTGGGTGTTCCATGTGACAACTCTAACAAATCGTTTGTGTGACCAACGATCGCGATATCGTTGGTCACACAAACATTAGTCACCCGAACGTTGGGTAGACGAAGGAGTTGAGACCATGATCGAGCCGTTCCGCGTCGACATCCCCCAGGCTGATATCGACGACCTCAACGACCGCCTCGCCCGCACTCGCTGGCCCAACGAGCTCGCCGATGCCGGCTGGGACTACGGCTTCCCGCTGGCGCGGCTGAAGGAACTCGCCGAATACTGGCGCACCGGCTACGACTGGCGAGCGCACGAGGCGAGACTCAACGAACTCGCGCACTTCACCACCGAAATCGACGGCCAGAACATCCATTTCGTCCATGTCCGCTCGCCGAAGCCGGACGCGCTCGCCCTGATCCTTACCCACGGCTGGCCCGGCTCGTTCCTGGAATTCCTCGACGTGATCGAACCACTGTCGCGCGACTTCCACCTGGTGATCCCGTCCATTCCGGGCTACGGCTTCTCCGGGCCGACCCACGAGCGCGGCTGGGACATCGCCCGGGTGGCGCGCGCGTGGGCCGAGTTGATGCGGCGGCTCGGCTACGAGCGTTACGGCGCGCAGGGTGGCGACTTCGGCTCGGGTATCTCCCAGTCGCTCGCAGCGGTGGCGCCGGACACCGTTGTCGGCGTCCATGTGAACTACCTGCCGACGCGGCCGAACCCGGATGTCGAACTCTCCGACGCCGACGAAGCGCGACTTGGCAAGATCAAACAGCTGATGGCGAATCGACCGCCCTACCAGGCGCTCCAGGCCGCCACCCCGCAGACCATCGGCTACGCGCTCACCGACTCGCCCGTCGGCCAACTCGCCTGGATCGCCGAACGTTTCGCGCAATGGACAGATCCACGCTCACCGATCAGCGACGACCGGATGCTCACCGACATCTCCCTGTACTGGCTCACCGCCACCGCGGCATCCTCGGCACGGCTACACCGCGAATCGGCGAGGGGGAGCGCGCCGTGCCCGGTGCCTCTGGGCGTCGCCGTCTTCGCCCATGACATCACCCAGTCGGTGCGCCCGCTGGCCGAGCGGCTCTACGACATCAGGCACTGGTCGGAATTCGACCGAGGCGGTCACTTCGCCGCGATGGAGGTTCCCGACCTGCTCGCCGCCGATATCCGAGAGTTCTTCCTGAACAGCATCAAGGAGGGCTGACCTCGCTCAGCGGCTGTCGCGCGGTGTGGGCCGCCAGAACACACCGAGCAGCAGCGTCGCAGAGACGACGCCGAGCACGACCGAGATCATCAGCGGCGCTGTGCCGTCCATCGCGATGCCGACCAGATGATCAACCGACCCGCCGTGCCGGTCAGCTTGCCGTCACCCCAGGCGTGATTGATGCCGTGAGCGAGGACGACGGTGCCGAGGGTGAGCCGGAGAACGAGGGCCGCGGCGTCGACGGAATTCATGCCGCCTGCTTCTTCGCGACACCCACCACGGGTTTCCGCGTAGCCGGCTGCCACCCGGGCGGCGCGAAGACGTAGCCGAGCCGGTCACGCCACCGGCTCGCACGGCGAACGTCGCGGACGATGTTGGCGTACTCGTGGTACTGCAGGCGCAGCACGTTGTAGGTGCCGACCGGGGTGGTGAGACCGTAGGTGGGAGTGTGCAGTTCCGCCTGGAAGGTGCCGAACATGCGGTCCCAGATGATCAGGATGCCGCCGTAGTTGCGGTCCAGGTATTCGGGGTCGCTGCCGTGATGGACGCGATGGTGGGACGGGGTGTTGAACACGAATTCGAGCGGGCGCCACATCTTGTCGATCGTCTCGGTGTGGGTGAAGAACTGGTATATCAGGTTGAAGGCGAAGGCCACATAGATCGTCCACGGTGCGAAGCCCAGCAGGGGTAGCGGCGCCCAGAAGATCGCCTCCGACCAGGGGTTCCACTTCTGTCGCAGGGCGGTGCCGAGGTTGAAGTACTCACTCGAGTGATGTGCCTGATGTGCGGCCCAGCCGATGCGGACACGGTGAGAGAACCGGTGATTGCAGTACCAGGCGATATCGACGACCACCAGCAACAGCGGCCAGTACCACCAGGAGCCGGTGGGCAACTTCCACGGCGCCAGCTCGGCGTAGAGGATCACGAACACGAACAGCGTCGCGAGCTTGAACAGTGCCATCGCGCCCATCGCACCGAAACCCATCGTGATGCTGGTGCGCGAGTCGATGGGCGAGTAGGCCCGCGGTGTGTCCTCGGGGTTCGCGTGGCGCAGACTCAGCGCTTCGATGGCGATGAAGACGAGAAAGAACGGAACTGCGTAGATCAAAGGGTTGTTGATGTGGTCCCAGAACACGGACAGCAAGCCGACTCCTCTTATTGACGTATGAGTAATTTACAAAATAGTAAATTCACTGTCAATGGTCGTCCAACGGCCGTCTCGCCGCCGCTGCTAGGAGCTGGACCTCGACCGACTCCCCGACGCGAAGACGTTGATGCACGCCCTCGCCGGGCAACCTCGATCTGCCTGTCGGGCGGCGAAGATCGGGCGGAAACCTGACACAAGATGTCAAGGTTGTGGTCGAGGATGGGAATCGTCCGTTGCCGCACCATCCACAGATAAGGGACCGCCTTGCGTGAAACTCCAGAAGATCTCGCAGCGCTTCAGGCGCTTCTCGACGCCTCGCTCACCAGCGCCACATCACACTTGCGATCGATCATCGACGCCGAGAACACGCTGACCGCAGCGGAACTCACCCAGACCCTCACCGGCATGTGCACCCTCGCGCTGTCCACCGTGACGGCGAAGGGTGAACCTCGGATCAGCGCGGTAGACGGACATTTCCTGCACGGACAGTGGCACTTCGGCACGGCGCGCACTGCCGCGAAGGCGCGCCACCTCGCGGCCAGGCCCGCTGCCAGCGTCGCGCACTTGCGCGGTGAGAACTTGGGCGTGTTCACCCACGGCACGGTCGAGATCCTCAACCCGCTGGGCGGCGAGCCCGGCGCGGGCTGGCCGGAGCTGCTGGCGTACTTCCAGGACTTCTACGGCGGCGACGCCTTCGACTGGGACAACGAGGTGGTCTACTACCGCCTGCGTCCACACTGGATGACGGTCTACGCGCCCTATGTCGCGAGGCTCGCTCCCTGATCATCTGTGCACAGGCGAAAACTCGCGCTTGCGCTATACGTATACATCTACTTATAGTGAGAGCACGCAATGTACGTATACATCTACGTACAACCTTCGTAGCCTAGGAGTGCAGATGCCTACTTTCCAGACGCCGCAGCCGGTCGCCGTCGCCGTCGATGTGCCCTGTGGTGACGTCACCGTGGTTGCCTCCGATCGCGCCGACACCGTGGTCGAGGTCCGCCCGGTCGATACCGCCAGCAAGGCTGATGTCCGCGCCGCCGAACAGCTTCGGGTCGAGTTCGCCGACGGCACGCTCACGGTCGAGGCTCCGAAGAAATGGAAGTCCTTCACCCCGTTCGGTGGCAACCCGTCGGTCTCGGTGACCGTCGAGGTGCCGATCGGCTCCGCTCTCGACGCGACCCTCGCGATGGGTCGACTGGTGAGCGTCGGCGAATTCGACCGGTGCGATCTCGAAGTGTCCGCCGGTGACATCGTGGTCGAACGCCCGAGCGGTTCGGTCAGCGCGAAGACCGCCAAGGGCAACATCCGCGTCGACGAGGCCGCGCGAGGGGTGCTGCGACTGGAGACATCGATGGGCGATCTCGAGGTCGGCATCCGGCCGGGTAGCGCGGCGCGGCTGGAGGTCAACGCCCTGCACGGCAGTGTGCAGAACCGGATGGAACCCGTCGATCAGTCGACGGGGAACGGAGAGGCCGTCCAGGTCTTCGCGCGCAACCTGTACGGCAACGTCACCGTCGGCCACGGAACCCTCGTATAGACCGGTGGCTCGAAGCTGGTGCGCCCGTAGCCGTTCGCGCGCCACCTCGCCGTCCTCGCAGTGACCGCGTCCCCGATCGGTGGGAGGGGTCATCGGGTGAATGCGCCCGCGTCTGCTGCGAGGGCGGCGCTGGTCGCCGCGAGGTCGGGCAGATGAGGACCGGGTGGGGTGCGTAACAGGACCAGGTGGTGGTAGATCGGTGCGGTCGCGGCGATCAGGAGGGCTCGTGCGTCGACCTCGGAGGGCAGCTCGCCGCGACCGATCGCGCGCTCGACGATGATCTCGGACTGGGTGTAGCGGTCATCCCAGAGGCGACGCAGTGCTCGGGCGGCTTCCTCGGATCGGAACGAGGCGGCGATCAGCGCCATCGCGAGCGAGGGCTCCTCGGTGAACGAATCCTGGATCTCGTGGTTGAGTGCGGCGAGGTCACCGCGTAGGGAGCCGGTGTCGCGGGGGTGCCATTGCCGGCCGCCCGCCGCGTCGAAGAGGTCGGCGAGCAGGCCGCCGACGTCGTGCCAGCGGCGATACACCGTGGCGCGGTGGACGTTCGCGCGGGCCGCGACCGCGTCCATGCTGAGCGCGTCGTAGCCGTGTTCGGCCAGCTCGGCGATGACGGCGTCGAGCACTTGGGTTCGGATGCGGGCGGTTCGGCCACCGGGACGCGAGCGTGCCGGGGAAGGGGGTTCGGAAGCATCCGATGCGGATCTCATTGTCGGCAATCCGATCGCTTGACGGGACAGTACTACCGTCGTAGCTTAGTGCGACAGTTGTCGTATTAGGAAGCCGTAGGTGTTCGGCCTCCACCGGATAGCCCACGCGCCGAAGGAGTTCCGCTGTGCAGCACGATCACTCGCCTGTTCCCGCCGACCCGACCGTGCTGCACCCTATGCCCGAGCAGCCCCGAGTTGTGCTGTTGAAGCCGCTGATCACCTCACCGCTCATCGAAGTCGGCGAGTACTCCTACTACGACGATCCCGACGACCCGACCACCTTCGAAACCCGCAACGTCCTCTACCACTACGGCCCGGAGAAACTGATCATCGGGAAGTTCTGCGCCCTGGGCACCGGAACGCGGTTCATCATGAACGGGGCCAACCACCGCATGGACGGCCCGTCGACCTTCCCGTTTCCCACCATGGGCGGTTCCTGGTCGGACCACTTCGACCTGCTCACCGGCCTGCCGGGGAGAGGCGACACCGTCGTGGGCAACGACGTCTGGTTCGGCAACGGCGCGACGGTGATGCCCGGCGTGCGGATCGGCCACGGCGCCATCATCAGTACCGGGTCCGTCGTCACCGGCGACGTCCCCGACTACGGCATCGTCGGCGGAAATCCCGCCCGCCTCATCCGCACCCGCTTCGGCGACCGCGACATCGCCCGCCTGCTGGCAGTCGCGTGGTGGGACTGGCCCGCCGAGCACATCACCGCACACGTGCCGACGATCATGTCCGGCAGCATCGACGACCTCGAAGCCGCCGCCGAATCCTCGAAGTGAGCGAAATGCCTTCTCGTCCAGCCCATATCGCGATGATCGGCATCCCCATCGTCAGCCATGTCCTGCCGAGCCTGGAAGTGATCCGTGAGCTGGTGGCTCGTGGCCACCGCGTCACCTACGCCAACGACCCGGCCGTCGCGGACCTGATCACCGAAGCCGGCGCCGAGCTGATCGCGTGCACCTCGATGCTGCCGGTGGCCGACAACACCTGGCCCGAAGACCCTGTCGCGGTCATGAACCTGTTCCTCGACAATGCCCAGCTCGCGCTGCCTCAGCTACGCGCGGCCTACGACCACGACCCCGCGGACCTCTATCTCTACGACATCGGCGCCTACGCCGGCCGCGCCCTCGCCGAAACCCAACACCGCCGCATGATCCAGCTCTCGCCCACTTTCGTGGCGTGGAAGGGCTACGAACACGAAGTCGCGGCACCGTTGCGGCAGCTGCCGGGCGCCGACGACTACCAGGCGATATTCGCACGCTGGCTCGCCGACTGCGGTGCCGCGACCACCGATGTCGACGACTTCTCCGGCGTTCCCGACCAGGCGCTGGCGCTGATTCCCCGAGCGATGCAACCGCACGCCGACCGAGTCGATTCCGGCACAGTGACTTTCGTCGGCCCCTGCTTCGACACACGCCCGTCAGCGGGCTGGGACCGCCCCGCCCACGCCGAGAAGGTCCTGCTGATCTCCCTGGGCTCGGCATACACCCGCCGACCCGAGTTCTACCGCCAGTGCCTCCAAGCCTTCGGCGAGCTCCCCGGCTGGCACGTCGTTCTGCAGATCGGCAAACACACCGACCCGAGCGAGCTCGGCGACATCGCCGCCAATGTCGAAGTGCACTCCTGGGTTCCCCAGCGGGCGATCCTGGAACGCGCGGACGCCTTCGTCACCCACGCCGGCATGGGCGGCTGCGGCGAGGGACTGCTGGCGGGTGTCCCGATGATCGCCGTGCCCCAGGGCGCCGAGCAGTTCATGAACGCGGACCGGCTCGTGGAACTGGGGGTTGCGCGCCGCATCGACACCACGGACGCCACCGCCGCGAACCTCCGCCAGGCTCTGCACGACATGGTCACAGATCCGGACGTCGCTCGCCGCTGCGCTCGGCTGCGCGCCGACGCACACGCCGAAGGCGGGACGATGCGCGCGACCGACCTCATCGAAAAGCTGCTGGGCTGAATCAGGTCCAGACGTAGCGTTGCGGATCCATGCGTCGCCATGCTCGGTTCATCGTGGTGTAGGCGGCCCGGCGGTAGTGCGTCCATGTGTACCCGCCGGCGCGCAGCGCGCGATGGTGACCGACCCACACCAGGAGCATCACTGCGAGGAACAGGACACGGTGGACGAGCATGGTGCAGCGGTAGCGGGTGCGGGAGCGGTTGTGCAGCAGCACCGCGAGTCGCTCACATTGCAACCGCACATGGGGCACCTCGTCGGCGAGGATCTGGGCGCAAACCGCACGCAGGACCGGTGAACCGGTAGCCCGACGGATCGCGTTGTAATAGACCATCGCCAGAACTTCGACCATGACCACGGGGGTGGTCCAGACCTCGATGTCGGTGATGCTGTACCGAAGTCTGCGAAAGAGTGTGTCGCCCCAATCAGCGTGTCGCCGTGGGATGCCCGCATCGTCCAAGATCCGGCCCAGCAGCGCGCCGTGGCGTTGCTCCTCACGGATGAACAGGTCGATGACCTCGCGATACGCGGGATCGTCGGTGGCAGTGGCAAATCGGTCAGCGGACGCCGCCAGATGCTGTCCATCCGATGTTTCGCCGAGCTGCCAGGCCTGCAGCGACCGGCGAAGGGGTGCCATCTCGGCGGGAGATGCCCCGACCCCGTTCGATTGCCACGGAATCTCACGCTGCTGGAGCGCATTCTGCTGGAAGTAGGCGAGCCATTCCTCGGTGGAACGCACTCTTCGCCCACCTGCCCCGTGACCGATCGCTGATGTCGCGCTTTTCGACTCCCGCACAGCTTCCCCCTCTGCTCGCCTCCAGTCGTACCCGAAGCGGGAGTCGGCCGCCAGCGGACCCTGTACGAGACCGACGCCGAGTCACCAGCAGGACAGCGTCCCGGTGACTCGGCGTCGGTGTTCGTCTGGCTACTTCCAGGACGGCAAGCAGCCGGCCGCACGCAGGCGGGAGGCGAAGCCGGTGTCGACGCTGCTGCTCGATCCGGTGGCCGAGCCCGTCGTAGCTCCGGTGAACGCGGCGGCGAGTTCGCCACCGAGCCCGGCACCGATGGAGCACCCGAGCAGATTGAGGTCGATGGTGATGATCTCGTTGGGCTCCGCGGGGTTGTCGACGGCATTGGCCGGCCCGGCGAGGCAGGCGATGGTGGCGGCGACGGCTACCGCGACGGCACCGGCTGTGACAGAACGCATTTTTCTCCTGGCAGTTGATTCGGCGAGATTCCGGTGCCGATCAGTCGGCGGACGGCCGTCGGCACCGCGGCAGCGCGGTCCATCCGTTGAGGGCGGGGCGCCTGCCTTGAACGAACTACCCAGGACTCCCACTGTCGAAAACCTCGATCGTCGAGATGCGCAGTGAGACATCCCTCGCGTTGTGCGCAGCGGTATTTCGTGGCCGACATGCGCCTGTGCCCCGTGGCGTCGGCGCTGTGAACTGGGATGATTCTCTGTCGACGGCACAACCTGGACGCGAATTCCTCAGTGCGGGTGAACCGTTGGCCATATCTGGCGGACAGGGGCGCGCGCAGCGAGAGCGAGAGCCCACGGCAGCTCGGTACGGTCGGATTCATGGAGTGGAGCTTTCAATCGGCCGAACAACTCGTCTCCGCGCTGCGGGCGGGTGCGGTGTCATCGGTAGAATTGACCGAGGAGGCAATCGGCCGTATCGAGCGTGACGACACGGCGATCAATGCGATCTGTGTGCGTGATTTCGACCGTGCGAGGCAGGCCGCACACCGTGCCGACCAGGCACGCGCCCGCGGTGCCGACAGCGCACTGCTCGGAATTCCGGTGACGGTCAAAGAGTCCTACAACATCGCCGGGCTTCCCACGACCTGGGGCATGCCGCAATTCGCGAACTACTCTCCGCCCGCGGACGCGGTGCAGGTGTCGCGGCTCGCCGCTGCGGGCGCGGTGGTGCTCGGCAAGACCAATGTGCCGCTGGGACTGCAGGACGTGCAGAGCTTCAACGAGATCTACGGCACCACCAACAACCCGTGGGATCACGCTCGCACCCCCGGTGGATCCTCCGGCGGGTCCGCGGCGGCATTGGCGTCCGGATTCGGTGCGCTGTCCATCGGGTCCGACATCGGCGGTTCTCTGCGCACCCCCGCGCATTTCTGCGGCGTCTACGCACACAAGCCGACACTCGGGCTGGCCGCGAGCCGCGGCATGGTCGCACCGCCCGCGACGGCATTGCCGACCGATCTCGACCTCGCGGTCGTCGGTCCGATGGCGCGTACGGCTCGCGACCTCACCCTGCTCCTCGACGTCATGGCGGGACCGGACCCGCTGACGAACGGTGTGGCATACGACCTGGCACTACCGCCTTCGCGCCATGAGCGACTCGCCGACTTCCGTGTCCTGATCCTCGACGAGCATCCGCTCATCCCGACCGGATCCGCGGTGCGCGCAGGTGTGAACCGGGTGGCCGACGCGCTGGTCGACAGTGGCGCCCGCGTGGCACGACACAGTTCCCTGCTGCCGGATCTCGCCGAAGCCGCGACGGTCTACATGCAGTTGCTGTTCGCCGGCGCGGGCGCACATTTTCCCGTCGACGCCTACGAGCAACTACGGACCCGAGTCGCACAGCTGAGCGTCGACGATCGCAGTCTCGTCGCGGTGCGCCAACGCGCGCTGGTGTTCAGCCACCGCGACTGGCTCGAAGCGAACAACAGTCGCGAACTCCACCGCGCCGGCTGGCGGCGACTGTTCACCGAATTCGATGCCGTCGTGTGCCCGATCACGCCCACGCCCGCGTTCGCCCACGATCACGACCCCGACCTGCTGGGCCGCCGGCTCGATATCGACGGTGTGGATTACCCGTATCTCGACCAGCTTGTCTGGGCCGGTGTTGCCACGATGCCCGGCTTGCCCGCCACCGCCATCCCGGCGGGACGCTCACCCGAGGGCCTACCGGTCGGGGTGCAGCTGATCGGCCCGCAGTTCGAGGACCGCACCCCACTGCGGCTTGCCGAACTGCTCGAACAGAAGATCGGCGGCTTCCAGGCGCCGCAGTAGAGCCGTGGCGGCTGTCTCCTCAGTACCTATAGACGACAGATTCCGGATCGCTGTCGGCCACCTAACTTGGTGACGACAACGCGATTTCGAGCATCGAGCCGCAACGGAGCCGAGGAGAATCATGACCGCCTACGCCATCGCCAGATTGCAGGACGCCCCGCTGCACGCGGACATCGCCGACTACATCGAGCGCATTCCCGCCACCTTCGAGCCGTACGGAGGCCGCTTTCTCGTGCACGTGACACCACACGAAGTGAAGGAAGGCAGCTGGAGCGGGGGCATCGTGATGATCGGCTTCCCGGGGATCGACCAGGCACGCGCCTGGTGGGACTCACCGGCGTACCAGGAGATCGCGCCGTTGCGCTCGCGGCACATCCAGGGCGACATCATCCTGGTCGGCGGGGTCGCCGAGGACTACGACCCCGCCACCACCGCCGAGGCCATGCGTGCCGCGCTGAGCGGCTGAGGTCCGAGCAGTCCCGGTGTGATCACCCTCCGACGCGGTGCGCAGCTGTGACGGCCAAGGCCGCCGGGAAGGCTCATGATCCGGGGGCCGGCCAGGCGGCCGCGTCGGTGTTGCGCGATACCCGGCGGAGCAGGGTCGCGAGCGTCTGCCGCTCCTGCTCATCGAGTCCTTCCAGCAGCCGATGGTCGCGTGCTACGCGGCTGGGCAGTTCGGTGTCGACGAGATCGCGCCCGGCCGCGGTCAGCTGCAGCAGCACCACCCGGCCGTCGCGCTCGAACGGCAGCCGTTCGACCAGTCCGATCTTGGTCAGCCGGTCGGCGTGCTTGGTGGTCGAAGCGCCGCTGGTCACGGTCCTCGCGGTCACCTCGCTGGCGCGCAGTGGGCGGCCGGCGCGGGCCAGGGCGCACAGGATGTCGAATTCGCCGCGGTTGACGCCCCTCGGCGCGAGTGCCCGGTCGAGCTGGTGCAGCGCCAGCGAACTGATCCGGTTGATCCGCCCGATCACCTCGATCGTGGAGGTGTCCACCTCGGGATAGGTCTCGGCCCATTCGGCTCGAACGCCGTCGACGAAGTCGGGGGAGGTGTCGGCCATGTACTCATCCTAGCGATCGGTCTCACACTATTTCAGATATACTTTACTAGTAAAATACATTTAGGATGGCAGCGTGCCTGCCGCGACTTCCGACCTACACAACCCGCCCACCGCCACCCGGCTGCGGCACTCCCGTGGCGCGTTGGCGCACTCGGTCTCCGCATCCACCTGGCGGCGCGCGCTCGAAGTGCGGCCTGCCGACGCGACCGTGGCGGCCTCGTTGCGCGTCGGCGTTGCCGCAGCGCTGGTCTTCGTCGGCTGTGGTCTGTTCGATTTGCGGCAGTACGTCGGCTTCGCGGTACTCGGTGCACTGGCCTCCGCTTTCGCGCGGCACGAGCCGATGGTTCGGGTCGCTGCCAAGGTGACGCTCGTCGGTGTCCTGGTCGTCGCTTTCGTCGCAGGAGGTGGGCTGCTCGCCCTCGCGCACGTGCCGATGTGGGCCGAGGTCGCGTTGATGGCGGTCGGTGCCGCGGTTGCGGCGATGTCGGTATCGGCATTCCGGATCACCGGTCCCGGCCCGGTGATCCTCGTCTTCGCGGCCACCGCGGCGATCGGATACGTGAGTGCCCCCGGCGATGTCGTCCGCGTGTGCTCGGCCGCGGCGATCGGCGCCGCGGTGGGACTGCTCGCGCAGACGGCGCCACTGCTGGTGCTGCCCCTGGGGCCCGCCCGGCTGGCCGTCGCCCGGGCGCTCTCGACTGTCGCCGCGCTCGATCGCGGTGGGTCCGTCGAACCGGCCCGCGTCGCGATCGCGCACGCGCGGGAGAAGGTGGCGCTCAGCGGTGTTCGGGGCGGGGATGCCAGACACCACCGTGACCTGATCACCTTGCTCGACGAGGCGGAGGCCGCGGTCGACGACTGGACAGCGGGGGACCGAACGCGACTGCTCGACGTGGTCGGGCACGAGGCAGAACTGCGCAAGATCAAGCGGCGCAGCATCATTTTCGACCGTGGCGCCGAAGTCGGGGCGTCCGCGCTGCCGCGTCCCGAGGGGTTTTTGGCGACGGGCCTGTCCGGACTGCGCTCACGCGCGGTCCTCGGCAACGCGGCGCGCATCGCGCTCGCCTCGGCCTGCGCGGGGTGGTTCGCGGCGGCCGCCGGGCTCACCCATCCGCTGTGGGCGTCGATGGGTGCGATGGCCGCGATGCAGGGTGTCTCGTACGCGATGACCGTGCAGCGTGGAATCCAGCGACTGCTCGGCAATGTCGGCGGCGCGGTCATCGGGGCGCTGCTGATCGCGGCGGGCCTGGGGTATTGGGCGACGGCCGTGGTGATTGTGGTGTTCCAGGTGAGCGCCGAAGTGATGGCCGCCCGCAGCTACGCGCTCACCTCACTGGCGGTCACGCCGATGGCGTTGCTGATGGTCGGCCTCGGGGTGCACCTCTCGCCCGAGATCGGCGTCAGCCGGATCGTGGACACCCTGATCGGCGTCACGGTCGGCGTCGTCATCGCGGCCGTGACGATCAGCCGCTCGGATCTGCAGCACCTCCACACCTCCTCGGCCATCGACACGAGGCAAGGCGCCACCCGCGTTCGTCCGTGAGATCGGCACGGTGAGTACAGCGCGGGCGACGGCCTGAGTGCTCCGTTCCGGCAACGCGAGATCGGAGGTGAGCAGCCCGCTGCCGGACACCGGCTCCGATCAACCAAGCGATCGACGGTGGTCGCCCCGAGTCGCCGCGGTGTAGGCGGCGGCAAGCATCACGACGCATCCGAATAGTCGAAGCTGCGTGGGGTTCTCATCGAGGAAGAGCGCCGCCGAGTCCAGCGCGCCGACCGGGACCAGCATGAGGACGGCGGCATTCACTGTGCTGCTCAGCCCGTCAGCGGCGAACAGGACCCCGGCCATCGCCGCGACCATGACCGGCCGCCGAGACAGTGGACCGTCCCGACGACGTTCCCTGCGCGAGCCGCCACAGTGCGGACACGGCCAGCGCACATCGAAAAGAAGGTGGCAGTCACGGGGGAGACCGCTGCCAGTGCGATGAGCACGCCGAGGTGGCGATCCCGAGCGAACCCACCACCGGCAACAGGCGCGGTCGTCTCCCGCCCAGGGGCGTCCTGAGCTTCGAAACCGTGTGCTGCCTTGAGCGGCGGACCATCGGGTGACGCTATGTCGATTGGCAAGGGTGAGCATCTGATTTTCCGGGCGTGGGTTTCGTGCAGCCGCTGAATCGGCCGTGAGCTCACAGTGAATCGGTCATTGGTACGCCCGTACAGGCGAGCACAGTTTTTCATGAGTTCCGTAGCTATTACGTTTCGTTGTCTGCGACCAAACGGAAACGTAAATCATTCAAGGTCATTCGAAACGATCTCAGATCCTGACCACCGATAATGTTCACTTATCGGAGGTCAGACTGGGCATGGCCGGATCTGACTCGCGAAGGGGCGACACGGATTTCGTTTCGTGTAATACGTAACGTATCGACGAAACCAACGCTACGATTCACCCGTGTCGAGCGTATGCAACTATCCGGGCTGTGCCCGTCCCATTACCCGCGCCGGTGGGCCGGGTCGTCCCTCCGAGTACTGCGATCACCCCGACCACACGCGGTGGCGGGCGTGGCGGGAAAGGCAACGGCAGCAACAGGAGTCCGAGAGTGCGGCCCCTACCGTCACTGTGACGGCTCAGGGGCCGGTGACGGTGGCGCGTCTGCGGGCCGACGAGCTGCTCGGGCAGTTTCGGGGACTGGCCGAGCAGCTGGGGACCACGCTGAACGCAGCGGTCGCCGAGCTGCAGACAATCGGGGATCCGTCGGTGGCCGAGGCGCAGGTCCAGGCGGTCCAAGCCGACGCGGCTCGCCGGATCGCCGAGGCGGAGATGGCGACTGTGGCGGCCGAACAAGCGCGGCGCGAGGCCGAAGAGGCACGCGCACTGGCGGAATCGGTGGCCGAAGAGGCGGTGGCGGCCGCGGAACACGCCGAACAGGCGGTGGGGGAAGCGCTCGCGGCCAGGGACGAAGTCGTGGCCTCGGTCGACGCGCTCACCCGACAAGCCTCCGAAGATGTGTTCGCCGCGCGCAGCGACGCCGAGGCGCAAGTGCGTGCGGCACACCAGCAAGCAGCCGACGACATCGACGTGGCGCGACAAGAAGCCGACGACACCGTGGCTCGTGCCCAACAGCGCGCCGACACCGAGATCGCGCACCAGCGCCGCGACGCCGAGGCCCGGATCGCCGCCGCGAACGCCGAACGGGACCTGGCGATCCAGCGGGCCGCCGACGCCGACCGTGCCACCGAACGCGCCGAACAAGCCACCGCCGAACGCGTGGAGGCCGCCGCCGAAGCGCGCGAGGAGTGGCGCCGGGCCCGCACCGAACTCGACACCGCGCGCGGTGAACTCGACCGCACCCGTACCGAACTCGCCGAGCTGCGCCGTACCACCACCGCCGAAACCCAGCAACGCCGCGACGAGGCGGCAGCCGCACTCGAGCAGGTGCGCACCGAAGCCGCCGAACGGTGGGCCGCGCTCGACGACGCCCGCAAACAAACGCTGGCCCGTGCCGAACGCGCCGAAGCGCAGCTCGACGAACTCCTCGCCACCACCCGCACCCCGCAACCGCAAACATGAGCGGGGGTATCGGGGGCGGCGAGCAGTGACCTGGACTAGCGTCACGCACATGACCGAGCAGCCCGGCCCTCTCGAATCGACGCGTGAGTTCGCCGCCATCGACATCGACGACATGCTGAACGCCGACGAAACCTACACCGGACCGACCTCACGGACGCGACTGATCGCGATCCTGGTGGTGGTGGCACTGCTACTGGGCGCCGGTGCCACCACCCTCGCGATCCTGCTGGCCTGACCTCTCACGCGGGCCGGGGCAGCGGAGTGTCGGGTTCGCCGGAATTTCGCAGCGCGACGATCTGTTCGGGCACCCAGTAGATCCGGCCGAACTCGAACGCCTGGTAGACCCCGTCGTCGTGGGCGGTCTCGTCGGAGGCCGGCCAGCCGAGCTCGCCGTTCTCGTACCCGGCCGCCGCCCACCGCGCACCGATCGCACCGTGCACCCAGTACGCGGGTTGGCCGGCGCGCCGGTAGACCATGCCGCCCTGAAACGCTTGCGCCAGCCCGGGGCCGGACCCGCGCGGATCGGGCAGTTCGGTGTGCTCGGCCGTCGGATAGCCCAAGGGGCCTGTCTCCCACTCCAACTCCGCGTACTTGTCCATGACCGCGGTGGGGACGGCGTGGGCATCGGTGCTCGGATGCCAGTACACGTAGCCGTGCTCGAATTCGGCGAAACGTCCCACCCCGTCCGGTGTGCTGAGTTCGCCGTCGGTGCGCCGCGCGCCCAACCACGGGGACGCGGCGGCACGGACATCGATCGCGTTCGGTCCGGTCCCGTCGGCGAACGAGGCGACGTGGGCGGCGAACACATCCCACGGGAAGTTCGGGCCCACATCGGTATGCGAGCCGATGCCCAGTGCCCTCGTGACGTACTGATGGTCGGAGATCCCGTCGCCGACGTGGTAATCCGGCTCGATCACCTCGGTCGAGTACCCGTGCCGGTGCGCGCTGCGGACAGCGAGGAACGCCGCGATCCGCAGGTCGCCGTCGATGGCCAGCCACTGTTGCCGCGACCACGCGATCCGGCTGCCCGCGAAGCACAGATTCACCGTGAACGGGTTCGCCGAGAGCACCGACCAGGACGCGAGCTCCTCGGGCACCACGCGCACCACCACCGCGTCGCGCAGTGTGTAGTGGTAGGACACCCCGTTGGCGGGGTTGTTGAGGTAGGCGGCAAGGGATTCGGCGGTGCCGTTGCCCTCTTGGGTGTGCAGCAGGAAATTGGTGATGCGGGCGCCCTCGCGCGGGGAGTGCGAGGGTCCGAGCCGGTCGATCTCGGTGAACTTAGGTACCGATACCGAACGGTCGAGCGCCCACTGCCCGAAGTCGGGGGCGAGGATGTCGTTGACGTCGACGCGGGTGCCGTCGATGATCGGTCCGGGGTTGCTCGGGGTGTCGATCACCCGCTGGTAGAGCACCGCGCGTGGTTCCCGTTCGGTACCCGACCAGGCCCGCGTCTGCCATGCCCAGCTGAATTCCCCGCGTGCGCCGACCACCCCGTCCTCGATCGCCCACGCACACACTCGCGAATGCCCGTAGATCCCGGTCCAGGCGGTCCCCAGTACCGAGTTCACGCCCCGGAAGAACTCCACGGCCGTGCTGTTCCACTGCGACAGCGAGATGTCCTCGTCGACGGCGAAGAAGATCGGTGCGTGTTCAGGCGCGCCCACGCTCAGGTGGGTGGCCGACGCCTGTTCGGCCATCCGGCGACCGCCCTCGAAACCGGTAGTCCAGTCCGAGGGGGTCGCGTCGCCGGGTTTGCCGTACTGCCAGATGGAGACGATGTCGAGCCCGGCGGCGGTGAGCGCGCGAGCGTAGTCGGCGGTGATCGGTTTGGCACCGAAGTTCGCACCCGGCCTGCTCGGTGAGATGTAGGCGAGAACCGCCGAATGGCCCGCCGCGACGATCGCCCGCGGTTCGATGAGCCTGGCCGCGAAATCGACAGCTGTAGACATGATTGACCCCCTGTATGGCTGCGTATCCGATGGAATTCCGAGATGGTGGAACTATCGCGATGATTGACGCTGGTACCCGAGGATCGGCACCGGGGTGAGGATCTCACCGTGCATCATTCTAAACGAAACACTCACTCCTGCACCGGCGTTCACCAACGAACAGGGTAGTACCCGAATTCGGGAGTAGTTTCACTCACGCGTGCCCGCCCGTGGGCCCGCTAACCTTTCGCCATGGTGGCGCAGCTGATGTGGGGGATCCCGACGCACGGGTTCTTCGTCGCGCTCGGTGTCGCCGTGGCCGCGGTGGTGTTCGTGGCCGAGTGCAGGCGCCGCGACGCGCTGCGCGAAGAGTCCCTGGTCGCGGTCACCGGGGCACTGGTCGGTGGGGCGATCGGGATGCGGTTGTCGAGTCTGTTCGAGACCCTCGATCCGTACGAGAGCTGGATGTTCGGTGCGCGCAGCGTGCTCGGCGGATTGTTCGGCGCGTATGTGGGCGTGTTGATCGCGAAAAAGATCATCGGATATCGGGAACGGACCGGTGACCTGTTCGCACCCGCGGTGGCGCTGGGCATGGCGGTGGGGCGCGTCGGCTGCTTGCTCACCGAGGCACCGGGACGGCCGACGAACCTGCCATGGGCGATCCACGCACCCGCGACGGTGCCGCAGTGCCCGGGATGCGTGGCCGGTGTCGCGATGCATCCGAGCTTTCTCTACGAAATCGTGTTCCAGTTGGCCGTTTTCGGCGCACTGTGGTGGTTGCGAGACCGGATCAGCACGCCGGGTGAGCTGTTCACCCTCTACGTCGGGGCGTATGCGATCTTCCGGTTCCTGGTCGAGTTCACCCGCGCCAACGACACGGTATGGCTGGATCTGACGCGCCCGCAATGGTTCCTGGTGCCAGGGCTGGTCCTGGTCGCGGTGCGCTGGAGCATCGGCTACCGGCGCGGGAACTACGACGGTGTACTTCGACGAAAGGTCGTGGCATGAACTTTCCTCCTGGCCCACCACCGAACATGCCGCCCCCACCGCCGCAGCAAGGCGGGAAACCGCCTGGCCAGGGCGGTCAGGTCGCGGCGATGGCGTTGGCGGGGGCGATGGCGTTCATCGTGGCGAACGCGATGGCGGGATTCTTCGTGTTCATGGTCGTCGCCTCCCTCGATGACGACGCCGCGACCAAAGCGCTGTTCGGGCTGACCGCGGTGGTCAGCGCGGCAGCGGCATTCGGGGGTGGCTGGCTGTTGATCCGGCGCAAACGGCCCGCGCCCAAAGGGTTCGGGATGGGGCTGATGATCGGGTGGTCGCTGGTCACGGTGTGCACGGCGGGTTTGTGCACGGCCATCAATCCGGAGCTGTACACGGGCATGTTCGGGATGGCGCGATGACCGGGATGCCGTTGCGGGGCGATCGGATCCTGCGCTACGTGACCGCGTTCTGTCCCCGCTGCCACGACGAACACCCCGACACCGCGCTGCCCGATGTCGCGAGACTGTCGGGGTGGCTCGCCGAACGCGACGGGAAGGTCTTTCTCGAACGAGGGTGTCGAACCCACGGCATGGTGCGCACCCTCTACGACGAGGACCCCGAAATCCTGGCCTACCTCGAAGAATGGACCGCTCCGACCAAAGCGCACCTGCCCGACACCGTGGGCAATTTCGACCCGGTGCCCTCGGCGTATCTGCTGGGCCTGCCCGAGATGCAGACCCAGCACACCTGCATTCTCCTCGAAGACATCATCGACAGCTGTAACCTGCGCTGCCCCACCTGTTTCGCCGACTCCTCGCCCGAACTGCGCGGGGTGGTGTCGGTCGAGGACGTGCTGGCCAATGTCGATCAGCGCCTTGCCCGCGAGAACGGGCGCTTGGACGTGCTGATGCTCAGCGGTGGCGAACCGACTCTGCACCCACAGTTGGCGCGGCTGCTGACCGAATTGACCGCACGGCCGATCACCCGGATCCTGCTCAACACCAACGGTCTGCGCATCGCCGTCGACGACGAACTGCTGGCGCTGCTGCGTGCCCATCGCGACCGGGTCGAGGTGTATCTGCAATACGACGGGGAAACCGCGCAGGCCTCCCGCCATCACCGTGGCGGTGACCTGCGTGTCCGTAAACAGCAGGCACTGCGACGGCTGTCGTCGAACGCCGTCTTCACCACCTTGGTGATGACCGTGGCCCTGGGTGTGAACGACGACGAGATCGGCGCGGTCCTGCGCACCGCGATGGACACACCGTTCGTCGGCGGGGTCTCGATCCAACCGCAATTCGGGTCCGGGCGTTCGGGAACGATCGACCCGATGAACCGGCTCACCCACACCGGTGTGCTGGCCCGACTCGGCCCCCAGACCGACGGATTGGTGACCTGGCGTGACCTCACCGCACTGCCGTGCTCGCATCCACACTGCTGCTCGGTGGGCTACCTGCTGCGTGACGACGCGGGTGAATGGCGGTCGCTGGTCTCGCTGATCGGACACGAGAGACTGAAGCAGCAGCTGGGACTGGTGTCCAACCGGATCGCGGACTCGGCGCTGCCCGCCGAACTGCGGGTAGCGGTCCAGGAATCGTTGCTGGGATTGCTCTCGGAGCAGTCGTCGCTGTCGCATCCGGAGATCGGGCGGGTGTGGCGAAACATCTGCGAGAACTGCGATCTGGGAATGTCCACGCTGCTCACGCTGGCGTCGTCGGCGTTGCCGGGGCGGCGTCAACGGTTGCGCACACTGCTCGGGGAACGCGTTGTGCGGATCACGGTGAAACCGTTCATGGATATGTCGACGATGATCGAGGAACGGCTCACCCAGTGCTGCGTGCACGTGGGGACCCGTGCCGATGCCGATCAGTGCGCGCCGTTCTGCGCGGTGCAGGCCTGGCCAGCACTGTCGCGGCAGCGGTTGTCGGCGGCGGCACCGGCGGGGCGGGCGTTGTTGCCGGTGGAGGTGCGGTGAGCGAACGCGGGGTCTACTACGAGGAGGCGATGCGCGGGCAGCAACCGCATGACCCGTTGACCTTGTGTGTGGTCGCGACGGTGGCGTTGCTGACGTGGTTGGTGGGGCCGTGGGCGGTGGTCGGGTTCGGTGCGCTCGCGTTCGCCGGATACTGGCGGGCGTGGCGGGCGGGGTTGAAACGCAGTCGATGCTGGTTGCGCGATACCCGGCTGGTGCTGGGGTATGTCGGGGCGATCGCCGTGATCGGGGCCGTCGCCGCGGTGTGGTAGCGGCGTGTCGCCAAAGCCGGTGTGGCAGAACGGTAGCGGGCGGGCGTGGGGCACGGTTGACTGGTAGCCATGGCCTCCACCCGATCCAGCAGGCAGCGCCGACCCGGGGTGCCCGCACCCTCGGTCCCGCCGGGCGAACTGATCGTCGTCACCACGCCGACCGGCCCGGAGATCACGCCGATCGCGCTGCGTGAGAACCGGTCCGTGCGCACCAGGGTCGACGAGCTCCTGCCGGCCACCGCGCGTTTGGTACCGATCTTCGGCCCGGACAACCGGCTCGCGGCCCGCCTTGCCGACACCCCGCAGGCGCCGGTCGCGGGGGAGTACCTCAGCTACTACTCGGTGCACGGTGAACTGGGCGACCTCGGAGAGCTCGCGCACCGGCTGCGCGAGGACGACACCGTCGCCGCCGCCTACGTCAAGCCGGCGGCCGAACCGCCGCTGGCACCCCTCGCGGAGAACATCGTCGCACCGCGAGCGCCCGCTGTGACACCCGATTTCCGGGTCAGACAGGCATATCTCGACGCCGCACCGCACGGCATCGACGCGGTGTGGGCCCATGGCAGGCCCGGCGGGCTCGGCACCGGCGTGCGGGTGATCGACGTCGAGGGTGCGTGGCGGTTCACCCACGAAGATCTGCGACAGAACCAGGGCGGAGTCATCGGCGGTACCGCCTCCGCCGATCTGGGATGGCGCAACCACGGCACCGCCGTCGCCGGCGAGATCAGTGGCGACCTCAACGAATTCGGCGTCACCGGAATCGCACCCGACGCCCACATCAGGGCCATCTCGATTTTCGGCATCGGCTCGGCCGCCGCGATCCGCTCCGCGGCCGACGCCCTGCATCCCGGCGACATCGTGCTCATCGAACTGCACCGCCCCGGACCACGATTCGACTACCAGGCCACCCCCGATCAGCGCGGCTACATCGCGGTGGAATGGTGGCCCGACGACCTCGCCGCCATCCGCTACGCGGTGAGCCGGGGCATCGTCGTCGTGGAAGCGGCGGGCAACGGCGGTGAGAACCTCGATGACGCCGTCTACGACACCCGCCCCGGCGACTTCCCCACCACCTGGCACAACCCGTTTCGCGCGGGCTCCGCCGATTCCGGTGCCATCCTGGTCGGTGCGGGCGCCCCACCGCCGGGCCTGCACGGCCGCGACCACGGGCCCGCCCGCTCGCGCCTGGACTTCTCCAACCACGGCGCCCGCCTCGACACCCAGGGCTGGGGCCGCGAAGTCACCACCACCGGCTACGGCGACCTGCAAGGCGGTCCCGACGAAGACCTCTGGTACACCGACGAATTCAGCGGCACCTCCAGCGCGTCTCCGATCGTCGTCGGCGCCATCGCCGCCTACCAGGGCATTCGCACCACCGGCCCCGGCCGCGCGACCCCCGACCAGATCCGGACCCTGCTCCGCACCACCGGCTCGCCCCAAACCGCCGCCCCCGGCCGTCCGACCACCCAGCGCATCGGCACCCTGCCCGACGTGCGCGCCATGACCGCGAAAGGCTGAGGCCCCCGATGGCAGTGATCCATCAGACCACCGTCACCCCGTCCAAGCGCGATCTCGTCGCGGCGTGGTTGCCCAGTCGGCAGTGGTACCTGGGCACGACCCCGTGCCTGGACAGAGTCGGTGGCTTCCGTCTCGACGACCCGGCCGGTGAGGTCGGGATCGAATTCGTGCTGTTCGTCGACGGTTCCGGTGCCGACCAGGTGCTGTATCAGGTGCCGATGACCTATCGCGGGGCACCGCTGCACGGCGGCGACTCGGCGCTGATCGGCACTGCCGAGCACGGGGTGCTCGGCAGGCGCTGGATCTACGACGCGACCCGCGATCCGGTCGCGATCGCCGCCGTCATCGATCTGCTGACCGGCCGCGCGACCGCTCAGGCTCAGAGTCTGAGCGACACGACCGACCCGACGGTCGTTGTGACACCGGCCGTGTCGGCCGACGGCAACCTCGGCCTGGCTGTGGACGGCGTCGCGCACACCGATGTGCCCTGGGGGTCCGCTGCCGTGCGATTCCATCGGGTGCCGGTGTCGTTGTGGGTCGGCGGAGCCGGTTCGGTCGCCGCACCCTCGGCACTGGGCCCGGTTGTCGAGTTGATCAGCGTGGTGACCGACTGGGCATAGCGCTGCCGTGCGTGACGGACCGACACGTGCTCTGCCGGGGAGAAAACCGGATGTGCCGGGGCGGGGTGGCGTGGCAGGGTACGAGCATGGCATCGGCGAAGAGCGTGTGCGTTCGGACGGCGACTCCCGCGGACTCCGCGGCGATCGCGGGGTTGCAGGAGGCCGGGTTCGGGATGCGGTACGGGAGTGATGAGAACGAATACCGGGGAGCGGTCTTTCCGGTCGAACGGTCACTGGTCGCGGTGGAGGGTGACCGGATCGTCGGGCACACGGTGGATCGGACGATGACGATCACGGTGCCGGGGGAGCGGACGGTGCGCGCGTGTGGGGTGTCGGGGGTCGCGGTGGCGCCGACGCACCGGCGGCGGGGGATCCTGCGCGAGCTGTATCGGGCCCAGCATGCTCGGACCGAGGCCGACGGGTTGCCGTTGACGATCTTCACCGCCAGCGAGGGCACGATCTACGGGCGGTTCGGCTACGAGGTGGCCGTCCTCGACACCGCGATCTCCATCGATCCGCGGCGTGCCGAATTCCGTTCCACCACACCGGATCCCGGTGGCGTCACTTTGGAGACGTTGCACGAGGCCGCCCCGCGGATCCGCGAGATCTACGAGCGCTGGCAGCAGGTGACGGCGGGGGCACAGGTTCGGCCGGATGCCAAGTGGGACCTGTTCTTCGCCGACATAGAACGCCACCGCCACGGTGCGACGACGCTGTTCGTCCTGCTGCACGCCGACGGCTATGCCCTGTATCGGCGCTCGCGGCGCGAGAACCGTGACATCGCCTCGGTGTGGGAATTGCGTGCGGTCACCCCGGACGCGCACGCCGCGCTGTGGCGGGTGCTGCTCGGTATGGACCTCGTCGACACCGTGGAAGCCGAGATCGCCGACGACGATCCGCTCGCCTACATGCTCACCGACCCGCGCACCGTGCAGATGACCCACCGCGGTGACGCACTGTGGGCGCGGGTCATGGATGTCCCCGCCGCTTTGACCGCCCGCGCCTACCGCGCCGACCTCGATACCGTCGTGGCGGTGCGCGATCCGTTCCGCGACGCCGGCGGGAACTTCGCCCTGCGGATCCGCGACGGCGTCGCCGAGTGCGAGCCGACCACCCGGACAGCGACTCTCGGCTTCGATATCAATATTCTCGGCGCCCTCTACTTCGGTGCCCATCGCGCGAACACGTTCGCCGCCGCGCACCGGATCGCCGTCGGGGATCCGAAGGCATTGCGTGCGTTCGACGAAGCCTTCACCACCGACCGTGCCCCGCAATTGGGGTGGTTCTTCTAATATCTCGGCAACGGGCGCGTTCGCCCCGAAGGTTGCTCCCCCGGGAGTACGGTGGGTAGCTGTGGATTCGCACGAGGTCGATTCTTCGGTTCGGGTGCGTGGCGCCCGGGTCCACAACCTGCGTGATGTCGACGCGGACATGCCACGAAATGCCCTGGTCGCCTTCACGGGAGTGTCGGGTTCCGGCAAGTCTTCGTTGGCGTTCGGCACGCTCTACGCGGAATCGCAACGCCGCTACCTGGAGTCGGTGGCACCGTATGCCCGCCGGTTGCTGAACCAGGTGGAAGCGCCCGATGTCGACACCGTCACCGGCCTGCCGCCGACGGTGGCCCTGGCCCAGCGCCGATCCTCGCCGTCGTCACGCTCGACGGTCGGCACCGTCACCGCGATCTCGAACACGCTGCGCATGCTCATGTCCCGCGAAGGCGATTATCCCGACACCCCGGCCAGGACGGGCCCCGGGCACTACCCGGAGGGCACCAACCGTCTCTACTCCGATGCGTTCTCCCCGAACACCGTCGAAGGCGCCTGCCCGCGCTGCCACGGACAGGGCGTCGTCCACGAGGCCACCGAGGCGTCGATGGTCCCGGACCCGTCGCTGAGCATCCGCGAGGGCGCGATCGCCTCGTGGCCCGGTGCCTGGCAGGGCAAGAATCTGCGCGACGTACTCGGCGCGCTGGGCTACGACATCGACCGCCCGTGGCGTGAACTCTCACCCGCCGCCCGCGAATGGATCCTGTTCACCGAGGAGAAGCCGGTGGTCACAGTGGAACCGGTGCGCGAACCGCACCGCATCCACCGCCCCTATCAGGGCACCTACACCGGCGCCAAGCAGTTGCTGTTGCGCTCGCACGCCGAATCCAAGAGCGCGGCGACCAGGGCCCGCGCGGCCGAATACCTGCACACCGCCGTCTGCGGACTGTGTGCGGGTCGACGACTCAAACCCGAAGCACTCGCGGTGACCTTCGCCGGGTACAACATCACCGAGCTCGCCGACCTGCCGCTCAGCGAACTCGTCGAGGTGCTGCGCCCCTATACCCCCGGCACGGAAGCCGTGGCGGTACTCACCCAGGACCTCACCTCCCGCATCGATGTGCTCATCGAGCTCGGGCTCGGCTATCTGAGCGTCGACCGGGAGAGCCCGACGCTGTCCGGCGGTGAGCTGCAACGATTACGGTTGGCCGGGCAGTTGCGGTCGGGCCTGTTCGGTGTCGTCTACATTCTCGACGAACCCTCGGCGGGACTGCACCCGGCCGACACCGCGGCACTGACGACAGTGCTGGACCGGCTCAAGCGCTCGGGCAACAGCGTGTTCCTGGTCGAACACGATCTCGACGTCGTCCGCCACGCCGACTGGCTCATCGACATCGGTCCCGGCGCCGGTGTGAACGGCGGTGAGGTGCTCTACGCCGGTGAGGTCGAGGGGTTGCGGCAGGTGGCCGACTCGGTCACCCGGCCCTACCTGTTCGACGAGATCGTCCGCCCACCGCGCGCGGCCCGCACCCCGACCGGCGAGCTCCGATTACGCGCCGTCACCAGCCACAACCTGCACGAACTCGACGCCGACATCCCCCTCGGCGTGTTCACCGCGATCACCGGCGTCTCCGGTTCGGGCAAATCCACTCTGCTGCACGCTGTGTCGACGACCGCCGCCGCCGACCCGGACATCGTGCGAGTCGTCGAAGTCGATCAGGCGCCGATCGGGCGCACCCCACGGTCGAACCTGGCCACCTACACCGGCCTGTTCGACACGGTCCGCAAACTCTTCGCCGCGACCGACGCCGCCAAAGCCCGCGGATACGGCGTCGGCCGGTTCTCGTTCAATGTCGCCGAAGGCCGTTGCCCGACCTGCCAGGGCGAGGGATACATCACCGTGGAGCTGCTGTTCCTGCCCAGCACTTACAGTCCGTGCCCGGCCTGCCACGGTGCGCGCTACAACCCCGAAACCCTCGACATCACCTACCGCGACAAAACCATTGCCGAGGTGCTCGACCTGACCGTCGACCAGGCCGCCGACTTCCTCGACGACGTCGACGTCGTCGCGCGCGCCCTGCGCACGCTGCGCGATGTCGGCCTCGGCTACCTGCGGCTGGGCCAACCCGCCACCGAACTGTCCGGCGGTGAGGCCCAACGGGTGAAACTGGCCACCGAATTGCAGCGGGCCCGGCGCGCGGGCACGGTCTACCTGCTCGACGAACCGACTACCGGGCTGCATCCGGCCGACACCGATATCCTGATGACACAACTGAATTCGCTCGTCGACAGTGGCGCCAGTGTGGTGGTGGTCGAACACGACATGACCGTTGTCGCCGGGGCCGACCACGTGATCGACATGGGACCGGGCGGCGGCGGGCAGGGAGGCCGGATCGTGGCGCAGGGGACACCGAAACAGGTGGCGGACAGTGCGGTCAGTCGGACTGCGCCCTACCTGCTGGAGCGGCTGACATGACCGGCAGCGCGGATCGGACCCGCACCGCGATGCTCGTCGCCGGCGGATGTTCGTTCCTGCTCGGTGTGGCGCTGCTGCTGTGGCCCGGGCGCGACGAATCCACGCTGGCGACGCTGTTCGGGGTCTCGCTGATCCTGAGCACCGTGGTGCAGGTGTATCTGGCGTTCATGGCGCGGATCGCGTTCCCGCTGCGGGTGCTGGTCCTGGTCAGCGCCGCACTGACGGGGATCTTGGCGGGCCTGGCCTTCCAGGGCGGCAATATCGAACTGCTGGCCCTGTGGATCGGCATCGGCTGGTCGGTGCGCGGTGTGGTGCACGCGCTGGTCGCCGCGTGGGACGACAGCGTCGAGGACGGCTGGGCGCACGAACTCTGCGGGCTCGCCACCACCGCGATCGGCATCGCCATCATCGCGATCACCTTCCAGACGGTCACCGGGCTGGCCACGATGGCCGGTGCCGGGCTGGTCGTTATCGCCGTGATGGAACTGCTCGCCGGTGGGCTCGGGCGGGCGGCGATGCAGGCGGCGCGCGGGTCCGCGACCGAGGAACGGCCGCCGCCGGTTCGGGCCGCTACCGAGCTGCAGTAGCGAATCACACACTGCGACTTCAAGATTCGAGGTTTACGCGAACTCACGGACAACGTG
Source organism: Nocardia sp. NPDC058114 (assembly GCF_042884695.1). Taxonomy (NCBI): domain Bacteria; kingdom Bacillati; phylum Actinomycetota; class Actinomycetes; order Mycobacteriales; family Nocardiaceae; genus Nocardia; species Nocardia sp. NPDC058114. Next base: position 447,236 of record NZ_JBHVTK010000002.1, on the reverse strand, counting down.
ACATTGCGGGCAGTCGAGCGAGCGCTGAACTCTGCGTGCACCCTCGCTCACGGCTGGGGTATCTGTGCTGCGCGACGGTAGCGTGGCCCGCGGCGTGCGCACGGGGAGGGCCCTGTTCGGCGCGCCGCGTCCGCAGCCCGAATGTGAGCCCAGGAGAATGTGGTGTCGCGCGTAGTCCCCGGCGTAGCTGCCGATGCCGTCCAGCGTGAAGAGCTGGCTATGCGGCGCATGACCGAGAGTTTGGTCGAAGACCTGTCCGAGAACGTCCCCGTCGACCAGGTGACGTCGGCGGTCGGCGCCGCGCACCACCGATTCACCGGTAAACCGATCCGGGAGTTCGTGCCGATCCTGGTCGAGCGGATCGTGCGCCGCGAACTCGCCGATCCCGACCCGACGGTACGGGTTCCTGCCCCCGCGGCCGGCGTGCGCGCCGCGGAACTGATCGCGCGCGAGTCGAACACCACCGAGGAACCGCCGAAGCGGGCGGTGAGCAGGCGTGCGGTGGTGCCGTTGTCGATCGGCGCGGCCGTGGTCGTGGCCGGTGTCGTCGCCGGAGTCGTGCTCTTGCCCGACGGTGCCGATGCGCCGGCCGCCGCTCCTGTCGCCGCCGTGACGGTGGTGCGCGGGGTGGTGGGGTCGGAGAAGATGTCGTTCTTCGCCGACGAGCGCGTGGCGAAGGTGCTCGCCGACAACGGCCTGCGGGTCGAGGTCGAACCGGCCGGTTCGCGCCAGATCGCGACCACCGTCGACCTCGGTGCGTTCGATTTCGCGTTCCCGTCGAGCATTCCGGCCGCCGAGCGAATCCAGCGCCAGCGCAACATCACCACCAAGTACACGCCGTTCTCGTCACCGATCGCCATCGCCACCTACCGGCCGATCGCGGACCTGCTCACAGCGGCCGGGGTGATCAAGCCCGGCCCGGTCGCGACGTTCGACATGGGCAAGTATCTGGAGCTGGCCGGGACCGGCGTGCAGTGGGACGACCTGCCCGACAACACCACCTACCCGGTCGCCAAGAACATCCTGGTCTCGACGACCGACCCGCGCAGCTCGAACTCCGCGGCCATGTACCTCTCGATCGCCAGCTATGTCGCCAACGACCACACCATCGTGCGCGGCGCCACCGCCGAACAGCACGTGTTGCCGGCACTGTCGAAACTGTTCCTCGCCCAGGGTTACACCGACAACAGCAGCGACGGACCGTTCAACCAGTACCTCACCAACGGCATGGGCCCGACCCCGCTGGTCTGCATCTACGAGGCGCAGTTCGTCGAAGCCGCGGGCAAGGGCCGGATCAAGCCGGACATGGTGCTGACGTATCCGACCCCGACGGTCCTGTCGAGCCACACCCTCGTCCCGCTCGACGCCACCGGCGACAAGATCGGCAAACTGCTCACCGACAACGCCGAATTGCGTCGCCTGGCCGCCGAACACGGCTTCCGTACCGCCGACACCGCCCAGTTCACCTCGGTTGCCGCCGAACGTTCGGTGCCGGTGGCCGCCGATCTGATCGACGTCGTCGACGTGCCGGCCTACGAGACCCTCGAGCACCTGCTCGACGGGGTTGCCAACTCCTACAACTGAACTCGCCTCCCCGGTGCCGCGCAGCTCCCCGGCTGCGCGGCACCGGTGTTCCGGTGGCCAGGAGGATGCGTTCAGGACATGCGGCGTCGCACCGATTCGTGTTCAGGTGGCGGGTGGACTGTAGTGCCGGATTCGGGGGTTGACACGAGTTCGGCGCACGACTGTACACTAATGTGTTGCCAGGCATCCGAGCTGGCCCGCACTGCGAATGGAGTTCCACCGAGATGGACAAATTCGAACCCGGCCGAGAACTGATCCACGAGCTGTCCATCGCGGCACGCCGCACCGGGACCGCGCTCGCCGCCATCTTGGGCGACGCGGGCCGCAAGAGCGCGCGCGAGGTGGTCGATCTGGCGCACGAGGGACGTGAACTGGTCGCCGGAACGCTGCGGGCCAGCGCTGACGAGCTCCGCCGCCGCCGTTGAGTGCGCCCCCGCGCGGATTCCTCCATGCCGCTGCGGCGTTCGCGGGAAGTCGCCGCGGCGGCGGCGAGCGGGTCTCGGTAGGATTCGGCGGGTGCCAGATTCTTCCGAGATAGCCCGGCTCTTCGATCGGCGACCGCGCAACTGGGGGTCGCCCGCGGACCCGGTGGCTTGGAATGCGGTGCGGGACAAGGTCTGTGCGCAGGTCCCGCCGGAGACCGCGACGGAGTTCGTGACGCTGCTGCGGCGTGAGATCGTCCAGGTGACCGGAGTCGATGTCGACGATGCCGACGCGTTGTCCGAGGCGTCCGTGCTGGTCGAAGGGCGATCCGAAGCTGTGGACCTGCCGACCTGGCGCACCGTTGTGCTGCCGCTGCTGACTGCTCGGGCGCGGCAGCTGTACGGCGAGTTGCCCACCGAGCGTCCCTGACGCATCACGTCGTCGGGCGCGCCAAGGCTGGCTCTCTCCGTCGCGTTCGCGCACTTGCCGTCCTTCGACGAGGAGGGCTCAAGAGCATTCAGTGCACGTCTGTACACTCTACGTGCTGACCGTGTGCTCGCTGACCCGTTCGTCGTCGAGTTCGACGCGACGATCGTCACCGTGGCATTGTCCGCGATCGGCGACGGCCTGCACGTCGGTACCCCAGGGCAACCGCAAGAATTCGCCTGACCTACGGAAGAGACTGTCGGAAAAGAATGTTCGTGGCGAGCGATGAGTTCTTCCGGCGCGCACCGTCTGTATGAGTGCTACCTGTAGCCGAGATCCGGGAGAGCCTCATGACCGCCAGTTCCGCCGTCACCACCGGCACCCTCGTGGTGCCGGACGCCTGCCTGTACTACGAGGTCCGTGGTGCGGGACCGCTGCTCGTCCTCGTCGGTGCCCCGATGAACGCCGCCTCGTTCGCCGCGGCCGCCGAACAACTCGCCACCACCAATACCGTCCTCACCGCCGATCCGCGCGGGCATTTCGGCAGCCCCCTCGACGACCCGAATCAGGATTCGACGGTGCTCGCCCGCGCCGGGGACCTCGCCCAGCTCATCACCCATCTCGGCGCGGGCCCGGCCGTGGTGTTCGGATCCAGCGGTGGCGCGGTCACCGCGTTGGCCCTGGCCCAGACCAACCCCGACCTGGTCACCACTGTCGTGGCCCATGAAGCGCCGCTGCGCGAACTGCTCCCCGACGCCGAAGCCCAGCGCTCACTCACCGAGGACATCGTCGCCACCTACGCCTCCGGCGATGTGATCGGCGCCTGGCGAAAGTTCTTCGCCCAAGCCGCTATTGCCATCCCGGAACCGATGCTCGTAGAGATCTTCGGCGGCGACCGCGATCCCCGACAGGTCGCCAGCGAACGTTTCTGGTTCGCCCATGAACTGCGCCCGACCACCTCCTGGGTACCGGACCCGCCGTTGCTGCGTTCGATCCCGACCCGGGTGATCGTCGGGATCGGTGCCGAGTCCACCGGTCAGTTCTGCGATCGCACCTCGCGGGAACTGGCATCGGCGCTGGGCGTCGACCCGGTCCTGTTCCCCGGCGACCACATCGGATTCGTCAACGATGCCGTCACCTTCGCCGCCCGCCTGCAGGAAGTACTCGACGAGCCGTGAGCGTGGTTGCTCGCGCACGAGCGGGCCGGGGGAGAAGATGCCAGGCATGAGCGAATCACAGGACTGGAACAGCAAGATCATCGCCGAGTTCCGAGCCAACGAAGGGCGCGTCGGTGGGCCCTTCGAGGGTGCGCCGATGATGCTGGTGCATCACCGAGGGCGGCGCACCGACCGGCAACTGGTGTCGCCGATGATGTACTTGGCCGACGAGAACGACCCGAAGCTCATGTACGTCTTCGCGTCCAAAGCCGGTGCCCCCACCAATCCCGACTGGTACTACAACCTCATCTCGGCGGGCGCGGCCGACGCCGAGGTCGGCACCGAGACCTTTCCGGTCACCGTTACCGAAGTGACCGGCGAGGAACGCGACCGCCTCTACGCCGAGCAGGCACGACGGTATCCCGGTTTCGCCGGATACGAGGAGAAGACGAAGGGCATCCGCACCATTCCGGTGCTGGCGTTGCGCCGGAACTGATCGGATGAGGTAGCGGGGCAGGGTAACCGGACCGCCCTGCCCCGCTACTGAAGACCGAGACGGGGGTAGTACCGCAGTCCGATGCGTGTGCGGGCCTCGGCTTCCTACCGTTCGATCATGCGTTTTCGAACCCTCACTGCGCCGATATTCGCCGTCGCGCTGGGCTTGTCCGCCTGCACGACCAGCACGGCCGATCCCCTCGCCTCGGCTCGTGTGGACAGCGTGCGCGGCGACCTCCACGCAATAGTCGGCTCCGGTGCCGTCGGAGCCATCGCCACGCTGACCGCGCACGAAGCCGACACCGTTATCGGTTCCGGACTGGCCGACGCGGGCGCGGCGACCCCGATCGGAACCGATGTTCCCCAACATGTCCGGGTCGGCAGTGTCACCAAGTCGTTCACCGCCGCGATCGTGTTGCAGCTGGTGGCCGAACACCGCGTCGACCTGGAAAGGTCCGTCGACACGTATCTGCCCGGATTGCTCACCGGTGCGGGCGTGGACGGGCGCGCGATCACCGTCCGCCAGATCCTGGGCCACCGAAGCGGCCTGCCCGAGCCGGCCCGCTCCCCGGAGCTCGACGAACACGAAGCGGCGAAGAACGGCCGCACCTTCACCCCGGCTCAGGAGGTCGCCCTGGCCCTGGAACATCCGGCGAAGTTCGCGCCCGGCGGCCGGTTCGAGTACGCCAACATCAACTACATCGTCGCGGGCATGCTGATCGAAGCCGTGACCGGGCATCGCTACACCGACGAACTGCGCGACCGCATCCTGACACCGCTCGGCCTGTCGAATACCTACCTGCCCGCCACCGGCGAAACCGGTCTCCGTCAACCGCATCCGACCGGCTACACCACCGTCGACGGGACACTCACCGACACGACCCTGATGGAGCCGTCGGTGCCGTGGTCCTCGGGCGCGCTGGTGAGCACCGGCGCCGATGTGAATCGGTTCTTCCTCGCGCTGCTGGCCGGTCGGGTCGTGCCCCAACCCCAACTCGCGCAGATGCTCGACGGCATCGACATGGGCAACGGTGACGGCATGTCCTACGGTCTCGGCCTCGGGTACACCCAGCTGCCGTGCGGTGCGCAGTATGTCGGCCACATCGGCGGCATCCCCGGCTTCTCCACTGTCGCCGGTGCCACGGGGTCCGGCCTCGCGGTCACCATCGCCTATACCGGCACATCGTCGTCTGTCGATCTCGGCGGGATGCTCACCCACGCGCTGTGCGACTGAATCCTTCGCTGGTCGGGGCGCCGGCCGCCGCGCAGCAAGGTCGAGGTGACTCCGCGACGCCGTCAACGCGGAAATGGCACACGCTGCAAGTCTGCACCAGGTGCATCAACAATCGCGTCACGGCATCGCTCACTCACCGTCCGCAGCGCCGCGACGAGCTCAGGCGGGTCGGTGACCGTGAATCCGATGTCCAGGGCGGTGATCATCCAGGCCAGTGCGGCCGGGGAATCGGCGCCCAGATGCAACAGACAGCTGACATCGTCGATCGCTTCGAGGACGCCCATGCCCGGCCAGACCCGATCGGCCACCTCGGTGGCCGACCCGTGCAGGGTGACGACGGTGCGCCACGGCCACGACGCGACCGAGAGCCTGCGGGACAGATAGGTCGCCGCGTCACCGTCGGGCAGCGGTCGCGGGGTGAACCGTGGGCCCGTCGGCACTCGCGGCTCGAGCCGGTCGACGCGGAACGACCGCCAATCGGCTCGATCGACATCCCACCCGACCAGATACCAATGCCTACTCACATTGACCAGCGAATCGGGTTCGACATCGCGGCGAGACGTCCGACCGGCGTGATCGGTGTAGTCGAAGCGCAGACGCTCGTGGCATCGACACGCCTGCGCGATCGTCAGCAGCGTCTCCGGTGCCACCCGCGGTGCTTCGGCGGCGACCCGCACCATCGATTGCTGCAAGGTGGTGAGCCGGTGCCGCAGTCGCGAGGGGAGCACCTGTTCCAGCTTCGCGAGCGCGCGCAGCGAGGCGTCCTCGATACCGGTGACCGTGCCGCCCGAGGTGGTGCGCAAGCCGACCGCGACGGCCACGGCCTCCTCGTCGTCGAGCAGCAGCGGCGGCATCGACGCACCCGCTCCCAGCCGATACCCCGCGCTGCCCTGCCATGCCTGCACCGGATAGCCCAATCCGCGCAACCGTTCCACGTCGCGGCGCACGGTGCGCGCGGTGACATCGAGCTTGGTCGCGAGTTCGGCACCCGACCACGCGCGGCGGGTCTGCAACAGCGACAGCAGCCGGAGCAGCCGAGCGGACGTTTCGGACATCTCTCCATCATGCCGCGAACTTAGGAACAGTACTGACCTAAGTGCTGCCTAGCGTTGTCGGTATGAGCGACATCGACAGCTTCCGGATCGACATTCCGCAATCCGACCTCGACGACCTGCGTGAGCGGCTCGCCCGCACCCGCTGGGTCGACGACCTGCCCGGCACCGGCTGGACCTACGGCCTGCCCACCGCCTATCTGCGCGAGCTCGCCGACTACTGGCGGACCGGGTTCGACTGGCGCGCCGCGGAAACCGCACGCAACGCCCACCCGCAGTTCGTCACCGAGATCGATGGGCAGCGCCTGCACTTCACCCACGTGCGCTCACCCGAATCCGGCGCATTGCCGCTGGTCTTGGTGCACGGCTGGCCGTTCACCGACTTCGGTGCGACGATCGGACCGCTGACCGACCCCCGCGCGCACGGCGGCGACCCGCGCGACGCCTTCGACCTCATCATCCCGACCCTGCCCGGATTCGGCTTCTCCGGACCCACCCACCAGCCCGGCCAGGCGGCCACCGAGCGATCCGCGGACCTGATCGCCCGGCTGATGGGCGAAGTGGGCTACCAGCGCTACGGCGTGCAGGGTAGCGACGCGGGCTCGTTCATCGCCCCGCAGGTGGGTCGGGTCGACACCGAGCGGGTCGCCGGTGTGCACCTCAACGCCGCGATCACCATCCCCGCCTGGAACGACGACGGTGCGGGCTACACCGAGCAGGATCAGGAAAAGCTCGCCGCGCTTCAGGATTGGAGCAGCAACGAAACTTCTGCCTACGCGGGTGTGCACAGCACCCGCCCGCACACCCTGGCCCATGCCCTGACCGATTCACCAGCAGGTCTGCTCGCGTGGGTCGTCGATGTCGTCAACACCTACAAGGACCCCGCCGCCGCGCTGCCCGAGGATTCCCTCGACCGCGACGCCATGCTCGCCGAAACAGCGATCTTGTGGTTCACCGGGACCGCGGGCTCCTCGATGCGGCTGTACAAGGAATCCCAGCAGTGGGGCGCGGACCTGCCCAGCTCCGGTGTCCCCACAGCGGTCGCGGTCTTCCCCGGTGACGCCACGATTCGTGGCATCGCCGAGAAGCAGAACAACCTCGTCCGATGGACCGAATACGACCGCGGGGGCCACTTCGCCGCGATGGAAGCGCCCGAGCTGCTGATCGAGGATGTGCGCGAGTTCTTCCGGTCGGTGCGGTAGGAGTCGGCGGCCCCCGGGTTATGGCCGGGGGCCGCCGCCGTCTCGATGCCACGCGGCACCGATCTCGCTCAGCCGCTCGACGGCGTAGGTGGGGTCGATCAATGCCTCCGGGGTGTGGATGCCCGGTGCGGGACGGTCGCCGCGCAGGCCGAGCAGCCGTTCGACGCCGAGTGCGATCCCCACTGCGGTCAGCGGTCGCTGACCGTCCTGATGGACGAGGTGCTGTGTTCTGTTGAGCGGTGCGCCGTTCCGGCCGGTTCCGGCGAGATCGATCCGAACCTCGACGGAGGCAGGTTGACCGCGCCGCCTGCTCGGGGTGGCACCGACCGCGAAGTCGACCCGGACGTTCGGTGCGCCGGTAGCGAGGGCCAGGCTGGGCACGTCGAGAACCGGGATGCTCTGGCCGGGCAGGGCGGTGCCGTCGACGGTGCGGACGTCGGCTTGCGCGTCGGTCTCGGCGAGCCAGGTGAAGACGCCGTCGCGGCGCACGAGACCCGCCGTGGTGACGGCCGACCAGCGTTCCAGGTCGGCGATTCCCGCGGGTCCGCCGGTGTCGGTGTCATCGAGCACGACGCCGACTCGGACCGTGTCGACCCGGTCGAACTCGCGCGTGGAATCCAGTGCGGCGAGAACGATGATGCCCGCCATCAAGTGGCTGGCGACCAGAACCGGCGCCGCACTGGACCTTTGTGCGCCCGCGACGATCTCCGGGCCGATGTCGAGCAGGCCGCTGGAGATGCTGAGGTAGGGCAGGCCACGGTCCTGTGCGTAGTGCAGGCCGTTGAGCCGATGGTCCCACAGGGTCGCGACGACCGCGGAGTAGTCGGCGTCGGCGAGACCGAGGTCGCGGTGTGACAGATCGATCGTCACCGCCGTGGCAGTGCCGACGGCGTCGGCGACCCGTTGCGCACGACCGAGATCACGGCCCGCGATGGTCAACGGCAGGGTCGGATGCCATTGACGCAACAGGGCGGCGGTGTCCGACCCCGCCTGTCCCGACCCGCCCAAGATCAGTACCGATTGCTCCATGCTGAAATCCCTCTCCACTAAGCTACAAAATGTAACTTACTCTTTGTAGCTAAGCTGTGGACATGGCGCAAGGGAGGACGATGACCGCACGATCGGGCAGATTGGCGAAGCCGGCCAGGCGCGAGCAGCTGCTCGACACCGCCTTGACGCTGGTGCGAGAGCAAGGAACCGACGGCCTGACCTTGGCCACTCTCGCCGAAGCTGCGGGCGTGAGTAGGCCGATCGTCTACGACCACTTCGGTACCCGCCCCGAACTGCTCCTCGCGCTCTACCGTCAACTCGACGAACGCCACCGCCTGGCCTCGGAACAAGCCGCCCGCGACGCCACTCCCACCGTCGACGAGATCGCCCGCGTCATGGGCACCGCCTACTTCGCCTGCGCCACCGACATGCCCGAATTCGACGCGATTTCCGCCGCCCTGAAAGGCAATCCGGACGTCCAGGCGATCCAGCACGACATGCTCGACAGCTACCGCGACTGGATGGCAGCCACCCTGCAACCGTTCTCGCCACTCACCGCCACAGCACTGCGACTGCGCTGCGTCGGCGTGCTCGGCGCGGCCGAAACACTGGCCGCGGAACTGAACCTGGGTACGACCACGCCCGACGAAGCGATCTCGGCGCTGACCGATCTGATCGTCGGCAGCATCGGTGTGCGATAGCGGCACCGCAGCAGACCGAAGCTGATGCCGTTGTCCCGCCGACAGGGGGCGGCGTCGGACGCTTGTCGACGCGACAGCGCCTCCGAGGCCCGAAACCCTTGGCGTAGGCCAGGACTGGATCGTTTGCATGCTTGTCGTTCCCGCCGAGCCGGTAGTGTCGGACACCGTGCCAGGGGTGGTTGTCGACTCAGCTCGATCTCCTTCTACGACCGATGATCCACGCCCGCCCTTCGCGGGGTTCGCTGTTGCGGTGGTGGGAGTGGTCTTCGGCATCGTCGCGGCGCTATCGGCGACGCGGTACGGCTACTACTACGACGAGCTGTATTTCATTGCCGCGGGCAAGCACCCCGCGTTCGGCTATGCCGACCAAGGTCCACTGGTGCCGCTGCTCGCGCGCTCGATGGACTGGCTGTTTCCCGGATCGTTCATCGCATTGCGCATTCCGGCAGTGGCGGCGTCGCTCGCCGTATTGGTGTTGAGCGCGGCCATCGCCCGCGAACTGGGCGGTGCTCGCGGAGCCCAGTCAGTGACAGCGATCGCCTGCGCGACATCGGCGTTCGTACTCGGCCAAGCGCAGACTTTGTCGACGAACGCCATCGATACCTTGCTGTGGGCGGTGCTCACCTGGCTGCTGGTGCGCTGGGTACGGACCCGCGACGATGCTTTGCTGTGGGCGGCTGGGCTCGCGACAGCCGTTGCCGTGCAGGTCAAATGGCTGATCCCGATCTTCTGGATCGCGGTGGTCGTCGCCGTGGCCTGGCTGGGGCCCCGAGCGTTGTTGCGGCGACCGGCGCTGTGGTGGAGCGCGAGCATTGTGGTGCTGGCGGCGGCGCCGGGGCTGATCTGGCAGGCCATGAACGGTTGGCCGCATCTGGGTATGGGGGCGGTGGTTCGCGGCCAGACCGGCGGTTTCGCCGGCTCGCTGTGGTTCGTCCCGCGCACCTTGCCATGGTGGGGTCCGCTCGCCGCGGTGCTCGTGGTGTGCGGTGTGTGGCAGTTGTGCCGATCGCCGCTCCTGCGCCGCTACCGGTTCCTCGGTGTGGCGTTTCTACTGGCGGTGGCGATCATCGCGATCAGCGGCGGTCGCAGCGGCTACGGTGCGGGCATCTACCCGGTGGTGATCGCGGCCGGGGCCGTGGGATCGGCCGCGATACCCAGACGCTGGCTCACCATTGTCGCGGTGCAGGCGGCAGCGCTGTCGGTGGTTGCGGCCGTCGTGTACGTGACGCCGTGGCGTGCCGCCTCGGACTACGCCCCTGCCCCCGATCTCGCTGCCGCACTGGGACCTTCGGCATACAGCGAACTCGGATGGCCCGAGCTGGTGGCGGCTACCGCGAACGCCTACCGCGCATTACCGCCGCACCGGCAGCGCACGGCCGTGGTCGTGACGCAATGGTATGTGCAAGCGTCAGCGCTCGATCACGCTCGTTCCACTGCGGGTCTACCGCCGGTCTTCAGTCCGAACCGCGGCTTCGGCTACTTCGGTGTCCCGCCGGATACCGCGGACACAGTCGTCTACGTCGGCGGTACCGAGGCGGATCTGCGTCGCTGGTTCAGCTCCGTCGTCCCAGCGGGCCGAACCGACTATCCGCTCGGAATTCCCGGCATCACCACCGATGCCACGATCTGGGAATGCGTGGGTCCGATTCAGCCGTGGTCGTCGATGTGGTCGACGATGCGCGGCCTCTGACACCAGGAAGTGAGTATCGAGTGGGCAACGAACCTGAAATCCGCACGGGCGCCGGTGTTGTGCGCGGCCGGTGGGAAGGCGCTGTCGCGGTCTTTCGGGGGATCAGCTATGCAGCGCCGCCGGCCGGCGCACGACGGTTCGCGGCGCCTGGGCCTGCACAGCGGTGGCAGGGCGTTCGCGACGCGCTGATGTTCGGCCCTCCGGTTCCCCAGGCCCGCAATGGCGGTTCGGTGATGTCGTCGGCGTCCGGCTCGACCGATGACGGATCCGAGGACTGTTTGACCCTGAATGTCTGGTCACCCGACCTCGGGACCGCGAAACTGCCGGTGATGGTGTGGATCCAGGGCGGCACCTACCTCGAGAACGACACCGCCAACCCGCATTGCGACGGTGCGCTGCTCGCAGCGGCCGGCGTGGTGGTGGTCAGCATGAACTATCGGGTCGGCGTCGACGGTTTCGCCCGCATTACCGGAGCTCCGGACAATCGCGGCATCCTCGACCAGATCGCTGCTCTGCGCTGGGTCCAGGACAACATCGCCGTATTCGGTGGCGACCCCGCCAACGTCACCGTTTTCGGGCAGTCCGCGGGCGGTGCGTCCATCGGCGCGCTGCTGGTGATGCCGATGGCGGCCGGACTGTTTCGCCGAGCGATCAGCCAGAGCATGCCCGGCACCTATTTCACTCCGAGCCTCGCCGCCGCGATCTCGACCACGATCGCCGCACAGCTCGGCGTCCAGGCCACCGTCGAAGACCTCGCCCTGCTGCCGCCACGCGCGCTCACCGACGCCACCACCGCGGTGATCGCCGCGATGCCCGAGTTCGTCGATGCCTGGGGCCCGATGGCGCTCACGCCCACCCCGTTCTCCCCTGTTGTCGACGGTGAGATATTGCCGTGCGCGCCGTGGCGTGCGATCGCGGGCGGTGCCGCACGCGACGTCGACCTGCTCGTCAGCCACACCCGTGACGAGTTCCGGCTCTACACATCTCGCCCGGGGAGCGAACCGGCACCGGAGACCATGACCGCAGCTTTTCGCCACCTCGCACCAGGCACGGATGGTGACAGGCGCTACCGAGCGGCCTATCCGGAGGCGACATTTGGCCAGCTGTTCGAAATCCTCAACTCCGACTGGCTGTTCCGGATGCCGAGCCTGCATCTGGCCGATGCTGCGCACGCGGGCGGCGGGCGCGTGTGGCTGTGCGAACTGGCGTGGAGCTTCAACTCGCAACAGGGCGCCGCGCACTGCCTGGACTTCCTGCTCGTCCTCGGCACCCTCGGTCCCGACGAGGTCCGCGCCCACCGCTTCGCCCATCCGAACGCCGCGAACGAAATCACCGATGTCGCCCACCGAATGCGTACCGACTGGGTGAATTTCGCTACCTCGGGAACCCCCGGCTGGGCGCCCTACGATCCACAGGCGCGAACCACGCGCGTCTACCACGCCGAACCCATCACCCAGCCCTACCCCGAAGAACGCTCCCGCCGCATCTGGGCAGCCCACCAGTTCGACACCCTGGACCTCCCGAGCTGAATCACCCAGCCGGTCTCGTCCGGCATGCACCGGCCGCATCTTTCGGAGAAGCTATGTCGGTGGGCGGTGACACGGTAGAGCTCGATACGTCGACGAGTTGTACGAACCAATCGCTGTCGTAGGCGACTTGGAAACCCAATAGGTCGACGTAGAAGTCACGCGTCGTAGCGAGTTGGTCGCTAAGGATGTTCACAAAGCTCCGTGCAATGGTCACATCGGCGAGATCAGCAAGCGGGCGCGAATTCCCGGCGGTTCGATCCGGTTCGCCCATTAGATTGAAAGAGTGTTCACCTCCAGTGGAATTCCGGTCGGGTCCGGGCACAGATTGATCTCACCCAGTGTCGATATGTACGGAGAATGGCGCGACGCGCATGTCGAGTGGGGGCCCGGTGTCCACGAGGACGGTTTCGGTTTGTTGCCGAGTGACGATGTCGACTCGGCGAGCGGATTCGAGCTCTGGGTCGCGCGGCTCATCACCGCGTCAGGGGACGGGCGTTGCTCGTATCGCTGGATAGTCGAGGGTGATCGTGTGCTCGGCGGGATCGCATTGCGGCACGGGGACGGCGAACTTGTGCGGACGGTCGGGCATATCGGGTACGGGATCCGGCCGTCCGCGCGCCGTCGAGGGCTGGCCACGTGGGCATTGGGAGAGATCATCGCTGAGGCGCGAGTGGCTGGGATGGACCGAGTACTGGTTGTTTGCGCGGCCGAGAATATCGGGTCGATGAAGACGATCGAGCGCTGTGGTGGCGTCCTCGAGAGCATCCAGGACACCGAACTCGGTCCGGCACGGCGGTATCGGATCACGGTCGGGGAGTCGCGCACGTAGGCCACTGGCGGGAGGGGTGAGCGAAGGATCGGCCTGCTGGGCGAATGGCCGCAGCGATGGTCATGATCTGGCCGTGGAATCAGTAAGCACCGTGCTCGTGCGCCAACGGTGAAGAGCTCAAACACCCTTCAGGTCAAGCCCGAAATCGGCCGAGCTGTTATCGGCGTTCGATCGTGGCGAGCCAGGCGGAGGCCGAGTCGGCGAAGCGTGTTCGGAGATGCTCGGGGGCGATGGCGGCGATGTGCCAGGCGGGGTTGTCATCGAAGGGTGCGGTGAGGGCTTGCCTGGTGACGGGGTGCGGACCGGTGTCGGGACCGGTATCGCTGAAGCACAATACGTACAGGGTGCCACCGGAGTCGGTGACCGAGGCCAGGCTTGCCGCGTACTCGGTGCGTTCGGACTCGTCGAAGGTGTGGAACAGGCCGCAGTCGAGGACTGTTTCGAAGCGGCGATACAGGCGCTGGAGATGTAGGGCGTCTGCCATGGCGAAGGCCACCTCGATCCCGCGATCGTCGGCTGCCTGCCTGGCGGTGGCCAACGCCGTTTCGGCCACGTCGACACCCAGCACGGGCAACCCGCGGGCGGCGATGAACAGGGCGTTGTCGCCGGTGCCACACCCGACATCGAGGACCGGTCCGCAGAACCCGCCTGATTCGGCCAGCCGCACGACAGCGGGCTGCGGGGTACCGATGTCCCACGGTGCGGGGCCGTCGAGATAGGACGCGTTCCACGGCTGACCGGCCTGGCGTTCGTGGCTGGTCGGTGGGCGGGGGTCGGGCGGGGAACTCGGCGGCATCAGCGGATGAACAGGTTGGAGCGGTCGGCGAGGTCGAGAACCGGCTGGGGGAACAGACCGAGCAACACGGTGGCGCCCGCGCTGAACGCCACGACCAAGGTGGTGGCGAACGGGGCGGTCACGATGGGCGCGTCGGCCGGAGGGTCGGTGAAGAACATCAGCACGATGACCCGGACGTAGAAGAAGGCCGCGATGGCGCTGCAGAGGACACCGACGATCACCAAGGCGGTATAGCCCGCACCGGAGGCAGCGGCGAAGACCGCGAACTTGCTGACGAATCCGCTGGTGAGCGGGAGACCGGCGAAAGACAGCAGCAACAGGGCGAATGCCGAAGCGAGCCACGGGGATCGGCGACCGAGGCCCGCCCACTGCGACAGCGCGGTCGCTTCGTCACCGGAGGCGTCACGCACCAGACTGACCACCGCGAACGCACCGACGGTGCCGAGGCCGTAGGCCAGCAGGTAGAACAGCACGGCGGCCACGCCGGCGCTGTCGGCGGCGACGACACCGACGAGCAGAAAACCGGCGTGCGCGATCGAGGAGTAGGCCAGCATGCGCTTCACATCGGTCTGGGTGATCGCCATGATCGCACCGACGACCATCGTCGCCACCGCGACCGCGGCGAGCACCGGGCGCCAATCCGAGCCCAGCGCACCGACTCCCACCATCAGCACCCGCATGGTCGCCCCGACGGCCGCGATCTTGGTGGCGGCGGCCATGAACGCGGTGATCGGGGTCGGAGCGCCCTGATAGACATCGGGCACCCAGGCCTGGAACGGCACTGCACCGATCTTGAACAGCAGCCCGACGGCGAGCATGCCGAGACCGAGCAGGGCTAGAGTCGCGTTCTCGGGCTGCTTGTCCAGTGCCGCACCGATTCCCGGCAGCGACACCGTGCCGGTCTGCCCGTAGAGCAGCGCGACACCGTAGAGGAAGAACGCCGAGGAAAACGCACCGAGCAGGAAGTACTTCATCGCCGCTTCTTGCGAGAGCAACCGCCTGCGGCGAGCCAGCCCACACAGCAGATACAGCGGCAGCGACAGCACTTCGAGCGCGACGAACATCGTCAGCAGATCGTTCGACGCGGGAAACAGCAGCAGACCACCGACCGCGATCATCGTCAGCGGGAACACCTCGGTGGTCGAAACCCCCGAGCGCACCGCCGCGAGCTCGTGCGCGCTGCCGGGCACCGCGGAGGCCTGCGGTGTGAACGCGTCGACCCCTCGATCCAACGCGGCCGCCGCCCGACTCCACGTGCCCGGCCCGCTGCGCGCCCGCGGGACCGCCCCACGCTCGGCGATCAGCAGCAGGCCCAGCAGTGAGACCAGCAGGATCGTGCCCTGCAGGAACAGCGTGACCCCGTCGATCGCGACCGCGCCCATCACCGCGGTGCCCTCGGATCCCGCGAGCAGCACCACGGCCACCAGAGCGCCGACCACACCGGCTGACCCGAGCACCAACTGTGTCGGATATCGGTAGGGCCGCGGCACGAACGCTTCGACGAGTACACCCACCACGCCGACCCCGAACACGATCAGCATCGGGGCGAGCAGGTGGTATTCGATGCTCGGTGCGGGCGCGATGGCCGCGAGCTCGGTGATGGTCACGGAGTCCGTCCTCATTTGTGGCCGCCTGCGGGCGGGGTGGCCGCACCTGCTTCGGGAGCGGGGACCGTCGGAGCGGGATCGTGCTTACCGATCGTCGAGAGAGTGTGTCCCACCGCGGGATCCACCAGATCCAGGATCGGTTTCGGATAGAACCCGAGCACCAGCAGCGCGATCAGCAGCGGCACCACCACGGCCAGCTCGCGCGGCACCAGATCACGCAGGTGTTCGTTGCCCTTCTTCAGCGGGCCGGTCATCAACCGCTGATACAGCCACAGCACATAGATCGCGGCCAGGACCAGTGCACCGGTCGCGATCACCGCTGCCACCTGGTACTTCGGGAAAGTGCCGATCAGGACCAGGAATTCGCTGACGAACGGCGCGAGCCCTGGCAGCGAGAGCGTGGCCAGGCCCGCGATGAAGAACGTGCCCGCCAGCACCGGCGCGACCTTCTGCACGCCGCCGTACTCGGCGATCATCCTGGTGCCACGCCGGGAGACGAGGAACCCGGCGATGAGAAACAGTGCGGCCGTGGACAGTCCGTGGTTGACCATGTACAGCGTCGCCCCGGATTGGGACTGGCTGGTCATGGCGAAGATGCCGAGGATGATGAACCCGAAGTGCGAGATCGAGGTGTAGGCGATCAGGCGCATCACATCGGTTTGGCCGATGGCGAGCAGCGCGCCGTAGAGGATGCCGATGACGGCCAGGGTGATCACCAAGGGCGCGAAGGTGTCCGATGCCAGTGGGAACAACAGCAGGCAGTAGCGCAGCATGCCGAAGGTGCCGACCTTGTCGACCACCGCCATCATCAGCACCGCGCTGGACGGGGTGGCCGAGACCGCCGCGTCGGGCAGCCACGTGTGCAGCGGCCACAGCGGCGCCTTCACGGCGAAGGCGAACATGAACCCGAGGAACAGGGCGTTGAGAACCGCTGTGCTGCCCCCGAGTTCACCGTTGTTGGCCGCGGCGACCACGACGCGCAGGTCGAAGGTCCCCGCCGATCCCTCGCCGAGGCCCGCCTGGGCGGTCAGCACGTACAACCCGATGACCGCGGCGAGCATGATCAGCCCACCGAAGAGGTTGTAGAGCAAGAACTTCACCGCCGCGCGCGAACGTTGGGCGCGGACCGCGGCGTCGGTGGTGCGGGTGCCGAAGCCGCCGATGAGGAAGTACATCGGGATCAGCATCGCTTCGAAGAACACGTAGAACAGCAGGATGTCGAGGGCGAGGAAGGAGATCAGCACCATCGACTCGACCAGCAGCATCAACGCCATGTAGAGGTGGATGGTCTTGGGTCCGTCGCCGGTGGGGGTGTCGTCGTTCCAGCCTGCCAGGATCAGCAGCGGCACCAGCACCGCTGTCAGCAGGACCAGGGCGGTGGCAATACCGTCGAGGCCGAGTGTGTAGCCCACACCGAATGTCGGGATCCATTCGTGGGATTCGACGAATTGGTACTGGGCACCGCCGGGCTTGAACCGCACCGCGAGGACAACGGCCAGTGCGAGCACACCGATCGACACCGCGAACGCCACGCCACGCGCCACCGTGCGGCGGGCGGCGGGCAGGACGAGCACCACACCCGCCCCGATCGCGGGGGCGAGCCAGAGCGTCGTCAGCCAGGGAAACGAGTTCACCAGAACCTCACCGCCAGCAGGGCGGCGGCCACCAGGGCCGCGCCGGTGAACATGGACAGGGCGTAGGAGCGCACGAAACCCGTCTGCACCTTGCGGATTCGCGCCGACAGTCCGCCGATCGAGGCAGCGGTTCCGTTGACGATCCCGTCGACGCCCTTCGCGTCGAGGAACACCAGCGCCCTCGTGAGGTGGCGGCCGGGGCGTTCGAACACGGCTTCGTTGATCTTGTCGCCGTAGAGATCGGCACGGGCGGCCCCGGTCAGCACGCTGACCGGCTCGGGCGCGACCTCGGGGATCGGGCTCTCGGCGTACTTGCGGTAGGCCACGGCGACACCGATGGCGACCGCGGTCAATGCCAGACCGGTGACCACCGCCGCGGGGATCACCGGCTCCGCGTGATGAGAACCGACGACGGGTTCGAGCCAGTTCACCAGCGACGAGCCCCAGACGAACAGACCACCGGCGAAGACCGATCCGAACGCGAGCAGGATCATCGGCCCGGTCATCACCGCCGGTGACTCGTGCGGGTGGGTGTCGGGCTTCCAGCGGCGCTCACCGAAGAAGGTCATCAGCATGACGCGGGTCATGTAGAACGCGGTGAGCGCGGCGCCGACGAGAGTGACCGCGCCGAGCAGGATTCCGGTGGATCCGCCGTGGTCGAAGGCTGCCTCGATGATCTTGTCCTTGGAGAAGAACCCGGACAACGGTGGCACTCCGATGATGGCGAGATAGCCCAGGCCGAAGGTGATGAACGTGATCGGCATCAGCGTGCGCAGGCCGCCGTAGCGGCGCATATCTGTTTCGTCGTTCATCGCGTGCATCACCGAGCCGGCGCCGAGGAACAGCCCTGCCTTGAAGAAGCCGTGGGTGAGCAGGTGCATGATCGCGAACGCGTACCCGGCCGGGCCGAGGCCGACGGCCAGGATCATGTACCCGATCTGGCTCATCGTCGAGGCGGCGAGGGCCTTCTTGATGTCGTCCTTGGCGCAGCCGATGACGGCGCCGAACAGCAACGTCACCGCGCCGACGGCGAGCACCGCCGTGCGCGCGTTCGGCGCGAGGTCGTAGATCGGGTTGGCGCGGGCGATCAGGTACACACCGGCGGTGACCATGGTGGCGGCGTGGATGAGCGCCGAGACCGGAGTGGGGCCTTCCATCGCGTCGCCGAGCCACGACTGCAGGGGCACCTGCGCGGATTTTCCGCAGGCGGCCAGCAACAACAGCAGACCAATCGCGGTGAGGGTGCCTTCGCTCGCGCCCGGGGTCGCCGCGAACACAGTGCGGAAGTCGAAGGAACCGAATGCCGCGAACATGACCATCATGGCGATGGCAAGGCCCATGTCGCCGACCCGGTTGACCACGAACGCCTTCTTGGCTGCCGTTGCGGCCGAGGGCTTCTCGTACCAGAAGCCGATCAGCAGGTAGGACGCCAGGCCCACGCCTTCCCAGCCCAGGTAGAGCACGAGAAAGTTGTCGGCCAGGACCAGGACGAGCATCGCGGCCAGGAACAGGTTGAGATAGCCGAAGAACCGGCGCTTGCCCGGATCGTGGCTCATGTAGCCGATCGAGTAGAGGTGGATCAGCGACCCGACCCCGGTGATGAGCAGTGCGAAGCAGATCGACAACTGGTCCAGTTGCAGGCTGAACCCGACCTGTAGATCACCGACGGGCACCCAGTTGAACAGTTCCTTGTGCACGGCCCGGTCGGCGTCGGCGCGCCCGAGCATGCCGAAGAACGCGACAGCGGCGACGACGAACGAGGACAGCGCGGCCGTCGTGGCGAGGTAGGGGCCCCAGCGGTCGGTGAGGTGACCGAACAGGAGCAGAACGATCGCCCCTGCGAGCGGGAGGGCGGGCAGCAGCCACAGCGTTGCGGTACCCATGTCAGAACTTCAGCAGGTTGGCGTCGTCGACCGAGGTCGACCGGCGGGCGCGGAAGATCGTCATGATGATGGCCAGGCCGACGACGACCTCGGCGGCGGCGACCACCATGGTGAAGAACGCGATCACCTGACCGTCGAGGTTGCCGTGCATCCGGGCGAAGGTCACGAACGCCAGATTCACCGCGTTGAGCATCAGCTCCACGCACATGAACACCACGATCGCGTTGCGGCGCAACAACACTCCCGCGGCGCCGATGGTGAACAGCAGCGCAGACAGGAACAGGTAGTTCTGGGGGTTCACCGCTTGCCTTCCTCGTCGGCCGTCGGATTGTCGTCGCGGACCGTGCCGACCGAGAGCACAGCGGCTTCGGTGTGGGCGCGGTTGCGGCGGTGACGCAGGATCGTGCTCACCGAGAGTTCGGCGAAGGAGCCGTCGGGAAGCTGGGCGGGGCTGTCGACGGCGTTGTGCCGTGCGTAGACACCCGGTGTCGGCAGCGGGGTGGCCCGTTCGCCGGCAGTGCGGAAGCGATCGCGCGACATTTCCCGCTGTCCGCGTTTCGGGGTGAACTGTTCGCGGTGGGCCAGCACCATCGCACCGATCGTGGCGGTGATCAGCAGTGCGCCGGTGAGTTCGAACGCCCACACATAGCGCAGGAAGATCAACTCGGCGAGTTCGGCGATCACGTCGCGGTCGCCGAAACCACGGCCGGGGAAGCTGGTTCCGCTGTCGCGCAGGGCCGCGCCGATGCCGCCGATGAACAGCAACCCGAATCCGAGTCCGACGACCGCGGCGGCGATGCGCTGACCGCGCAACGTCTCCCGCAGCGATTCCGCGGAGTCGACGCCGACGAGCATCAACACGAACAGGAACAGCATCATCACCGCGCCCGTGTACACCACGATCTGCACGACGCCGAGGAACAGCGCACCCTGCGCGATGTAGAACACGGCGAGCGCGATCATGGTGGCGGCCAGGCACATCGCCGAATGCACGGCCTTGGCCGCGGTCACCATGCCGAGGGCGCCGAGCACCGCGATCGGGGCGAGCACCCAGAACAGCACACCCTCACCGGTGGAGGTGCGGGCGACTTCGGCGGCCAGCACGTGTGCGGTGCTCATCGCAGTACCTCCTGCTCAGACGGTGCGGGACCGACCCGGCCGAGGTAGTAGTCGGCCGCGTCGGTGCCCGGTGCCATCGGGTGCGGCGCGGGGGTCATGCCCGGTTGCATGGGGGCCAGCAGCTGGTCCTTCTCGTAGATGAGGTCGGCGCGGTTGTCGTCGGTGAGTTCGTATTCGTTGGTCATCGTCAGCGCGCGCGTCGGGCAGGCCTCGATGCACAGGCCGCAGCCGATGCAGCGCAGGTAGTTGATCTGGTAGACGCGGCCGTACCGCTCACCCGGGGAGAAACGTTGCTCCTCGGTGTTGTCGGCGCCTTCGACGAAGATGGCGTCGGCTGGGCACGCCCACGCGCACAGTTCGCAGCCGATGCACTTCTCGAGTCCGTCGTCGTAGCGGTTGAGCTGGTGGCGGCCGTGATAGCGCGGCGCGGTCGGCACCTTCTGCTCGGGGTAGGACTCGGTATTGGGCTTCTTGAACATCGTGGCCGCGGTGACCGCGAACCCGGCGAGCGGGTCGAACAACCCGAACTCGGGCTGGTCGTTCGCGGAGCGTGTCGGCATCGGCGGCACCGGGAAACCCAGGAACACCGCCGAGGTCGAGGGCTCCTGCGGCGGCAATGGCGGTAGCCCCTTACTGCGGCCTGCGCGCAGGAACATCGCGATCATGGCCGCGGTGATCACCAGCCCCACGCCGACCAGGATGAAGTTCTGTCCGGGGATGCCCTCGAGATCGAGCACCCGTGCGGCGGCCACGACCATCAACCACACCAGCGAGGTCGGGATGAGCAGTTTCCAGCCGAGGTTCATGAACTGGTCGTAGCGCAGGCGGGGCAGCGTGCCGCGCAGCCAGACGAACACGAACAGGAACGTCCACACCTTGAGGGTGAACCACAGCAGCGGCCACCATCCGGAGTTCGCGCCCGCCCACAGGCTGATCGGGAACGGCGCCCGCCAGCCGCCGAGGAACAGCGTCGTCGCCAGGGCGGACACCGTGGCCATGTTCACGTATTCGGCGAGCATGAACATCGCGAACTTCAGCGACGAGTACTCGGTGTGGAAACCGCCGACCAGTTCACCTTCGGCTTCGGGCAGGTCGAAGGGCGCCCGGTTGGTCTCGCCGACCATCGACACGCAGTAGATGAGGAACGAGGGCAGCAGCAGGAACACATACCAGGTGCCCTCCTGTGCGCTCACGATCTCGGAGGTCGCCATGGTGCCCGACAGCAGGAACACCGTGGCGAAGGTCAGCGCCATCGCGATCTCGTAGGAGATGACCTGCGCGGTCGAGCGCAGGCCGCCGAGCAGCGGATAGGTCGAACCCGAGGACCAGCCGGCGAGCACGATGCCGTACACGCCGATGGAGGTGATGGCGAGGATGTAGAGCACCGCGACGGGCATGTCGGTGAGCTGCAACGCGGTGTGGGTGCCGAAGATCGAGACCTCCGGGCCCATCGGGATCACCGCGAAGGCCATGAACGCCGGGATCACCGAGATGATCGGGGCGAGCACGAAGATCGGCTTGTCCACGATCGCCGGGATGATGTCTTCCTTGAGCGCCATCTTCACGCCGTCGGCGATCGACTGGAGCATGCCGCCGGGGCCGATCCGGTTGGGCCCGATCCGCATCTGCATCCACGCGACGACTTTGCGTTCGGCGTAGACCGCGATCAACGGCACCAGCATCAGGTAGATGAACACGCCGAGTGCCTTGACGACCACCAGCCACAGCGGATCGGTGCCGAAGACAGGTCCGGCGTCGGCCGCGAGGAGTAGGACTCGATCACTCATGACGGTGTTCCTTCATCCTGTCGTCGGCGCGACGCAGGCGCACCACGGCGCCGGGTGTCACACCGAGTTCGGCGGCGACCGTCGAACCGGGTGAGTGCAGCGGCAGCCACACCACCCGGTCGGGCAGGTCCGTGATCATCAACGGCACCGAGATCTCGCCGCGGTCGGTGGAGACGATGACGTGATCGGCATCGTCGGCTTCGATCTCGGCGGCGGTCGCGGCCGAGAGCCGTGCGACCGGCGGGCGGGCGACACCGGCGAGATTGGGTTCACCGTCTTGCATGCGGCCGGCGTCGAGCAGCATCCGCCATCCGGCGAGCACCGCCGTTCCTGGCCCGGGCACGGGTCGGGTCTGGCTGGTCAGCTCCGGAGCGGGGATGGGCTCACCGTTCCAGGCGCCGAGCCCGTCGAGTTCAGTGCGGGCGGCGGCGGGGTCGGGCAGGTTGATCGGGACGCCCATCTGCGCGGCCAGCGAGTTGAGCACCCGCAGGTCCGACAGGGGAGCGGCGACGCGGCGGGTGGTGTCGAGCGAGGCCGCGGCGAAGGGGCGCGGGCGGCCTTCCCAGGTGCGGAAGGTGCCGGACTTCTCCATCGCGGTCGCCACCGGGAACACGACGTCGGCGCGTTCGGTGACGGCGCTGTGCCGCATTTCGAGGCTGACGACGAACCGGGCCGCGTCGATCGCGGCCAGGGCGGCGGCCGGGTCGGGCAGGTCGGCCGGGTCGACGCCGCCGATGACCAGCGCACCCAGCTGGGCGGCGCCGGCCAGGATCGCGTTGGCGTCGCGGCCGACGGTGACGGGGAGTTCACCGGCCTGCCACCGATGCCGGACCTGTTGACGCGCCGAAGGATCCACGACGGGCCTGCCGCCGGGCAACAGGCTGGGCAGGGCACCGGCTTCCAGCGCGCCGCGTTCGCCCGCACGACGGGGCACCCACGCCAGTGCCGCGCCGGTGGCATCGGCCAGGCGGGTCACCGCCGACAGCGCGCCGGGGCTGCCCGCGAGCCGCTCGCCCGCCATGATGACCGCGCCGGGCGTGTTCAGCATCGTCATGAGTTCGGCGGCGTCGGTGGACGTTTCGGCCATGATCGAGGTGATCACGTCGGCTTCCCCGCATGGCGGGGTTTGGATGAGCGCGCCCGACATACGTTCGAGGCCGCGGGAGGCGAACGGTGCCAGCGACACCACCCGTTGCCCGCGGGTCCGTGCGGCCTTGCGCAGCCGCAGGTAGACGATGGGCGATTCCTCTTCCGGTTCGAAGCCGACCAGCAGCACGATGGGGGCTCGGTCGAGCGCGGCGAAGTCGACCCGCACACCACGTCCGGCGATGCGGGCGGCAAGGAATCGTTCTTCCTCCTCCGAATGCACCCGGCTGCGGAAATCGATGTCGTTGGTCGCGAGGACCATGCGCGCGAACTTGCTGTACGCGTACGCTTCTTCCTCGGTGACGCGGCCGCCGACGAGCACTCCGGCATTGCCGATCGCCGCGCTCAGGCCCGCTCCGGCGGCGGCGAGAGCTTCGGGCCAGGAGGCCGCGGCGAGGACGCCGTCCCAGCCGCGCACCATCGGCGTGGTGAGGCGGTCGCGCTCGGTGGCGTAGGCGAAGGCCCAGCGTCCCTTGTCGCAGTTCCATTCTTCGTTGACCTGCGGGTCGTCACCGGCCAAGCGGCGCAACACTTTTCCGCGGCGGTGATCGGTGCGTTGTGCGCATCCGGAGGCGCAGTGCTCGCACACGCTCGGGGTGGAGACCAGGTCGAACGGGCGGGCCCGGAAACGGTAGGAGGTACCGGTGAGAGCGCCTACGGGACAGATCTGGACGGTGTTGCCGGAGAAGTAGGAGTCGAGGGGTTCGGCTCGAGCGATGCCGACCTGTTGCAGCGCACCACGATCCATCAGTTCGATGAACGGGTCGCCGGCGACCTGCTGGGAGAACCGGGTACAGCGTGCGCACAGCACGCACCGCTCCCGATCGAGCAGCACCGCCGTGGACAGCGGGATCGGCTTCGGATACGTCCGCTTCTCGCCGTCGAATCGGGACTCGGCGCTGCCGGTGGACATCGCCTGGTTCTGTAGCGGGCACTCGCCGCCCTTGTCGCACACCGGGCAGTCCAGCGGATGGTTGATGAGCAGCAGCTCCATCACCCCGCGCTGGGCTTTTTCGGCGACCGGGGAGCTGACCTGGGTGCGCACGATCATGCCGTCGGTGACCGGGATCGTGCAGGAGGCCACCGGCTTTCGCTGCCCTTCGACCTCGACGAGGCACTGACGGCACGCGCCGACCGGGTCGAGCAGGGGGTGATCGCAGAAGCGAGGGATCTGCACGCCGATCAGTTCGGCGGCACGGATCAGCAAGGTGCCCACGGGAACTTCGATCGTGGTGTCGTCGATGGTGACGCTCACCATGTCGGCGGGCACCACATCGCTGCTGTTGCCTGGCGCGATGGCTGTCATCGGTCCTCTTTCGCTGGTGCCCACACGGTCGAGGCGGCCGGGTCGAACGGGCAGCCGCCGAGTCGCTGATGCGCGAGGTATTCGTCGCGGAAGTACTTCAGCGAGGAGAAGATCGGGCTGGCCGCGCCGTCACCGAGCGCGCAGAACGATTTGCCGTTGATGTTGTCGGCGATGTCGGCGAGCTTGTCCAGGTCGGCTTCGGTTCCGTCGCCGGCTTCGAGTCGGCGCAGCAACTGCACCAGCCAGTAGGTGCCTTCGCGGCACGGTGTGCATTTGCCGCAGGATTCGTGGGCGTAGAACTCGGTCCAGCGCAGGACCGCGCGCACCACGCAGGTGGTGTCGTCGAAGATCTGTAAGGCCTTGGTGCCCAGCATGGATCCGGCGGCGGCGACACCTTCGTAGTCGAGGGCGACGTCGAGGTGTTCGTCGGTGAACATCGGGGTCGAGGAACCGCCGGGGGTCCAGAACTTGAGGGTGTGCCCGGTTCGCACACCGCCCGCGTAGTCGAGCAGCTCGCGCAAGGTGATGCCCAGTGGGGCCTCGTACTGGCCGGGTCGGGCCACATGCCCCGACAGGGAGTACAGGGTGAAGCCGGGTGACTTCTCGGTGCCCATCGAGCGGAACCACTCGGTGCCGTTGCGCAGGATCGCGGGCACGCTGGCAATGGATTCCACATTGTTCACGACCGTCGGGCACGCGTACAGGCCCGCGACGGCGGGGAACGGTGGGCGCAGACGGGGCTGTCCGCGCCTGCCTTCGAGGGAATCGAGCAGTGCGGTTTCCTCGCCGCAGATGTAGGCGCCCGCGCCGGCGTGCACGATCAGGTCCAGGTCGAATCCCGAGCCCAGGATGTCGTGGCCGAGCAGGCCGGCCGCGTAGGCCTCGGCGACGGCGGCTTGCAGTCGGCGCAGTACCGGCACCACTTCGCCGCGCACGTAGATGAACGCGGTCGCGGCCCGGATCGCGTAGGCGGCGATCACGATGCCTTCGATGAGGGTGTGCGGGGTGGCCAGCATCAACGGGATGTCTTTGCAGGTGCCGGGTTCGGACTCGTCGGCGTTGACGACGAGGTAGTGCGGTTTCGTGGTGCCGTCGGGGCCGGGACCCTGCGGGATGAACGACCACTTCATCCCGGTGGGAAAGCCCGCGCCACCACGACCGCGCAGACCCGCGTCCTTGACGGTGTGGATCACCTCGTCGGGCGTCTTGCGCAATGCGGCGCGGAGGCCGTCGTAGCCACCGGTCGCGCGATAGCTTTCCAGGGTCCAGGACCGCGGGGTGGCCCAGTGTTCGCTGAGTACCGGGGTGAGGGTCATCATCGCGAACCCCCTGCCGAGTCCTCTTCTGCGGCAGCGATGTCGAGCCCTGCCAAGGTAGGGGCGCCCGGTGTTCCTTCGAGCGCGCCGGGACGCTCGTCGGGGAATCCGGCGAGGATGCGGGCGGTCTCGCGGAACGTGCACAGTGGTGCGCCACGGGTGGGGCGGACCTGGTGGCCCGCTCGGAGGGCGTCGGTGATCGCGACTGCCGATTCGGGAGTCTGGTTGTCGAAGAATTCCCAGTTCACCATCATGACCGGGGCGTAGTCGCAGGCGGCGTTGCATTCGATGTGTTCGAGGGTGATGGCCCCGTCGGGTGTGGTTTCGCCGTGCTCGACGGCCAGATGTTGTTGCAGTGCTTCGTAGATGGCGTCGCCGCCGAGGATCGCGCAGAGGGTGTTGGTGCAGACCCCGACGTGGTAGTCGCCGGTGGGGGTGCGCCGGTACATCGAGTAGAACGTGGCGACCGCGGTCACCTCGGCGCCGGTGAGGTTCAGGTGATCGGCGCAGAAGTCGATGCCGGTGCCCGTCACGTACCCCTCTTCTGCCTGCACCAGGTGCAGCAGGGGGAGCAGGGCCGAGCGGGGGTGCGGGTAGCGGGTGATGATCTCTTTGGCGTCCAGTTCGAGACGTTCGCGCACATGCGGCGGATACGGTTCGGGACGAGTGCTCAGGCTCAGGAGAATCGGTGTGCTGGTGGGGTTGTCGATTGTCATCTGTCCACTCCGCCCATGACCGGGTCGATGCTGGCGACCGAGGCGATCACGTCGGCGACCATGCCGCCCTCGCACATCGCGGCCACCGCTTGCAGGTTGGTGAACGAGGGGTCGCGGTAGTGCACCCGGTAGGGCTGGGTGCTGCCGTCGCTGACCATGTGCACACCCAGTTCCCCGCGGGGGGATTCCACTGCCGAATACACCTGTCCCGCAGGCACTCTGATGCCCTCGGTGACGAGCTTGAAGTGGTGGATCAGCGATTCCATGGAGGTGCCCATGATCTTGCCGATGTGCTTGGGTGAGTTGCCCAGACCGTCGGGGCCCAGTTCCAGGTCGGCGGGCCAGGCGATCTTCTTGTCGTCGATCATCACCGGTCCCGGGCGCAGTTTGTCCAGGCACTGTTCGACGATCTTGATCGACTCGGTCATCTCGGCGATCCGGATGATGTAGCGGCCGTAGCAGTCACAGCCGGTGGTCGTCGGGATGTCGAATTCGTAGTTCTCGTACCCGCAGTACGGATCTGATTTGCGCAGATCGTGCGGCAGGCCCGTGGCGCGAAGGACCGGCCCGCTGATGCCGAGGGCCATGCAGCCGGTGAGATCGAGGTAGCCGATGTCCTGGGTGCGCTTCTTCCAGATCGGGTTCGCGCTGAGCAGGTGCTCCATGTCGCGCAGGCGTCCGGGCAGCAGGTCGAGCAGTTCCCTGACCTTGGTGACGCCGTCGGCGGGCAGATCCTGCGCCAAGCCGCCGGGACGGATGTAGGCATGGTTCATCCGCAAGCCGGTGATGTTCTCGAAGACGTCGAGGATGAGTTCGCGTTCACGGAAACCGAACAGCATCGGGGTGAGCGCGCCCAGTTCCATGCCGCCGGTCGCGAGGGCGACCAGATGCGAGGAGATGCGGTTGAGCTCCATCAGCAGCACGCGCACCACGGTGGCGCGTTCGGGGATCTGGTCGGTGATGTCGAGGAGTTTCTCCACGCCGAGGCAGTAGGCGGTTTCGTTGAAGAACGGGGACAGGTAGTCCATGCGGGTGACGAAGGTGACGCCCTGGGTCCAGTTGCGGAATTCCAGGTTCTTCTCGATGCCGGTGTGCAGGTAGCCGATGCCGCAGCGGGCCTCGGTGACGGTTTCGCCTTCGATTTCGAGGATCAGGCGCAGCACCCCGTGCGTGGACGGATGCTGCGGGCCCATGTTCACCACGATGCGTTCTTCGGCGCCGCCGTCGATCACTTCGCTGACCTGGTCCCAGTCCTGGCCTGCGACGGTCACTACCGGTGGTTCGTCGCGGCGGAAGTCGGTGTCGGTCATCAGCTGTAGGTCCTCCGCTCGTCGGGCGGTGGTATGCGCGCGCCCTTGTACTCCACCGGGATCCCGCCGAGCGGGTAGTCCTTGCGCTGCGGATGCCCGCGCCAGTCGTCGGGCATGGTGATGCGGGTCAGGGAGGGGTGACCGTCGAAGAGGATGCCGAAGAAGTCGTAGGTTTCGCGTTCGTGCCAGTCGGTCGTCGGATAGACCGAGAACAGCGACGGAATGTGCGGATCGGCATCGGGCGCGGACACTTCCAGCCGCACACGGCGTCCGTGTGTGATCGATTTCAGGTGATAGACCGCGTGCAGTTCGCGGCCGTCGTCGTCGGGGTAGTGCACGCCGTTGACACCCAGGCACAGTTCGAATCGCAGTGTGCTGTCATCGCGCAACGCGCTCGCGACCGCGACGAGGTGTTCGCGCTTCACGTGCAGGGTGAGTTCGTCGCGGAAGACCACGATCCTCTCGATCACGGTATCGAAGGCGATGACCCGGCCCACGAGTGCGGCGCGCAAGGTGCCGACGAAGGCGTCGAACCAGCTGCCGTACGGGGGAGGTGTGCCCGCGGGCAGGGCGACGGGGGTGACCAGGCCGCCGTAGCCGGAGGTGTCACCGGTGCCGCTGACGCCGAACATGCCGCGCCGGGTGCCGATCACCTCGTCCTGTGGCGGTTTGGGTTGCGCCTGCGCGGGCGATTCCTCCGGAACCGGTTGTCCCGCAGGGTTGTCGGTGTTGTCGAGCGAGTCGAATGTCATCGCAGCAGGCCCTCCATCCGGATGGTCGGCGTGCTGGCCAGTGCGGCCTGCTCGGCGGCGCGGATCGCTTCCTCGCGATTGACGCCCATCGGCATCTCGGCGATTTTCGCGTGCAGCGCCAGAATCGCGTTGAGCAGCATCTCCGGGCGGGGCGGGCAGCCGGGCAGGTAGATGTCCACCGGGACGATGTGGTCGACGCCCTGCACGATGGCGTAGTTGTTGAACATGCCCCCCGAGGACGCGCAGACCCCCATGGCCAGCACCCATTTCGGTTCGGTCATCTGGTCGTAGACCTGGCGCAGCACCGGCGCCATCTTCTGGCTCACCCGGCCCGCCACGATCATCAGGTCGGCCTGGCGTGGGGAGGCGCGGAACGCTTCCATGCCGAAGCGGGCGATGTCGAATCGTCCGGCGCCGGTGGCCATCATCTCGATCGCGCAGCACGCCAACCCGAACGTGGCGGGCCAGACGGAGCCCTTACGCAGGTAGCCGGCGAAATCCTCGACCGTGCTCAGCAGGAACCCGCTGGGCAGTTTCTCTTCGAGACCCATTATTTCCCACTCATTCCCAGCTGAGGCCGCCGCGACGCCACTCGTAGGCGTAGGCGACAGACACGTTGACGATGAACAGCGCCATCGCGGCGAGACCGAACAGCCCGAGCGTGTCGAAATGCACGGCCCACGGGTACAGGAACACGATCTCGATGTCGAAGATGATGAACAGCATCGCCGTGAGGTAGTACTTCACCGGAAAGCGCTGTCCCGCTGCGTTTCCCGGACCGCCGGCGATGGCGTGCGGGGTCGGCTCGATGCCGCATTCATAGGGTTCGAGTTTGGCCCGGTTGTAGCGTTTCGGGCCGATCAGCGACGCCATGATGACGGAGAACACCGCGAACGCCGCGGCGATGGCGCCGAGTACGAGTGCGGGCACCTCGATGTTCACGACTGCACTTCCCCTCCTCGCTGGAGCAGGCCGAGCCGTGTGGCCCGGCCGCGGACGGCAGCTTTCGGCGAGACGGGGCCGACAACGTTGTCCGCCGAACCGGGGCTCGCGCAAGGCTGTGCAGCGATGGCGGAGCGTTATACAAGAGCCCGTGCTCGTGTGAGCTAGAGCACAGACTACCGCCGTTTCGGGGGTCCGCCGCACGTTTCCGGGGTGGGGTTTGATCGATATCGGTACCGCGATTCATGAGCGATACGGGGGTAATCGGCTCCGGGCATGCGGCAGCGAACCACTGGCGTTACCAGTGGTGATAGATAGAAAGGTGCGAAGCGGACTATCCGACAGTTCGGGACGATGCCCGGATGGTCCTGTTCAGCGGGCGAGCAGGATGCCCGCGACCGCGTTGGTGAGCTGCATGGCGTCGATCGGGTGGGAGACGGCGGCCTCGGCGCGCGACCAGTTGGCCAACCAGGCGTCATCGGGTCGGCCGGTGAGCACGACCACCGGCGGGCACTGATCGATCTCGTCTTTGAGCTGTTTGGCGATACCGAGTCCACCCGTCGGGGCGGATTCACCGTCGAGGATCGCCAGATCGATCCCACCGGCATCCATCTGCTCGATGACCACCGGCGCGGTAGCGACCTCGAAGAATTCGAGCTCCGGTAGGTCGGCGCGCGGCTTACGGCCCAGCGCGAGGATCACCTGTTGGCGGGTATCGGCATCGTTGCTGTAGACCAGCACACGCAGAGGGGTGGAACCATGGGATTCGGCCACGCTCGGATCGTACGTCCGAGGGTGGCGCCACCGTGGCAGGTTCGCCGGATCGACCAGTCGCGCAGTGGTATCGATGACAGCGGGCCCGGCGCTCACGACCGCGGAGGTAGATCGAACTCGCCGCGGATGCCGGTGAACAGGCTCTCGACGTCTGGGCCGAAGGTGATCGCGGCTTCGGTGATCGCGGAGAGCGCGCCCTGCAACGGATCGGTATGCCGCGCATGGAAAACCGTGTTGAGGGCGAAGTGGGGGCGACTGATGTTGCCGCGGTCGTACGGGTTCGGCGTCGGCCTGGGGGCTTGCGCCACTTCCCGCACGACGCTGCTCTGGAAGCTCGCCTCGTCGGGTCCGTACTGGTCTTTGTCCAGTCGCGCGAACGCGGCGTCGATGTCGTGGAAGGGTTCGGGCAGCGGTGCGCCGGATGCGAGCGCGTCCAACACGGGGCGCACCCAGACGCGATCGCTGAGACCGGCGAGGTCGTAGGCGCGCTGTGCGCAGTACTCGGCCAGTCGACGCAATCGCGTGGCGCTCATGGCTGCTATCGACTCGGCCAACGCACGGTCGTAGCCCGCGAGTTCGCGTCCGTGATAGCTGCCGGCGAAGGCTGGTATCGGGTCGCCGCCCCATTCCTCGCGGTCTCTGGCCTGGGCCTGTGTGCGGAGCTCTCGCTGCCGGTCCGATTCGGGCTCGGGCAGATTCGGGGCAGGCTCGGTCGGTGGTGCGGCGCTGTTGGCGGGAATGCCGTAGCCGGGCATGTCCCACTGTCGGGCCGTTCGAGGAGCGGTGCCGTCGTCGGGCCAGAGCCGGATTCGCCAGTGGTCGCCGGGGGTGGTGTCGCCAGGCCAGCCGTAGTTCGCGAAACCCGTTCCGGCGATCTCGGCAAGGTAGTCGCCGGGCGGCACGGGTGCGTCGGCCCAGCCGTCGACGGGTGAACTGATGGTCAGCCCGTGCTCGCCGATGTGTAGCCGGGCTTCGCTGACCTGCTGCCACTCGCCCTCGTCGGCCGGTCGCCGATCCCACACCTGTATGTGCATCGGCATGTCGAAGTTGTTCTGGTGCGGGCTGAGCACCACCACGGTGTGTCCGTCGCCTGCCGAGGGCCTGTCTGCATGCGCGGCGTCGAGCAGCGCGAGCTCTACGTCCTCCTCACCCTCCCCTCCGTGCAGGATGAACTGGCCGTAATCGAGCGTCAGTTCCAGTCGATGCTCGGCGAGGAGGTGGGAGGGTTCGGTCACGCGTGAGATCGTGGCACAGCCCACCGACAGCGATCGATGGGTGTTCGTGTGGGGGCGGAGGTTTCGGGATCAGTGACGCACTGCGTCGTCCAACTCGGCGAGGAGCCGGGCCTTGGAGCGGGCGCCGACGAGGGTGCGCAGGAGTTGGCCATCGCGGAAGAGCAGCAGCGTCGGAGCGGCCATGACCTGGTAGGTGCGGGCCGTGAGTGGGTTCTCATCGGCATTGAGCGTGCGAACGGCGAGTGTGGCCGCACGTTCGCGGGCAACGTCGGCCAGCACGGGGGCGATCATTTTGCACGAAGGGCACCACGTGGCCCAGACGTCCACGAGAACGAGGCCGGGGTGGGCGAGCACGTCGTGGTCGAATGTCTCATCGGTCACCGCGACGGTGCCGGCGATCGCAGAACTCAGGGTCATCGGGATTCCTCTTGTTCGGTGGGGATGTCGTGTGTTCGCTCGGCCTGCTGGGTCGCCGCATCGGAGGGCTGCAGAACGGAGACGGCCGTCGGCCACGGAAGCCGTCGGGTGGTGCTGTGGCGGTGTGCGGCCTCGCGGAGGCGATCGGTGAGGGCGTCTCTGCGGGCGGTGAGGGCGTCGATTTCCGCGGTCAGTGCGTCGATGGTCCGCTGGTATTCGGCCAGGGAGGCGGGACAGTCGTCGACGTGTTCGCTGCCGGTTGCCAGGCAGTCCAGAAATGGGCGAGTCTCCTCTACCGGGATGCCCAGACGGTTCAGGGATCGGATTTCGCGCACCAGGCGGACGGTGTGGTCGTCGTATTCGCGGAAGCCGTTGGGGTGCCGTTCGGGTGCGACCAGCCCGAGTGCCTCGTACCGCCTGATGGCCTTGGGGCTGAGCTGAGCCAGCCGCGCGAGCTCTCCGATCCTCATGCAGCGAATGTAAACGCTGCCCCCAGGGGCAAGGTCAAGTGAGAGTTCACATTGCCTATCGGCGGTCGGTGAGCCATTCTGAAAAGGGCAAGGGACGCACCGGATTTCGCAGGGGGTCGTGACCGAATGCCGAATGGACCGAAAACGCTGACGCGGTACACGATCGAGGAAGAGCATCGGCATCCCGGTTCGTCGGGGGAATTCTCCGCGCTGGTGAATGTGGTGGCAACGGCGGCGAAGATCATTGCCAATCAGGTGACTCGCGGGGCGATCATCGGGTCGGGGGTCGAGGACGAGACGTCGGTGAGTGGGCGGCTCGATGTGTTGACCGATGAGATCATGGTGGGGCAGACGCAGTGGTCGGGGCATCTGTCCGGGTTGTTGTCCGAGCAGCATGCGACGGTGCTGCCCGCGACGCAGCGCCGGGGGAAGTACCTGCTGGCGTACGACGCGTTGGACGGGTCGAGCAATATCGACGTGAATCTGCCTGTCGGTTCGATTTTCAGCATTCTGCGGGCGCCGGAAGCGGTGGTCGCCGGCGACGCCGAACCTGCCGACACCGACTTCCTGCAGCCAGGAGTGGAGCAGGTCTGTGCGGGGTTCACCCTGTACGGGCCCGCCACGATGTTGGTCCTCACCACGGGCAGTGGCGTCGACGGGTTCACCCTCGATCGGGAGATCGGTGCGTTCGTGCTGACTCATCCGCAGATGCGAATCCCGGAGGACACGTCGGGTTTCGCGATCAATGCCGCGAACGAGCGGTTCTGGGAGCGGCCCGTGCGCCGGTATGTGCTCGAGTGCCTGGAGGGAGTCGAAGGGCCACGCGGGCGCGATTTCAATATGCGGTGGGTGGCGTCACTGGTGGCCGATACCTTCCACATCCTGACCAGGGGCGGGCTGTATCTGTACCCGCGCGATACGCGCAATCCCGCACAGCCGGGCCGAGTCTCGCTGCTGTACGGGGCGAACCCGATCGCGTTCATCGTCGAGCAGGCGGGCGGAGCGGCCACCACCGGGCACGAGCGCATGATGGAGGTTCCCCCGGCCCAGGTGCATCAGCGGGTGCCGTTCATCTTCGGTTCCCGCAACGAGGTGCTGCGCATCGAGCGGTATCACCGGGAACCGGACGCGGGCAAGCGGTTCGACAGTTCACTGTTCGGAACGCGGTCCTTGTTCCGGCCCGCCAAACACGATCAGCGCACGTAGATGCGCGATCGGCACAGTGCTTCGCGGGCGATCAGGCCGGGTCCTGGTCGCGTTCTTGCTGTTGCCTGCGGGCCTCGCGACGTTGCTGTTCGGCACGCTCGCGCAAGCCGCGCAGGAAGGCCTCGTCGTCGTCGGGATTCGACGCGACCCGGCGACCGGGGCGATCGTATTCACCGAACCGGGTATTCGAGACAGGTCCTGACTCGCCGACCGGCCTGCCCGCGAACAGCCACAGCAGCGCACCGATCGTCGGGATCAGCACGACGACGATGATCCACCCCATCTTCGGTAGGTGCCGGATGCCCGCGTCGGGGCTGGTGATGATGTCGACCAGGCAATACACCCACAGGGCGAGAGTCAGAAAGCCGATGACGGCGTAAGGCATTCGGCGATTATTCCACGCCCACTCGCACGGTGGATCCGTAGTGGTCGGTGACCACCGACGTCAGTCGGGCAGGAGCGGGACCGAGAGGCCTTCGCCGCTGCGCAGGAGTGCGGCGCGGGTGACGGCGGTGGAACCGAAGCGGCGCCGCAGGTCGTCGAGAGTGGCGTCGAGGGTGTTCTCGGCGCGCGCGTCCAGCGGCAGGGTGAGTTGCATGGTGTCGGCGTCGTCGAGGTTGGTCAGCGAGAGGCCGATCAGGGTGATGCCGCGTTCGATGATCAGCGGTTGAGCGGCGTGCAGCAGCAGGCGGGCGGCGTGGCGGATCGCGGTGGAGGCATCGGTGGCTTCGACGAGAGTGTGCGATCGGGTGGCGCGGGTGAAATCGTCGAAACGTAAGCGCAGCACCACCGTTCGACAGGCGCGGTCGGCGGCGCGCAGGCGGCGGCCGAGGCGGTCGGTGAGGCCGTCGAGGTAGGCGGCGATCTCGTCGGGGTTACGTGGGCGGCGGCCGAGGGCGCGTTGGGCGCCGATCGAGCGCCGTCGTTTGCCGGTTTCCACGCGGCGTGGATCGCGAGCCAAGGACAGGGCGAACAGGTGACGGGCCGCGGCGGGGCCGAGGATGGCGCGCAGGTGGGGTTCGCCGAGTTCGGCGAGCTGGCCGATGCGGGTGATGCCGTTGGCGTGCAATGTCGCCGAGGTGACTTTGCCGACGCCCCATAATCGCTCCACCGGCAGTGGATGCAGGAAGTCGAGCTCCTTGCCGGGTTCGACAAGGCGTAACCCGTCGGGTTTGGCGACGGCGGAGGCGACCTTGGCGAGGAATTTGTTGCATGCGATGCCCACGGAGATGGGCAGGCCCACCCGGCCGGCCACCTGCGCGCGCAGCCGGTGCCCGATGTCGATCGGTTCGCCGCTGATCCGGCGTAACCCGCTGACGTCGAGGAACGCCTCATCGATCGAGATCCCCTCCACCACCGGGGTGGTGTCGTGGAATACCGCGAACACCGCTTTGCTTGCCTCGGCATAGGCCGACATCCGTGGCGGCACCACGATCGCGTGCGGACACAGGCGCAGCGCCTGGCCCGCGTTCATCGGCGTGCGGATCCCGAACGCCTTGGCCTCGTAGCTGGCCGCCAACACCACCCCGCCACCCACGATGACCGGTTTGCCACGCAGCCACGGCTGGTCACGCTGCTCGACCGAGGCGTAGAACGAGTCGAGGTCGGCGTGCAGGATCGAGGCCTCGGCGCGGGACTGGATACGCGGGCGACGCGGGGCGGCGGAATCGGACACGAACATATGTTCGCATCGGGGTCCGACGAGTTCGGCCTTTCAGGGTGTGGAGATAGTCCTGGCCTGCAGGTTTTCGGCGAACTCGCGCGCGGCGGTGAGGTCGGTGGCGTCGGGGTGGCCTTTGCGGATACCGCCCACCAGGCGCAGCGGCAGCCAGGTGTCGAAGCCCCGGCAGTCGAAGGCGTCGACCACGTCGAAGCCCTTCTTCTCGATGTCGCGGGTCAAGGTGGTCACGTAGCGGCGAAACGGCGGTTCCGGGAATCCACTGGTGCGGAACACGAACGCTTTGCCCTGGTGTCCGGCCGGCAGGGAGGCGATGAACCGGCGCAGTTCCGGATGGAAAGCCATGTTGTAGATGCCCGAGCCGAAGCCGACGAGGTCGTAGTCGGCGAGCCCGGCCGGATCGATGTCGGCGGGGGCGACGACCCGTCCGCCGAGCACCTGGCCGATGGTTTCGGCGACGCGCTGGGTGTTGCCGTGCGACACCGACTTGCACACGAGGATGACCTTCATGGGGATGGTCCTTTCGTTCCGCTGCGTTGCTGGACACCCTCGGAGACACCGCTCAGGTTCCCAGCGTGACACCCAAGTGCTATGCCCTCCGTCACAGCGTGCGTTCGGCGGCGATGTCGAGAATGCGCACGACATCGATGGACTGCAGTTTGTCGGGGTTGCGGACCGCGTAGAGCCCGGTGACGAGGTCGTCGGTCAGCTCGACCACCAGCACGGTATCCAGATCGCCGTTCTTCGATCGGGCGATCACCGTGGGCTGCGCGTTGAAACTGCCGAATTCGACTGTCGCGCCCGCCATCGAGTTCTGGGTCAGCCCGATCAGGAACCGCGCCACGGGCTCGGCGCCGATGATCGGGCGGCGCGCGGCACTCACACGGCCACCGCCGTCGGAGATCTGGAGGACGTCGGGCGCGAGTACCGCCATGAGGGCGCTGACGTCGCCGGTGTTGGCGGCCAGCAGGAAGCGGCCGATCACCGCGCGGCTGGTGTCGGAGTCCGGTTGGAAGCGCCGTCGCCGCGACGCGACATGCGCGCGGGCCCGGTGGGCGATCTGCCGCACGGCGGTGTCGGATTTGTCGATCATCCGCGCGATCTCGCGATGGCTGTGTCCGAACACCTCCGACAGCACGAACACCGCGCGCTCGGTGGGACCGAGAGTTTCCAGCACGAGCAGCATCGCCATCGACACCGATTCGGCCAGCAACACATCCTGCCCCGCGTCGGGCGCGGTACGGATCGGTTCGGGCAGCCAGGTGCCGACGTAATCCTCGCGGCGCCGCCGGACCGTGCGGAGATGATTGATCGCCTGACGGGTGACGATCTGCACCAGATACGCGCGCGGATGCGTCACCTCCGTCGCGTCGCGCCAGCGAAGGTAGCTGTCCTGCAACACGTCCTCGGCATCGGCGGCACAGCCCAGGATTTCGTAGGCGATCGTGAACAGCAGTGGCCGGAATGTGGCGAATGTGTCGGACTCGGTCATCGGGCCACCCCTGCGCGCCTCATACACCGATGATTCCGGGCGACAGCGAGTCAGCGCAACCACGCTGTCGCGCAGACGATCCCCGTCGATGCTGTGGACGACACCTCACAATGCTGCGGTGCTGTCGCGCTGACCGAACCAGACAGGCAGGTGGTCGAGGAGATCCTGCTGCTCTCGACCGACCCATGCCACATGCCCGTCAGGGCGAAGCAGTACCGCGGGGGCGTCGAGTTCGTCGCTGACATCGACGATGTGGTCGACCCGGTCCGCCCATCCCCGCACGCAGAGGTGGCCGGTCTGGTCGAGCAGCAGTCCACGGCCCGCGTGCATGTGCGCGTAGAGGCGACCGCGTTTCAAGGCGATATCGCGCAATCGCCGACCGAGCAGTGGGTCGCCCTCGCCGAAGTCGTAACGGATCGCGATGGCGATGATCTTCTCGGTGAGACAGCGGCTCACCTCGTCGAATTCCATCAGCTGAGATACCAGCCTGCGTACTGCCTGTGGTCCCGCGTCCAGCGACATCAGCTCCATCTGGGCGCGGGTGTTGTCGAGCACGTCGGCGGCCACGGGGTGGCGTTCGGTCTGGTAGGTGTCGAGCAAGCCCGGCGGCGCCCAGCCGTTGATCTCGGCGGCCAGTTTCCAGCCGAGGTTGAACGCGTCCTGCACGCCCAGGTTCAGGCCCTGTCCGCCGGTGGGCGGGTGGATATGGGCGGCGTCGCCTGCCAGCAACACGCGGCCGACGCGGTAGTGCACGGCTTGGCGGGTGCCGTCGCCGAAACGCGACAGCCACCGCGGCGAGTGCGCGCCGAAGTCGGTGCCCGCGGTGGCGATGAGCTGTTGTTTCATTTCTTCGAGGGTGGGCGCGACAGCCCGGTCCTCGGCGACTCCGGCCGCGGGGGCGAGGACGCGGTAGACCCCGTCTGCCAGGGGCATCGCGCCGAATCGCAGCTGGGTCTTGCGGACTTCGGTCATCACCTCGGTGATCGTTTCCGGTGACGCGGTCAATGCCATTTCGCCGAGCAGGGTCTCGACCCGGCTCGGCTCACCGGGGAACGCGACACCGAGCAGCCTGCGCACGGTGCTGCGGCCACCGTCGCAGCCGACGAGATAGCGCGCACGCAACCGGGTGCCGTCGGCCAGTTCGACGGTGACCGCGTCGTCGCGCTGGCTCACGCCGACCACTTCGGTGCCGCGCCGGATCTCGGCACCGAGTTCGATGGCGTGCTCGCTCAGCAGCTGATCGGTGCGGGGTTGCGGGATGGCCAGGACATAGGGGTGGGCGGTGTCGAGTCGCTCGGGCGCCGGTGTGGGGATGCCGGCGAAGAACCCGCCGAGCGGATGCCGGCGTCCGAGCGCGAGGAACCGGTCGAGCAGGCCGCGCTGATCCATGATCTCGATACTGCGCGCATGCAGGCCGAGCGAGCGGACGATGTTCGTCGGCTCCGCGTCCTTCTCCAGCACGACCACCCGCACCGCGTGCAGCCTCAATTCGGCGGCCAGCATCATGCCGGTCGGTCCACCGCCGACCACGATCACGTCGATCATCGACTACTCCCCTTCGACAAGATTCCCGCAGGTTGCGGGCTCGCCGAGAGATTGTGCGGCATCACCGGGGTCTTGCCGCAAGCCCCGGGGTGCGCTATATGTTAGAGGTGGCAAGGAGTGGTTTTCCCTCCTTGCCTTTGCCATGCTCGCGACTCTCACCGAGGCGGTGCCGGTACTGTGAAGCGGTTCGGGCAAGGTGAAGGAGTCGGTCGGCGGTGCGTGGTTTCGGGGATCTCGAGGCAGTGCTGATGGATCGGCTGTGGGACCGCGATGTGGACACGACCACGGTGCGCGAACT
The DNA here is from genome assembly GCF_042884695.1 of Nocardia sp. NPDC058114. Lineage (NCBI taxonomy): Bacteria > Bacillati > Actinomycetota > Actinomycetes > Mycobacteriales > Nocardiaceae > Nocardia > Nocardia sp. NPDC058114. The sequence continues at coordinate 408,495 of NZ_JBHVTK010000002.1, read as the reverse complement.
GTTCGACGAGTTGGCGACCGAGCGCGACATCGCCTACACCACCGTGATGTCGACGATGGACAATCTGCACCGCAAAGGCTGGCTGGCCCGCGAGCGTGAGGGCCGCGCGTACCGGTATTGGCCGACGGTGACCCGCGAGGAACACAGCGCCCGGCTCATGCACGAGGCGCTCGGTGTGGGCGGGCGATCCGACCTCGTCCTCAACTATTTCGTCGACCGGATCAGCGACGACGAATTCGCGGGATTGCGAGCCGCGTTGCGCCGTGTCGCCACCCGGCGGACCGAGGCGAGTTAGCCCGATCGTGTCGGAGTGATCTGATCTGATGGGACACCGATGGGATCGGTCACGGGGACGGGACGCATGCTGAGTGTCGGATGGGATCAGGTGTTCGCCTGGCGGCTGGGCCGCCAGTTCGTCGCGGCACCGACCGCGGGTTCTGCCGAGGATGTCGCGACCCGGTTGGCCGGGGTGCAGGCGCAGGTGGCGTCGGCGGCGGAGATGGCTGTGGCGGTGCGCAGTCCCGATTCCCACGGCCTCGGTGTCGGTGAGGCGTTGGCCGCGGGCACGTTGATCAAGACTTGGGCGATGCGCGGCACGCTGCACGCGATGGTGCCCGAGCAGGCCGCGGCTGCGCTGTCGCTGATCGGATCGGCGCGGACGTGGGAGAAACCGTCGTGGCAGAAGACGTTCGGCGCGACCCCGGCGCAGGTGGCCGGTCTGGTGGAGGTGGTGTCGGGAGTCCTGGCCGGTCAGGTCCTGACCCGGGACGAACTGGTCGAGGCGGTCCTCGCCGAACCCGGCTTCGCCCACCTCGGTGAGCAGTTGCGCTCCGGCTGGGGTGCGGTGCTCAAGCCGTTGGCCTGGCAGGGCGCGCTGTGCCACGGTCCCGCGCGCGGGAGCAAGGTCACCTTCACCGCGCCGGGCGACCTGACTCCCGGGTGGAAGGGCATCCCGGAACCCGAAATCGCCGCACCGGCGCTGATCCGCGCTTATCTCGGCGCGTACGGTCCCGCGACCCCGGCGGTCTTCGACGCGTGGCTCAGTCGCAACAGCGTGCGCACAACCGTGCTGCGCGGGTGGTTCGCGGCGATGGGTGACGCGCTGACCGAGGTCGACGTCGAAGGACGGATCGGCTGGATTCCGAGCGAGTTCGCCGACGATCTCGCCGCGGCGACTCTCGACGGCGGTGTCCATCTGCTCGGTCCGTTCGACCAGTACGTACTGGGACCCGGTACCGCCGACACCGTGCTGCTGCCCGCCGAGCACCGGTCGAAGGTGAGCAGGACGGCGGGCTGGATCTCGCCGCTGGTGCTGGTCGACGGTCGCATCATGGGCACGTGGGAACAGGTCGACGACACGGTCGTCGTGTCGACGTTCGACGCGCGCGAGCTCCCCGAGCGCGCCCTGACCGCAGCGGTGAACCGGCTGGCAGCGGCTACCGGCACACCAGGGCTGGGCGTCCGCGCGAGCTGAGATTTCGGATACGCCAGACGACGAACCAAGCGCTTGCTACGGTGGCTCGATGATCCCCACGATCGTCTGGGGCACCGGAAACGTCGGCCGCGCGGCCATCCGTGCCGTGGCTGCCCATCCGGCGCTGGTTCTCACCGGGGTGCTCGTGCACAACCCCGACAAAGTCGGCCGAGACGCGGGCACGCTCGCAGGCCTCGACACCGAATTGGGGGTGGCCGCCGTCGACGACATCGACGCGCTACTCGCCACCGGACCCCAGGCGGTGGTGTACGCGGCGTCCGGAGACATCCGGCCCGACGACGCGCTCGCCGACATCGTGCGGGCGATCCGGGCCGGCGCCGTCGTGGTCACCCCGGCCCTCTACGCCCTCTACGATCCGCGCAACGCACCGGCCGAAATGCGCGAGCCGGTGCTGGAAGCCATTGCCGCGGGCGGTGGTTCGCTGTTCGTCTCCGGGGTGGATCCCGGCTGGGGCAACGATGTGCTGCCGCTGTTGATCAGCGGGCTCGCCGCCACCATCGACGTGGTGCGCTGCCAGGAGATCTTCGACTACTCCACTTACGACCAACCCGACTCGGTGCGCTACCTCGTCGGGATGGGACAGCCGATGGATTACCAGCCGCCGATGCTGATGGCGAGCGTGCCGACGATGGTGTGGGGCGGCCAGATCCGGCTGATGGCCAGAGCATTGGGTGTCGAACTCGACGAGATCCGCGAAACCGTCGACCGGCGCGCCCTCGACGCGACAGTGCAGACCACCCAGATGGGGGCGTTCGACGCGGGCACGCAGGGGGCGGTGCGGTTCGAGGTACAAGGCATCGTCGACGGGCAGGCGCGCATCGTGATCGAGCACGTCACCCGCATCCATCCCAGCTGCGCACCGGACTGGCCGACACCACCCGACGGTGACGGTGCCCACCGGGTGATCATCGAGGGTTCGCCACGCATCGAGGTCAGCGTCGAAGCGACCGATGAAGGCGGCAATCGCGCGGCGGGCGGAAACGCCACGGCGGTGGGACGTTTGGTCAATGCCATCGACTGGCTGGTCGAGGCGCCGCCCGGTCTCTATGACGCACTCGATGTGCCGCTGCGCGCCGCGGTCGGCAAACTCGGAAGGACACCACGATGATCATCGACATTCCCGAGGGCAAAGATCCCATCGGCTACGTATGGGGCGAGATGGTGCCCGGCATCGGCGTCGCCGCGGCGGCATTCTCGCTGTCGGTCTACGAGCACTCCACCCTCGGCCTGCGTGAATTCGAAGCGGCCCGGTTGCGGATCGCCCAGATCAACGGCTGCCTGTTCTGTCAGGACTGGCGCACCGAACGCGACGGACAGAAGGTCGAAGCGGAATTCCCCGATGCCGTCACCCACTGGCGTGACACCGACCGGTTCGACGAACGGACCCGCCTCGCCGCCGAATACGCCGAGCGCTACGCCACCGACCACCACGGCCTCGACGACGAATTCTGGGCCAGGATGTTCGCCGAGTACTCCCAGGCCGAGGTGGTGGAGCTGAGCATGAGCATCGGTTCCTGGCTGGCGTTCGGCCGCCTCAACCGGGTGCTCGGGCTGGACACCGTGTGCGTGCTGCCCGGCCACTGAGCGCCGGGTGCGCCAGAGGTAGCACCGCCTCGCCGGCGGCCGGGCGCCAGGGACTGGGCGACACCGTCGCGCCCGCGCCGATTAAGCTGCGGGCCGTGATGGAACCTGCGAGACAGCAGCTCATCGATACGGTGGCCTGGGTGCTGATCGAGAACGGTCGCATCCTGTGTGCCCGCCCACGCGGCAAGGACGTGTTCTTCATCCCCGGCGGCAAACGGGAAGGCGTCGAGACCGACCTGCAGACCTTGGTCCGCGAGGTCGCCGAAGAACTGACCGTCGAGCTCACGCCCGAGAGCGCCACCCACGTCGGCACCTATGAGGCCGCGATCGCCGACGGGCACGACACCGTCGTCCGGATGGCGTGCTACACCGCCGACTATCGCGGGGTGCTCACGGCAAGCAGCGAGATCGAGGCGCTGGCCTGGTTCGGATTCGGTGACCGCGATCTGGTTCCCCCGGTCGACCAGTTGTTGTTCGACGACCTCGCGGCGGCCGGGTCGCTGCGGTGATCGGCGCGGTGGCACGGTCGGCGTTCTACGAACTGCTGGCACTGCCACTGGCCTTCACCCGGGTGCGGACCCGGCTGCGGGTGCCGCGACTGCTCTTGCGCGAACCTGTCGGCGCCCACGACATTTCCCTGCGACGCTGCCTGATCCAATCGGTGCTCTCCGGTGGTGTCGGGCTGCTCGGCTGGTTCCTCGCGATGCTCAGCGTGCTGGTTCTGGTGCGTGGGTTCGCCTATCCGTTGGTTGCCGCCGACAGTTACCAGACCTCGTGGGGCGGGCCGACGCTGGCGGGCGCGTGGCTGGTGCACGCGGTGTCGGGTGCGTTGATCGCGCCGGCATTCGTCGCGGTGATCGCCCTGTGCGGCCGGTTACAGCTGCGGGTGACGCGGACTGTCCTCGGCGGTGACCGGTCGTGGTGGGCGATTCCGGTCGCCCTGGTTCTCGTGGCGGCGGGCGGGTTGTTCTTCGTCGCGTGGGTGCGGCAGATCTGAGCGTGCGGGTCAGCGAGACCCGGGGATGTAGACGCCGGCGGCCCGCAGCTTCGCCTCGACAAGGGCCGAGAGCCGAGCCGGGGCCGATTCCTGCTCTTCACCGTGGTGGCGGATCAATTTGTAGCGTGTCGCGGCGTCTGTGCGGGCTTGCAGGCCCGTCACGATCTTCAGCTGGTCGGGGTGGGCGAGATAGTGCTCGGCCAGCGCGGTAGCCACTTCCTCGACGCGCGGGTCGTCCGGATCCCAGCTGGCCGATTCCGAGGCGCGCCTGCTCAGGGCGAGGAACTCGGTGTCTTCGAGGGCATTCTCGACATTGGTGAGGTAATCGTCGAAGCCCTCCGGGACCAGCGCTCTGGCCAGCACCCACCCTTCCCTGGCCGCTGCCACCTCCGCCGGGGGAAAGCCTAGGCCGGGTAGGCGCGCGAGCAGCTCCACCGCACGGTCGGGCAGCAGCGTGCGGTCGCCGTCGGCCAGCCGGTGCAGCGTGTCTCGGCGCACGATCAGTTCCTCGATCCGCTCGGTGAGACGCCGTTCGACGTCGGCGAGCTCGGTGGCGAACGCGTCGGCGTCGGCGTCGAGCAGCGATCCGATCTCGGCCAGCGGAACTCCGGCGGCGGCGAGGGTTCTGACCTGCACCAACCGCAACAGTTCGGCCGAACCGTAGCGCCGGTAGCCGGAGCTGTCGCGGGCCGGTTCGTCGAGCAGACCGTTCTTCTCGTAGTGCCGCACGGTCTTGATCGTGACACCGGCGAAAACCGCGGCCTGGCCGATCGTGACGCCGTTCATCATCTGCTCAGTCCGCCTTGTTCGAGGTAGTCCTACTCAGAAAGTTGACCTTGATGGTGCGTCGAGGTCAAGCATCCGGGGCCGCGAGCAGCTGGGCGCGACCCCGGAAGGTGCGTTCAGGCCGTAGCGGCACCGAACACTTCGTCGAGCAGTCGCTGCGTCGCGGCCTGGAACGTCGCCGACATCGACAGGTCGGCGTCGTCGATGTAGTTGAGTGCGGCGGTCATGGTCTTGGTGCCGTCGAGCGTGCTGTACATCAGCGCTGCATGGCCACCGTGGCCGCCGTTGTGGGTGATGACGGTGCCGGTCTCGGTCTGCTGGACGAACACCCCAAGGCCGTAGCCGACCTTGGCTTCGGGGGTGAGCATCTCGGCCAGCAGCGGGGCGGGCAGCAGCGTGCCGCGCAGCAGTGCGGAGAGGAAGGTGTGCAGGTCCTTGCTGGTCGAGATCATGTCGCCGCCGCTGGAAATCCAGGACGGGTTCTGGGAGGTGACGTCGATCGTCTGCTCCACCCCGGCGTCGTCATAGCGGTAGTAGGCGTGGGCGTGCGGTCCGCCGATCTCGGTCGAGGTCTCCGGCACGACGGTGTCGCAGAGCCCGAGCGGGCCCAGGATCAGTCGCTGCATCTCCTCGGCCAGCGAGTGACCGGTGACCGCTTCGATCAACAGCTTGGCGAGCGCGTAATTGGTGTTGGCGTAGCTCCAGTCCGTGCCCGGTTCGAACCGCGCGGGCTTTGCCAATGCCCGCCGTACCAGCTCGTCGGTGTGGTGGGTCTGGAAACGGTTGTCCACCCAGTCTTTGCCACTCCATGCGACGACTCCCGGCGCGCTCGTCCCGTCTTCGTAGAACTCGCCGGTGAAGTTGAAGATCCCGCTGGTGTGCTGCAACAGCATGCGGACGGTGACGCGCGGATCCAACTCGAACCGGGGCAGGTAGTCGACGGCGGGAGCGTCGAGGGCGATCGTGCCCTCGGCTACCAGTTGCAGGACCACGGTCGCGACGAAAGTCTTGGTGTTGCTGCCGATCCGGACGCGCCCGTTGATCGGCGGTGGTGCGCTCTGGCCCAGCTCGCTGCGTCCGGCGCTGCCGACCCACACGCCCTGCTCGTCGTCGACTCGCACGTGCAGGCCGACGAATCCGGTGGCGACGATCTCCTCGATGGTCTGCTGCAGGGTTGGATAGTGCTGTGCGGCAGTGGTTGTGCTCGCTGTGGTGTTCGCGTTCGAAGTCATGAGATGAGCGTCCACGTTGACCCAAGGTCAACCGCAAGAGTGATCTGGGTCACTCGGCGTGTCCGGGTCTGATCGTGCCGGACCCGGACACGCCGGTGTCAGGCTGTTCGGGCCAGGTGGCGGGTCAGGAATTCGGTGGTGGTGTTCAGCTGGAACGCCGGGACCTGGGCGTGCCCACCGGGGTTGGCGTGCAAGGTCTTCTCCGCCGAGCCGAACGCGTCGAACAAGGCGAGCGCGCTGTCACGGTCGACGTATTCGTCGTTCCACTGGAGCAGGAACTCGACGGGGACGGTGATCGAGGCGGCCGCCTCGGTCAGGGATCGGTGACCGAGCAGGCCGAAGACGGCGGCGGAGATCCGGGGGTCCGCCGCGGTCAGCGCGACACCGATGGCGGTACCCAGCGCGGTGCCGCAGTACGCGACGGGGGCGTCGACGCCGATACTCGCAAGTTGCTGCACTGCGTCGAGGGTTGCCTGCCATTCGGGGACGGCGCGCGCGGCCAGCGAAGCGTTGTATTCCACGATGATCGGTGCAACGGGCTCGCCCGCAGCTCGGGCATGCCGCAGCGCGGCAATGAGGTCGTCGTCCGCGGGAGTTCGTGGCCTACCACCGTGGCCGGGAGCGTCGATCGCGACCACGGTGAAGCCGCAGGCGGTGACGAAGTGCTGAGCACGCGCCACGATGCCCGGCGCCTGCTTGTGCTGACCGCCGCCGTGGCCCATCAGCACCACCGGGGCGATGGTGCCGGAATCGGCTGCGCGAGACCAGAGGACGCCGGTGATCTCACCCAGGGTGAAATGGCGTTCGGCGACACCGTTCGACGATGTGTGTGCGGTGAAATGCATGATTGTGCCCTTCGGGAGTGCCTTGTGGGGCGCTCCCGGCGACCTTGGCGTCAGGCGGCCGACCGTGCTGGGCGGGAGCACCCATGGACTACTGCGTTGATGGGTCTCACCTCCTCCTGCGATGTCACGGACACCGCGACGCTACCAGGCCGACAGCGCCGCGCCACACTCGGTTTCGGCTAACCCAGTTCCTTGCGGAGCGTGTCGGCGATGACGGTGAGGGCGTGGTCTTCGGTCATGCGCCAGTGGGTTGCGGCCACCGCATGATTGTCGACGGTGCCGGTCACCGCCTCGGACCAGGACGACGCACCGGTGGTTCCGGTCGGATCACTGTGGGCCGCGGTGAAATAGGTGATGGTGCCGTCGAAACGGCGGGGGTGGTAGGCGGCGTCGAGGGCGACCGAGGTGGTCGCCGCGTCGACGATCCGGTCGATACGGGACGGGTCGACCGCGGCTTGTGGTGCGGAGCGCTCGAACAGCGTCCGGGCGAGCTGGTGGATGTCGACAGGGTCGGCGAGGTCCACCAGCTCGGTGCCGGCGAATCCGCCGAGCAGGTCGGCGGCGGTCACCGTCGTCGCGACAGCCGTCGAAGCCGACGACAGGGTGCTGTCCAGCATGGCCAGCACCGCCACCTGCTCGCCGTCCTCCTGGAGTTGCACCGCCATGGCGTGCGCGATGACACCGCCCAGAGACCAGCCGAGCAGGTGGTAGGGACCTTCGGCCTGCACCGCGCGAATCTCCTTGAGGTAGCGCAGCGCCCATTCCTCGATCGAATCCGGCAGCGGTTCGCTCGAACTCAGCGCCGGTGACTGGAGGCCGTACAGCGGGCGGTCGAGGTGGGCTGCGAGGCCGCTGAAGGACCAGGCGATACCGCTGATGGGGTGGACGCAGAACAGCGGTTCGCCGGTGCCTTCGGTGCGCAAAGGCAGCAGGACGTCGAAAGCGGCGTCGATGCCCGCGCTGTCGGTGCCCTCGGCGCGCAGTGCCGCGACGATGCCCGCCGGGGTGGGGGTGGTGAAGATCCAGGTGACGGGGACGGTCGCGGCCGTCGCGGCACCCAGCTGGGTCGACAGGCGGGTGGCGCTCAGTGAGGTGCCGCCGAGTTCGAAGAAGTGGTCGTCCATGCCGACGCGGTCCAGGCGCAGGACATCGGCGAAGATTGCGGCGACGGTGTGTTCGATGGCCGTGTCCGGGGCCCGATAGGCGCGGGTGGCGAGTGCGGGCGCGGGCAGCGCGGCGCGGTCGAGTTTGCCGGTGTGGGACAGGGGGACTTCGTCGAGCACCGTGATCGTGGCCGGAATCATGTGGGTGGGCAGTGCCTGAGCCGCCCATCGCGCGACACTGTCCACGTCGGCCTCGTGGCCGTGCGAGGCCACCACGTAGGACACCAGAACTGTTTCCCCGGCCTGGTTCTCACGACCGACGGTGACGGCGAAGCCGACGTCGGGATGGGAAGCCAGCACCGCATCGATCTCCTGGAGTTCGATGCGGAAGCCGCGGACCTTGAGCTGGAAGTCGGTGCGGCCGCGGTATTCGAGTTCGCCGTCGGCGCGCCAGGCGGCCAGGTCGCCGGTGCGGTACAGGCGGGTGCCCGCGTGGAACGGGTTGGCGACGAAGCGTTCGGCGGTGAGGTCGGGACGGCCCAGGTAGCCGGTGGCCAGCTGAGTACCCGCGAGGTACAGCTCGCCCGGGACACCGACGGGGACCGGGCGTAGCCGTGCGTCCAGGACGTAGACCTGGCTGTTCCAGACCGGTGTGCCGATCGCGACGGTGGTCGTGTCGGCAGCGCTCACCCGGTGGCAGGTGATCGAGACCGCGGCCTCGGTCGGGCCGTAGACGTTGAACAAGGCGGTGTTCGGCGCCGCGGTGGCGAATCGGCGGGTCAGTGCGACCGGCAGAGTCTCACCGATGGCCAGGACGCGGCGCAGCGAGGCGGGGAGTTGCTCGGTGACCAAGGTGTCGAGCATCGACGGCACGACGTGCAGAGTTGTCACTTCTTCGCGGCGCATCAGGTCGGCGAGGTAGGCCGGATCCCGGTGGCCGTCGGGCGCGGCGAGGACCAGTCGACCACCGCAGATCGCCGCGGACCAGAACTCCCAGACCGACAGGTCGAAGGTGGCCGCGGTCTTGAGGAGCACGCTGTCCTGTGCGGTGAGACCGAATTCAGCTGTCTTCCAGCGCAACTGGTTGACGATCGCGGCGTGAGAGACGGCGACACCCTTCGGGCGGCCCGTCGATCCCGACGTGAAGATCACGTAGGCGGTGTTCGCGGGCCGCAAGGGCGCGCGGCGATCACGGTCGGTGATCGGGGCGGGGCTGTGTGCGGCGAGGTCCACCTGCTCGACACATCGAACACGGGTTGTCGCGAGGTCCTCGGCCGCGCCGAGCCAGGTGTCGGCGTTGGTGAGGACGAGCAGCGGGGCGGCCGTGTCCAGGATGTAGTCGGTGCGCGATCGAGGGTGGTCGGGGTCGACCGGCACGTACACCCCGCCCGCGGTGCTGACCGCGTACATCGCCACGACCAGGTCGATCGATCGCCGCATCGCCAGTGCCACCCGGGTTTCCGGGCCGACGCCCGCGGCGATGAGATAGCGGGCCAGGCGGTTGACCCGGTCGTCGAGATCGGCGTAGGTCAGCCGGGTGTCGTCGGCGACGAGGGCCAGGGCGTCCGGGGCGCGCGAGACGGTCGCATCGAACATCGAGGCGAGGGTCGCGGCCGGATCTGCCTGTCGCGCTGTGTGATTCCAGGTGTCGAGGATCCGGACTCGTTCGGCGGGGGCGAGCAGATCGATGCTGTACAGCGGTGCGCCCGGGTCGGTGACCACCGCGGTGATCAGGCGGGTGAGCCGAGCCAGGAAACCTGCGACCGTGGCCGCGTCGAACAGGTCGGCGGCGTAGGTGCAGTAGCCGGTGATGCCCGCCGGAGAACCCTCGGCGGTGTAGCGGTCGGCCACGATCAGGTGCAGGTCGAACTGGGACAGCTCCCGATCGAGTTCTACCGACGACACACTCGTGCCGGGCAGGTCCATGCGCACCTCGGCCAGGTTCTGGAACGACAAACCGACCTGGAACAGGGGGTGGCGGGCGGTGGAGCGGGCCGGGTTGAGGACTTCCACCAGCCGTTCGAACGGGATGTCGGCGTGGGCGAAGGCAGCCAGGTCGGTGTCGCGCTGGCGGGTGAGCTGTGCGGCGAAGCTCGCACCCGCGTCGACGCGGGTGCGGAAGACCAGGGTGTTGACGAACATCCCGATCAGGTCGTCGAGGGCGGCGTCGCCGCGGCCGGCGACCGGTGTGCCGATGGCGATGTCGGTGGTGCCCGACAGCTCGGCGAGTACCACCGCGAAGGCGGTGTGCACGGCCATGAACAGGGTCGCGCCGTGGGTCCGCGACAGTTCGGCGAGGGCGGCGTGGGTGGCGGTGTCGACGGTGAACGGAACCCGCCCGCCCGCGTAGGACTGGATCGCCGGTCGTGGCCGGTCGCGGGGTAGTTCGAGTTGGTCGGGCAGCTCGGCCAGAGCTTGGCGCCAGTAGGCGAGCTGGGTGGCCGACACCGAGGTGGGATCGGTTTCGTCGCCGAGCAGGGTCTGCTGCCAGATCGCGTAGTCGGCGTACTGCACGGGCAGCGGTGCCCAGGTGGGGCTCTGTCCGTGCGCGCGTGCGGTGTAGGCGATGACGAGGTCGCGGGTGAGGGGCCCGCCGGAGAAGCCGTCACCGGCGATGTGGTGCACGGCCATGGCCAGGACGTGGTCGTCCGGGCCGAGTTCGAACAGGGTGGCACGCAAGGGCACTTCTCGGGTGACATCGAAAACGGTCGACACCAGTGCTGTCACTGCGGGGGTCAGGCTTTCGTCGACGTCCGGGGCGATCGTGGTGACGTGCAGGCGCGGTACATCCGGGTGGTCCGGCGGCAGAACGATCTGGGCCGGTACCTGGTCGACAGCCGGGTAGATCGTGCGCAGGATCTCGTGGCGTGCGACGAGATCGGTGAAGGCCTGCCGCAGCGCGGTGGTGTCGAGTTCGCCGGTCAGGCGGAGCACGACCGGGATGTTGTAGGCGGCGGTTCCGGTATCGAAGCGGTTGAGGAACCACATGCGCTGCTGGGCGGGCGAGAGGGGGATGTGATCAGGTCGTGGGCGCGCCTGCAGGGCGGGTCGACGGGCCGCGCGGGCCAATCCGGCGATCTCGTGCGCGCATTCGGCGACGGTGGGTGCGGCGAACAGCACGCGCACCGGCACCCGGATGTCGAGTGCGGCACCGATCCGAGCGGTCAGGCGGGTGGCGAGCAGCGAGTTGCCGCCCAGATCGAAGAAGCTGTCGTCGGCGCCGACGCGTTCGGCACCGAGCACCTCGGCGAACGCCTCGGCGACGGTACGTTCCAGCCCGGCCGCGGGCGCACGGTAGGTGCGCGTCACGAACTCCGGTGCGGGCAGCGCAGTCCGGTCGATCTTTCCGGCGGCCGAGAGCGGGATACGGTCCAGGACGACGACGGCGGCCGGGACCATGTGCGCGGGCAGCATCGACGCGGACCACCGTGTGATGGCGCCGGGGTCGATCTCGCGGCCTGTCACATACGAGACCAGCACGGTGTCCCCGGCGGGGTTCTGCGTGCCGAGCGTGAGAGCGAAACTCACCTGCGGGTGCCGCAGCAGGACGGCGTCGATCTCACCGGGCTCGATCCGGAAGCCGCGGATCTTGATCTGGAAGTCGGTGCGGCCCAGGTATTCCAGCTCGTAGGTGTCGCCGTGCACCCAGCGGACGAGGTCGCCGGTGCGATACATGCGTGCGCCGGGTCCGGCCCAGGGGCAGGCGAGGAAACGATCCGCGGTGGCGGCGGGGCGGCCACGGTACCCGCGTGCGAGTGCGGGACCCGCGAGGTAGAGCTCACCGGTGGCGCCCACCGGCACCGGGTGCAGACGGGCGTCGAGGACCACGGCCCGCATGCCCGGCACGGGGCGACCGATCGTGACGAGGTCCCCGGCACGCAGCACCGAGTAGGTCGCGCCGATGGTTGCCTCGGTGGGACCGTAGCCGTTGAGGAAGCTGCGGCCCGGTTGCCACGTGGCCAGCAGTTCGGGGGCGGTGGCTTCGCCGCCGGCGGACACGCACCGCAGGTCGGGCAGGGTGGTCGGGTTCAGGGTGCTCAGCAGGGCGGGGGTGATGATCGTGTGCGTCACCTGTTCGGTGCGCAGCAGGTCGTCGAGGTCGATGCCGCCCAGGGTGTCGGGCGGGGCGATGACCAGGGTGGCGCCGTGGTGGAAGGCGGTGGCGAGTTCCTCGATCGACTGGTCGAAGCTGGGTGAGCAGACGTGCAGCATGCGGTGGTCGTGGCGCAGGCGCATCAGGGCCGCCGAGTGGGTGACGAGGGCGCCGAGTCCCGCATGGGTGACCGAGACGCCCTTGGGTGTGCCGGTGGAGCCGGAGGTGTAGATCACGTAGGCGATGTTGTCGCGGCGCAAGGGTGCTCGGCGGTCGCGGTCGCGTACCGGGGTCGACGAGCGGGCGGCGGTGCGGACCCGGGCGGCCGGTTCGTCCAGCGCCAGCCAGCGCAGCGATCCGGGCAGGCTGTTCGCCCTCGCGGCGACCGTGAGGCCGATGGTCGCGCCGGAGTCGGCGAGCATGTGACGGACACGGTCTTCGGGGTAGTTCGGGTCGACGGGAAGGTACACGCCACCCGCTTTGGCGATGGCCCAGAACGCGAGGATCGACTCGTAGGAGCGCGGGATCGCCGAGGCGACGACTGTTTCCGGGCCGATTCCCTCGTCGATGAGGACTCGGGCCAAGCGTGAGGAATCGGCGTCGAGGGTGCCGTAGGTGTAGGTGTTCGCGGTGTCGCGCACGGCGATTCGATGCTGGCCGTAGCCGGTGCCGCGCACGAGCAGCTCGGGCAGGGTGGAGGTGGCCGACGGAGTCGGGCTGTCGCCGAGATGAGTCAAGAAGGTGTACTCGGCGTGATCGGACAGCGGTAGATCACCGGCCGGGATCCGTGGGTCGGCGGCGATCGCGGTGAGCAGCCGGGCCAGGCGCCGCACGAACGTGTCCGCTTCGTGGTCATCGAAAACGGTTCGGGCGAACGACATCTCGATCGCCGCGCCCGACGTCGTCTCGAGCACCGTCACGAGGAGTTCGCCGGCTGTCACGGCGTCGTCCCCGGGCAGGGTGTGCCGCGCATCCGAACCGGCTGCGGTCGTCGCCGCGGCGGGCACGGGCAACGGGGCGTCCGATGAGCCGGTGGACGGTACTTCCAGCGACACCTGTCCCAGCGCGCGGGGCTCGACGCCGAGCAACTCGGCGAAGTCCGCGAGCGGGATTCCCGCATGAGCCAGCGCCAGCGTCTCGGCCTCGTGTGCCCGCGTGAGCAGATCGAGGAAGGGCGCCGCGAGATCGATGGTGATGCGCAGCAACAGATCAGGAGTGCGGGTTCGGATCACGATGTCGTCGGATGCCGTGAGTCGCGCGAGGAGTACAGCCAAGGCGGTGCCGACCAGCGATTGCCTGCTCACGTTCGCGGTGCCGGCGAGTTCATGGAGGGCTCGGTGCACCGTCGTCGGGACGGTCGACCTGGCACAACCGTGCTCGGCGAGGCAATTGTCCGCATGCCCACTGTGCGCGCGCGAGAGGTCGGGGCGTGCGCCGCCGGCGACCACATGGTCGGTGGGCAGGACCAGGCGAGCCGGCAGGTCGGCCAACGTCTGGCGCCAGTAGCGGGATCGGGTGATCGGGTCGGCGTGGTCGGTGGTGAGCTGGTGGGCGAGGTCGACGACAGGCGTGGTCGGGGCGGCGACGAGGTTGTCGATCGCCGTGCGGAGACGGTCGGTGAGCGCGCGAGCCGCGAGATCGGAGACGAGGTCGCGGCGGTACTTGATCTGCACCTGGGTGCGGGCACCGAGGAAGACCAGGACCGTGATCGGGTAGTGGGTGTGGTCGGCGCCGTGCAGGTCGTCGATGCTCAGGTCGTCGAGCGCGCCGCCTGCCTGTTGGAGACCTTCGACGTCGACGGGGTAGGACTCGAAAGCGAGCATGGTGTCGAAGAGTTCGCCCGGTCCCGCGACGCGCTGGATCGCGCCGAGGCCGAGGTGGTGGTGATCGAGCAGGGAGGCCTGCTCGGCTTGGACGGCGCGGATCAGGTCACCGACGGTGGCGGTGGGGTCGATGCGCACCCGCACCGGGACCGCGTCGACGAACAGCCCGATCATGTCGCCGACGCCGTCCAGCTGGGGCGGGCGCCCGGACACGGTCGCACCGAACACGACATCCTCGCGTGCGGTGCTCGCGGCGACGACCAGGCCCCAGGCTGTTTGGAACACGGTGTTCGCGGTGACCTCGGCGGCCGCGGCGACGGCGGTCAGCGCGGACGTCCGCGCGGCGTCGAGTTCGAACTCGCACAGGCCGTAGCCGTGGCCGGTCGCCGGCGGCCAGGTGAGCTCGGGGGCGATCATCGTCGCCGACACCCCGTCGAGGACCTCCGACCACGCGCGCTCGGCGGCGGTGCGGTCCTGGCGGGTGAGCCAGGCGAGGTAGTCGCGGTAGGGGCGCACCGGCGGCAGCGGGGTCGCGTCGCCGTGGGTGGCGTAGAGGACGAGCAGTTCCTTCATCAGCAGCGGCATGGACCAGCCGTCGAGGAGGATGTGATGGCCGGTCAGGACGAGATGGCTGCGCCCGGAACCGATGGTGTACACCGTGAATCGCAGCAGCGGCGCGATCGTGGGGTCGAAACCTGCCTGTTGATCGGCGGCGAGCAGAGCGGGCAGCTCGGTGTCGGTGGCTTCGACGATCCGCAACGGTGCCTCGACGGCGTCGGCGACGAGCTGAACGGGGGTGCCGTCGGGGGTGGTGACGAAGGCCGAGCGCAGGTTGGCGTGCCGGTTCAGCACCGTCGCGGCCGCGTGGCGAAGCCGGTCGATGTCGAGCTCGCCGGTCAATTCGGCCATGAGCTGGATGACGTAGGCGTGGACCGACTCGTCGAGCATCTCGCCCAGCGCGAGCAACGAGTGCTGCAACGGCGACAGCGGCAGCACATCCGACAGACCCGGGTGGGTCGTGCGCCAGGTGTCGAGGTCGTTTTGCGAAACCTGTACCAGGGCAACATCGGAGGGGGTCAGCCCGCCCGCGGACGGGTGGAGGGTGTGGTCGGCCAGTGCGGTGAGCCAGCTCGTCCAGTCGTCGGCCAGCTCCTGGACCTCGGACTCGGACAGGATGCCGGTGGCGTAGCGGAAGTCCGCCCGCAGTCGCGGCCCGGTGTCGGTGGTGACGGCGATCGCGTTGATGTCGAGAACGGTGTGCGCGGGCAGGGTGGGGTCGTAGTCGACGGCGATGTCACCGAGGTCGGCGGTGGGCAGCCACGCGGTCTCGTTGGTGGTCTGCGCCGCGGTGCTCGCGCGACCCAGGTAGTTGAAGCCGATCTGGCCGATGGTGCCGGACAACCGGTTTCGGGTGTGCGGGTTCCGGCGCAGCACACCGAAGCCGATGCCGTTGTCCGGCACGGCCAGCAGCTGTTCTTTGACGGTGCGCATCGTCGCGGCGAGGGCTTCGTCGTCGAAGACCGCCGGCGTGATCGCGGACAGGTCCAGGGCAACGGGGTAGACGGTGGTGAACCAGCCGACGGTGCGGGTCAGATCCGCGCCGGGGACGGCGTCCTCCTGGCGGCCGTGGCCTTCGAGTCGCAGTCGCAGAGTGGGAGCGTCGACACCGCGCCGGGCACGCCAGACCCGCACGGCCAAGGCCAAGGCCGCGAGCAGCGGGTGATCGGCGCCTGCCCGGTATTGCGCGGGCAGCGTCGTGAGCAGGGGTTCGGTGATCTCGGCGGGGATCTGCACGGTGATCGACCGCATCGTCGCCTCGGTATCGAGGCTGCTGTCGACCGCGCGGGCGCCGAGCAGCGGGTCAGGGGTGGACAGGACCTGTTGCCAGTGGTCGAGTTCGGCGGTGCGCTCGACGGTGGCGAGGCCGTGCGCCCATCGGCGGAACGACGTACCGACCGGCGGCAGGGCGATCCGCTGACCTGCTGCGTACTGGGCCCAGGCCACGACCAGGTCGGGGAGCAGGATCCGCCAGGAGACACCGTCGATGACGTAGTGGTGGGCGGCGACCGCCAGGACATCGCGAGCGCCGTGCCTGCGGATCCAGGTGAAGGCGATCATGCGGGCGGTGGCGGGATCCAGCGCCGAGAGCGCCGAATCCATGGCGGCCGTGCCGATTCGGGTCAGCTCATCCGGTGTGAGCGCCGAGAACGCGTCGATCTCGGTGATCAGAGAGTCCGCGTCGACACGATGGGGTGGCAGGACTTCGAACTGCCAGTCATCGCTGTCGCGTCGCAGGCGCGAGCGCAGCATGTCGTGGTGGCGCAGGACCGCGGCGATGATGGCGACCAGAGCTGGGCGGTCGATGTTCTCGGGGAGTGCCAGGACCATGGTCTGGGCGAAACGGTCGCTGGAACCGGTGGTCAGGAACTCGGCAAGGACCGGCGTCAACGCGATATCGCCGATGCCCCCACCGGGCAGTTTCGCCAGCACGGGCGACTGTGGGCTGTCGAGCGCGGCGATGTCGGACAGCTTTGCCACGGTGCGGTGTTCGAACACGTCACGGGTGGCGAAGACGATGCCCGCGGCACGGGCCAGCGACACCAGCTGGATCGACAGGATGCTGTCGCCACCGAGTGCGAAGAACGAATCGTGCACGCCGACGCGCGGTATGCCGAGGACGCGGGCGAACAGCTCGGCCAGCAGGGTTTGACTCGCACCGATGGGTGCCGCGGTGGGCGCGGTGGCGACGACCGGTTCGGGCAGGGCGTTGCGGTCGAGTTTGCCGTTGGAGGTCAGGGGCAGTGCGTCGAGCACCACGATCGCCGACGGCACCGCGTGCGCGGCCAGGCGGTCGGTGGCGTACGCGGTGAGGACGAGGGGGTCGGCGCAACGATCCGGTGCCGCGAGCACATAGGACACCAGCGTGGTCGATCCGGCGGGGCTCCGACGTCCGATGGTCACCGCGAATTCGACATCGGGGTGGCTGACGAGCACGGCATCGATCTCGCCCGGTTCGATCCGGAAACCGCGCACCTTCACCTGGGTGTCGGCACGGCCGAGGTAGTCGATGTCGCCGGTGTCGCGCAGGCGCACCAGGTCGCCGGTGCGGTACATGCGGGTGCCGGGCGCACCCCACGGGTCGGGGACGAATCGGGCCGAGGTCGTCGTCGGCTGATTGCGGTAGCCGCGCGCCAACGCGCGCCCGCTCAGATAGAGCTCGCCGGTGACACCCGGAGGGACCGGGTTCAGGCGGGTGTCCAGGATCATCGCGTGTGTGCCGTGCACGGGGGCACCGATCGAGATCGGTTGTCCGGCAGTGAGTTCGGCGTAGGACGAGATGATCGTGGTCTCGGTGGGGCCGTACCCGTTGAGGTAGCGGCGGCCGGGCTGCCATTTCGCGAGCAGTTCCGGGGTGGTCACGTCGCCGCCGACGGACAACGATTCCAGTGCGTGCAGACCGGCCGGGTCGAGGGTGCCCAGGACGGCGGGGGTGATGATGGCGTGGGTGACGGACTCGGCGGCCAGCAGATCCGCGAGTTCGATCCCACCCGCGATGTCGGACCCGACGACGACCAGCGTCGCGCCGGTGGTGAAGGCGCACAGCCATTCGAGCACGGAGGGGTCGAACCAGGGGGCGCAGATGTGCAGGAAGCGGTGCTCGGATTCGAGGCGGTAGCGGCGGACCGCCTCCTCGACCAGCGGTGCCAGACCGGCGTGGGTCACGGTGACGCCCTTGGGCAGACCTGTGGAGCCGGAGGTGTAGATGAGGTAGGCGGGGTGGTCGACGCGCAGGGGTGCGCGGCGGTCGGCGTCGGTGATCGGTGTCGTCGGGTGGGTGGTGGTGACTCGGTCGAGGTCGTCGGGTGTGAGCCAGGCGGGCTCGTCGGGCAGGTCGCCGAGGTGCGCGGCGGCGGTGATGCCGAGTATCGCGCCCGAGTCGGTGACCAGGTGCTGGAGGCGATGCGCGGGATTGCGCGGGTCCATCGGCACATACACCCCACCCGCCGCGGCGATGGCGAGCGCGGCCGCGACCATGTCGTAGGACCGGGGAAGGGCAACGGCGACAGCGACTTCGGGGCCGACGCCTTGGGCGATCAGTTCGCGGGCCCAGCGGGTGGTCCGCTCGGTCAGTTCGCCGTAGGTGATCGAACGACTCTCGTGCCGGACGGCGATCCTGTCGAGGCCCAGCGCGTTGCCGCGTGCGATCAGGTCGGGGAACAGGGCGGTGTCGGTGTCGGTGTCGGTGTTGCGCGCTGTGAGGGCCGATTCTTCCGCGGCATCGAGGATGGCGAGATCGCCGACAGCGGTATCCGGGCGCTCGATCGCGTCCGCCAGCAGGCGAATCAGGCGCTGCGCGAACACGTCGACCGTTGCCCGGTCGAACAGCGCACTCGCGTAAACGAATTCGGCGGTGATGGGACCGGCCGGGCGGTCGCTGGCGGCGACACCTGGTCGGTGCTCATCCGCGGCGCCTGATCGTCGATGGTCGTCGGAGCTCGGGGCGCGCAGCGACAGGACGAGGTCGCGCTCCACGGCAGCCACAGTCGGGCATTCGTCCGACATCACAGTGACCCGCACCAGTGGCCCCGCCGCGTCGCCGACGGCCTGGAGATTACTGTGCGACAACCCGTTTCGCCTGAATGCTCGCCGGGCGACCGTGGTCGCCTCAGCCAGCAGCTCGTCGACACAGGTCGCGCCGCACACCGGCAGTCGCAACACCAGGCGGGCATCCGGAGACTGCGGGCACGGGGTGTCGATCGCGATGTCTTCGGTGTTGGCCAACCGGGCCAGCAGCACCGCGAAGGCCGTGTGCACGAGGCTGAAGACCGTCGTGTCGCGGGCAGCGGCGAAGTCCCGCATGCGGTGATGGAGTTCGGCGGGAATCTCGAAGCCGATGCGGGCATCGGCCCGCACGGGGCCCGTGGGGCGGGCGCGATCTGTCGGGAGGTCCAGTTCGGCAGGCAGGTCCGCGAGGACGCGATGCCAGTAGCCGGCCTCCGCGATCGGATCGTTGTGCTGGTCGAGGGTGTCCAGGAGCTGTGCGGCGGTCTGGTCGGGTGTGTGGAGGAAGGCGTCGAGGGTGGCGCGGAGGCGGTGCGCGAGAGCTTGTGCGATGCCGGTGTCGATCAGGTCCAGGCGGTACTGGAGGCCGACGCGAATCCCCTCGCCCACCTCGACGCCCACGGCCACCGGGTAGTGCGTGGCGTTGGCGGCTCGAATATCGACGATCTCGAGGCCGTCGATGGAGCCGTGCGCGCGTCGCATTCCCTCGGTGTCGACCGGATAGGACTCGTAGGCCATGAGCGTGTCGAACAGCTCGCCCGTGCCCGCGGCCCGCTGGATCTCGGCGAGACCGAGGTGATGGCCGTCCAGCACGGCGATCTGCTCGGACTGTAGCTGCGACAACATGTTCCGCAACGGCTCGGACTCGGTGAAACGGACGCGAACGGGGATGGTGTTGGCGAAGAGTCCGACCATGGTGTCGACGCCGTCCAACTGTGGCGGGCGACCCGAGACCACCGCACCGAACACCACGTCGTCGCGGCCGAACGCACCGGCCAGCACCACACCCCATGCCGCTTGGAACAGGGTGTTGACCGTGACGTCGTTGGCCGCGGCGCAGGCCGCCAAGTCCTCGGCCTCCGCCGGTGACAGCTCGACGGGGCACATCCCGTGGCCCTCGCACGGCTCGGTCGGCGGCGCGACCACGGTGGTCAGCAGGGTCGGGGTGTGCTCGGTCAACGCCTCGCGCCAGCCGCGCAACGCGGCGGAACGGTCTCGGCCCGCGAGCCAGGCGAGGTAGTCACGGTAGGGGCGTACCCGCGGCAGCACCGCCGGGGCGCCGTCGGTGGCGTAGCAGAGCAGTAGTTCCTGCATCAGCAACGGCATCGACCAGCCGTCGACGAGGAGGTGGTGCGCGGTCAACACCAGATGCATGCCGTGGGTGCGGCGGTACAGCGTGAAGCGCAGCAGCGGCGCAGTGGAGAGTTCGAAACCGATCCGCGTCTCGGCGGCCAGGAATTCGTCGGCATCGTCGAGTTCGGTGTCGATGATCTGCCACGGCACCGCGACACCCTCGGCCACGAAACCGACCGGTGTGCCCGCCGCCGACGATCCGAAGGCCGTGCGCAGGATCGCGTGGCGGTCGAGGACGCTTCGGGCGGCTCGGCGCAGGCGGTCGGTGTCGACCTCGCCGGTCAGTTCGACCGCGAGCTGGACCAGATACGGGTCGGCCGGCGACACCTGGGCGAGGAAGAACAGTCCGAGCTGCAGCGGCGCCAGGGGCAGCACATCGGTCAGGTGCGGGCGTTCGTGATGCCAGGTGTCGAGTTCTGCCTGGGTGACCTGGACCAGCGGCACGTCGGCGGGCGAGAGTCCACCGGCTGCCGGATCGCGCAGGTGTTCGGCGAGGATCGTCAGGGCCGCGGTCCAGCAGTCGGCCAGTTCGCGCACCGACGCCTCGTCGATGATGCCGGAGGCGTAGGAGAACGACGCGCGCAAAGTCAGGCCGGCGTCGGTACCGGTGGCGAGGGCGTTGATGTCGATGACGGCGGCAGCGGGCAGATCGGGGTCTTGTTCGGCGACGGGCTCGCCCCACCCGGCGGTGGGTAGCCAGCTGGGGTCGGTATCGCCGAGATCGCCCGCGGTGATCCGGCCCAGATAGTTGAAGCCGACCTGGCCGAGGGGGCCGTCGAGCCGCGATGCCGATTCCGGGTCCAGATGGCGGAGCATGCCGAAACCGATGCCCTTGTGCGGCACCGCACGCAGCTGTTCCTTGATGGCCTTGACGACGGCGGCCGTGGCGTCGCCACCGTGCCACGCGGCGTCGCCCTCGACCTCGCTCAGGTCGAGGGCGATCGGATACATGCTGGTGAACCAGCCGACCGTGCGGGTCAGATCGGCGCCGTCGACCGCGGACTGTTCGCGGCCGTGGCCTTCCAGGCGGACGCGGGTCGTGGGGGCGTCGACACCGCGTCGGGCCCGCCACCTACGCACAGCCATGGCCAGGGCGGCGAGCAAGCCGTCCTCGGCGCCCGCGCGGTACCGGGTGGGCAGGTCGGTCAGGATCGCCTGGGTGATGTCGGCGCGAACTTCGACGGTGATGGTTCGCACCGTTGACGCGGTATCGCGGGAGTCGAGCGGGCGATCGCCGAGCAGCGGGTCGGGTACCGACAGGGTCCGGCGCCAGTGGTCGAGTTCCTCGCGCCTGTTCGGCGCCGCCTCGGTCAGGCCGTGCGCCCAGCGACGAAACGACGTGCCGACCGGGGGCAGGACGACACGTCGGCCGACCTGGGCCCCCGCGGCGACCAGGTCCGACAACAGGATTCGCCACGACACTCCGTCGATCGCCGCGTGGTTGGCCGCGACGATCAAACCGTCGGGGCCGTCCGGACGAGCGAGCCACGCGAAGCCGATCATCCGGTACGCCTGCGGGTCCAGCGCCGCGAGCACGGAATCCATCGCGGCGTCGGCGATCTCACCGAGCGCGTCGGTGCCTGCCGGGACATCGACGCGCTGGAGCAGGTCGCCCACGTCCACCGCGCCCGGCGGCAGAGTGTGCAGCTCCCACTGCCCGTCGACCTGTCGCAGACCAGCCCGCAGCATGTCGTGGTGGTCGATCACCGCGGTGAGGGTGTTCACCAGGGCATTTCGGTCGATACCGGCAGGCAGGGCCAACACCATCTGCTGGGTGAACCGGCCGAACACTCGCCCACCGGCCAGCGACGCGGCCAGCACCGGCGTCAACGGCATCATGCCCACACCGCCGCCGGGCAGTTCGGTCAACGTGGGCGCGGACTCGGCACCCACCACCGCCACCCGCGCCAGCCCGGCGACGGTGCGGTGCTCGAACACGGCCTGCGGGGTGAACGTGATGCCGGCATTGCGCGCGCGCGACACGAGCTGGATGGACAGAATGCTGTCACCACCGGCGGCGAAGAACGAATCCTCGGCACCGATCTGCTCCAGACCCAGGATCTGGGTGAACAGTTCGGCGATGGCGGTCTCGACCGGGCCCTCGGGCGCACGCGAACCCACAGCCCCGAAAACCGGTGCGGGCAGGGCGTTGCGGTCGAGTTTGCCGTTGGGGGTCAACGGGATCTCGTCGAGGGTCATCAGGACGGTCGGCACCATATGGGAGGGCAGGGAGGTGCCCACGAAGCGCGCTACCGCGTCGGCGTCGATCGACTTGCCTTGCTGGGCAAGCACATACGACACCAGCACGGTCGCCCCCGAGTCGGCTTTCGTGCCGAGAGTGACCGCGTACTCGATGTCGGGGTGGGCGGTGAGCGCGGCGTCGATCTCGCCGAGTTCGACGCGGAAACCGCGGATCTTGACCTGGAAATCGGAGCGGCCGAGGTATTCGATGTCACCGTCGGCGGTGCGCCGGACCAGGTCGCCGGTCCGGTACATGCGGGAATCGGTGAAAGGTGAGGCGACGAATCGTTCAGCGGTGAGCGCGGGCCTGCCCCGATAACTCTGGGCCAGCGCGGGCCCGAACAGATACAGCTCACCCGCCACGCCCGCGGGAACCGGGCGCAGGCGCGAATCCAGCACTGTCGCACCGACTCCGGCGAACGCCGTGCCGATCGTGATGGGCTGTCCGGGTCGCAGTGCGGTGGTGCCGGTGGCGAGGATGGTGGCCTCGGTCGGGCCGTAGCCGTTGAAGAAGGCACGCCCGTCGGCCCAGCGCTCGACCAGGGTCGGGCCGAAAGCATCGCCCGCTACGACGACGACACGCAGGGCATCCAGGTCGCGGGGGTCGACAGATTCCAACGCCGCCGGGGTGATCAGCAGGTGGGTCACGCGTTCGCGGCGCAGCAGCTCGGCGAGTTCGGGGCCGCCGAAGACCGTCGACGGTGAGACCACCAGCGTGGCACCGGAGTTGAATGCCACCAGCAGCTCGAGTACCGAGACGTCGAAGTTCGGCGAACACACGTGCAGCACGCGGTCGCCTTCGTCGACCGAATAGCGTTCCCGGGCGGCCGCGACCAAGGCACCGAGACCGGTGTGGGTGACGACCACGCCTTTGGGACGCCCGGTCGAACCGGAGGTATAGATGACATAGGCCGGGTGCTGATCGATCAGCGGACGAACTCGGTCGAGGTAGGAGATCGGGTGGGCGGGGTAGGTGGCGATGCGGTCGCGCTGGGCCGGGGCGTCGATGTCGAGCCAGTCGACCGAATCGCCCAGCATCTCCCGATGTGGCGTGCCGGTGAGCCCGAGGACGGCGCCGGAGTCTTCGAGAAGATAGGCGATCCGCTCGGCGGGCAGCGCCGGATCGACAGGGACGTAGGCAGCGCCGGTCTTGGCCACCGCCCACACCGCCGCCACCGACTCGATCGACCGGGTGAATCCCAGCGCGACGACATCGCCGGGACCGATGCCGCGCGCGATCAGGTCTCTGGCCAGTTGGGACGAGTACTCGTCGAGTTGGGTGTAGGTGAGTTCGCGGCGTGCACCGTCGACCGGGGTACAGGACACAGCGACGGCATCACCGGCGGTGTCGACCGCCGCGGTCAGCAGCTGAGGGAAGAGGGGAGCACTCGACTTTCGGTTGCCTCGACCGCGCGGCGCACGACGAACTTCACGTGGAGAGGTGCGCGCTTCACGCATTCGAGTACAACATCCTTCAGCTAACCGGCCCACAGCTCTGCGATGACCCACGAACCCTGTCGGATTCGGCCTACCGGGGCGGACCAGTGTCGAACAAGCAAGAAGGAGTCGATATCGGGGCGTTCGGCGACCATGACACCACATGTCACGCTGTCACGACCACATGACCGGTTTGTTTATCGACGCCGAGACCGAATCGACCAGAAATTTGTGCGGATGGCACAATGCCGTCGACGGTTTTTGTTCAACGGACGGAAGCGCGCATGGCGGCATACGGATCCCTGGTGTGGGTGGGACAGGCCCTGGGCCCGCGCGTCGACGCCATCACCGCCGACCTCATCCGGGTGACCGAGCAGATGATCCCGCTCAACGACGTCGCCGCCGATCTGGCCGAGATGCGAGCCGCCAGCATCGCCGAGAACATCGCCGCCGTGCAGTACGTGCTGGCGAACGGCATCGACCCGGCCACCGCAGGCCCGCCCCCCGGGGCCGCCGCCTACGCCCAACGGCTGGCCCGGCGCGGTGTGCCGCTAACGATCCTGCTGCGCGCCTACGGGCTCGGGCAGTACCGGATCCTCGACGCCGCGATCGGGCTCGTCCTGGCCGTTCCCGGCCCTGACCAGCCCGCCCGGATCGCCGAACTGCTCAAATTCGCGGGCACCTACCTGGATCGCCTCAATTCGTCGATGGGGCGGATCTACGAGGCCGAACGGGACCGCTGGCTCAGCAGCCGCCAAGCCGCACGCCAGCAATGGATCGCACGGTTGCTCGACAACGACGATGTCGATGTCGCCGCCGCCCAGGAAGTGCTGGGCTACCAACTCGATCAGTGGCACTACGCCACTGAAGTGTGGTCGACGGTCACCGGCGCGGAGGCTGTGCGCGCGCTCGAGCAGGCCCGACAGCTGCTCGCCGCGGCGATGGGTACCGGTGGCGCCGAATTGGTCGCCGCGTCGGGAGACCGCGCCATGTGCCTGTGGTTCCCGACCGGACAGCCCTGCGCGGTCGAGGAACTCACCGCCCAGCTCGCGGCTTCCGGCTTGCCGATACGGGTAGCGCTCGGGCCGGTCGGCGAGGGGCTGCCGGGCTTCCGGCGCTCGGCCCGCAGCGCGGCACGGGCCAAGGCGCTCGTCGTCTCGGCCGGGGAGACCGCGCCCACTGTGGTCGACTACGACACGATCGCGCCCTTCGCGCTGCTGTCCGACGATCCCGACGAGCTGACCGGCCTCGTCCACCGCGTCCTCGGATCGCTGGCAGGCGACGGCGCCAAAGTGGAACTCTTGCGCAACACTCTCGAGGTGTTCCTCGCCGAAGGCGCCAGCTACTCGCGCACCGCCCGCGTCCTCGACGTCCACCGCAACACCGTCCAGTACCGCATCCAACAGGTCACCGGCCGCTACGGCATCGCCGTCGAGACCGACACCTTCGAACTACGCTTCGCCCTGGGCATCTGCCGCTGGTACCCCCACGTTCTGACTCGGACAATCTGAGCCCAGCTGGTTTGTGCGGGACGCACAGCCGGGCGGGCGCAACCATCGGGTCGGTGACCAGCTCGACGCCGTACGAGGTGCCATCGCCCGAATCGGGTGGGAATGGCACTGACAGTGGCGATCTCGATCGCAGACACTCATGATGGTCTGAAGAAGGATTGAATGAGGTGGGGGAATGAACAAGAAACTGATCGCCGCTGTCGCGGCGCTGTTCGCAGGTGCCATCGCAGTGACCGGGTGCTCGAGCGACGCCGACGTGGTCTCGAAGAACCTGTCCAAGGAATCGGACCAGTTCAAGATCAACCGGCGCGTGGTGTTCTTCAACGGGATCACCGACAAGTACCTGCTGTCCATCGAGGGCAAGTGCTCGATCAAGGACGAGAACAACCAGCTCGAGGTGACGTGCAAGACCGGCGATGACGAATACAAGAAGCACTTTCTCGGCCTCTCGGACAACGTGAGCTACTTCGTCGAACAGCTCGAGGCCGCCGAGGTGAGTCGCTACCACTACAAGGTCATCTTCAAGCCCGAGGTCATCATCGCCGACGTCGACCGCCCCTGAGCGTGTACAACAGGCCCGCGGGCGTTCCCGATGAGCGGGAAGACAGGCAGGCGGTGACCGCGTTCCGGGCCTACGGTGGCGACCGCGGGACGTAGCGGACGCTCACAGCCATTCGAGCTTCTTCACGTCTGATCTGTCGATTCGACCAAGGAGCTCGATGTCTGCAACACCGCCGTCCGACGACCCGGCCCGCCACCTCGCACGGTTGGCGGCGATCGAGTCGATCACCGCGCTCAAGCACCGCTATTTCCGTGCCTGCGATGCCAAAGACCCGGTCGGGTTCCGTGACTGTTTCGTCGCGGTCGGCTCGGTACTGGACTACGGCACGCTCGGTACGACCGACGCCGACGGCATGGCCGCGGTCTTCGCGTCGATCGCGCTGCAGCAGGTGGACGGCAAGAACGCGATCCTCGACATGCACCACGGCGTGCACCCCGACATCACCGTGCGCGAGGACGGCACGGCCAGCGGCCGGTGGACGCTGCGCTTTCGCCAGGTCAACCTGATCGAGCGCACCGAAACCGTCGCCACCGGTGAGTACGCCGACGAATACCGGGTGCAGGACGGGCACTGGAAGATCGCGACATGCACGTTCCACCAGTTGTGGGCGATCACCCGCCCCCTCGATGACGCCACCCGGATCGCGCAGTAGGAGCGGACATGTCGAAGATCGCTCTGGTGACCGGCGCCAGCCGTGGCGTGGGCAAGGGAATCGCGCTGGCACTGGGCGCAGCAGGCTGGACGGTGTATCTGACCGGGCGCGGCACCGAAGGTGACGGCGGCCCCCTGGAGGTCGCGGCCGCTGAGGTGAGCGCTCGGGGTGGCGCCGGCATCGCCGTGCGCTGCGACCACCGCGACGACGCGCAGATCGCCGCGGTGTTCACTCGCATCACCGCCGAGCAGGGCGGGCTCGACCTGCTGGTCAACAACGTCTGGGCCAATCCCGACGGTTTCGCCGGATTCAGTGATCCGTTCTGGCGACGGCCCGTCGCCGACTGGGACACCCTGATCGGTGTCGGCCTGCGGGCGCACTACGTGGCCTCGGTCGAAGCGGCACGGCTCATGGTGCCTCGCGGAAGCGGCGTCATCGCCAACATCTCCTCCTTCGGCACCCGCGGCTACCTGCACTCGGTGCTGTACGGAATGTCGAAGGCCGGCCTGGACAAGATGGCGGCCGACATGGCCGTAGAACTGCGCGACACCGGCGTGAGCACGCTGTCGCTGTGGCCCGGCATCGTGCGCACCGAGCAGGTCCTGGCACTGGGTGTCGAGGACATCGAGGGGTTCCCGATCGCCGGCGCGGAGACACCGGAATTCGTCGGCCGGGTCGTCCTGGCCCTGGCCACCGATCCCGAGGTCGGCGCACGCAGCGGCAGTACGGTGATCACGGCCGAGGCCGCCGTCGACTACGGGATCACCGATATCGATGGCGGACAACCGGTCTCGCATCGCGCGGCATTCGGTGGCGGTGCGCTCTTCGGCGTCCGTTGAGGCGGCAGTCGTGGCTCCCGCTGGGCGGGAGACCCGCATGCGGCGAAAGACGC
Source organism: Nocardia sp. NPDC058114 (assembly GCF_042884695.1). Lineage (NCBI taxonomy): Bacteria > Bacillati > Actinomycetota > Actinomycetes > Mycobacteriales > Nocardiaceae > Nocardia > Nocardia sp. NPDC058114. Next base: position 381,326 of record NZ_JBHVTK010000002.1, on the reverse strand, counting down.
GGCGCCGCTAGCTTTCCCCCATGATGCAACTGACTCTTCTCGACGGTGTCACACTGGTCTTCGGTGGCAGTGGCGGCCTCGGCCGCGCCGTCGCCGCGGACTTCGCACGGGCGGGCGGTGACGTGGCGATCTGCTACCGCAGCAAACAATCCGTGGCCGAGACCACCGTGGCCGAATTGCGTGCGCTCGGCGTGCGGGCCAGCGCCCATCAGGTCGATGTCCGCGACCCGGTCGCCGTCGACCGGGTGATCGCGGAGGTGGTCGCCGAGCACGGACGGATCCGCACGCTGGTGTGGGGTGCCGGCCCGGTCGTCGACCAGATCACCCTCGCCGACACCGAACCCGACCGCTACCGGCAGTCGATCGAGGTGGAAGCGCTCGGCATGTTCACCGCCGTGCACGCCGTGCAGCCGCATCTGCGCGAGCACGGCGGCGGCTCGGTGATCCACCTCGGCTCCGCCGGTGACCGGTGGTGGCCCCGGCTCGACGGTCTGTCCGTGCTACCCAAGGCCGCCAACGAGGCGCTGGTCCGCGGCATCGCGAAAGAGGAAGGCAGGCACAATATCCGCGCCAATTCGGTGCTGGTCGGCGTCATCGAGGCAGGCATGTTCCTCGAGCTGAAAGCCACGGGCGTGGTCGACGCGGCCTGGGAGGCCGAAGCCCGCCGCTTCGTGCCGATGAAACGATGGGGCACGGCGGCCGACATCGGCGCCGCCTGCGTGTTCCTGGCCTCCGAACAGGCCGGGTACATCACCGGTCAGCAACTGTCGGTCTCCGGCGGTTTCGGCATCTGAACTGACGCGGGCAGACCCGGTCTGCCCGCGTACGGTGGGGGTCAGTCCGCGGAAAGACCGGGCCGGACGATGATCTTCACGTGATCCTGTGGGCTACGCAGGGTCGCGAACGCGTCCGCGACACCGCCGAGATCCACGCGCGCGGTGATGATCGCCTCCGCGTCGATCGACCCGGCCGCCAGCCGCCGCAGCGTGATGTCATAGGCGTCCTGGTAGGGCCCGTGACCGAAATTGACGGCGATGCGCCGGAATTGGGGCACGACCGGGGTGATGGTTTCGGCCGTGAATCCGGCGGCGAGCACCTGGATCCGCGAATTGAACGGCATCTGATGGGTGAGCTCGTTCAGTATCCCGGCACGCCCACTGCATTCGTAGGCGATCAGGATTCCGTTCGCGGCCGCACCGACAACGGAGCCGGCGTCGGCGACCAGGGCGTTCCACACCTCGATGGGATTCTGCTCGGTCGGATCGACGACGATGTCGGCGCCCATGAGCGTCGCCAGTTCCCGGCGCCGAGGCGAGGGCTCGGAGGCGATCACCATCCTCGCGCCACGAGCCTTGGCCGCGACGACGGCGCCCAAACCGATAGTCCCACAGCCGATCACCAGCGCCGAGTCCGCGGCGGTGAGCCCCGACTGCTGGACGTGCATCTCACCCACGTGCAGGGGCTCGGCGAGGGTCGCATGGTCCAGTCGCAGGTCGTCGGGGACTGCGCGCACCCAGCACGCATCGACGATGATCGCCTCACCGAACGCCCCGTGGTAGGTGTTGGAGTAGCCGATGATCGTCGGGATACCGGTCGCGGCATCGGTGGCCAAGCCGATACCCGCCACCCGGTCGCCCACCGCGAAATCGGTGACCCCGGCACCGAGCTCGGTGATCACCCCGGCGTACTCGTGCCCGAGCACCACCGGTCGTTCGGTGTCGAACGCGGCCAGCGGGTACCCGCCCGCCTCGGCGACTTCGACGAAGCGGCACGCATCCTTGGACACCGACAGGTCACTGCCGCAGATTCCGCAGGCAGCCACCGCGATGCGAACCTGGCCGGGACCGGTCTCGGGCAGTTCGGGTACCTCGCCGACGGTGAATTCTCCGTCGAGGAATCGCACGGCGCGCATCCTCACGCTCCCGTCACGGCGTCGGCGCCGTAGTAGTCGGTGGTGGCCTCGGTGATCGCGGTGACCAACTGCCCGATCAGCAACTCGCGGTGATCCTCGGCGAACTGGAGGCTGGCCCGGCGTCCGGCATTGCGATTCTTGAAGTGCGGGACGACCTCGGAGGCGAACAGGTCGTAGCTGCGTTTGGTGTCCTCCCAATCGGCCATGTCCACGTGCAGGATCAGCAACGTGCCGAATCCGCCGGTCTTGTCGATCAACCGCTGGATCTGCGCGATGGCCTCGTCCGGTGTGCCGATGACGGCCTGCCCGAACTCACCGAGCGTGTCGTTGCGCCACTGCTCAACGATCCCGTGAGAGGTCCGCGCCCAGTCCGGGCGCTGCCCGGTCTGGCGGTTGACGTAAGCAGCCATGGACCCGATGCCCCGCGAGACCGCGCGTTCGGCATCGGCGCGCGATTCGGCCAAGAACATCGGGGTGACCAGCCGCCAGTTCGCCCGATCGGCGAGATGACCGTGCTCGGCACAGGTCTTCTCGTAGACGCCCCAATTGCGGTCCAGCGCCGCGAAACCGGTCGGCGAACCCGCGGCCAGTGACAGCAATGACAGTCCGTGCGTTCCCGCCAGGACCGATCCGTTCGGGGAGATGGTGGACGCGGTGGCCACCTCGATACCGGCCGGGTCGTAGGTGGGCAGCTGGGCCCGTGCATCGCGCAGGGTGAACCAGTCGGTCTGCATGTCGACGACATCGCCACGAAGCAGCCCCAGGATCGCCTCGAGTGCTTCGCCCTGGCGACGGCGCTGATCGGACGGGTTGATGCCCATCATGTGCGCGTCGAGGGGGATCTTGCCCGGCCCCGTGCCGAAGATGACTCGGCCGCGGGTCTGCAGGTCGAGTTGGGTGATGCGGTCGACGGTGACCAGCGGGTGATGGTAGGGCAGCGACACCACCCCGGTACCGAACCGGATGCGGTGGGTGCGTTCGGCCGCCGCGGCGATGAACAGGTCCGGCGCGGGCACGATCTCGGCGCCGGTGGAATGGTGCTCGCCCATCCACGCCTCATCGAATCCGAGATGGTCGAGGTGCTCCATCAGGTCGATGTCGCGACGCAGCTGCAGGGCTGGGTCGGCGTCGAGCGGGTGATAGGGAGTCAGAAAGGCGCCGAATCTGATCGAACTGGGGCTCCACATGGTGCGTCTCCTCGTCGAAACGGTGCGGTGAGCGGGCTCACGGCGTCGTCCTCAGCTTCGACCTGGATCAACTGATCCAGAAGTGCTTCTCCCGATCAGCGGGAAATGCTGCGATTCACCGAAGAAGCAACCGATCCGACTGTTGACACCGGCCGTGTCAGATGTCGATGATTGGATCAGTTGATCCAATTTTCCCGGCGGTCACCGGCGCCGATTCGCGAGGAGTCCGACCATGTTTCTCGACATCGATCCGCGGCGGAAGCCACCGGTCACGCTGGCCCAGTCCACCGACTTCGACTCGCTGTCGGTACTCGTCCACGCGACACCCGAAACAGTGCGCCTCCACGATGTACTCCTCGGCTGGGGCGAATTCGACGGCACCCACGTGTGGCTGAGCACGCAGCGCCTCGAAGACGAACTCGGCGATCACTTCGGCGCCGACCTGACCTGGCGGGAACGATTCACCGCCATGCTCGACTACGCTCTGGCCCAGGGCTGGTTCGACGAGTCCGGCCTGAGCGTCCGCGCGCACTGTCGCTGGCAGACCCTATGACCGGCACAGTCGACACGAATCCGACCACTCCGGTCGCCAATCGCCAGGGAAACGCGACGCGTACGCGTTTGGTGAAGACCGCCGAGCGACTCTTCGCCACACACGGGGTCGACGCGGTCTCGGTCCGCGCGGTCAACGCCGCCGCCGGGCTGGGCCCCGCCTCGGTCAACTACCACTTCGGTACGAAAGACGACCTGCTGGCCGCGGTGCTGCTGGACCTGGGAGCCGGTGTGCGCGACCGCATCCGCGCCAACGTCGACGCGCTCGCCGACCGCGAGCACGCGCCGACCGTCGACGAACTCGTCGGCGCCGTCACCGACCCGTACCGGGAACTGCTCTCGCGCCACCGCACGCGCGGCATGCGCTGGATCGCTATCGTCGCCCAGATGTCGGCACAGAACCACCCCGCGCTCGACGCCGCCGAACAAGACCTCCGCGCGGTCCTGCTGCACCAGGTCCGGCGCACCTTTCCCGACACCGACCCCATCCGGCTCGAACAGCGCTGGGCCACCGCGCTCATGGTCTTCCTCCAGGCACTGAGCCGAGCCGAGGAATGGAACCACCGCCGCGGCGCGATCCCCAGCGCCGACGACCTGGTCCACTTCTTCGACGACCAGGTGACCTACCTGGCAGGCGGCCTGATCCGGCTACTCACCTGAGGTCTCGCAGGCACGAGCTGGTCACAGCATGCGCTGCCTGCCGTGCGCGGCGAACTCCGACTCCACCGACCGCCGGTCCGCCTCGGTCATGCGCCCGTAGACCGGCCGGCCACGCCCCACCCATCGGTACACCAGTTCATCGGTGCGCCACGCCTGCTCTTGCAGTTCGCGTTTGAGCACCTTGTTCGACCCCGTCACCGGAAGATTCGCCGAAACGCGCAGCAGCCGGGGGAGACCTTTGCCGCCGAGATCGGATTGCGCACAGAGGAACTCGGTGAACGCGTCGACATCGAAACCACCCGGATCGGCGACCTCGACGGCGGCCATCACCTGATCGCCCGAACGCGGATCGGGCACCCCGAACACGGCGGCGGCGATGACAGCGGGATGGCGGCGCAGAACCTGCTCGATCATCAGCGCCGAGGTGTTCTCGCCGTCCACCCGGATCCAGTCGCCCTTGCGGCCGGCGAAGTACAGGAATCCACCGGTGTCGATATAGCCCAGATCCCCGGTCCAATACCAGCCGTTGCGCAGACGGTCGGCGTCGGCGACCTCGTTCTTGTAGTAGCCCTCGAACGCGAGCGCACCGGCCTTGTCGATCATCTCCCCGATGGCCTCATCAGGGTTGAGTACCCGGCCGTACTCGTCGAGCTCGGCCCGTGCGCACTCCCGCAACGAATCAGGATTCACCACCGCCACACCGGGATGCGCCGGCCTGCCGAGCGCAGCGGGCGGCGCGGCCGGATCCAGGGCGGCCAGGCTCGGGCCCTCGCTGGAGCCGTACCCCTCGAACAGCTGCGCGCCGAAACGGCGCCGGAACTCGTCCTGATCGGCCACCGACGCCTCGGTACCGAATCCGCGCACCAGCGAATTGTCGGAATCCGTTGCGGTTTCGGGCGTGGCCAGCAGATACCCCAGCGCCTTGCCGACATAGGTGAAAAAGGTCGCCCCGAAGTACCGAACATCCGGAAGGAACTGCGACGCAGAGAATTTCGGCGTCAGGCAGACCGTCGCACCGACCGACAACGCAGGCGCCCACAACGCCATGATCGCATTGCCGTGAAACAGCGGCATACAGCAGTAGTCCACGTCCTCGCGCACATGCCCGAACTTCGCCGTCGCCGCGTAGGCAACCACCGACAGACGGCGCTGAGTGCACCGCACCGCCTTCGACGCACCGGTGGTGCCGGACGTGAACAGCAACAGCAGCAGCGAGTCCGGCCCACCCACCGCCGCAGGCGGCACCCGGCAGGCATCGATCCGGGCGCCATAGCCTGGATCATCGACCAGCAGGAACCGATCCCCGGCCAGATCGAGATCCAGCTGCCGCAGCCGCGCCATCCCCGCGGCATCGGTGACGATCAACTGACAGTCGACATACCCGATATCGGCAGCCAATTGGGCGTCGCCCCGGGTCGGATTGAGACCCGCCACCGTCGCACCCGCCAAAGCCGCCGCGCCCAGCCAGAAGACGAAGTCGGGCACATTGTCCAACAGCACCCCGATATGGAACGGGCCGTCGCGGCGCAGCGTGCGGGCAAGCTCCGCACGGGCAGCCGACTCCCGGACCACCGCATCCCAGCTCCACTCGGCGTCGCGGGTGCGCAGGCCGAGCCGCTGGTCACCGAGCCGGTCGAGCAGCATGGTCGCGATGTCCGCCCGGCGCGCGCCTGTCACTCCGACTCCGCGTAGATCAGTGTCAGGAAACCCTCGTTCACCACACAATGATCATCGACAACCAGCCGATCCAGCTCGGATTCGAGCACGTTGCTGCGGCGTGCAATTCCGAGCACCGTGCGGTGCCGCTCGTTCGTGGTGGTGGCCAAGCGCTGCCCGAGCGGCGCCCAGGTACTGCCCGGCTCGACGATCGCCATGGTGAGACTCCCTGTTTCGGTAGCCGCCGACTCGGTTCAGGACGCAGCGGGCGGCGCGGCCGCGGCGACACCGGCGCGGCGACCGAAGAAGGTGCCGTCGCCGAGCGACGTGCCGCTGATGTAGCCCCACGAATGCAGGCCCGACGTTGCCCTGCCCGCGGCGAACAGACCCGGGATCGGTGCGCCGTCCAAGTCGAGGACTCGGCCGTCGACCGTGGTGTGCAGTCCACCGATGGTGAACACCTCAGCTCCGCCACGGCCCGCTTCGCCGTACTCGGGCGGGGCGATGCCGCGCTGGACGTCGATTGCGGCGAACGGTGCCCGCAGCGGCCGCAGCCAGTGCGCCGCCTTGTGGAAGTAAGGGTCCTGCCCGTCAGCCGCGTGCCGGTTGTATTCGGCGACCGTCGTCGCCAGCGCGCCGGGCGGCATGCCGATCTGCTGTTCGAGGTCGTCGAGAGTCTCGGCCACGAAATGCGGTTGTACGCCCCACCGTTCGTTCTCCGGCACTTCCTCGTAGGCCTGCTCGTCCAGGATCACCCACACCTTCAGGCCGTGCTTGAACAAGGCGGCCTGGCCGACCAGCCCGGGATAGACATCCTCGTTGATGAAGCGCCTGCCGATGTCGTCGACGATCATGCCGCGCACCATCATCCCCGGAATCAGCGAGATCCCCACCTGTGCGGCGGACATGTGCCGCACCGCGGCGCCCACAGCCTGTGCCATCACGATGCCGCGCCCGTCGTCACCGCCGTCACTGTTGACACCGAGCCCGACCAGTTGCGGTGCGTGCTGAGCCACCATCGCGGCATTGTCGGCGAACCCGCCCGTGGTCAAGACGACGCCACGTCGAGCACGGTAGGTGTAGTACCGGCCGTACTGCTTCGCCACGACACCGACCACACGTCCGGCTTCGGTGACGAGCCGGATCGCGTTGGTGTCGGTGTGCACTGCCACCGCGGTCGCGGCGACTGCCTCGAACAGCTTCTGCATCAGCACCTTGCCACCGAAACCGTCGGAGGTGACCCGGTGCCCACGCGGCGACGGCTTCGCGAGATCAGCAAAGGGCCAAGCCTTTTCGCCCATCCACATGAGACCGTCATCAGTGGGCGGCACCCACGTGGGGGAGTCCCACAACGAGGGTTTGAACGGGACGCCGTGGTCGACGAGCCACTGGAAGTGCCGTGCGCTCTCACGACTGTAGAGGCCGACCTTCTCCCGGTCCGCGTCCGGTCCCAGCGCGGCCAGCAGGAACGCTTCCATATCCTGCGCGGTGTCGTCGAACCCGCAGGCCCGCTGGATCTCGGTGCCGCCGCCCAGATACATCTCGCCACCGGACAGCGCGGAGGACCCACCGCCACCACCCAGCTTCTCCAGCACGATGACATCAGCGCCCGCGGCAAACGACTCGAGCGCAGCTGCCGCACCCGCACACCCGTATCCCACGATCAGAACATCGGTTTCGTAGTCGACCTGCCCGACATCGCCCGCATCGACAGGCGCTACCGAAGTGTGTGTGCTCATGACAACTCCCATCCGCTGTGCTGCGCACGCTAAGGAGTTCTCGCGCACGCCGGACGGGGGAGTGTCCACCCACCGGGAGACCGGCTGCTGATTACCTGCTCGCTACGGGTAATCCTGCTTTCCGATCATTGAAGCGCGCCTTCTTCTGACGATTCCCGCACGTGTTCATGTCGCACCATTTGCGGGTGCGGCTCTGGCTGGTGTCGAAGAAGGCGGCTCGACAGGTCGGCGATGCGCACAAGGCCAATTTTCCGTCGCGCTCGCCGGCGAGGATGCTGATCGCGTCGGCGGCGATGACACCCAGCGCGTCGTCGACGCGGGAATCCGAGTTGAGTCGCCAGTGCCGATCGCCCTCGGGCGTCAGGACCGCTGACGCGCCGCCCTGAATGCTGCGGTCGTTGATGACTCGGATTGCGGAGGCCGGGGGAGTGTCGTGCATCGCGGTCGCGGTCGCGGCGAGGTGAATCGCCTCCCTCAATTCCCGTGCGAGTGCGAGCTGGGCGGTGGTGCAGGAATTCACGGCCAGGCCGCTCACCGTCAGCCAGTCGACGAGCCGCTGCGGCGTGGGGATGCGCTCCACCGCGTCGCCGGAGCGCTCCGTCAGCGTCGCCGTGAAGCTGGTCGCCAGCACAGTGCCGAGGCGGAAGTCAGGGAACTCAGCATGCATGGAACCACCTTAGCTGGTTGCGCGCTGACATATCGTCATGTTAGAACCGTCTAAGACGGTTCACCAATCGCAGGAGGTCTCGTGCCCAATCCGATCAGCGACGTCCAAGCATTCGAAGCCCACGCACCCGACACCGACCTCGACGATCTGCGCGCACGACTGGCCGCGGCACGACTACCGGAGCCCGAGACTGTCTATCGCGCCGCGCCCGACCCGCGCCGATGGGAGCAGGGGGTCCCGCTCGCCGACCTCATCGAGGTCGTGCACTACTGGCGCACCGAATACAACTGGCGGTCGTTCGAAGAGCGCCTCAACCGGATCGGCCAGTTCCGCACAACCATCGACGGTCTGGAAATCCACTTCCTGCACCGCCGATCCACGCGCGCCGATGCCACCGCGCTGATCATGACGCACGGCTGGCCGGGCAGCATCGCCGAGTTCACCGATGTAGTAGACGAGTTGGCGGATCCGCAGGACGCGGACGCGCCGGCGTTCCACGTTGTCGTTCCCTCGCTGCCCGGGTTCGGTTACAGCGACAAACCGGCCACCACAGGCTGGGGGACCGAGAAGATCGCGGCCGCCTGGGTGGAGCTGATGACAAGGCTCGGCTACAACAGGTTCCTGGCTCACGGCGGCGACTGGGGAGGCAATATCACCACGGTTCTCGGTGGCAGATTCCCGGCGCATATTCTCGGCATCCACTCGACGTTCGCCGAGGCACCGCCCGGGTTGGCGACGGACGGGCTGACAGTCACCGAGCGCACCTGGACCGAGGAGACTCGCGATTTCTGGCGGCACCGCGCGGCATACGCGAAGCAGCAGGCGACCCGACCGCAGACCATCGGCTACTCGCTCGTCGACTCACCGGTCGGACTCCTGGCCTGGATCCTCGACAAGTTCGCCGAGTGGACAGACACCGAAGACAGCCCGTTCGAGACGATTTCCATTGACCGGGTTCTCGACAACGTCACGCTGTACTGGCTCACGCGGACCGGCGCATCGGCCGCTCGTATCTACTACGAAAGCCACAACTCGCTCGACCCCGAACTTCGTGTCGACGTTCCATCGGCAATCACCATGTATCCACGTGACGTCGACAAGTGCCCGCGGGTCTGGGCGCAAGAGCGGTACCGGCAGATCGTCCGATGGGGATCGCCCGACAGCGGGGGACATTTCCCGTCGCTGGAGGTTCCCGAGTACTTCGTCAAGGACCTGCGGGAAGGTCTCGCAGCTGTGCTGGCCGCCAGGGTAGTGAGTACTTGACATAATGTGCATTATCGGCGTTTGCAGGCGGCCTGTCGGAAGGGGTTTTTGCAGTTGTTTTGCGGTGCACGCCTAGTTGCATCACATGCTGACAGGCGCTCACTGTCGCTTCTCTGCATTGCCGCGCGTGCGCCGACGCTTCGGTACTTGCGAGCTCGATCAGCCATATTTTGGGACACCGAAGGAAAGCTGACGAATCCGGACAATTCTCGGTTCGGCTGATTCATGACCGTTCGCCCTGAATGTGCTCATCGGCGACTCTGGGCCCGCATCCTCGGCAAACCGAGTCGGCTGCCCGAAGCCCGGCACTCCCCCTCCCACTTCCCCGCCCCTATTTCGTCACAGTGACGAAACTATGGAAGGTGCCTGGATGGCGCACCGCATCGCCTTTCGCCGTAATGCGGTGCGCCAAGGAGAATCAGACCAGAACGGGGGTGAGTCGGCGCGATTCGGTGGCCTTTTCGGAGCTGGTTTCCGGTGCGTTGTCGGCATCGGCGGTGAGGTACTTGTCGGGCAACGACAGTTTGGCGATGGTGCGCAGGGTCAGCGCGTACTGACGGACCAGGCTGCCGGTGGTGTACGGCAGGCGATATTCGGCCGCGAGCTTGCGCACTTCACGCTGGATTTCGGGCAGCCGGTTGCTCGGCAGGTCCGGGAACAGGTGATGTTCGATTTGGTGACTGAGCGTGCCGGAAAGGATGCGCATCAGGGGACCGACGTCGATATTCGCGCTGCCCAGGTATTGGCGCAGATACCATTCGCCGCGGGTCTCACCCTCGATATCGCGCTTGGTGAATTTCTCCGCGCCGTCGGGGAAATGTCCGCAGAAGGTGATGATCTGCTCCCACACATTCTTGGTGAGGTTGGCGGTGACGTTCGCGCGGATCGTCGATTTCCAGTTCCGACCGGTTACCGCCGGGAAGATCACATAGTCCTTGAGCAGCTGCTTACCTGCCTTCTGGGCGATTTCGTCGCGCGCCTGCCGGAACTTCTTCTTGTCCTTCTTGCCCGCCAGCACGCGCGGGATCTCCAGGTGGTACACGCACATACCCAGCTCGTACAGCAGTGACACCGGGACGAGGTAGACGAAGTTGCCCAGGTGATACGGACGCCAGCGCCGGTCACGGGTGATGCGGAGCAGCCCGTACCCTTCGTCGGGGTCCAGCCCGAGCACATTGGTGAAGACGTGGTGGCGGTAGTTGTGCGCTTCCTTCCAATGGGCGGCGGGCATGGAATGGTCCCATTCCCAGGTGGTGGAGTGGATTTCCGGGTCGTTCATCCAGTCCCACTGGCCGTGCATGACGTTGTGCCCGATCTCCATGTTCTCGAGCACCTTCGACAAGGTGAGCAGGCCTGTCCCCCACCACCAACTGCTTTTCCGACCCGAGTCGATCAGCACGAGCCGGGCGGCTATCTCGCATGCTCGCTGAACGCGGATGACGGTCTTGATGTATTTCGCGTCGCGTTCACCCAGGCTGGATTCGATCTGTCTGCGCAACGCGTCCAGGCGTTGCCCGAACTCTTCGATGTCGGTCGGCGAGAGATGCGTGTACGCCTCGACGTCAGATATAGCCATCTGCTGTGTTCAACCCCTGTTCCGGTGCCGCGCGCCGGGCGCGGTCCAGGTGAGAGTACGAACTCGACGGGGTTGGTTCGGTACTGTGCGCAGTATTTAGTTAGACGTAACAGCCGGAAGTGCCGGAATGGGTGTCAGTGACTACTGGCGGCGGGTTCGTAGATCTTGTCCACCTCGGTGGCGTACTTCTTCATGACCTCTGCTCGCTTGAGCGACATCTTCGGTGTCAGTTCGCCGGTGGCCCCGGTCCAGTCGACGGGCAGGATGCGGACCTTCTTGATCGCCTCGGCATGGGACACCTTCTTGTTGGTGTCGGCGAGGGCCGCATCGATCTCCGCGACGAGATCCGGGTTGTCGATCAGAGCCTCGTTCGTGGTGTCGGCGGACAGGTTGTGGCTTTGCTTCCAGGCAGGGAGCGCTTCGGGATCGAGGGTGATCAGGGCACCGACGAACGGACGGCCGTCACCGACCACCATCGCCTGGCTGATCAGCGGGTGGGCGCGCAGCGAGTCTTCCATCAGGCCCGGGGAGACGTTCTTTCCGCCCGCGGTGACGATGATTTCCTTCTTACGGCCGGTGATGGTGAGATAGCCGTCGCGGTCGATGCTGCCGAGATCGCCGGTCTGGAACCAGCCGTCGGCGAAGGCGTCGTCGGTGGCCTGTGGGTTTCCCCAGTATTCGTGGAACACGACCGGGCCGCGTAGCAGCAGTTCGCCGTCGTCGGCGATCTTGACGGCGTGGCCTTCGGTCGGGCGTCCGACGGTGCCGACCCGGGTATCGGCCGGGGTGTTCACGGTGATCGCCGCGGTGGTCTCGGTGAGTCCGTAGCCCTCGTACACGGGGATCCCGACGCCGCGGAAGAAGTGACCGAGCCGCGCGCCGAGCGGTCCACCACCGGATACCGCCGCCTCGCATCGTCCGCCGAGCGCCAGGCGCAGCTTGCGGTAGACGAGTTTGTCGAACAGGGCGTGGCGCAGTCCGAGGACGATTCCGGGGCCGCCGGTGTCCTGGGATTCGCTCCAGGCGATGGCGGTCTCGGTGGCCAGGTCGAAGATCTTTCCCTTGCCGCCGGCGTGTGCCTTCTGCTTGGCGCCGTTGAAGACCTTTTCGAACACTCGCGGCACCGCCAGGATGAAATGCGGCCGGAAGCTGCCGAACTGGTCGACGAGTGTGGACCAGTCGGAGCTGAACGCGACGACCACCTTGGCGTCGAGCGCGGCCAGCGTCACCGCGCGCGCGAAGACGTGGGCGAGCGGCAGGAACATCAGTGTCTTGTTGCCCTCGGTGACGAACTCCCCCAGCGCGATTCGGTCGGATTTCGACTCGGCGTAGAGGTTTCCGTGGGTGAGGATCACGCCTTTGGGGCGTCCGGTGGTGCCCGAGGTGTAGATCAGGGTGGCCGGGGAGCTCGCGCCGACCTCGGCTCGGCGGGTGTGTACGGCCGCGTCGTCGAGGTCGGCGCCGCGCGTGGTCAATTCCGCGACGGCACCTTTGTCGATCTGCAGGATTTCTCGCAGGTCGGGCAGGGCGCGGTCGTCGATCTCCTCGATGATCCGGCGGTGTTGGTCGCTGTCGACGATGAGCAGTTTCGTCGCGGAGTCCTGCAGGATCCACTTGGCCTGCTCGGCGGCGGAGCTGTCGTAGATGGCGACGGTGCAGCCGCCGGTGGCCCAGATCGCGTGGTCGAGCACGACCCACTCGTAGCGGGTGGGGGCCATGATCGCTACCCGGTCACCGGGTTCGATGCCCGAGGAGATGAGACCCTTCGCCACGTCGGTGACCGTTCGGGCGAACTCGGCCGCGGTGACATCGGTGAGTCCGCCGCTGCCGTTGGAGACGTTGAACAACACCGTGTGGGGCGAGTGCTCGGCGTGCAGGAACACACTGTCGGAATTGTTCGCGTGCTCGGGAATCGTGTAGGAAGCCGGGGCTTCGAACTCATGCATCACAGGGCCCTTCCACATGGATTGATCAGTTACTGCGCGGGCGCGTGCTCGATGCCGAGTCGCAGCATTCCGCGCAGGTCGTAGGTGTTGGTGGCGACCGCGCCGACGATCAGGCCGATCGCCAGTCCCGCACAGGTCATCCAGAGACCCTGCGCCATGCCTGCTTCGAGGTGTCCATCGAAGAACAGGATGGCGCGTACGGCCAGGTAGATCTGGTGCATGGGTTCGAACGTCGCCATGTCGGCGATCCAGCGCGGTGTCGCCTCGAGCGGGATGGTGCCCGACGATGACGGGATTCCGAGCACCACGAACACGATGAGGTTGATCATCAGGCCTGCCGTGCCGAAGGCGGCCATCACCGACAGGGCAGTGACCGCGATGGCGGCGATGGCCAGTGTGCCATATAGGAAGAGCATCAGTGGGCGCTCGATCGCCATGTTCAGCAGGGTGCCGACGCCGAGGAACACACCGGAGGCCAGCGGGGCGCTGATCGCGGCGATCCCCCATTTGATGAGCAGCGTGCGCCAGCGGCTGATCGGGGCCGGGGTGGTGGCCTTGTGCCATGGGCCGTATTCGGCGGGGACATAGCCGAGTGAGGCGTCGACGAGTGAATTGATCATCATCGCGCCGCTGAATCCGACGATCAGCAGGACCAGGGTGTAGAAGAAGGCCGCCAAGCCCTGGCCGGTGCCTTCGGGGAGCGGGTGGTAGGCGGTGACGACGACGTCGATCGGCTCGGCGAGCTGTAGCTGTGCGGCGCCGCTGAGTGGTGTGGCCCCGGCTGCGGTGCGGACCTGTTCGGCGAGTTGGGTGCCGACGGTGCTGTTGACCTGCGTCATGGCCTGGTCGGCGACGGTGTTCATGATCTGTGCGGCGAGGGTGCCCGCCCGCGGGTTGGTGAGCACGGAGATGATGGGCTGCTCGACCTGGCCCGGGACGATCGAGGCGGCGCCGAGGATGGCGACGCGTTTGGTGAAGTCGCCGGGGATGACGATGGCGCCGTAGACCTCGCCGTTCTGCAGCTGTTGCTGGGCTTCGTTGATGCCGAGTGGGCGCAGGTCGATCTTGTCGGCGGGGATGTTCTCGCTCAGCGCGGAGGTGATCTGTGCGCCGATGTTGGCGGGTTTGCCACCGACGGTGTCGCCGACGTCCTGGTTGACCAGGGCGATCGGGAAGTCGTGCAGGTGCTTTTCGGGGTCGGCGGTGTAGCCGAGGTACATGGTGCCCAGGAGCGCCGCCAGGATGGTGACCAGGGTGATCGGGGCCAGCCATTCGCGGATCGGCATGCTGCGCTGTGTGCGGGTGGGCGCGGTGTTGTCAGTCATGGCAATCGTCAATGTAGTCAGCGACAACAAAGTAGTCAACGCAAACATTGGGTGGCCGTCAGATATCCTGCTCGTACCATGTCCCTGCACACCCCGTACCACCACGGAGACCTCCGCGCCGCGCTGCTGACGCGCGCGGAGGCGACACTGCGCGAGGCCGGCGTGGACGGGCTGTCGCTGCGTCAACTGGCCCGCGACACCGGCGTCAGCCATGCGGCCCCGAGTCGTCATTTCCGCGACAAGCAGGCACTGCTCGACGCACTGGCCGTCACCGGGCTCGAACGCCTCGGCGCCTGCTTCGAACAAGCCGTGATCGAAGGGCCCATCACGGCACGTCTGCAAACCGTCGCCTACGCCTACCTGCGATTCGCCGTCGACAACCTCGAGCTCTTGCCGCTGATGTTCGCGCGCCGAAACAACTCCACCTCCGCCGATATCCAGCAGGCCGCCGACCGGGCGTTCGCGGTGCCGATCACCCTCATCGCCGATGGTCAGGCCGCCGGCGAGATCGTGGCAGGTGACCCGAAACGGCTCGGCGTCACCGCCCTGGCCGCCCTCCAGGGCTTGGCCACCTTCGTAGGCTCCGGCTACACCGCCGACTACGACTCCGAGCAGCTACTCGACGACCTGGTCCGCCACCTCACCCTGGGCCTGCTCCCCCGCGCTGCCGACTGACGATGCCGCGAACCGCATCCTGACGTCTGGAAGGCGATGGCCGACAAGGCTTCAGGCGCGCAGGAACAGCCGCATGGATTCGTCGACAACGGCCTCACGCGTTCGCCCCTCAGGGTCCGCGGTGGGCCGGAGCCAGATCGAAGCATGATTCAGGATCCCGTGCAGGCAGTGCAGCGCCACGGAGGGGTCCGAACAATCGAACTCGCCTGACGCGACACCGCGATCGATGACCGCACGGAAGATCCGGTCGTGGCGTCGACGCATGGTCTTGATGGATTCACCGTGCTCGTCGGGCCACGGCGCGGGAAAGGAGAAGAGTTTGCCGACTTCCGGGTAGAGCACCGTCAGAACGCGCAACTGCTCGGCGATGAGCGAGCGCAGTTGTTCGGCCGAGGAGAGCTCGGCCGCGGTCTCCAGTGCCTCGCCGAGATGGGTCAGCACGTCAGCGGTCAGCTTTTCCAATGCTGCCGAGACCAAGGCATCTTTGCTCGGAAAGTAGTAGTAGAGAGTCGCTTTCGCGATGTCGGAGCGTTCGGCGACGTCCTCGAATCGCATTCCCTGATAGCCGACGCTGGACAGGATCTGCAATGCGGCGTCGATCATCTCCGCCTTGCGTCGATCGCGTCGTCTCTCCGCACGCCCTGCGGGCGCGACGCTCTCGTCCGTGGTCGCGGTCATCGCATGATTCTATCTGCCACCAACAGTCGACCATCAGGACGATCAGACGACTTGCAGGATGAAAATTCGACCCGTAGGTTGATAAATGTGAGAGATACGATCGCACCCACGTCCTACTTCCACCGGGTCGGTGCTCACCGCTTCGCGCCGACTGCCCACGCGGGTGGAGCGTGGGACACCGCCGAGCAGCACTTCAGCCCCCTCGGCGGGCTGATCGTGCACGAGATCCAGCGAACACGCGCCCACGAACAGCGCCCAGCGTTGGCCATGAGCCGGATCAGTTTCGACATCCTGGGCAGGATCGCGTTCGGGGAGTTCGACATCGACGTTCGGACCATCCGCCCGGGTCGCACCATCGAACTGGTCGAGGCGACCGTCACCATCGCCGGGCGCAGCGTCGTCTCGGCCCGCGCGTGGTTTCTGAGCGCGCAGGACAGTGCGGGCGTCGCGGGTGGGGAGCCCGAGCGGCTTCCCACCCCCGAATCATTGGCGTCCTGGCCGCTGACCTCGGTGTGGCCCGGCGGCTACATCGCTTCGCTCGATACCCGCCCGGTCGGCATTCCCCAACCCGGGCGGACCACCGCGTGGGTGCACTCACCGATGGACTTGGTGTCCGCGGAACCAGCCGATCCCCTGGCTTCCTACCTCGCGCTCGTCGACACCGCGAACGGCATCGCGGTGCGACAGGAGCCCACCAAGTGGATGTTTCCCAACCTGGACCTGACGGTCCATCTCTATCGGCAACCCGAAGGCGAATGGACCGGTCTCGACACGACCGTCACCTTCGGCCACACCGGGCAAGGACTCACCAGTACCGTCCTGCACGACATTCGCGGCCCGGTCGGGGTTGCCGAACAGATTCTCACCCTCCGTCCACAGGATTAGGTGCCTGTGCCGAGCGGGCTCAGTTGGGTCCGGCGAGGACTACCGGGCGGCCGTTGCGCGGTTGAGTGGGTCGGTTGCTGTGCGGGAACAGGGCGCGGTAATTGTCGACATCAGGGGCTGCGACCGGCGCGGGGTGGCGCAGCACGATCCACTCGACACCTTCGGTGCACGGGGGCGTGGTCAGGGAGCCCTGGTAGCGGAACTGGGCGAGGTCGGCCGGGAGGAATTCGCGCGGGTCGACAGTGGCGACAGCGCGGGTGAGCCCTGAGCGGTTCGGGGCGGCGGTGAGGATCCGACTCAGCGGGGTGGGGTCGGTGTGCGCGTTCAGGAGGACGGCGAGAACGGCCAACCGGCCCGATCGGGCGGTGTGGACGAAATGCAGTTCCATGGCGGTCTCGGCACCGTCGACGGTGTGCTCGCTGGGGAGATGGAAGTGGAATTGGGTCAGGGTGAACGGCGTTGCGTCGACGACGATGCGGTTGCCGGAGTCCGCTGGGGCGCTCACCTGCACGGTGTGCCCGTTGTTCAGCAGGTTCACCGACGGGATGGGGCGGTAGTCGATCTCGATGTGATCGGACGGGTGTAGTTCGGTGGGGCTGTCCAGGTCGATCGGCGATTGGGCGTGGCCGACTCGGCAGGCCGAGTAGCCGCGGTCGAGGTCGGCCCAGTGCTCGGGGCCCTCGGCGTCGTAGTCCCAGTGCGGCTTGCCCGTGGTGGCCGCGACCGAACCGCCGCAGCCGGCAGCAGCGAGCAGTGCCAGTGCGGCGAGTGCGCCGCGGCGGGTGATGACGGGGCTGAGGTCATTGTGACGAACCGGCACCGGTGTAGCTCCTTGCCATGATTCTGCCGTCGGCCCGGATGTAGACGTCCCGGGACGGCAGTGTGCGCGTGTCGAAACCAGCTGGCCGACTACCGAACCGAGAATGTCCGGTTTGCACCGAATATCCTTCTAGTGCAGTCGATTTCGCTCCTGCGCGGTGTCTCAGGCTATGCCGGTCGTCATCGCGGAGACCAGACTCGAGGGCGGCGAGATACGTCACATCGGCGGTGTCCGCGGCTCGGGATAGACGCCTAGGGTCGTCTCATGATCGAGATTCCAGAGGTCTTCACCCGCGAAACGATCAGTCGGGAAGGTGAACCCGGGCGGGTATGGATCGCGACACTGCCCCGGCTGGCGGATGAATTACTGCAACGGTGGTCGTGCACTCCTGACGGGCCGGTCATGCACGGCCACGTCGGGATCGTCATTCCGGTGCTGTGTCCGGATCTGCCGCCCGCGGTTGTCAAGATCTCCTTTCCGCACCCGGGCAACGTGTTCGAGCCGGACGCGTTCGCCACCTGGAACGGACGGGGTGCGGTGCAATTGTTCGACCGCGATGACGAACGGTTCGCGATGCTGCTCGAGCGCACAGGACACGGAACTCTGGCCCACATCACCGACTTCGACGAGGCAGTCGGCATACTCGGGCAACTGTCCCACCGCTTGGCGATCGACGCCCCTGCCGGGCTGCCGCGTCTGAGCGACCTGGTCGCCGACTGGACGGACGAGCTCCGCACGACGGCCGCCGAACTGGGCGATCCACTCCCCCGCCGCGTTCTGGATGCCGCGGCCGAGACCTTGCGTGACCTCGGTCCGGGTCAGCCCGAGACCCTCGTCCACGGCGACCTTCATGATGCGAATGTGCTGGTGGGAGAACGGGAGCCCTGGCTCGCGATCGATCCGAAGGGGTATGTCGGCGACCCCGCCTACGACACGATCACCGTCCTTCGCAGCTACCGGTTCGCGCCGCTGCTGTTCGCCCCCGATCCGGCCGCCGGTATTCGTCGCGGATTGGACTTGTTTTGCGAAGCAGCGGGTATCGACCGTGATCGTGCCCGTCGATGGGCGCAGGTCCGGGCGATCAAGGCCGCACTCTGGGGGCGTAGGCACGGCGATCCCGGTTGGTTGATCGGAGCGACCGACCGTCTGACCGAGATTCTGTGGTGATGTCGCGATCGGCCGTCTCTCGATTCGGCCAGGGCCTCGAGGTGGGGTCCAGCGGCTTGCCAGTAAGGACTTCCAAGCAGGGTCTTCATGGCAGTTCGTTCGATGCGGGAGTGGGGCGCATCCACAGGGCGATGATCAGTGCGGTGACGGCGACGAAGGCCATCGCGAGGAAGGCATCCGAGAATGCCGCCCCGGACCGCGTGTCGTTCAGGGGGTTGAGGGCGTCGGTACCGGCTTGTCGTCGTGCGCTGACCAAGGCGCCGAAGAGCGCCGGACCCGCGCTGGCGCCGAGGAATTGGGCGCCCTGGAGGATCCCGAGCCCGATGCCGGCCTGTGCGGGAGCCAGAGCGCCTGCCGCGGCGCTGATGATCGGCGTCATCACGAAGATGAAGCCGGCGCACAGTGCGGTGATCCCGATCGCGGTGAGGACCAGCGAACCGCCTCCGGCCACAGTGGACAGGAATACCGCGGACAGTCCCATCACAGCCAGACCGGTCAGCGTAGGGGTGCGGGCACCGATGCGATCGGCCAGGCGTCCACTCAGCGGTGAGAGCATCGCGACGGCGAGGCCGGCCGGGATCATGACCAGCGCGCCGGTGCCCGGATCGAGGCCGTCGACGTCGACGAGCACGATCGGCACGAACACCAAGGCGCCGAGGTTGATGCTCATTGCCAGCGACACGACGATCACAGCGATCCGGAAGACCTGGTTGTCGAACAGTGCGGGTGGGACGAACGGCCGGTCGATGCGCCGATTGCGACCGACGAACACCACGAGTGTGGCCATGCCGACGACGAGGCATCCCCACGCCGAGGGCGCCGTGAATCCGGCGACCTGAGCCTGGGTGATTCCGAACAGCAGCAGTCCGGCGGCTGCACCGAGCAGGATGCCGCCGGTGAGGTCGAACCGCTCGGCGGTGGTCGGTGAGTCGGCGGGCAGGACTCGCCAGATCAACGGCAGCAGTACGAGCGCGATGGCGACCATCAGCCAGAACGGTGCGTGCCAGCCGAGCAGCTGTCCGATGCCGCCACCGAGGGCAGGTCCGGCCGCGGTGCCGATTCCTGCCGCGGCGGAGATCACCCCGATTCCCATCCCGCGTTTTTCCGCCGGCAGCAACCGGGTCACGCCCAGGATCGTGAGCACCGGGATCCCGGCCGCGCCGATGCCCATCACGATGCGCCCCGCCACCAGTGCGAGCAGACTCGGGGCGAGCGCGCTGACCAGGCTGCCCGCGGCATAGGTTGTCAGGCAGACCACGAACAGGGTCCGCAGGCTCACTCGGTCCGACAGGCGTCCGTAGAAGGGAATGCCGACGGAGAACATCAGCAGGAATCCGGTGACGACCCATGCCAATTCGGCTTCCGAGGCGTCGAACTCGGTGCCTATCGCCGGCAGCAGCAGATTGACCATGTCGCTGGCGATGACCGTCGCCAGCATCGCGGGCATGAGCACCGCCAGTAACGCCAGGCCTGAACCAGCGTGGTCGGTTTCGAGTCTCGTGGATGTCATGGGTTCCCTCTCCCAGCTTTACCGCAACCATTATGGTTACAGTTCGGGTAAAAAAAGAACGGCGGTCTCCCGCCGTCCTGCGATCAGCGCATACGCGCCGCTCGCTCGATGTCGAATACCTTCTGGAGCAGGTGTGCGATGGTCGTCCGACCCAACTGCTCCTCCATGGCCTGCTCGGCGTTGCGGAACTGCTCGTCGACAATCGCCTGCATATGACGACCGACCTCGCACTCGGCGCTGGGCGGGTGGGCATGTCGAGACAGCACCGGCGAACCTTCGACGGCGCGATAGGCGTCGAAGAGAGTGATCTCGCGAGCAGGGCGGGCGAGCGTCCAGCCCCCGCCGCGACCCTCCGTGGACCGCACCAGGTCGGCGTCACGCAGGTTGCCGAGGATGCGTCGAACCAGCACCGGATTGCTCGCCAAGCTCTCCGCGATCTCCACAGACGTCAACGAACTCTCCCCGCCTTGCGCCAATTTCGTCAATGCGTGAATGGCGACCGCGCTTCTGCTGCTGACGCTCATGCATCCTCCCGGTGCCGTTGACCTTCGAAACTGAAACTAACACGGTTGCGGTTTCCGTGCACGGCGAAAACGAGGGCCGGTCGTGATTCAAGCGGGATCGGCCGGCCAGGTCTTTTCCATCCACTGGTCCGGTTCGGGGTGAGCAGTGAAGCCGTAGGGGCGGTACATGTCGTGGGCATCGCCGGTAGCCAGGGCCATACGGCGTAGCCCCCAGTCGTCGGCGTCGGCCATGATCCGGTCAAGGAGGAGTTTGCCGACGCCTTTTCCACGCTGCCGACGGTCTACATAGACGTCGGAAAGCCAGGCGAAAGTGGTGCGGTCGGTGACCAGGCGGGCGAAGGCGATCTGGGAACCGTCGTGGAACACGCTGTAGGGCAAAGAATTCTCGACGACGCGGCGGACGCGCTCGCGGCTGCGGCCGAGGGCCCAGTAGGCATCGGTCGACAGGCGGTGGTGGAGCCAGTCGAGATCGACGGCGGCGGGATCGGTGGAGATCTCGAGCATCGGTCCAGAATAGGTGCGGCCGGGCTCAGTCTGAGCCCGGCCGCACGAAGTCAGGCGCCGACGTAGGCGGCCAGGTGTTCGCCGGTGAGGGTGGAGCGGGCTTCGACGAGATCGGCGGGGGTGCCTTCGAAGACGATGTGGCCGCCGTCGTGGCCCGCGCCGGGGCCGAGGTCGATGATCCAGTCGGCGTGGGCCATCACTGCCTGGTGGTGTTCGACGACGATGACGGACTTGCCGGATTCGACGAGGCGGTCGAGCAGGCCGAGGAGTTGTTCGACGTCGGCCAGGTGCAGGCCGGTGGTCGGTTCGTCAAGGATGTAGACCCCGCCTTTGTCGGACATGTGGGTGGCGAGCTTGAGGCGCTGGCGTTCGCCGCCGGACAGGGTGGTCAGTGGCTGGCCGATGGTGAGGTAGCCCAGGCCCACTTCGGTGAGGTGGGTGAGGATCTTGTGGGCGGCGGGGGTGCGTGCCTCGCCGTCGCCGAAGAACGCGCGGGCTTCGTCGACGGGCATCGAGAGCACTTCGCTGATGTTCTTACCCGCGAAGGTGTATTCGAGGACTTCGGCCATGAAGCGCTTGCCCTCACACACCTCACACATCGTCGACACGCCGGCCATCATCGCCAGGTCGGTGTAGACCACGCCCGCACCGTTGCAGTTCGGGCAGGCGCCCTCGGAATTGGCGCTGAACATGGCGGGTTTGGCGCCGGTGGCCTTGGCGAACGCTTTGCGAATGTGGTCGAGCAGACCGGTGTAGGTGGCGGGGTTGCTGCGGCGTGAGCCCTTGATCGGGGCTTGGTCGACGGAGATGACGCCTTCGTCGATCGGGATCGAGCCGTGCACGAGCGAGCTCTTGCCCGAGCCCGCGACGCCGGTGATCGCCACCAGAATGCCGAGAGGGATGTCGACGTCGACTTTGTCGAGGTTGTTGGCGGTGGCGCCACGAATCTGCAAGGCGCCGGTCGACTTTCGCACCGAGTCCTTGACCGCGGCGCGGTCGTCGAAGTGGCGGCCGGTGACGGTGTCGCTGGCGCGCAGCCCGTCGACGGTGCCCTCGAAGCAGATGGTGCCACCCTTGGAACCGGCGGCGGGGCCGAGGTCGACGATGTGGTCGGCGATGACGATCGTTTCGGGCTTGTGCTCGACGACGAGCACCGTGTTTCCCTTGTCGCGCAGGCGCAGCAGCAGGTCGTTCATCCGCTGGATGTCGTGAGGGTGCAGGCCCGCGGTGGGCTCGTCGAAGACATAGGTGACGTCGGTGAGCGAGGAGCCGAGGTGGCGAATCATCTTGACGCGCTGGGCTTCACCGCCCGACAGGGTGCCCGAAGGACGCGACAGCGACAGGTAGCCCAGGCCGATCTCGACGAACGAGTCCAGGGTCTGGCGCAGCGACTCCAGCAGCGGCGCCACCGACGGGTCGTCGACCTGCTTGACCCATTCGGCGAGATCGGTGATCTGCATGGCGCAGGCGTCGGCGATGCTGATGCCGTCGATCTTGGACGAGCGGGCCGCGGCGGACAGCCGGGTGCCCGCACAGTCGGGGCAGGTGCCGAAGGTGACGGCACGTTCGACGAAGGCGCGCACATGCGGTTGCAGCGAATCGATGTCCTTGGACAGCATCGACTTGCGCAGTTTGGGGATGAGTCCTTCGTAGGTGAGGTTGATGCCCTCGACCTTGATCTTGGTCGGTTCCTTGTACAGCAGGTCAGCGAGCTGTTTCTTGGTGTACTTCTTGATCGGCTTCGCCGGGTCGAAGAAGCCCGAACCCTTGAAGATGCGGCCCATCCAGCCGTCCATGCTGTAGCCGGGGATCTTGAACGGGCCCTCGTCGAGGGAGAGGTTCTCGTCGTAGAGCTCGGTGAGGTCGATGTCGTTGATCTGGCCTTTGCCCTCACAGGTGGGACACATGCCGCCGGTGATGGCGAAGCTGCGGCGTTCCTTGACGGTGACACCGTTCTTCTCGACCTCGACGGCACCGGCGCCGCTGATCGAGGCGACATTGAACGAGAACGCCTGCGACGACCCGATGTGCGGGTCGCCGAGGCGGCTGAACAGGATCCGCAGCATCGCGTTGGCGTCGGTGACGGTGCCGACTGTGGAACGCGGGTCGGCGCCCAGCCGGGACTGGTCGACCAGGATGGCGGTGGTCAGACCCTCCAGGACGTCGACGTCGGGGCGGGCCTGGCTGGGCATGAAGCCCTGCACGAACGCGCTGTAGGTCTCGTTGATCAGGCGCTGTGATTCGGCGGCGATGGTGCCGAAGACCAGGGAGCTCTTACCGGATCCGGACACGCCCGTGAAGACCGTCAGCCTGCGCTTGGGGATCTCGATGCTCACATCGCGCAGATTGTTGACCCGCGCGCCGTGCACGCGGATCACATCGTGGCTGTCGGCCGGCTCTATGGTGGTGCCGGTCTTCTTGGCCGTGCTCATGGGTCTCCCTTGATCAGTCGACATCGCCGGACATCGAATCTACCGGCGCGATGGCTTACTTGGTCTGCTGGATGCGGACCATATTTCCGGCGGGATCGCGGAAGGCGCAGTCGCGCACGCCGTAAGCCTGATCGGTGGGTTCCTGGACGATCTCGATGTCTCCGGCCTGCAGCTTCTCGAACAGGCCGTCGAGGTCGTCGGTGGCGAGGTTGACGCCGGCGTAGGTGCCTTTGGCCATCATTTCGCTGATGACGCGGCGTTCGTCGTCGGTGAGGCCGGGGTCGGCGGCCGGTGGGTGCAGCACGATGGAGGTGTCGGGCTGGCCGGTGGGGCCCACGGTGATCCAGCGCAGCCCGTTGTAGCCCACATCGTTGCGCACCTCGAAGCCGAGTGTGTCGCGGTAGAAGGCGAGCGCGGCGTCGGGGTCGTCCTGTGGCAGGTAGCTCGAGTGGATGGTGAGGTTCATGCCGACCACGCTAATTGTCGGCCGGAGCGGAAGCTTCTCGATTCCTGATCGGTCTGGTCACCTTCTTGACCACGCACGACGGCATGCCCGCGGTCTGTTCGTCCTGACGCTGTTTGTAGGTACTGGGCGGCACTCCGACGAGTTCGGTGAAGCGGGTACTGAAGGTTCCCAGCGAGGACGAGCCGACCGCGAAACACACCTCGGTGACGCTCAGGTCGCCGCGGCGCAGCAGTGCCATGGCCCGTTCGATGCGGCGGGTCATCAGGTAGGAGTACGGCGATTCCCCGTAGGCGAGGCGGAATTGCCGGCTGAGGTGCCCGGCCGACATGTGGACGCCGCGGGCGAGCGCTTCGACGTCGAGCGGCTGGGCGTATTCACGGTCGATGCGGTCGCGCACACGACGCAGCAGCGCGAGGTCGCGCAAGTGCTGTGGTTTCGCGGGTGGGCCGGTCACATGGCCGATCGTCCCACGTCGGACGGTGTTGCCGACACCGGCGGGTCGGTGTGGGTGTCGAGGACCCCGGCGAGTTCGGCGCGGAAGTGAGGGCAGGTGCGGAAGTCCTCGGCGTCGCAGTCCAGGACGTGGGTGACGGCGTCGAGGGCGGCGCGTGTGCGGGCGATCTGGTCGGCGAGGCGGTCGCGATGGGCTTCGAGTACTTCTCGGCGGGTGCGCCGATCGGGGGAACGGATGAACAGGATGGCGAGATCGTCGAGGGACAAGCCTGCCTTCTTGCCCAGCACGATCATCGCGATCGTGTCGATGTCGGTGCCGCGGTAGTGGCGGCGTCCGGCCGAGTCACGGGCTGGAGCGAGCAGTCCGCGGTCTTCCCAGTGGCGCAGCACGTGGGTCGCGAGCCCGAACTGGGCTGCCACCGCACCGATCGTGGTGTGTTCCCCGGCCATCCGCCGAGCCTATGCGGTGACGCGGTAGCAGGTGATCACGGCGACGGGATGCCAAGGCAGACGGACTGTTTCGGTGTCGACCGACCCGAATACGGTGCTGAGTGCGCGCCGGATCTCGCGGGTTCGGGTGAAGCGGAAGTCGAAGATCGCGGCGCCGCCGCCGGGGCGGAGCACTCGACGCAGTTCGGTGACGGCGGCGGGCAGGTCCGGCCATTCGTGCATGCTCAGGCTCGACACGGCGAAGTCGATGCTCGCGTGCGGGTGGGGCAGCTCGGCGACGTCGGCGACGGCCAGGTCGATCGGCTGCCCAGCGAGGGTGCGCCGGGCGATCTCGATCATGTGCGGGGACAGATCGATGCCGTGCAGGCGCAGGTCGGGGCGACGAGCCGCCACGTGGGACAACAGCTTTCCCGGGCCGGTGCCGAGGTCGAGGACCGTGGCCGAATCGGTGGTGTTGGCGTCGATGTCGGTGGCGATCCGCCGGTACAGGCCGGTGAGGAGCCGGGTGGCGCGCCGGTCGTAGCCGAGGCTCTGTTCGTATCCGAAAGTGGTCATGAGACCACCGTGGTTGTTCAGGTCGACCTGAAGTCAAGCTCGTCGGTCGGGCGCACGGCCGCGGTGCGACCGGGTGCTTGCTGGAATTGCCAGTACAGGTTCGTGTGGGCGATGACGTCTTCGGGTTTCGGTGCGCCCCACCGGGTCTTGTCGCCGGTGGTGTGGGCATCGGCGACCAGGGTGACATCGTATCCGCGCACGAACGCGCTGTGGATGGTCGAACGGACGCAGGCGTCGGATTCCGCGCCCGTGACCACCAGGTGGCCGGCGCCCACCGCCGCGAGCAGTCCCTCGAGCTCGGTGTCTTCGAAGGAGTCCCCGTAGTTCTTCTGAACCAGCGGTTCGGTGTCGGTGCGGGTGAGTTCGGGGACGTAGTGCCAGGGATCGCTGTGTTCGACCAAATCCTCGGAGGAGTGCTGAATCCAGATGATCGGTACATCGGCGATGCGAGCACGGTCGACAAGGGCGTTGATGTTCGCGACGACCTCGTCGCGGCGGGGTGCTTCGTCGACGACGCCGTTCTGCACGTCGACGACGAGCAGCGCGGTGTTCGGGCGGTCGGGCAGCGTGGTCATGGCGATTCCTCTGGCGGTCAGAGCGGGCGAAGGACGACGACGCCCGGGACGGTCTGGAGATACTCGGTCAAGGGGGTATCGACGACCTGGTTGTTCGCCGCGAGCGAGGAGGCGTTGCGGAAGACCGGGCCGGTGGGGGTCGCGACGATGATGCCGACGTGGGTCACGTCGAGCCCGGCGTCGGGGGTGTAAGCGCCGAGGAAGTCGCCGGTGCGAAGGGCGGCCTGGACTGCCCCGTCGACGGCGGCCGCGGGAATATGGGTGACGGCACGGTCGACCACGGCAACGCCCGGCAGGTAGGTGCTGCCGTCGGCTTTCGCGTTGAGATGCTTGGTGGTGGTCACCGCGGCGGGGCTCAGGCTCGCGGTGATGTCGGTGGCGGCGAGCCGTTCGCGGGTGGCCCAGTCGGTGAAGAAGTGCTTGCGCTGGGCGAATTCGACGCGACCATCGATGTAGCGAGTGCTGATCAGGTTGGTGAGGAACTCGTCGCGGGTGCTGGAGCGGGAGGCGGCATCGATGTAGTCGAGGTAGGTGAAGCAGTCGACGCGGCGCAGATCCGCGACGAGCTGTTCGGGCTCGGTGGCCGAACCGATCAGCATGTTCGCACCGTACGGGGTGCC
Source organism: Nocardia sp. NPDC058114 (assembly GCF_042884695.1). Taxonomy (NCBI): domain Bacteria; kingdom Bacillati; phylum Actinomycetota; class Actinomycetes; order Mycobacteriales; family Nocardiaceae; genus Nocardia; species Nocardia sp. NPDC058114. The sequence goes on along the minus strand of NZ_JBHVTK010000002.1, from coordinate 354,529 downwards.
GAGCAGCCGCGCGGAGAGCCGTTCGAGGAGTTCGCCACGGCCCAGACCGCCCGATTCGGCGCGCACGGTGAGGAGTTCGTCGATCTTGCGCGCGGAAACGTCATCGACCGACGGTGCGGCCGAGGCCGGTGCCAGCGCGCACACGAGCGCGGCGAGCACGAGCATGATCCGGACGATGATGCGCAAGACGCCTCCAGCTGGCCACGGGTCGATCGGTGCGAGCGCTGTCCACCGTAGCCGAGACGGCGGACAGGATCGGCGACTCAGGGTTCCCGATGCCGCGATGATGGCGGAGTGTGACGTTCGGCCATCGGTGATGCCGATTGTTCGCGAATGGTCTCGTATCGACCGGTCGGTGGGTTGTTCGCGTACCGTTGGCGCAGGTAGTCCGTGTTCGCGGCGTGTTCGCGATGGGGTTGCTCCCCCGGGTGTCGTGGATGTGGTTCGTGCAGACGTCGACCGTTGGCCCGTCCGGGCGGAAGGGATGCCGAAATGCGTGCGTTGACAGTGGTTCCCATGCAGAAGCAATCGTTGCGGGTGGAGGATGTGCCCGACCCGGTCGTCGGTCCCGGCGAACTGCTCGTCGACGGGATCTCGCTGGGTATCTGCGGCACCGACCGCGATATCGCGCAGGGCAACTACGGCTGGCTGCCACCGGGCAAGTCGCAGATGGTGCTCGGGCACGAATCTCTGGGGCGGGTGAAGACCGCGCCCGCGGGTAGCGCATTCGCCCCTGGCGACCTCGTCGTCGGGATCGTGCGCAGGCCGGATCCGGTGCCGTGCGGGGCGTGCGCGCGCGGCCAATGGGACATGTGCCGCAACGGGATGTACGTCGAGCGCGGGATCAAGGAGATCGACGGGTACGGGTCGACGTCCTGGGTGGTGCGCGAGGACTTCGCGGTGCGACTCGATCCGGCACTGGAGAAGGTCGGGGTACTGCTGGAACCGACGACCGTGGTCGCCAAGGCCTGGGATCAGATCGAGAAGATCAACAACCGCGCCTGGTTCGATCCGCGCACCGTCCTGGTCACCGGCGCCGGGCCGATCGGTCTGCTGGCGGCGCTGCTCGGGCAGCAACGCGGCCTGGACGTGCACGTCCTCGACCGGACCAGCGGCGGGACGAAAGAAGAGCTGGTCCAGGCGCTGGGCGGCACGTTCCACACGGGGACGGCGGCCGCCGCCGCGAAAGAGATCAGCCCCGACATCGTGATCGAGGCGACCGGTGCGCCCGCGGTGGCGTTGCAGGCGATGGAGATCGACAACCCCGGCGTGATCGTCTGCCTGACCGGGGTGTCGACCCCCGGTGTCGACACCGATGTCGATGTCGGCGGATTGAACCGCAACATCGTGCTCGACAACGCGGTGGTGTTCGGTTCGGTGAACGCGAACCGCCACCACTACGAACAGGGCGCCGAAGCGCTGGCCAAGGCGGACGAGTCGTGGCTCGAACGCCTCATCACCCGGCGGCTGCCGCTGGAGAAGGCGCTCGAGGCGTTCGACCCGGGCGGGTCCGATATCAAGGTCGTCATCGACCTGTCCTGACTCGCCGAGGCGAGGTCGAGGCGGTCAGTCGGCCGCCGCGACCTCGGTCGTGGGGACCGCGCAGCCGTCGGGGCCGCAGCTGTCGCCGTCGGCGATGAGCTGGGGAGCAGGTCGATCGTTCCAGGCGGTGTTCAGTGCTCGGGTGAACGTTTCGGGAGGTTGGGCGCCGGAGACCGCGTACTTGCCGTCGAAGACGAAGAACGGGACACCGGTGGCACCGAGCGCGGCGGCCTCGGCTTCGTCGCGGCGGACCGCGTCGGCGTAGGCATCGGGGTCGGCCAGCACCGCGCGCACCGAGTTCTCGTCCAGACCCGCGCGCACAGCCAAGGCGACCAGGCGTTCGGTATCGCCGAAGACGGGCTCGGGTTCGGCGAAATTGCCTGCGTAGAGGGCGTCGAGGAGGGCTTCCTGCTTGTCCTGGTCGAGGGCGTAGTGCAGGAGCCGGTGCATGTCGAAGCTGTTGCCCGAGTCGCGGCCCGCGGTTCGGTAGGGCAGACCCATCGCCGCGGCCTGGGCGCCGATGCCGCGTTCGTTGGCGGCGGCCTGGTCGACGGTGATGCCGTATTTCTCGGCGATCGCCGGGATGACCGGACGCGTGGAACCGGCGGGCAAGGTCGGATCGAGCTCGAAGGACCGGTGCACCACCTCGACGTCGTCCCGGTGCGCGAAGCCGGCCAGCGCTTCTTCGAAGCGGGCTTTGCCCAGGTAGCAGAACGGGCAATTGATGTCGGTCCAGATCTCTACTCTGGTGGACAAGCGGGCCTCCTGCGGCGCATCGAGGGGTGCGGCGGTGGTCCGCCGGACAGTTCTGGACAGGCGTTCGAATTCGGGGAATGTAACGCCGGCAACGAGGCCGCTATTCCCTGGCGCGTCCGGGCACGACGGGACGAGCACGAGGGGTATCGATGGAGTTCGAGCAGCGGAGGGGGTGGGTGCAGGTGCCCGAAGGATTGGTGGTGCCACGCGCGCTGGGGGGATTGTGGGCGGTGCGCCACGCACAGAGTGAGGCCAATGTGTGGTTCTCCGACCCGGCGACCGAGCAGCGGCCGATGCGGGGCACCGATTCCGCGGTGGAACTGACCACCCACGGGCAGTGGCAGGCACGCTGTCTGGGCGACTGGCTGGCCGGGCTGGCGGGCACGCAGCGACCCACACTGGTGGTCTGCTCGCCCTACCTGCGCACCAGAGTCACCTGGGCGGTGATGGCCGAGGCCGCCGCCTCCCGCAACCGGCACCTGCACCCGATCCGCACCCTGGTCGACGAACGGTTGCGTGATCGGGAGATGGGGGTGTTCGAACTACATCCGTACCGGGCGATCCGGCGACGCGCGCCCGAGGAGGGGCTGCGTCGTGAACTGGTCGGCAACTGGGTCTATCGCCCGCCGGGCGGGGAGTCGCTGGCCGATGTGGCATTGCGGGTGCGCAGTTTCCTCGACGAGCTCGACGTGGTGGCCGCGGGCGAACAGGTGCTGGTGGTGACGCACGACGCGGTGGTGGTGTCGTTGCGCTACATCCTCGACGGACTCGGTGCGCCGGTACCGGATTCGCTCGAGCCGGTGCCCAACGCGTCGGTGTCACAGTGGCGGCGTGAGGGCCCACGACTGGCGTTGCGTGTGTGGGGCTCGGTCGACCACCTCGCGATGGACGCGGACACGGGCTAGGGGCCGGCGCGACCGACCGATGTCGGCCGGAACCGTTTTCGTGATGGTCGGTGCCGACGCGGCTGTCGTGGGTGGCGTCGACGGACTGATGGGTCCGTGGGTGGGAGAATGCGCGAGTGGATGTCGCGATCGGTCTGGTTGTCCTCATCGGCTCGGCGACCGCGCTGGCGGCGCTGGCGCGGCGATTCGGGGTGTCGGAACCTCTGGTGCTGACGTTGGCCGGGGTGGCCGCGTCGTATCTGCCGATGGTGCCGCAGGTACACCTCGAGCCGGAGGTGGTGCTGCTGGGGTTGCTGCCGCCGCTGCTCTACACCGCCGCGCTGCGCACCTCGCTGGTCGATTTCAAGGACAACCTGCGCACCATCGCGTCACTGTCGGTGGGGTTGGTGCTGTTCAGCACGTTCGCCGTGGCGCTGGTGGTGTGGTGGTTGCTGCCGGTGCCGTTCGCGGCGGCGGTCGCGTTGGGTGCGGTGGTCGCTCCCCCGGACGCGGTGGCAGCGACCGCGGTGGCCCGACGCACAGGGATGCCGCGCAGCATCGTGACGGTGCTCGAGGACGAGTCGCTGTTCAACGACGCCACCGCGCTGGTGGCGTTGCGTTCGGCGATCGCGGCGATGGCCGGTGCGGTGACCGCATGGCAGATCGGCGGCGATTTCCTGCTCGCGGCCGTCGGCGGCGGTGTCATCGGGGCCGTGGTGGCGGCGGCATTGGTGATGTTGCGCCGGCGGATCACCGATCCGGTGCTCGATACCTCGGTGTCGCTGCTGGCCCCGTTCGTGGCGTATCTGCCCGCCGAGCACTTCCACGCCTCGGGCGTGATCGCGGTCGTCACGTGCGGGATGATCCTGGGCCACGGCGCGCAACGGTGGCAGGGCGCGGCCTCGCGGGTCGCCGAGACCACCAATTGGCGCACCATCCAGTTCATTCTGGAGAGCGCGGTGTTCTTGATCATCGGGTTGCAGGTGCGCTGGATCGTCGAGGCCGCCTGGCACAGCGGGTTGGATCACGCCACGCTCGTCGTCGCGGCGGTGGGTGTGCTGGCCGCGGTGATGCTGGCGCGCCCGGTGTGGGTGTTCACGCCCGTGCTGGTGGCCAGGTTGTTCGGGCGCGCGACCGAACCGTTGAGTCATGCGGCGGTGGTGTCGTGGGCGGGCATGCGCGGGGTGGTGACCTTGGCGGCGGTGTTGTTGCTGCCCGACTCGACACCGCAGTTGCCGGTGCTGGAACTGCTCGCCCTGGTGGTGGTCGGCGGCACGCTCCTGGTGCAGGGCAGTTCGCTGCCGTGGCTGGTACGGTTGCTGCGGTTGCGCGGACCCAGTCGCGAGGAAGACGCACTCGCCAAAGCCGATCTGCTGCAACAGGCTTCGACCGCCGGTCTGGCCGAACTCGACCGCAGGATCGGACCGGACACCCCCGAACCGGTGATCGAATCGCTACGACAGCGACTGATCTGGCGCTCCAACGCCGCCTGGGAGCGGTTGGGCCGCCCGGAGGCCGAACTGGTGACACCGACCGCGGAGTACCGGCGGTTACGACTGGCGATGCTGGCCGCCGAACGCGATGCGGTGCTGACGGTTCGCGACGCGGGGGCGGTGGATTACGAAGTCCTCCAACATGTGCTGGCCCGGCTCGACCTCGAGGAATCGATGATCGACCGTTTCGACGAGAGCGACGACGAGCGCCGCGCCGAACCGCTGTCCACCGCCGCCGGTGCGGTGGGGTGCGCCCATCTGGAGGAGGCGCCGGCACTGGCGGAGCCGCCCGCTGGTGAGCTGGTGTGTCAGACGTGTCTGGACGAGGGTCTGCGCTGGGTGCATCTGCGAATGTGCACCGCCTGCGGGAACATCGGCTGCTGCGAGTCCTCGATCGGCGACCACGCGAGCGCCCATTTCCGGGACTCGGCGCATCCGGTGATGCGCAGTGTGGAGCCCGGGGAAGCCTGGCGATGGTGCTACGTGGACCAATTGCTCGGCTAGCTCACGGAAGTGTCCGTCCGGCCAGGGGTCGCGAATCAGCGCGGCACGAGACCCTGACGCAGTCGTCGCACCGACGTGGTCGTCAGCCGCGGTGGGAGTAGATCAGTCGCGCGTATTCGGCGAGCAGGTGGTCGAGTTCGGTGGATTCGCCCGCGGCAGCGAGCTGTTGGTAGCCGATGATCATCGCCATGCCGAATTCGGTGACGACGGTGGCGGTGGCCGTGTCGTCGACGACGCCGTCGATGACACGGTGCACGGTGCGCCGCCGCGACTCGTCGACCCGCTTGACGGTGACGTGTACCGATTCGTCGTTGGCCGCCCAGGCGCGCAGCGCGGCTTCGGCGCCGTGTTCGAGTCCGCTGGCGAGCACCGACATCGCCCGCACGTCGGCGTCGGCGTCACCGTGGCCGACGTCGAGCGCGCGTAGCTCGACCATCTGACGGTTCTCCCAGTGTTCGAGCAGAGTGTCGACGAAGCCCTGCCAGGAGCCGAAGTGGTGATAGAACGAGCCGCTGGTGACGCCGAGGCGACGGCACAGCACCCCGATGTTGAGACCTTTGAAGCCGAACTCTGCGAGCACCGCCACCGCGGTGTCGAAGTACTGCTCCTTGGTGACCACTCGGGACATCGCGATGCCGTTCTGTTCGTGCGGGCAGGGCCGAAGAATCCGAACAGTACCCCATCGTATCGAGCCCTCGCGCGTACGTAACGTTGTCTACGCTGTGCCCGGGTGGACTGTAGGGACGACGAAATACCAAGTGGCGGAACGAAATACGTGCACAACGGCCCAAAAGCGCATCCGAATGGAATAGCAGAGCGCACGCTCTGTAAACTTTTGTTCATGCCGAGACCGCGCACCCACGACCCGGAGACCGTGCTGGACGCCGCCGAAAAGCTGGCAGCAGGCGCCGGACCCGCCGCTGTCACAGTGCGCGCGGTCGCCGCCGCTACCGGAGTATCCAATGGCGCGCTCTATCACACATTTCAGTCCCGCCAGGTTGTCCTGGCGCGCACATGGTTACGCGCCGCGCACCGATTCCTCGCCCTCCAGTCGGCCGATATCGACCGCGCCGTCACCGCGCCCGACACCGAGACCCGCATCGACGCGGTCCTCGACGCCGCCGAGGCACCGGCGCGACTGGCCGAAAACCATCCCGACTCCGCGCGCCTGCTGCTGATCGTCGACCGCGCCGAACTGCTCGCCGGCGACATCGCGCCCGCCCTGGCACAGGAGATCGCCGACACCGAGAAGGCGCTCGTCGCCACGCTCAACCGGCTCGCGCGCGCCCTGTGGGGTCGCGCCGACCGGCGCGGCGTCGCCACCGTCACCACCTGCCTGGTAGACCTGCCCACCGCACTGCTGCTGCGCCGCGACCGGCTCACCGACCCCCTGGCCCGCGCTCAGCTGCGTGCTGCCGTGCGTGCCGTCCTCGACCTCGGTCCCCACTGAAAAGGAAACAGCCCCATGCCCACACTGCGCCACCACGATTCGATCGCCGTGCTCGACCTCGGTGACGGCGAGAACCGCTTCTCCCCCGACTTCCTCGACGAGATGAACACCCACCTCGACGCGGTCGTCGCCGAGGGCGCGTCCGCGCTGGTGACCACCGCGACCGGCAAGATCTACTCCAACGGTCTCGACCTGGACTGGCTCTCGGCCAACGGTGACCGGGCCGCCGAATACGTCGCGGCGGTGCACACCCTGTTCGCCCGGGTCCTCACCCTGCCCATGCCGACGGTCGCCGCGATCGGCGGACACGCCTTCGGTGCGGGTGCGATGGTGGCGATGGCGCACGACTATCGGGTGATGCGCGCCGACCGTGGTTACTTCTGTTTCCCCGAGGCCGACATCCGCATCCCGTTCACCAACGGCATGGCCGCGCTCATCCAGGCCAAGACGACCCCCAAGACCGCCGTGGCCAGCATGACCACGGCCCGTCGCTTCGGCGGCCCCGACGCGCTGGCACTGGACCTGGTCGACGCCACCGCCGCGGAAAGCGAAGTCCTCGATACCGCACTGGCTTTGGTGGCACCGCTGGGCGGCAAAGACCAGACGACGATGACAGCGATCAAATCCGTGATGTTCGCCGAAGTCCTCGACGCGCTGCGCAACCGGGACTGAACCGATCAGGGCAGCCGGGGGCCCTTGCCCAGGTAGATGTCGCCACGGTCATCGCCTGCCCAACCGCCCCCGGTATAGTCGCCCAGCACGAAACACGAGTCGCAGAACTGCTTTCCGAACACCGTCAGGTAGATGCTGCGGTAGGAGCTAATGGCCCGCATCTTCACCGACTTGTAGGCCGCCTGCGCCGGTGGTTGCGCTTCCAGGAACGCGTAGCGGCGAAAGTCGGCGACCGGTTCGGTGGAGAAGCGGACCAGTCCGAGGCGGCTGAGGTTGCCCAGGTAGTGGTGGTCGCGGTCGGGCAGCGCGCACCCGGCCATGGCGGCGATCATGTTGATGCCGTCGGCCAGCCGTTGCGAGCCGATCCCGAACGGTGCCTTGGTGCGGATGTCGATCGCGGGTTGCGGCCCGGCGACAGCCAGGAAGCGCAGGATCCGGGCTTCGTCGGGTGTCAGGTCGTGCAGGATCGGCACGAACGAGGGGTGCAGCTCACGCGGTTGCTGCGCGGAGTCCCAGCCCTCGGTGATCATCGCGTCGCCCATCGCCTTGAGATCCTCGGCGTCGACCTTGGTTTCGACCGGGCCGTAGACGCCGGTGGCGGTGCTGGTCAGACCGAGCGCGCTCAACGCCGCCCGCCGAAACAGCTCCACGCGTTCGTCGACGATCTGCGAGATCGGTTCGCCGGAACGGAGGTCGTCGACGAGATCGGTGGCGGTGTGCACAGCGCCCTTGGCCACCGTGCCGACGATGTGGCGCAACGACAATCCCGCGATCCGCGCCAAACCGAGCAGATCGGTCGGGATCCTGGGTTCGCGATCAGGGTTGGGCTCCATTGCTCACACTCCGAAGATCAGCAGGTGCAGCGCCCCGATGAAGGCACCGAGCACGCCACCGTGCAGATACAGCAGCCACGCGTCCTGTTCGATGGCGGTGTAGAGCATTTCGACGAACTCCTCGGGCGGCAGTTCACGCAGTTTCTCGGTGGCGAGCCGGTCGACGCTGGCCGCGGTGGTCTGAGAGAACTCCACGTCCTCGACCAACCACGGCTTCATCTCGGTCGCCAGGCTCGCGCCCGCGGTGGCCTGGATGGCGTCGAAATGGCGGGGTCCGATCGCGAGCCGGGTCACCGACCGCAGTGGGCCCAGGATCCGGTCGATCTCGGCCTCGAGGAAGTGCGCGATGACCGCGCGCGTCTTGTCACCACTGGGCCCGTCGAGCAATTGTTCGGTGACGACATCGAGGGTGACGATCTGATACCCGATCGCATGCCCCAGATCCGCCGCCGCCTGGTACTGCCGTTTCGCGAATTTCGCGACCCCCCACGGATATCGGTAGCGCGGCTGCGGCACGGCGGGCTCGAACACCACCTTGATCGCGATGATGTTGACCAGCACACCCACCGTCGCGCCACCGGCGAGCACCCACGCCCACGCGGGCAGGAAATGCAGGATCTCGTAGAGCCAGCCGGGCAGTGAGATCACCGCGGGGGTGTCACCGTGGGGGGTGCTGTAGTGCAGCAACGACAACCACAGCGCCACGATCACCCCGAACGGGAATCCCAGCACCCCACTGCGGATCATGAACCGCAATTCCGGTGCGCCGAGCCCGTAGATCACGTCCTTGAGCAGTTCGGGCCTGCGCCGCAGGTAGCCCACGACCATCAGCTTCACATCGAGGAGCTGGTCGATGTTCTCGCCGATGAAGTCGAACGCGCGATCGGTGATCGCGGGCAGCTCGGCCTCGACCCGGGTGTAGACGGCTTCGCGTGCGCGCGGCGGCATGTCGGCCCACAGGCGAGGATGCTCGGCGACCATGATCGAGTCGACCATCGAGCGCACGTTCGGCATCGCCACCAGCGCGACCTGCGCGGAGATCTTGCGCGGATCCATCTGGTCGAAGAAGTCCTTGGCGGTGCCGATCTTGGCGACCGCGTTGTCGACCATCAGGCTCGCCATCTTCTCCGAGCGGGCCGGAATGAAGCCTTGGAAGCCGAGGATGCCACCGGGGGCGAAGGTCGGCAGGATCTGCACCTTGCGCGGCAACAGCGGGAAGATCGTTTTCAGGCCCGGCACGTAGAAGCCGGTGAACCGCACCGGCGCGAACAGCATGATCACCCCGGTCCAGTTGGTGATCAGACCGGCCATGGCACTGAAAATCGGGATGGTGATCATGTCGACCCAGAACTTGCTCAGACCGGTCGTCTTCTCCCAGTCCAGCAGGCCGAAGAAACCCGCCGCCTCGATCCCAGCATTCATCCGGCGTCCACTCCGTTGTGTGGCGAACATCGCGCGTACGGTCATCATAGGCGACCGAACTCCCCGGTCCGGGCAAGTTCCGCGGTTACCCGCTAAACCGGAGCAAACACCTGATCAGACCGGACTCGGCGCTCCCGTTCGAACGGCGATCACCACGCGTGGTGTCAGCAGTGGGTGGCCGACACCTCCTGCACGCGAGGGCCGATGACTCAGTGCGTGGTGTTGACCAGCAGCAAGTTGGTGTCGATGTCGTGGGTTACCTTGTTGGCCACCGAGCCCAGAAGACGTGCGGGACCGCTCATTCCACGGTTGCCGATCACGACCAGGTCGTATTTCCAGGCCGAGTTGCAGATTGCCTCCGCCGGGGGGACCCCGGTGAGGATGTCGCGTCCGAACAGTTCCGGGTCCTCGACCGCGATCTGACCTTCGACGTCGATCAGGATGTCGGCACCATCGTCATCGGTCTTGGCCGAAGCCACCAGGAACGGGCGCGCACCCAGCGCCAGGGCGAGCTCGTAGCCACGACGGACCGCGGTCAGCGAACTCGCCGATCCGTCGGTGGTGAGCCCGATGGTGGTCCAGCGTTTGGGGACCTTGTTGGTGAACACGACGTCGGTCTGACTGTGGTGGGAGACGTGATTGGCGGTCGAGCCGAGCAGTCGCGCCTTGGAACTGCCCAGGCTGCCGCCGCCGATCACGAGCAACGTGGCGGGTTCACGTTCGGCGATCTCGAGCAGCAACGCGCCTGCCGTGCCGTCGAGTTCGGCGCGGGCGACCTCGGTCACGCCGGCTTCGAGCAGGGCTTCGGCGGCTGCCCGAGTGTTGGCTTCGGCCCATTCGGCGTCGGTGGCCGACTTGCGCCCCGCGTCCTTCCACACACTCACCGCGGTGACCGCGACACCGAGGCGCATCGCGAACTCCCCCGCCACCGCTACCGCTGTCTGCGCGGCCTCCGAGCCGTTGGTTCCCACGACGATGCGCTGATAGCACCCCATGTGACGCTCTCCGATCGACGGCAGGTCAGCTGCGCTGTGGCCCACAGTATAAGCGCAGCACACTGCGGGCAACCGGCGCGGTGGTGCCCGTCCGCGAGGTCGCGGGCCCACGTTGGGCTGTGGGCGGCCCTCACTGGTGCTGGGGCGCGGAGGGCAGCGACAGCCGTTTGAGGTGCAACGCGTTGAGAGCGACGATCAGGCTCGACCCCGACATCGCCATCGCGGCGATCTCCGGGCGCATGGTCAGCCCCCACGGGGCGAAGACACCGGCCGCGATGGGCAGGGCGATGCCGTTGTAACCGACTGCCCAACCCAGGTTCTGGCGTTCCTTGTGGACCGTGCCGCGACCGATACGCAGGGCCGTCGACACCGCGTACGGGTCCGAGCGCATGAGCACCACGTCGGCGGTTTGGATGGCCACGTCGGTGCCTGCGCCGATGGCGATACCGAGGTCGGCGCGGGCCAGGGCGGGCGCGTCGTTCACCCCGTCGCCGACCATCGCGACCTTCTTACCGGTGCGTTGCAGATCGGCGATCCGGTCGGCCTTGTCCTTCGGTAGGACATCGGCGATGACGGTGTCGATGCCGAGGTCGCGGGCGATGCGTTCGGCGGTGCCTGCGTTGTCACCGGTGAGCATGACCACGCCGACACCGAGGTCGTGCAGTGCCCGCACGGCGTCGGCGGAGGTCGGGCGTGCGGCGTCGGCCAGCGCGATCACCGCGTGCGCGTGACCGTCGACGGCGACCAGGACTGCGGTGTGGCCCGAGGCCGCCAGTTCGTCACGGTGTTTCGCCAACTCGCCCAGCTCGATGTGGTCGGCGTCGAGCAGTCCGCGGTTGCCCACGATCACGTGCTGCCCGTCGACCGTGGCCGTCGCGCCGCGGCCGGCCACATTCTGGAACTCGGTGGCCGAAAGGGTGTCCACACCATGGGCTTTCGCGTAGTCGACGATGGCCTCGGCGAGGGGATGCTCGGATTCGAGTTCCACCGCCGCGGCCAGTGCCAGCACCCGGTCGGTGTCCACGCCGGGCGCGGTGATCACGTCGGTGACTTCGGGTGCGCCCGTGGTGAGGGTGCCGGTCTTGTCCAGCACCACCACGTCGATGCGCGCCGCGTCCTCCAGCGCTGTCGCGTTCTTGAACAGCACACCACGTTCGGCGCCGAGACCGGTGCCGACCATGATCGCCGTGGGTGTCGCCAGCCCGAGCGCGTCCGGACAGGTCACCACCACCACGGTGATCGCGAACAACAGTGCTGTGCTCAGCGAAGCACCGACGAGCAACCACACCGCCAGGGTGGTCAGGCTGCCCAGCAGCGCGACCAGGGTGAGCCAGAACGCGGCCCGATCGGCCAGCCGCTGACCCGGGGCCTTCGAATTCTGTGCCTGCTGCACCAATTCGACGATCTGAGCCAGAGCGGTGTCGGACCCGACCTTGGTGGCCTGCACCCGCAGGCTGCCGGTGGTGTTGATGGTCGCGCCGATCACCGCCGAACCCGGCCGCTTGGGCACCGGCATGCTCTCACCGGTCACCATCGACTCGTCGACCTCGCTCGACCCGTCCAGCACGGTGCCGTCGACGGCGATCTTCGCGCCGGGCCGCACCAGCAGCACCTCACCCACCCGCACGTCGGCGGTCGGCACCCGCACTTCCTGACCGTCGCGCAGCACAACGGCTTTCGGCGGCGACAGATCCAGCAGACTCGTCACCGCGTCGCCGGCGCCGCTGCGCGCCCGCATTTCGAACCAGTGGCCCAGCAGCACGAATGTCGCCAGCATCGTGGCGGCCTCGTAGAACACCTCACCGCCGCCGGTGCACGTCACATACAGCGAGTACAGCCATCCCGTCCCGATACCCACCGAGACCAGCACCATCATGTCGAGGGTGTGGGCCTTCAACGCCGCCCACGCCCCGGTGAAGAAGATCGTCGAGGAGTAGAAGATCACCGGCACGCTCAGGACGAGCATCCAGATGTCGGCGCGCATCCCGAACGGGACGGGCAGGTGCAGGCCGAGCATGTGGGTGGCCATCGGCGACCAGAGCATCACCAGGGTGGCGAAGACCAGCGCGACGAGGAATCGGTTGCGCATGTCGCGAGCCATGTCGTCCATCGACATCGACGCGTGCCCGCCGTGCTCGTGCCCACCACCGTGCGCGGCTTGGGGCTGATCCCGACTCGGCACGCGATGACTCGGGGACTCGCCGTGCGAGGGCATCGCAGGCGGCGCATGGCCGACCACGGAATCGGCGGACTGCTCGGGTGCGGTGGCGGATTCGGCACCGTGCGGGGCGGGCCGTGTATGCGTGGTCGGCTCGCTCGCCGGGTCGCAGACGTGGGTCGGGACCGAGCGCCCCGCGCAGTGATAGCCACAGTCGCGGACCCAGGTGCGCAGGTCGGCGACGGATGTTCGGGTGGGGTCGTAGGTGACAGTGGCGGTTTGGGCGACCGGATTGGGGTCGACAGCGATGACGCCGGGCCGGTGGCGCAGCCCGTTGGTCAGTCTCCCGTGGGAGCTGGCGCGCAGTTGCCCACCCACGTGCAGGACGGTGGTGGCGGAGGCCGGTTGATCCTGCGGGTCGGGCATCGCCGCTCCTGTCGCCGGTCGTGCACACGACGCGACAGCGCCCCGCGCTTCACTTCCCGGCGACTCTACCGGCGGCGTGTCACAGGTCGGCGCGGCATCAGGAAGGGCCTCGCCGCGCTGACCTGCGATCGTGTCAGAGACTGACGCCCAGGAGCGCGTCGACGGCGGCGCGGATCAGGGCGGGGGCTTCGGTGTCGGCGCCGCCGTAGGCGATGGCCTGTTCTGCCCAGTTGTCGATCGCGTCGAGTGCCTTCGGCGTGTCGAGATTGTCGGCCAGGTGCCGGCGCAGCCGGGCGACGGTGTCGGTGGCCGAGGGGCCCGAGGTCAGCGACACGGCCTCACGCCAGCGGTCGAGGCGGTGCTGCGCGGCGGTGAGGACCTCGTCGGTCCACATACGGTCGGCGCGGTAGTGACCGGCGAGCAGGCCGAGGCGGATCGCGGCGGGATCGACACCGGCGCGGCGCAGCTTCGACACCAGGACGAGGTTGCCCCGGGACTTCGACATCTTCTCGCCGTCCAGGCCGATCAGGCCGGCGTGCACGTAGTGGCGGGCGAAGCGGCGGGCGCCGGTGATCGCCTCGGCGTGCGCGGCGGAGTACTCGTGGTGGGGGTACATCAGGTCCGAGCCGCCACCCTGGATGTCGAACTCGGCGCCGATGCGGTTGAGCGCGATCGCCGCACACTCGATGTGCCAGCCGGGCCTGCCGGCGCCGAAAGGCGCCTCCCACGACGGTTCACCGGGGCGTTCGGCCCGCCAGAGCAGCGCGTCGATGGTGTCGCGTTTGCCCGGCCGGTCCGGGTCGCCGCCGCGTTCGGCGAACAGCGTCTCCATGGTGGCGCGGTCGTAGCCGGATTCGTAGCCGAACTGCTCGGTGGCGTCGGTGCGGAAGTAGATGTCGGGGTACTCGGCATCGTCGACGATGTAGGCCGCGCCGGCCGCGAGCAACTTCTGCACCAGCTCCACCACCTCCTCCACCGATTCGATGGCACCGATGTAGTGGCGCGGGGGCAGCACCTGGAGTGCGGCCATGTCTTCGCGGAACAGGTCGATCTCGCGGCTGCCGAGGTCGCGCCAGTCGATACCGTCGCGGTCGGCGCGCTCGAACAGCGGGTCGTCGACGTCGGTGACGTTCTGCACGTAGTGCACGTCGTGGCCCGCGTCGCGCCAGACCCGGTTGACCAGGTCGAACGTCAGGTAAGTGGCGGCGTGACCGAGGTGGGTGGCGTCGTAGGGCGTGATGCCGCAGACGTACATCTTCGCGGTCTCGCCGGGGGTGACCGGGCGGATCTGACGGTCGGCGGTGTCGTACAAACGCAACGGCGGCCCTGTTCCGGGGACTGTCGGCAGGGCGATATCGGACCAGGACTGCATGTCTTCGAGGGTAGAGCCCCTGTCGAGGTGCTCGGCCCGCGGCCCGGCACATGGGGTTGCTCGCGGCGTCGCGGCACGGCCCGCTACCTGCACACAAACGTGTCGCGGCGCGAGCGTCAAGGTTTGCGCTCGAGCAGATCCGCTGGTCACGGGGGTAGCGGGGCGGATCGGGCGTGTCGTGCCCAGTGTGCGGTCCCACCTGGGCGAACGGTTGCCATCGCGATCATTGTCACAGTCCACAACTCACAAAACATCCCTATTGATCCCTCTATGTACCTTCATTTACGGTTGTTTCATGACAGATCGTCTCTATTCGGTGGAGCAGGTCGCCGAACTGCTCGGACTGCATGTCCGCACCGTGCGCAGTTATGTGCGCGACGGCAAACTGCCCGCCGCGCGCATCGGCAAGCAGTACCGCATCACCCACGAAGACCTCGAGACCTTCACCGGACTGCCGATCACCACACCGCAGACGACCCCGCGTCGACACGCCGAGTCCTCCTGCATCGTCGAGATCGACGAC
Organism: Nocardia sp. NPDC058114; assembly: GCF_042884695.1. Lineage (NCBI taxonomy): Bacteria > Bacillati > Actinomycetota > Actinomycetes > Mycobacteriales > Nocardiaceae > Nocardia > Nocardia sp. NPDC058114. Next base: position 339,499 of record NZ_JBHVTK010000002.1, on the reverse strand, counting down.
ATCGACCGCGCCACCGTCGACCGGATCACCACTCTGCTCACCGCCACCGCCGGTACCCGAGGCGGCGGCGGTCAGCGGATGCGCGTGGAGACCAGCTACGACCCGGCCCGGCACCGTCTCAAAGTGATCCTGCTCGGCAGCCTCGCCGACAGTTCCCGCCTGCTCGACTACCTGGACGGAATCCTGCGCTCATGATCTACAAAACCGACGAAGGCCGACGGCTCGTCGAGCAGCGCTACCGCGAACACCTCGACGCCTGGCCGGTGCCACGCGAGGAACTGCGGATCGACACCGGCATCGGCGAAACGTTCGTCGTGGCCTCCGGACCGGCGGACGCACCGCCGCTGGTCGTGCTGCACGGCTCAGGAGCCAACGCGAGCACCTGGCGCGCCGACATCGCGGACTGGTCGAGAAGCTTCCGCGTGTATGCGGTGGATCTGCCCGGCGAACCCGGCTTCAGCGTCCCCACCCGGCTGGCATTGGACAGCGATGCGACCGCGAGCTGGCTCGACGAGGTCATCGACGGACTCGGCCTCGACACCGTGGCACTGGTCGGCATGTCGCTGGGTGGGTGGACCGCACTCGATTACGTCCTGCGCAGGCCGGGCCGGGTTACGACGTTGGTCCTGCTGTGCCCGGGAGGACTGGGCAAGCACCGCTACGGCTGGCTCGTGAAGGCGATCGGGCTGCGGATGATCGGCAGGCACAGCGTGCGCGAGATGGCACGCCTGGGCCTCGGCCTGGATGGGGCGCAAGCGGATCCGATCGTCGACGACATCGCGTTGACGTTCACCCATTTCTCGCCCCGCCCCGGAAAACTGCCCATCTTCCGCGACGAACAACTACGCGAAGTGGACATCCCGGTCCTGATAATCGTCGGCGAACGCGACGCTCTGTTCGACTCCGCACGCACCGCCGAACGCGCCCGCGCCTTCACCCGAGGCGAGGTGCGGCTCCTGCCCGGAGTCGGGCACGCGCTCCTGAATCAGTCTGCTGCGGTAAGCGAATTCGTGCTCTCGCACGCGGGATGAGATTTCGGTGCCACCGCTCCCCGACGTGCGGCGACACCGAACATGATCACATCACAGTTCGCGGCACTGCATCTGCGCCGCGTCCGGGCCGAGCTGCTGGGTCGCGTAATACGCCGCACCAACCTCGTTGCCGGCCTTCACCGTAACGTCGGGCAGCGGCGCGCCGGCCTGGTTGGTGGAGGAACACACATAGGTCTTCTCAGCCCACCACCCGGCAGGGAACGCCTGCGCGGGCGCGGCAACAGCAGCGGCAGCACCGGTGAGCAGCAACGCGGCTGCGGAGGCGGTGACGATAGAACGGGTCGACATAGGTTTCCTCAGATCTCACGGGGATAACGAAAGTGCTTGGAGCACACTAGCACCGGCGCTGACCAGGCAACAGAGCCTTGGCCACCGTGAGAAACCGCAGCTACAGCCGCGGTGCGCGGACCTCAGTCGACCTGATAGCGCATCAGCATCACCGTTTCGAAGCGCCGCGTCTCGACCAAGCGCAGCCCGATCCGCTGATCCAGTGCCGGGAACATCGGTGTGCCACCGCCGAGCACTATCGGCGAGACGAACAGCTGGTACTCGTCGATGAGCCCGTGTGGCATCAGCGCGGACGCGAGGCTCGCACCACCGACCTCCATGACGCCGTCGCCTTCGGCCTTGATCCTGCGGACCTCCTCGACGACGTTCTCGCTGACCAGGGTGCTGTTCCAGTGGACCTCGGTGAGCGTGCGGGAGCAGACGACCTTGGGTGTGCGGGTCCAGAGTTCGCCGAACTCGCGCTGGATGGGCGGTGCGTCCTCGGGCACGTGCGGCCAGTACTCGGCCATCAGCTCGTAGAGCCTGCGACCGTTCACCGCGACCTCGAGCCCGCGGAATCTGTCGTTGTGGAACTGGTGCAGCTCGTCGTCGGGGTCGGTCCAGTCGATTTTGCCGTCGCGGTCGTTGACGTAACCGTCGACTGACACGCCGAATCCGTAGATCAGTTTCCTCATACCGTGTAGACCTCCTTCGCGCTCGAAATTCATCGGCCCTCACCTCACCGTTTCGGACACTACGGGAAGGTGTCCGACCGGATCCGTCAGGCGACACCGAGCACGAGCGCGGCGCCCACGAGCTCGACCAGGCAGTAGAACCAGTTCGGATAGAAGCGCGTCGCGCTGTCGACCAGTCGCGAGATGATGCGACCGCCCGCCATCCCGGCCAGCGCGACACCCACGGTCAGCGCTGCCCCGGACCGCAGATCATCGGCACCGAACGCCGACCAGAACAGCACCCCGGCGACGGCCAGCCCGAAACCGCCGTACACCGCGCGAATCTCGGCCCGGCTCACCGCCGTCGCCACCGTCGTCCCGAACGGACGTGCCAGCGCGGCGGGAGCGGCCAGCGCGTACAACCCCATCCCCGCGAACAGCACCGCGACAAGACTCAGCACGACGGTTCTCATCGGCTTCCCCCGACCGCGCGCCACTGCGCAACCGACGGAGCCGGACCAGCATGTTGTCGCATCTCTTCTCCTCGCATCGTTGTCCGGCGATCCTCACACCCGGTCCGGCCCTTGCGCTTCCGAAAACCTGCTAACGCCACGAAGGACCCAGGATCCGAACCTGCTCACCCGACCCCGGATTCGGTGGTCAGATACACCACGAGATCGCGGGGCAGACCGTGGGTGTCGTGCAAGTAGTGGTAGTCGCCGTCGGTCAAGGGTCCGCTGAAACGACGGTGGGACATGACCTTTCGCCCGCGCCGGAGCAGCAGATCGAATTTGTGTTCCTCCTCGACCAGCAGGGTGCGCACGTCCTGGCCGCGCACGGATTGTCGGAAGTGCCCGAGGGTGTGGTCCACCAGCTCGATCGGCAGGTCCGACAGAGTGCGGGTCGGATCGTCGCGCCACAACGTGGTGAGGGTGCGGCGGAGCAAACGCCGCAGGATGTGACCACGGCCCGACGGGGACTGGACGACCCCGTCGCCGAGGACGACGATGCTCGATCGCAGATGGTCCGACAGCACTCGCAGCGACCGATCATCGAGCGGGCCCCAGATTCGGGGCAAGGTGTTCAGCCAGGGATCGAACAGGTCGATCTCGAAGACGGACTGTGAGTTCCGCAGGATTCGCACCAGCCGTTCCAGCCCCAGCCCGGTGTCGACGCAGGGTCGGCGCATCGGTTCGAGGCTGCCGTCGGGATGGCGCAGGTAGCGCATCATGACGTGATTCCACACCTCCACCCACCGGTCATCGGTCATCGGTGTGCCCTGCGGCGTGTCGTCTCCGGTCCAGACGAAGATCTCGGAGTCGGGCCCGCACAGTCCGGTCGGGCCGTTGGACCACCAGTTCTCGTCGACGGTCGGTTCGACCGGCAGACCCAGCTCGTCCCAGGTGCGCCACGACTCGTGGTCGGGCTCGACGTGGTCGTCACCGCCGAACACCGTGACGTGCATCCGGTTCGGGTCGATACCGAAGCCGTCGCGCAGCAGTTCCACTCCCCACCGCAGGCTCTGCGGGCCGCGGTAGTCGCCGAGTGACCACGATCCGAGCATCTCGAACACGGTGAGATGGGTGTCGTCACCGACTTCGTCGAGATCGGTGGTGCGCAGGCATCGCTGTGAGCCGGTGAGTCGCCGGCCCAGCGGGTGCGGCCGACCCCTCAGATACGGGGTCAACGGGTGCATCCCGGAGGTGGTGAACAGCACCGGATCCCCCGGCGAGGGAATGAGTGATCCGTCCGGTGTGAGTTCGTGCCCGCGTTCGCGGAAATAGTCGAGGAAGGTCCGAACGGTCTGGTCTGTGGTGATCATGGTGGTTGCTCCATCGAGGTGACATCGACCGGAAGCGGCCACCATGACGAACAGCGACAAGACCGACGCACGCCAGCGGACCGTTTCCGGTCGCCGGCATGGGAGAGAAGGTCAGGCGGCAGCGACCGGCGAGCTGAGAGCTCGTGCGGTCGCGGCAGCGATTAGGGATTCGACCTTCATGGCGGCAACGGTAGCAACCGGGCCGGGCGGAGCACGACCGATTTATCGGCGCCGGACCTGCTGTCAGAATGCGGGCCAGGGGATCGGACGCGAGGAGTTGGGGACAGGCATCACCGGGTGATCCAGCAAGGCCTTCGCCCGTTCGGCCAGGGCGGTGATCTCGGCGTCGGTGATGTGGATGGCCAGCGAATCGGCCACGGCGCCGGGCAGATTCGCGGCGAAGGTGGTGATGTCGGGGATCAGCGACTCGTGCACCGGTCGTCCCGCCCAGCCCCACAACACGGTGCGCAGTTTCGGTTCGGCGTGCAGACAGATGCCGTGGTCGACGCCGTAGACCTGCCCGTCGACACCTTCCAGCGCATGCCCGCCTTTGCGATCGGCGTTGTTGAGCAACAGATCCAGCACCGCCATCCGCTGCAGGCGCGGATCGTCGGCGTGGATGAGCGAGACCTCGTTGCCCTGCTCGTCGAGCGCGCGCAGCACTTCGCAGAATCCCGCGGGCACGGTTCCCGGCGTGCACAGATCGACCAGGTCGAGGCGCTGACGGGCATCGGTGCGGTTGTCGACCGAGGTGACCCAGCGCTGCACCATGCCCGGCCCCAGCGGCCCGTCGCGCAGCACCGTTTCGGGGATCACACCCCAGCCGAGGTGTTCGGAGATCAGATACGACGCAACCTCTCGGCCCGCGAGGGTGCCGTCGGGAAAGTCCCACAGCGGCCGTTCACCACGCACCGGCTTGTACACCACCCGCAGCGGGGCACCGTCGGGTTCGGGTGCGGCGATCTCACACACCAGTGTGAGGTTGCTGGCGACGCCGATCCGGCCGACGATGTCGAGGTCACCTTCGGTGAGTACCGGCACAGAAGATCACTCCTCTTCGAGCTCGGCAGCGCCGAAGATCTCGCCGCGCTTGTACCCGTTGGTGCGCACACACATGTGCCCCCGCGAGGACAGCGGTTCCCCGCACAGCGGGCACGGTGGGCGGCCTGCCGCGATCACCCGCGCCGACCGCAACGCGAACTCGCGTGCCTGGATGGGGGTCAGGAAAACCCGCACCGCGTCGGGGCCTTCGTCGGTGTCGTCGAGCACCACCGATTCGTCGACCTCGGTCTCGGTGATCGCGAGCAACTCGACCACCACGGCGCCTGCGTCGGAATCCCAGCCCAGACCCATGGTGCCGACCCGGAATTCGGTGTCGATGGGGGTGACCAGCGGCGCGACATCGCGCACGTCCTCACCTTCGGGTGGCACCTCGGCGCCGAAGCGGCGCGCTACCTCGTCGAGCAGCAGACCCATCCGGTCGGCGAGCACCTTCACCTGCTGCTTCTCGAGCAGCACACTCACCACCAGCGGCTCCTGCACAGCCTGCAGGTAGAACGAACGATCGCCCGGTTCACCGACGGTCCCGGCGACGAAACGATCGGGGGTGCGAAATACATGGATTGCGCGTGACACATGCACCTCCTGATACGTGACCCTGATCGACACTCACGAACACACTCCTCTAAGGAGAATCGCGGTGCCCCGCATTCCCATTATCCGCGTTCGCGGCCGCAGGTACCTCTCCACCAGGTGTCGGTGTTGTCGGTGCGGACGCGGCCAGCGCGGAAAGATCGGCGCCGGTGTCGTTGAACTTCCACACCGACGGCCCGTGCGGGCTGTAGCGGACGACGCTGATCGAGGCCGGTTCCACCGCGATCCGCTGAAAACTGTCCAGGTGCAGGCCGAGGGCGTCGGCAAGGATCGATTTGATGACGTCGCCGTGCGCGCACGCCACCCACAGCACATCCCGGCCCGCTTTCTCGGCCAGCGTGCGTTCGATGTCGCGGATCGCGGCGACCGCGCGCTGCTGGACCTGGGCCAGCCCTTCCCCACCGGGGAACACCGCGCCCGAGGCGTGACCCTGCACGATCCGCCACAGTGGTTCGGTGACCAGCTCGGCGATCGGGCGCCCGGTCCAGTCGCCGTAGTCGACCTCGATGAGGCGTTCGTCGTGGTCGGGTTCGAGACCGAGTTTCTCGGCCAGCGGCGCCACCGTGCGCTGACAGCGCAGCAGCGGCGAGGTGGCGATGTGTTCGATCGGCAGCATCGCGAGCCGGTCGGCCACCGCGGCGGCCTGTTCGGTGCCGCGCTCGGTGAGTTCGACACCGGGGGCGCGGCCCGCGAGGGTGCGCGCGGTGTTGGAGGTGGACACTCCGTGCCGGAGCAGGATCACCGTCATGGGACCAGCCTAACCATGGGTCGGGGTCGGGATCAGGTGGCGGAGACGACGCCGGCGGCCAGCAGGCCCATCACAGCGAGGCCGACGATGATCCGATACCCGACGAACCAGTAGAACGAATGCTTGCCGACGAACTTCAAAAGCCAGGCCACCGAGGCATACCCGACGAAGAACGCCAGCACGGTAGCGACCAGCAACTGCGGCCCACTGGCATTGAGCCCCTCACCTGCCGGTTCGAACGCGTCAGGCAGGCTGAACAGCCCGGACGCGGTCACTGCGGGGATCGCCAGCAGGAAGGAGAACCGCACAGCCGCCTCACGCTTCAAGCCGAGGAACAGACCCGCGGTGGAGGTGGCGCCGGAGCGGGAGACGCCCGGGATCAGCGCCAGGCACTGTGCCAAGCCCATGACGATGCCGTCGCGGGTGGTGAGCTGTTCGATGGGGCGTTCTTTCTTACCGAAGTACTCACCGGCGGCGATCACGAGAGCGAAAGCGATCAGCATGAACGACACCAGCCACAGATTGCGGGCACCGGTGCGGATCTCGTCCTTGAACAGATACCCCAACACACCGATCGGGATCGTGGCGATGATCACGTACCAGCCGATGCGATAGTCGAGTTCGCGCTGGGTGTCACGTTCATGAGCTTCGCGTGCGCTGCGGTCCATCACCGGCAGTTTTGTGGTCACCCGATCGCCGACCGCGACCTCACGCTGCGAGCGTTCCCGCCACCGCATGCCGAGGGTGGTGAACCAGGCGACGAGGATGCGCCAGATGTCTTTGGCGAAGTACACCAGGACTGCGAGTTCGGTGCCGAGTTGAGTGACAGCGGTGAACGAGGCACCCGCGTCGTCGCCGAAGAACACGCCCGAGACGATCCGAAGGTGTCCGGAGGAGGAGATCGGCAGGAACTCGGTGAGTCCCTGCACCAATCCGAGTACCAATGCCTGGAACCAGGTCATCGACTCGCCCAACACGTCCTCCTGCTGACTCGCGCCCGAAAGACGGCGTCCTCCTGGGCTTTTCCTTCACCTGCGGCTGTGACCGCCACGATCTCGCAGCGACCCTACCCGTCGTTGCGGTCGGTCGTCGCCCGCCCATCACCGAGATCGAGTTCTGCCGCGCCGTGGCACGGGTCGCCGAGCGAGGCAGTGGTGGTGCGCGCATTAGGCTGTCGCCGTGACGAATGCGCGGGCGCGGTGATGGAACAGCGAACGGTGGGACGCAGCGGACTTCGGGTGTCGCGAATCGGGTTGGCGACCCATACCTGGGGGACACATACCGATGCCGACGAGGCATCGGTGCAGTTGGCGGCGTTCACCGAGGCCGGTGGCACGCTCGTCGACCTCTCGCCCGTCTACGGCGAGGGGGTGGCGCAGCGGATCCTGGCGGACCTGCTCGGCGACCTGGTGTCGCGTGACGAATTGGTGCTCAGCGGAAGCGCGGGTGTGGTGATGCACGCGCCCGGCGCCGGGGTCGGCGACTCGGTGCCCGCGCCCGCGGCGGTGGGTCCGGTGGTCGACGCGTCGCGGCGCACGCTGCTCAAACAACTCGATCGGACCCTGCTCGAACTGGGCACCGACCATCTCGACATCTGGAGCATCGCCGCCTGGGATCCGTACACCCCGCTCGATGAGGTCGCGGCAACCCTCGAGACCGCGGTGCGTACCGGACGCACCCGGTACGCGGGGGTGCGTGGTTTCGCGGCGTGGCAGTTGGCGAGTCTGGCCGCGATCGCGCCGATCAGCGCCGCGCAGACGCCGTATTCGCTGCTCGCGCGTGGCACCGAGAACGATGTGATTCCCGCCGCCCGCCACCACGGGGTGGGCGTCATCGCGTCGGCGCCGCTGGCGGGTGGGATCCTGACCGGCAAGTATCGCGACGGTGTCCCCGCGGATTCGCGGGGTGCCGACGAGGCGACCGCGGCCGAGATCCGGCGCAGGCTCGACGACGATCGCGCGACCAGGGTGGTCGACGCGCTGGTCACCGCCGCCGACGGGCTCGGCACGTCGCCGCTGGCGGTGGCGCTGGCCTGGATCCGTGATCGGCCGGGCATCACGAGCATGATCGTCGGTGCCCGCGATATCGGTCAGCTCACCGGTGTGCTGGCCGCCGAGACACTCGAGTTGCCGCGAGCGATCGCGGCAGCACTGGACGATGTGAGCGCCCGTTCCGAATGATGGCTAGCCTTACCTTCATGAAACTGCGTGGTGTGCTGACGGCGATGCTCGCGGCGACGGTGCTGACCGGCGCCGTCGCTTGCACCGCAAGCAATCCTGCATCGACTGCCAATTCCGGTGGGCCGGTGACAGCCCAGCTCGCCGACCTCGACCCCGTACCGATCGGACCCGCGCCGAGTCCGCGATTGCCGGTGACGGTGCAGTCCCATGACGGCACCGACGTGACGATCACCGACACCTCGCGGATCATCGCCGTCGACCGGTACGGCACCCTCGCCCAAACCGTCTGGGCGCTCGGCCTCGGCGCGAACCTCGTCGGCCGCAGCACCTCGGCTTCGTTCCCCGCCGTCGCGTCCGTGCCCAATGTGGCCGGTGGCAACGGCAGCCTCAGCGTCGAAGCGGTCCTGAACCTGCGCCCGTCGGTGTTCCTCACCGACACCACCAGCGCGGCCCCCGCCGTGCGTGAGCAGCTACGCGCAGCCGGGGTGACCGTCGTCTACTTCGACCCCGAGCGCAGCATGGACGGCGTCGTCCCGCAGATCGAGGCCGTGGCCACCGCACTGGGCGTTCCCGAGGCGGGCAAGCAGCTCGGCGCGCGCACCCACGACGAGATCGCCGCCGCGACCGCCCGCGTGCCGAAGCAGGATCCACAGCCCAAGATCGCGTTCCTGTATCTGCGCAGTGCCGCGATCACCATGATCGCCGGACGCGGCTCGGGCGCCGATTCGCTGATCACCGCGATCGGTGGCGTGGACGCGGGCACCGCCTCCGGGGTGAACGAACCGTTCGTGTCCATCACCAGCGAGGCGATGATCGCCGCCGCGCCCGATGTGTTGCTCGTGATGTCGGACGGGCTGAAATCGGTGGGTGGCGTCGAGGGACTGGAGAAGGTGCCCGGCATCGCCCAGACTCCGGCGGGCCGCAATCGGCGCGTGGTCGACATGTCCGACGCGGTGATCCTCAGCTTCGGCCCCAACACCGGCCGCGTCGTGTCCGCGCTGTCCGACGCCGTCTACGGCAAATCGGCATGAGCGATCAGCAACCGTGCCGGGTGGACACCGCATGAGCGAGGTGCCCGACCTGACCGAGTCCGCGAACGCCCCGCGGATCACCGACTCCACTCCTGATCCGCTGCCGCCCACCGCGCACCGGGCCACGCGCGTGACCGTCGTGTTCGCGGTCGCGCTGCTCGCCCTGCTCGTGCTGGCCGTGGTGTCGGCGGTGCTCGGGCAGGTCCCCACGACCGCCGCCGAGGTGCTCGGCAGCGTGGCGCACCGGATCGGCCTCGATATCGGGCCCCTGCCCGCGCATCCGGCCGGTGAGGTGACGCTGTGGGAGGTGCGGTTCCCTCGCGTGGCCCTGGCCGTCCTGGTCGGCGCCTCGCTCGCGACAGCGGGTGCGTTGCTGCAGGGCGTGTTCGCCAATCCGCTGGCCGAACCCGGCGTCATCGGGGTGTCGGCCGGCGCGGCGGTCGGGGCGGGTACCGTGATCGTGGTCGGCGGCGCGTTCGTCGCCGCGTGGTCGGTGGCAGCGGCCGCCTTCGTCGCCGGTCTGATCACCACCGCGCTGGTCTACGTGCTGTCGAGGTCGGGCGGTCGCACCGAAGTGGTGACCCTGATCCTCACCGGTGTCGCGATCAACGCCTTCGCCGGCGGGTTGATCGCGCTGCTGCTGTTCGTCGCCAGCCCCGCCGCGCGGGATCAGATCGTGTTCTGGCAGCTCGGCAGCCTCAACGGCGCCACCTGGCAGTCGGTGGCGGTGGTGGCGGCGCTGGCCTCGGTCGGCATCCTGGCCGCGATTCTCATCGCACCACGCCTGGATCTGCTCGCGCTCGGCGATTCCGCGGCCCGCCACCTCGGTGTCGACGTGGAGCGGCTGCGCAGGCAGGTGATCGTGGTGGTCGCCGTGCTCACCGCCGCGGGCGTGGCGTTCAGCGGCATCATCTTGTTCGTCGGCCTGATCGTGCCGCACCTGGTGCGCATGATGGTCGGCCCCGGCCACCGGGTGCTCGTCCCGCTCAGCGCGATCGTGGGCGCGGTGGTGCTGCTCGGCGCCGACGTCGTCGCCCGCACGCTGGTCCACAACGCGGACCTGCCACTGGGCATGCTCACCTCCCTGATCGGCGGCCCGTTCTTCTTCTGGCTGCTGCGCCGCACCCGTGCCCGCGCAGGAGGTTGGGGATGACCGACACCACCCGCGAGCGCCGCGCATCCTGGCGTTCGCTGTTCGCACGAACCCCCGACGTGCCCACGCGCCCGGAGCTCGGCACCGTCACCCTGCGCGCCACCGGGCTCACCGTCGAGCGGGGCACCCGTACCGTCCTCGACGAGGTCGACTTCCAGGTCGCGGCCGGAGAGATCGTCGCGCTGGTCGGCCCGAACGGTGCGGGCAAGTCCAGCCTGCTCGCCGCGCTCGCCGGCGAACTCGAGCCCAGCGCAGGCACGGTCAAACTCGAAGGCCACGCGCTCTCGCACTGGACCCCCGCCGATATGGCCCGCCGCCGCGCGGTGCTGCCCCAATCGCACGCCGTGGGCTTCCCGTTCACCGCGCGTGAAGTCGTCGCCATGGGCCGCGCCCCGTGGCTGCACACGCCCGCCGCCGGCGACGACGACGCCCTCATCAGCGCGGCACTGGCCGCCACCGACGTCACCCACCTCGCCACGCGCGTGTTCCCGTCGTTGTCGGGCGGCGAGCGTGCCCGGGTGGCCCTGGCTCGCGTTCTGGCCCAGGACACCGCCACCCTGCTGCTGGACGAACCGACCGCGGCCCTCGACCTCGGTCACCAGGAAGCCGTCCTGCGCTTGGCCGCCACCCGCGCCGCCGAGGGCGCCGCTGTGGTCGTCGTGGTCCACGACCTGGGGGTCGCCGCCGCCTACGCCGACCGGGTCACCGTCTTGGACGCGGGACGCGTCGCCGCCGACGGCCCCCCGCGCGAGATCCTCACCCGCGAACTGCTCACCGCCGTTTACCACCACCCCGTCGACGTCTTCGACCACCCGACCACCGGCGCCCAACTCGTCTTGCCCGAACGCGGTCACGACTGACGCAACGGGTTCGTCCTGATCGAACGCGACCGTGCCGAGGAAGCGTCGACACGCGGGCCTCGGCAGCGACGGAGGGCTGAGCGGGGCTGAGTAGGCTGGGCGCCGAGGTCATTCGTCCACCGCGGTCACCATCGCACACGACGATCGGTCCACTCGTCGCTCGCGAACGTGGCTCGCTCCTATCGCAAGAGGAGATCCGATGAGCCCCACCATCGCCAGCGTCGTCATCCCCGTATCCGATCTGGCCGCGACGAAAGCCGTCTACACCACCCTCTACGGCGAACCCCACACCGACGAGCCGTACTACGTCGGCTGGGCAGTCGGAGACGTCCAGATCGGCCTCGACCCCAGCGGTGACGTCACGGCGGGTCCGGTCGCCTTCGCCGGAGTCGACGATGTGGACAAGGCCAGAGCAGCGGCGATCGCCGCGGGCGCGACCGAACGGACCGCCCCGCGCGAAGTCAGCCCCGGCGCCCGTATCTGCGTCCTGGAAGACACCGACGGCAACGCTTTCGGCATCATCGGCAAGTAGCGCACGAGATCGTGGCACGCACGGCCACGATCTTTCGCCCGAGTTATTGACCTAGAGGTATAGAACGTCTACCGTCGAGACATGGCCAGGCCCCAGAACTTCGACACCGACACGGTCCTCGACCGCGCGATGGACCAGTTCTGGACCCACGGCTACGCCAACACCTCCCCCGCACAGCTCGCCGATGCCACCGGCATCGGGAAAGGCAGCCTGTACAACACCTTCGGCAGCAAACGCGCCCTGTTCGACATCGTTCTCGACCGCTACGGCCGACTCGGCGTGGCCATGGCCGAGGACTACATGTCCCGGCCCGGAACCACCCGCGAGTGTCTGCGCGAATACCTGCGCGCCGCGGTCGATCTCGACATGGCCTCGCCGACCCGGCGCGGCTGCCTCGCCGTCAACACCGCGGCAGAACTCGGCGGTCACGACGCGGCAGCCACCGCGGTGTTGCGCGGCATCGAACAACGCATCGTCGCCACCCTGGCAGCCCGTATCGACCAGGGCCGCCGCGACGGCGACGTCGACCGTGAGGTGGACCCGAATTCGATTGCGGCCCTGTTGTTCACCACCAGCGCGGGTCTGCGTCTCATGGCGAAGACCAACGATGCCGCCCAGCTGTACCGCCTCGTCGACGTAGCGCTGACCACCCTCTGAAACCCTCGTTCCCGCCAGCACTTTCCGCATGCCCTAATTATTGACCTGTAGTTCAAGAAAGGTACGAGCATGGATCTCGAACTCACCGGCAAGACCGCCGTCGTCACCGGAGCCTCACGCGGCATCGGTCTGGCCGTCGCCGAAACACTCGCTGCGGAGGGCGTGCGTGTCGTCGGCGCCGCACGCACGATCACTCCCGAGCTCGACAAGGTCGCGGCCGCGACGGTCGCCGCCGATCTGGGGACCGCGCAGGGCGTCACCACGGTCATCGACACCGCACTGGAGGAACTCGGCGGCATCGACATCCTGGTCAACAATGTCGGCGGCGGCGACCCGGATCGGCTCACGCTGGCCGGGTTCCTCGACACCACCGACGACCAGTGGCACCACTTCCTCGACATCAACCTGTTCAGCGCGATCCGGGCCACCCGCGCGGCGCTGCCGAGCCTGCTCGATCGCCGCGGCACCATCATCAACGTCTCGTCCATCAACGCGCACCTGCCCGCGGTGGGCCCCACCGGCTACAGCGAAGCCAAAGCCGCCCTCACCTCCCTCGGCAAACGGCTCAGCGAGGAGTTCGGCCCGCAGGGCGTGCGGGTCAACACCGTCTCCCCCGGCCCCGTCGGCACCAGGATCTGGCGCGACGAACACCGCATCGGCGCCAAACTGGCTGCCGCCCAAGGCATCTCCCACGAGCAACTGCTCGAGGCGCTGCCCGAACAGTTCGACATCGCCTCACGCCGGATCTCCGAACCCGACGAGGTCGCCGCGCTGATCGCCTTCCTCGCCTCGGCCAAGTCCGCCAACATCCTCGGCGCCGACGTGGTGATCGACGGCGGCATCATCAAGACGATCTGATCTGGCCCGCGCGGTACCTCGGTATCAGATCGAGGTACCGCGCGGGAGTGATGTGGTCAGGCACGTGGCGTTCCTAGCGTGAGTGACATGCCCACAGTCTCGAAAATCGCCGCCACGATCGCTCTCGCCGGAACCGTCGCCGGTGCCGGAATCGGTGTCAGCTCAGCCGACTCCGCACCGGCCGGTGCCGCGCAACGAGTCGCGGTGATCGGCCTCGGCGGCACCATCGCAGGCACCTCCGACCGGCGCACCGACCTCGAAACCTATCGGCCGGGCACCCGCCCGATCGCCGAACTCGTCGACTCGCTGCGCCCCGAAATCGGTGACGTCGCCGCCGTGACCACCGAGGACTTCGGGCAGAAGGGATCCGGCGAATACACCGTCGCCGACCTCTACGACCTGGCGCAGCTGGTCGAGCGTCGCCTCCGAGACCATGATTCGGTCGTGGTCAGCACCGGTTCGGCCACCATGGAAGAACTGAGCTACTTTCTCGACCTCACCGTGCGCAGCACGAAACCGGTGGTCGTGACCGGGGCGATGCGACCGTGGACCGCGATCGGCAGCGACGGACCGATCAACCTGTACAACGCGATCCGCCTCGCGGCGAGCAACCGCACCACCTGCTTCGGCACCGTCATCGCCCTCAACGAGCAGATCCTGCCCGCCCGCGACGCCACCAAAACCGACTCGACCCGCGTACACACCTTCACCACCCACGAATACGGCGACCTCGGCACCATCGACCAGGCCGGAATCCGCGTGCAACGCGCCCCCGCCCGCATCCGGCACTGCGACGACCCCGCCCGCTGGACGACCCCGTTCGACCTCACCACGATCCCCCGCGACACCCTCCCCCGTGTCGACATCGCCCACAGCTACCTCGACGCCCCCGCCGAGCCCATCACCGCCGCCGTCGCCGCGGGCGCCAAGGGCATCGTGTTCGCGGGCACTCCGTCTCCGAGCCAGGCGAGCGCCGCGATGACGACCAAGGGCATCGCCCTGGTCGCCACCAACGGCTACGGCGCGGGGGCGATCACCGTGGACCCGAGTATGGGCGTCGTCAGCGGCGGCGACCTCGCACCCAAGAAGGCGCGCCTGCTGCTTCTGCTGGCACTGGCCACAACCGCCGACCACGACCAGATCGTGGCCTGGTTCCGCGATTACGGCAATCAGCAGTTCTGATCAGGATGCGATCGTGGTCGGTGCGGTAGGCCGCCCGGCGGGGCCGCTCTTGCGCACAGGACCTACGGGCGCAAGTGATCGAAATCCCGTACAGGTGGGCAAGCCGATCAGATCCGGGCACCGAAGCACAAAGGGTGAATCGTGGTACCAACCAGATGCGCTTCGGAGGGAGTACCGATGCCTGTGCAGAGCACGCCATCACCACGACGGCGCGGCGTAACTGCCCACCGTGGCCGATCACTACGGCCGCCCGCGCCGCCTGCAGCGACGCCGCCGTGGTTCAGGCGTGTGGTGCGCAACCTGTTCGAATGGCCAGGCTGGACGAAACTCGCGGCAATGACCACCACTGTTGCCGCGATCGCGGCGCTCTGGTTCACCAGCCAGTCGTTGCGTGCGACCGACAACCAATACAGCTTGTCCCAACAGGTGGCGGTGACCGGCCGCTTCCAGAACGCAGTCGAAGCGCTGACCTCAGACAAAATCGATATCCGCTTGGGCGGCATCTATCTGCTCGAACGGCTTGCGAAAGATTCACCTGCCGACCAAGAGACGGTTTTCGAGGTGCTCTCCGCGTTCGTGCGCACCCACACCACCGCTTCGGCATGTGAAATCCCCACCAGGAACACACCGGCTCCAGTCGATATTTTCGCGGTGGTGACCGTGATCAACAGACGTACCGGTAGCGGGCCACTCGACCTGGCCAAGACCTGTATGTCTGGCATGGACCTGAGGAAGGCGAACCTGACCGGGTCGTCCTTCGACTCCGCGAACCTCACCGAGACAGTGTTCTACTCCGCGAACCTCACCGATGCCTGGTTCAACGGAGCGAACATCACCCGTGGAGGCTTTTCCTTCGCGAATCTCACTGAAGCCGACCTCGGCGGTACAAACCTCACCGGTTCGTTCCTGAACCAGGCGAATCTCACCGATGCCTGGCTCGGGCGCGCGAATCTCACCGATGTTTTCATGGAAGGCGCGAATCTCGTCGGCGCCGGCCTCATCGAGGCAGATCTGACCGGCGCAGACCTGACCAGCGCGAATCTCACCGGCGCTCAACTGACCGGCGCGAACTTCACCGACGCTGACCTGACCGGCGCGAACCTCACCGGCGCAGACCTGACCGGCGCGAACCTCACCGGCGTTCAGCTGACCGACGCGAACCTCACCCAGGTCTACTACGACGACACCACGCGGTGGCCCGTTGGATACGCACCGCCGAACAGCCGCCCCAATCGCTAGACGAGCGTTCGAAGACGACTGTCTACCGAGCCTGTCCGGGCCACAGCTGCCTGACAACATATGAAGGGTCCTCACCCGACTTCGACTCGAGTGAGGACCCTTCTCTCAGATAGTCACTGGGCTCACTGCAGCTCCTCGAGTCCGCACCGTCGGCCCCCTGGTCGAACCTGCTATTTCCAGATGATCTTCAACAGGGCTGGGGTGAGCACCATTCGGATGATCGTGGCGTCGATGATCAGGGCCACGATCATCCCGTAGGCGATGTATTTCATCAGCACCAGATCCGAGAAGCCGAACGCGCCGGTCACCACGATCAGGATCGCGGCCGCCGAGGTGATCACCCCGCCGGTGTGGGCCACGCCGTAGCGGATGGATTCGGCGGCATCGGCGCCCGCGGCCCGTTTCTCGGCGATCCGGGACAGCAGGAACACCTCGTAGTCGGTGGACAATCCGAAGATCACCGTCACGATCAAGGCCACTACCGCGAACATCAGCGGTCCCGGCGTGAACTGGAATGCCCCGGACCCGTGCCCTTCCACGAAGATCCAGGTCAGCACACCCAGGGTCGAGACCAGGCTGAGCGCGCTCATCGCGACGGCCTTCACCGCCAGGATCACCGACCGGAACGCCACGATCATCAATGCCAGCGCCGCCGCGATCAGGATCGCCAACAGCAGTGGCAACCCGTCGATCAACCCGTTGATGCTGTCGCGTTCGAGCGCGGGGATGCCGGCGACCATCACCTGCACGCCCGGTGGGGCGGGCAGCGCACGCAGTGCGTCGATCACGCGGTCGGCGTCGCGTTTGTCGCCGAGCCCGGCGGAGAGCACGTTGACGTTGTCCTTGGTCGCCGCCGCAGGTTCGAACCGCCCGGTCAGTCCGGGAACCTGATTGGCCTCGAACCGGATATCGCTCAACTGCTGGGGTGAGGCACCGACCACGATCAGTTTCAGCGGTTCGGTGCGAAAACCGGGAAACAGGTGATCGAAATCTTCCTGGGCCACCCGCGCGGGGTTGTCGGCAGCCAGGTATTTCTCGCTGATCCCACCGAACTCGATGTGGCGCAACGGAATACTCAGCGCGAGCAGTCCGAGCACGATCGGGATCACCACCGCCCACGGCCGTCGCATCGCCCACTGCGCCAGCCGGGAGAAGAACCCGGCATCGATCTCGGCTTCGGTCTTGCTGCGCGAGAAACGTTTCCAGCCCAGCCAGTCGATCCGGTGGCCGGCGATACTCAAGGCGGCGGGCAGCGCGGTGACCGACAGCAGCGCCGCCAGCATCACCGCGGAGATGCCGCCGTAGGGCACCGAGCGCAGCACCCCGTTCGGGAAGATGAACAGCGCACCGAGGCTCAAAGCGATGATCGCCGCGGAGAACAGCACCGTGCGCCCCGCCGTGGCGACGGTCCGCGCGGTCGCGTCCTCGACCGATCGCCCGGCCGAGAGTTCCTCTCGGAACCGGGTCACCGTGAACAGTCCGTAGTCGATCGCCAATCCGAGCGCGACCAACGTCATCACCGCGCTGGCGAACACGTTGACCTCGATATGGGCGGTGAGCACCCGCAAGATCCCGGAGGTGCCGAGGATGGTGAGCCCACCGATCAGCACCGGCAGCAGTGCGCCGATCACCCCGCCGAACACGAAATACAGCAGGATCGCCACGATCGGCAAGGCGATGATCTCGGCGCGCTTGATGTCGTGCTGCATCCCGATATTGATGCCCTCGACCACCGGCTGCAGCCCTGCCAGCTGCACTGTCGTCCCGCCGGGCCCGGCGCCGGGGACATCGGCGTGCAGATGGGGTTTCAGCGCGAGGTAGTTGTTGACCGTCGCGGTTCCGCCGCCCCCGGCCAGCCCGATGCTGGCGAACGCGTGCTGTTTGGTCGGGTCGGAGGCATTGGCGGAGAAAGGGCTGTCCCAGTAGCTGTCGATCTTGTGGATGCGCTCACCGTGCTGTTTGCGCAGGTCGGCCAGCGCGGCCGTCACCGGTCCCCGGACGGCGGGATCGTCGACAGTGGTGCCGGGTGGGGCGGTGTAGATGACGATCAGATCGCCGTCGGTGTCGCGGCCGAAAATGTCATCGGCCAGTTTGGACGCCGCCACCGACTGACTCGACTCGTCGAACCAGCCCTCCTGGGTGTAGCGGTCGGCGAGGTCGCGACCGAACCACCCCGAGATCAGCACGGTCAGCACGAAGAAGCCGAGCACGAGGAATCGGTGGCGGTAGACGAACCTGCCCCACCGCATGGATCGAGATTCGCGCATCTCAGCCGCAGGCGGCGGTGCGGTAGTCGGCCGAGCGCAGGATGCCACACAGGTCGGTGCGCGAGATCTTCCACTTACCGTCGAGCAACACGAAATGCACGATGGTGGTGCGCACGTTGGTGCCCGAACCGTCCTTGTCCAGGCGCATGGTGGCGGTGAGTGTGCCGTCACGGTTGTCGAAGACCGGGTCGACGACGCCGTACACCGCGTGGGGGTTGTCGCGCAGCGCCTTGTACATGTCGGGGATGGCGTCGGAGAACGCGGCGCCGTCTTCGATCAGTTCGGTGCGTTCGACATCGGGCAGGTTGGGGTCGAGCGCGCGTTTGATCTGCGCGTCGAGCTGTTGGGCGGTCGGCAGCGGCACATTGGCCTTGCTGGCCGAGGTCGCGACGGAGGAAGCGAGGGAGGCGTTGGCCGAAGACCGTGCGGCGTCGACCGAGGCCTCGTCGGTGGTTCCCGCGCACGCGGCGAGGGCGACGAGGGCCGTGAGGCAGGCGGTGGCCGCAGCGGCCCTGGCGGAAAGTGTGGAAGACATCACCATCTACATACCATCAATGACGGCACTGATCCGTCCCAGGATGGCGCGAACTGTGGAGATGTCACTGGTTGCGGGCGCCTCGACAGGGTCGGCGTCGAGGAGTAGATCGCGCACGAAGGCGCTGACGCTGCGTTCGTCGCCGAGGTCGATGTCGGTCACCTGCGCCTGGGCTTGGGCCACCACGTCGTCGGATCTGGGCACCGCGTCGCCCAGGTCGGCGCGATAGATCTGCACCGTGAGGGTGGCGCGGTGAGTGCGGAAGGCGAAGGGGTGACCGTCGTCGGTGGTGCCGAAGCCGTGGGCGAACGGTCCCACAGAGATGTCATCGATGCCGAAACCCGCCGGTGTCCGGTCGGTCATCGTGGGGATCTCCTGCCGTTGCATGGCGATCAATTGCTCGACACGTCAACAGTAACGCGCGTCACCGACAGCTCCGACGCCAGATACCCGGTCGGAGCTACTGGTGAGTCATCATGGTCAGATGGTGATCAAGGCAGTCACCTCGTGCGGATTGAAGGAGTTCGGTGCATGCGCCCTCGTGGCTCGGTCGCCTCTGCGTTGGTCGGCGCGGCGGTTTTGGTGGTACTGACCGGGTGCAGCGGTGAAGACGGCGGTCCCGATGTGCCGACCAGGGCGCCCGCGACCGCGGCGGTCTCGCCCGCCGCGGTCGATCCCGCGGGGCGGGTCTTCACCGCGGCCGCGACCAAAGCACTGCTCGCCGAACGCTCGACCGGTCTGCTCGCCGCCCTCGATACCGCGGGCACCACGCTGTCGCTGATCGACCCCGCCGCACCGGCAACCTCACGCGCGGTCGCCCTCCCTGCCGCCGGCGCGTCACTGGCCCAGGGCAAGCCCGGCGAAGTCCTCGTCGCCGCCCCCAACCGGGTTCTGCGGGTGGATGCGGGCACCGGCGCGCTTACCGAGACCGCTGTCGACGGTGACGTGCACAGCGTGCACACTCGCACCGACGGCACACTCGTCGTCGGCACCGCCGACGGCACCGTGCGCGAACTGAACGCCGACGGCACCGTCACCCGCACGATCACCGGTCTCGTCTCGGCCGACGCGATCGCGGTGACCGGCGAGAACATCACTGTGCTCGACCGCAAGCAAACCGCCGTCGTCGCGGTGCGCGAGGACGCGCTCGGCCTGATGCTGCGCGCTGGCGACGGCGCCACCAACGCCATCACCGACCCGCACGGCCGCATCATCGTGGCCGACACCGCGGGCGGTGAACTGCTGGTCTACTCGGCCGGTCCGCTCGTGCTGCGCCAGCGTTTCCCGGTATCATCATCGCCTTACGCGCTCGCTTACGACTCGCGGTCGGAGCTGGTGTGGGTGAGCGCCACGCTGAGCAACGAGGTCGTCGGCTACGACCTGTCGACCGGCATCGGTGTCGAGGTGGCCAGGCTGGCGACACTGCGCCAACCCGACGCGATCACCGTCGACGAACGCACCGGCGACCTGTTCGTCGCCTCGGCCGCGGGCGATGGCCTGCAGCGGATCGGCGTGCAAGAGCAAAAGAGAGGGCAGTGATGGCCACACCTCGCAATGCGCGCTCGGCGTTACCGCCGAGCTGGGAAACCAGCAACGACGACTACGAATACGTGCCCCTGCGGCTGCCACCCGAGGTCAACCGTGTCACCGCCTCGATGCGACTGGCCATCCAGGCCGAATTCGGTGGCTGGGAGTTGTCCCGGGTGCGCGCCTACACCGACGGCAGTCGCCGGGTGCTGTTGCGCCGCCGCAAGAATGCCGTCCTGCCTGTGCCCGAACCCGGATTGTGAGCCGACCATGTACGCCCTCCTGTTACGCCTGATGTTCCTGATCCCGCCGGAGCGGGTGCATCACCTGGTGTTCGCCGCGCTGCGTTTCGCCACCTGGTTCCCGCCGACGCGCTGGCTGGCCCGCAAGCTCACCGTGGTGGGGGATCCGATCCTGGCCACCACCGCGTTCGGTGTCGACTTCCCCGCGCCGCTGGGTCTGGCCGCCGGTTTCGACAAGAACGCCGACGGCGTGAATGCCTGGGGCACACTGGGTTTCGGATTCGCCGAGATCGGCACGGTCACCGCGCATGCCCAGCCCGGCAACCCCGCGCCGCGACTGTTCCGGCTGCCCGCCGACCACGCCCTGATCAACCGGATGGGTTTCAACAACCACGGTGCCGCCGCCGCGGCCGCTCGCCTGCACGGCGCGCGCCCCACCGTCCCGATCGGCGCGAACATCGGCAAGACCAAGGTCACCGAACCCGACGCCGCCGCGGGCGATTACGCGACCAGCGCCCGATTACTCGGTCCGCTCGCGGACTTCGTCGTCGTCAACGTGTCCTCCCCCAACACCCCCGGCCTACGTGACCTGCAGGCCGTGGAGTCGCTGCGCCCGATCCTGCAGGCTGTGCTCGACAGCGTGTCGGTACCGGTCCTGGTGAAGATCGCCCCCGACCTGTCCGACGACGACATCGACGCCGTCGCCGACCTCGCGGTCGAGCTGGGTCTGGCGGGCATCGTCGCCACCAACACCACCATCCGCCGCGACGGCCTGGCCACCCCGGCCGCCGAGGTCGAAGCCATGGGCGCGGGCGGGCTGTCGGGCGCCCCCGTGGCGGAACGTGCGCTGGAGGTCCTGCGCCGCCTCTACACTCGCGTCGGCGATCGGGTGGTCCTGATCTCGGTGGGCGGCATCGAAACCCCCGAGCAGGCCTGGGCCCGCATCCTTGCCGGGGCCACTCTGCTGCAGGGCTACACCGGGTTCATCTACGGTGGCCCCTTCTGGACCACCCGTGTCCACCGCGGCATCGCCGCCAACCTGCGCGCGGGTGGCTACGCCCGCCTGTCCGACGCCGTCGGCGCCGAGCACCGCGCCCACTCGGCCTGAGTTCTCAGCCGTAGTTCGCCTGGGGCGCCCGGTCGTCGTGCATCGATCGGGCCGGGCGTAGCCGGGACAGTTGCGCCGGTGGATCGTGCAACGACTCCTCTGCTGGCGCGTCGTCGCCGTCCCGGCGAGCGTCGATGCGCTTGGCGAGCTTGATCAGAGCCTGCTGCCAGATGATGCCGAGCAGATCGGCGCGGGCACTGATCTCGGCGTGCGCGAGCCGGTCGTGCACCGCGGCGAGGTCGCTGACGAGTTCGTCGAGCTCCATGCCCGCCCATGCCTGCTCACGGGTCAGGGTGTACTCGGGCAACCAGCTCAATCGCCAGCCGCCGGTGTCGGTTCGCTGGGCGAATTCCGGCGTGCGGTCGCTGCGTAACGTGTCGTCTGTGCCATGAATAACCATCGCGGACCTGCCTTCCCCGGCGGGGCGCTGCGCCCTCCCCGAGCGTCTGGCGGGGCATCCACTCCCCGTAATCCAGTGTGGCATTTGCCAATTGTCTTGGTCAATTGCCATTGTTAGTAGGTAATTGCCGGATTTCGGGCGTGGCAAACCCGGCATTGTGGCGATCGCAGTGCGGCGTCCGCCCCGATCGGGTGCGCGCCGGCCTCGACAAGTGGACGGGAGGCAGCATGCCGATGGTTCCCCAGGACGCCCGCGTCGCCGCGATCCGCTCCATCCTGGCCAGGCTGGGCAAGTACGCGGGCTTGAACGCAGAACGCCTGCGCCACACCGAGATCGACGCTGCGCCGCTGCTAGAGCTGCTGTCGGTGCGCCGGCACGCACGGCGTACCGGCGCCAGTGTCGAGGCCTCGATCCTGCCCGTGGTGCGCGAGGTCACGCAGTGGCTGGCGCCGACGGACCGGCTGATCGTGGACGCGGCACTCTCGCTCGGGCTGTTCCGCGACCGCTCCGGCGTGGGTGTCGATGTCGAACGCCTGTACGCAGACAACCTCGGGGAACGTCGAGAGGCCTTGACCGAGCAGTGGATCGCGCTGCACACCCTGCTCGATGTCGACCCCGTTCCGGAGGCTCCCACCGTCAAACGGTTGCGTACGGTCTCCGAACACAACGCCTTCACCGCGCTCGCCGGGCTGCTCGCCACCGATTCCGGCTATCCGATGGCCGGACCCTCCGTCGCCCAAACCACCGCCGTGCCCACGCAACGCGGTGTCGTCACGGTCTTCGGTGACGCCGTCATCGATCACCTCTACCGGGTCGACTCCTTCCCGGCCGCCGACAACGCGGCCAGCGGCAGCTTTACCGGGCACCCCGGCGGCAAAGGGCTGAACCGGGCGGTCGCCGCAGCCCGTCTCGGCATCGGCGTGCATCTGGTCTGTGCCGTCGGCGGCGACGAATACGGCCGTCGCATCCTCGAATTCATCGAATCCGAACGCGTCCACCTCGACCTGGTCAAAGTTGTTCCGTTCGCGACATCGCTGGTCACCGCCGTGGTGATCACCCCCAACGGCGAGAGCCGCATCATCGGCTGCCGTGACAATCGCGTCCAGCTCCAAGACGAAGACCTCCACCGTCCCGAACTCCGCGCCGCCCTGGAAGCCTCGGATGCGGTGATCCTGAGTTTCGAACCGCCACCTTCGGTGATCGAGCAGGTGCTGTCGATGGTGTCGCAGATGCGACCCAAACCACCCGTTATCGTGTGTCCGACACCGGCCATGCCGGTGCCGCAGAGCCTGTATCGACATCTGGGCGCGGTCGACTACCTCGTCGGCGCGGCCGCGGACCTCGACGCGCTGCTGCCCGATGTATCCGCCGAATCCGCCGCCGATATCGCCCGGCTGTTGCGCGGCCTCGGAGTCGGGACCGTGTGCACAGTCGAGAACTTCCGGTGTGTGGTCGCCTCCGACACGATCGAGACAGTCATCGACCATTTCCCGCAGGTACTCAAGGCCTCGGTCGGTGCCGCCGCCGCCTTCACCGGCGCGCTGGCCTATCGTCTCGTCAATTCCGGAACCCCGCTCACCGCAACTGATTTCGTGTGGGCGACCGCGGCGATGATTCCGACCCAGAATCTGGGCGCGGTGGCGGTGTCGATGCCGAGTGCCGAGGAGATCGACCGCATCGTGCGCCTGTACGCGCCCCCGGCCTGATCCGGGGGTAAGGTCGCGACATTCAGCTCACGCCTGTCCGGCATCGGCGCCTTGTCGCCCTGTCCACGCACGGAGGATCGTTGACCATTCTGTCGTTCGGCGGTGCCAGGACCGGGGAAACCGGTGCCGATACCGCACACCGACTGGGTCGCCAGGGCAAGCAGCTACCGATTCGGGTGATCGAGATCCCGGACCGCGACGACGGCGGGCACCTTTTCCTCTTCGGCGAGCCCCGCGACGGCTGCCTCGTGCGGGTGCACTCGCGATGCCTCTACGGCGAGGGTCTCGGCTCCGACGACTGCGACTGCGGCGGGGAGCTCACCGAGTCGATGGACCGCATCCAGGCCGAGGGCGCCGGTGTGCTCGTCTACCTCGAACAGGAAGGTCGCGGGGCCGGCCTGATCTGGAAGGCCCGCGGCTACCGGGAGAGCGAACAGTCCGGCACCGACACCTTCGACAGCTATCGGCGCCTCGGCCTCGACGCCGACACCCGCCGCTACGAGCCCGCCGCGCACGCTCTGCGCGACCTCGAACTCACCCGGGTCCGGCTGCTCACCAACAACCCCGACAAGTGCCGGGCGCTCACCGAGGCCGGGATCACCGTCGAGCCCGTCGCCCTCACGATCGCCTTGCACTCCCCGCGCGGCAGGCAATATCTGCAGGCCAAACGGCGCCACCGCCAGCACACCATCCCCGCCGATCCGCTCGCCGACGAGCAGCGATCGGAGCGGGCGCGGTCGTGGTGGCGACCACGAGGTCGCCGGTAACCCCCCTCGTAATCCCGTATGTCCGGTTACGATAAGTGAGCCACGCCACTGTTGCCGCCCCTGTCTCGAGACAACGAGGCAGTTTCGCTCGCATTGGCTCGGCGTCCAGCTCGGCCTATGGGAACAGGGATATGACAGACATCGGTTTCGCGCACGCATCCGGGGTCACGGTGCACACCGTGCCCGCCGCCTTCCAGCAGACCGCCGCGTTGCGGCCCGACCAGATCGCCTTGCGCACGGTCGGTGGCACCCAGGAGATCACCTGGGCCGAATATGCGACGAGGGTGCGCGCACTGGCCGCCGGGTTGGCGAAACTCGGTGTGCGTCACGGTGACGCGGTCGGCATCATGCTCACCAACCGACCCGAGTTCAACCTGATCGACACAGCCGCCCTGCACCTGGGCGCCATCCCGTTCTCGGTGTACAACACCAGTTCCACCGAACAGATCGCGCACGTGTTCGCCAACGCGGGCAACACGGTGGTCATCACCGAGCAGGCGTTCCTCGACACCATCCGCGCCTCGGGCGCCGAGATCGAGCACACCGTCATCGTCGACGGCACCGCCGAGGGCACCGTCACGTTGGCCGAGCTCGAATCCGATCCCGCACCGGACTTCGATTTCGACGCGGCCTGGCAGGCGGTCCAGCCCGGCGACCTGGCCACCCTGATCTACACCTCCGGCACCACCGGCCCGTCCAAGGGCGTCGAGCTCACCCAGAGCAATGTGATCGCCCAGGTCGTCGGCCTGGTCTCGGGTCCGCTGCCGGTCGGTTTCGACGACCGCGCGGTGTCGTATCTGCCCGCCGCGCACGTCGCCGACCGCATCTCCGCGCATGCCATGAGCCTGCTCACCGGCATCCAGATCACCACCGTCACCGATCCGCGGGAGATCGCCGCCGCTCTGCCGGACGCCCGTCCGACGGTGTTCTTCGGTGTGCCGCGGGTGTGGCAGAAGATCAAGGCGGGGATCGAGAACAAGCTCGCGGTCGAGCCGAGCCCGGTCAAGAAGGCACTGGCCAACTGGGCGATCGGTGTCGGCGTCGCGCAGGCCAAGGCGAAGCTGGCCGGTGAGAGTTCGCTGGTACTCGGCGTGCAGCACAAGATCGCCGACACGCTCGTGCTGGCGAAACTGCGTGAGGCGCTCGGGTTCGCGGAGCTGAAGTGTGCGGCCTCCGGTGCCGCGCCGGTACCGCCGGAGACCCTCGAGTACTTCCTCGGCCTCGGCTTCGCCGTCACCGAGGTGTGGGGGATGTCGGAAACCGCGGGCGTCGGCACCTACACCGAACTCGACAAACCGCGCCCGGGCTCGGTCGGCCGGGTGATGGACGGGTGCGAACTGCGTCTCGACGCCGATGGTGAAGTGCTGCTGCGCGGCCCGATCATCACCCCCGGCTACCGCAACATGCCCGACAAGACCGCCGAGGCGATCGACGACGACGGCTGGCTGCACACCGGCGACATCGGCACCCTCGACGCCGACGGCTACCTGCGCATCGTGGATCGCAAGAAGGAACTGATCATCAGCGAAGCGGGCAAGAACATCGCCCCCTCCAATATCGAGAACGCCATGAAGGCGGCCTCGTCGATGATCGGCCAGGCCGTCGCGATCGGCGAGGCCCGCGCCTACATCACCGCCCTGATCATGCTCGACCCCGACGTCGCCGCATTGCGCGCCAAGGACTTCGGCGCCACCGACGCCACCCACGCGGAACTGGCCCGGCGCAAGGAGATCGTCGACGAGGTCAGGGAAGCGGTGCTCGCGGGCAACCGCAAGCTCTCGCGGGTGGAGCAGATCAAGCGTTTCGTGATCGTCGAGAACCTGTGGGAGCCCGGCGGTGACGAGCTGACACCGAAGATGTCGCTCAAGCGCACCCCGATCTCGAACAAGTACGCCGAGACCATCGCCGAGCTCTACGCCGCGACCCCGCCCGAGCATGTCGTCAACGTGAAGTAGTTGCGAAAACGGCGGTGGCCCTGGAAGTCTCAGGGCCACCGCCGTTGCGCGTTCTCAGTTCTGTTCGTAGGTCCCGATCAGGGTGGCCCTGGCCAGCGTGTGGAAGAACAGGTTGAACCCCAGGTAGGCGGGCGTGGCGTCGGGTCCGACCTCGAGTTCGGGCACGTCGACGGCGTGCACGACCACGAAATACCGGTGTGGACCATGGCCTTTCGGCGGACCCGCACCGACGAAGCCGGGAAAACCACCGTCGTTGCGCAAGCTCACCGCACCAGCGGGCAGGCTCCCGCCTTCGCTGCCCGCACCGGTATCGAGGGTGGTGACCGATGCCGGAATATTGGCCACGGCCCAGTGCCAGAACCCCGACGCGGTCGGTGCGTCCGGGTCGTACACCGTCACCGCGAAACTCTGCGTGCCCTCGGGGAATCCGGACCAGCTCAGCTGCGGCGAGATGTCCTTGCCGCCGGCACCGAACACTCCCGACACCTGATCGTTGGCCAAGGGCTGACCATCGGTGATGTCGGCGGAGGTAACGGTGAACGAGGGCACCTGCGGCAACGCGTCATACGGGTTGTAAGTCATCGAGGACCTTTCGGGTCGAGGTCAGCTGTGCAGAAGGAAGTGTTCCAGCACCCGGGTGCCGAATTCCAGTGATGCCACCGGCACCCGCTCGTCCACCCCGTGGAACAGGGCGGTGAAGTCCAGCTCGGGAGGCAGCTGCAACGGTGCGAAACCGAAGCAGCGAATCCCCAAGCGGGCGAACGCTTTCGCGTCGGTGCCACCCGACAGCATGTAGGGCACGGTGCGGCCGTCGGCGTCGTGGGCCAGGACCGCGTCGTTCATGGCGTCGACGAGGTGGCCGTCGAAGGTGGTCTCGTAGGAGTCGAGTTTGGTGATCCATTCCCGCTCCACGTCGGGTCCGATCAGCTCGTCGACCTCACGTTCGAACGCCGCCTGCCGTCCCGGCACCACCCGGCAGTCGACCACGGCCTCCGCGGTCTGGGGGATGACGTTGGCTTTGTACCCGGCCTGCAGCATCGTCGGATTCGCGGTATCGCGCAGGGTGGCGCCGATGATGCGCGAGATGGTGCCCAGCTTGGCCAGCTGACCTTCGATATCGGGTCCGTGCGGGTCGAACGCCAGCCCGCTCTCCTCACTGACCGCGGCGAGGAACTCGGCCACCGAGTCCGACAGCACCACCGGGAAGGTGTGGCGGCCCAGGCGCGCGACAGCTTCGGCGAGGATGGTGACGGCGTTGTCCTCGTGCAGGAACGACCCGTGCCCGGCGCGGGCCTTGGCACGCAACCGCATCCAGCCCAGGCCCTTCTCCGCGGTCTCCACCAGGTAGAGCCTGCGTTCGGTGCCGTCGGGGCGGGGCACGGTCAGCGAGAACCCGCCGACCTCACCAACGGCCTCGGTGACACCGTCGAACAGGTCGGGCCGGTGCTCGACCAGCCACTGCGAGCCCCATTTGCCGCCGTTCTCCTCGTCGGCCAGGAACGCGAACACCAGATCGCGCGGCGGAACCGTGCCCTCGGCCTTGAACTGGCGGGCCAGCGCCAGCGTCATCCCGACCATGTCCTTCATGTCGATCGCGCCGCGCCCCCACACGTAGCCGTCGCGCACCGCGCCCGAGAACGGGTGCACGCTCCAGTCGGCGGCCTCGGCGGGCACCACATCGAGGTGCCCGTGGATCATCAGCGCCCCGCGGCTGGAATCGGCGCCCTTCAACCGCGCGAACACGTTCCCGCGCCCGGGCGCACCGGATTCGACGTATTCGGTCTCGTAACCGACCTCGTGCAACTGCTGTGCCACCCACTCGGCGCACGCACGCTCACCTTTGGTGGTGGACAGCTCGCCGGTGTTGGAGGTGTCGAACTGGATCAGCTTGCTGACCAGCTCCACCACCTCGTCTTCCGCGCGGGACCGCCCGTTCGAACCAGAATTCTCGCCAGATGCCGACACGTCCCCTTTCCTACCACCATTCGCGCACCCGTCGCGCCACCTGCCGCCCTCAGGACCCTTGCGCCGCTGCTCGCGCGCCGAACTCGGCGTGAGCAGAACTAGGAATTCGCCTGCGTCCCGGTGGCGTGCTTGGCTGTTGTGATGCGAGCGCAGGTTGTCCGAGTCGGTGTCCGCGTGCTGGCCGGTGCCGCGACGGCGATCGGCGCTGCCGGGGTCGCCTTGCATTTCATCCGCTGGCCGCTGGAGCCGCTCGTCCTCGCGGCTTCGGGGGCGCCCTATCTGATGGGCGGTGCGGTGCTCGGCGTCGCCGGTTTCACGGCGACCAGGCAGTGGATCGCGACCGGTGTGGCCGTGGTGGTGGCGGGCGCGGGGATCGCGACACAGGTGCCGCTGTATGTCGCACAGAACGGTGGTCGGGGACAGCCGATCGTGGCGATGCAGGCCAATCTGCTCTTCGACGGTGCCGATCCGCGGGCGCTCGTCGACCAGGTGCGTGCGCGCGACATCGCCATTCTGACCGTCAACGAGCTCACCCGCGCGGCCGTGGCGAGCTTGTCGCAGGCCGGCCTCGACGAGTTGCTGCCCCACCGCTACCTCGCACCGGGCCAGACTGCCAGCGGTACCGGTATCTGGAGCCGATTCCCATTGTCGGACACCGTCGAATACGACGGCTACGTCCTCAATCAGATCTCGGCCACCGCCACCGTCCCCGAGCTCGGCCCGGTCGCGATCTACGCCTTCCATCCCGTCCCGCCCGTCTACGACACCGGTGTCTGGGCCGACGAGCTCGCCCGCTTGCACGAGATCCTGCGCCTGTCCCCCACCGATCGCCCCGTGATCGCCGGCGGCGATTTCAACGCCACCTACGACCATGCCCGCTTCCGCGCCCTGGCGTCGGGGCGTTTCGCCGACGCGGCGGTCCAAGCCGGCGCGGGTCACCTGGTCACCTACCCGACCGACAAGGTCATCCCGCCGCTGGTGGGCATCGACCATTTCCTGCTCGCGAATGCCCGCGCCACCAGCG
Source organism: Nocardia sp. NPDC058114 (assembly GCF_042884695.1). Lineage (NCBI taxonomy): Bacteria > Bacillati > Actinomycetota > Actinomycetes > Mycobacteriales > Nocardiaceae > Nocardia > Nocardia sp. NPDC058114. The sequence goes on along the minus strand of NZ_JBHVTK010000002.1, from coordinate 310,095 downwards.
TCGAAACTGTCGCCGTACCCGGCGCCGATCACCGAGCGCTGGTGGCCCGGATAGTTCTCACAGCCCAGGGTTAGGCCCCGGTATTCAGCTCGCGTTCGGCGCTGCGTTCGGCCAGGCGCACTCGCCACTGCTCCATGGCCTGGCGCAGTGCCGCGCCGACGATGGCGACGAACTCGGCGGATTGTTCGAAGCGGGCACCGGCCGGGGTATCGGGGCCCAGGATCTCGACGCCGCGCCGGGTCATGGCCGACAACGAGTTCTGCATCTGCACCGAGGCGACGAGGTTGCGCAGCCAGATGTCGTCGTCGACGAGGTAGCGCTCGCGCCGTTCACCGGGAACCAGTTCGCGGCGCAGCATGCCCTGCTGTTCGAGAAAGGCGACCGCGTTGGAGATCGAGGCCGGGCTCACGCGTAGTCGCGCGACCAACTCGGCGGCGGTGAGCGCTCCGGAGTCGGTGATCTGCAGGCAGGCAAGCACTCTGGCTTCCATCCGGGGCAGACCCTGTTCGATGAGCAGCGCGGTGAACGATTCGGTGAAGTCGGCGACCGCGCGGGGGTCGCGCCCGTAACCACCGTCGGGGATCGGTGGCGCGAGCGGTTGGGCCTGCTTGTGGCGGCGTGCGCGCTGCTGGGTGGCTGCCTGCGCGCGTTCGGCCCGGTAGTCGTCGGGTCCGCCGTTGCGAGTGACTTCGCGCATGATCGTCGAGGCCGGCCGGCCGAGCGCGCGCCCGATCTCGGCGTAGCCGAGTCCGTCCGCGAGCCCCGCGGCGATGTGCTGACGGTCCGCGTCGGTGAGTCTGCCTCCGGGCATCGCTGCTGGTCACCTCTCTGTCGACCGGTACGAAGCGGGTGGCCCGCACCACGCCCAGTATGCATTCACCTTCATTTCATTGCAAAGCGCAACGCACGAGCCCGTTGCATTCACGCTCATTGTCATTGCACTATCAGCGCTTTATCGTTCTCTACCACGCATTTTCACTCAAGTTGACTGTTGACAGATGAGTGAACGCAATCTACCTTTTAGTCATCAGTAAATGCCGAACACCGCAACGCAAGGACACGACAATGACTTCCTCGAACCCCACCAGCACCGTCGCCCCCTGGACCGGCATGGTGACAATCGACGACACCGAACTGGCCGTCACCGACACCGGCGGCACCGGAACCCCGGTGGTCTACCTCAACGGCCAGTTCGCCACCCAGGGCTACTGGCGCCGAGTCATCGCCGACCTCGGCCCCGGCTACCGTCACATCACCTTCGACGAGCGGGCCCGCGGCAAGTCCAAGAAGTCGGCCGACTACTCCTTCGACACCTGCGTGCGCGATATCGACGCGATCCTCGCGGCCAGAGGTGTCACCGAGAAGCCGATCCTGGTCGGCTGGTCCTACGGTGCCTACCTCGGGGCGCACTGGACCAGCCGCAACCCGGCCGGCGCGCTCGGCGCGGTCCTCGTCGACGGCGCGTTCCCCTACGACTGGCTCGACGAGGCGATGGAGCAGCGCATCCGCAAGCTGTTCAAGCGGCTCAGCTGGGTGCTGCCGCTGGCTCGCCCGACCGGGCTCGCGCCCCGTTTGACCGCACAGCAGCAGGCCGACAGCAATATCGAACTCGGCAAGCTCTCCAGCGTGAGCGCACTGGGTCCGGTGCTGAATGCCATCACCGTCCCGGTGCGGTATGTGGTCGCTTCGGGAACCTCGTTCGGCAGCCGTGGCGACGAGCAGGAGAAGATCCGCGCCGGACTGGACGCGGTGCTCGACAGCAACCCCAACATTCGCGTCAGCGCCAAAGTCGCCAGCAACCACGGCGCGATCCTGCGCAAGGATTTCCGCGCCATCGCCGACGCCGTCCGTGAGATCGAGACCACCGCCTCGATCACGCGCTGACTCGGTACCGATTCCCTTCCCCCACAAACAGAACCCCAAGGAGAAACACCATGTCTGTCACCCTCACCGCCCAGGAAAAGATCACTGTGCGCACCGCCGCATACGGTGCGGTCTCCCTGCTCGCCGCCGCGGGCGGGGCTACCGGCAAGCCGCACAAGATCGCCACCACCGGCACCATCGCGCTGTCGTCGGCGACCGGCGTGGTCGGGCACGTGCTGGCCGAGAAGTCCGGGCGCATCGCACTGAGCGGCTCTTCGGTCGCCGAACTCGCCGATCAGATATTGCCCGCACTCACCGCGGCGATGAGTCTGCTCGGCCGGTACGACCCGGTGGAGGCCGAGAACTTCCGCAACACCATCGCCGTCGCCCTCGACACCGCCCAGCTCTACCAGACTCGGCCCAACCCGACGATGGTCGACATGACTCGCAAGATCACCGGAGCACTCGCCGCCGCGTGATGCGATACCCACTCGCGCAACCACAGCCGTGTCACAGGGCCCGTGACACGGCCACCGTGGTGTGCCGGGTGATCACCGATCGACGACAGCGCCCTCGCGCGCGGCGAGCACCATATCCACCCGCGCCTCCATCGCCTGACCGGCCGCACGCAACGGTTCGGCCGAACGTAGTGTGCGGCCCAGAATGAATGCCCCTTCCAGCGCGGCCAACATCGCCAAGATCAGCTCGCGTGCCACGTCTTGCCCGACGCCGCGTTCGACGAAATACCGTGTGCCCTGGTCGATCCAGTCCCGCACGACCTCCGCGGCCACCTCCCGCAAAACCGGTTCGCTGTCGGCGATCTCGCCCGCGACGGTGCCCACAGGGCACATGTTCATCCACCCCGACTCCTCGAGTGTGCGCGCGGCGTCGTCGAACGCGGCGGGCACGGCCACCCGCAGATCCTCGTGCGGGTCCATCAGCAGCGGTAGCAGCTGGATGTAGGCCGCGCCGGTGCTGCGCAGCGCCTCGGCCGCGATCTGCACTTTGCCCTGCGGAAAGTGGTGGTAGAGCGACCCCATCGGCGCCTCGGCGGCGGCGGTGATCTGTTTGACGGTGATCGCGCTGTAGCCGTGGACACGCATCAATTCCGCGACCGCGGTCACCAGTCGCTCGCGGGTACTCGTTGACATCTGCTCGCTCACTCCACCAGACTAGAGCAAACACGCTAGAGCAAACGCTCTAGCCGTGGAGGGCAAGGGAGGATGTCATGGCGACCGTCGAACTCGATGCGGGCCGGATCCACTACCGCGAACACGGCGAAGGACCCCCGGTGGTCCTGCTGCACGGACTGTTGATGAACCACACGGTCTGGGACTCGATCCTCGACCACCTGCCCACCGGCTTCCGCTACGTCCTGCCCGACCTACCACTGGGCGCCCACCCCGAACCCCTGCGCCCGGGCACCGACCTGAGCTTGCGCGGCCTCAATCAGCTCGTCGCCGACTTCCTCGCCGCACTGGACCTGCACGACGTCACCCTCGTGCACTCCGACTGGGGCGGGGCCCTGTTCCTCACCGCCTACGGCCTCGACGAACGAGTCGGGCGCTTGATCATTTTCCCCAGCGAAGCCTTCGACAACTTCCCGCCCGGCCTCCCGGGCAAAACCGCCACGCTCGCCTCGGCCCTGCCCGGCGGCATCACCCTGGCCTTGCGCCAGATGCGCATCGGCTGGCTGCGCCGCAGCCCCGTGATGTTCGGCTGGATGGCGAAAACTCCCCTCCCCGACGCCCTGGTCCACGCCTGGACCGAACCGGGCCTGCGTGACCCCCGCATCCGCGCCGACCTGCTCGCCTACACCCGCTCCGGCTTCGACAAGCGCGAACTCGTCACCAACACCGAAGCCCTGCAGCACTTCTCCGGCGAAACCCTTGTCCTGTGGTCGTCCGCGGGCAAAGTCATGCCCCGCTCCCACGGCCACCGCCTGGCGGCGCTGATTCCCCGTTCCCGCCTGGTCGAAATCGACGACGCCTACGTTTTGTCGATGCTCGACCAACCTGCCACCGTCGCCACCGCGATCACCGAATTCCTCGCCACCTCCCGTGCCACCCGGGCGTGACCTACATCACTGATCGATCCTGTCAGGGTTTCGGCGGCCGTCTCGTTCAGAAGGCACGCGAACCAGACAGGAGCCAATCATGAAGCACCGCATCGTCGTCCTCGGGGCCGGATACGCCGGGGCCTTCTCCGCCGGGGTACTGGCCCGCCGACTCCATTCCGACGACTTCGAGATCACCGTCGTCAACGCTGAACCCGATTTCGCCGAGCGGCTGCGCAATCATCAACTCGCCGCCGGGCAGAATCTGCGCCGCCTGCCGCTGACGCAGGTGTTCGCGGGCACCGGCATCCGGCTGCGGGTAGCGCGGGTGAGCGGCGTCGATGTCGACCACCGGACGATCACCATTGCCGACGGCGACGACATCGACAGGCTCGAATACGACACTCTGCTCTACTCGCTGGGCAGTACCGCCGCCGTCCACGGCATCGCCGGGGCCGCCGAGCACGCCTACCACGTGGCATCCCGCCCAGCCGCGCTGCGCCTGCGCGCCCGGTTGGCCGACCTGGGCACGAACGAGAAGGTCCTGGTGGTCGGCGGCAACCTGACCGCGATCGAGGCCGCCACCGAGATCGCCGAATCCCATCCAGGGCTCCAGGTCGGCCTGGCCACGCGCGGTGAACTCGGCGGGTGGCTGGGTGGCAAGGCCCGCCGCCACCTGTTCGACGCCGTCGACCGGCTCGGGATCACGGTCCACGAGAACACCACCATCACCCGGGTCGACGCGGCGGGCGCGGTTGCCGCCGACGGCACCGCTTTCCCCGCGCAGGCGACGGTGTGGGCAGCCGGGTTCGCGGTGCATCCGATCGCCGCGACCAGCGGTCTCGCGGTGGAACCCAACGGGCAGATCACCGTCGACCGGCAGATGCGGTCGGTCTCGCACCCCGACGTCTACGTCGCCGGTGACAGCGCGTCCGTCATCGGCGACAACGGTTTGCCGTTGCCGATGTCGTGCGCGTCCGCCGGATTCACCAGCATGCAGGCCACGGCCACGATCGTCGGAGACCGGACCGGGCGCAAGATCTCGACGACCTCACTGTCGTATGTGGGCAACCACATCAGCCTCGGCCGCAAGGACGGGATCTTCCAGGTGGTCGACGGTGACGCGCGATCGAAGTCGTGGGCCCTGCGCGGGCGAACGGCCGCCCGCGTCAAAGCGGTGATCCTCGGGGTCAACCCCTGGAGCCTGAGCCACCCCACCTTCGGCATGCCCAGCCGCCGGTACCGCGCGGTCGCCGATCGACCCCACGCCGTGGTCGCGACCTAGAGTCGTGCTCATGGACACTGCCACCGTGGCGCGTTTCGAGGCCAGCCGCCACCGGCTGGCCTCGATCGCCTACCGTCTGCTCGGCTCGGCCGCCGACGCCGAGGACACGGTCCAGGACGCGTTCCTGCGGTGGCAGGCCGCCGACCGCGACTATGTCGAGGTGCCGGAGGCGTGGCTGACCAAGATCGTCACCAACCTGGCGCTGGACCGGCTCCGCTCGGCGAAGGCGCGCCACGAGCGCGCGGTCGGCGCCTGGATGCCCGAACCGCTGCTCGACGGCGACCCGATGCTCGGGCCCGCCGACACCGTCGAGCAGCGCGAATCGGTGACCCTGGCAGTGCTGACGCTCATGGAACGGTTGTCGCCGACCGAACGCGCCGTGTACGTGCTGCACGAGGCCTTCGCGTACCGGCATGCCGAGATCGCCGGCATCCTCGACATCACCGTGTCGGCGAGTCAGCAACACCTGCACCGTGCGCGAGGGCGGATCACCGCCGCGCGCACCACCATCGACATCGACCACGGCGCCGCCCGCCGGGTCGTCCAGGCGTTCATCGAGGCCGCCACCTCGGGTCGCACCGACCGGCTGGTCGCGCTGCTGACCGACGACGCGACCGGCATCTCCGACGGCGTCGGCGGCTCGGCCGCGAAGCTCATCCGCTACGCGAGCCCGCAACGCCTGGCCACCGCGGTGCGGGCCGGTTTCACACCGAGCCCGGCCAAACGACGCCTCGCCGGTGGCTCGCCGTCGATCTACGCGGTTGTGGCCAACGGCTGTCCGGCCGTGCTCGTCACGCTCGGCGATCGAGTCCTCGGCGTCGCGATCCTGGAGATGCGTGCGGACAAGATCGCCGGCATGCGCAGCATCGCCGCACCGCAGAGGCTGGGACGTCTCACCGCCGAATGGCAGCGGTGCGAGCATGACGCTCCGCTGGTCCGATCGTGGTGATCAGCTGTTTTCAGGAAGTACGCGCGACGCCGAGGGACAACGCCGCCCACGCTTTCGGGGCGCCCGGCTGATAGAACCGGTCGAGTTCGGTGATCTCGAAACCCGCTTCGGTGATCAGTCCCGCGATGTCGCGCGAGAGGTGACACCCGCCGGCGATCTTCTGCTGGATCGGGTCGAGGCGATGCTGCCAGAGCTGCACCGATTCTTCGGGCGCGAGTCCGTGTTCGACGAAGTGCAAGGTGCCGCCGGGGCGCAGGACCCGGCCGATCTCGGCGAGTGCCGCCGCGATGTCGGGGATGGTGCACAAAGTAAACGTCGACAGGGCGGTGTCGAAGGTGGCGTCGGGAAACGGCAGCGACTGGCCGTCCAGGCCCGCGCGTTCGATCGGGGTCGAGCTGCCCGCGACACGTTTCGCGGCGATCTTCCACGCGGTATCGGCGGGTTCGACCCCGCTGACCCGCTCGACCGCGGCCGGATAGAACCCGATGTTGTTGCCCGACCCGAACCCGACTTCGAGCACCTCGCCGTGTAACCCGGCGCAGGTTCGCTCGCGCAGCGGCCCGTTCTGGGCGACGCCGCAGACTTTGTCGGTGAGGTGCGGGAGGATCCGGTCGGTGTAGAAGCCCATCCACCGATCATCCTCCCGCCACCGCGTTTTCTGCACCCGGTCGCGCTCAGCCCAGTCGCCGGTCGAAGACCTCGGTGCTCGCGCCCGAGGCCGGGTCGACGGTGAGCACCGTCAGGTTCACCGAGTCGGCGGTGAGGTCCAAGACCATGAACCCCAGTTCGTGCTGGGTTTCGAACAGCGCGCTGTGCGCACCGCTCGTCAGCCGCGGCTGACCGCCCGCGGTCTTGCCCGCCGCGCCCGACACGATCTGGCGGGTGCCCTTGGTCGCCGGTGTGGGTTCGAGCACCTGCAGGGTGTGGTCGTGGCCCGACAGCAGAAACGACACCTTGCCCAGCACGTGGTCTTCGAAGAAGCGCTTGGCGTGCACGCCGTTGATCGGTTCGACCGGCAGGCCCTCGTAGTTGCCCGCGTCGCCGTGTGGGCCGTTGCTGATGTAGGCCTGATGGGTGCAGGCGATCTTCCACGGCGCGGTGGACTCGGCGAGCGCGCTGTCGAGCCAGGCACGCTGTTCGTTCATGTACGGCCCGTCGACGGCCCAGTAGGGGTCGAGGAACGGCGGGATGTAGGCCGCGAGGGGGTTGATGTCGAGCACGAAGAACTCCACGACCGGGTTCTGTTCGGGCACGCGCACCGAGTAATAGCGGCTCGGCATCCACCAGCGCTGTGACTTCGCGTGGTAGGCCACCTCGAAGTTGCCGCGTGCCAGCCAGCCGCCGTCGCCGGGGAACACCGAGCTGGTGTCGTGGTTGCCGAGCACCATCGCCCACGGAATGTCCAGTCCCGCATTGGGATTCTCGAATTTGGTGGCGAACTGTTCGTCGTCGGGCCCGTTGGGTCCGGTGTCGTAGATGTTGTCGCCCAGACCCACCGCGAGCGAGAACGGCCGGCGTGCGTGGAATGCGCGTGCCGCGTCGGCTACCGCCCACTGGGTGCGGGTGCCGGTGCCCGCGTCGCCGGTGACCAGCACCCGCACGTTACGCCCGGCCTGCGGGGTGAACTTGGGCACTTCGGCAGGCACCGCCGCGGCGGGCGTGAGCCCCACCAGCGACAGGCCCGCGACGACACCGGCGGCGCCAGCCAGAACTTCACGACGGCCGATTCCGGACGAGAACTGATCGTGCATGGTCACCTTCTGGGTAATGGCTCTATTGGACAACTGACCTGATCGAAGCACACTGACATGATCGTGACGCCGCCGCAGCCTAATGGGCGCGGCCCACGGATCGTCGGTCGGTCACGCGCATGTCGGCGAGCGTGAATACTTGCTCGACCCGGAAGCTCGTTCAGTTCAAGTCGAGTAACTCAGATCTCCCCCGACACGGCAGACCTGCGCCGATCCCGTTGGTCTTCGAGCAGATCCGCCAAATCGCTGACGACGACGTCGGCACCGGCGGCCCACAAGGCCGAGGCGCCGGTCCCCCGGTCGACCCCGATCACCCGGAATCCGCCCCGGCGCCCCGCCTCGACCCCCGACACCGCGTCCTCGATCACCACCGTGCGCACCGGATCCACGCCCAGACCCCGCGCGGCCGTGAGGAACATGTCGGGCGCCGGTTTGCTCGCGAGGCGCTCGTCGTGGGCGACCACGCCGTCGATCACTATCGCGAACCTGCCCAGCAGGCCGACGGTGTCCAGCACGAGCACCGCATTGCGCGAGCTCGACACCACCGCCATCGGGACACCGGCGGCGGCGAGCGCGTCGACCAGGCGCAACGACCCGTCGAACACCTCGACACCGTCACCACGGATGATCTCGGTGAAACGGACGTTCTTGCGGTTGCCCAACCCGTGCACCGTCTGCGCGCCGGGTGGATCGTCCAGCTCGCCGTCGGGCACGCGCACGCCGCGCGAGGCGAGCACCGACCGCACGCCCGCCGCGCGCGCTTTGCCGTCCACCAGCGCGAAGTAGTCGGCATCGGTGTAAGGGGCGGCGTCCGGCGCGATGGCGGGCAGGAACTCGGTGAACAGCGCCGACCACGCCCGCCGATGCACCGCCGCGGTGTCGGTGAGGACGCCGTCGAGATCGAACAGCACCGCCTGCGCGTCGAAGACGCCGGTCATGGCGCCCCGACCTCGACCACGACACCGGGTTCGAGTGTCACCGGCCGACCCCACACCGTGATCTCCACCGATGGCCCCGCACCGACCAGCTCGAAGCGCGCGTCCCGGTGCCCGAGATCGGCCCGCACCGACCGACCCCGCCAGTGCACCGCGTACCGTAACCGTTGCCAGGACGCCGGAAGCGCGGGTGCGAAACGCAATCCGTCGGCGTCGGCGCGCAATCCGCCGAAGCCGTGCGTTGCGACCTGCCAGGTGCCCGCCGCCGACGCGATGTGGATTCCCTCTTCGGTATTGCCCTGGTTGTCGTCGAGATCGACGAACGCCGACCGCTCGAAATACCGTTCCGCCGTGCGGCAATCGCCCACCTGCAACCCCACGATCGCATGGATCGACGGGCTGAGCGACGACTTGTGCATCGTGCGCTGCTCATAGAACTCGTAGTTCAGCCGCCGGGTGGCCGGGGAGTATTCGTCGGGCAGCATGTGCAGCAGCATCACCACATCGGGCTGTTTGAGCAGCGAGGTGGTCTCGCAGTCGAAAGGGCTGTAGCCGACCGGAAGTCGCGGCATGCCGTTGTCGTCCCAGTCGACGATGGGCACCACCGTGCGATCGAAATAGCCGTCGAATTGTTCGATGACACCGCAGTCGGGATCGGTCGGCGCCCGCAGCCGGTCCGCGGTGGCGAGCCACCGGTCTGGTTCATCCGCCTCCAGCCCGATCGAGGCCATGAGCTCGTGCACCCGCTGGGGCCGTTCCCGCGACATCCGTTCGTACACCGCCGCCGCCTGCTGAAGATGCCAGTGCACCAGCCTGTTCGTGAACGCGTTGTTGTCGACGTGGGAGTGGAACTCGTCCGGTCCCATCACCGTCCGGATGGCGAGCCGATCGCCGTCCTCGACGCACCGCTGCACCCAGAATCGAGCGGTGTCGAACAGGATCTCCGAGCCTTGCCCGAACAGGTAGTCGTCATCGCCGGTGACGGCGGCGTAGCGCATGATCGCGTAGGCGATATCGGCGGTGATGTGCAGTTCTTCTTCGCGGGTGTAGAAACGGTCCTTCCCGTCCGGGGTGTATTGCGGACACTCCTCGCGGCCGGTATCGGCCGATTCCCACGGATAGCGCGCGCCGCCGGTTCCGTTGTCGGCGGCGACTTCCCGTGCGCCGGGCAGGGTGTGGTGGCGGTAGCCCAGCAGCGCGCGGGCGGCGCGCGGCCGGGTGAACAGGAAGAACGGCAGCAGCATCACCTCCGTATCCCAGAAGACATGCCCGCGATAGCCCTCGCCGGACAGCGCTTTCGCGCCGATGCTCACGGTCGGATCGTCGGGGTCCGCGGCGATGAGCAGGTGATAGATCGCGAACCGCAGCGCCTGGGTCACCCGATCGTCGCCGACCACTTCGCAATCGGCGGCGGCCCACATCCCCTCCCACGCCGCCCGGTTGGCCGCCGCGGCGGTGTCGAACGAGTCTGCGCGCGCGACGGTGTCGAGTGCGCGCGCCCGAGGTGGGCGCATCGCTCGGTAGTCGCGACTGGTAGCGATACCGACGAGCTTGTCCACCCGCACGGTTTCGTCTGCGCCCACGTCGAAATGCCACTGCACCTCGATGCCGTCGTGGCGGACCCGTTGGTGACGCTGCCCGCTGTCGGCCGAGCAGGTGAAGGCATAGGCCAGGTCGACCCCGCTGTCGATGGTGCGGCTTTCGATGACGCCGACCTCACCGTCGAATCCCGCACCGACCGACACCAGGTGCGTGGACTTGGCCCACTTGTCCCACTTGCGTTCGTAGCCGAATGCCGTCTGTTCGTGGTAGGTCGGCAACCGTTCGAGATTGCGCCGGTTCGCGTCGATACCGGTCCGCACCGTGACCGCCCCCGCGTAATCCAGGCACGTCACTTCGATCCGCAGACAGCACAGATCTCGGTCGGCGGAACTGGCGAACCGCTCGGTCCGCAGCCTGGCCCGCGCGCCGCTGGGCAGCCGGAACACGGTGTCGCGGTGCAGGACTCCGCTGCGCAGATCCAGTGCACGATGATGCTCGACCACCTGCGCGGACTCGGTGTCCAGGCGCAGACCGTCGACGAAGACCTCGCTGTCGAGCCAGTCCGGCGCGTTCACCAGATCGATGACCGGGGAGTCGTAGGCGTCGTAGACACCGGCGATGAATGTGCCCGGCAACGCCCCTGTGTGCCGTTCCTCGAGCGAGCCACGGGTTCCCAGGCGCCCGTTGCCGATGGTGAACATCGTCTCGAAGTAGTTGGCGCGCTGCGGGTTCCAGGCGTCCTCGACCACCGTCCACGAGGTGGTCTCGCTCGTGTGGGTCCGGGCGTTGCCCGTCTCACCGCCGCGGACCGCGCGCGATGCCCGGTTCGTCTGCGCTGGGTAGCCGTAGGCCGAATGCATCACGCAGCCTTCCTCGTCGAAGGGTGATCGATGACCGCACTGCGATGGTGACGACGTGGTCGAGCCGGTGGCGCTTGGGGCGGGGTCAGGTGCTGGCGATGGGCCGTTCGTAGCCGGCGGCCTCGTCCATGTCCTCGAGCGACATCCCCTTGGTCTCGGGTACGAACTTGGCGACGAAGCCCAGCGACAGCAGCGCGAACACCGCGTACATTCCGTAGGCGAAGCCGAGCGAGAAGGTCTTCAGGCTGGGGAACGAGACGGTGATCGCCCAGTTCGCCGCCCACTGGCCGGCCGCCGCGAGCGACAGCGCGGCGCCACGGATCCGGTTGGGGAACATCTCCCCGAGCAGCACCCACACCACCGGGCCCCAGCTCATGCCGAAGAACACGACGAACAGGTTGGCCGCGACCAGCGCGATCGGACCGAGCGCACCGGTCAGGTGTGGCTCCATGACGCCTTCGGCGTCGGGCAGCTGGTCGGCGCCGCCGAAGCAGATAGCCATCGTGGCCAGGGTGACGGTCATTCCGATCGAGCCGGTCAGCAGCAACGGTTTGCGGCCCACCTTGTCGATGAGCATGATCGCGACGATCGTGGTGGCGATGTTGACCACCGAGGTGAACACGCTGATCTGGAACGACTGGGATTCCTCGAAGCCGACGGCCTCCCACAGCACATTCGAGTAGTAGAAGATCACGTTGATGCCCACCGCCTGCTGGAACACCGACAGCATCAGCCCCACCCACACGACGGGATAGAGCCCGCCCGCCGGTCGGCGCAGGTCCTTCCAGGACGGCTTGGTATCGCTGCGCAGGCTCTCCTCGATCCGGCCGATGGTGAGCTCGAGGTTCTTCTCACCGAACAGCATCGACAGCACGCGCCGGGCCTCGGGGATCTTGTGGGTGGCGACCAGGTAGCGCGGCGACTCCGGGATCGTGGAGGCCAAGACGCCGTAGACCACGGCGGGTACCACCATGGACAAGAACATCCAGCGCCAGGCTTCGAGCCCGAACCACAGGATCTCGCTCGCGCCACCGGCGAGGTGGGCGAGCACGTAGTCCACCAGCAGGGCCAGGAAGATGCCGAGCACGATGGCCAGCTGTTGCAGTGATCCGAGCCTGCCGCGGATCCGCGCGGGCGAGGTCTCGGCGATGTAGGCGGGGGCGATGACCGAGGCCACACCGACACCGAGACCACCGATCACCCGGCCGACGACCAGGATCCACACATCGGGCGCGAAAGCGGTGACCACCGCGCTGATGAAGAACAGGACCGCGGCGATCTTCATTACCTTGAGCCTGCCGATGCGGTCGGCGATCCGGCCCGCGGTCATGGCGCCCGCGGCGGCGCCGAGCAGCGCCGCGGCCACAGCGAAGCCGAGAACGGCGTCGGCGACATCGAACTCGGATTGGATCGCCGAGACGGCCCCGTTGATCACGGCACTGTCGAAGCCGAACAACAATCCGCCCAACGCCGCGACCGACGCGATCCGGATCACGCGGCTGCCCGAGGCCGGCTCGCCGTCGGGAAGAGCGGACTGGTCGGTGAAGGAGCCTCCATCATGCATCGGCGTCGTCCTCTCCACGGCGGGCAGCATTGCCTCGCGAGTAGCGGCGTGAATCAGATCACAGTCTGCCCCGAACGGGGTGCCATCTGCACGAATTCACGATAGCGAGCCCACATCGCCGTGTTGCCGGGTTGGCGCGGCGGCTTCGCTGCGCTGGGCACCGCGCGTTCATCTTCGCGACACGCACACCATTTAGCGTCACGGGATGACCGATGTCGAGATTCGTCCGATCCCCCGTGATGTCAGCGAGATCGCCGATCTCGCGACCGTCGTGAACCTGGCCGACACCACCGGATTCACCGTCGACGACAGCGACGACGACGATCCGATCCTGCTCACCGAACCCGGCGGCCTGGTCGTCGACACCTGGCGCGAGGGCTACCCCTACGACGAGCGCCTCTCGCGCCTGCAATACGACCTCGACAAGCGGTTACTGCAGATCGAGCTACTGAAACTGCAGAACTGGGTCAAGGCGACCGGGCGCCGCGTCGTCATCGTGTTCGAAGGGCGCGACGCCGCGGGCAAGGGCGGCACCATCAAACGCTTCATGGAGCACCTGAATCCGCGCGGGGCCCGGGTCGTGGCACTGGAGAAGCCCTCCGCGCGCGAATCCACCCAGTGGTATTTCCAGCGCTACGTCGAGCACCTGCCCGCCGCGGGCGAGATCGTGCTGTTCGACCGCTCCTGGTACAACCGCGCCGGTGTCGAACGGGTGATGGGTTTCTGCACGCCCGAACAGCATCGACGGTTCCTGTCGCAGGTGCCGCTGTTCGAACGGATGCTCGTCGACGACGGTATCGACCTGGTCAAGTTCTGGTTCTCGGTCTCGCCGCTGGAGCAGCGCACCCGTTTCGCCATCCGCCAGGTCGACCCGGTGCGGCACTGGAAGCTCTCGCCGATGGACCTGGCCTCGCTCGACAAATGGGACGACTACACCGCGGCCAAGGAGGAGAACTTCGAGCACACCGACACCGATCACGCACCGTGGATCGTGGTCAAGAGCAACGACAAGAAGCGCGCCAGGCTCAACGCGATGCGGCACGTGTTGAGCGGGTTCGATTACGGCAACAAGGATGTCGAGATCGTCGGCACCGCCGACCCACTGATCGTGGGCCGCGGGCGCGACGTGATCGGGTCCTGAACGTTCTAGCGCGTCAAGGCGACTCGGTGCGCGTCGAGCATCAGGGTGGCGAGCTCGTCGCGCTCGGTGTCGTCGAGGACATCGAAGCAGGGTGCGATCAGTTCGTCGGTCAGCTTCTCCGCCGCGTCCCAGCGCACCCGCACATCGTCGGTGACCGTCTCGAACGGTTCGGTCCAGCCGAGAAATTTCGCGTGACCGGGTCCGTCGAGGATCGGGGAGCCCGCGACCAGGATCGCTTGCAGCGGGGTGAGTCCGTTGGCCAGCACCGCGACCAGGTGCAGTCCGCCGCGGAGCTCGCGCAGCACATGGGTCAGTTGCAGCACCGCGGCCCGCCCGTCCTCGGGCACCGGCATGGCCCGCCAACCGGCGAACAGGGGCAAGCCGGTCGAGGGTGCGGCATCGACCACGCGGCGCAGCAGCTGTGCGAGCCGGTCGGCCTGCTCGAACGCGGCCAGTTTGCGTTGCCCGAAATCGCGACACGCGAGCATGTATTCCACCGCGGCGCCTGCGGCGGGCATCGGCACCGATTCCCATGCGGCGCGCACGCATCCGGGTTCGAAGAAGCCGAAGGCGGCGGTCACCACGTCGGCGTCGACGTCACCGAGCACCCCGCCACGGCCTCGCGTGTAGGCGCCGTGGAACCCGGCCACCCCGGTCGTCTCCCCGAACGCCCTGGCCTCGCGCGAGATCATGAACGCCCCACCGAGTTCGAGTACCTGCCGTTTGACCGTTGCCGACGTCATTCGTCTGCCACCTTCCACTGTTGTCCACTCCAGGCAGACTTTAGCGTTGCATAGTCAGATGCGATAGCCCTTCGCGAGGACAACGACCGAAATCCGTCGACCGCACTGCTCGACCGGACCTAGGCTGGATGGCCATGACCACCCAGCTCGTGGCGATCTTGTCCGGGCGCCGGTGTCTCCACCGACAGCGGAATCCCGGACTATCGCGGCCCTGCGGGCCTGTGGCAGGGCGATCCCGACGCCCAGAAACTGGTCACCTACGACTACTACATCGCCCTGCCCGCCCTGCTGGCGACGTTGGCCGCGACGAAGGCCGAGCACAGCGGCTAATCTCGGCAGATGACCGTCGACACCGGCCGCACCAGCCGGAAGACCTGGCTCACAGTCGAATTCGTCGCCCTCTTCTTCGGCCTGACCGGTTTGTTCGCGGTGTTGCTGCGCGGTGTGAGCCCGCTGCCTTTCCTTGTGGCGATCACCGTCGGCATCGTGATCTACCTGCGCCGCACCGGTTTCGACCGTGGCAGCTTCTGGCGGGCCGACGCACTGCGCCCCGCCCTGCCCGGCATCCTCGCGCTCTGGGCGATCTCGGCCCTGACCCTCGCCGCCGCGGTGGCGGTGTTCCGGCCCGATTCGCTGTTCGATCTACCGCGCGAACGTCCCCTGATCTGGGTCCTGGTCCTCGTGTTCTATCCGCTGGTCAGCGTCTATCCGCAGGAACTGCTGTTCCGCGCCTTCCTGTTTCACCGCTACGCGCCGATCTTCGGCGACGGTCCGCGCATGATCGCCGCCAGCGCCGTCGCATTCGGTTTCGCCCACTTCATCGTCGGCAACCCGATCTCGGTGCTTTTGAGCGCGGCGGCCGGTGTTCTCTTCGCGGCCCGGTATCGGCGGACCCGCTCGCTGCTCACCACTTCGGTGGAGCACGCCCTCTATGGCATCCTCGTCTTCACCGTCGGCCTCGGCGACTTGTTCTATCACGGGGCAGCGGCCGCGTAACTCTCTCGATGCGGGGCCGAGGTGAACTATCGTCGGCGTTGAGTCGTAGTGCCGGATGGTGGGGGTCGAGACTGCGGCCGCCCGAGGCGATGGCGGGGACCTGATGCGAGTGCTGTTCGTGGCGATGCCGCTGATCGGGCATCTGTTCCCGATGATGCCGCTGGTCGACACTCTGCGCGAGCGCGGGCACGACGTCATGGTGGCTACCGGCGGGGACGCGGCCGCGGTGGTGCGGGCGCGATTGCCGGTGGCCGATGTCGCCCCGCCGATCAACTATCTGCGTGCCGCGGTGCGCGGGCTGGGCCGACATCCGGTGCTGGCGGCCCGGTCGGGGAAGGGGATGGCGGACGCACGCGGCGGCGCCCACGTCTTCGCGGTCACCAATCGGCCGATGGTCGAGCCGCTGCTGCGTGCCGCTACCGAGTTCGCGCCGGAGGTGATCGTGCACGAGCCGTTCGCGGCGGCCGCGGCGATGGTGGCCGACCGGCTCGGCGTACCCACGATCCTGCACAACATCGCCCTCGACAACGGCACGGTGATCCGCCGTGAACTGCTGCGTCTGCTCACCGACGCCGGACTGCCCGCTCCGGCGAGCACCCTGTCCATTGCCCCGCCCAGCATCGTCCGGGTCGAGGGGCGGCCGTTGCGCTACACCCCGTACTCCGCCCCGGGCGCGGACACACCCGCGTTCCTGCGCGAACCGTCCACACGCCCACGCATTCTCGTCACCCGCTCGACCATGCTCGGCGACGGTCCGGACACGATGCTGCGGGCGATCGTGCGCGCCGCACCGTATGTCGATGCCGATATCGTCATCGTGCGACCCGATCGAAAGACACTGCGCAACAACGCACTTCCCGCGAACATCCGCACGACCGGGTGGATCGGCCTGCACGAAGCTCTGCCCCACTGCACTGCCATGGTCAATCACGGGGGAGCCGGTTCGGTCTATGCCGCCCTCCACGCCGGCGTCCCTCAGATCGCCACCCCCGCACCGGGCGACCGAGCGTGGAACGCGAGCTCGGTGCAGCGACGCGGCGCCGGACTGTCGGTGCCTGCCCGTTCGATCACCGCCGCCCACCTCAACGCCCTGGTCTCTGATCCCGACCTGAGGACGAACGCACGTGCGGTCGCCGCCGAGATCGCCGCGATGCCCGGTGTCAGCGACATCGCCGACGAGGTGACCCGATCGGCCGCCACCCGATGACCTAGGGCGCTTGCACCAGTGTCAGCGTCGACTTCTTGCGCACGGTGAAGCCCAGCGTCTCGTACAAACTGATCGCCGTCGTGTTGTGTGCGACCGCGTGCAGAAACGGTGTCTCACCCCGCGCGCGGATTCCGGCCCCGACCGCCCGAATCAACCGCGAGGCGATCCCCCGGCCCCGAAATTCGACATCGGTGCACACCGCGCTGATCTCGGTCCACCCCGGAGGATGCAGCCGCTCCCCCGCCATCGCCACCAACCGACCCTCGACCCGCAGTCCGAGATAGGTGCCCATTTCGATGGTCCGCGGCGCGTACGGGCCGGGTTCGGTTCGGGCGATCAGCTCCAAGATCTCGGGAACATCAGCGGCAGTGAGTCTTTCGAGCTCAGGATCGAGGGCAACCCGCAATCCCGCGCCGTCCATCTGCACGGTGTCGAACTCGGCGAGCACCGCCCACTCCGCCGGCACCACATGACCGATCCCGCGGATTCCAGCACTGCCGCCCGACCCGAGCACAGCGCCCAGATCAGCCCAATCCTGCTCGTCGAGCACCGCCGGATGCCCGACGAATCGCGCGACTTCCGGCTCATAGCGCCCGATCCGCCCCGTCCACCGCGCGAAACGACTGTGCTCGCCCCGCAACGAAGCCCGCACCGGATCATCGAGCGGATGCACCGCGATATCGACGTCGACGGTCAACACACTCTCCTCACCAGGCAACCCGACCGCCGAAACGTTAGCCGAGCACACAACCGCCGGTCACCGTTTGCGCTCACCACGATTCCGACCCTCGGCCTAGAGCGCATCCCGCAACGAGCGGACCGAGTCAATGCCCGGCGAGCGAAAGCTGGATATCCAGTTCCAGTAGATAGTGATTCACCGCCACAGCGGCTCTGGATCCCGCAGCCGCGGCGTGGACGAGTTGCGCAGGCGAATCGGCGACATTGCCCGCGGCCCAGATACCAGCGACGCTGGTGCGCCCCGTGGCATCGACGGCGACCCAGCCATCGTCGCCGACCGCGCATCGCAGCCGAGTGAGCAGCTCATCACGGGGAGTGAAACGCGGCCCGACAAAGACCGCCGTCCGCGTAATGAGCTGTCCCGATGCGAGTTCCACGCCGTGGAGGCGACCGTCGTGCGCAACAACTCGGTTCACCTCGCCTTCGACAACGTGAACCTTGCGCGTGGACAAACGGCGGCGCTCATCCGCCGACAACACGATCTCTTGTGGGAAGAAGAGGACGTCGTCGGACCACTGACGCACCAGCGACGCCTGGTGCACGGAAAATGCCCTGTTCGCACCACCCAGAACCGCCAGCGGCGCGTCCCGCACCTCGTATCCGTGACAGTACGGACAGTGGAGAACCCCCTTTCCCCACTGCTCTCGAACTCCGGGGGTCGCCGGCAGTTCATCGCGCAGCCCTGTCGCCACAACCACAGCCCGCGCCGCAACGACGGCCCCGGTTTCGGTCACCACCGAGAAATGTCCGTCGACCGCGGCGATGTCCACGACTCGGCCCGCCAGCACCTGTGCGCCGTAGCGGCGCACCTCCGCGCCGCCTGTCGCCAGCAACTGCTCGGGCGCGACTCCGTCCTGTGTCAAGAAGCCATGCGTCGTCTCGGCAGCCATGTTTCGAGGTTCACCGGAGTCGATGAGCACTACCTGACGACACGATCGAGCCAAAACCAGCGCGGCACTCAGACCGGCCGCGCCCCCACCGACCACCACGACATCGTGAACCACAATTCCCCCTCGACCACGCCGCACGACCTTGTCACCGTCCGGGTACGCTCCGAACGTACCGAATTGTTCACTAGTTAACAAAAGGAGAGGTGATGGCCGAAAAGTCGCTCCGAGAACGGACATCCGATCTCTGGCGTGTCCGAAACCCCGACCTCGACACCTCCGCCATGGTGGTGGTCGGCCAGATCAAACGCATTTCCGCCCTGCTCGACCGCGCCGTGGAGGACATCTACGCCCAGGCCCACATCACCCCGGCAGAGGTGGGCCTACTTGTACCCCTCCGGTACGCCGACCCACCCCTCACCGCGATCCGACTGGCCGAACATCTCGGCATGTCCAGGGCAGGCGTCGGAAAAACACTCACCAAACTCGAACGGCGAGGACTGATCACCCGCACCCAGAACCCGACCGATCGACGATCGACCCTGATCCGCCTCACCCCGGCAGGAATTGGCCTGATCGACGAGGTCTTCCCCCGCGAACTCGAAGCCCACGCACAGCTACTCACCGACCTGGACCAACAACGTGCCGCAGTACTACAGGGCTTGGACCACCTCGCCCAGAGTCTCGAAGCTCGAAGCTACCGTTGAGACCGCGCCCGAACAGCACTCGGACTGACGCCGTTGTGTATTTCGATCAGAGGCACCGTCACCGATCACAGCCCGCTCGTTCAACACCGCGAACATCCGCTCGTACAGGGCGATCTCACGCGGCTGCTTCACCGACAGCTCGGCGGTGACCGTCTCGACCTGAACGAAGATCGCGAACCAGTTCGTCGCTGGACTCTCATACGGCGCGTTCATCGGTACCACACCAGCATGAGACATGGCAGAGACATCAACGTCAGCAACCGATCCAACTGCCCCAACATCACCTCGGCCTGATCTCGGGAGAACCCGAAAACCATCAGCGGTCAGTCGCGTCGGTCCGAGAGGGCGGCGCGACGGGTGTTCGGTGGGCGGATCGTGTCCGGGAACTTGTCCGCTAACCTTGCGTTTTGTGTCGAGGATTGCGGTGATCGGTGGTGGCCGGATCGGGGAGGCGTTGATCGCTGGGCTTCTCGAATCCGGGTGGGCGAGCGAGGATCTGGTGGTTGTGGGGCGGGTGTTGGCGCGGATCGAGCGGTTCGGCATCCGGGCGATGACCAGCCTCGCGGATGCGACCGAGGATGCGGATCTGATGGTGATCGCGGTGAAACCGCGCGATGTGGACGGCGTGCTCGCCGCACTGGCCGAGTCGATGGTTGGCCGGGCGCGCGATCAGGTGCTGGTGTCGCTGGCCGCGGGTGTATCGACGGCACGGATGGAAGCTGAGCTGCCCGCCGGTTTCCCGGTGGTGCGGGTCATGTCGAACACCCCGATGCTGGTCGGCCAGGGCATGAGCGCCATCGCGGCGGGCCGTCACTGTAGCGAGGAGCAGTTGCGGCTGGTCGCTGAGGTGATGGAGGCGGTCGGCAAGGTGGTGACCGTCGCCGAGTCGCAGATGGACGCGGTGACCGCGGTGTCGGGTTCGGGGCCCGCGTATTTCTTTCTGGTGATCGAGGCCATGATCGACGCCTCGGTGCAGCTGGGTCTGTCCCGGGAGGTAGCCACCCAGTTGGTGCAGCAGACCATGCTCGGTTCGGCCGCGTTGTTGACCGAGTCGGGCCGGCCTTGCGTGGAGTTGCGCGCTGCCGTCACCTCACCCGAGGGAACGACCGCAGGGGCGATGCGAGAACTCGAGCGGGGTGGTGTGCGTTCGGCTTTCGGCGAGGCATTGATCGCGGCAGAACGCCGTTCGGCCGAACTGGGCGCGATGTCGAACCAGCCTCGCTCTATTCCAGGCCGGCTGTCCGAATCCCTGCCTCCCCCAGCGATTTCCGGCCGTCGACCGCTGTTTGAGCCGTCGAAAGGCGGGCATTCGCACTGAGCAAGGACAAACCTCTACCGGAGGGACAGCGTCGTGTTCACACATCTACGAGGGGCCGTGTTGATCGGGCTGCTGGTTGTCGCCGGCTGCGCTACCAGCACCGAGGCACCTGATCCCGGTCTGCCGCCGTCGGCCGAGGGCGCGCCGGAAATCTCCGATGAGGCGGCCGCGCACCTGTGCGAGATGATGGCCCCGGATCTCGATAATTGGCGTGCGCAGGGAGTCACTGTGGCGCGCGTGTCGTTCAACGCCACAGTGCAGAACTGGGCGGTGCGCAGCGGCGGCATCAATGTGGCGGTGGCTCGCAACCGCGAGGTGATCGATGCCGTCACCCAGCAGCACTGCGCTGATGTGCGCCAGCAGGCCATGCAGGCCCTGGATGTGCCGGATCTGGCCTCAGCGCTCGCCGGAGTCTGAGACGCCTGCGTCGGAAACCACGGCGGGCGCGGTGTCCTCGCCACCACGACGCCGGTCACGCAACACCAGCACGCCTGCCGCGACCGCCCAGATCACCGCGAACGCGACCGCGCGCATCAGGCTCCAGTTGACCATCAGCATCACGAGCGCGACACCACCGAACAGTGTCAACAGCCGGGCGGTACTCGTCTGACCTTTCATCGCCAGATCATCGCACGGCACCGGCCTCCTGCCAGGACGAACTGTCACCACAACGCTCAGGTCTCGACCCGCACGACCTCGTCGCGAACCGCAGGCCGACGAGTGGCCCACGCCAATGCGGGCACGATCAGCAACGCGATCCCCGCACCGAGGAACGCCAGACCCGGATAGTCGGCGAATGCCACGACGACCCCGGATCCCAGCCCGCCCCCAGCGCCCGCGACCGCGATGCCCACATCGACGGTGCCCTGCGTCCGAGCCCGGGTGGCGACCGGCGTCGCATCCGCGATCATCGTCGTCCCCGCGACCAGTCCCAGATTCCAGCCCACCCCGAGCAGTCCGAGCGCCACCGCCAGCGCCGCGACCGAACTCGGCGGTGCGAGCGCAGCCGCCGTGGCAGCCGCGACCAAGGTGGCCGCGGCCGCCACGGCGACCAGCCCCGGCCCGAACCGATCCACGAGCATCCCCGACAGCAACGACGGCAGATACATCCCCGCGACGTGCACCGCGATCACGAATCCGGCCGCGCCCACCCCGTGCCCGTGATGCTGCATATGGACCGGCGTCATCGTCATGACCGCGGCCATCACCAACTGCGTCACCACCATCACCGTCGTCCCGGCCACGATCGGCGCCGACCACCGTGTCGGAGCTTGCGTCACGACCACCTCGCCGGGCGGTTCGGCAATCGCGCGGGCAAGCACAAGCGGGTCCGGCCGCAACATCACCCACAGCACAACGGCCGCCAGCACATACGCCACCCCGGACAGCACGAACGGGCCGGACAGCGCCGGAATGCCCCAGCTCACAGCCATATTCGACATCGGCGTCGTCAGATTCGGCCCGACAACCGCACCGACCGTCGTCGCCACCAGCACCGTGCTGATCGCGCGTGCCCGATGCGCGGGCTGCGCCAGATCGGCGCCGGCGTATCGCGCTTGCAGACTCGTCGCGGTCCCCGCCCCGTACACGATCAGCGACACGAACAGCAGCGCCAAGCTCCCGGTCACCGCGGCCGCCACCACCCCGAAACTCCCCAGCGCACCGGTCAGATAGCCCAGGGTGAGGCCTGCCCGTCGACCCGCCCGCTGCGAAATCCGACCCACTCCGACCGCCGCCGCGGCCGACCCGACCGTGAACATCGCCGCGGGCAAACCCGCCAGCCCGGTCGATCCGAGCATGTCCTGCGCCAGCAACGCGCCGACGGTGATGCCGGCGGCAAGCCCCGCGCCACTGAAAATCTGCGCCGCGACCAACACGGCCAGCGTGCGCCGTTGCGCGGGATGCTCGCTCATGGCGTCATCATCGCGGCAGAGATGGACGCTGGTCCAGTCGTTAGGCGCAGAAAGGTCCAGTGACGACGAACCGGCCTCGTCGAGCGGCGTGAAGCTAGCGCAAGTACGGGCCCAGCTTGATATTCACCTCGGACCCGGCATCCTCGATCGAGGTGATCGGCCACACCCGACCGGGCTGCACCGTGCCCGCGGCCGTGGCATAACCGACCACGTCGAGTGCCGCGACCCCGTCATCGTCCTGCAGAATGCCGGCTTCGGTGCGCACCCCATCGGAGAACACCACATCGAACTCGTCGGCCATACGATCGGCGCGCACCACCACACCGGGGAACAGATGCGAATAGTCGACGATGATCCGTCCCGGCTCAGCGCGTTCGTTCATCGACGTCCTTTCCGAGTTCTGACCTCAGTGACCACACGGATCGGTGAGGTGCAACCCCTCGCTGACCTTGATCCGGCGATGCTCGGCGAGCACGATCCCGACCCCGAACAGCAGACACACACCGCTGAGGATTCCGGCGATCACCGCCCATCCGACGAACCCGGAACCGGCGGCCGTCAAGGTGGCCGCGAGCATCACGATGCCGACTCCGACGAGGAACAGCCCCGGCCAATTGAGCGAGTCCTGAATCGACTCACCCGCGTGTGAGCGCGTCGTGCGCTCGGTGTCGGGAAACTTGTGTTGATGGGGATCGATGTAGTCAGTCATGGCACGGCCTCCTTCCGACGAGAGCTCTCCGTTTTCGGCGCGTACCCCCGATTCAATCTGGCAAACGGGCAGAATCACTCGAGTTTTCCCGGACGAGCACGAAGAAATAAGGCTCGGGGAAATTGCGGTAGTCCATCAGGCCCAGCACGGTGTCGTCGTCGATCCGGCGGAACACATCGATGATCGGCAGATGGTCGTAGACCATCGCCGTGGTGACCACCCCGCGGTGCTCGACCGCCCGCAACCGAGCCCGATAACCACGGGCGCGCAACGCAGGTTTCAGCACCCCGAGCAGCCCCCGACCCCGGTCCACGACCTTGCTCGGCACCTTCCCGACCAGGCCCAATGGCACCCGTTGCGGATCGACGGCGAAAATATCGCCCGCCGGACCGCGAAACAGCAGCGGATGCACACTCTCGAGACCGTCGAACTGCTTGCCATACCACCCCGACGCGACGAGCAAGCCGTCCATCGGGTGCCCGGTGCCCAGCTCGCGACCACTCCATCGGCCGCTGAGCTGAGTCGCCGGCACCGGCGCGAGACTGTCGAACAGGTCCAGCGCGTCCAGTCGGGAACAGGCGGGTTCGAGCGCGGTAAGTCGGTCGATCGTCATGAAGATCCTCTCGCCTCAGACGGGCAGTCGCAGCGCACCGGGCGCGGAAGCGGGCACAGCGGGCTGTTCGGGTGCTACCGGACTGATCCGCTGGTAGGCGGCCCCGAGATCCGGACGCGGATCCGGCTCACCCTTGTTCGGCCAGAACGCCATCGCACGCTCGGCCTGCGCGGTGATGGTCAGCGACGGGTTGACCCCGAGATTGGCGGTGATCGCGCTGCCGTCGGCGATGTGCAGACCGGGATAGCCATAGACCCGCTGATACGGGTCGATCACGCCGGTCTCACGGGAGTCACCGATCGTGCAGCCACCGATATAGTGCGCGGTCGCGGGGATATTGAAGATATCGGTGGCGATATTGCCGGTGATGCCGTCGGACTCGGCGGCGTATCGGCGGGCGATGTCGTGCGCCATCGGAATCCACTCCGGGTTCGGCTCTCCGCTGCCCTGCTTGGTCACCAACCGCTTGCCCTTCAGGTAGGAGGTCAGCGAATTGTCCAGCGACTGCATCACCAGCAGGATCACCGACCGCTCCGAAGCACCGTGAGCGTTCTGCGAACGCAGGAACTGCACCGGATGCAACACCATCGACAGCAACAACCGCAGGAACCGGAAAGCGCCACCGTCGATCATCGGCACGGTCTGCAAGAACAGCGCGTTCTGTCCCTTGCCGTAGGTGCACACCTCCACATGCGTCTGCGGTTCCGGGTGAATGGAGGACGTGATCGCCACGCCCTGGGCGAAATCACGCCGGGACTTACTGGTGACCCCGATGATCGCCTCGGAATTACTGCGGGTCAGCTCGCCGACCCGCGAGGACAACTCCGGCAACGTGCCGTCGCTGCGCAACTTGTGCAGCAACTTCTGGGTGCCCAGCGCCGCCGCCGCGAACACCACCTGCTGGGCGGTGAACGTGCGACGCTGCTTGCGCACCCAACCGTTGGACTGCACCGTCTCGACGCGATAACCACCCGCACCGTCGGGCGCCACCGACGTCACCGTGGTCAACGGATGCACCTGCGCGCCGTTGCTCTCGGCCAGGTGCAGGTAATTGAGCGTGGTGGTGTTCTTGGCATTGTGCTTGCAGCCGGTGAAACACTCCGAGCAGTGGATACAGCCCGCCCGGCGCGGACCCGCACCACCGAAGTACGGGTCATCGACCTCGACACCTTCAGAACCCTCGTTGAAGAACACACCCACATGGGTGCGATGGAAGGTATCGGCGACCTTCAGATCCCGCGCGACCTGCAACAGCACGTCGTCCTTCGGCCCGACCCGCGGATTCTCGACCACGCCCAGCATCCGCGAGGCCTGGTCGTAGTACGGCGCGAGCTCGGACTTCCAGTCGGTGATGTGCGCCCACGCACGATCGCGATAGAACTCCGGCAGCGGTTCGTAGAGCGTATTGCCGTAGATCAGCGACCCGCCGCCCACGCCCGAACCGCTGAAGACCAAGCATTTGCCCAGCGCGCTGATCCGCTGCGGCCCCGTCAGGCCGAGGCGCGGCGCCCAGATGGCCTTGGGAATGTTCCAGTTCGTCTTCGGGAAGTCCTCGGCATCCCAGCGCCTGCCGGATTCCAGAACTCCCACCCGGTAACCCTTTTCGGTCAGCCGCAGCGCTGTGACGCTGCCACCGAAGCCGGAACCGACGACGATCACGTCGTAGTCGTAGTCACTCATCGCGACACCACCTCATAGTCGGCGGGATCGAACCGCGCCTGTTTCTTGTATTGGATTCCCAGTAGTGGCCAGTTGGTCGTGATCCGACCGTCGGCCTGGCGGTACCACGACGAGCAGCGACTCCACACGCTGCCGCCGAGCTGCGCCTGGATCCGCTCGTCATAAGCCTGCTCCACCTCCGGACGCACCGTCAGCGCGCGACCGGACGCCGCGAGATGGGCGACATAGTCGCCGAGGTACTTCGCCTGCGCCTCGAGGAAGTAGATGATCGAGCCGCCACCGGTATTGGTGTTGGGCCCGTACATGATGAACAGGTTCGGAAACCGCGGCACGGTCATGCCGTAGTAGGCGTGCGCGCCGCTGTCCCACTCCTGCGTCAGCTCCCGGCCCTGCGCGCCCGTGATCGTCATCGGCGCCAGGAACTCGGTGCTGGTGAAGCCGGTCCCCCAGATGATCACATCCACCTCGTGATCCCGCCCGTCCGCGGTGCGCACACCCGAGGGTGTGATCTCGGCGATCCGCTCGGTGGTCACCTCCACATTCGGTTCGGTGAGCGCCGGAAGATAGTTGTCGGAGAACAGAATTCGCTTACATCCGACCGGATAGTCCGGCCACACCTTCTCGAACAGACCCGGCTCGGCCTTGGTCTGCCTGCGCATGTGCCACTTCGACACAGCCTTGATCGCGGCGGACAACGCTTTGGAGTACACCCAGGCGACGCTGAGTCCTTCGACGACGCCGTACCAGGTGCCACGTTCGGCGAGCTCGGTCACCGGCAACTTCTCGAACACCCGATGATGGCGCGTCGAGAACTCGCGATCGGGGCGCGGGATGATGTAGGGCGCGGTTCGCTGGAACAGCGTCAGCTTGTCGACCTGCCGCTGGACCTCGGGAACGAACTGGATCGCACTCGCCCCGGTACCGATCACGGCGACGCGCTTACCCGTCAGATCCACGTCGTGATCCCACTCGGCGGAATGGAAACTGGTGCCACCGAAGCTGTCACGGCCCTCGATGGCAGGTACCGAAGGCCGGGAGAGCTGGCCCACGGCCGACACCAGCACATCGACTACCACGGTCTCTCCGCCGCCGAGCCGGACCGTCCACTTCCCGGTCGCGTCGTCGAACGCCGCACCGAGCACTTCGGTGCCGAACCGGATATGGCGGCGCACATCGTATTTCTCGGCGACGTGCCGGATGTAGTCGAGGATCGCCGGTTGCCGCGAGAATCGGTGCGGCCACCGTGGATTCGGCTCGAAGGAGTACGAGTAGAACGGGGACGGCACATCGCAGGCCGCACCGGGGTAGGTGTTCTCCCGCCAGACGCCGCCGACATCGTCGGCCTTCTCGAACACGACGATGTCGTCGAAGCCGCGCTTCTTCAGTGCGATGACAGCTGCCAGGCCGCCGAACCCGCTACCGATCACTGCGATGGACGGGGTCATGAGGTCCCTTCGAGAACGAGGCGAGCACAGGTTTCGGGGTCGTCGCTGAACGGGAGGTGCCCGCAGCCGGGAAGGTCGACGTGCTGCGCGAACGGCAACACCACCCGCGCACGGGCGCTCTGGGTGCGGTGTACAAGCACGATGTCGCGGGTGCCCCACGCGATCGTCACCGGGATCTCGCCCAGCGAGCCACGGTCGTCGCCGGGGTCGAGCACATAGTTGCCGAAGTCGTCGCGAGCGGCGGCGAAGGACGTGGCCCCCGCCAGCCCGGCCAAATCGGTGCGAGCGGCATCGGGATCCACGCGAACCGGGCGGCCGAACATGGACGAGAGCAGGACTACGCGGCCTGCGGGATGCTCGACCAGCCGGTCCAGTGCCGGTCCGGCGACCCGAGCGGCGCCACGCATGCTGGTCAGCAGGCCCTGCGTCCACCGCCGTCCGACCGGCCCGTAGAAGCCGACCGGGGAGAACGCGGTGACCCCGGACGCGACCCCGGCCCGGCCCAGTTCGAGGGCGATACCACCGCCCATCGAACTCCCGACCACGTGGGGGCGCCGAATGTCGTTGTCCGCCAACCACTGGGTGAGCCAGGTGGCGTAGCCACGCGGACCCGGTCGCACAGTGTCCAGCGCGGGTGAGTCACCGAAGCCCGGTAGATCGATCGCGATGACCTCGTGCTGCTCGGCGAGCAGATCGATGATCGGTGCGAAAACCTGCCAGCGGCTGCCGAGACCGTGCACCAGCACGATCGGCGTACCACTGCCCCGGCGGAGGTGAGAGATCTGCGTCATCGCAGCCCTTCGTCAATAAACAGTTACTGCGTACGGTTTCTTGATTGCACCAGCTCCATCGGCCGTCGTCAAGAGGTGACGGCCGACACTTTTCACTGAATCTACCGAATCTTGTCGGCAGCACGTACGATTTCTCAGGTGACCGTGCAACCTCCACGCCGCACCCAGGCCGAACGTCGGACATCCACCCGCGCCAGAATCCTGGCCTGCACCGCCGAATGCCTGCTCGAACGCGGCTACGCCGCAACCACCGTCAGCGCGGTCCAGGAACGCGCCGGACTCGCCCGCGGCACCGTCCAGCACCACTTCCCCACCAGAGCCGAACTGCTCATCGCCGCCACCACCCAGGTCGTCGACACCCGGCTCGAGAAATTCCGGCACGAAGCCGAACTCCTCGCGCCCGGCCGCGACCGCCTGCAATCGGTCGTCGACCTCGCCTGGCGCGACCTCAACAGCCCCGCCTTCTTCACCGCACTCGACCTGTGGGTCGCCGCACGCACCGACACCGAACTCCGCGACCAGCTCGTCATCGAAGAACGTCGCGTATTCACCGAAATGCGCAGGCTCTACCTGGAAGTGCTCGGCGAACCGTACGCCTCGGATCCGCGAGCCGAAGTCCTCGTCGAATTCACCATCGACCTGCTCACCGGGCTCTCGATGACCGCCATGCTCACCGGCACACTCGGCGAACGCGAGGCGGTACTGCGCCGATGGAAGCGCGCGCTCGCCGTACTCATCGGACAGCTACCCAGCGAGGAACTGCTCGACGGAAGTCCACTGCCGGCCGCGTTGCACTGACCGCGCTCGACGTCGCTCCCCAACCAGGGCGCGACAGGCCCTAGTCCCCCGTCGTCTCGACCCCGGACAACCCGTTCCAGCACAGCGAGACAACGGTATCGACCGCATCGCCCTTCGGAATCGGACGACCCGTGTCCAGCCACTGCCGCGCCGCGAGATGGCTGGCACCGACCACGCCGAACGCACACGCGTAGGCACGGACATCGTCCATCCCCGCCGCGCGCAGCTCAGCGCTCACCAGCACCGCGCACTCGCCCATGGCATTGCGCACCCGCCACCGCACACACGGCTCACTCGGCACCGGCGACTCGAAGACCAACGTGTGCCCGCCTGCGTCCTCGTCGACGAAGTCGAAATAGGCCAGCACCGCGCGACGCACCTTGTCCTCCTGACCGTTCGCATCGGCCAGCGCATCGCGAATGCCGTCGACCATCCGGTCCAGATACCCCTGCAACACCGACAGATACAGATCGAGCTTGCTCGCGTAGTGCGTGTACAGCACCGGCTTGCTCATCCCGGCCCGAACGCCGATGTCGTCCATGCTCGCACCGTGATACCCGTGGGCCACGAAGACCGCACGCGCGGCGTTGAGCACCGTGAGCCGACGCTGGGTGCGGGCCGTCTCGGCGCTCTCGTCGGTCTGGATGTCATGGAAGAGAAGTGTCATGGCGCGTCCGGGGATTCGAGGGTGTTCACCATGTGAGCACCGGCTTGACCACAGTGCCCGCACGCTGATCGGCCAGCCCGGCGCCGACCTCGGCATGCGGATACCGGGCGATGAGTCGATCGGCCGGGAAACGACCGGCCGCGTACAGATCGAGCAGATGGGGAATGAAGGTGGCGGGCACGCTGTCGCCTTCGAGGCAGCCGCGAATCACCTTGCCGTGCAGCACGAGATCACCGACATCGATCGGCGGCGTACCGCGACCCAGACCCACCGCCACCACCGTCGCCCCCACCGCGAGCGCGGCGACGGCATCGGCGAGCACGGTGGCGATGCCGGTCGTGTCGAGCGCATGCGTCGCACCACCATCTGTGAGTTCCCGGATGCGCGCGGCCGTCGGCCCGTCGGCAGGATCGAGTGCGGCGTCAGCTCCCAGTTCGACGGCCAGTTCCCGCCGCGCAGCCGATGTTTCGACGACGACCACGCGCACGTCCGGAACTGTCCGGGCTGCGAGTAGACCCGCCATCCCGACCGCGCCCGCCCCGTACACGGCAACCCACGCACCCGGCTCCGGCCGCAGAGCGTTGAGCACCGCACCCGCACCGGTCTGGAAACCGCAGCCGAACGGCGCCGCCACGGCGAGGTCGATCGCGGGGTCGACCACGATCGTGTTGTCCTCGGTGCTCAGCGCGTAACCGGCGAAACTCGACTGACCGAAGAACCCGTCGAGAATCGGGGACCCGTCGACGAGTGCCCGGGGCGTGGCGTGCGCGCGTCGGCCGAACTGGTTGAGCGCGGTTGCCCGGTGGCAGTACGCAGGCCGGCCGGCCACACAGTTGCGGCAGGCACCGCAGTGCCGAAAGGTCAGCACGACATGATCGCCGGGCCGCACTGTGCGCACATCGGAGCCGACCGCCGCGACGACACCCGCGCCCTCGTGGCCCAGCAGGATCGGCCGATCCGCGGCGCCCGCGCGACGGCTCACCAGGTCGGTGTGGCAGATACCGGCCGCGACGATCCGCACCAGGATCTCGCCCGCGCGCGGCTCGTCGACCTCGATCGGTTCGATCGAGAACTCCGCGCCCGGATCGCGCGACAGCACCGCCGTCGTGCGCATCAAGAGACCCGTTCGAGCAGGAAGTAGAAGTATTCGCCGTGCGCGAGAACCAGTTCGGGTCGCCCGTTCATGATGCCCATCAGGGTGGTGTCGTCGAGCCACTTGAAGTGGTCGAACACCGCGCGACCGTCGTAGACCATGGTCGCGGTGACCTCACCGCGGAACTCGATGTTCCACAGCGTCGCTTCGCCCTGTCCCAGTTCGACATTGGAGAACAGGGTCCCGTCCTCGGCCCGGCAGATCAGCGGCTTCGCGTCGTCGAGAGCGTGGAAGTTCTTTCCATACCAGCGGCTCGCGGGCAGTGCGCGGCACAGGGGGTGACCGGTCTGAAAGGCGTCACCGCGCCACTCGCCGAGGATGTCCTCGGCGCGCGCCGGGCGTAGCCGGGTCCACAGCTGATCCAGCTCGGCGGTCGTCACACCGTCCGACTGCTCCTTGAGCTGCTGCCACCGTGGTTTGTCCGCGCTCATCAAGCCCTCGTCTCACAGAGTTCAGAACCATTCGGTTCACAGTGGACCATAGTTCCGAACCAGATGGTTCGGCAAGAGGTAGGATTCGGCGCATGCGTGCGGCAGGTCAGGCAACCAGGGAGCGAATACTCACCGCGGCTAAAGCGGAGTTCGCCGAATTCGGCATCGCCGGCGCTCGGATCAACCGCATCGCGGACGTCGCACATGCCAGCAAAGACCGGCTCTACGCCTACTTTCCCGGCAAAAACGAGCTCTACGCGGCCGTCACCGAACGCTGGACCACCGAAACCAGCAGCGAAGCGGCCATGTCCGCCGACGACCTACCGGCCTACGCCGGCCGACTGTTCGACCACTTCGTCGCCCACCCCGACAACGCCCGCCTACAAGCCTGGGCCGAACTCGAACCATCCGGCGACATGCCGCAAGCTCTGCGTCGCACCATCGACGCGAAGATCACCGAGCTCCGCCGCGGTCAGCACGAAGGCCTCGTCACCACCGATATCCCCGCCCCGATCATGCTTCGCATGCTCACCGATCTGACCCGCACCTCAGCCACCCATGCGAGAACGGGATCCACCGACGACGGTCGCCTGGCGGCGCAGCGCGCGGCGGTGGTGGCGGCCGTGGCGCGAATGGTCGCCCCGCCGTAGCAACCGGCACGCTCCCCCACTACGGCAGCCCCTGCCCCCTCCCCTCCTTGTGTTTTTGAAGGGTATTCAGGTGCATGGAGTCGACCATGATGGGTGACGAAATAACATGTTTAGATGCGCATATCGCAATATCGCGATTAATTATCAGCCGGGAGACCCCTCGCAGAAGGTCGCCGGTAGCTCCACCTACGGCTGCCGTGATCGTCACCCGTTTCAAATACCCTCTGCCCCTTTGCTTGTGCGCTCCCCCGCTGCCGATCAGGCCATCCTCGAAGCCCACTCCCCCACCTCGTACAGTTGCCCGAATGAATGAGGATCTGCGCATCTGCTTCATCGGCGACTCCTTCGTCCAGGGAATCGGCGACCCGGAGTACCGCGGCTGGGTCGGCCGCGTACTCGCCGCGAGCGGGCCCGGTATCACCGCGTTCAACCTCGGCATCCGGCGCAATACCTCCGCTGATGTCCTGCGCCGCTGCTGGGGAGAGATCGAGCCGCGCGTCCTGCCCGGGGCCGACAATCGTCTGGTGATCTCGTTCGGCAGCAACGACGCGGTCGTGGAGGACGGCAACGTCCGGGTGGGCAGGGCACAATGCCTCGACAACCTCGCGACCCTGCTGACCGAAAGCAGGGAGCGTGCGATCCATCCGCTGGTAATCGGCCCACCACCTGTCATCGACGGCGGCGCGGAGCACCTGCGGCGCACCGCAGAGCTCGCCGACGACATGGCGGAGCTGTGCGAATCACGCAAGGTGCCGTTCGTCGCCACCACACAACACTTGGCCGACGACCCCGTCTGGACTCGCGAAGCCAGGGCGGGCGACGGTGCCCACCCCGGCAGCGGCGGCTACCAGCGCCTGGCCGAGCTCGTCCTCGACAGCCGCTGGCAGTCCTGGATCGCCCGGCCCACCCCGTACGGTCTACTCCAGCAGGCCGAGACCGGTCAGGTCGCGGACATATTTGGCGATGAGATCCGCCGGTAGGTGCGGAATGTCGTTGTCGGAACCGAGCTGCGCGGCGCGGACGGCGGCGCGGAATCCCTCGGCGGGAAGAGCCGAGCCGGGCAGTGGACGACCGGGCCGGCGATAGGCGTCGAGCAGCGGGAGCAGGGTGTGTTTGCGCTGAGGTTCAGGGAGGGCCCGCAAGGCTGTTTCGAAGCGGGCGAACCACTCGTCGTAGCTGTCGATGCGATCGATGTGGCAGTCCGCGTCGATCAGCCAGTCGACGAAGACGTCGAGGGAGATGCCGTCGTCGTGCGGGTTCAGGACGTCGTAGGTGCGGTAACCGCTCGTAGCGGCGGCGCCGAGTGCGGTGACGGCCGTGGCAACGAAGTCGGCTGGTAGTCCGTCGTAATGGGCGCGCTGTCGTTGCCCGGCAGAATCGGTGCGGTAGAACGACATCGGCGCGAGACCGGTCACGAGCACGCTCAGCAAGAGCCGGGTGAAGACGTCGGGCACATTGAGCTGGCCACGGAAGTGACTGTGCGCCAGGATCATGTCCGAGCGGAACACCGCGACGGGCAGCCCGAACCGCTCGGCCGCC
The DNA here is from genome assembly GCF_042884695.1 of Nocardia sp. NPDC058114. Classification (NCBI taxonomy): domain Bacteria; kingdom Bacillati; phylum Actinomycetota; class Actinomycetes; order Mycobacteriales; family Nocardiaceae; genus Nocardia; species Nocardia sp. NPDC058114. The sequence goes on along the minus strand of NZ_JBHVTK010000002.1, from coordinate 277,164 downwards.
TCCCGCAGCAGCACCTCACCCGCCCACTTGCTGTTGCCGTAGCCGTTGGCATAGGAATCGTCCAGCCGGCGGACCGGGCTCATGGTTCGCACGTCACCGTCTTCAGCGAAGGACTCCCCCTGCGCCGCGACAGCCACCGTCGACAGGTAACTCACCGGCTTGCGCGTCGTTGTCAGCGCCAGCCGGATGATCTCGGCGGTGCCCACCACGTTCGGGCCGAACAGCTGCGCATACGGGAGCATATGGTTCACCAGTGCCGCGGAGTGCACGATCAGATCGACCTCGGCGGCCAACCGGTCCCATGTCGGCTGTGGCAGACCGAGATTCGGTTCACCGATGTCGCCGGGCAGCACTTCCAGCGTGTCCTTCGCGAGGAGCTGGAAATGAGTGTCGAGCTCGCTGTCACTGGTGAACGCCGCGTCGAGGCGCTCGCGAGCGGCGATCGCATCGCCGCCGCGGACCACGCAGATCACCTTGCCGCCCCGAGGGGCGAGCCGTTCCAGCCAGGTCAGGAGGAGGAACCGGCCGAGATAGCCGTTGGCGCCGGTGATCAGCACCGTCCGCGCGGGTGCCGCGGCAGGCACCTGTGCCGTCGCGGTGACATCCAAGAACTTCTCGAGTGTCAGATCCGCAGCGCGAATCTCGGCCGCATCGATACCGTGTACCGCATCGGAATCGGTTCTGTGCGTGCCTGGTTCGCGTTCACGGCGCACGTAGTCGGCGATGCGCGCCAGGTCGCTGTCCGGCCCGAGCAGCACATTCACCGGCACATCCACCGCGAGCAATTCCCGCAGCAGAGACGAATACGACAGTGCTGCCAGCGAATCGCCGCCGAGATCACCGAATCGCGCATCGGGTCGCAGATCTGCCGAATCGCCGCCGAGCACCGCGCCGGCGGCGCGAACGACGGTCTCGTACACCGGTAGGCCGGACGCATCGCGACGCAACCGCTGCAGTTCGTCTTCCTGACCCCGTGCCAGGTCCGCGTAGAGCTTCTCGAGACGCTCGCCGTACCGCTGTTTCAGCTTCGGGCGCAACAGTTTCCCGACTCCGGACAAGGTCCCGTCGGTGGTCGAGAACGGCTCGGTCTCGATGATGAAGTCGCGCGGAATCTCGTACGGCTCGAGCCCAGCCGACACGGCGGCGCGGTGCAGCGACGAACTCACCGCGGCGCGCAACCCGTCGGCAGGTCCCGCGAGCGCGGCGTCGGTGGGCACCACGACCGCCAGCAGATAGGACCGTTCGCTGCTGCCGTACACATAGATCTGGCGCACCAGATCGGCGCCCGCGAACACCGCTTCCAGGCGCGATACCGTCACGAACTCGCCCTGGGACAGCTTGAGGACATTGTTACGGCGGTCGACGTAGGCCAGCCGGTCCGGCGCCAGCTCCGCGACCACGTCGCCGGTGCGGCAGAAGCCGTCGGCGTCGAAGACCTCGGCGGTCACCTCCGGGCGGCGGTAGTACCCGGCGATCATCGTGGTGGTCTTGAGCAGCAATTCCCCACGCGGATACGGCTTGTCGGTAGCGAAATAGCCGAGTTCGGGCACGTCGACGAGTTTGTAGTCCAGCACCGGCGGGCGCATCACCTTCGTATCGAAGATCACCCCGCCGCCGGTCTCGGTGGAGCCGTACCCGTCGTGCAGGCGCAATTGCAGCACCGATTCGACGAAGGTACGCAGTTCGGGGGCGATCGGCGCGCTGCCGCACAGCGCCGACATCAACCTGCCACCCAGGAACTGTTCACGCAGTTCGGTTTTCACCGTCTCGGTCGCCGCCTCGCCGCGTTCGGCGACCTCATGACGGAAGCGCTGCATGATCATGTCGCACACCCGCGGCACCAGGAAGATCTCGGTAGGCCGCACGAGCGTGATGTCGGTGAACAACGTGGACAGGTCCGGCGCCGCCGCGAAGAACGCGGTGCCGCCACGGGCGAGCACGCTGTTGAGGGTGAGGCGGGCCGCGATATGGCTCATCGGCAGGAAGTTGACATTGATCGCGGCCAACGGCCGCGCGGGCTGCCAGCCGACCGCGACCAAGCGCTGGGTGTACATCGCGCCCTTGGGCGTACCGGTGCTGCCCGAGGTGTAGATCAGCAGGGCGAGGGGGTCTTCGCCGTCGGCGGGCACGCTCAGCGCAGCCGCATCGGCGAGCCGACCCTGTGCGACGATGTCGGCGAGCGTGCTCGGCACCAGGGCCGATCCCCCCGCACGCAGACGGGCACGGGCCGCGTCGAGCGCATCGCGGTGATCGTCGTCGTCGGCGTGATGGTCGAACACGATCAGTGAACGTGGTGTTGCGCCGGCGAGTATCGCGTCGACGGCGATGGCCAGGTGGGCGGTGTCGACCGCGAACACCGTCGGCTCGGTCTCGTCGAGGATCGAATACAACTGTTCGAGGCCCGCGCCCGCCTGCAACGGCACCGCGACCCCGCCGACATGGATCGTGGCCAGATCGAGCACGGTGTAGTCGGCGCTGGTGAACCCGAGCACCGCGATGAAATCCCCCGCGACGACGCCGTCACTGTGCCAGGCGGCGGCGAGCGCGCGGGTGCGCTCCCACACCTGCCCGTAGGTCAGTACATCGAACTCCGGCAACAGCTTTCGAGTCCGCCGTCCGCCCGACTCGACCAATGCGGTCCGGCGCGTGCCGAGCGCCGGGCGCTCGGCGTAGGCGGTCATGACGGTCTCGACGATGCGCGCCGTCGCGAGCCCGGGGGTCGTCACGATGGCGTGTACGTCCTCGGCGGGACGCGCCGCACGGATCTGCCCGTCCTCGGCGTAGAGCGCCTTGATGCGATCGGCCGGCTGCCCCGCGGCGAGCTCGACGGTCATGCTTCGCACTTCCGGATGCCTTGCCACGCTTCGCGTCGCGCGGACTCCGGGTCGACCACTACGCGCGGTGGATGGTCGATGATGGAGGTCGTCCGGCGTTCGGCGGTGTAGCGGCTCCAGGGCGGCAGCGGCCGGCCGGTGCGGGCGAAACTGAGCCAGTTGTCCTGGATATGGTCCTGGACCGCCAGGAACGCCCGCCTGCCGCCTGCCGCTGTCATCGCGCGGCCGACCGGTCCGTCGACCCAGCCGAAGACAGGGACCAGTTCGAGCGCGTGGGTGGCGCCGAAACCCGCCAGATGCAGTGCGCGCGGGGCGTAGTCGTACCGGTAGGCGTAGGTGGGGGCATAGCGGCTGTGGCCTTCGAGGACGGCCAGCGTCGGACGCAGGAACAGGTGGTCCCCGCCGACGCGCACCGCGGTTCGCGCGGCCGGGTAGCCGGGGTATCGGCTGGTCACCGCTTGTTCGGCGCCCGGTTCGTAGCGTCCGAAGATGGTCGTCAGCTGCTCGGGGGTGTGCGGCACCGCCTTGGCGAAGCGCTGGAACAGCGTCGCCTCGTCGCGGTTGGTGCCGATGATCAACGGCACCGGATGCGCCCGGCCCGCCGCGATCGCGTCCACAGGCATTTCCGGCAGGAAGTCACCGTCCGCGACCGGGGCGTAGGGAAAACTGCCCGGATTCTCGCGCAGCGCCCGGCCCAGCGCGCGGTCACCCGCCCGGCCCAGTTCCTTCGCTGACACGGTGCTCAGGACGGTCGCGGCGTCGGCCGGGGCGGCGCCGAGCCGGTCCAGGCAACGGCGGGCGAAGGCGCGCGCCTCGTCCGGAGTGGAGGTCCAGTCCGCCGGGGCGCTCTGCGCGATCGCCCGATGGAACAGGCCGCGGGCGGCGGGGGTCGCCAGCAGGCTGACCACCGCGTGCGCACCCGCCGATTCACCGAAGATGGTGACGTTGTCCGGGTCACCGCCGAACGCGGCGATATTGCGGCGCACCCATTCGAGTGCCGCGACCTGATCGCGCAATCCGAGGTTCGACTCGAAAGGTCTCTCCGATGTGGAGAATTCGCTGAAATCGACATACCCGAGCGCACCGAGTCGGTAGTTCACCGACACCACGATCACGTCTCCTCGCGCGGCCAACCGTGCGCCGGAGTACATGCTCGACGTGCCGATCAGGTAGCCGCCACCGTGGAAGAACACCATGACCGGGCGCGGTGTCGACGAGGGCGTCACCGGAGCGGTCACATTGAGCGTCAGGCAATCCTCCCCGGTGGGTTGCCAGGTTCGCGGCCCCACGCGGGCACCGTTGGGGTTCTGCACCGCGGCGAAGCCGAACTCGGTCGCCGATCGCACCCCCGTCCACGGTCGAACGGGTTGGGGAGCACGCAACCGCAGCGCTCCGATGGGTGGGGCCGCGTAGGGCAGGGCACGCCAGCGGGCGATTCGACGACCCGCACGACCGCGCACGACTCCGTCGGCGCTCACGATCTCGGTGGACAACATCCCCCGAATGTACCTGGTACCGACGGTACCGCGCAGATGGTTCCGTCGGCGAACTGTCTCGAAACCGCATCGGGGCCGCCGACTAGACTGGGCCGATGACCGGCGTGGATCCGGAAGCAGCCCCGGCAGCGGCGGCCCACACCCCCGATATCGCCGCGCTCGACCGCCTGGTTTCCACCTGTCGCGCCTGTCCCAGGCTCGTCGCCTGGCGCGAAGAGGTCGCCGTCGTCAAACGCGCGGCCTTCCGCCACGAACAGTATTGGGGTCGACCGGTACCGGGCTTCGGGCCCGCCGACGCGCGAATTCTCGTAGTCGGCCTCGCTCCCGCCGCCCACGGCGGCAATCGGACCGGGCGCATGTTCACCGGCGACCCGAGCGGCAACGTCCTGTTCGGCGCACTGCACGCGGTCGGTCTGGCCACCGGCGCGCACCCGGTCAGCCGCGACGACGGGATCGAACTGCTCGATACCCGGCTCACCGCACCGGTGCATTGCGCCCCGCCGGAGAACAAACCGACACCCGCAGAGCGGCAGCGCTGCGCGCCTTTCCTCAGCCGGGAGTTGGAGCTGCTGCGCCCGACGCTGCGGGTGATCGTCGTTCTCGGCGCCTTCGGCTGGCAGGCTCTCTTTACCGTCCTGCTGGCAGGGGGCTGGAACGTGCCACGGCCACGTCCCCGTTTCACCCACGGCGCACAAGTCGTCATCACCCATCCCGACGGCCGATCGGTCACCGTGCTCGGCAGTTACCACGTGAGTCAGCGCAATACCGCTACCGGTCGGGTGACTCCCGCGATGATCGAGGACGTCCTGCTGCACGCGAAGACGATCGCCGAGTCCTGACCGGAATTCGCGACCCGGTCACCTAGGATCGAACAGTGCTGACCGTGTACACGATCGGCCATTCCACGCGGACCCGCGGACGAATTCATTGATATTCATCCATTTCCCCTCGACACCGTTCGGCACCAGTTCACTGCGATGGCAGGAGATCCGACGATGAGTTCGCTGGCAATGAGCACACTGGATGTCTCCAGATGGCAGTTCGGTATCACCACGGTCTACCATTTCATCTTCGTCCCGCTCACCATCGGACTGGCACCGCTCGTCGCGGGAATGCAGACGGCGTGGGTGATCACCGGAAAAGAACACTGGTACCGACTCACCAAGTTCTTCGGAAAACTGTTTCTGATCAACTTCGCCATCGGTGTCGCCACCGGCATCGTGCAAGAGTTCCAGTTCGGGATGAACTGGAGTGAGTACTCCCGGTTCGTCGGCGACGTCTTCGGAGCGCCACTGGCTTTCGAAGCGCTGGTCGCCTTCTTCCTGGAGTCGACATTCCTCGGATTGTGGATCTTCGGCTGGACTCGCCTGCCCAAACTCGTTCACCTCGCCACGATCTGGATCGTCGCGATCGGTGTCAACGCGTCGGCCTACTTCATCGTCGCCGCCAACTCGTTCATGCAGCACCCGGTCGGTGCGAAATACAATCCCGAGACCGGACGCGCCGAGCTGGACAGCATCTGGGCGCTGCTCACCAACAACACCACCCTCGCGGCGTTTCCCCATGTGGTCGCCGGCGCGTTCTTGACCGCGGCGACCTTCGTGGTCGGCATCGCGGGCTGGTTCATGGTGCGCAACGTACGCAGTGGTGATGCCACGAAACTCGACGAAGCCAAGACCATGTGGCGCCCGGCGGCGCGTGCGGGCATGTGGGTGATCGCCGCGTCGATCGTCGTGGTGGGTCTGACCGGCGATATCCAGGGCAAGATCATGTTCGAACAGCAGCCGATGAAGATGGCGTCGGCGGAATCGCTGTGCCACACCGAGACCGATCCGAAGTTCTCGATCCTCACCGTCGGCACGCACAACAACTGCGACAGCGTTACGCATCTGCTGGAGGTTCCCTATGTCCTGCCGTTCCTGGCCGAGGGCAAGTTCACCGGCGTCACGTTGCAGGGTGTGGAGGATCTGCAGAAGTCCTACGTCCAGGACTACGGACCCGGCAACTACCGGCCCAACCTCTTCGTCACCTACTGGGGCTTCCGCGGCATGATCGGTCTGCTGGCCGGACCGGCACTCTTGCTGCTGGCCGGACTCTGGATGACCCGCGGTGGCCGAGTTCCCGACACACGCTGGTTCTCCTGGCTGTGCCTGATCGCCATCCCGACCCCGTTCCTGGCCAACAGCGCGGGCTGGGTCTTCACCGAGATGGGACGTCAGCCGTGGGTGGTGGTGCCGAACCTGACCGGCGACAAGACCATTCGCATGACGGTGGCGCAAGGCGTCTCCGATCACGCACCGGGAACGGTCATCTTCTCCCTCGCTGTCTTCACGCTGCTCTACGGCGCGCTGGCGGTGGTCTGGTACTACCTGATGCATCGCTACACCGTGGTCGGGCCCGAACCAGGACCGACGGCGTCCGATGACGAGTTCGGTCCCGATGACGACGGCGGTGGCGGCAGGCACCGCGCCGAACCCGTCGAGCCGCTGTCCTTCGCGTACTAGGAGACGACGATGAGTCTGCAGCAATTCTGGTTCGTGTTGGTCGCCGTGCTGTTCACCGGCTACTTCATCCTCGAGGGCTTCGACTTCGGCGTCGGCATGCTGATGCCGATCCTCGGTAAGGGTTCCGATGTGCGCAGGCGCGTCGTGCTCAACACCATCGGCCCGGTGTGGGACGGCAACGAAGTCTGGCTGATCACCGCGGGCGGTGCGATGTTCGCGGCGTTTCCCGAGTGGTACGCGAGCTTGTTCTCCGGGTTCTATCTGGCCCTGCTGTTGTTGCTGGTCGCGTTGATCCTGCGAATCTGCGCGATCGAGTGGCGATCGAAGATCAACTCGCCGAAGTGGCGGGCCTGGTGCGACATCGGTATCGGCATCGGCTCGTGGATTCCGGCACTGGCGTGGGGCTGGGTGTTCGCCAACCTCGTGCGCGGGGTACCGCTGAACGAGAAGCGACAGGTCGTCGGCTCGGTGTGGGATCTGCTCAGCCCCTACGCGCTGCTCGGCGCGGCGACCACGGCCATCCTGTTCGCCCTGCACGGCGCGATCTTCCTCGCGCTCAAAACCGGTGGTGAAGTCCGCGACGATGCCCGCGTATGCGTGCGGATCCTGTTCGTGCCCACGGTGGCGATCGTCGGCGGGTTCGGGCTCTGGACTCAGCTCGCCTACGGCTCCGGCTGGACCTGGGCCGCGCTCGGCGCGGCCGTGCTCGGCCTGGTCGTCGCCGGTGGGGCCACCGGCGCGGCCCGTGACGGCTGGGCGTTCATCGGCACCACCGTCACGATCGCCGCGGCCACCATCCTGCTGGTCGGCTCGCTCTACCCGAACGTGATGCCCTCGACGATCGACCCCGCGTTCGATCTGAACATCCACAACGCCTCCTCCAGCCACTACACCCTCCAGGTGATGAGCTGGGCAGCGGTCCTGTGCACCCCCGTGGTCCTGATCTACCAGGGCTGGACCTACTGGGTCTTCCGCAAACGACTCACCGTCGAACAGATTCCCGAACCGACCGGGCTGCCGCTCTCGAAATAGGCTTTCGGCAACTGCGCAGTGTGAGGGCCTGCCGAGTAGTCAGATCGCCGGCAGGACAGGCTACGCGAACGCGAAACCCTCGTGGCGCCTACGCGTATCAGCGCATCGGTGGCCGGCCGCGTTCAGCGTAGGGGTGCCGCGGACGAGTTCACGGAACGCCCGAGATCGTGAAGCCGGCCGGCAAGACGCGCTCTGACGTCCGGCCAGTCTTCCACCGTGATCGAGAACAGCACGGAGTCGCGAATGGTGCCGTCGGCGCGCCGGGAATAGCGGCGCAGTGTGCCTTCGTACCGGGCGCCGAGGCGCGCGATGGCCTGTTGCGAACGGTGATTGCGCACATCGGTTTTGAGCTCGACGCGACCGGCACCCAGCGTGTCGAACGCATAGCCCAGGAGCAGCCACTTGGCCTCCGGGTTCACCCCGCTCGCCCACACGCTCGGGGCGAAGAGGGTGGCGCCGATCTCCAACCGGGCATCCCTCGCTCGGGTTTCGAGATAGGAGGTCATCCCGACGATCGCACCGACCGGGTGGCCGGCGATGGCCCGGCGCGTTCGGACAATCCACAGATGGTTCTCCGGCGTCGCGTGCCACGATCGCAGGAACACCTCTAGTTCCTGGCGATCGCGCGGACGAAACGGAATGTGGGCCCACACGACATCGTGCTCGAGCACCGCGAACAACTCGGCCGCGTCCGCTGCCGGATCGACCGGGCTCAACCGCACTGTCTCACCGACGAGTTCGGCATCCGGGGCAACCGGCCACTTCAGCTCCGGCCACACCTCATCCGTCGGCCGCGGGTCCGGCACCGGATCGAAACGCTGCACGTCGGCAAGACCATCCTGAGGCACAGCGCGATCATAGACCGGCGTCGATCACGTTCCCCGGCGCTGGATCGCCCGCGGCAGCGTGCCGCTGCGCTAGGCGATCAGTTTCGCGCTTTTCAGCCAGTCGTAGGCGACGTCGGCGGGGTCTTCTCCGTCGATGTCTACGCGGCCGTTGAGTTCTCGCATCAGGTCGTCGGTGAGCAGTTCGGAGATCGTGCCGAGAAGTTCGCGCAGTACGGGGTTGGCGTCGAGGACGGGGCCCCGGACGACCGCGGTGCCGCTGTAGGGCAGGAAGAACTTCTTGTCGTCGTCCAGGACCACCAGGTTCAGGTTCTTGACGCGGCCGTCGGTGGTGTAGACCATGCCGAAGTGGCAGGGAGAGTCTTTGGCGGTCGCGGTGTAGACGACGCCGGCGTCCATGCGGGTGACGTTGCCCGCGGGCACACCGTTGGGATCGTTGTAGGGGATGCCGTATTTTTGCAGCATCGGAATGAAACCATCCGAGCGACTGAAGAATTCGTCGTCGACACAGAACGTTCGTTCGGCAACCGGCAGCGCGGCCACGTCCGAGAGTGACTTCACGCCGAGTCGCTGCGCGGTCGGTGTCGACGCACCGAACGCGTAGGTGTCGTTGAAGTTGGACGGGGGCAGCCATTCCAGGTCGTAGTCACGCTTTTCGACATCGTGGACGCGCTGCCACAGTTCCTGCGGGTCCACGATCGTCTCGGTCTCGTTGTGGTAGTTGACCCAGCCGGTGCCGGTGTATTCCCACAGCACGTCGGCGTCGCCGTTGAGCTGGGCCTGCCGTGACGAGGCCGATCCCGGCGCGCCGGTCAGATCGGTGACCGAGGCCCCCGCCGCGGCCAGGTAGGTCGCGGTGATCTTGCCGAGCAACACCCCCTCGGTGAAGCTCTTCGAGGTGACGACCAGTTTCGCGCCGTCGAGGGGACGTTCGCCGCCGGGCAGGCTCGCGTCGTGGAACGTGCCCGACGAGCTCACCAGGCCACACCCGGCGAGCAACGACAGCGTCGCGACCAGCGCGGTAATCAACGGGACTCGCCTCATGAGACACCTCGTGGGGTCGCGGCCAGTTCGACGAGTCGGCCGAGCCAATCGATGATCAACGCCAGCAACCCGACGAGCACGGCGCCGGAGATGAGCAGCTTGGGCAGGAACAGGGTGACACCGGTCGTGATCAGCGTGCCCAGGCTGGTCGCGCCGATGAAGGTACTCAGCGTCGCGGTGCCGACCAAGATGACCAGCGCGGTGCGCACGCCGTTGAGGATCACCGGCACGGCCAGCGGCAATTCGACCTGAACCAGCGTCCGCCCGGCCGAGAAGCCGATGCCGCGAGCGGCCTCGATGGTGCGGTGATCGACCTGCCGCAGCCCGACGATCGTGTTCTGCAGGATCGGCAGGATCGCGTAGACGACGAGACCGACGACCGCCGTGCGGAACCCGGTGCCGAGCCAGAAGGTGAACAGCACGAGCAGTCCGACGGCGGGCGCGGCCTGACCGATATTGGCGATGTTGACGGCGATCGGCTCGAACCGCTGCAACGCGGGCCTGGTCAAGGCGATGCCGAGCGGAATCGCGACCACCACCACGATCAGCGTGGCGACCACCGTGAGCCGGATGTGCTCGAGGATCGTGGTCTGCAGATTGGCCCAGCCGAGCGAGGCCTGTTCGGTCGCGGTGAACGTCGACGACTGATACCAGAGCACGTATCCGATGCCGATCACGACGATGATGAGCGGTTCGAACCACACATCGATCGGGACCCGGCGCAGTCGGTTCATGCCGGTCCGGCCGATCCGTGTTCGTCGTCGGCGGCGACGACCGGGGTGGGTGTGGGATCGGAACCGTCGACGTAGGTTTCGTAGGACAGGTCCTCGGCGGCGGCGTGCCCCTCGGCGAGCTTGGTCTGGATCACGTCGGTCACCGAGCCGATGTTCAGCGAGCCGACTACGGCGCCGCGACCGTCGGTGACCAGGGTCGCCCCCTGACTGGCGGCGAGCATGGCGTCGAGCGCGTCGTTGAGGGTCGAGGACTGCGCGACGACGGGCAGCCGGCGATCGAGGTAGTCCGAAACCTCCGGCTTGCTCGCCACTTCCGGCAGCGAGGGCCACGACCGCGGCCGCCCCGCGTCGTCGACGACCACCACCCAGGTGTGTCCCGCGGCTTTCGCCCGCCCGATCACGACCTGCGAGGATTCGCCGATCTTGGCGGTGGTCACCGGGTCGACCTCCACATCGCGGACCCGAGACACCGTGAGATAGGCCAGTTTCGCGCCCGATCCGACGAACTCCTCGACGAACGGCGTCGCCGGGTCGGTGAGGATCTCCTCCGGTGTCGCGTACTGCTCGACGTGTCCGCCCTCGGACAGGATGAGCACCTTGTCACCGAGTTTGGTGGCTTCCTCGAAGTCGTGGGTGACGATCACGATGGTCTTGCCGAGTTCGTGCTGGATCGCGATCAGACTGTCCTGCAGGCGAACCCGGGTGATCGGGTCCACCGCGCCGAACGGTTCGTCCATCAGCAGCACCGGCGGGTCGGCCGCGAGCGCGCGGGCGACGCCGACACGCTGCTGCTGGCCGCCGGACATGTCCTTGGGCAGACGGTCGGCGAAGGTCGCGGGGTCGAGACCGACCAGATCCAGGAGATATTCGGTGCGTTCGGCGATTCGCTTCTTGTCCCAGCCGAGCACCCGCGGGATCGCGCCGATGTTCTTGGCGACCGACCAGTGCGGGAACAGCCCACCGGACTGGATGACATAGCCGATCGACTGCCGCAGCTTGTCGGGATCTTCGCGGGTCACGTCACGTCCGCCGATGAATATCCGGCCCTCGGTCGGCTCGATCAGCCGGTTGATCATCTTGAGCGTGGTCGTCTTACCGCAGCCCGAAGGTCCGACGAACGCGACGATATTGCCGGCCTCGATCTCGAGGTCCAGGCGTTCGACGGCGGGGGTGTCCTGGCCCTTGTACCGCTTGACGACCCCGTCCAAGGTGATGGAGTCGCCGGTCACGTTGCGCTGGGGCGCGGTCGGCGCGGGCTGGCTGGTCACATCGGTCATCACAGTCCCTTGGCAATCGTGAGGCGTCCGAGCAGGACGAGGAGCGCGTCGAAGACCAACGCGATGGCAACGATGAGAATGGTTCCGGTGAGCGCCATTTCGAGCGCGTTGGCCCCGCCGAGACGCGACAGGCCGTTGAAGATCAGCGAGCCGAGGCCGGGCCCGAGGACGTAGGCCACGATCGCGGCGACACCGACGATCATCTGGGTCGAGACCCTGATCCCGGTGAGGATCACCGGCCAGGCGATCGGCAGCTCGACGGTGAGCAGGATCCGCCAGCGCGAAAGTCCGATGCCGCGCGCGGATTCGACGACCGTGGCAGGCACCGATCGCAGCCCGACGATCGCGTTACCGATCACCGGCAGGGCCGCGAAGAACGCCAGCATGATGAACGACGGCACCACACCGAGGCCGAACGGGACCAGCAGCAATGCCAGCAGTGCCAGCGAGGGGATCGTCAACGCGACCCGGCTCGAGGTGAGGGTCAACGCCGATGCCAGCGGCAACCGATACACCGCCACCGCGATGAGGATCGCGACGACGGTGCCGACCAGCACGGTCTGAAAGGCCAGCGACGCATGCTGATAGGTGAGGAAGGTCAACACCTCGCCTCGGTCCTGGACATAGCTCCACAAATTCACGGCATTCCCATCGTCGGACTGAGCCAGTGGGTACCTGTTCGCGCGTGATCAACGGTCGAATGTGCCGTCGAAGGATAGTCGATACCGGGTGTTGGCCCGGGGACGCGCGCGAGCTGGTGGCGGTCGATGATGGTTATGCCGCACGCTCGAGCGGTGCGGTGTACGGCTCGGCGTCGCCGGCGATCACCGTGCTCGCGGTGCCGTCGATCCCGACGGGGACCGGACCGCCCAGCGTGATGCGGGTGAGCCTGCGGTGCTCGCTGCCGTCGTAGTCGTCGATGGCGTAGTGCTGAGTGGCCCGGTTGTCCCAGATCGCGACGTCGCCCAGCGACCAGTTCCAGCGGGCGGTGTGCTCGAGGCGGGTGATCCGGTCCTGGAACAGCCGGAACAGTGCCCGCGACTCGTTGCTCGACAGCCCGACGATCTCCTTGACGAAGCAGCCGAGCAGCAGGGCGCGCTCACCGGTCTCGGGGTGCACCTCCACCACGGGGTGCTCGGTCTCGAAATAGGTGGACTCGAACTCGCGACGGTAGTCGCGGTCGGTATCGGCGGGTCGGTCCTGGATCTCGGCGGCGTAGTCGTAGCGGTTCGAATGCCGCGCGCGCAGGCTCTCGGCGAGTCGCTGGAGTGGCTCCGGCAGCGAGTTGTAGGCGGCCACGGTCGAAGCCCAGGTGGTCGAACCGCCGTAGCTGGGCAGGGCGACCGCACGCAGGATGGAAGCCTGCGGGACACGATCGACGAAGGTGACATCGGTGTGCCAGACGTTGGACCGCGTCTGGTGCGAGTCGATGGCCAGGCTCTTCGCACCGGCGGAGGTGACCGTCGGGTGCGGGGTGGTCGGGTTGCCGAGCAACTGCGCGAACTCGTACTGCCCGTCCTCGGTCAGGTGGTGCTGGCCCCGGAAGAAGATCACCTTGTGCTCGCTGAGCGCGGCGCGGATGGTGGCCACCGTTCGCGCGTCCAGGTCACCACCGAGCCGAACCCCGTCGACCTGAGCGCCGATGTGGGCGCCGAGCTTGACCACCCGCACCGCACTCCCGGATACAGCTGCGTCATGGACGGACATACGGAGGCCTCTCGCTCGAACCTGGACGATCTCGTCACACGAAACCAGCAGGAACGGCCCCCGACCATCATTGAATTCAGGCTGAGCGGAATGGCCGAATCGGCGGGGATTACGGTATGCGCAATTCCGCCGCGCTGTGCCCCTGGGATGTCCAAGTGCTGAATCGCGATTCGGCCGCTTCCGCCGACGGCGCGCTGATCACCCGGGCGACCGCTTCCCACGACGCTCCCGACGCGCGCACGAAGCGGACGGCTTCGACGAGGCGCCGCTGTGCCGACGCCGTGTCCTCGAACGCCAGGCGCACCGGAATCAGCGCCTGCATCTCGAGCTGGTGATAGTCCCATTCGGCCAGGACCAGGCGGGCGAGGTCGGCGTCGAGCCGTCCGGTGGAGCAATGCAGCACCCGCGCGGAGGGGGCGTGGTCGGCGGACAGATCGGTGCGTAGCCAGGTTCGTCCGTGCCAGCCGTCGCAGGAGCACAGTGCGCGCCACCCGATCACCTCCTCCGGTCGGCGCGGGTGGCTGTCGGTGGGGGCAAGCGGCCGGGCATCGTTGGCGACCGTCGCGCGGGGGCTCGGGGCGTCACTGCGTCCGTACAACCCATCCGTGAAGATGTCGGCTACCCATCCGCGATGGTTTTCGAGCAAGCTGTTCATCCTGACTCCGATGTCGAATCCGAAAAGCTCGATCCCGAACCGGCCCGTCATGACGCGATCGCCGGAGGTTCGGTGTGTGGGACAACTACTCCCAGACACTTACGATCAACCTCAGCGACGCCGACGGCAATCACTTCGCCGCATTGTTGTTCCTAGTCACATAATGCCTGGTCGCGGTCTGTGCTCCGAGCGCGGTGGGACCTGGTCGCGAGGTAGATCGTCGCGCCGGATCGCCCGCGGGTCAGCGGGTTGTCGAACAGGATCGGCCGCGCCTCCACATCGATGAAGGCGGATTCCAGAATTTCGCGGAACTCGTCATCTGGTGCGTCGTCGGACCACATCGCAAAGGTGCCGCCGTCGACCAGGTGTTGCGCGACCGCGCGCAGGCCCTCGCGGGTGTAGAACTCGGCATTCGAACCGTGCAGGACATGGCGTGGTGAATGGTCGATGTCGAGCAGCAGCGCGTCGTACACGCGTCCCGGTTGTGCCGGATCGAATCCCACCGGCCCCGCCGCCGCGGCGAAGAAGTCCGCGCAGACGAGCTCGACCCGGGAGTCGGCAGCCAACCCGGCGGTGTCGGGCAGCAGCTCACGGCGATGCCACTCGATGACGGCGTCGGAGTACTCGATCACCGTGAGCGCGTGAATTCGTGGGTCCAGCAGCGCTTCTCGCGCGGTGTATCCCAAGCCGAGCCCACCGACGAGCACCTCCAGCCGGTCGCCGGGCGTGCGCCCCAATCCCAGCCGCGACAGCGCACGTTCGGCGACGGTGAACAAGCTCGACATCAGGTACTCGTCACCGAGCTTCACCTCGTAGACATCGGCCCGCACCGTCGGATCGAAGCGGCGACGCAGACTGATCTCGCCGATCGGGGTCTGCCGCCAGCCGAGTTCTTCGAAGCGTGCGCTCATCGCCGTCACGGTAGTCCCGTGGCGACCACAACCCGGCCGGACGACGCGCACAGCACGCCGCCAGATTTGTGCTGGGCGTGATCTTTACGCCATGTTTATGGGTCGACGAGCCGGGAAGTCTGGTCGGCAACCCTGCTCGTGCTCGGTCGGGCGGGTTTCTATCGGCCAGGAGTACCGCATGACGCACGCAATCACCCACCTCAGCATGGGCCTGGGCTGGGACCCGGCCCACGCCAACGGAATGCATCCCCGCCGCAAGGACATCGATCTCAACGCGGCGGCGCTGTCGTTCGCCGGCGAGAGCTTCGTCGATGTCGCCTTCCACGAGCAGCTCACCTCGCGCGACGGCGCGCTGCGCCATCTCGGGGACAGCGTCACCGGCGACGGGGACGGCGACAACGAAGTGATCGTGGTCGACCTGGCCCTCCTCGATCCCGCCGTCACCACGATCGTGTTCCTGGTGACCTGCTACACCGGCCAGCGGTTCGACCAGATCGCCAACGGCTTCTGCCGCGTCGTCGACAATGTCACCGGTATCGAATTGATCCGCATCGATCTCGACAGCGTCGGCGCCCACACCGGCATCGTCGTCGGCAAACTGCACCGCCCCCACCAGGATTGGGCCTTCACCCTGATCGGCCAACCGATCATCGCCCAGCACGTGGTCAACGCCATCCCTCAGCTCACCGCCTATCTTCACTGAGAGCGACGACCCATCCCGTCGTCACTCCGCCAGACGGTCGCGGGCTCGCAGGCGCGTCTCGAGTGCGTCGAGTACGTGTGTCACGTCCGCGTCGAACTCCTCGGCGAGCATTTCGAGTAGCGCCGCACCGATCAGCAGCAGCGTGGAGAAGACCACGGGGGCGATGGGTTCGGTCGCCTCGAGCAGGGGGCGGGTGCGGGGCGCACCGCCATGATGCCAGGACTCGAGCAGGGCCAGTGCGCCCTGGAGATAGATCGGTGGTTCCGGGCGGGCGCTCAGCGCGGGGATCGCCCGATCGGCCGCGCGGCGCAGGATATCGGAGATGGACTCGACGCCCGGGGCCATGGCCTCCATCGCGCAACAGGCCAAACGCAGGGCACCGTCCAGATGACGCGGACTGTAGCGGGCCGACTCCGGGATCTGGTCCCAGGGCAGGCGCAGGACGCGAAGCAGATCGGCGGTGATCGCGGTCGCCGCCGGCGCCTGCGCCGTCGCCGGGGCCGAACCGGACGTGTGATCGACGCCGAGCATGATCTCGAGCCCGATCGCCGATGCCATGAGATCGCCTCGGCTGCTGCGGGTTTCACGTCGATGGCGGCGGTCCTCGACCAGCAGCCAGCCGACCGTCTGCGCGTCGGCGGTCCGCAGCAGTTTCGCGTCGGCCTGCCAGCCGTTCGCGGTATCGCAGCGCGACAGCGCGCAGACCAGATCGGCCATGACGTGGTTGGCGGTGACCAGCGTCGGCTGATGCCGTGGACGGCGTGACACCACCGGAAGATCACCCAGCCTGGCCGAGGAGGACACGAACGACATCGCGGTGAGTGCCGCCGCGGCGGTACGAGCGGCGGCCACGGCGTCGGCGGCGTTGGTGCGCAGCAGCGCGCGATGGATCGAGTCCGCCAGCGGCGCGACGCCGAACTCCGCGTAGTGCAGCAACAACCAAGCCAGCGGCATGTCGCCGAGGACCGGCGCGAGCCGTTCGTTCAGCTCGTACAGCAACGCGGCCGACTGCTCCGGCTGACGAGATCGCGGCGCCTCCCCGGTGAGGTCACGCCATTCGAGCAGTGCCAGATAATTGGGTAGTAGCAAGCTATCGACCAGCTCACTCACCTGAGCGATGACGAATTCGAAATCCAGTTCCGTCATCGCCCCCGGCCCGACCGAATTCACCACCGGGTTACCGTCGAACGGATCGAAACCCGATTCGTCCAGAGCGAGATCGAACAACAACTCCGCGTGCCCGAGCCTGCCGACGACTCTGCCGACAAAGGGCACCACCCCTCCGTCTTCCACCGCAGTTGCCGCACCGAGAAGGCAATTCACCATCGCGCCTTCGGCTTTCGCGTGCGCACAGAACCTGCGCAGCCGCTGGTGCACGATATCCTCGGGATCGAAACCCGTGCGCACGATCTCTTCCGCGATCGTCACGATTGCCGCGTCGACAACGTATTCTGGCCTGCCGCCTGCTTCATCCGATGCCGACGCGGGGCCCGCGAAATAGAGCCGGTCACTGAATGCGTCGCCCATTCGTCGCCTCACCACAACCTCCACTCGGATGCGCAGTATTCCGTGTACTCGACACCCTTCCAGCAAATTGTTCGCAAGTCGCGGCTCACACCTCACAAGGCGATAACGGCATGAACTCCGCGCGCATCGGCCGGACCGACTGCATGCATGACGCGCCCCATCGAGGCGCAGTCGCGACACAATCTGCCCGAATTCGGGCAGGGATGTTGGCGAACCCGGTCGGGGCAGGCATGATCGTGCGAGTGAATGACGGGGTACCCACCGAGTTGGTCCGCTATGTCGTGGCGTCCACCGGCCTACCCGAACGCGTGGCGGCCCGGGTCGTCGCCGACATCGTCGGCTACTTCGACGAGACGGCCGAGCAGTTCGTCCGGCGCAGGCATGCCGAGCTGCAAGCTCGGGAGATGCGCAATGCCGAGATCTGGCGACGCCTCGAGATCGAACTCGGCGAGCGCCCGGTCGCGGCACCGTCATTCACCGAACGGCAACTTCGTCGCATCGTCTACGGGTAAGGGGTTCATCACGCCATGTGTGGAATCGTCGGATACATCGGTCACCGGCAAGCTGTTCCCGTGCTGCTGGAGGGTCTGCATCGGCTCGAATATCGCGGCTACGATTCGGCCGGATTGGCACTGCCGCATCGCGGCAAGGCGCGCGTGTGCAAAACCCGGGGCAGGGTGCAGGACCTGCGCGACAAGGCCGACACCACCGCTCTGCGCGGCACCGTCGGCATCGCGCACACCCGCTGGGCCACCCACGGCGAGCCCAGTGACGCCAACGCCCACCCGCACACCGATGTCAGCGGCCGTATCGCCGTGGTGCACAACGGCATCGTCGAGAACGCCGAACAGCTGCGGGCCGAGCTGACCGCGCTCGGCATCGATCTCGTCTCCGACACCGACACCGAGGTGATCGCCCACCTGGTCGCGCGCGAGCTCGAGGAATCCGAATCTCTCGAAGACGCCGTTCGCGCCGCGCTGCACCGGGTTCGCGGCACCTACGGTCTGCTGGTCCTCGACGCGCGCCGCCCGGCCGAGCTGGTGGTCGCCCGCAACGGCAGCCCCATCGTGCTCGGCGTCGGCGACGGCGAGATGTTCGTGGCCTCCGATGTCGCCGCCCTCGTCCACCACACCCAGCGGGTGGTGTTCCTCGACGACGGCGAGCTGGCGACCATCCGCGACAGCGAATTCCGCACCAGCACACTGGGAGTCGAGTCCGAACAGACCGACAAGACCCCGACCACCATCGACATGGTGGCCGAGGACTACGCGCTCGGCGGATTCCCCGACTTCATGCGCAAGGAGATCGCCGAACAGAGTGAGGCGGTGCGCCGAGCGCTGCGTGGGCGCCTCGACGACCGCTTCGCCACCGCCCACCTCGGCGGGTTGAACATGGACGCCCGCGAACTGCGCAGTATCAGCAAGGTCGTCTTCCTCGGTTGCGGTTCGGCCTACTACGCGGGCCAGCTCGGTGCCCAGCTGATCGAGGAACTCGCCCGTATTCCGGCCACCGCGGAACCGGCCTCGGAGTTCCGCTACCGCAATCCGGTCGTCGATCCCGACGCGCTCTACGTCGCGATCAGTCAGTCCGGCGAAACCCTCGATACCCTCGCCGCGGTGCAGGAGCTACAGCGCAAGGGCGGCCGGGTCATCGGCGCCGTCAACGCGGTGGGCAGCGCGATCGCTCGCCAGTGCGGGGCAGGGGTGTTCCTGCACGCGGGCCCGGAGATCTCGGTTGCCTCGACCAAGGCATTGACCAATATGACCGTGTCGTTCACGATGCTGGCCCTGCTGCTGGGCCGGGTTCGCGACCTGTCGGCCGCCGACGGCCATCGCATCGTCGACGGCCTGCGCGCCCTGCCCGCCGCCATCGACCAGGTCCTCACCGACGAAGACGCGATCGCCGAGATCGCGCACCGTTACGCCAAGGCCCGCAGCATGTTCTTCATCGGCCGGGTACGGGCGTGGCCGGTCGCCCGCGAAGGCGCGCAGAAGCTCAAGGAGGTCTCCTACGTGCACGCCGAGGCCTACCAGGCCTCCGAGCTCAAACACGGCCCGCTCGCGCTGATCGACCAGGAGATGCCGAGCGTGGTGATCGTCCCCGACGACGAACTGCTGGCCAAGAACCTCAGCACCATCGAACAGATCAAGGCACGCGGCGGACCCGTGATCGCCGTCACGAACGCGGACCTGCCGCCGGACGCGGCCGACGAAGTGATCCGGGTCCCGCGCGTCGCACCGGAATTGGACCCGATGCTGCTCACGATTCCGCTGCAGCTGCTCGCCTATCACACGGCCATCGCGCTCGGCCGCGATGTCGACAAGCCGCGCAACCTCGCGAAAAGCGTCACCGTGGAGTAGTTGTCGCGTGGAGTGCGACGCACGGCGCCGGGGCGGCTGGCAGGATCGAGGCGTGAACACCGCGAACCTGAGCCGCTCCGAGACCGCCGCGCGATCGGCCGCGATCACCGTCCGCGCCTACCGCGTCGAACTCGATCTGTCGGCGGCCCCGGATCAGTCCCAGGATGGTTTCGCGACGACGACCACCGTCGAGTTCGGTGCCTCCGTCGAACAGACGTGGCTCGACTTCATCGGTCCGTCGGTGGAATCGGTGACCGTCAACGGCACGGATGTCGCCGTCGAGTACGACGGAGCCCGGCTCGCGCTCGTCGGCTTGTCGGAGACGAACGTCGTTGTCGTGCGGGGCACCGGTGCCTACAGCCGCTCCGGTGAGGGGCTGCATCGGTTCGTCGATCCGGTCGACAACCAGACCTATCTCTACACCCAGTACGAGCCGGCGGATGCGCGGCGGGTCTTCGCCTGCTTCGAACAGCCGGATATGAAGGCGCCGTTCACGTTCGCGGTGACCGCACCGGCCGGGTGGCAGGTGATCTCGAATCGGCCGTTCGCGGCAATCCAGGACAACGGCGTGCTCCAGAACGTCGAGTTCTCCCCCACCTTGCCGATCTCGACGTACATCACCGCGGTCGCGGCCGGCCCGTATCATCGCGTCGAATCGTCGTGGACGCGCGGGGAACTCACGATCCCGCTCGGGATCTATTGCCGCGCTTCGCTGGCCCGCTACCTGGACGCCGACACGATCTTCGAGGTGACGAAGCAGGGTCTGGGCTTCTTCGCCGAGAACTTCGACTACCCGTACCCGTGGGGCAAGTACGACCAGGTGTTCGTCCCCGAATACAACCTGGGTGCGATGGAGAACCCCGGGCTGGTCACGTTCACCGAGGCCTACGTGTTCCGTGGCGCGGCCACCGCCGCCCAGTACGAGGGCAGGGCCAACACGATCCTGCACGAGATGGCCCACATGTGGTTCGGCGATCTGGTCACGATGGTGTGGTGGGACGACCTGTGGCTCAAGGAATCCTTCGCCGACTACATGGGCGCACTCGCGAGTTCGGAGGCCACCGAGTGGACCGACGCCTGGGTGGCGTTCGCGAACCGCCGCAAGGCCTGGGCCTATCTGCAGGATCAGCTGCCGACCACGCACCCGATCGTCGCCGATATCACCGACCTCGAGGCCGCCAAACTCAATTTCGACGGCATCACCTATGCCAAGGGCGCGAGCGTACTCAAACAGTTGGTCGCCTATGTCGGCCGGGAGGAGTTCTTCTCGGGTGTACGCCGGTATTTCCGCACCTACGCATTCGGCAACACGACTCTCGACGACCTGCTGGCCGAATTGTCGGCGGATTCCGGCCGCGATCTGGCGGGCTGGGCGCGGGCCTGGCTGCAAACGACCGGGGTGTCCACGCTGACCCTCGACAGCGGTGCGATCGTGCAAACCGATCCGCGTCCGCACCGGCTCGCTGTCGGGCTCTACGACTTCGATGCCGAGGGTGACTTGGTGATTCGCGAGCGCGTGGAACTCGACATCGTCGACGCTCACACACCGGTGACTCTCGCACCCGCTGCGCTGCGTCTGCTCAACGACGGTGATCTCACCTACGCGAAGGTCCGTCTCGACGTGGATTCGCTCGCCACCGTGGAGAGTTCACTGAATCGGGTCACCGACCCCCTGGCGCGCGGACTGATCTGGTCGGCACTGTGGAACGCCACCCGCGACGGCGAACTCCACGCCGAACGCTACCTGTCGATGGCTCGTGATTTCGCGCCCGTCGAAACGAACATGGCGCTGCTCACCGCGGTCCTGGCGAACGCGTCTTTCACCATCGGGCACTATCTGCCCGATCCGGCGCGGGAACGGTGGCGCGGTGAATGGCTCGAATCCTGCTGGGCCACACTGCATTCGTCGGCACCGGGTTCCGGCGCGCAGCTGGCGTGGGCGCGGGCGGTGGCGGCCGCCGCCACCGTCGACGGCCACCGTGCCACCGACATCCGGGCGATCCTGCTCGACCGGGCACCGGAGGGCCTGGCCCTGGATCCCGATCTGCGCTGGGCGCTGTGGACGGCGCTGGCCGCCACCGGTGAGGCCAAGCTCGCCGACCTGGACGCCGAGGGGGAACGAGACGGCACCGCATCGGGGCGAACCGCTCACCTGCGCGCACTCGCGGCCCGCCCGCGAGCGGATGTCAAAGCCGCGGCATGGGATTCTGCGCTGGGCGACCCCACCCTGACCAACGACCACCTCGACGCCACCATCGACGGGTTCCGCGCCGGCCGCCACCGCGACCTGATCGCACGCTACGACGACGACTATTTCGCGGCACTGCGCACGGTGTGGGATCAGCGGAGCATCGAGATCGCTCGACGCATCGTGGTCGGGCTCTTTCCCGCCGCCGATTCGCTCGACGGGGTCGACCGATGGCTCGCCGCGAATGCCGACGCACCGAGTTCGTTGCGTCGCTTGGTCGTCGAACAGCGTGACCACCTCGCCCGCGATCTGCGCGTGCGCGATGCAAACTGATCTTTCCCATTGCACGTCGGGTCAAACATCTAAATCCGAAAAAGTCGCCCTGTCAACCCCAGTCGACCAATAACGGTTTAATAACCGACGCGTTGGTGAACCCTTGATCTATGACCAACTCACGTAATCGGACAACGAGTACGCCGAGCATGGATCTGACCAGCACCACCATCATGTTGGCCACCTGCGTGTTCTTCCTCTTCGGCCTGGCTGCGCTCACCGGATCGCTGCCCGCCGCGATCTTCGGCGCCGTCGGCCTCGGCGCGGGAATGATGATGACGTTCAGAATGCTGGACCTGCACGCACTGTAGGTTCACCTCCGCAGATCCGGAGAGCATTCGAAGGCCAGGAGCTGATCCGCATGTCCGAGACCACCGACCGCATCTACGAAAACGCCGAACCCCTGTTCGCACACTGGGCGCTGACCGATCCCCGCAGCCCCGAACACGACGCTCTGCGGGACCGGATCATCGAGGTCTGTCTACCGCTCGCCGAGCACATCGCTCGCAAGTACGCAGGCCGTGGCGAGATCTTCGACGACCTGCTCCAGACCGCGCGGCTCGGCATGGTCATGGCGGTCGACCGCTACGACGTGACCACCGGTTCACCGTTCCTCGGCTTCGCGGTGCCGACCATCATGGGTGAGGTGCGCAGGCATTTCCGCGATCACATCTGGCCACTGCACGTTCCCCGTCGCGAGAAAGAACTCCAGGGCAAGGTCAGGGAAGCGACCGAAGAGATGAGCCGTCGGCTCCAGCGCTCCCCCACCGCCCACGAACTCGCCGCCGAGCTCGACGTGCCGGTCACCGACATCGCCCGAACCCTCGTGGCGGCCAATGCTTTCCAGACCCGCAGCCTCGACACTCCCGCCCGCGACAACGACGGCGATCCCGGCATGACCGTCGCCGAGACGTTCGGCGACCTGGATCCGAGCTACCGTCTCACCGAAGACACGATCACCGTCGCGCCGCTGCTGGCGCAGCTGTCGCCGCAGGACCGGCAATTGCTGATCTGGCGGTTCTACGACACGCTCTCCCAAGGCGAAATCGCCGAACGCCTCGGCGTGTCCCAGATGAGTGTCTCCCGCAAGCTCACCAGACTGCTGGGTGATCTGCGTGCCAAGGCCGCCGACGACCAGACGGTACCCGTGGCCTGATCTTCGGCCCGCCCGCACCGTGTCGAAACGATGCGGTGCGGGCTTCGACCGATACCGTCCATTGACTCTGCGGCTACCGGGCTGCACAGTTGATAAAGCAGAATCTCGCGCGTGTCGTGGCGGCGTCCACCGGGTCGGCGCTGTTCACATGGTGTGTCAGTGTGGTGCTCGCCGGCGGGAAGGGTGCGATGACGATGCGCGGTCGACGGAATCGACGGGACCGAGAGATTCGCGAAGTGCGGGAGATCCGGGCCAGTCCGGCCCACCAAACCGCGAAATTCTTGCTGTCGGTGCTGATGCTGGTCTGGTTCGGGGCCGGGCTGGCAGCGGCGATGCAGCGGGACTACTTCACCAATACCCCGGCCAATTGCGGCGATCTGGGCACGATCGGACTCACGGTGCTCGCGGGCCCACTCAACTACCTCGGCATGAACCCGAAGGTCTCCGAATGCCAGTTGCCGGAGCCGAGCCGATGAGCGCACGCGCGATCGGATACCGGTAGCCCGCGTACCTCAGATGAGTTCGGCGAGCTGGTCGCGGTCGGTGGCGTCGAGCTTGATGCAGGCCCGGTAGATGTGGCCTTCGACGGTGCGGACCGAGACACAGAGTCGTTCGGCGATCGCGCGGTTGGACAGGCCACGGCCGATCAGAGCGGCGATCTCGCGTTCGCGTTCGGTGATCGGCAGGGGGCGCGCCGCCGCGGTGACAGCGGGAGTGCCCGCGCCGTCGCAGCGGGCAGCCAGGGCCATCGCGCGGGCGGCCGCCTGGGCGCTGGGCCTGCGCTGTCCGGCGTGGTCGTAGATCGGCACCGTCTGCGCCGCGGCGTCGGCTGCCGACAGCAGGAGCCCCGCGGACTCGAACTCGCGGCTGACCGCGGCGAGCGCGCGGGGGTCGGCAGCGGCGAGGGCAGCGGCGTGGCGGGCGTAGATCGCCGCCACCGGGCCCTGGACACGACCGGCGATGGTCGTGAGCCGGGTGGCAAGGGTGCGATCGCCGAACCGGGTGGCATGGTGCAGAGCTTCGGCTTCCATGGCGTACTGACCGGCGCTGTGCGCCAGGTCGGCGGCCTTGCGTGCCAGGTCCACCGCCGAGTGCGCGCTGTGTTCGGCAGCGGCCAGCCAGGCGCGCGCGATGATGCGCTGCGGTTCGTGCAGGGCCATGTGTGGCCCGCTGTGCTCGTCGGCGTCACCGAGCACCCGCGCGGCCTGTTCGACCTCGCCCAGCGCCGCGTAGGCCCGGGCGAGCAGCAGCCGCGCCGGCAGCTTCCACGGCAGCGAATTCTCGGCGTTGAGCGCCGCCAGCGCCTGTTCGAAGGCGGTGATCGCTTCGCGGAACCGTCCCCGATAGGTGGCGACGACCCCGTCGGCGATGCGCGCGATCGCCCAGCCGACGAACTGCCCTGCCGAGGAGAACTCGCGGTATTCGGTCGCGCGCTGCTCGGCGAGGTCGAGGTCGCCGATGGTGGTCAGGGCGAGAACGTCGCCGTAGCGGACCATCACCCGGATGATCCCGTCGGTGGACTTCTGCTGCGCGCGGCCGCAGGCAGCGATCGGCGCGAAGTCGGCGCCGCGACCGGCCACCGGCATTGCCAGGCCCAGGGCGAACGCGGCGAAATCGACGGCCTGGCGGGGTGAGTTCGGATCGGCGATCACCCGCTCGGCAGCCTCGATTCCCTCGTCGAGGTGGTTTTCATGGACCGCCATCGCCGCCGCGGCGGCATCGACCGTCAGGCGAAGAGCGGGATACTCGACGCGGGTGCGCAGCATCTCGACCAGGTCGCGGGCGTGGTCGACATCGCCGAGCGACCAGAACTGCAAGCTGGCGCGCACCACACCCCACTGCACCAGTTGCAGCGGATCGAGGCGGTCGGGATCGAACCGGGCCAGGATCTCGTCGGCATGCTGGGGCCTGCCCTGCCAGAGCAGTGCGCGGGAGAGCAGTTCGGCCGCGCGCAGCCCACCGCCACGCTCGCACGCGGCGCGCGCGAGCCGTTCGCCCAGCGGCAGATTGGCCAGCGACACCGCGTCCTTGGCCGCGTCGATCAGCAAGACGATGTCGATCGGCCGATCGCTTTCCACGCACAGTCGCGCCAGCCGGATCCGGTGGGCCGGTGTGCTCAGGTCACGGTCCTGCAGCGTCTCGACGAGACGTCCGCGCCGGGTGCGCGCGGCGGCTGTGCCGAGACGGCAGCGCACCACCTCACCGAGCAGCGGATGACTGAACCGGACATCGACGACCCCGTTGTGGCTCGTGACCCGGATGAGGCCGGTGACCTCGGCAGCGTCCACGGCGTCGGCGCCGACGAGCTCGCTGAGGATGTCGACGTCGAGCGGCTCGTGCACAGCCAGCGTCTCCAGCACGTCGAGCACAGGCGCGCCCGCCCTGCTCAACCGCTCGCCGAGCAACTCGACCAGACCCGAGGGCACCGCGGTGGGCCCGCGCAACTGCCAGACGCCGTTGACGTCGGTCAGAGTGCTCGCCTCGACGCCCCCCTCGACCATGTTGCGCAGGAACAGTGGGTTGCCTCCCGAGGACTCCCACATCACATCGGCGCTCAGCCCCTCCAGCGTCCCGCCGAGCACGGTCTCGACGAGTTCGGTGCACTGGGTTTTGGTGAACGGCGCCAACTCGATTCGCTCGAGGTACCCGTCCTTCCACAGTGAGGTGACCGCGTCGGGCAGCGATTCCCCGGTGCGCACGGTGGCGATGATGCGGGCCCCACGGTCGACGGCGATCTGGTGCACCAGCGTGGCCGAGAGGATGTCGAGCAGGTGCGCGTCGTCGACGCCGATCACCGTATCGGGCTGGGCGAGCACGTTCTCCCGGGCCGAATGCAGCAGCGCGAGCGGATCGCGCGACACCGACGCGGCGATCCAGGGCGCGAATGCACCGAGTGGAATGGCTTGTGACGACGCGGTACAGGCCACCCAGCGCACCGGCTCGGACAGCACAGCGGTGACCATTCGGGCCAGGGTGGTCTTGCCGACGCCCGCGGCACCGACGAGGATCACGCCACCGGTGTCGCGGTTCGTCAAAGCCTTACGGACGGCGTCATATTCGGCGGGACGATCGAGCAGCTGCCAGAGTCCGCCCATACATGAAAAGTGTAGTTCCCGTCCGGCCCTGTCACAACGACTCGGCCCGGCGACACGGCCGACGCGCGGGTGGACCGGCGCGGCGGGCGCGCGCGGCGCATGGGCGGGTGCCGCGATGGTCACGGCGGGAGCTCGGTGGCGTCACGGGGCTCGAGCCGCGGCGCGTTGTTGACGTCGTGGCGGTAGTTGCTCGAGGCCTCGTACACGCGCTTCTTGAGCCGGTTGATCGAGCCGAGCGGCCGGTGCGCGTCCAGGCCACGCCAGGAGTTGAACGAGAGCACGTCGTCACCGTAGGCACGCCGCTGCGGGGTGTACGGATCCTGCACGTCGAAGCGGATGGTCGCCACGGTGCGGTGCGGTGAGTCGTCTTCGGGCCATGGCACAGTCGCGTCCTCGATCGGCATGGTGGCGGTATCGGTGCACAGTTGCGCGCGCAGTTCGTAGGTGGCGCTGTGCGCGGCGAAGAAGTCGACGATCAGGTCCTGATGGGCATTGACTCCCGCGTCGGGGTCGACCGGTTGCCCTTGCAGTGCAACGACTTCCGGCGACACCGGCACGTAGAGCAGCTTGGCCACATAGTCGCCGTAGCGCAGCGGCGCCGAGGAGTAGAAGGTCTCGCCGAGGATGTGGGTGTTGGGTGCGACGAAGACACCGAGATTCGGTGGCACGCTGCGCCCGATCCGGCGCAGCACGTGTGTGTTCAGCGCGGCGACGAGGTCGCTGCCCGCGCGCAGGGCGGCGTCGGGCAGCCGGGCCAGCACCCACGCGGTCGGCATGCCCTTGGTGAGGTAGGCGTGCGCGTCGGCGAAGAGGAACTCGCGGTGGGTGACCATGATGAAGTCCTGCGTGCTCGCCTCGTCGTCGGGCAGCGCACGTGGCCCGTGTACCCCGAGCACCTTGATCCCGAGTCCGCGGACGCCGCGTAGCTGGTCGCTGCGGATCACCCCGGAGGTGCTCGACAACCGCGCGATCACCGGATAGGTGCCCGGGGTGGCGAACATGCCCTGGGCCAGTTCGGGTGGCAGACCCGCGGGCACCGTCAATTCGCCGCGCAGGATGGCGTGACTCTTGGCATGGGCGTCGCGCAAACCTCGCTTGTACTTGCGGTAGGCGCGTTCATTGTTGTCGCGCAGAACCGTGATGATCTTGTCGATGATCTGTTCTTCGTCGGGCCGCGGTTGTTCCAGGTCCTCGCGGTAGCTCACATAGCTCATCGCGGGCTCCTCCACGGGGCGAACGGATTCGCGACGTCCTCCAGCGCAGGCGCGAGGGTCGGAAAATGGCGCAGCAGCACGCTGCGCATCGTGTTGTCACGCACCCAGGCCAAGCCCGCCTCGGTGTAGATCTCGGGCCGGAAGTCGGTGGTGAAGAACCGGTCCGCCGACAGCCGCCGCGACGCCATCAGCACGAACACGCGAAAGGCGGTGTCGCTGAAGCCGAAACCGGGCGGCTTGGGCTCGGCGTAGAGGCCGATCATCAGGTCGACATCGTCCACGTCGCCGTAGACCTGTTCGAGTTCGCGTGCCCACCGCGGGTCATCGGTGAGTTCGTCGAACGAGGTGACCGGCGGTAGGCGCAGGTGCCGCCGGAACTCGTTGTAGCGCGGCACACCTCGCTCGCGGACCCGCAGGATGTCGACGGTCGCGAGATCGAGCAGCGGTTGGCCCGGACGCTCGAGCTGTTGGAGGTGAACGGGGTAGTTGTGCAGCGTCAATGCGCCGGGGTTGGCTCGGCCGAAGGAGTAGAGCAGCGTGTCCATCGCCGTCTCGGCGAGCCGTTCGCGGATGTGGGCGACGCCGAGGTCGGGCAGCGGGTGCTCGGCCAGCACGGTGTCGTCGGCAAGGCTGCGGACGACGAGCGCGTCGGGGATCAGCGGATGCATGCGGTAGACCGAGACGAACTCCTCGGTGAGCGAGTACGGCACTCCGCTGTCGTCGCGCGCGGAACCCGGTATGCCGCACAGCACTTCGTTGCCGATGAAGTGGCCGAAGCGCCGCGAAACCCGCTCTCCCAGCACGCCGAACCAGTTCGCGCGCATAGCCGCCACGGTGGTGGGATGGGCGATCACGGCCGGTGTCCAGTCGACAGTGTGGATCTTCGCGATCAACGCGGAGTTGACCAGCCGGGCGGTGTCGTAGAGCCGCTGGTCGTTCATGTCGGGGTAGCGCCGGGTCAGGCGGGCACAGATCGCGTTGTGTTCGCGCAGGAACAGCGAGTGCAGCAGGGCCAGGCCCACCCAGGCGTTGGCCGCCGAGGGATCGAGTGCCACCAGCCGCTCGGCGTCCAGCGGCGGGAGTCCGAGTTCGTCGATCACGAGCTGGCCGTGCTTTCCCGATCGCAGGGAAGCGGCGAATTCCGCTGTCTTGCCGTAGATCTGAGAGGCATCCCACCAGTGGGTCTCGCCGGTGACGTAGGTCGGCGCGGCGCCCGGGTCAGGGGCGGGCACCGTCACCGTGCGCGGGATCGCCATCGGGGGGTGCGGCCACGGATCATCGTCGTCCAGGGTGA
The DNA here is from genome assembly GCF_042884695.1 of Nocardia sp. NPDC058114. Classification (NCBI taxonomy): domain Bacteria; kingdom Bacillati; phylum Actinomycetota; class Actinomycetes; order Mycobacteriales; family Nocardiaceae; genus Nocardia; species Nocardia sp. NPDC058114. The sequence goes on along the minus strand of NZ_JBHVTK010000002.1, from coordinate 248,255 downwards.
CGACGAAGGGGTCCTGTTCGGCGGGGTCGTGCACGAACCAGTCGTGCACCTCGAACTGGATCCAGGCCGCAGCCAGCAGATTCAGGGTGGTGGCCGGCTGGAATCGGTCGCGCGTGAGCAGCTGCCTGCTGATCGTGCGCGGGTTGGGTTCCATGATCCGCGCGGGATCCTCGGGGTAGGTGCGATCGAGTGGGACGTTGCGGCCGAATCGGCAGCCGATCGAGCCCGCGCGCGGGTCGTCGGGGCTGTTGTAGGTGCCCTCGACGGTGCGTGCGTTGCGGTGTTCGCCGGCGTCGTCCGGGGGCAACGGTCCGGCCGGATGCGGGCCGGTGTCGAAGAGGTTGCGCGCCCGCAGTCTGCTGCGCAGGCCGACCAGCACGGCCAACCCCAACGGGGTCGGTAGCCGGAACCAGCCGACCCGCCGGTCGAGCGCCTCCGCGGCGGTGACCAATGCGCGAGTGACCAGTGTTTGCTGCTGTGCGTCGACCATCGAGAACCTCCACGGAATGGCGCGTGCTCGCCGCCTACCGGACCGATCGAATCCAGTCTCCGGCGCCTGGTCAGGCCTGTCACGAGTAGTCCACTACGCGCGGGCACGCGCACGCGGGCACCGGGGCGCCGATCCGGCGCAGCTGTCGTCGATGGTCCTCGCTCGACCCGGACGCACGACCTGATCGGGTAGCGCACTACGCGCGCGCCGCGGCCCGTCGATGGGCGAATCTGGCTTCCAGGGGGCCCGCGCACCGCGGGCAATACCCGTCACAGCGACAGAAAGGGGGCCCGGTGATCACGCCGATCGAGATCAAAGTGAACCTCGACGGGGATGTCGCGGGCGCACTGCGCCGACTCCGATGTCCCGACACCGCCGCGGTCTACCGCGACATCTGGTTCGCCGAGCCGCTGCACCCGGGTACCGCGGGGGCGCCCACGCTGCTGTCGAGCCGCATCGTCATCCGGTTGCGCAGCGGCGCGGAGGAAGACGATCTCACCGTCAAACTGCGACCGTGCGTGCCCTCCCAGCTGGCGGGCCGCTGGGGGTCGCCCTTCACCGAGCCGGGTGTGCGGTACCGCATCGAAAGCGACTGGTCGGCCGATCGGCGGATGCTGTCGGCCTCGGCGATCAGCTCCCGGCCTGCCGGTTCGCTGCGCGCGGCCGTGGCCCGGGGTGTCGATGTCACCGGCGCGCTCCACTCGGCTCAGCGCCAGTTCCTGGTCAGCTGCACGCCGCCCGGCGTCGCGGTCGACCACCTGCGCGCGATGGGACCGGTCGCTTCGGCACGGTGGACGGGGGTACCGGTGGGGACATTGCGCGCCGATGTCGAACGGTGGAGCACCACAGGACTCGATCTGGTCGAGCTGTCGCTGAAAGTCACACCGCAACAAGCCGATTCGCCCGTTGATCTGCACCTGCGCGCGCTCGACGCCCGGCGCGAACTCGAAGCCGCCCTGCGTACGCTCGGCCTGACGATCGCGTCAGGTGATACCAAAACCGAGCAGGTGCTCACCGCACTGGCGGCGGCGCACCGGCTCGGGTAACGCTCGGCAGGGGGTCGATGACCGGTCCTGATCGACGTCGTCGGCGACGCGGACCTGCCCTGCGACTGCCACGGTGCCGGATGGCCTGGATCGACCACGCTGTCGATCGGAGCCCGGATTCCGGCGGACCCGTGACACTGCCATCGCGGCGGCTCAATTGGCGATGATGAAGTTGAACAGCACCCTGATATTGCGGTTCCACCCCACGTGATATCGCACTGTCATCGTGCCGTCGGCGTGCGGAACCACATTCAGGACCTGGGTGGTGGCAGGTCCGAGGAACGGGATGTTGTTGGTGTCGATCTCGGTCAGACTCACCGAGACCTGACTATCTGCCCGCACGTCGGCGTTCGGGAATCCGAATACCCAGGCACCTGTTCCATGGGTGCGCAGGATCTTCTGTGCCCAGAAGATCGATGTGATGTTGGTCTGGTCGATCGCCCGAACGTCGGCTTCTTCGGCGCCGTAGCCGGTTTTCGCCGACTCGAACACCTCTTCTTCGGTATCCGCGCTCGCTGCCACGACCGCGTCTTCCGTATCCGTCTCCAACATTTCGGCGCCCTTTCTCGGCGGAAAAACTCTCTGGAGCTATCGTCGCGCGTGGGCGCGCGGGCGCGAATGCGTAATCCACTACCCGAATACGCGCGGATGCGGCGACGGTTGTGTCGCACATTCGAGTAGTCCGCCACGCAATCGAGTTCGACACGGCCGAAGGAGGATCGAGAAGGGCCGATTTCTCGGAGGAACGGCAGTGAGCGGATATTCCTTATCTGTTCACGATCAACGCGGGCGCCGATCTTCTCGATCAGCGCCCGTTCACGCCGTAGCGCCGAGGGTGCGGGCCCACCTGCCTGTGTCGAGTGATTGTCGTGCGAATCATGGTGTGGCTCAGGCGGACAGCGTGTGTCCGATCGTGGCCGCCACCGCGGCGTGGGCGAGGTATTCGGCGATGTCGTGCGCCCGCTCCTTGGGGTTCTCGACCGGGAGGTCGCGCAGATCCGGCCCCCAGGCCTGACGCAGTGGGCAGCCGATGGCGATCGGATCGCCGGCGTACCAGGTGTTGAGCCATTCACCGACCCGCTCGGGCCTGCTCGGCCCGCCCGTCAGCAGCTTGCGGTACACCCCGTCCATCCCGAGCGGGCTGCCCGCCGTCACCAGCAGTCGCACGTTCAGTTCGCGGGGCAGCTGGGTGAGCAGATCCATCGCGACCACCGTGCCGAGACTGTGGCTGACCAGGATCAGGTCGCCCTCGGTGGGCGCATCGATGAGCACCGTGTCCAGCACACTCTTGCGGACCCGCTCGTCGTCGAGATAGGCGGCGACGTCTTTGAAGATGGCGCCGATGAGCGCGGAATCGAGGCCGCTGCGGGCGGCGATCCAGCTGAGCTGGTCGCGCAACCGCCCCAGCACCACCGCACCGAACCCGCCGAAGAGTTCGCGCGCTTGCGGGTCGGTGGGCAGGTCACCGGCGTCCGGCATCCCGGCCCGGCGCGCGGCCTCGGCGACCAGGCTCTCGTAGAGTGCCGGACCGGAGTCGACGGCCTCGCGGGTGTCCATGCTCTCCACGAGCTGGTCACCGTAGAAGGGGAAGTACACATCGGCGGGGTCGATGGGGCTCAGGCCGGCGAGGGTGAGTCCCTTGTTCAAACCCGCTGTCCAGTTGCGGCGCAATTCGACCGGGTCACGGCCCTGTTGTCCGCGTCCGTGCAGGAACAGCACGCTGCGTCGACCACCGAACGCGCTCGACCGACCACGCAGGCCGCGCACCAGGCTTTCGGCGGCCGACCCCCGTGGCGGCACCGGCAGTCCGGCAACCGCCTCGCTCGGTGCGACCGCCGCGAGCCCGAGTTCGTCGAGCAGGGCGCGCTGGGCCGGATCGAACTGCCGCGATCCGAGATCGTGCAACAGCACGCTCACCCGAACGCCCTCGTTGGCGATCCAGTCGATCGCGTCGTCGCCGTCCCCGGACTGCCACAGTTTGCCGTCCTTGCGCAGCACCCGGCCTTTGTCGTCCTTCTTCGGGACTCCGGCGTGATGCAGCGCCACGATCTCCCACTGATCGTTGAAGACCGGCGAGCCCGAATTCCCCGGTTCGGTGTCGGAGGCGTAGTGCAGGAAGTCGTCGAGTTGCAGGTCGAGGCGGTTGTGCCGGATCGAGATCTCCTTGAGCCGGCCCGAGGGGTGCCCGACGACGTTCATCGCCTCACCGATCACGATCTTGCCGGGCTTGGCGATCAGCGGATTCCAGCCGAATGTGGCGCCGGGCGCCACACCGTCGGGCCCCGGCGCCACACGCACAACGGTGTAGTCGAGGTGTTTGTCGGTCACGAAGAAGTCGTCGGGCGCCAGGCGATAGCGCACGGTGGGGTTCGGGACGTTGTCGATGTCGACCTCGGCCCGGAATTCGATCACCACCGACTCGGCCGCCCCCCGCGTCGGCAGCACATGATTGTTGGTGAGCAGCAGTTGCGGCGACACCATCGAACCGGTACCCATCGGCACCTCACGGCCGTTGTCGGCCAACGAGATACGCGCCACCGCCGCGGCGGCGCGAGCACCGCGGGTCAGGAAGTTCGCGGCCTGCAACTCGTTGGCGAAGCCGATGACCCGCTCGAGCGAGCGGATGCTGTCGACCGGGTCCTGCCTGCCGAGTTCGATCACCGCCTGCGCGGGGACTTCGCCGGTGACGAGCAGCCGGTCGGCGCGGGCGAGAATCTGTTCCTTGGTGTCGACGACATCGGACTCGGTCACCGCCCGCAGGCGCGTCACCTCATCGCGTTGCGCCTCGGTGTCGTCGAATCGCTGCGATGCGGCATCCATCTGTTCGTGCCACGCGGTGGTACGAGCTTCGCTCTCGGTATCCATGGGTCACCTCGCCCGGAGAATGTGTGCTGGGGTATTCAGCGTGGGCGCGTGCGCGGTGCCGATCACGAGTAGTGGACCACTCGACTTCACCGCGCGGGCACCTGCGCGATGTCACGGATAGATCGTGTGGGCGGCGTTCACATCGCCGGCCGACAACGCGGAGCGCTGGCCCATCGTCACGCCGGGCGGCACGGGCACACGCGCGAGGATCGTCGCCTGCCCAGTGGTGCTGAACGCCGTCGCGGGGTAGTGCATGATCGAGCCGAAGTCGTAGCCGCCGACGTCGTCGCCGTCGGTGATGTGCTGATCGAAGTTGTGCCGGTGCGCCGGGTCGACCCGGTCGAGCCGCACCGCGATGAAGTTGCCCCGGTCCTCTCTGCTCTGCTCGTGCCAGAGTCCGAGCGCGTGCCCCATCTCGTGGACCACGGTGCCCACGGGCGCGGAAGCGGCGAGTTCGATCGTCTGCCGTCCGCCCCGCCGCCCGACCGGCGACCGGCTCGACGTGCTGGGCACGAACCGTACGAAGTCGCCGTCGGCGCCGGTGCGCGGGACGAACCGGATCCTGGTGCGTGCGTTCCAGTGTGCGACCGCGTCGAAGACCCGCTGCGGTGCGGGCAGGGCCGGGTCGACCTCGAAGGGGACCACGGCATTCGGCCAGCGGAACACCGCACCGGAGACCACCACGCCTTCCTGTCGACGGCGGGCATCGATCTCCTCGACGGTGCCGAGCACGATGTCGCCCTCGAAGATCGCGAGGTCGTCGACCGCGGCGTAGCGCAGTTCGCGTACCCCGTGCGCGACACTGCCGATCAGCGCGGAGCCCGCCTCCGGGCCGGAATGGAATTCGCCGGTGTCGTCGGTGTCGACGGCCGATCGAAGGGTGTCGTCGATGATCATGGCGGTCGTGCTTCCTGTGTCGGAGTCGACAACGGCGGGATCCGTCGCCTCTGCTGGAAAGCGTGGCCCGCCGGCCTGCCGGCGCGCGTGAGTAGCGCGCTACCCGATCACGCGCGGGCGCGATCGGGTCACCTCCCCGCAATCGATCAGCCAGGCAACGAGCTCATCGGCCTCGGGTCCCACACGGTCACGGGGTCGGACCCGGCCGGTGGAGTGGTCGGACCTGCTGACACGCGTGCGGCCCGCGGCCCCGCACTGACTACGCTGACAACAGCCCGCATACGCAGGTAGGCGAGGCACGTGTACCGACCCGCGAGGAGAACTACCCATGTGGCCGTCCGACTGGCCTTCGTCAGCCCGCGCGATCGCGACCGCCGTCGAGGCCGCCGTCAGCGCGGCGAGGGCAGCCGACGAACCCCGATTCAGCGCGACCACCGCGGATCTGTCCGAACTCCCCGCCGACCAGGTCACCTCGGTGCTGGCGGGGATAGTTCGCGACCTGCTCGAGATCGCGCATCCGGACGGTCTCACCGGCGACGATGTGCGCGCCGTGCTGGAATCGGTGGTACGCCGATCGGCGACGTGGCTGCCCCGACTCGACGCCGCCGCGGTCTTCAGCGCACTCGCCGGGGCGCTCGGGATCGACGAGTCGGCCGAAACCGACCGGGAGTGGACGAACCCCCAACCCGCGGCGGTACTCCTGATCGAGTACCTCGCCGATCTCGCCCGGACACCCCCGGGTGACGCCGTTCAGCGCGCGATCAACGAGATCGCCAGGGCCGAAACCGTCGAAATGCCCTGAGCCGCTTCACGCCTCGTCGAGCAGCCGCCGGATCTCGGCGCACAGGGCGGCTGCCACACGATCGGCGGGCAGGGGCGGCAGACCCGCTTCGAGCAGAGCGTCCGTGACATTGAGCCCGACGGCCGGCTCGGCGCCGGCGGTGCGCGAATACCGTTCCAGCAGTTGCCCCTTCTCGCCGGGTGAATGAGGCCGGTCAGTGGCCCGCAGCGGTGAGCCGGTAGTCCGCTTCGAGCAGCATCCATGCGCTCAGCTGCACCGAGAGGTCCCGGCTCAGGTTCGCCGACGATGCGGCGGACGCGTCCGCGAGCTGGAGAAAGGTCCCCGGATGCTCGGGCACCGCGACCGGGCGGGTCCAGTCCGCGCCGAACAGCGGCAACCCGTTCACCTCGGCACGGTTTTCCCAAGCCGCCCGGGCGGAGGCGTGCACGATATTCGCCGCGGTCGTGTTGTTCAGCGACAGTGCGGCTTCGGCGAGAAAACGCGCGAGGATTCCCATGAAGAGCCCGGAATCGTTTCCGGCGGCGGCGACGATCACCCCCCTGGCGGTGAGCCGCTGCTCGACCGCGGCGATCACGGCGGCAGCACGATGACGATGAACCGATTCGCCTGTGCGCAGCGCCAATTCGGCCTCCAGCCCGATGGTCACACCCTGGCAGTAGGTGTGCACGGTGCGGTCCACCTGCCCACCGGGCTCGTGGACCCCATCGTGGATCAGGCCGCTGGCGGTGTCACGCAATCGCGTGTGCAGGAAATCGGCCAGTTGGCCGGCGCGGTCGAGTTCACCGAGGCGCGCCAGCGCGATGCCGGTCGGGCCGATCGCGGGCGTGTTGTAGAAGTCGTCGCCGTTGCGCCATGGCACCGCACCCACATCCGGGTTCCATCCTTCGAGCAGGGCGCCCCGCAGATTCCCGATCGCGTCGCCGAAACGGACGTCGAGCAGTCGCTCGGCACGCTCGAGGGCGATTGCCAACCACCCCATGTCGTCGTAGTAGCGGTTGGTCCAACCGGTGATGTTGCGGGCGCGGATACCGCGTGCGAGGGCGACGACCCGATCAACGCGGTCGGGAGTGCTGGTTCGGTGCGCGGCATCGATCGCGCAGTCGAGCAGGTGTGCTTGCCACCAGTAACACCATCGCCCGAGCAAGGACCTTTCGGTCAGGTCCGCAGGCCACGCGAGCACTCCCAGCCGATAGTCGGGCAAACCGAGCAGCGAGTGCACATGCCGCTGCACGATCGCCTGTTCGGCCAGGTCGGCGCGCTCTCCCGGACCGCTGTCGACCGAGCACTTCCGCGTGATCGTGCCCGCCTGTGTCGGCTGTGCCACCGCGGTCAGCGCGATCGCCGCCCCCGCAGCGCACAGCACGCTGCGCCGACTGAACTCGTGGTTCAGGCGATCCATTCGCTCGGACTCCTCCTACTGGGCATCGGCGTCGGTGCCGAACCCTCAGAGTCCCGTGTCGCGATTGCCAAAGCTTGAACTGCTCCGGTGCGGCGTGAAAACGTTTCACACCGGTTACGGCTCGTCGGCCTCGGTGCCCGGGGAGTAGGGCGAGCTGAAACCGGGCACCCACTCGAACGGAGTCGCCCCCGCACCGGCGGTCCGCTCGGCGGCCGCGGCGAACGGAGCGTTGTTCTGAGTCAGCCGGCCGATGGCGCGTTCGAGTGCGGGCAGGATCTCGGTGATCGCCAGATCACCGTGCGCGAAACGTCCCAGCAGCGCATAGACCATGTTGGTCAGCACGAGGGCGAGATCGGCCGCGTAGTCCTCGTCGAGGCTGGCGAACATCGTGCTCACCGCGGGCAACACCGCGGCGAAACCCTGCGCGTCGAGTCGCTGCCCACCCGGACCGGAGCGTGCGTGGTAGTAGGCGGCGAGCATCCGTGGGTGACGCTCCCACGGCTCGAACACGTAGCGGGTCACCCGCTTCAACACATCGGCGAGCGATTCGTCGGCTCGCGGCGGGTCGAGTTCGGTGTAGGTGTTCGTGGCCATCCACTGCGCGACCGCGGCGAGCACGAGTTCGTCGCGGGTGGGGTACAGCTTGTAGACCGTGGTCAGCGACACCTGGGCGACGCGGGCCACCCGGCGCAGCTGAACCGCGTCATACCCCTCCGATTCGAGCAACGACAGGGTGGTTTCGGTGATCTTGCGCGCGGGATCACCTTCGCCCTTTCTAGCCACCACGTCACAGTAGTCCATCGTCTCGTCGCGCCACCGAGGCGATTCGATCTCAGATGCGCGTTCCCACATCCGCGGCGACGAGGTTGTCCAAGGCCCGCTCCGCGACCGCCGCGATCGTCATCGACGGATTGCACGCGGCGGCGTTACCCGGCAACAGCGCACCGTCGAGCACGTAGAGCCCCGGCTGGTCATGGACGCGGCCGTCCAGGTCGCACACCGAGCCCATGCTCGCCCCACCCAGCGGATGCCAGGTCGAGGGAAACAGCGAGTTGGTGTCCAGCAACATCCCGGTCGAACCCGCGATGCGGCGCACGGCGGGGTCGATGTGGTTGTTCTGGATGGTCCGGTCGCCGTCGTGGGGCCAGTGCAGAATCGCGTCGTCGCGGGCGGCGTCGTAGGTGAACGATCCGCGACTGTCACTGACGCCGTAGCCGACGAGCATCGTACTGCCCGGATCCACCGACATCGGCGGGATGGAGGCCTGGATCACGGTGTGCGCAGCCTGCGGATCGTCCCAGTTCTTACTGCCGTAGACCACCGGACCACCTTGTGCCGCACCGAAGTTCGCGGCGGGTTCCGACCAGACATAGATGCGATCGGCGTTGGTGCCCCAGTTCTGGCCGAGCCCGTCGGGCAGGTCGGGAATCAGGCCCTTGGCACCGGCTCGCACGAGCAACCGGGTGGTGTTGAGACTGCCCGCCGCCAGGATCACCGATCCCGCGGTGAGTACCTTGTTCTCGACCACGGCACCCGCGGTGTCGAGACGCTGCACGTGCACGGTCCAGCGACCGTCGCGGGCGCGTTCGAGATCGGTCACCTCGTGCAGGGTCTGCACCTGGCACCGGCCGGTGGCTTCGGCGGCGGCGATGTAGGTGACGTCGACAGAGTGCTTGCCGCCGTTGTTGACCCCCATCGCACCGTCACCGTTGGTGTAGGAGGGTTTCATCTCCCCGCGCAGCTCGGCCAGCGCGAAGTTCCAGTCGATGGGCATCGGGATCTTCGACAGCGGCATCCCGGCCCCGCGTACTCGATCCGCGAAGACCCTTGCGGCCCGGTAGTTGTCGGCGGCGATCAGCTCGTCGGGAGCTTCGGCCAGCCCGAGCATCCGTGCCACTCGCGGATAGTGCACCCGATCCATCGTCGCCCAGTCCAGCTCTTCGGGAAAATGCGCGTTGAACACCGCCTCGGCGGGCTGCAGCGACATGCCCTGGTAGACCAGCGATCCGCCACCGACACCGGCGGCGCACAGCGCGGTCATGTTCACCCCGGGCACCGCCTCCACCAACCCGGCGTACGGGTCGAACACGAGCGGTCGCCCGAACAGGTTCGGGCTCGATCGGTACCACAGCAATCGCTTGTCCGGGGCGGACGCGCGCGGGAAGGTTTCGGCGTTCGGACCGCTGGGCCACCGCTGACCTCGCTCCAGAACCGTCACCGTGACACCTGCTTGCGCCAACCGCAGCGCGCTGACGCCGCCACCGAACCCCGACCCGATCACCACCACCCGATGGTCCTCGTAGGTCAGCGGAACATTGTTGGACCGCAACGCGATCGGAGTCGGCGTGCCCGTGGGGCGGGCACCGAGAAGTAGCCCACTCGCCGTTGCCGCGGCAACCAGCATCGAGCGGCGCGAAATGGCTTTCACACACAGATCCTTGTTCAGTCGATGCTGCAGCCGGAGACCGGCTTGTCCGCAAGACGATCGAGTAGATAGGTGAACGCGTTGTCGGGCCCGAAGCCGTCGATGATCTCCGGCCCGAAGTGATTCGGGATGGTGGTTCCGGGCAGGATCGGCGGGAGCTCGTTCGTGCGGAAGGTGACCGTGGCGCCCTTGCCGCACCAGTCTTCGGCGAGTCGTCGGGCCTGTCCGTACGGGACGGTGTCGTCGTTGCGGCCACTGGTGATCAGGACCGGTGTGGCCGGAGTGGAGTTACCGATGCGCAGCTCCGCCAATACCGGCGTGGCTTCGGGCAATTCGGCGAGATGGGCGGACAGCGGTCGGCCGTCGTTGGTCAGCGACTCGGTTTTGAGGAAGGGGTGGTACGTGATCACATCGGCGATGCAGGAGTCGCTCAGTGTCTCGAGCATCGCGCGCCCGGCCGGGCTGGTGACCCGGTCCACCGCACGCTGCAGCTCGGGATAGCGCGCGAGCATGCCGTTGACGGCGAACCCGATCGCTCCGCCGATCAGCGCACCGTCGATCTTCTCCAGGATCGCGGTGAGGTCGGCGACCGGTCCCCCTGCCCAGGTGCCTTTGAGATTCAGTTCCGGTGCGTAGCTCGGCTGCATCTCCGCGGCGGCCGCGGTGGCGCCACCGCCCTGGGAATAGCCCCAGAGCACGACCGGCGTCTCCGGTCCGACACCGCCGAGATTGTTGGCCGCGCGCACACCATCGAGAATCGCGTGCCCGCTCTCGAACCGGTTGGCGTAGGTGTGGATGCCGGGTGTGCCGAGGCCGACATAGTCGGTCACCAGCACCCGCGCGCCCAGGCCGCTCCACACCACCGACGACGGTAGCTCCTGGTTCGCCGAGATCCCCAACGGCTGGGTGGACACCGCCATCCCGGTCGAGAACGCCACCGACATCGCGCAACGGTCCGCCTGACCCGACGTGCCGGGGCCGATGACCACCGTCGGACGCGGTCCCGGACCCTGCCACGGACCGGTCGGCTCGAGGTAGGTCCCGCTCACCGCTACCGGGGAACCGTCCTGCAATCGCGACGTGTACATCACGTGCTGTGCCTTGCCCGGCCATCCCTGCTCGGTGGGCGGGGTCACGAACAAGGTCATCGGCGCAGTCTTGATGATCGCGCCCGGTTCCTGCGGAATCCGGTCCGGCGGTGTGTAGAACGCGCTGACGGGCTCGGCCGAGACCCGCCCCGCCTGGGTCACCACACCCGTCGCCGCCATCGCGCCGGCCAAGACCATGACCGCGACGACGCGCCCGGCATGCGGCCACATCCGTCGAAGATCCTGTCGCTTCATCGAGAACCTCTCAGTCGTCATCACCGGCCGGCGTCGTCGCCGCAGTGATCCAAGTCGCCGGAACAGCAGATCATGATGCCTGTCACACCAGCGCCGACAGAGAGTAACACGGTTACTGGTCGGTACGAACACCCGCCCCGACCCGGCACCCCGTCACGGCGAAAACCACGCGAATCGCCGTGGTAACCGAAGCACTCGCGTGGTGAAAGCTGTTCCCGCGAATCATCTTTCAGACCGCTTCGGCTGTGGGATGGTGCCGGAATGCTGATCGAATACGGAGTGTGGGGTTCGCGATTGGTACTGGCCGGGGCTTTCGGGCTGTCGACATGGGGGAAGTTGGCGGACGGGCCCGCGACACGGAAGGCGGTGGTCGATTTCGGGACAGACATCAGATGGGCCCCCACGGTGGCGATCGGGTTACCGGTAGCCGAGGGTTCGGTGGCCGCGGGATTGCTGTTCCCGCGGACGGCGGGGATCGCGGCCGCGGTGTCCGCACTGCTGCTCGCCGGGTTCACCGCGGCGATCGTGCGATTGCTGCTGCGCGGCGAGCGCCCGAGCTGCTCCTGTTTCGGCGCGGCGAGTTCGGCGCCCATCGGGCACGCGACGCTGGTGCGTAACGGGCTACTGCTGGCGCTGGCGGCACTGGTCACGGTCGGCGCGATCCGGTATCCGCAGGTCCCTGCCGGATTACCCGTCGAGGCCTGCGTGGGGCTCGCGCTGATCGTAGCGCTGGCGGTCGTGCTGACCTGGACGCTCGGGGAGTTGCGCGCCCTTCGTCGCCGGGTCGACGAACAGGCCCTGTCGACCCTCGGGGCCGAAGGTCTGCCGGTCGGCGCGGTGGCACCGGAGTTCGAGCTACTGGCCGCCGAGGGCGGGCGGATCGATCTGGCGTCGTTGCTCGCGCCGGGAAAGGCAGTCCTGCTCGTGTTCGTCCATCCGGGGTGCGAAATGTGCGCGGCGCTGGCCCGCGAGTTGCCGCGCTGGCAGTCGCGCGTGCGGGATACGTTGACAGTCGTGCTGGTCGGCAACGGCGATCTTGCCGAACATGCCGCCTGGGGGCGCGCGCAGGAGGTGGGTGATATCCCGGTCCTGGTGCAACAGGGCAATGAGACCGCTCTCCGCTATCGGGTCCGGGGAACGCCGTCGGCGGTACTGATCGGCGCGGACGGGCGGGTCGCGGGTGCGGTCGCCCGGGGTGCCATCGCGGTGCGCGAGTTGATCACCACGGCGAAGACGGAGGCGGGGCGGCGATCACCCCGTCGAGACGAGCTCGCCTCAGGGACGCGCCGATAGGCGCTCCCCTATTGCCCCGTTTCACAGACAGAAACCGACCGATTCCCTAAACCTGTTGTTTCCCAACAGTTTTCAATCGCAATGCGCTCATGTTGCCGCGACTCCGCCGATACACTCGACCTCGCAACACGCTCGACTCCCGCTAGCCGAACACATCGACCAAGGGGAAATGTCATGGCGCTCTTTGCATTCACCGACTACAGCGGAAAAGAATTCATTTTCCAGCTGAACAACGAACAACGGATCGCGGAGGCGCGCCGGATCCTGTCCGGCGACGAGACGATGTCCATTCATGTCATGGGCCGGATCCGCAAGACCGCGCAGAGCTACAACCCCGGGTGGAGTTTCCACCTCGATCCCGACACCATCACGTTCTTCACCATGGCCATCGAGGTGTGCGACTCCAGCATTGTCTACACCGAGGATCACCTCGACGAAGCGTGTGGGGCATTCCTGCCTGGCTGCTTCTGGTGTCCGTGGTCGTCGCGACTGACTCGTGAAGTGACCGCTTCGGTCAGCGCCTGACACCGATTCCGGCCGGCGCGGTGCGCGTCGGCCGGAATCCTGCGAACCCGAACCGCAATTCGCTAGGTGACATCCGCACGGTGCCGAGCCGCGTCGACCGCGGTGAATGCCGCCGCGGCGAGGATCATCACCGCCGAAACGAGCAGAGCCACGTCGAGTCCGTGATGGAATGCCGCCTTGCCGGCATTGAGCACCTCGGAAACCTTCGACAGGTATTTCAGATACGGGCCGATATCGACGCCCTCGGGGATTTTCCCGAGTTCCACGGCTTGAATGGCGTCGGGCTGGAGCGAGGTCGGCAGACCCAGCTCGTTCATGCGCGCCTTCAGGTCCGAGGACAGGAACCCGCTCACCAGCGCACCGAGCACGGCCACACCGAACGCCGAACCGACCTGGCGCATCGTATTGGTCACCGCGGCAGCCATTCCCGAGTGTTCCGCCGGAACTCCCGACATCACCGCGGACGTCAACGGCACCACCGCGATCCCGAAGCCGAAGCCCGCCACCGCCATCGCGGCCGACAGCGAAGGATCGTGGATCTCACCGGACAGCATATGGCGGGTCAGCAAGATCCCGCCCGCGCCGACCACACAGCCGAGAATCATCGGTGTGCGCGCACCTCGCCGCGCCACCCAGAACCCCGCGACCAGCGAGCCGATCACGATCATGGCGGCCATCGGCGCGAACACCGTGGCCGTACGCGCACCCGAGTACGACTGCATCACTTGCAGATACAGCGCGGTGAAGAAGAAGATCGAGAAGATGCCGAAGTAGACGGCGAAGGCGACGATCAGTGCACTACGCACTGCCGGAAAGCGCAGGTAGTGCAAGTTGAGCATAGGTGCGCGCGCCCGTGTTTCGACGGCGATGAACCCGGCGAACGCGAGCCCGCCGAGCACGAAGAACGCGAGCACCGACGGCGAGGTGTAGCCGCGATCCTGACCGGAGATCGCGGCATAGATCACCGACCCGAAAGCTGTCGCGCCGAGCAGAGCGCCTGCCCAGTCGATCGGCTCGGGGCTCGGGTCGGCGCTCTCCGGGACCGACCACAGTGCGACGACGAGCGCCACCGCCGCGATCACCAGGTTGAACCAGAAGATCGAGCGCCACCCGTACGCATGGACCAGCACGCCGCCCAGCACCGGTCCCGCGGCCAACGCCAGACCTGACACCGCCGCCCACACCCCGATCGCCTTCGCGCGCGTGCGGTCGTCCGGGAAGACGTGCCGAAGCACCGACAGTGTGCCCGGCTCCGACGCCGCCGCACCGAGTCCCATGATCGCGCGACCGGCGACGAGCACCGCGACACTGCTCGCGAGTGCCGATACCACCGACCCGGCACAGAAGATCACCAGGCCGACGATCATCACCCGCTTGCGACCCCAGCGGTCCCCGAGCGACCCACCGGCGAGCATCAGCCCGGCGAACACGACGGTGTAGGCGTTGACCACCCACTGCAGCGCGGTCACGTCCGCGCTCAGATCATGGCGAATATCCCCCAGCGCCACGCTGACGACGGTGGTGTCGAGAAAGGTCACAAATACCACTACAGCGACTGCGGTCAGAGCGACACGCGGTCGCGCCGTCCCGCCCGGCGCATTGCCCATCGGTCTCACGGGCACAGGGTACTGGCGGGTTCAGCCAGACGCCAGACGGCCACCGGCCGACGACATCCGCGGGACGCGCACCGGCGGAAGAGCCGGGCCGGCATAGGAATTCCCTATGCCACCTGCTGACATTTCGTCTTTGCCGCGCACTGTTTTCCGGGCATACCGTGAAACAGCTCGACGAGGAACGCACCGCGATTTCATCGAGGTTTCGCGCGCCGCACATGTCGATTCCCTGCCCGTCGGGCGAATACGCAATCGAAAGGACCGCTGGCATGACCACGATCGAGAATGTTTCGCACACGCGAGAACTCGCCGGAAAACGAGCTCTGGTCACGGGCGGTTCCCGCGGAATCGGGGCGGCCGTCGTGCGCCAGCTGCTGGACGCGGGCGCCGAGGTTCTCACCACCGCCAGATCGGCGGCGAACACCATCCCGGACGGGGCCACCTTCGTGACCGCCGACGTGCGCACGCAGGCTGGGGCACAGGCGCTCGCCGCCGCCGCGCACGACGTGCTCGGCGGGGTGGACATCCTCGTACACAACGCCGGTGGCGCGCGCCCACACGCGAGCGCTTCGGCGATCCCCGACGCGGAATGGCAGGACGCGCTCGACTTGAACTTGCTCGCCTCGGTGCGGCTGGACTCGCTGCTGGTGCCAGGGATGCGGGAACGGCGGTCGGGCGCGATCGTGCACGTCTCCTCGGCCGCGGTTCCCACCGCGGCACCGCAGTTCCTGCACTACGTGGCCGCGAAGGCCGCACTGCAGACCTACAGCCGGGGACTCGCCTTGGACCTGGCCTCCGCCGGAATCCGGGTCAACACCGTGTCGCCGGGCAAAACCGCCACCCCCGGCGGTGAAGAGACCCGGGAGTTGTGGGCACGGATGGACGCGACACTGAGCGACACCGTCACCGCGACCAGCACGACGCCGCTGGGGCGCGACGGTCGCCCCGGCGACATCGCCGACGCGGTGCTGTTCCTCGTCTCCGACCGGGCGAGCTGGCTCACCGGAACCAATCTGTTCGTCGACGGAGGCGAATTCCCCCGGGGCTGAAGCCGGTCAGCGCACCGGCGGGAATGACGCGGCCTCGGTCCAGGTCTGGCGGCGAAGGAATTCGAGCAGCGCTGACTCCGCCGGGCCCGGATCGGTCCGGACGACAGCGATGACGGGCTGGGAAACGACCGGATTCACCGGACGAACAAGGTGCTCGTGACCGTGCGGCACGGCCGAGGCCGGGACGAGAGTCACCCCCAGCCCTTGGGCGGCCCACCGCACCGCCGTCGACGTCTGGGACACGCGGGCGGCCGTTGTCGGGGTCAGCTCGTTGCTGCCCAGCACGTCCAGGAGCACCGCGTCGAGCGCGCTGTCCCGGTCGAACCGGACCCACGGCTCCCCCGCCAGCGCACGCAGTTCGACCCGCTCCGTGGCGAGTTGGGGGTGCCCGGCGCCGAGCACGACGACGAACTCCTCGTCGCCGAGGTGGTGCGCGTCGTCGGGAGACTGCTCGCACGCCGCCATCAGGGCCAGGTCGAGGACGCCCTGGCGCCCCAGGCGTTCCAGTTCGGCGGAACTGGGCTCCTCGAAGACGGTGACCTCCACCCGGGGGAACCGGCGGCGCAGCGCACCCAGCGCACGCGGCAGTTGACGAGTGCCGAAGCCCATCTGCGCCGCGACTACCAGCTCACCCACCAGCTCGTCGGCGCCCGCCCGCGCCGTTGCCCGTGCCCGCCGCGCCGCGCTCACCGCGACCTCCGCTTCGCGCAGGAAGGCGCGACCGACCACGGTGGGTACCAGGCCCGTCGGCGTACGAGCGAACAGCTTCACGCCGAGTTCCCGCTCGAGGCCGCGAATCTGCTGCGACACCGACGGTTGAGCAACGTGCAACACCTCTGCCGCCGCCGTCACCGACCCCTCTTCGGCCACCGCCAAGGCGTACTCGAACTGACGAAGGCTCATCGGCGGGTTCCTCCCTGAGGGTGTCGAGCTGCCCCCGCGATGCTAGGCCGGTAGCTCCGGGCCGGCCACGATCGGTGCGTCGGCGACCAGCGGTGCACGGCGTCGAGCTGTCCGGCGCGCGGGGTGTGCGAGACTGGGGCGGTGAGCGATGCCGATGCGGGCACCTACGTCGAGGCGGGCGAGTTCCGCCGCGATACCAACTACATCACCACGCGGATCACCGCCGACGGACGTGAGGGCTATCCCGTCGAACCGGGGCGGTACCGGCTCGTCGCGGCCAGGGCGTGTCCGTGGGCCAATCGCACGCTGATCGTGCGCAGGCTGCTCGGGCTCGAGCCGGTGCTGTCGCTCGGGCTGTGCGGGCCCACCCACGACAAGCTCAGCTGGACTTTCGATCTGGATCCGGGCGAGGTCGATCCGGTGCTCGGCATCCACCGTCTGCGCGATGCCTATCTGGCCCGGTTTCCGGACTATCCGCGCGGCATCACCGTGCCCGCGATGGTCGACATCGTCACGGGGCAGGTCGTCACCAACGACTACGCGCAGATGACCCTCGACTTCTCGACCGAATGGGCCGCCTACCACCGGCCCGGCGCACCGCAGCTGTACCCCGAACCGCTGCGCGAGCAGATCGACGAGGTCAACCGAGACGTGTTCCGCGACATCAACAACGGCGTCTACCGTTGCGGGTTCGCCGGCGATCAGGACGCCTACGACGCCGCCTACGTCCGGCTCTTCGCCGCCCTCGACCGGATCACCGAGCGGCTGAGCACTCAGCGCTACCTGGTCGGTGACACCATCACCGAGGCCGACGTGCGGCTGTTCACCACGCTTGCCCGTTTCGACCCCGTCTATCACGGCCATTTCAAGTGCAACCGCACCAAACTCAGTGAGATGCCGGTGCTCTGGGCCTACGCCCGCGACCTGTTCCAGACTCCCGGCTTCGGCGACACCATCGACTTCGGGCAGATCAAGGAGCACTACTACGTCGTGCACCGCGATATCAATCCCACCGGGATCGTCCCCGCGGGGCCGGACCTCTCGAACTGGCTGACCCCGCACCACCGTGCGGAACTGGGTGGGCGCCCCTTCGGCGACGGCACCCCGCCGTCTGCCCCGATCCCCGCCGAGCAGGTCCCCGCGATCGACTGAGGCTCGCTTATGGTCGGTCCCGATAGCCAAGCGGGGCAACGGTTTCGGTGATTCGTCGAAACGGCTTCGTGTCGGTGCTCAGCGCTAGCGTGCTCGGGTATGGACACCGTGCCCGATGCCTGGTTCGCCGACTTGCTGACACAGCTGTTCGCGAGCGACTTCCGCACCTTCAGCCGGCTCGACGTCGAGCAGGTGTGCGGTACCGCGGGGTGGCTGCTCCAGGGTGACGGCGTGGTGGTCATCCCGGGAACACCGTCCGGTGGCCGCATCGTCGACGAGCGCTGTGCCGACGGCGAGCAGCGCGCACACCTGTCCCTCACCGTGACGACCATCGAGCCCGAACAGTTCCGTCACTACCTGGACCTGACGGTGACGACGTGGGGTGCACCGACCTGGTTTTGCGGCCTGTCGGCTCTCGGCGTCGGCTGGGTCGACGGCGACGCCCTGCGCACCCTCGAGCTCTCCGACCACGGCACGGTGTCCTTGCGAATCGAAGCCCTCGATGCGGATGCCCAGCGCAGGTGGCGGAATTGGAAAACCCAGTACCACTACCCGCATCTCATCGACGAAGCCGACCGGGTCCCCAACGATGAGCACGATGTCTCGGACACGAGCGCCGACGATTACGAGGTCAGCTTCACCTGGTCGGCCGGTTCGGCCGGGCGCGGCAACGAGATCTGGAGCGTCTACACCCTCGGTCACCTGCGTGGCCTGCTGACCGACCTGCTGGGCAGCCTGCACCTCGCCATGCGAGCGCTCCACCCCGGCCCCGAGCCGCTCGTCCTGCACTTCTTCGACCGCGACAAGACACCGGATCGCTACGCCCAACTCGAGCTGTCGCCGACCGAGATCCGCCTGCGCGCCTTCACCACCGAGGCCACCCGCCCACACCTGGACCGGCTCGGCTTCGTCGACTGCGGCGACGGCAGCGCCACCCGGATGTGGCCGACCGACCAGGCACGAGCCGCCGCCACCGTCACCGTGGTCTTCCTGCACCGAGTCGGGCTCGGTTCGGAGAATCTGACGATGACCGAGTCGGGGAATCCCCTACCGATCGACCACTTCTCGGTGGATCTCCAGGTCGACCTGGAAGCTGACGGCGGCCTTCGGGCGTCAGCTGTCTTGCCACCGTTCGACCTGCCCATCGGATCGCTCGGCCCGCTGTCCGATACGGCCGATCAGGGCGGCGAGGACGAACAGGGCGATCAGGATCAGCAGATGGGTGACGAAGAGCGCCAGCACGGGGAGGGCGAAGCCCTCGTCGGTGAGAATCCCGCGGTCGCTGACGCAATACAGGGTGAAATTGGTCGACGTTCCTTCGGAGTCGTGGAAGGTGTCCGAGACGACGACCGGCTCGGTGGCCGGCGGTGAGCAGAACAGGGGTGCGGTGAGTTTCGCTTCGCCCGGCCAGATGGCAACAGCGAGGAGAATGGTGAGAAAGGCGGCGGCGCAGGCAAGCGACACCGCGGAAATCAGGACTCGTCGCATTCGCTATACCTGCCGCACTCGAAGGAAGGTGCCGGTCCGGTCGAATTCGGCGACCATCTCCGAGCGCGGCGACAAGACATTGGCGACGATGCGGATCTCGCGGCCGAAACGGCTCACCACGATGACGGTCACCTGCCCGTCGGGCAGCGCGCTTCGGGCGAGGGCGGTGTCGACGATGTCTTCGATACGCGACAGACCGGGTACCTCGCTGACGGCGAAATCCTCGCCATCGAGGTCGTCGGCGGCGGAGACCCGAACCGGACGTGGCGCGCTGAGGGCGCCGAGCGCGAAGGAGTAGTCGTCGAGCTGCCGGGATCGATCAGGTGGCCGAACGCGCAGGCGCACAGTGGGTTCCCGAGCGGCCAGTACCTCGTCGCCGGCCAGATACCGGGTTATCTGGGCGGGTTGGTCGTTCAAGGTGAGGCGGAACCGGGTCGAGTTCGGTGGGGTGAGGATGATGACGTTCGCTTCGAGGTCGGTGGCACCGGTTCGCCGGCTCAGCGCCGTGATGGCCTCCTGCGGCAACGAACTCACCAATCCGCCGCCGCGCGCTCGCAGCTGATCCTCGAAATCCGCCCGGTCCACCGCGCCCACGCACCCGCTGGTGCCCAGTACGACCAGGCAAACGAGGACCCGAAACCATCTGCCACCGCGCACATCCCGAATGCTAAGCGTTGTGCCGGGATCGCGCCGGTCGTCAGCCCCCGACTGGTTGCAGCACGCGCAGAATCGGGTCGTAGGCCCAGTTCAGCATGCGCTCGGCGTCCTGCCGCGCGGCGGCGCTGCTGTGGTCGGAGCTGTGCAGGACGACACCGATCAGCGGGATGCCTGCGCGCACCGTCTCGAACATCAGGCAGTGTCCGGCGGCGTCGGTGTTGCCGGTCTTGATGCCGATGGTGCCGGGATATTCGTCGAGCATGCGGTTCGTCGTTTCCCAGTGGTGCTCGCGGTTGGCCGGTCCCGCGGGAACGTGGAAGTCCCGCGCACCGACGATCTCGCGGAACAGCGGCAGGTTCATCGCCCGCACACCCAGTGCCACGAGGTCCGCCGGCGTGGAATAGGTGGAGTGATCGGTGGGATACGGCATACCGGCCGGGTCACTGAAATGTGTTCCGGCCAAACCCATCACCCGCGCGGTGTCGTTCATCCTGGCCAGGAAACCGCCCTGACCGGGACCGAACGACTCGGCGACGGTGTAGGCGGCGTCGCAGCCCGACGGCAGCAGTAGCGCGTAGAGTAGCTGGCGCGCGGTGAGCACCTCGCCGGGAACCAGTCCCGCGGTGCTGCCGTTTTCCCTGGCACAGTAGGCGCCCGCTTCCTGCGGCACCGTCACCGGCCGTTCGAGGTCACCGCTGACGATCACGACCACCGCCGTCATCACCTTCGCGATACTGGCGATCGGGACCGGGGTGTTCGCCTCCCGCGACCACACCACCGTCCCGGTGAGGCCCTCCGCCAACGCCGCGCCCGAGGCCTGGACACCGTCGGGCCCGGCAGCCGGCCACGGCAGCAGACCGTCAGCACTCCCGGAGGGTGCGGCAGCCGCAACGCCGTGACCAGCGGCGACGATCAGAACCCCGACAGTGACGGCGTGCAACACCTTGGCGAATGTCCGCATGGCGATATTCTGGCGTACAACTACGCCGACCTGCGGGATTTACCCCCTCGATTCACCGAACTCGTTGCCCTTCCGATCGACGATCCGCCGGAACTATGCCGGGAACTCCCGCACATAGACCGTGTCGACGCCGAGTACACCGACCGAGGTCGCGCCGCCCGGCTGACCGAGTGGCTCCGCCCGTCCGGGTAGCGGTTCGTGGAAGAAGCGGACGTTCTCGGTGACGAACTGTTCTTGACCGGGTGGCAGATCGTCTTCGTAATAGATCGCCTCGACCGGGCAGGCCGGTTCGCACGCGCCGCAGTCGATGCACTCGTCGGGGTGGATGTAGGCCATCCGATCACCGATGAAGATGCAGTCGATCGGGCACTCCTCGATGCAGGCCCGATCCAGGATGTCCACGCAGGCGGCGCCGACCACGAACGTCATGTTGTACTCCTCAGCTGTACTGGCCCGCACATTGCGGTAGTGCTGATCCTGGTGCGCGCGCCTGCGGGCGGGTAGCCCCCGATATCCACCACCTCGTAAGGTTTCCTTATGAGCTTGCCGCCCGGAACGCCTGATCTGGAGGTGCTCGATCTCCTGGTATCGGTGGCTGAGCTGGGCAGCCTCGGTGCCGCGGCGCGCAGACACGGCATCAGCCAGCCCGCGGTCGGCATGCGCATCAGCGCGTTGGAACGGCGGCTGCGGCTGCGGCTGATCGATCGCGGACCCACCGGTTCGGCCTTGACCGATGCCGGTGCGGCCGTGGTCGAGCTGGGTCGGCCGGTACTGGCCGCGGGGCTGGCTCTGATGGACGGTGTCGCTGACCTGCACCGCGAACTGTCACCACAACTGCATGTCATCGCCTCGAAAACCATTGCCGACCACCGTATTCCGCAGTGGCTGGCGGCGTTGCGCAAGCTCCGGCCCGAGCTCGCCGTCGAACTCGACGTCGCGAACTCACAGCAGGTGACCACGGCGGTGCGCGATCGCGAGGTGGTGCTCGGATTCGTCGAGGGGCCGCAGGCACCCGCGGGGCTGGGAAGCCGGGTGCTCGTGGCCGACGAGCTGGTCGTGGTCGTGGCACCGACCCATCCATGGGCCACCCGCGCACGCCCGGTGCGCCCGCGCGAACTCGCCGATACGCCGCTGGTGTGGCGCGAGAAGGGATCCGGGACACGGGACACCGTCTGGGCGGCGCTACAGATCCACGGCACCCCCGCGCGGCCCGCGGCCGAACTCGGTTCCGCCGCAGCCATTCTCGCGACCACCCGGAGCGGACTCGCCCCCGCGGTGGTCAGCCGCCTGATCGTCGCCCACGAACTCCGTGCGGGCACCTTGCACGAGGTCGACCTGGCCGATTCGCTGGTGCTGACCCGAAAGTTTCGCGCCATCTGGCACCGCAGCACCCCACCATCCGGCCCCGCGGGCGACCTGGTCGACCTCGCCGCCCGCATCGAAGCGACCCGACCGACAGTACGACGACCGCCGCGAGACTGATCCGTCGACACCGACCAGCGACGCCGCGACGGCGCGGGCATCGCTGCCGTCCTGGTTACGGCTCCGAGAGGATCTCGAGATATCCGTCGGTGCCGTTCACGCGGACGCGCTGCCCGTCGCGGATCAGCTCGGTGGCGTGTTCCACGCCGACGACGGCGGGGAGGCCGTATTCGCGGGCGATCACCGCGCCGTGGGTCATCAGGCCGCCCACTTCGGTCACCAGTCCCGCGATCCCGACGAACAACGGGGTCCAGCTCGGATCGGTGTAGGCGGTGACCAGGATGTCACCGGATTCCAGGTCGGCCTGCGCGATGTCGGCGATGACGCGGGCGCGACCTTCGATCGTCCCGCCCGAGACCGCCAAGCCGGGCAGTGCCCCGGCGGGCAGGTCCTCGCGCCGATACGCCCCGGCGAGCGCCTCACCGTCGGAGGTGAGCACTCGCGGCGCGGTGAGCGACCGATACGAACGGAACGCGTCCTGTCGTTCACCGACGAGGGCCCGCTCGGCCCGATGGGTGCGAACGACCTCCTGCAGCTCGTCGAATCTCAGGAAGAAGATGTCGCCGGACTCGTCCAGTACACCGGCCTGCACCAGCCGTTCGGCTTCGCGCAGCAGCGCCTGCTTGTAGACGAAGTAGCGGCTCACCATGCCGTATTTCGGGTACTCCCGATATCCGGAGAAGGTGCGCACACGCTCGATCATTCGCGCGGTCTCGGCGGCCTTGTGCTCCCCTTCGGGGAGAGCGCGCAGGCGTCGCAGAATCTGTCGTTCCGATTGTTCGGCCTCGCGCAGGCCGTCCTCGAAGCGACGTCTGCCCTCACCCGGCCCGAAGTTCTTGATATTGCCGAGGATCGTCGGCACCAGCGTGGCGGGATTCTCGCTCCAGCGCGGCCGGGTGATGTCGATTTCGCCGGTGCAGCGCATGCCGTACTTGCCGAGGAACCCCTCGATCGCGGCTCGTGCGTCATCACCGCCCAGGTGATCGGCCAGACCGTCCAGGAAATCGTCGCCCTCGATCCGCTCCAGGTACGCCACCACCGCCGGATGCGGGCGGATCGCATCGGCGACGTCCAGCAACGCCAGACCCATCTCCGATGTCACGTTGCCGGGGACCGACTGGGTGAGTGCGTCGGCGGCGTTCTTGTCGCCCAGCCATTCCCGCAACCGATCGTTGAGCCACTCCGTGGCCTCCATCGCGGCCATGATCACCTGCAAACCCTGGGGAGCGAACAGGACCCGCCGCAGCTCCTGCTGGATATCGGTCCGGATGAACTCGAGCAGCGGCGGTCCGGACAGGTCCTCGATGTCGCGCTTCATGGCCGCCAGCGATGCCTCGCTCCGCGTGATGAGCTCGGTGACGATGTCGGGATCGGTGTCGATCGGCGCGGGGGCGGTACCGAACGGCGTCGCTGGTGCGCCGGAATCCTTTTCTGGCACTTCACGAACGAAGTCACCGCGCTCGAGCACCGTGCGCAGCGCGTCCCCCATCAGCGGGTCGGACTTGCCGAGTCCCGCCGCCAAGCCGGCGCCTTTCGCGGGCACGGACACCATCGCGGTGACGTCGACGAACAACCGGCCGCCCGCGTCGCGCATCGGAGCGTTGCTCGTGAGCTGCCACACCGAGAGCCCCAACGGCTTCATCGCGTCGGTCATCATCTGCTGATGGCCCACCGACACATAGACGTGGTTCTCCCCGTCGTCGGCGTCGGGGATCGGGAACAGGCTGGTGATCGGCCTACTCTGCACGATGCGGAAATCATCTCCGTCCGCACACCATTCGATGTCCTGAGGACTGCCGAAATGCGCCTCGATGCGGCGGCCGAGCCGCGCGAGCCCCAGCACCTGCGCATCGGAGAGGACCTGCTCGTTTCGGTGTTCGCCCGCGATCTCGCGCACCTGGGTGCCGCCGGTCGGGACCGGCTCCACGCGAATCTTCTTGGTGGCGATCGCCTTGTCGGTGATGTGGTCGTCGCGAACCCGGTAGACGTCGGCATCGACCAGACCCGACACGAGCGCTTCGCCGAGACCGAAACCGGCGTCGATGGACACGACGGTCCGGTCGGACGTGAGGGGGTCGGCCGTCATCAGGATGCCGGCGGCGCGCGCGAACACCATCCGCTGCACGACCACGCCCATCTGGACCTTCTTCTGGTCGAAGCCGTTTCGCAGTCGATAGGTGACCGCTCGCTCGGTGAACAGCGAACCCCAGCACCGGCGGACATGCTCGACGATCGCCGCCGCTCCCACGACATTCAGGAAGGTGTCCTGCTGGCCGGCGAACGAGGCGCCCGGCAGATCCTCGGCCGTCGCACTGGATCGCACGGCACAGGCGTCCTCTGCTCCGAGCCGAGCATGCGCTGCGAGGATCGCCTCCACGACCGCGTCCGGCACGACCAGCTCCTCGATCATGCGCCGCAACTGCGCGCTCAGCCGGGAGATCGCGGCCCGATCACCTGGCTCGAGGCGCGACACCTCGTCGAGCCGAGCATCGAGCGTCGGCTCCCCCGCCACCGTCCGAGCGAAGGCATCGGTCGTCACGCAGAACCCGTCCGGCACCTCGACACCGTCGATCCGCGACAATTCGCCGAGGTTGGCACCCTTACCGCCGACGATCGCGACCATTGTTCGATCGATCTCGTCGAACCCGAGCACATAGGCCATTCCGCTACTCCTCACCTGGTGTTTTCGGTCTGACGCGAGCGATTATGGACCAGGATTCAGCGCCTCATGAGGGCCCGGAATCGTGTATACAGTAGAAGGGGGAAGCACCGGGAAGCGCTCGTGCGCCCGACACCGGCGGCAAATCCGTGACCACACCGGATTCCCGTCCACGACAGCCCCGATCTGCAGTGATTCGATTCGGGTTGCCACACCGCGGGGCAACCGGCCCCCGAGAGTCGGCCGCTGCCGCGTGACAGGCGCTTGCGCCATGTTGCCCATCGATTGCGGATGCCGAGATTTTCACCTCGCGCGCCGATCCGGGCAGCCTGCGACCCCGAATATGTGACAGATCAGCTAGCACGCAGCGTCCAGCCCCCGGCTTTGCCTGTGAGGACACCATGGCCACCGAAAACCCCGTCGACTTCCCGCCCACAACCGATGCGGCCGCCGAACCGGCCGCGCCGTCCTGGGCCGCGCCTGCTCTGCTCCTGTCGCTACTGATGCTCGGCCTCGACCTGGTAGCCCTGATTCCCCTCGGTGCGTGGATGCGCGACTACGGCATCGGCCTGGTCTGCACGATCTACCTGCTCCACGTCCTGGCGTCGACCGCGGTGGCCGCATGGACCGTGAGCCAGTTCCCTCTCCAGTTCGATATCGAACCGGAGCAGCAGAACACCTAGCCGTTCCGCCTCGGCCGTGCGGGTGCATCTCTGCTGAATTGTCGGCGAACACCCGGTTCGCGGTACCGTCGGGCCTGCCACGCCTGGGTGCACGGGTGGCAGGATAGGGGCGGAGTTTGCCTGATCTATCCGGAGCACCGCTGCACCATGACTCGAACTCGCACCCCGCGCCCCTCCGATGTGCCGCGCACTGCCGGCGGCGACCTGGTGAATGTGCGACTCATCGTGCTCGCGTTGACAATCGGCGGCACCCAGCTGTTCGTGATCCCGCTGGTGCTGCTCCCCGTGGATGCCGCGTGGGGTTGGGCCCTGGTGCCGCTGACGCTGACCATCACGCCGTTCTGGTCACTGATCCACGAGGCCGTACACGGGTCGCTGCTACGGAATCGGACCCGTAACGACCGGATGGGACGCATGCTGGCGGTGATGTACGGATCGCCCTTCGCGATGCTGAAAGTGGGCCACCTGCTCCACCATCGATACAGCCGGGTTCGTGAGCGCAGCGAGATCTACGACCCGGCGACGACCACTCGGCGGTCCGCCGCTCCCCCGTTCTATCTGAAACTGTTCGGCGGTTTGTACCTGCTCGAAGTGCTCGCGCTCCTGCTCGCGCCGATGCCCGAGCGAACCATTCGCGCACTGGGACGTCGAGTGGACGCACCCGATTCGGTCGGTGGTCTCGTACTCGAACGAGTCGCCCAGCCGGTGGTTCTGGGAAAGTTCCGCACCGACGCCGCCGCGATCGTCGTCATCCACACCGTCGCGTTCCTCTGCTACGGCGCGCACGGCTGGATGCTGCTCGCCGCGCTCGGCGGCCGCGCCCTCATCATCTCCCTCTCCGACAACGCCTACCACTACGGCACAGACCTCGAATCGCCCAGAGCGGCAATGAATCTGCGCCTGCCCCGCACCCTCGAGCGCTTCGCCCTCAGCTTCAATCTGCACGACGTACACCACCGCCACCCCGGCCTGCGCTGGTACGAGCTACGTTCCCGATTCGACTCCGAAGGCGCTCACTACCACCTCGGCTGGTTCCGCGCGGTTGCCCGTCAACTCCGCGGTCCGATCGAACTGACCTGATTTCGCTCGATTTCGCGGCGTCGGGTGAGGCATCGTAGATCCATGCCGCTGACGATTTCGGTTCTCGCGGACCGCCCCGACCTGTACGACGCCTTCACCGCAATGGCCGACTCCTGGCCTGAATTCATGCGCCACGACCCCGTCGGCAGCCTGTACTACTCGATGCTGGATCGGTTCGCCGACTACATCCTGGTCTGCCAGGACGAGGCCGGCGAGGTGGTGGGTCGAGCCTATTCCGTCCCGTTCCGGCTCGGTGCGGCCGACCTCCCCGACGACGGCTGGGACGGTGCGATTCGCCGCGGCATCCATACCTCGGCGACGGGCGCACAGCCCGACACGGTGTCCGCGATCGAGATCGTCGTCGAACCGAGCAGGCTGGGCACCGGGCTGAGCGCGGAAATCCTTGCCGCTCTGCGGGACAACGCCGCTCGGCTCGGATTCGCCGAGCTCGTGGCACCGGTGCGCCCCACCGGAAAAGCCGACATCGAACAGCCGATGAGTGTCTACGCCGGGCTGACGAGGGCGGATGGGCTGCCGGTCGACCCATGGCTGCGTGTACACGTCCGAGCCGGCGGCACGATCGACAAGATCGCACCGCGATCCATGGTTATTCCTGGGACGCTGGCGGAATGGCGTGCGTGGACCGGCCTGCCGTTCGACACCAGCGGGCAGGTGCTCGTACCCACAGCACTGGCCCCGGTGTCCTGTTCGGTCGAGCACGGTGTCGCGGTCTATGTGGAGCCCAATGTGTGGATCCGCCATCCGACAGCAGCGACGGGTTCGCAGCGGGTCAATGAAGGTCGAGGTTGGTGACGGTCTCGGGGCCGAGTGCGATGCGGGCGTGCCAGGTCGGTGGCTCCCACGGATCGGGAGCCACGCCCTGGTAGCGGGCCGACAGGTCCAGGTAGCGGGAGCCGCCCGCCTCGGCTGCCACGAATTCGTAGTCGTACCAGGTGAGGTCCGAGCCGGTCGGCACGTGGAGTTCGGTGCTGTCGCTGGTGCCGTCCGCGTCCTCGACCGCTTCTCTGGCCTCGAGATCGCGGACCAGAATCGGCACCGCCGCATAGAGTTCCAAGCTGGTCGCGGTGGTGAACCGGTCGGCCGGATAGCGGCCCTGCCAGCCCGACGGATCGGCGAGTACCACGTCCTGGAGCGGCTCGACGACAACACGATTCGACGACGCCGGGTCCGACGCCACTGCGCTGCACCCGGATCGACCGCGCAGGAGCGCGTTCGCCGTCACCAGGACCGAGGTGGGTTGCCCGGACCCCGGTGCCGCCCCGGTGGTCCAATGCGGTGGGGTGTCCTCGTCGTGTCCGGCCATGAGCTCGACGATCGTGGCAGCCTCGGCACCGTCGACAGTGGCGCACAGCGCTCTGCCGTAGCCGCCGACGCCCAAGGGGCGCTGCGTGAGCGGGAGGGCGAACGGCCATCTGGTCGGCTCGGGCAACGGCTCGTCGTCCGGTGAGACCGCGGGCTGGAACGCGATATCGAGGGCGGTCGGCGTGTACGGCGCACGACGCTGCACCGTGAGCTGCTCGTCATCGGGCAGTGCTCGCAAACGATCGATCACATTCCCCAACCTGCGCATCTCGCGATTGCCGGAATGCGTGCGGGAGTCGGTGTCCAGGCCGTAGACCGAGACACCCACCGGCCCATCGAAGTTCGCGTACACCACCGTCGTCGGCTGGTCCGTCGGCGGCGAGAACTCGCGGTAGTGGGCATCGTTGAAGGAGAGTTCGTCGAACCACGCGCGAACCTGCTCGATGCCGTCCTCGGTGAGCCGGGCCCAGTACACGCCGAACACACTCTCCTCGGCACCGTCGTCCACGTAGGTGAAAACCGTACCGTCGCGCCGCAATTCGAAGAAGGGAACACGTCGGCTCCCGACACGGCCGGTCTCCAGGAACCCCGCCGACTCAGCGATCGACACCAGCACATCCGCGTCACGCACGGCGGGCGGATCACTTTCGCCGCGGCCGAACACAGTGCACGCGCAGAGCAACGACACCGCGGTCAGCATCGCACCGAGAACAACCGATCGGTGAGCCATATCCGAGCCTAACGCACGCTGTGATCTTCCACGCCTGAGTAGCCGCCCCCTCCCGATGGCCGCATCATGGACAAATCGCCGACTCTCAGATCCGGGCATCTGTCAGTCGCGCGCCACCGGTGCCGCGCGTTCGGCGAGACTGCCCATGCCTGAGGAGTCCGCCGGTGAGCCATGCATTCTTTCGCGCACAATCCGATCCGATCGGTGGCGCCGAGGTACTCCATCCCGAACCCGAGGCGAGCAGCGGATGGATCGGTGGACAGCTACGCGGGATGGCTGTCGGCGCGGTCCTGGCGCGTGCGGTGGAGCGCGAGCTCATCGTTCGCGAACGGAGCGACTTGCGGCCGGTGCGGTGGACGCTCGACCTGTTCCGCCCGGTGTTCATGCGGCCCTGCACAACTCGTGTCGAAGTGATCCGCGACGGCCGCCGATTGTCGTTGTTCGATGCGACGCTGATCCAAGACGGCCGAGCCGTGGCTCGGGCCGGCGCGCTGTATCTGCGCCCCGGCCCGACACCGCACGGCATCTGCTGGTCGCCGGAGACGGCCGCGGATCCGCCGCCTGCCGACCGCGAACCCTCGCCCGATCAGGATCGCGTGTACTTCAGCGAGGAACAAGGATGGAGTCCCGATGTCCGCACCCACCACAACGCGGCCCGCACGGGGATCTGGCACCGCCCGATCGCGGTCGTGGTCGGTGAGCAACCGACGCCGTTCCAGTTCGTCGCGGGACTCGCCGATGTGACGAATGTGGTCACCAACCTCGGCAGCCACGGCCTGGAATACATCAACGCCGATGCCACGCTGACGTTGACCAGGCTTCCGGAAGGGGACGAAGCCGGGCTGGTCGGCTTGGACCGGCTGGCACAGGACGGCATCGCGCTGGGCACTGCGGCGATCTATGACCGCAAAGGCGTATTCGGTACCGCGACAGTCAGTTCCCTCGCCAACACCCGGGGCCCAGCGGACCTGAGCGCTATCGGGGCTTCGTCATCGGCCATGGCCGCGGAGTAGTTCGCACCGCCCATAGCTGCGCCGTCGTGGCGATTTCATTGCCCGGCCTCGTAGGCTTGCGCTATGGCACACGACACCGATCAGCCCGTCGACATCAAGCCACGCTCCCGCGATGTCACCGATGGACTCGAGAAGACCGCCGCTCGTGGCATGCTCCGCGCGGTCGGCATGGGTGACGAAGACTGGGTCAAACCGCAGATCGGTGTGGCCTCGAGCTGGAACGAGATCACACCGTGCAATCTGTCGCTCGACCGGCTGGCCAAGGCGGTCAAACGCGGTGTTCACGCCGGGGGCGGTTTCCCGCTCGAGTTCGGCACGATATCGGTCTCCGACGGCATCTCGATGGGCCACGAGGGGATGCATTTCTCACTCGTCAGCCGCGAGATCATCGCCGATTCCGTCGAAACCGTGATGATGGCCGAGCGCCTCGACGGTTCGGTGCTGCTCGCCGGCTGCGACAAGAGCTTGCCGGGCATGCTGATGGCCGCCGCGCGACTGGACCTGGCGAGCGTATTCCTCTACGCGGGTTCGACCCTGCCCGGCAATATCGACGGCAAGGACGTCACGATCATCGACGCGTTCGAAGCTGTCGGCGCCTGCATCAAAGGTCTGATCACCCCCGCCGAGGTCGACCGCATCGAGCGGGCGATCTGTCCTGGCGAAGGCGCGTGTGGCGGCATGTACACCGCCAACACCATGGCCTCGGCGGCCGAGGCACTCGGAATGAGCCTGCCCGGATCGGCCGCACCGCCTGCCCCGGACCGTCGCCGTGACGACTTCGCCGAGAAGTCCGGCGAGGCCGTCGTCGGATTGCTGCGCAAGGGGATCACGGCCCGCGACATCATGACGATGGAGGCGTTCGAGAACGCCATCACCGTCGTCATGGCACTCGGCGGGTCGACCAACGCCGTGCTGCACCTGCTGGCCATCGCCCGCGAGGCCGGTGTCGGCCTCACCCTCGCCGACTTCAACCGGGTCGGTGACAAGGTGCCCCACCTGGGCGATCTCAAGCCGTTCGGCCGCTATGTCATGAACGACGTCGACAGGGTCGGCGGCATCCCCGTCGTGATGAAGGCCCTGTTGGATGCCGGTCTCATGCACGGCGACGCCATGACCGTCACGGGCGCGACCATGGCCGAGAATCTCGCCCACATCGAGCTCGGCCTCGACGGCGACGTGATCCGCCGCCTCGACCGGCCGATCCACCGCACCGGCGGGCTCACCATCCTGCACGGCTCGCTCGCACCCGAGGGCGCCGTCGTGAAGAGCGCCGGTTTCGACTCCGATGTCTTCCGCGGCACGGCCCGGGTGTTCGACGGAGAACGCGGCGCAATGAACGCACTCGAGGACGGCACGATCGTGGCCGGTGATGTCGTCGTCATCCGCAACGAGGGGCCCAAGGGTGGACCCGGCATGCGCGAGATGCTCGCCATCACCGGCGCGATCAAGGGCGCCGGCCTCGGCAAGGACGTTCTGCTGCTCACCGACGGCCGGTTCTCCGGCGGCACCACCGGATTGTGCGTGGGGCATGTCGCCCCCGAAGCGGTGGACGGCGGCCCGATCGCCTTCGTCCGCGACGGCGACCCGATCGTGCTCGATGTCGCCAACCGCATCCTCGACGTCGAGATCGACGAGAACGAACTCGCCGCCCGTAAGGTCGGCTGGGAACCGCTGCCGCCCAGGTACACCTCGGGGGTGCTGTCGAAGTACCGCAAGCTCGTCAGCTCGGCCGCACACGGCGCCGTCACCGGCTGACGGCGCCGCCTCGGCGAGAATCGCTCAGCTCAGCGTCTTCAGCGCCGTCCCGTCGTAGGGCTTCACCTCGTCGATCCGCCCCGCCAGGACCTTGGCGGCCCATTCCGGGTCCTGGAGAAGGGCTCGACCGACGGCGACCATGTCGAATTCGTCGCGCTCCATGCGATCGAGGAGGTTGTCGAGACTGCCGAGCTCGGCACCCTGGCCCGAGAACGCACGGAGAAAATCACCGTCGAGGCCGACCGATCCGACGGTGATGGTGGGCTTGCCGGTGAGCTTCTTGGTCCAACCCGCCAGGTTCAGCTCCGAGTCGTCGAACTCCGGGAGCCAGTAGCGGCGGGTGGAGGCGTGGAAAGCGTCCACACCGGCCGCGGCGAGCGGAGCCAGGATCGCCTCCAGCTCCTGCGGCGTCTCGGCCAGGCGGGCGTCGTAGGCCTCCTGCTTCCACTGCGAGTAGCGGAAGATCACCGGGAACTCGGGCGAGACGACCGCGCGGACGGCGGCCACGATCTCGGCCGCGAACCTCGTGCGGGCCACCGCGTCACCGCCGTACACATCGTCGCGGCGGTTCGTGCGCTCCCAGAGGAACTGATCGAGCAGATAGCCGTGCGCACCGTGCAGTTCGACGCCGTCGAAACCGATGCGCTCGGCCGCCGCGGCGGCCTCGGCGAAGGCGCCGA
Source organism: Nocardia sp. NPDC058114 (assembly GCF_042884695.1). Lineage (NCBI taxonomy): Bacteria > Bacillati > Actinomycetota > Actinomycetes > Mycobacteriales > Nocardiaceae > Nocardia > Nocardia sp. NPDC058114. Next base: position 215,942 of record NZ_JBHVTK010000002.1, on the reverse strand, counting down.
TGACGTCGTCCAGGTCACGCTGGGTCATCGCCTTGCCGGTGCCCTCGGTGCCGTCGACGCGAATGCCGGAGGGACCGACGGCGGGCGCGTCGACATAGGGCTGCTCGCCCTGATTGCGCACCATGCCGATATGCCACAGCTGCGGCACGATCGTGCCGCCCGCCGCGTGGACGTCCTCGGCGACCTTCGCCCACCCCGCCAACTGCTCCTCACCGTGGAACCGCGGCACACTGTCGCTCTGCCCGGCCGACTGATGGCCGACGTAGGTTCCCTCGGTGACGATCAGACCGACACCCGCGGCGGCGCGGCGGGCGTAATAGGACCGAACATCGTCACCGGGAACGCCGCCGGGCGAGAACATCCGCGTCATCGGCGCCATCACGATGCGGTTCGGGACAGTCAGGCCGTTCAGTGTGACGGGCCGCGACAGGATCTCCGCCGTGCGGGAGGCCTCGGACTGGGTGACGATCACTGGATACTCCTCAGAGGTACTTGACAAAGTCGAAGGTTGAGAACTTCAAGCAATGCCCCCACGCTAGAGGCAGATATTTGAGATAGTCAAGTTTCTGCGGATAAGCTGACTCTCATGGAAGAAGCTGCGCGCGTCGATACGGCCCAGCTCATGGAGCTGCTCTCGGTGGCGCTCGGCGTCTATTACGGGGACTTCACCGCGGCGGCGGCGAGCGAGAACCTCACGGCGAGTCAGGGCAAAACGCTGACGGTGCTGCGCCGAGGGCCTGTTGCGATGCGCGCCCTGGCCGAGACCCTGTCCTGCGACGCGTCCAATGTCACCGGGATCATCAACCGGCTGGAGAAGCGCGACCTCGTGCGCCGCGAGGCCAGTGCGTCCGACCGGCGCGTTACCCACCTCGTCATCACGCCCGAGGGCGAGCGTGTCACCGATACGATCCGTGCGAAGATGCAGTCGACACAAGACGGCCTGAAGAAGCTCAGTGACCGAGATCGAGATTGCCTGTTCGCCCTGCTGGAGCGTGTTTTCGTGACCGGCGCCGACTGAGCTGCCGATCGCGGCGCCGCGTCAGAAGGACGACCTAAGCAGGGTCCGCACGAAGGTGTCGGTCGACTTTCCGAGCTCTGCGGTCGTTCCCGCGGCGAGGACCCGGCCCGCGTGCAGGATCACCATTCGGTCGGCGACGCGGCCGTGAGTCAGCATCTGCACCTCGTTGCTGACCACGAGTACCGCCGCACCGGAGTCGGCGTAATCGCGCAATGATCGCCACACCCCGTACGCCGTCGCCCGGTCGAGAGAATTGGTCGGTCCGTCCGCGATGAGGACGCGCGGAGCCGGCAGCAACGCGGCGGCGAGCGCGGCGCGCTGGATCTGACCTCCCGAATGCTGATGTGGGAGAAGGTCCGAGGCCTCGGCCGGATACTGTGCGGCGGCGCACGCTCGCTCGACACTCCACGCTCGATGGCGCCGCTCCAACGCCCGCAATTGGACGCCTACCGTTTTGCCCGAGTCGAATGCCGTCACACCTTCTTGCGGCACATAGCCCACGACGCCCTCACGCAAGGCCGCCCATTGCTGACCGTCGACAGCCACACCGTCGACCAAGACCTGGCCCCGAGACTGCGCGGCGGCGGGCAATCGTCCCGCGAGAGCCGAAGCGGCCATGGACTTTCCGGCGCCGGGCCCACCGAGCACAGCGGTGATCTGACCGGCAGGCACCACCAGATCGACCTCCGTGAGCACGGTTTCGCTCCACCGCGCGGTGTCGACACGGACGGTCAGGCAGCACAGTTCCACGGTCACAACTCACCATGGCACGCTCGAGTACCGAGCATCCACCGTTCGCCGGATGCGATCGGAGCCCATCGCATGACCGCCGCCATGATTGCCGACCAGAATCGTGATTGCTTTCGCGACCTGCGCGGAACTGGTAGAACCGGATCAAACACGAGGTGCCGATCGCGAAGCGCCGAGACGTTCGCCGACAGACTCTCCCTATCGGTCGACGCCCGCGGCTGACGTAAACGTTCGCAGATCGGCGCGCTGCCACGAGGAGATGTCATGGCTACCGACCAGAGCTTGCTGCACCGTTTCGTCATTTCCCAGCTCGGCGCAGCCGGGCTCGATCGTGCGCAGCTGATCCGGGACACCGGGGTCCCGGATTGGACGATGACCGGCCACGACGTGCATCTACCCAGTGCGACGTTCTCCCGGCTGTGGGAGGTCGGCGAACATCGTCTCGGCCCGGACGTCGCGCTGCAGGTGGCCCAGCGCTACGAGTTGTCCAGCCTCGGGCTGTACGACTATCTGTTCGCGTCCGCGCCGACGCTGGGAGCCGGGCTGGCCACCTGCGGTCCCTACATCACCGCGGTCACCACCAATCACCGCTTCGACCTGGTCACCGAGACCGAGGACGAGTCCACCCTGTACCTCGAGATGCTCGACGGCGAAGGCCGTGGCAGGGACCACACCCAGCTGTGGGGTCTGTCGGCCGTCCTGAGCCGCGCGCGCCGGGTCGTCGACGATCCGCTGAACCCGGTGCGTGTCTCACTGCGTCAGGCCGCTCCCTCGCACGTGGACCGCTTTCGTGCCGTCTTCGGCTCCGCCACACTGGAATTCGACGCACCGGTCGACTCGATGACTTTCCGCTCCGCGGACCTGAATCTTCCCCTGACCACCGCTGATCCCGTCCTGGCAGCGGTTCTGGAACCGCTGGCCGCCGCCCTGGCGCCACCGCCGACCCTTGCCTCGGCCTGGCCCGCACGAGTGGCCGACGCGGTGGACGAGGCCATCGACGGCGGGGCGGTCTCGCTCGACAGTGTCGCCCAGATCCTCAACATCAGCCCTCGCACGTTGCAGCGGCGGCTGGCCGAATCCGGCACCACCTGGCGGGCCGAACTGGACCGGGCCCGCAGCGCGAGGTTGTCGCGAGCGGCGTCCGGAGGCTCGCTCAGCGGCACCAAACAGGCGGAACTGCTCGGCTACTCCGACGCGGGCTCGCTGCGCCGGGCTGCCCGGCGCTGGGAAACGGGCTCACCTCCGGTTCGCAACGTCACGTCCTGAGGTAGGTCGAGGCGATCTGCCAGAACGTTTCCCGCTCCAGCAAGCGGAAGTCCCACCCGTCGATGAGATCGCGGAACGTGGCGACGATACCGGCTACGTCGAAGTCATCGCGGGTCGCGGTTCCTTTCGACTCCAGCGCGGAAATCACGTAGACAGTGGCACTCTCCCTTGTCACCGCACACTCCCATCGTTCACTCACCGACCATCCGAACGTAAGTGTCGAATTACCTCGCGGCCACGACAAGAACAGAACGCGCCAATCTCGTGCCGAACACGCCAACCTCAGCTCCGAGGCGCGGGATTCACCCGTTCCGGATGAGGCCGACGCCGCCGTTCGCTGGTTGGCTGAAGCTCGCCGACCGCGCGAACGGCGGTCCGAGGCGAGGAGTGTTCGTGAACTCGTACCCGCCGATCGACGAGCACGGCATCGTCGGTGATCTGCAGACAGCGGCGCTGGTATCGGCCGCCGGAACGATCGACTGGTGGTGCGCGCCACGGTTCGATTCACCGAGTGTGTTCGCGTCGCTGCTCGACAGCGAGAAGGGCGGACATTGCTCGCTCGCCGTCGACACCACCAACCCGGTGACCGTCCGGCAGCTGTACCTGCCCGACACCGCCATTCTGTTGACGCGGTTCTCCGGACCCGACGGCGTGGGCGAGGTCGCCGACTTCATGGAGCCGATTCGCGGCACCGAACCGGCCGACCGGCACAGATTGGTGCGATTCGCGCGGGTGGTGCGGGGAAGCTTCACGTTCACTCTCGCCTGCCGCCCCCGGTTCGACTATGCCCGCGCCACCCACACCCTCGACCGAGTCGATGAACGCACCGCCGTCTTCCGTTCCGGCATCGCCGATCTGCACCTGCAATCCACCGACCCGATCGCGCTGCACCCCGACGGCGCCGACATCACCGCGCGATTCACCTTGTCCGCCGGTGAGCGAGCCGCGGTCGTGCTGACCACCGCTCCCGCGGGCGCGGACTTCTCGTCGGCACCGATGTGGGCAACGATCGCCCACGAGTTCGACCAGTGCCGTCGCTTCTGGCAGACCTGGTTGCGCTCGTCCACCTACCGCGGGCGCTGGCGGGACATGGTCAATCGGTCCGCGATCACCCTCAAACTGCTCACCTACGCCCCGACCGGCGCGCCGATCGCCGCGGCCACCATGGGATTGCCCGAACAAATCGGCGGCGAACGCAATTGGGACTACCGCTACACCTGGATCCGCGACGCCTCGCTGTCGGTGCGGGCGCTGAGCGACCTCGGCTTCACCGAGGAGCCCTATGCGTTCCGTCGCTGGCTGCGCGACCGGGTCGACGCGGGCGGCACCGCCTCCGGCGAACCCTTGCAGATCATGTACCGCGTCGACGGCGACCCACGCCTGGACGAAATAACGCTGCCCCACCTGGAGGGATACCAGGGTTCGGCGCCGGTCCGGGTCGGCAACGGCGCAGCTGACCAGATCCAGCTCGACATCTACGGCGAGGCAGCGGACGCGCTGGCGCAGGGGACCGATATGGCCGCCATCGCCGGTTGGCGGACATTCAGCCGCCTTGTCGACTGGCTCGCGAACAACTGGGATCGCCCCGACGAGGGCATCTGGGAAACCCGCGGCGGCCGCCAGGAATTCACCTACAGCCGCCTGATGACCTGGGTGGCCTTCGACCGCAGCATCCGCATGGCGAACGCGCAAGCCAGGCCCGCCGACGTGGTCCGCTGGACCGCCGAACGCGACGCGGTCTTCCGGCAGATCATCGACCGCGGCTGGAGCGAGAAACGCCAAGCGTTCGTGCAACACTTCGCCACCGACGTCCTGGACGCCTCGCTGCTGCTCATGCCCCGGATGAGATTCCTGTCCCCCACCGACCCGATGTGGCTGAGCACCCTCGACGCCATGGACAAGGAACTCGTCAGCGACAGCCTGGTCTACCGATACGACCCCGAGGCGTCACCGGATGGCCTGCTCGGCACCGAAGGCACCTTCAACCTGTGCAGCTTTCTCTATGTCGAGGCCCTCGCCCGGACCGGCCGCTTGCAACAGGCCCGCTACGCGTTCGAGAAGATGCTCACCTACGCCAACCACGTCGGGCTGTTCGCCGAGGAGATCGGTCCCTCGGGTGAGCAGCTGGGCAACTTCCCGCAGGCCTTCACCCACCTGGCCCTGATCGCCGCTGCCATCGCGCTCGACGAAGAACTCGATCGCGCCGAGGCCGAGCCCGCGCCGGACTGATCAGCTCACCCACGATGCGAACACGTCAGACAGCGCAGGATGCACTTCATGCCATTGTGCACAGCATGCCACTTCGCTCAGCTCTCGGCGGCGACGACGCAGAACTCGTTGCCGTGCGGGTCCTGCAGCACGGTCCAGGCGAAACCGGGCAGCGAGTGTTCGCCGTGGACCGTGGCTCCCAGCGCCGTCAGCCGGGCGACCTCGGCCGCGCGAGCCGTGGTCTGGAAATCGATGTGCACCCGGTTCTTGGTCACCTTGGTTTCAGGAACCAGCTGGAACGCGAGATAACGCCCCTCCCCGAAACCGACGCCGGGCGGGGTGATCATGATGTAGTCCCCGGAGTCGACGAGGACCGTGTAACCGAGGGCGGAGCTCCAGAACTCGGCCAGTTCGGCGGGATCGTTGCTGTCGATGGTGATGCCGCCGACAGTGATGGTTTCCGACATGGACGAAACGCTAGGCCGTGGCACCGACAAGTTCCGATGGACGCGGCGCACGTGCCAGACTGGGCGACGTGAGCGGGCCGGTGAAGAAAACCAGTGGGGCGCAACCGAACGACAAGCCTTCGCGTGAACGCGGGGACGTGATCGGTGGCGGGATCCTGTGGCTGGCCAAATGGGCGCTGTGCATCGTGGCGATCGCGGCGGGCGCATGGGTACTCGGCACGATCACCGCCCGGCTCTGGGTGGTGATCCTGCCCGTGGCGCTGGCGGTCGTGGTGACCACGATCCTGTGGCCACTGACCCGCTGGCTGATCCGGCGCAAACTGCCACCCGCGCTCGCCGCGTCGATCACGCTACTCGGGTTCGTCGCACTGCTGGCCGGGGTCGTCGCCTCGATCGTGCCCTCGGTGGCCGATCAAGCACCGCAGCTCGCCGACAAGGCCACCGACGGGGTCAACCAGGTACGCGGCTGGATCCAGGGACCACCGCTGCGCATCCGCGACGAGCAACTCGATTCCGCGGTCGAGGCGATCATCGGACGACTCCAGTCCAGCGGCGCACAGATCGCCAACGGTGTGTTCACCGGCGTGTCCACCGCGACATCGCTACTGATCACCCTGTTCCTGGTCCTGGTGCTGGTGTTCTTCTTCCTGAAGGACGGGCCGCGTTTTCTGCCCTGGATGCATCAGGTGTTCGGCAACCGCAGCGGCCGCCACGTCGAAGCCGTTTTGGAGCGGGTGTGGGCGACTCTGGGTGGCTTCATCCGGACCCAGGCGATCGTCAGCATGGTCGACGCCGTCCTCATCGGCGCGTCGCTGTTCATCCTCGATGTGCCACTGGCGTTGGTGCTGTCGGTGATCACCTTCATCGGCGGATTCATCCCGATGGTCGGCGCGTTCGTCGCCGGTGCGCTCGCCGTCCTCGTCGCGCTGGTCGGCAACGGGCTCACCACGGCATTGATCGTGCTCGGCATCGTCATCGCGGTGCAGCAGCTGGAAGGCAATGTGCTGCAACCGGTCCTGCAAAGCCGCAGCATGGAACTCCACGCCGTCATCGTGTTGCTCGCGGTCACCGCGGGCGGCTCGCTCTACGGCATCACCGGGGCCTTCCTCGCCGTGCCCGTCGTGGCGATGATCGCGGTGATCATCCGCTACATCGGCGAGCAGATCGACATAGCCACCGGAGCACAACCAGCAGTCGACGCGCCAGATGCCGACGAAGCCGAGACCGACGAAGCCGCGGTGGCCTCGCCGGCATCCGGCTCCGGAGCAGCGCCCGACCCCAGCACCTAGCCCCGCGCGCATCCGGCTCAGCGTCCGCCCGAAATCTCCGCACGATCGCGGCCGTCCTCGCCTGCTCCGACACCGAACGAATCCGCGCCGATGCGCGACCGATCGGCCAGGGCGACCACGCCCGCCGCTGCCGTGGCGGTCGCGGCGGCAGCGACCGAACCAACCCAGCCGAACCAGCCGATCGCCGCCGCGCCGAACGCCGTGCCGAGGCTTCCTCCCACAAAGTAGACGGACATGTAGGCGCTGTTGAAGCGAGCCGGCGCGGAGGAATCGATGGCCAGCACCGCACTCTGATTGGCGACTTGCGCGGCGAACAGTCCGGCGTCGAAAAGGCCGAGGCAGATCAGCGTCACCACGGTGTTCGACAGCGCGACGGACAAGACCGCGACCGAGCTCAGAGCGAGCGCGAGCCCGACCAGGATCACCTTCCGATGGCCGACACGATCGGTCCAGCTGCCGGCGATTCTGGTGGCGAAGACGCCGGCCAGCCCGGCGCAGGCATACAGGCCGATCCGTTCGGGGGTATACGAGTACGGCGGCTGCGACAGCGCCACCGCGAGCCCAGCCCACACCGCACAGAACGCGAAGAACCACAGCGCGCCTCGCGCTGCCGCCCAGCGCAACGCGGCGAAGCGGGCGAACAGGCCGGGCATCCCCCGCACCGTATCCAGATATCCGGTAGCTGCCCGCCCACGCACCGCGGGCAGCACCACATACGACACTGCCGCCACCACGACACAGGGCACCACGAACACCAGCAGCATTGCGCGCCAACCGATCATCTCGGTGAGCCAGCCACCGACGATGCGCCCGGCGAGGATTCCGGCCGAAATGCCCGCGGTGACGATCCCCAGAACCGTGGCCTGCCGTTGGGGGGCCGCGAACCGCCCTGCCACCGAACTCAACTGAGCTCCGACCGCCGACCCCGCGCCGACCACACCGATGACGATCCCCAAGGTCAACGGCGAACGGGCCGCCGCCCCGGCGACCGAAGCCAGCGCCAGCGCCGCGAACTGCGCCGCCACCACGGTGCGGGGCGCGAACCGGTCCACCAGCGGCACCAGCAACACCAACCCCGCCAGATAGCCGATCGGGCCGCAGGCCAACGCGGTGCCGATCGCCGCCGCGGAGGTGTCCAGCGATCCGGCGACCTCGGCGACGGCCGGTTGCAGCAGGTACACACTCGCGGTCGCCAGCGCGGCGGCCAGCGCCATGAACCACACCACCGGCGCGCGCAACGCAATGGTCGAAATCTCCGGAATCCGTTCGCTGTCCATGGCACCGACGATAGGAATCGCGCCGCTTCGGATCCGGCGGAAAACGGACGGCACCGTCGGTCAGCGCGATGCGCTGTGCCCGGAACCCCGCGGGTCGTCGCATGGTGTGATGGCCGCGGTGACTCGGTCAGCCAGCGCGCGCAGGTGCTGGATCAGTTCGGGCGGTTCGTGTACGTGGAATCCGAAGCCGAAAAGCCCGGTGTAGACCGCTATTTCGTCGAGCGAGTTCGAGCCGGTGCGCAGCAGGCAGTGCCCTTCGTCGATCGCTTCGATGACTCCGACAGTCGGCGGGATGCGATCCGCCGCCACGGCCGCCGACACCTCCAGCGTGATGCGGGCCTGATAGCGGTAGGCGGAGGTGCTGACACCGCGCGATACCCACCCGCCCAGGTCGACTTCGGGCGCCTCGCGTGGGGTGAAGCGTGGCCCGGTGGGGATTCGCGGGCGGAGTCGGTCGACACGGTAGGTGCGCCAGTCCTGCTTCTCGACGTCCCAGCCGACCAGGTACCAGCGCCGCCCGGTGTGCACGAGTCGATGGGGCTCGGCTGTTCGCCGGACCTCGGCGCCGTCGTGGGTGCGGTAGTCGAACCGGAGCCGTTCGTGGTCTCGGATCGCGGCGGCGATCGCGGTCAGTACCTCGGGGTCGACCGTTGCGGTTCCGGCGGGCACGGTGACGGTCGCGGCGTGCAACGCCGAGACCCGGTGTCGCAGCCGTGACGGCAGGATCTGCTCCAGTTTCGCCAGCGCTCGTAGCGAACTCTCCTCGATGCCGGTGACCGATCCGCCCGCGGCCGTGCGCAGTCCGAGGACAACGGCGACCGCCTCGTCGTCGTTCAGCAGCAGCGGTGGCAGCTTGGTGCCCGCGCCCAACCGGTATCCGGCGGTGCCGGCCACCGCGTGCACCGGGTAGCCGAGGGTGCGCAGCTTGTCGATGTCGCGACGGACCGTGCGAGCGTCGACCTCGAGGCGTTCGGCCAGATCGGCGCCGGTCCACACCCGGGGCGTTTGCAGCAACGACAGGAGTTCGAGGAGGCGAGCCGAAGTTTCCAACACAGTTCGCATTCTTCCGCACTGCTAGGGCAGAACCTGTCCTAACTGTCTCGTAGCTTGGTTTTCATGAGCGAAGCAATCACTCCCTTCCGCATCGACGTCGCGCAGTCCCAGCTCGACGATCTCCATCGACGTCTGGACGACACCCGCTGGCCCGACGGTGTGACCGGAGTCGGCTGGGCGCAGGGTATTCCGCTCGACTACACCCAGGAACTGGTGCGGTACTGGCGCACCACCTACGACTGGCGAGCGCAGGAGGCGCGCCTCAACGCGTTCCCGCAGTTCCGCACCGAGATCGACGGTCACGCCGTGCATTTCCTCCATGTCCGGTCGGCCGAACCCGATGCGATGCCGTTGATCCTCACCCATGGATGGCCCGGATCGATCGTGGAGTTCCTCGACGTGATCGGGCCGCTGACCGATCCGGTCGCGCACGGCGGCCGGGCCGAGGACGCGTTCGACGTGGTAGTGCCGACGATTCCCGGCTTCGGGTTGTCCGGTCCCGCGATCGGCTGGTCGACCAGCCGGGCCGCGCGAGCCTGGGCCGAGCTGATGCGCCGACTCGGCTACGAGCGCTACGCCGCCCACGGCGAGGACACCGGTGCTGCCATCTCGCGCGAACTGGCGGTGCTCGATCCCGACCACCTCGTGGCGTTGCACGTGACCATGATCGCCTCGGCCACCGTCACTCCCGAGACGGCCGACCTCGACAACCCGGCCGAGAAGCGGGCCCTCCAGCTGGCTCAGCGCGCCCAGTACGAACTCGGCGCGTACGCGATGCTGCAGGCCACCCGCCCGCAGACACTGTCCTACGCGCTCACCGATTCCCCTGTGGGGCAACTGGCTTGGATCGTCGAGCGCTTCAAGGACTGGACCGATTCGACCGATGTCCCCGAGGACGCCGTCGACCGTGACACGATGCTCACCAACGTCATGATCTATTGGCTCAACGGCACCGCTGGTTCCTCGGCGCGCTATTACTACGAGGGCGCCGCGACGTGGGGCCGGCCCGAGCCCGCGACCGAGGTGCCGGTCGCGGTGGCCGTGTTGCCGAACGACCTCGGTGTCCCCGTCCGTCGCATCGCCGAACGCAACCACACCATCGTGCGCTGGACCGAATTCGATCGCGGCGGCCACTTCGCGGCCATGGAGGAACCCGACCTGATCATCGACGACCTGCGCGCCAGCTTCCGCGACTTCCGTTGACAACGCCTCCTCACAGACACCCACGACAGAAAGCGACACAGAGCATGGCCACCGTGCACAAAGAGATCCTCATCGACGCCGACCCCGCACAGGTGTGGGCGGTCATCAGCGACTTCACCGAAGGCCCCGTCCGGATGGCCCCGGGATTCGTCACCGACAGCCGACTCGTCGAGCCCGGGGTCAGGACCGCCACTTTCGCCGACGGAACAGTCGTTCGCGAGCGCCTCATCGCCCTCGACGAGCAATCACGCCGAATCGCCTACTCCGTCATCGGCGACACCATGCGGCCCACCCACGACAACGCGTCGATGCAGGTCTTCCCCCACCGTGACGGCCACAGCCGATTCGTCTGGATCCACGACGTCCAACCCGACGACCTCGCCGTCCCGATGGGCGCGGCAATGGAACACGGCCTGACCATCTTCAAGCAGACGATGGAGACCAGCCGCTAGTGCCCCGCGCCGTGCACCGAGAGGCTCCAGTCGGGTCGGGGTGGCGCTGCGTGGACCGAACGCGCTACCCGTGCGGTGGCGTCGATGATCACAAGCTCTCGGTGGCGGTCAACGCAGGCCGGGAATCACTTTCGCTGCCGCGATCACCGCGGCCAGGTAACGGTCGCGTTCGGCCCTGGTCACCGCGGCCCGCATCGGGCCGACGATCAGCTCCGCCAGCACATCCCCGCCGGAGCCGAAGACGGGCGCCGACACGTAACTGATCGGCAGTGCCACATCGGTGTCGAGTTCGGCAGGACGATAAGCCGTGCCGCTGATCTCCCCGAGCAGCGCGAGCACCCGTTCGCGCAGCGTTCGGCTGACCGGATCGTGGGCGAGATGGTCGACGACGTCGGCGAGGACATCGAGGGTGGCGACGCTGCGGGAGTCGACCCCCCAGACCGCGGCGCCGACGACGCGGATGTCGCCCAGAAGCCGCTCGAACTTCACGCGATCTTGCGGCTCGGCCGCCGCCAGCCACGGTTGCCGGATCAGGTCGGCGGAATGAGCCACGATCGTCGCCGCGGCGGGTGGGATGAGCGGCAATCTGGTGCCGACCGAGATTCCGGCGGGAATTCGTCCACGGTTCTCGACGACGGCGCTGAACAGGATTTCGGCGCCGTCGACAACAACCAGTGCGACACCACAATCCACGTCCTGCGCCAGGCCCTGCAGGGCGGCGTGCAACGACGAGTCCTCGGCGAGCTTGCTTCGTTCTCGCTCGGCGGTCCGCAGGAACGCGGGACCCAACTCATAGGTCAGATCACCGCGGCGAGTCACCCACCCGCGCGCCCGCAGCGCGGAGAGCACATTGCCGACCGTCGACCGGCTCAGCGCGAGGCAATCGGCGATCTGCGCCGAGGTCTGCGGTTCAGCCGCGTCGGCGAGAAGTTCCAGCACGGACACGACGCGCTGTGTGGGCGGTGATGCATCGACAGGCTCCACATTGTCGCCCACCGCGCCTCCTCCCCTCCGCCCTGGAGTACCTATTCGCACACCACGATACAACTATTCGGTTTCTCGAGTGTGATTGCGCAGCATCGTCGCGATCAGCACCGCAGCGAGCCCGACCAGCGCGGCGGCGATCGTCAGGGCATAGGAGAACGCTTGGGTCGCGGCCTGCCGAGCGTCGATCGAGCCGGCCGAGGAGTCACCGCGACGCGTGGCGAGCGTCACCAGGATCGCCAAACCCAGTGCGCCGCCGAGTTGCTGGACAGAGCTGAGGACGGCGGAGCCGATTCCGGCGTTGTCCTCGGTGGTGCCGGTGAGTGCGGTGACCGCCAACGCGGGCAGGCTCATCCCGCAGCCGATGCTGGTGACGAGCAGGGCGGGCAGCACCCCCGAGGCGTAGCTGTCGTGGCCGTCGATGCCCGACATCAGCACCAGGCCCACCGCGCTGACAAGGAGTCCGGTCACCAGCCCAGCACGCTCACCGAGCCGGTTCACCGCCCGCGACGACACCCACATCCCGGCCAGAATCCCCGCTCCGAAAGGCAGATACGCCAGACCCGCGATGAAAGGTCCGTAGCCGAGAACGGTCTGGAGGTGCAGCATCAGCAGGAAGGCCATCGCGTAGAAGGCGGCGGAGAACAGCAGGGTCGCCCCATTGGCCACCGCTCGTGGCCGAAAAGCCAGGAACGACAACGGAACCAGCGGTTCGTCGGTGCGCCGCTCCACGATCACGAACACCACCGCCAGCAGGACCGCAGCGATCATCGCCATCGTGGAACCGCGTTCGCCCCAACCGGTTTCGGACGCGCGCAGCAAGCCGTAGACCAGTAGCACCGGTGCGCCGGTGATGAGGGCCGCTCCCACGACATCGACCCGTGTGCGTGGTCCACTCCGGCTCTCCGCGACCCACCGTGGCAGCAGCACCGAGGCCACGACAACGACCGGGACGTTGATCAGGAAAATCCACCGCCACGAAGCGAACCCCGTCAGAGCCCCGGAGATCACCAGCCCGGATGTGGCGCCCACCGCGGCCGTCGCGCCCCAGATGCCGATCGCCTTGGCGCGTTCGCCCGCGCCCGGATAGAGCAGAGTGAGCAGCGCGAGCGCGGCCGGGCTCGCCATCGCCGCACCTGTGCCCTGGATGAATCGCCCCGCCACCAACTGCCACGGTTCCTGCGCGAGCGCGCACAACACGCTCGCCACGCCGAAAAGGGCTACGCCGCTGAGGAACACCCGGCGCCGACCCAGGAGATCGGCCACTCGGCCGAACAGCAACAGGAACCCGCCGAAGGCGAGGATGTAGCCGTTCACCACCCACGCGAGACCCGCGGTGGTGAATCCGAGGTCGTCGCGCACGGTGGGCAGCGCGACACTGACCACGTTGTCGTCCAGATTCAGCATGAACTGGACCAGGCAGAGCACGATCAGCACCGCGCGGCGCCGAGCCTCGTCTGCGCCCGAGCCGGATTCCGCTGTAGAGATCGAAGTCATGCATCGACGGTAGGCAGCGACGACAGATGGCCGCTAGACGTCACCAGGCCAACTGATAGCGCATTGAGGACATAGACTCAGAATGTGCCCGAACCCGCCTTCGAACCCGCTCCCCCTGGCGTGGGCGCGATCGTGGTCGGCAGCTTCCCGCTCGCGGCCGGACAGTGGACCCACGAGCACTACCACCCCCAGCACCAGCTGGCCTGGACACGCAGCGGCGTACTCGGAGTCGCTGTGGGACAAGCGCATTGGATCGTGCCGCCGACCCGCGCGTTATGGCTGCCCGCAGGAGTCGCGCACAAGACCGGCGCGAGCCGCGACGCCGTGCTGTGCAGCCTCTATTTCGAACCGGACCGCTGCGAGCTGGACTGGTCCGAACCCACCGCGGTCCGCGTCGACGGCCTGCTGGCCCACTTGATCGTGCACCTCGCCCAGAGCACACTGGCCGATGATCAGCGGCTCCGCGCCGAGGCGGTCGTCCTCGACCTGTTGCAGCCGCTGCCCGCGACGCCGATCGACGTGCCCCACCCCGTCGACGAACGAGTACGCACAGTCGCCGACGCGTTACTGGACAACCCGGCCGACCCGCGCAGCCTGGAAGCCCACGCCCGGGCCGTCGGCGTGAGCCGTCGCACGCTCACCCGATTGTTCGTGCAGGACACCGGGATGAGTTTCGACCGCTGGCGCACCCACGCGAGAATCCAGGCCGCGCTGCCACTGCTGGCCGACGGCCGGCCCGTCTTCCTCGTCGCGCACACCGTCGGATACGCCACCGCCAGTGCGTTTCTCGCGGCCTTTCGCCGAACGGTCGGCACATCGCCGCGGCGATACCTCGACAGCTGAACCGAACAGCCCCGAAGCCCACGACCATCAGGTGATCGGCAGCCCCTGCCGCACTCCGTCAGCGGCCTCCGGTGGACCCGTCCACCGGACGTCTGACGCTGAGCTGCGACATCCAGGCGACGCTGTCGATCGTCGCGACCCGCACCTCGGTCGCGATCGCTTTCATGTGCCCCTCGTCGAAGAGCGCGAGCGAGGCGCTACTGATCGTCCCCGCCTCGTCGACGCCGGCTCTCCAGCTGTCCGCCAGCCGTTTGTTCATCTCCGCCACCGCGTGCCGGCGCACCCGATCCCAGCTCAGGTCCGGATGCACCTCGTTCACGGTCCCGGTGCACAGCCAGTCGTCGAGCGTCATTCCGAACAGTTCCGACCACTGCTCGGTATAGGTAGTCACTGACTCGCTCCTCTGATCGGCGCTGCGACGTCGCACGGTGTCCGACCTGAATGATAAGGCCGCCCTACCGAAATCGATAGCGGGCCTTATACATTCGCCGCAGCATCGGCCGGATCGGCAGGCGGCCCGCTCAGCTCTCCTTGACCAGGTCCGGCTCGGTCTCGGCCATCACCGCTTCACCACGCGCGACCATTCCCGCTTCGTCGGACAGTGTCAGATGCGGGATGAACAACGCGAGCGCGAACGCGAGCACCGCACCCGGGATCAGGTACCAGAATCCGGGGACCAGCGCGTCGACGTAGGCGCTGACGATCGCGTCGTGCAGGTTGTCCGGCAGGTTCTTGACCACCGAGGGAATCAGTGCGCTCGGATCGATTTTCGCCGCCGCCGCTTCCTGCCAGTTCGCCTGGAACGCGCCGGTGAGGTTCTCGGTCAGCCTGCCGGTGAAGATGGAACCGAAGATCGCGATGCCCAGCGCGCCACCCATTTCACGGAAGTAGTTGTTGGCGCTGGTCGCCGTGCCGATCTGGTCGGGGGCCACCGCGTTCTGCACCACGAGCACGATGATCTGCATGATCAGGCCGAGGCCGGCGCCCATCACGAACAGCATGGCCGAGACCAGCCACATCGAGGTGTTGGCGTCCAGGCGGGTCAGCCACAGCATGTCGATCCCGATCAGCGCGGCGCCGATCGGCGGGTACACCCGGTAGCGACCGGTTTTGGTGATCGCGTTCATCGAGGTGATCAGCGTGAGCATCATGCCGATCATCATCGGGATCAGCAGCAGACCCGACACCGACGCGGAGGTACCGCTGGCCATCTGCAGGTAGGTCGGGATGAAGCCGATGGCCGCGAACATCACCAGGCCGACGAGGAATCCGATCAGCGAGGTGAGTACGAAGGTGCGATTGCGGAACAGCCACAGCGGCAGCATCGGCTCCTCGGCCCTCGACTCGACGAACACGAAGGCCGCGACCACGATGACGAGAGCGGCGATCATCGACACCATCACCGTCGAGCCCCAGGCGTACTGCTTGCCGCCCCAGTCGGTGATCAGGATCAGCAAGGTGGTCGCGGTCGACATGAGCACGATGCCGAGGTAGTCGGGCCGGAACTTGGGCCGATGGCTGGGGATGTTGAGGTAGCGGAAGGCGATGAACAGCGCGGCGATGCCGATCGGCACATTGATCCAGAAGCACCACCGCCAGTCGAGATGGTCGGCGAACAGTCCGCCGAGCAGCGGTCCGGCGACCGAGGTGATGCCGAAGACAGCACCCATCGGAGCCATGTACTTGCCGCGGTCCTTGGCGGGCACCACATCGGCGATGATGGCCTGCGCCAGGATCATCAGACCGCCGCCACCCACACCTTGCAGACCGCGGAACGCGATGAACTCCCAGAAGCTGGTCGACGCGGCGGCGCCGATCGACGCGGCGGTGAAGACGGTGATCGCGAACAGGAACAGCCATCGCCTGCCGAACATATCGCCGAGTTTTCCGTAGATCGGCATCACAATGGTGGTGGCGAGCAGGTAGGAGGTGGCGGTCCAGGCCATGTGCGAGACACCGCCCAGTTCGCCGACGATGGTCGGCATCGCGGTGCCGACGATCATCTGATCGAGGCTGGCCAGGAACATGCCCGCGATCAGAGCGGAGAAGATCAGCCAGATCCGCTTCTGCGTCAGGACGATCGGGGTGGGCGGCGAGTCGGCCGTCGTGGTCATCGGAGCGTCTCCCTTGTGCTGTCGTCCGGCCGGAACAGCCGGGAGGCCATGGCGCAGTGCTCGTGCAGCGCTGCCGCCAGCGACCCGTTCGGGTCCGCGGCCAGCGACATCGCCGCCCGCGTGGTGATGGTTGTCATGATTCCCGCGGTGAGCGAGGCGAATTCGGGGTCGACGTCGGCCCCGCACCTGGCCGCGAGGAGTTCGGCGATGGCGGCCTCCATCCGGGCGCCGGAGGCGATGAAGGCGGCGAGCACTCTCGGCTCGGCCATCACCAGTTTCGTGACCAGCGAGATGCCCTCGCGCACTTCGCTTTCCGGCTGGAAGCCCGCGGCGTGCAGCCAGGTGAGGTCTTCGATGAGCACACCGGTCGGACCGCCTGCGACGAATTCGCTTCTGGCTTCGGGCGTACCGATCTCACCGATCGGGCCGACCACCGCGTCCAGCTTGGTCTCGTAATAGTTGAAGAACGTGCGCGGCGAGACGCCCACGGCCTTGGCGATGTCGTCGACGTTCGTCGCGTCCAGCCCGTGCTCGACCGCCAATCGCCGCGCGGCGAGGCAGAGATCGAGCAGGGTCCGTTGCTTCTTCTGTTCACGCAGACCGACCGCGGCCTGTTTGACCGGCTCCTGAGTCACGCCCATAAATTAGCACAAACTGCAATATTTCAGGAACTGCAACTATTTGCCCGAGAAGCGGGCCGCCTCTTCGGGCAGGTCGACGCCGCGTTGATGCCGGGAAAAGGACCGACCCGGGGCGACACTGGAAGTCGTGGACATCGACCCCGGGGACAGCGCTGCGCAGGCGCCCGCGCGAACCAGAATGCCGACGTGGCTACCTCGGGCCATGGTGCTGGCACTGGCGTTCTTCGGATTGTTCCTGCTCGCAGACTGGGCGTTCCACCGGCTGACCGACATCCTGATCATCTTGTTCGTCGCGTTCTTCATCTCGCTGGCGATGGAGCCGCCCGTCGCACTGCTGGTGCGGCGGGGGGTACCGCGTGGTCTCGCCACCGGCCTGGTATTCATCGCCACCTTCCTCTGCGTGCTGGCCTTTCTCGCCGCACTGGTGACCCTGCTCGTGGAGACGGCGACCAACCTGGTCCATGAGACGCCACGACTGCTCGACGAGGGCGTGGACTGGGTCAATCACACCTTCGGACAGCACTTCACAACGCACGACCTGAGCCAACGGCTGCTGCGCGAATCAGACCTGCTCGAGAGCTACGCGCACACCGCCGCCGACAATGCCTGGGGCGTGTCGACCACGGTCCTGGGCGGCTTGGCCCAGGTCCTGACCATCGCGCTGTTCAGCGTCTACCTCACCGCGGGTGGCCCGAAGGTGCGGCGCACGGTGTGCTCACTCCTGCCGCCGGCCCGCCAGCAGACCTTCCTGCACGCCTGGGACCTCGCCATCGACAAGACCGGCGGCTACCTGTTCTCGCGGTTGCTGCTGGCGATCGTCTCCGCGATCGTGCACGGGGTATTCCTGTCGATCCTGCACCTGCCCAACCCCATCGCGCTCGGGGTCTGGTTCGGCGTGATCTCCGCGTTCATCCCGACCATCGGCACCTACATCGCCGCGATCGTTCCGGTCTTCGTGGCGCTGACGGTCGACCCGATGGACGCGGTATGGATCATCGTGTTCGCGGTTGTCTACCAGTGGTTCCAGGACTATCTGCTACAGCCTCGGATCACCGCGCGCACCGTCGACGTCAACGCCGCGATCGCCCTGCTGTCGGTACTCGCCGGTGGCGCGCTGCTCGGCGCGGTCGGCGCACTGTTGGCTATTCCGGCCACCGCGACAGTGCAGGCGTTCCTGTCCGAGTACGTCAAACACTATGCGGTGACCGAGGATCCGCGCATCGATCAGACGACACCGCGCCGCAAACGTTCCGCCCACACAACCACAACCACAGCCGCAGCCGAGGACGCTGTCTCGCAGAAGGACAGCGACTAGGGCGCGTCCCCGTAGATGACGAGCCAGATCGCGCGACCGAGTGATTCGGCCAATTCCTCCTCGCCGACACCGGTTTCGGCGGCGAAGGCGACCGAGATCGTGCGTTCGACCATCGAGGTGAGAATCAGGGCGGTGGCTCGGGGATCGAGCTGCGGCCCGACGCGGCCCGACGCCTGTTCGGCCGCCAGCCGGGCACGCACCAGTTCGGCGAAGGTCGCCACTCGGGAACGCCAGTAGGCACCGACCTCCCGGTCGTAGGAGCCCACTTCGGTCAGGGCGAGCAGCAGATAGCGATGGTCGCGGAAACCGCCGATCATCGCGCGCATGGCCAGCACGACTCCGGCCTGCTGATCGGTGTGCTCGGCACTCCACCACATCTCGGCCGCGGCGAACAGATCGGCGGTGGCCAACTCGGCCATTCGGATCAGCAGTCTGCTCTTGTCCGGAAAGTAGCGATAGAAGGTAGATCTCGCCGACCCGGACGCGGCGGCGATCTTCTGCACGGCGATCTCGGTGAACGGCGTGCCGTCGGCCAGCAGGTCTTCGACCGCGGTCAGGACCCGTCGTTCGAATTCCGCCCGCCGGTCGTCAGCGGGTTTGCGCGCCGATCGCGGGACACGGGTCAGTGAGGGCATCGGCTATCCGTCGCCGATGCCGCACCGGGTGCGCTGGCATTGCCCATGCGTCCCATTGTGCCCGTAGACCCGCGGGCCGCCGTGGTGGCGGGGGTAGGGGCCGCGGCAATCCCCCTGTCCCGGTTGGCTATTGACACCTGAATACGGCCCGCCTCATCATCAATCGGACACACTGTCCGAGACTCAGTGACCGAGGTGGTCTTCATGGTCGATTCCCCCGTCACCGCAGTCGAAAGGACCGACGTCGTCGTGGTCGGCGCGCGCTGCGCGGGGTCGGCTACCGCGGCGACACTCGCGAGGGCGGGTCGCGCTGTGGTCGTGCTCGACGCCGCCATCTTGCCGTCGGACACCCTGTCCACCCACCTGCTCTGGCCGGCCGGGCTGGCCGAGCTCCAGCGCCTCGACGCATTGGCCGCCGTCGAAGCACTCGGTGCGCCACGGCTGACCAGGGCCTACGCACAGGCCGCGGGCCACGGTGTCGGTTCTGGCTTTCCCTCGGTCGACGGCATCGACTACGCGATGTGTGTGCGCCGCACCGGACTCGACGCCGTGCTGGTGCGCACCGCGGTGAACGCGGGCGCGCAGGTGCGGCCGCGCTGCCGGGTCACCTCGGTGGTCTGGGACGGGAACCGTTGCGCCGGTGTGCGATACCTCGATGCCGCGGGCCAGACCAGGGAGATCCGCGCCGCGCTCGTTGTCGGCGCGGACGGGCGGCGCAGCACCATCGCCCGCGCGGTGGGCGCCGAACGACCGTTTCTGAGCGTGCCGAGCGGGCGCGACTGCTATTTCGCCTACTGGCGCGATGCCGCCGACGCTCCCCGCCACATCGCCGCCCAGTGGCGTGTCGGTGCCGACCTCGGCACCGCCTTCCCGTGCGACGACGGCCTGGTGCTCAGCCTGGTGCAGCCGCCCACGGTCAGCGACCTCGGACGAGGTCCCGGTGTGGCGGAACGCCGCTACGCCGAGGCCCTGGCCCGGATTCCGGATTTGACAGGCCGACTGCGCGGGTGTGAGCGCGTGGGCCGGATCCGTTCCGCCACCGGCATTTCCTCGTACTTCCGCCGTTCCGCGGGCCCGGGCTGGGCATTGCCCGGCGACTCCGGACACTTCAAAGATCCCGTCACCGCGCAGGGCATCCGCGACGCCCTGCACTATGGACGGACGCTCGCCGAGTCGGTCGACGAGGTTCTCCACGACCCGCGGGCTCTCGACGCTGCCCTGTCGGAGTGGGAGCGCCGCCGCGTCGTCGAGTGCCGCGAGATCTTCCACTGGACGAATCGGCTGGCACGTGGTGAAACGTTGCGGCCCTTGGAGATCGAGCTCTACCGCACCGCCGCCGACGACCCGGAACTGGCGGAGATCACCGCGGGCATCTTCTCCCGCACCCACCGGCCCGCCGAGCTGTATACCCCGTCCCGCGCACTGGGCCTCGCGGTCCGCGCCTCGGTCCACCAGTGGGCACATCTGCCCGCCGTCCTCGTCGACGTGGCACGCGAGATCCGCGACTCGACCAGCGAATGGCGAACCACGCGGACAACCCTGCGCGGCAACGCAACCGATGACTGCCCACCACCGAACCCGCCTTTCACCCTCACCACCGCAGGTCCAGGAGAACACCATGCCTGATCAGCCGACACCGTTGTCAGCACCGATCACCCGCCGCACCGCGCTGCGCGCCGGGCTCGTCGCCGGAGCCGCACTAGCCGTGACTCCCCCGGCCTTCGCCGCAGCGACGACTGCCCGGCGTTCGCCACTACTGCGCTCCGGCGGCAAGTCGGTGGCGATATTCGGTGGCGGCATGGCCGGGCTCAGTGCCGCGCACGAGCTGGCCGAGCGAGGCTACGACATCACCGTCTACGAGCCCGCGTTCCTCGGCGGGAAAGCCCGCAGTATGGGCGTGCCGGGAACCGCGTCGCCCGGTCGTCAGCATCTGCCGGGTGAACACGGGTTCCGATTCTTCCCCGGTTGCTATCAGCATGTCCCCGACACGATGAGCCGAATCCCGTTCCCCGGCAACCAGAACGGTGTGCTCGACAACCTGGTGCGGGTCGAGGGCACGGTCGCCGGATTCCAGGACCTGCCGCCGATCTTCGCCCCGGTCGAGCTCGGTGGACTGAGTCAGTTGACGCCGGAACTGATGCAGAACAGCATCATCGGCGCGCTCGGCTTCATCCCCGACCTACCACCACACGAGCTGGCGTTCTTCGCCAAGCAGATGCTCGTGTGGTTCACCTCCAGCACCGAACGACGCTTCGGCCAGTGGGAATACGTGACCTGGGAACAGATCATGCAGGCCGAGGGAAAGTCGCCCGCGTACCGGAAGTACCTGGTGAACGCGCTCACCCGGATCACCGTCGCCGCGAAGCCGCAGACCAGCTCCGCACGAACCATCGGCACGATCGGCGAGGCGCTGGTCCTGGCCGCGTCCGGCACGGTTGCGCAGTTCTCCGGTGGCGTCGACCGAATCCTCAACCGCCCGACCAACGTCGCCTGGATCGATCCGTGGGTCGACTACCTGCGCACGCTCGGCGTCCGCTTCGTCATGGGGCAGGGCCTGGCCGCATTGCGGATGGCCGGCGGTCGCATCGCCGCCGCGACGGTCAGCGGAACAGGTGGGACCACGACAGTGACAGCCGACCACTATCTGTGCGCCATGCCGGTCGACCGCGCGGTCGACCTCCTCGACGACACGATCATCGAGGCCGATCCGCGCCTGGGCGGGATGCGAAACCTGGTCACCGACTGGATGGTCGGCATCCAGTACTACCTGCGCCGCCCCACCGACATCCCCGAGGGACACATCGCGGCGCTGGGCTCCCCCTGGGCCCTCACCGCGCTGCGCCAAGCCCCCATGTGGGTGGGCGACTTCCCTGCCACCTACGGCGACGGCTCGGTGCTGGAATGCCTGTCGGTCGACATCTCCGACTGGGACACACCCGGAATCCACTTCGGCCGCACCGCCAAGGAATGCACCGCCGCCGAGATCGCCACCGAGACCTGGGCGCAGCTCAAAGCCTGGCTCAACACCGGCACCGACTGGCTACGCGACGAAGACATCCACTCCTGGCATCTGGACCCCGGCATCACCTGGTCGGGAACCACCATCCACAACGAAACCCCGCTGCTGGTCAACACAGTCGGCTCCTACGACAATCGTCCCGACGCACACTGCGCGATTCCCAACCTCTATTTCGGCGGTGATCACGTCCGCCACCACATCGACCTGGCCACCATGGAGGGCGCCAACGAATCCGGTCGCGCGGCGGCCAACGCCATCCTCGACGCCGCCGACGATCCGAGTCCCCGCGCCCAGATCTTCCCGCTGGTCTCCCTTCCCGGTTTCGCTGCCGCCAAAGCCATCGACGCGGACCGCTTTCGCGCCGGTTTACCTCACCTGCTCGACGGCTGACCCTTGACCATCCGCAGTTTCTGGTGCACGCTGACACCACATCATTGTGGTGTCAGCGTGCACCATAATTATTCGAGGCGGCCCGCCCAGAATCGGATGAGGTAACGATGCCCTGCTGTCTGCCGGCGAGCTACCTCGTCGCGGGATTCCAGCGGCTGCGCCGTCGTCCGGCCACGGAGACCGACACCGCGAGTTTCGCTCCCCGTTCACGATGCTCTACGCCACCCACTGGCAGCACGATCATCACGCCCACGCGAGGCAGGCGAGCCATATGCCGGTCCCGCCGCTCAGCTGCGCATTCATGGCGATCTCCACCCCTCGACAGCCTCTGACAGCTGCCAGTCTTCGAACGGAGCCGACCATGACCACACCGTCTCCCGTGCCCACCGCACCACACAAAGGGACCTCGCTGCTTCGCCGGTACGTCGGCGATCGACGATTTCTGCTCGCCTTGCCGCGCGCGGTGGGGCTACAGATTCTGCACCCGGCCATCGCGACAGCTCTCGACGAACACATGGCGATGCGGCTGTGGTACCACAAAGCGCGAACCGTGTCGCAGACGGTTCACATGGCCTATCACGATCGGGACCAGCAGCACCGCATGGTCAACATTCATGGGCACATCGGCGGAACCGACGACCGTGGCGCGCGCTTCCACGCACTGAATCCGGACCTGTTCCACTTTCAGCACGCGACCTATGTGGAGACGCTGGTGGTCGCGATCAACACCTTCATCGCGCCGATGTCGGATCGCGACCATGAACGGCTGTACGAGGAGTGCTGCGAGTGGTATCTGCGATTCGGCGTGTCGGCGCGGGCCATGCCGCAGGACTGGGCGGGTTTCGGCGACTATTTCGAACGGGTGTGCGCACAGCAGTTACGCCTCACCCCAGCCGGTCGCACGCTCGCACCCGAGATCGTGCGTCCGACCAGCTGGGTCCCGCGACTCCTGCCATCCGCCGCCGTCCGCGAGTTGCTCCACCCTCGCACCAAGGAACTGCTCGACGTCCGGTCCAGACCGGGAGATCGGGCCGCGTTCCGCTCCTACGCCACCGGCCTGCGGATGGCGGCGACGGTAGCACCGCGCAGGATTCGCTACGTTCCTTCCGCGCGCGCCGACAGGCGCGCAGGTCTCGTCCATCGTGCGGGCCGGGAGCTGTAGCCGGATCCGATCCAGCTTTCCTGATCACCATTTTGATTCCCTTTCCTCTTCACCAGTGAGAGAATCCTCGGTAACATATAGCGGTCAAACACGGCTTCCACCTGTTCTGATATTTGCAAGCAGGGGCAAATAGCGGATGAACATGGCGGATCCGTTTCGACCCGAAGATCTGAGCTGGCCATCGAAATGACAGAGTGATATACAAAACATCTCACTCTGTCTAAGGTGGTTGGTAGTCCGATACGGCTATCCAGGAGAAAATGTGTCTGATTCCGCCACACCCACCGTCGACGCCGCTGAACTGGCTGTTCGCAACCCAGCGTCCGGAGAACTGGTCGGCACCGTCGCCGTGTCGACCCCGGAGGAGGTCGCCGCAGCCGCGGCCGCGCTGCGCACAGCACAGCCGCGGTGGGCTTCGATCAGCGCGGCCGGGCGCAAGCAGTGGCTGCTCAAGCTGCAGGATTGGGTGCTCGACCACAGCGACGAGCTGGCGGACTCGATTCAAGACGAGTCAGGAAAGCCTCGGGTGGAGGCCGAGGTCGAGGTCGCGTTCACCGTCGACCTGCTGGGTTACTACGCGCGAAACGCCGCGAAGTTTCTCGCCGATACCGCCGTGAGCCCCCACACCCCGTTGATGCGGGTCAAGAAGCTGACCACCACGTACACGCCGTATCCGGTGGTCGGCATCATCACGCCGTGGAACTTCCCTCTCGCCATGCCTGCCTCCGACCTCGTCCCGGCGCTCGCCGCGGGCGCCGCGGTGCTACTCAAGCCCTCGGAGGTGACCCCGCTGACGCCGCTCGCCCTCGCGCGCGGCTGGGCCGAGATCGGTGCGCCGCCGGTGTTCACGGTGGTCTCCGGATCCGGCGCCACCGGCGCCGCGGTGGTCGGCAACGCTGATTTCATCCAGTTCACCGGCTCCGGCAACACCGGTCGCCGCATCGCGGTCGCCTGCGCGGAACGCACGCTGCCCTACAGCCTCGAGATGGGCGGCAAGGACCCGGCGATCGTGCTGGCTGACGCCGACCTCGACCGCGCGGCCAACGGCATCGCCTTCGGCGCACTGACCAACGCCGGACAGCTGTGCGTGTCGGTGGAGCGGGTGTACGTCGAGGCCGCGGTATACGACGAGTTCGTGAACAAGCTGGTGGCCCACGTCAAGACGCTGCGGCTCGGCCGCGACGACCGTAGCGGAAACATCGACGTCGGTCCCCTCGCCAACCAGGCCCAGCTCGACATCGTCACCCGCCACGTCGATGACGCGCTGGCCCAAGGCGCGCGAGCGCTCACCGGCGGCAAGGCGACAGGCGAGGGCAACTTCTTCGAACCGACGGTGCTGGTCGACGTCGATCACTCGATGTCGTGCATCACCGAGGAAACGTTCGGCCCGACGATCCCGGTCATCAAGGTCGCCGATGCGAACGAGGCGATCCGGCTCGCCAACGACTCCGAGTACGGACTGTCGGCCTCGGTGTGGACGGGCAACAAGTCCCGCGGGCAGGCAATCGCGCGGCGACTGGCCGTCGGTGCGGTGAACATCAACGACGCCACCATCAATCTGTTCAATTTCGCGCTCCCCCACGGTGGTTGGGGCCAGTCCGGCACCGGGTACCGATTCGGCGGTGCCGACGGCGTGCGCAAGTACTGCCGCAAGCAGGCGATCACGGCTCCGGCGCTGCCGACCCAGAAGTCCGAACTCGTCTGGTACCCGTACAGCCTCAAGAACTTCGGCTTCATGCGGAACGCGATGCGCGCGACCGGCGCTCGCGGCCGGCGCCGCTTCGGCAGGTAGAGGTCCGGCCGCGGACGGATGTCTCACCGAGCCGGTGAGACATCCGTCCGCGGCACACGGTGGTCGCTGCCCCACGCCAGGGAATCAGCGAGGCGCGGCGCCGGTCTCCTGGGTCGCCGTGCGCACGTCCAGCGGACGGAACCCGGGTGCGATGTGATCGCGGGCGAATCGGCGCGCTGCCGCCTCGTCGTCGAGCGGGATGACCGTCGGCCTGGTCAGCACCAGCGAGAGCGCGGTACGCGCCACCAACTCGGCAACGGGGAGCGGGTCGTAGGCGGGGAGCTTGCCCGCCTCCTGCAAGCGGGTGATGAACTCGGCCAGGAAGTCGCGACCGAGCTCGATCACCGGCGCTCCACCGGTGGTGAGGTAGGGCAGGACGGTGGCGGCGTCGGTGGCGAGGAGGCGGTCGAGCAACGGGTTGTTCCGCAAGCCGAGGGCGAAGGCAACGAACAGTTCGACGATCTGGTCTTCGGCGCTGGCGCCCTCGTCGGCCTGCCGGCGCATCG
The DNA here is from genome assembly GCF_042884695.1 of Nocardia sp. NPDC058114. Taxonomy (NCBI): domain Bacteria; kingdom Bacillati; phylum Actinomycetota; class Actinomycetes; order Mycobacteriales; family Nocardiaceae; genus Nocardia; species Nocardia sp. NPDC058114. The sequence continues at coordinate 190,061 of NZ_JBHVTK010000002.1, read as the reverse complement.
AGGCGTCGGCCTGCTCCAGCAGGTGGCGCACCTGCCAGAGCCCCACCGCCTGGACCACGTCGGTCTTCCCACCGAACCGGCGATACAGCGTCGCCAGGGACAGACCGCCACGGCGGGCTACTTCAGCCATGCTGGTGCGCTTGATCCCGAAGTCCAGAAACGCGGCCAAGGCGCCGTTCAGGACGTCGGCGTTATCGCGCTCGACACCGCCGTGTCCGCGAATACGTGCCAGCAACCTGATCGACTCGGCCATATCCCATTCCCCTCAGCTGACAAGAGCCCGAACATAATGTGGTCTGCCGGTAGCCCGCAACCTCGACTCTGTCAGACCAGGGGGCGGCCGAGCCGCTGACGCCGCCGCATGTCCCGCAGCATCGTCGAGTACGGCACGATCCGCGCACGGACGGGTAGCCGTCCGTAGACGGCCCCGATGGCACGGAACATCAGCCGATGCCGCCGCTCCTGTTCGTCGGTCCACGGAAGGTAGAGCTGTGCGCGCATGGTTTCGGGCAGCAGTCCGGTGACGGCGAAACGATGAAAGTCGGCAAGCCGACGCGGCCTCGGAACATTGCGCAATCCGACCAGCTTGCGCAGATATTCGGCGACCAGGTCGTCGATCTGCATGTTCGCCAGCCCCGATTCGAAGTAGCTGTCGAAAGCCGCCAGGTCGGCAAACCACATGTCGGGCCTCATCTGCAACCCGGTGCCGAATCTGGCCCCGTACTGCACGAAGACCTCTTTGGTGGCCCTGTCCAGTGGCCCGTAGAGGCGTTCGTGGGTATCCATGACTCCCCAGCACAGGCAGACCGCGACCCACTTCTGCAGTTCGGGGTCGAACGCGTTGTACTTCACCTCGGCGCCGGGCGCGGAACGAACGCGTCGATGGACGCTACCCACGGCCTGTCGATACTCGTCCCGGTCCTGCTCGGTACCGAGCATCGCCACCGCGATGTAGGTCAGCGTGGTGCGCAACCGCTTCCACGGATGGACGTCGGCGCGGCCGGAGTCGACGGTGCTCTCGACGACGCCGTAGCCCACCGGCCGGTTCGCGAGCTGCACGATCACATTCGCGCCCGCCCCGGCGAAGGCGCCGATCCCGTCGAGGAATCGCTCGATGTCGAAGTCCTCGACGGTGCCGTATCGACACCGCAGGACTCCGTCGACATCGCTCGCCGTCACAGGATCGGTCACCGTTGACACTTGACGCATAGTCCTGCGCCTCCTTCTTCTGAGAGCCACTAAGGCAATGATACAGTGAGATGGTATTCGACTAATCGACTCAGTGGGGCCTTTCGGTCAGTGCCGCTACGCACCGACGCCCCGCAGCGCCGAAGCGCTGCGGGGCGTCGTGGTGGTTCGACGATGGTGCGGTCAACCCTGAACCGAGTAGCGCAGTGCCGCGGGCGCGGTAGCGGGAACAGCGGGCCGCTTGGGCAGGATCGGTGCGAGGCGGACGTAAGCAGAACCCAGCACGGGACGGGGGTCGGCATCACCCTTGTTGGGCCAGAACGCCATCGCGCGCTCTGCTTGCGCGGTGATGGTCAACGACGGGTTCACCCCGAGATTGGCCGTGACCGCACTGCCGTCGGCGATGTGCAGGCCTGGATATCCGTAGACCCGCTGCCAGGGGTCGACCACGCCGGTGTCGGCGGAGTCACCGATGGTCGCGCCGCCGATGTAGTGCGCGGTGGCCGGAATACCCAGCAGGTCGGTGACCAGATTTCCCGCGTCACCATCGATTTCGGCGGCGTACTCCCGAGCGATCTCGTGCGCGATCGGGATCCACTCGGGATTCGGCTCCCCCGACCCCTGTCTGGTGACCAGACGCCGGCCTTTCAAGAAGGAGGTCAGCGAGTTGTCGAGCGATTGCATCACGAGCAGCACGACCGAGCGCTCGGCAGCACGGTGGACATTCTTCAACCGGATGAACTCGAGCGGATGCGCCGCCACCATGAGCAGTAGCCGCAGCATCCGGAACGCGCCGCCGTCGACCATCGGCAGGCCCTGGGTGAACAGCGCGTTCTGTCCTTTGCCGTACGAGCACACCTCGATATGGGTGTGCGGCTCGGGATGAATCGAGGAGGTGATCGCCACACCCTGGGACAGGTCGTACCGGCTACGACTGCATACCGCGACCACCGCCTCGGAATTGCTTCTGGTCAGCTCCCCGAGCCGAGGCGACAACCCGGGCAGCACACCATCGTTTCGCATGCGGTGCAGCAACTTCTGGGTACCCAACGCAGCCGCGGCGAAGACGACCTGGCGCGCCGTGAACCGGCGCCGGTTCCGGCGGACGATACCGCCCGACCGCATGGTCTCCACGAGGTAGCCGCCGTTGCCGTCCGGCCGCACCGAGGTGACCGTGGTGAGCGGGTGCACTTCGGCACCGTTGCGTTCGGCCAGGTACAGATAGTTCACCGTGGTGGTGTTCTTGGCATTGTGTGTGCAGCCGGTCAGGCATTCGGAGCAATGAATGCAGCCCGCGCGCGTCGGCCCGGCACCACCGAAGTACGGATCGGGCACCTCCGCGCCCTCCGCACCCTCGTTGAAGAAGACCCCGACATTCGTGCGATGGAACGTGTCGGCAACCCCGCGGCCCTCGGCAATCTTCAGCAGCACTTCATCTTTGGGCCCGACGCGCGGATTGGTTTGCACGCCGAGCATCCGCTTGGCCTGGTCGTAATACGGCGCCAGCTCCGATTTCCAGTCCGTGATGTGCGACCACGCACGGTCTTCGTAGAACGCGGGCAGCGGCTCGTACAGGGTGTTGCCGTAGATCACCGACCCACCACCGACACCCGACCCGCTGAACACCGCGCACTTGCCGAGAACGCTGATCCGCTGCGGCCCGGTCAAGCCGAGTCGGGGCATCCACAGCGACTTGCGGATATTCCAGTTGGACTTCGGGAAATCCTCGGGATTCCATCGCCGCCCGGATTCGAGAACACCGACGCGGTAGCCCTTCTCGGTCAGCCGCAGCGCGGTGACGCTGCCGCCGAAGCCGGAACCGATCACAATCGCGTCGTAGTCGTATTCGGTCATGATGCTCACCGCCCCCCGTGTCCATCGACGACGTACTCGGTCAGCGCCTTGCGCACGATCTTGCCGGTGGGATTGCGGGGCATCTCGTCGAGGAACACCACGTCACGGGGCACCTTGTACCTGGCGAGGTTGTCCTTGACGTAGTTCTTGATCTCCTGCGCGTCCGGCTTGTCGTCCGTGGCGGCGACGACGAAGGCGCGCAGCCGCTGTCCGAAGTCAGCGTCGTCGACACCGATCACCGCGACATCGGCGATATCGGCGCGACCCGCCAGCAGATTCTCCACCTCCAGCGGATAGACGTTCTCGCCACCGCAGACGACCATGTCGTCGTCGCGGCCGTCGATGAACAGCAGCCCATCGGCGTCGAAGTGGCCCATGTCCCCGGTCGACATGTACCCGTCGATGATCTGTTTGGTCTTCCCGTCGGTGTACCCCTCGAACGGGGCGACGGTGCGGGCGAAGATTCGCCCCGAGACGTTCGCCGCGGTGATTCGGCGATCGTCGCTGTCGTAGAGCGCGATGCGCGCGGTGACCGGTGCCCGCCCGACGGTGCCCGGCGCACGACGCAATTCGTGCGGCTGGGCGACAGCGGTGATCGCGACCTCGGTGGAGCCGTACCCGTTGTAGAGCACGTCACCGAACGCATCCTGCCATCGGATCGCCAGGTCGGGGGGCAGCGGTGCGCCGCCGACGAAAACCGTGCGCAGCGTCGAGGTGTCGTACTCGGCGATGACGTCGGGACCGAGCGCGAGAATGCGGTTCAACTGGGTCGGCACCGCGACCAGCATCTCGACCGAATGCCGCTCGATCGCCGCCAAGGTGGCCTGCGCGTCGAAGCGGCGCCGCAGCACGATCTCGGCACCGAGCGCGCTGGCTATCGTCCAGGTCCCCATCCCGGTGGTGTGGAAAACCGGAGTCGCGATCATGACGACCCCACCGCGAGGGAACGGCACCCGGTCGACGACCAGGGCGGTGGCGAACGGAGAGACCTTGGTGCGCGGCGCACCCTTGGGCAGGCCGGTGGTGCCGCTGGTGAGGATGATGAAGCCCGCGGGCCGGTCCGGCGGGGGCAGCGGGGCACCAGTGTTCGCCGACACCAGCATGTCGATGGTCACCGTGCTCGGCAGCGGCGTGTGTTCCGCGTCGACCCAGGTGAGGATCCGGGGCATCGTCTCGGGCAGGGCATCGATGAGCCCGGCGAATTCACTGTCGAACAGAATCGCGCGAACCTTCTCCCGCACAGCGACTTCGGTGAGTTGCGGCTTGGCGAAACTGGTGTTCAGCATGGCCAGCCGCAACCCTGCCTTGCCTGCCGCCACCATCGCCAGCACCAGGCCACGATGGTCACGGGCCAGCACGCCGACCACCTCGCCGCCGCGCAGGCCCTGCCCGAGCAGACCGTGGGCCAAGGCGTTGGACTGTTCGTCGAGCTCGCGGTAGGTCAGCACGCCGCGCTCATCGGCCAGCGCGGGTTCGTCGGGCCGATCGGCCGCACCGGCGCTGATCATCGCCGCTTGTGGGCCGTAGGAGTTGTTGAGCGCGATCATGCGCTTGATCCGGCGCGGTCGCCACAGGTCGATCAGGCCGGTCTGGTGCAACCGGCGCACCGCCCGCACCTTCTCGCGTACCTCGGCCGCGGTGCCGTTGGTCAGCTTCATCGATGAGCCTCTTTCGAATTCCGGTCCGCGAATATCACTGGCCCGCAGGCGTTGTCGTGTTGGTGGTCAGGTGATAGTGCTCGGGGCGCAGGGCTCGGGTCTGTAGTCGATAACTCAGGACCGCGCCCGGCCAGTTGTTGGTGATCCGGCCCGCGGCGTTGCGATACCAGCTCGAGCACAGACCCCACGGCGTACGGGCGAGCCGGGCTTGCAGCTTCACGTCGTATTCCTCGGCCACCGCACGCCGGACATCGAGGGTGTGCGCCGGGTGGCGGGACAGTTCCTCGAGCGCCTGGCGGATGTAGCGAGCCTGCGATTCGATCATGTAGACGATCGAGCCGACGCCCAGGTTCGTATTGGGCCCGTACACCATGAACATGTTCGGGAAGCCGGGCACCGTGATGCCGTGGTAGGCGCGGGCACCGCCCTGCCACTCGTCCTCGAGCTTGCGCCCGTTCGCGCCGCGAATCGCCACCGGCCACAGGAATTCGGTGCCCTTGAACCCGGTTCCGTAGATGATCACGTCGACTTCGTGCAGCACGCCGTCGGCGGTTTTCACCCCGGTCGGCACGACTTCGGCGATCTCGGTCGTCTCCACCCGCACGTTCGGCTGGGTGAGTGCCGGATAGTAGTTGTTGGAGAACAGCCCACGTTTGCAGCCGGCCGGGTAGTCGGGCGTCAGTTTCGCGCGCAGTTGCGGGTCGCTGACCTGCGTGCGCAGATGGTTCACGGCGATCCTGGTGACCAGGCCCCTGATCGCGGTGACATCAGCGATGCCCAGTGACAGAAACTCGCACAGGGCCCAGACCGCGAATCGCTCGGCGAGGCGAACCGGCGGCACCGTCGCGAACATCCGGTGATGCCACGCCTTGTACTCGACATCGGGCTTGGGCAGCACCCACGCCGCCGAGCGCTGGAACAGTGTCAGGGCCCCCACCTGCGGCTGGATCGCGGGCACGAACTGGATCGCGCTGGCACCGGTGCCGACAACGGCGACCCGCTTGTCCGTCAGGTCGACGCTGTGGTCCCACTCCGCGGAGTGGAAGGCGGGTCCGGCGAACGAACTGATCCCGGCGATGGTGGGCAGCGCGGGCCGCGAGAGCTGACCGACCGCGGAAATCAGCACGTCGGTGGTTGCCTCGTAGCCGTCGGCGGTGCGCACCGTCCATTTCCCGCTCGCATCGTCGAATTCGGCTTCGGTCACCTCGGACCCGAACCGGATCCGCTCGCGCAGGCCGTTGTCGCGCGCCACATCCCGCAGATACGCGTGGATATCGGGCTGTCCCGAGAACCGCTTGGGCCAATCGGATTTCGGCGCATACGAGTACGAGTAGAGCGGGGAGGGAATATCGCACCCGGCGCCCGGGTAGGTGTTCTCCCGCCACACCCCACCCACATCCGACGCCCGCTCCAGGATGACGAGGTCGTCGAAGCCGTGGCGCAGCAGTTCCATCGCCATGCCGAGGCCGCCGAACCCGGTGCCGATGATGACAGCGGACGGCATTGTCCGAGTGCGCATAGCCCAGCTCCTCGTGTCAGTGATCTCTGCGGTCAACGGTAGGTCGCCGCGGACGCGAGAACGAGGATGCCCGCGGACAGAAAATTGACATTTCAGGCCATAATGGAAGGCATGCGCGCGCGACAGGAACCAGCAGTGGACACGTGGGACTTCCCCCGGGGTGTTGCCAGCGTCGCCGTGATGCACCGGTTCGCCGTCGAACACGGAGCCGACGCCACGTCGATCCTCGCCGGTACGGGTCTGTCCGTCGCCGACCTCGACTCCGCCGACCGCCAGATCGATGCCCGCACGGAATTGCTGGTGGTTCGCAATCTGCTGCGCGAACTCGGAACCCGGCCAGCGCTCGGCATCGAGGTGGGGCGCAGTTACCGCATCAGCGCCTTCGGTATCTACGGCTACGCCTGGATCACCAGCCCCACCCTCGGCGAGGCGATCTCCTTGGCGCTGAGCTACTTCCAGTTGAGCTTCGCGTTCTGCACACCGGTCGTGGAGTTCCACGACCAGCAGATGGTTGCCCGGATCCGACACGATCGGATCCCGGATGACGTCCAGCAGTTCCTCGTCGAACGCGACACCTTCGCGATGCATCGGGTGCTCGACGACCTGCTCGGCCGACCGGTGGATATCCACCAGGCGCGGTTCGCGTTCCCGGAACCCGGCTATGGCGACGACATCGCCGCGATCCTGGGCGTGGACCCCCGATACGGGCAGGCCGAAACCAGTATCACGATCACCGCCGAAACCCTGAATCAGCCACTGCCACAGGCGAATCAGGCCACGCTGGCCCTGTGCCTGGCGCAATGCCGTGAACTGATCGACCGCCGGACCACCCGCACCGGGATAGCAGCCGAGGTTCGCGACCATCTGCTGGCAGGCACCGGTACCGCGGGAATCGCGATTCCGCCGTCGCTGGACGCGGTCGCCCACGACCTCGGCACCACCGGCCGCACGCTACGACGGCATCTCGCCACCGACGGCACCAGCTACCGCGTCCTGCTCGACGAGGCGCGGCGCGGTCTGGCCGAGGACATGCTGACCGCCACCGCACTCTCGGTCGAGGAGATCGCCGTGCGGCTCGGCTACACCGAGGCGGCCCCCTTCATCCGCGCCTTCAAGCGCTGGACGGCCACCACTCCGGCCGCCTACCGGCGCACCCGGGGTCGCCGCTGATCACGGCGACCACCGACCGCCGAGCATTCCCTATTGACGCCGTGCCAATATATCTGACAATCTGTTTCCGCAGATTGAGGCAGATTGCGTCCTGGGAGGCACGGATGACCGCACAAGCGGGCTGGGTAGACGATGAGATCGAAGCCGTTCGCGAACTCGCGACGAAGTTCTTCGAGAAAGAGGTGCTTCCTGGCGCCGAGCGGTACAAACAGCAGGGTCACCCCGACCGTGACCTCTACCTCAAAGCAGGCAAGCTCGGGTTGCTGGCCCCGTCTGTTCCCGAAGAGTACGGCGGCGGAGGCGGCACCTTCGCCCACGAGGCGGCGATCATCGAGGCCCAGTCGAAGGCAGGCGACACCTCCATGGGCCTCGCGATCCACTCCGGGATCATCGCGCCCTACCTCGTCGAGTTCGCCGCCGAAGAGCTCAAGGCGCGCCTGCTGCCCAAGGTGGTCAGCGGCGAGTGCCTGCTCTCGATCGCGATGACCGAACCGGGAACGGGATCGGACCTGCAGAACATTCAGACCAGGGCGGTGCGCGACGGCGACGAGTACGTCATCACCGGTTCGAAGATGTTCATCAGCAACGGCGCGCTCTGCGACGCGGTCATCATCGCCGCCAAGACCGACCCCGACAAGGGCGCCGCCGGGGTGTCGCTCATCGTCGCGGAGGTCGGTGACGACACCCCCGGCTTCACCCGCGGGCGGACCCTGTCCAAGATCGGCGGCACCGGCCAGGACACCGCCGAGCTGTTCTTCGACGGCCTGCGGGTGCCGGTCGGCAACCTGCTCGGCGAGGCCGAGGGCCAGGGCTTCTATCAGATGATGAAGCTGCTCCAGCAGGAGCGACTCGTCTGCGCGGTGATGGCCGTGGCGTCGATGGAGGCCGCGGTCGCGATGACCATCGCCTACACCAAGGATCGGCAAGCGTTCGGAAAGTCGCTGCTCGGCTTCCAGAACACCAAGTTCGAGCTCGCCGAGTGCGCCACCATCGCCAGAATCGGTCGCGTCTTTCTCGATGACTGCCTCACCGACCACCTGGCGGGCGAGCTCGATGTGGCAACGGCGTCGATGGCCAAATACTGGCTCACCGATCAGTTGAGCGTGGTCGCCGACCGCTGCTTGCAGCTGTTCGGCGGATACGGGTTCATGACCGAGTACCCGATCTCGGAGATCTTCACCAGTGCGCGGGTGCTTCGTATTCTCGCGGGAACGAACGAGATCATGAAGGAACTGATCGCCCGTTCGCTGTAGCCCGTTCCAGCACAGAACCCCCGCCGCCCGGTATTCCCGGGCGGCGGGGGTTCTGTTCGTCGTCGTGACCGTCAGCCGAGAGTTTCCCCGGCGGCGGCCTTGACTCGCAACGACTCCGGGACCTCGAACCGGTCGCCGTAGGCGGCCCGCAGCTCATCGGCACGCGCGACGAAGCCGGCCAGACCGCCCGCGTACTGGTTGATGTACTGGATGACGCCGCCGGTCCAGGCCGGGAACCCGATGCCGAAGATGGAACCGATGTTCGCGTCCGGCACGGTGCGCAGCACACCCTCGTCGAAACACCGCACGGTATCGAGGGATTCGGCGAACAGCATCCGTTCCTGCATGTCGATGAACGCGATGCCGTGATCGTCGCGGGTGTACTTCTCGACCAGTCCCGGCCACAGGCCCAGCTTCTTGCCGTCGGCGTCGTATTCGTAGAAGCCGCGACCCTCGAGCCGGCCCGGGCGCTCGAAGTCGTCGACCATCGCGTCGACGAGCGGGTACGCCTTCGAGTCGACCCAGTTCTTGCCCTCGGCGAGCAGATTCTCCTTCAGGCTGCGCCGGATCTTCTGCGCCAGCTTCATGTTGATCTCATCGGCCAGCGCCAGCGCACCGACCGGGTACCCGGCCTGGGTGGCGGCCTGTTCGACCGAGGCCGGATGCACGCCCTCGGCGACCAGCGAGATCGCCTCGTCCATGAACTGGCCGATCACCCGGCTGGTGAAGAAGCCGCGACTGTCGTTGACCACGATCGGGGTCTTCTTGATGGCGAGGGTGTAATCGACGGCACGGGCGATCGCCTCGTCGCTGGTCTGCTCGCCGACGACGATCTCGACCAGCGGCATCTTGTCCACCGGGGAGAAGAAGTGCAGTCCGATGAAGTCCTTCGGCCGCTGCACGCCCGTGGACAGATCGGTGATCGGCAGGGTCGAGGTGTTGGATCCGAGCAGCGCGTCCGCGTTCACCAGATGTTCGATCTCGCCGAACACCTTCTTCTTCAGACCCGGATCCTCGAACACCGCCTCGACGACGAAGTCGCAACCCGCGGCGTCGGCCGGGTCCGCGGACGGGTGGATGCGACCGAGGATCTCGTCGTACTTGTCCTGGGTGATCGCGCCCTTGCGCAGGGCCTTGTCGAGCAGCTTGGCCGAGTAGGCCTTTCCGCGCTCGGCCGCCTCGATCGTGACATCCTTGAGCACGACCTGCATGCCGGCGCGGGCCTGCACATAGGCGATGCCCGCGCCCATCATGCCCGCGCCGAGCACGAGGACCTTCTCCGGCGTGCGCACGGGGAAGCCTTCGGGGCGGCTGCCGCCCTTGTTGATCGTGCCCAGATCGAAGAACAGTGACTTGATCATGTTCGTCGAGACCTGGCCACAGATCAGGTGGGTGCAGTAGCGGGTCTCGATCGCGAACGCGGTGTCGATATCGACCTGCGCGCCCTCCACCGCGGTCGCGAGCACCGCGATCGGTGCGGGCATCGGCGAACCCTTGAGCTGCTTGCGCACATTCGCCGGGAACGCGGGCAGGTTGGCCGCCACCGCCGGGCTCGACGGGGTGCCGCCGGGGACTTTGTAGCCCTTCACGTCCCACGGCTGCGCGGCCTCGGGGTTGGCCGCGATCCAGGCGCGAGCCTTGTCGAACATCTCCTCGCGGGTGGCGGCGACTTCGTGAACGATGCCGACCTGCAACGCCTTCGCGGGCTTCATCCGCTGGCCCTGGCCCACGACGTTGAGCACCGCGCTGGTGATACCGAGCAGCCGAACTGTCCGGGTGACACCACCGGCACCGGGCAGCAGACCGAAGGTGACCTCGGGCAGGCCGAGCAGGCTGCCCTTGGCGTCGAGCGCGATCCGGTGATGGGTCGCCAGCGCGACCTCGAAACCGCCGCCGAGCGCGGTGCCGTTGATCGCGGCGACCACCGGCTTACCCAACGTCTCGAGCCGACGGAACGCCGCCTTGTAGGTGTCGAGGCCGAGTGCGATCTGCGGTGCGGTCTCCGGTGTCGCGTTCATCAGCAGGTTCAGGTCACCGCCGGCGAAGAACGTGTCCTTGCCAGAAGTGAGGATGACCCCGTCGAAGCTGTCGCGCTCGGCCTCGAGCCGGTCGACGGTCGCGGTGAGGTCGCGCGCGAACGCCTCGGTCATCGTATTGGTCGACTGGTTCGGGTCGTCCATCGTGAGCACGAGCACCCGATCGGCGCCGAGTTCCCAGGCAATCATGTTGTCAGTCATTGCTTTTCGTTGTTCCTTCGGTATCGGAGTCCGACGCTCAGACGCGCTCGATGATGGTGGCGATGCCCATGCCACCGCCGATGCACAGCGTGATCAGCGCGCGGCGCGCTCCTCGTCGCTCGAGCTCGTCGACCATGGTTCCGGTGATCATGGCCCCGGTGGCGCCGAGCGGGTGGCCCATGGCGATGGCGCCGCCGTTGACGTTGAGCTTCTCGTCGGGGATGTTCAGCTTCTTCTGGAAGTTGAGCACCACCGAGGCGAAGGCCTCGTTGAGTTCGAACAGGTCGATGTCGTCGACCGTGAGCCCGGCCAGCGCCAGCACCTTCTCGGTCGCCGGGACCGGGCCGGTCAGCATGATCGTGGAATCGGCGCCGCTCACCGCGGAGGCGACGACTCGGGCACGCGGCGTGAGACCCGCGGCGACACCGGCGGATTCACTGCCGATGAGTACCAGCGCCGAACCGTCGACGATGCCGGAGGAGTTGCCGGCGTGGTGGACGTGGGTGATCTTCTCGACGTGGTGGTAGCGCTGCATCGCGACGGCGTCGAAGCCGCCCATCTCCCCCATCGCCGCGAACGACGGGGTCAGCCCGGCCAGGCTTTCCACTGTGGTGTCGGGGCGCATGAACTCGTCGTGGTCGAGCAGCACCGCGCCGTTGATATCACGCACCGGGACAATGGATTTGGCGAAGTAGCCACCCGACCAGGCGGCGGCGGCCTTGCGCTGCGAGCGCACCGCGAAGGCGTCGACGTCCTCACGGGTGAAACCCTCGATCGTGGCGATCAGGTCCGCGCCGACACCCTGCGGCACAAAGTAGGTGTCGTAGTTGGTGACCGGATCCATCGCCCACGCGCCGCCGTCGGAGCCGAGCGGAACCCGCGACATCGACTCCACGCCACCGGCGATGACGAGCTGCTCCCAGCCCGACCGCACCTTCTGGGCGGCAGTGTTGACGGCTTCGAGGCCCGAGCCGCAGAACCGGTTGAGCTGCACGCCGGCGACGGTGTCGGGCAGCCCGGCCGCCAAGGCGGCGGTCTTGGCGATATCGGCGCCCTGATCGCCGACCGGCGACACGACGCCGAGCACGATGTCATCGATCGCCGCCGGATCGAGTCCGGGATGGCGGGTCTTCAGTTCGTCGATGAGCCCGACCACCAGGTCGAGCGGCTTGACGCCGTGCAGGGCGCCGGTCTTCTTGCCACGCCCACGCGGCGTGCGGATCGCCTCGTAGATGAATGCCTCGGTCATGATTCTCTCTCCTCGCTCGAATCTGACAACAGGATGCAGCAGATTTGGAAATCTGACAAGGCTTTGTGGCAGACTCGGCGCATGGTCAAGGATCGTGCGTACGCGGGTGTGCCTGCCGAACAGCGGCGCGCGCAGCGCCGGGTCACGTTCCTGGAGGCCGCCAGGGAGATCGTCGGCACCCAGGGCTCGGCCCGGCTCACCGTCGGCGGCCTCTGCCGCCAGGCCGGACTGACCGAGCGATACTTCTACGAGAGCTTCACCAACCTGGACGCCGTCGTCACCGAGGTCTACGACCAGGTCATCGGTGAGCTGACCGAGCTCATCGCCGTCCGTGTGCGCGCCGCCCCCGACCCCCTGCGCGACAAGGTGCACGCGGCCATCGCCGCGGGCCTGCAGGCGGTCGCCGACGACCCGCGACTGATCCGCATCGCCTTCACCGAAGCCCAGCTCAACCCCGCCCTCAACGCACGCCGCACGGCGACGATCCGCGGCTTCGCCGCGCTGGTGCTGGCGACGGTGAACAAGCAACTCAGCCCCGAAAGCACCGGAGCCGCGGGGGCGTACGGCGAGCTCGCCGCCATGCACCTCGTCGGCGGGCTGTACGAGACCGTGTACGGCTGGCTCAACGGAGCACTCGATCTGACCAGAGACGAGCTCGTCGACGAATCGACCGAGATCTTCCTCGCCGTCGTCGAGCAGATCCTGGGACCCGAAAGCCTCCTGAGGCGCCGGAGCTAGCCCGACGCCCCGATCAACCGCGCGGCGCACTCCTACCGCCGCGCACGTGCTGACTCCTTTCGGACGCGAGCGCTTCGCGCCTCAGCCGCGATCGGCCGGGCAGCGAGTTCCGTTCCGCACGAGCGGTTTCCATTCTGTACGAACATATCGACGTTGTGCGAGTATGACTGACAAATTCTCTCATTCATTCTCACATTCATCGATTGCCCGGAGGTACCGATGGGGCAGCAAGAATCCCCGCACGTCCTGGTCGCGGGGGCGGGCCTGGCCGGATTGGCCACGGCGGTCTGGCTCGCGGAGACAGGCCACCGCGTCACCCTCGTCGAGAAGCGAGGACGCCTCGGCGGTCGCACGATCTCGTTCGAGGTGCCCGGTATCGAAGGCAGGGTCGACAACGGTCAGCACCTGTTCGCCGGTTGCTATGACGCACTGCTGCGCTACGTCGATACCATCGGCACGCGCGAGCAACTCTTCTGGGACGCCCCGCCGTTCGCGATCAGGACCGGGCCCGACCGGCTGCTGACCCTGCGCGCGCCCGCCTGGCTGCCGGGCACGCTGCGCCGCGCCGTCGGGCTGTCCTGGATGGTGTGGCCACCGATCCCGCTGCGCGAACGGCCCGCCGCCCTGCGCACCTGGGCGCGGATCGCCCGCGCCGCGCTGCGCCCGGCACCGGAGCTCGACGACCTGACCGTCGACCGCTGGTTCAGGCAGATCGGTGCACCGCAATCGTTGCGCGCGCTGGTGCTCGATCAGTTCGTCATCGGTCTGCTCAACGAGAAGACCGAGCGGGTGTCGGCCTCCCTGTTCGTCCAGACCCTGCACTGGATCGGCAAGCGCGCGCTGTCAGGGAACAGCAGGGCCGGTGACGCGGTCTGGCCGCGGGTGAGTCTGCACGAGTTGTTCGTCGCACCCGCCGAACGCTATCTGAGGGCACACGGCGCGGAGATCGTCGTCGGTGCCGGAGTCACCGATCTCGAGATCGTCGACGACGGGCTCGCCGGTGTGCAACTCTCCGACGGGCGGGTCATCGAGGTGGACGCGGCGGTTCTCACCTTGCCGCCGTGGTCGCTGACAACACTGCTCGATCGCGGCCGGCTCGGGCAGTACGACCACTTCACTCCCGTGCGCAAGATCGAGCCCGCTCCGATCTCGAGCGTGTATGTGTGGCTGGATCGTCCGCTCAGGATGCGCAGGCTCGCGGAGAATCTGCGCGACACCACCATCGAGTGGGTTTTCGACACCACGGGGATGCACGGCGTCGAGACCGAGGCAGGGCACTGTTACTCACTGGCCGTGAGCGCCTCGTGGGATGTCGTCCATCTGCCCAACGCCGAATTCACCGCGGCGGCACTGCGATCGCTGGCCGAGCACTACCCCGAGTTCGCCGAGGCGCAGGTGCTGCGCACCCACGTCATCCATCAGCCGCAGGCGACCTTCTCGGCGCAGCCCGGTTTCGACGCGCTGCGCCTGCCGCAGCGCACGCCGATCGAGGGCCTGTTCCTCGCGGGCGACTGGACCGAGACCGGCATGCCCTCGACGATGGAGGCCGCTGCCGAGAGCGCGGTCCGCGCCGTCGGCGCAGTCCACGAATATCTCGTCCCCCATACCGGCGACAGCAGAATTAAGTGACTCTCCATTCTAGGAACTGACACCTCAACATCCCTTGATTCCGGACTGAGACAGAAGTACATTGTGTCTCACGCGACCGCAGGTCTGCATGGGCGCAATGGAGCACATCCCTCCGGGAGGGTTGATGGATTACGACTGGTCAGCGGCTGATCTCTCCTTTCGAGACGAGGTTCGCACCTTTCTCGACGAGAACCTGACACCCGATCTACGCCGTGCCGGACACTTGGCGACCAGCGTCTATCCGGATCACGAAGCCAGCATGAAGTGGCAGCACATTCTTCACGATCGCGGCTGGGCGGCACCGGCATGGCCGGTCGAATACGGCGGCTGCGACTGGAGCCTCACCCAGCACTACATCTTCGGCCGGGAACTGATGCAGGCCGGTGCGCCCGCGCTGTCGCCGATGGGCATCAGAATGGTCGCGCCCGCGATCGTCGCCTTCGGCACGACCGAGCAGAAGGCGTACTACCTGCCACGGATTCTCACCGGTGAGGTGTTCTTCTGTCAGGGGTATTCGGAGCCGGAATCCGGTTCCGATCTGGCATCGCTGACGATGGCCGCCGTCGACGACGGCGAGGACTTCGTGTGCACCGGAAGCAAGATCTGGACCACCCACGCGACCGAGGCGAATTGGATCTTCTGCCTCGTGCGCACATCGCGCGAGGGGAAGAAGCAGGAGGGCATCACCTTCGTGCTCATCGATATGACCTCGCCGGGTATCGAGATCCGCCCGCTGGTGATGACCTCCGGTGAGCAGGTGCAGAACCAGGTCTTCTTCGACGGCGTCCGAGTGCCGAAAAGCAATGTGCTCGGCCAGATCGACGACGGCTGGACCGTGGCGAAGTATCTGCTCGTACACGAACGTGGTGGGGCACTGTCGCCGATGTTGCAGGTGATGGCCCAGGAAGTCGCGACCGCGGCAGCCGGGCAGACCGGCCCGGACGGCAATCCGCTGATCGATGACACCACCTTCGCGGCGAAGCTGGCCGAGGCACGGATTCGCACCGAGGTACTCGAGATCCTCGAGTACCGAACGCTGTCGGTACTGGCGCAGGGCAAGAACCCCGGCCCCGCCTCGTCGATGCTCAAGATCCTGGCCACCGAACTGAGCCAGAAGATCACCGAATTGGCACTCGAGGCAGCGGGACCGCGCGGGCGGGTGTACCAACCGCATGCGACGAAACCCGGCGGCCCGATCGCCGGATTCCAGCCACCGGCCGACGGCTACCGCAGCGGCGACGAGTGGCAGGCCGTCGCACCGCTGCGCTACTTCAACGACCGGGCAGGCTCGATCTACGCGGGCAGCAACGAAATTCAGCGAAATATTCTCGCCAAGGCAGCATTGGGGCTCTGATGGACTTCACCTTCACCAAAGAGCAAGAACTCCTGCGTGATTCGGTGGCCGGATTCCTCGGTGCCCGGTACGACCTGGAGCAGAGTCGGAGCGCGGTCAAGTCCGGCGCGGGGTGGCAGCCCGCGGTGTGGCGCGGTTTCGCCGAAGAGTTGGGCATCCTCGGTGCGACCCTGCCCGAGAATGTCGACGGTATGGGCGGTGGGCCGGTCGAAATGATGGTCATCGCCGAGGAACTCGGGCGTGCGCTCGTCGTCGAACCTTATGTCGACACGGTCATCATCGGGGCGGGTCTGCTGCAACGCTGCGGTGGGACGGCTGCCGATGCACTGGTGCGGCAGATCGTGGCCGGTACGGCGCGCACCGCGTTCGCCGCACTCGAGCCGACGTCGGGTCATGCGATGCACGATCTTTCGACGACCGCGCGCCGCGACGGCGATTCGTGGGTGATCGACGGCAGCAAGACCGTCGTGACCAGTGCGCCGTTGGCGACCCATCTGATCATCAGTGCGCGCACCTCGGGTGCCCGGCGCGACGAATCCGGCATCTCGTTGTTCCTCAGCGAGTTCGATGCGGCGAATCCGCCGGCCGGGGTCGAAATCCACTCCTACCGGACGATCGACGACCGGGCCGGTTCCGATATCACCTTCACCGAATTCCGATTGCCCGCCGCCGCACTGCTCGGAGCGGAAGGCCAGGCATGGTCGTCGATCGAGGCCACAGCCGACGAGGCGATCGCGGCGATTGCCTCGGAAGCGGTCGGATGCATGCGCAAGGTGGTGGCGGATACCGTCGAATACGCCAAGCAACGCCGGCAATTCGGTCAGCCGATCGGCAGCTTCCAGGTTCTGCAGCACCGCATGGTCGATATGTACATGGAGCTCGAGCAGGCGATCGCCGCAGCGTATCTGGCGATCCACGCACTGAACGCGGCACCGGCGGTTCGGGCGCGGGCGGCATCCGCGGCCAAGGTCACCGTCAGCCGTGCCGCTCGATTCATCGGCCAGAACTCCGTTCAGCTACACGGTGCGATGGGCATGACCGAAGAACTCGCCGTCGGCCACTACTTCAAGCGGCTGACCGCGATCGAGCACGAATTCGGATCCACCGACCACCACCTCGCTCGCTACGCCGAGCTGACGAGGCCGTAGTCGTGACCAGCGGCGAAAGTTCGTCGCCGCAACCGGAGGACCCGGCCTCGAGCACACCTGCGAAACCGGCGCGCGAGGATGTTGTCGACCTCGCGCGCCGGTGGTTCCTCGAGGGCCGCCGAATCGATATGCAACAGCTGGCCCGGACATCCGGGATCGGCCGCGCCACGCTGTATCGCTGGTGGGGAAGCCGGGAAGTCGTCATCGGTGAAGTGGTGTGGCGGATCATCGCGGAGGCGATCGGTCGCGTCGAGGCACGTGGCGCGAGTGTGTCCGAGGATCCCGCCGGACGCTTCGTCCGCCACTTCGGCACCCTCGCGGATACGGTCCGCACCTTCGAACCGCTGACCCGATTCGTCGCCGACGACCCGGAATACGGCCTGCGCGTACTGACTTCCGGATACTCCGTCGTCCAGGGCCGAATGATCGACTGGGTCGCCTCACGACTGACCGACCTGCCCGATCTGGATCCGCGTATCGAAGTCCGCGATCTCGCCTACGCGATCGTGCGCGTCGGCGAAGCTTTCGTCTGGAGCGACATCATCACCGGCGACCCGCCACAGTCCGGCAAGGCCACCGCCATGGTCGAGCTGCTCGTGTCCGCCGCATCCGGCAAACGCTGAACCGAGGAGTCGAATTGTCCTACAAAACCATCATTTACAGCGTTGACGCGGCTGTCGCCACCATCACGCTGAACCGTCCCGAGGCGCGCAACGGCTTCACCACCGCGATGGCCGACGAACTCGGCGCTGCCTTCACCGAAGCCGACCGCGACGACGCCGTTCGCGCGGTGATCCTCGCCGCCGAGGGACGTGACTTCTGCGTCGGCATGGATCTCACAGCGGACGGATCCGAGGAGGACGTCACCGATCCCGACTGGGTCGAATGGTCCACCCGGGTCGTGCGCCCGATGACCGACCTGAACAAACCCGTCATCGTCGCCATGCAGGGCGCCGCCATCGGTGTCGGCCTCTCCATGACCCTCGCCGCCGACTTCCGCCTTGCCGCAACCGATTCTCGCTTCGGTTTCGTCTTCGCCCGCCGGGGCCTGTTCCCCGAGGGTGGTTCGCTCTGGTTCCTGCCGCGCATCGTCAGCCTGGCCAAAGCCAAGGAGTGGATGATCACCGGCCGCGTTTTCGGCGCCGACGAGGCCCTCGCCGCAGGCCTGGTCACCAGCCTGCACGCCCCCGAAGACCTCCTGCCCGCCGCTCGGGCCCTTGCCGCGGAACTGACAACCCAGGTCGCCCCCGTCTCCGTAGCCGCCATCCGTCGCGGGCTGGTCGCCATGTCCGGCGACAAGACCCCCGACGACGTCTTCGCACTCGACGCCCGCCTCATCTCCTACGCTTTCTCCAGTGCCGACCTCCGCGAAGGCATCATGTCCTTCCTCCAGAAGCGCCCACCTCGCTTCACCGGCACTGTGGCCACCGAACTCCCCCACCTCGACGATTGGCTGTCCTGAACTGGCGCAGCTGCTTCGGCAGGCTGTCCCGCCCGGCTGAGGACTGTCCCCGGCCGGGACAGCGGGCATTTTTGTTCGTAAAGTTCATGATTGTGTCACCGAACTCGAATACCGCGGCTGTGGCCGGGGCGCTGTCCTTACTGACTGTGAGACTCGATCGCCTCCTGCGCCTGCATCACACCGACCAGCCGATCTCGTTGGTCCAACGCTCAGCGCTCACCACCCTCGTCCGCGACGGCGCCATGTCCTCGGGCGCGCTCGCCGTCAAAGAAGGAGTGCGGCCGCCATCGATGACGCGCACGATCAACGCGTTGGCCGCGCTGGGACTGATCGAGCGCAGACCCCACCCGTCCGACGGCAGGCAGGTCGTCGTCGCGGCCTCGCGATCGGGCCGGTCACTGCTGACCGACAAAGTCTCGGCTCGTGATGCCTGGCTCGCCGGGCAGTTGAGCAAGCTCTCCGACGAGCAGGCCACCCTGCTGAGGCAGGCCGTGGTGATCATGAGCCACATCGGCGAGGCGGAACCCCTTCCTGAATGATCGTCTCGCCAGGGCGTGATGGACCGGTCGGCTCGCCTCGAGCTCACCGGCCACGGCGATGTCAGGCGGCCGTCGTGGCTGGATCCGCCTCAGATCCGGCGCATGAAGGCGAGCGTGTAGTAGACGTTGTCGATGTTGCGCTCGACCACGCTGACCAGTTGCCACCCCTGCGATTCGAGCATCTCGACACCGTTGAGCAGGTGCACGACAGGTTCGAAGATCGCGCGCTGATACGCGGCCGAACCGAACACAAAGCCGCCGGTCTGCGGTGAGCTCAGCACCAGGTTGCGACGCGGATAGGACCGCAGGTCCACCGCACCGTTCAACACGGCGATGACATCGAAAACAGGCCCGGGCGCAGGAGCATTCACGCCCTCATCGTCCTACACCCACCGGGCGCCCGGCACCTTTCGTACCACCACGACCGAACGCGGAGATCGTTCTCGCCGTGACCTATCCGCGCGAGGCCACGGTTTCGGCGGTCTTGTCGGTGCGGCGTCTGCCCGGCGCCCACACGGCGATGAGTACGGCCGCCCCGATGGTCAGGAATCCCAGCACGGTCGCGGACTCCTGCATGCCGTGGATGAACGCGGACTTCGCGAAATCGCCGAGCTGCTGCGCGGGCGGGCCCACGCGCTCCACCACCTCGAGCGCGGCCGCGAGCGAGTCACCGACCGGTTCACGCGCGGCCTCGGGGAGGCTGGGCAGGGCGGGGGCGATGCGCTCGCCGTAACCCGCCGCGAGCACGCTGCCCGCGATCGCGATGCCGATGGCGGCACCGATTTCACGGGCGGCATCGTTGACCGCCGCGGCTACACCGTGCTTCTGCACGGGGGTGCCGTCGACGATCGCCGCTGTCGCCGGCGCGGTGGACAAACCGATCCCCGCGCTCATCAGCAGCAACGGGCCGAGGAGGTCCCCATAGGAAGTGTGCGAATCTACTTGCGCGATCATGAGCATCGCGACCCCGATCGCCAGCAAACCGGCAGAGGCGGGGATTCGCAGGCCAACCCGTTCCGCCACCCTGGGCGCGATCACGGAGATCACCACCATCGGGATGCCCATGGGAGCGAGCGCGAGTGCCGACATCAGCGGACGGTAGCCCAGAATCAGCTGAAAGTACTGCACGACCAGCATGAACAGGCCGAAGGTGACCAGGAACTGCACCGTCACTATCGCGGTGCCGCTGCCGAAGCCCCGGTGCGCGAAGAGCCGGATATCGATCAACGGGTGCGCGACCCGTCGTTCGATAGCGACGAAAGCTGTTGCCACGGTCAGCCCTACAGCGGTCGCGCCGATCACTATCGGATCGAGCCAGCCGCGTACGGGCACCTCGATCGCCGCGACCACGATCGCACCGATCGCCACGGCGCTGGTGACCGCACCGAGCGGGTCCATCGCGGACCTCGAGGTGTCCACCGACTCGGGCAGTGTGAAGGCTGCCACCGCGAGCATCGCGCCCGCGACCGCCATCCCGGCGAAGATCGAAGCCCAAGACCAGTTTTCGATCAGAACGCCCGAACCGAGGATGCCGAGGATCGCGCCGACCCCCGCGACACCGGCCCACAATCCGACCGCGCTGCTCCGCCGTTCCTCCGGAAATCCGGCGGTCAGCAACGACAGCGTGGACGGCATCACCAGCGCCGCGCCGACTCCTGTCACGACCCGCGCGACGATCAGCCACGTCGGGCTGTCGAGCAACAAGGGAGCCGCTGAAGCGAACGAGAAGATGACGAGCCCCGTGACGAGAACGACGCGCCTGCCGTACCTGTCACCGATCGCACCCCCTGGCAGGACGAGGCAGGCCAGCGCCAGCGTGTAGCCGTCGACAATCCAGGTGAGTTCGGCCTGGCTCGCCCCGGTGTCGGCCGCGATCTCCGGCAACGCCGTATACAGCGCGGCCATCGACGAGGTGACGAGAACTACCGCGAGACAAGACAAGGTGAGCAGCCAACGCTGGGCCGCGGACAATCGGTCGCGTCCGGGGGGAACCATCGGGCCTCCGCTACTGTCAGTATCGCTTCGCTACTATGTGTAGCATAAGTATCTGACGGGAGGTAGACCGTGGGAAAGGTCCACCGGCAGAGGAATACTGGACGATATGAGCGGAACTGACGCCGCCGAGGTCGACCCACGCCGGGTGCGCTCACGCGCCCGGCTACTCGATGCGGCCTCCGCGCTCCTCCAGGACGGCGGCGTGGAAGCGGTCACCGTCGAGGGCGTGACCAGGTTGTCCAAGGTCGCCAGAACCACCCTGTACCGGCATTTCGACAACGCGATTCAGCTACGCGCCGCCACCATCGAACGGCTGCTGCCGTCGGCCCTGGAGACCCCGCCCGAAGGCCCGCTGCGCGAGCGCCTCATAGCCCTACTGGAACGCCAGGCCGAGGCGATTCGAGACACGCCACTGCAGGTGTCGACCTTGGCGTGGCTGGCGACCGGCTCGGACCACAACGCCGACAACGCGGCCGTCAGCTCGCTGCGCCAGCGCATCATCGACCACTATCGGGTGCCGTTCGACCAGGTGCTCGACACCCCCGAGGCCCACCGGCAACTGGGCGAATTCGACACGTACTTCGTACTGTCGCAATTGGTCGGGCCACTCGTTTTCGCGAAGCTCATCGGTCTACGCGCATCGACCCCGCAGGATTGCGCTCGGATCGTCGACGACTTCCTCGCGGCGCGCGCCGAGACTCCTCCGGCGTCCTGAATCCCGCCTGCGCGCCACCATCATTCGCACCACCGTCGACGTAGTCCACCCGGCTGTGCTGCCGATCGCCGGACCGGCAGCACGACATCACAGATCCGATGTCAGCGAGTTGCCCTCGGGAATCGTGCCGCAACTCGATCCAGCGGCCTCGCCGGCGAAGCGCGCATCGATCCACGAGACAGCGCCGACACTCCACGCAGCCAAGGTCGGGATGTGGCTGAGCTCGTCGTATTGCCGGTATTCGACGAAGGGGTTGCCGTCCGCGCAGTACCGGCGGGCGAGGCTACGGACATCTCCGGCGACCATGACGCCGTCACCGGCGCCGACCGTCGGCTTGCTCCCGTCCGTACCTTCCATGACCCCGTTGGCACCCTGGGCGATGTGGAGCGGGATGGTCGGGGTCGGCGCGTTCGCGAGATTGACCTTCTCGACCGCTTCCACCAGGGGCGCAACACTATTGGGGTCGGCGTACTCGGGCTTGACCATCTGCTGCCACGACAGGCCGGGATACTGGAACAGCACGTTGGCGATCGACGCGGACCGCAGTGCGGCGACGACCTGCGCGCCGTACGCACTCAGGTAGGGCGAGAAATCGAGGTCATAGGAGCGGGCGACACCGATGACCGCCATCGCGGCGACACCGGACCAGCCGACGCTGCCGCTGACGTAGCGCAGGTTGTGCGCGGGATTGACCAGCAGACCGCCCTGGGTCGCGCCGACGAGCGCGGCGTTCACGTCGGGGGCGTAGTCCGGCGCCAGCGCCGCGGCCCAGTCGGTCGCGATCGCGCCGCCGGAATAGCCGACCAGACCGATCCGTGTCTGCGCCGTGAGCCCGGTGGCCTCCGAACGGACCGCCGCGCGGATCGAGTCGAGTGTGTTCATGCCGTACTCGGGCCCCGCCGCGAAATTCGCTTGCTGCCCTTCGGTATCGGCGATGATCACCGTGTAGCCGCGCGCGAGGAGGTCCGCGATCACCGTGGCCTCCGAGGTCAACACCATACCGCCGAAGCTGACGTCACCGGCGATCGAGCGTGAGGGTCCGTGCTCCGGGTCGAGCGAGTCATAGAAGGACTGGTAGGCGACCGCCCGAGTCGGATCCACTCCACCGGGCGGGATCAGGATCGAGGTGACGTTGGCACTCGGCCGATACCGGGCATCGGTGGTCCGGTACAGCAATTGCACCGCGGTGATCGGCGTGGGGATGCCGACGAGGTGATAAGTCGTGGTCCGGCTGTCGAGGACAGCTCCGGGCGCGAGGTCGGCCAGCGGCGTGTCGTCGCGGTAGCTGTAGAACGGGTCCGATGCCGCAGAGACCGGTGGCGCGAACACTGTGGTCGAGGCGAACGCGACCGACAGCGCGGCGATCGCCGACATCATCGGGGCGACCGAGCGTGCATTCTTCAAGAATTTCCCCTGAAATCTGATACCGCCACCGGATGAAATCCAGCAGCCATTCGAACGAGGCCGAGTACGGGATCGACACGAATTCCCGACCACAACCGGACACGAGTATCCGGTTGCTGGAACGTATTGTTGACGAAATGGCCCCGCTCCGTCAAGTACTCGAGTTCTAGTCACACAGGGCGTGCAGCAACAGGCCCCGGCATTTGCCCGCCACCGATGCCCGTTCACATTCCGGCGTCTTGTTCAGCAGCGCACCCAGCATTCCCACGGCGAGGAAGATCTCCTCGGCGGTGACGCCCCGGCGCACACTGCCACGACGGCTGTCGTCGGCGAGTTTCTCGTCGAGCAAGGCGTACAGGCGGGCGATGATGCCCACCAGGCGCGGGTCGCTGCTGTCCGCGACACGGAACAGATCGAACAGCACAGCAACCTCGACGATTTGGTCGAAGATCTCCGCCAGCAGCTCGTCCAGCGTCGAGTCGACATTGGCGACCATCGACTCCAGCTGGCCGAGATTCTCCTCGAAGACCGCGAGGATGATCGCCTCTCGGTTCGGAAAGTGCCGGTACAGGCTGCCTTGACCGACGCCCGCCGTACGCGCGATCAGGTTCAGCGGAACGTCCAGGCCGTGTTCGGCGAATGCGGCCTTCGCCGCGACGAGCAGGGCGAGACGATTCTCCGCGGCGGCAGCAGGTCCCCTGTTGGTACGGCGCGGCGAGCTCATCCAGCCAACGTTACCCATCGGCCGATCCCGTCCGGCACCGAACGGCGCCGGACGCTGGTGTCGATGCGCGCGCCCGAGCCCCGTCGACGCGCGCCCATCACCTGAAGAATTGTTGAATCAACAATTCGAAGAATTGAGCCGACGCCAGACAGCTTCCGGCACCACACTGTACGGAATTCATACGCGGCCCGGCGTTGACCTATTCGAATCTAGCAGCGAAGCCCTGCCTTACCAAACGAATGTCAGACATTTGTCCGCCGTTCCAACCGCGAATGCGCGATTGGTACGCCCCCACAATCTCTACCCGCCTTCCATCGCGGACCGGGAAACATCCGGACACAACAGTCCGGTTGCGCTAAGGTGCACCTATGCCGGCTTCCGCTCCCTCCGACAGCACATCCGGGCGCCGCGCGCGGCCGACCCGGCGCGACCACCACCTGACCGTGCGGTGAAGACGGCGATCCCGCGCACGCAACGCCACGTCCGCGAGCCGATGCCCGCGTCCGCGGAGGACACGGCGCCGGCCTTCGAATGGCTCACGGCTTTCGCACTGCGGATGCGATCCGAGTCCGAGCCGATCCTGTCCGCCGTCGACTCCGCGATCCAGGAGACCTTCCCGCACTACCTCGCCGACGTCGAAGTCCATCGAGAAGTCCGGGCGGCCACCAGAGCCCACTGGTTGGGCTTCCTCGCGGTGATCGGGCGCACGCAGTTCGAGGCGCGGCCACCCGCCGAGGCAGTGAACGGCGCGCGGACCGTGGCCCGCCGCGGCTACGGAGTGGACATGCTGCTCAAGACCTACCGCGCCGCGCAGCGGGGGTTGTGGCGATACATCACCCAGGTGCTGCACCAGCAGATCCCCGATCCCGAACTGCGCGGGGCTGTCCTGGTCATCTTCTGGGAGCACAGCACCCTGTGGCTCGATACCTGCCTCGACGGCATCGTCGCCGCCTACATGGACGAGCGTGAGCACCACACCCGCAATTCCGATGCCCAGCGCATAGAGATCGTGCAGGCCATCTTGCGCGGGGAACCGGCACCACCGGCCGATTCGCCCGACAAACTCGCACACTCGATGGACAACGTCCATGTCGCGCTTGTTCTCTGGACCGACCCCGAGGTGCCGGCGCGATACGCCACCGGTCTGCTGCGTGACTACGCGGCCCAGATCGCGCGCGCACTCGGGGCGCCCCCTCCGCTCCTGATCAGCAGCGGCGTCCACGGTTTGTGGGCCTGGATCGCGACGTCGCATCTCCCGGACATCGCCGCGGTGGCGCCGCCGCCGAGCGCACACCTTCACCTCGCGCTCGGCACCCCCCGCCCCGGTGTGGCGGGCTTTCGGCGAAGCCATCTGGAAGCCTGTGCCGCTCAGCGGATCGCGACCAGCGCACAGAATTCCGGCGCGGTCACCGCCTACCAGGACATCGACCTGGTCTGCCTGCTCACCGGCGACGGAGACATCGAGTCCGTGCGCGCGCTCATCGAACGCGAACTCGGGCAACTGGCCGATCGAAGCGAGCAAGGCGCCCGTCTCCGCGACACCGTGTTCGAATTCCTCTGTGCCGGAGGCAATATCGACGCGGCCGCGAGCCGGCTCGGCGTGCACGGCAATACCGTCCGGTACCGGCTCAAGCAGGCGGAGCGCCGGTTGGGTCATCCGATCGAGAGCCGACGGGTCCACCTCGAGCTGGCGCTGCGCTGCCTCGAAGTCTATGGCGAGCAACTACTTCCAGCGCCGTAGCCTCGCGAACGACGGGCGGGCGGGTCGATACGACACCGCCCGCCCGTTCTCGTCCGCGTCCCTTGCTCAGATCACGGCACCCACATCGGTGCGCACCAGGACATCCACCGCGCGTTCGGCGATCGCGGCGATGGTCATGGACGGGTTGCAGGCCGCGGTGTTGCCGGGCATGAGGGCGCCGTCGAGCACGTAGAGGCCGCGCTGACCGCGCACCCGACCGTCCAGATCGCACACGCTGTCCATGTTCGCGCCGCCGAGCGGGTGCCAGGTGGACGGGAAGACCGCGTTGGTGTCGAGCACCTGCGCGCCCGGTCCCGCGATCCGCCGCACGGCGGGGTCGATGTGGCCCACCTGGATAGCCTGGTCGCCGTCGGAGGGCCAGCGCAGTGTCGCGACATCCGAGCCCGTGTCGTAGACGAATTCGCCGCGGCTCTCGCTCACGCCGTAGCCGACCAGCATGGTGCTGCCCGCGTCCATCGACAGCGGCGGCAGCGACGCCTGGATCACCGTGAACGCCGAGTGCGGATCGTCCCAGTTCTTGCTGCCGTAGACGACCGGACCGCCCTGCGCGGTACCGAAACCCGCCGCCGGATCGCGCCAGACATAGATGCGGTCGGCATTGGTGCCCCAGCCCTTGCCCAGTTCGTCCGGCAGATCCGGGATCGCGCCCGTGGCGCCGGCCCGCACCAGCAGGCGGGTGGTGTTGAGGCTGCCCGCTGCGAGCACCAGGGTTCCCGTGGTGATGATCTTGTTCTCCTGAACAACGCCCGCAGTGTCGAGACGGTCGACCCGCACCACCCAGCGACCGTCGGGCGCCCGCTCGATGTCGGTGACCTCGTGCAGGGTCTGCACCTCCACCTTCCCGGTTGCCTCGGCGGCCGCGACATAGGTGACGTCGACGGTGTTCTTGCCGCCGTTGTTCACGCCCATCGCACCGTCGCCGTTGGTGTAGGACGGTTTCATCTCCCCACGCAATTCGGCCAGCGCGTAGTTCCAGTCGATCGGCATCGGGATCTTCGACAGCGGCATCCCGGCCCCGCGCACCCGATCGGCGAAGACCCGTGCGGCCGCGTAGGGCGCGCTGTCGACCAGCTCGTCCGGCGCGGTGGCGAGGCCGAGCATGCGCGCGACGCGGGGGTAGTACACCTGGTCCATCTGCTGCCAATTCAGCCCGGCCGGGAAGTGCGTTTCGAACACCTCGCGGGTCGGCTGGAGCGACATGCCCTGATACACCAGTGATCCGCCACCGAGACCGGCCGCGCACAGCGCCGTCATCCCGCTGCCCGAGACAGCTTCGACCAGTCCGGTGTAGGGCTCGAACAGCAGTGGCGTACCGAACAGCGTCGGACTGGAGCGATGCCAGAGCAACCGCTTGTCGGGCTGGGTGGCATGCGGGAAGGTCTCCGCGTTCGGCCCGGTGACCCAGCGCTTCCCGCGCTCGAGCATCAGCACCGGCACCCCGGCCTGGGCCAGTCGTAGCGCGGTGACGCCGCCGCCGAAGCCGGAGCCGATCACCACCACCCTGCGTTCCTCCCTGGTCAGCGGGACACCACCGGTGCGGGCGGCTGGCCCGTTCTCCGCGGCGGCGGCACGCGACGATGCGAGCAGCAAGCCCGCGGCGGCGGCACCACTGAACAGGGAACGGCGGGTCATCGTAGACATAGCGGTACCTTCATCGTGTCGTTGTCCGGGCACGGGTCAGACCCCGCGCCGGTTCAGTAGGAGGGACATCAGCCCGATTTCCTGCCCCTGGGTGCGCACCATCTCGCGGGCCGAGCGGTCGACCTCGCCTCCGGTGAGCAGCGCATCGGCCGCGGCGGCCATCTCGACCCCACCGGCGTGATGGCGCCGCATCAGCCGCAGGAAAATGATCTCGGCCTGTGTTCCGCGCGCGACGGAAAGCTCGTCCAGTTCGGCGGCCGAGGCAGTCCCCGGCATCGTCCGGTCCGTCTCGGTGCCCGAATGCCGGTGTGACTGTTCGGCATCCGGCATCCACGCCATCCGGCGCGGATTGACAACCGGCGCGCCGGCCAAGCGGAGCCAACCGAGCAGCATGCCCAGTTCGGTGCGCTGACTGTCGGCGATCTGCCGGGCCAGACCGACGACGAACGGATCAGCGTCGGCGTCGAGCCGCTGGGTGAGCACCAGTGCCTGGCCGTGATGGGCCACCATGTCCTGAACGAAACCGACCTCGGTTTCGCTCAGAACCGCCGGTGCGGTGGCGCCGGCGGGCAGCACGGGCCGCAGCGCCGCGCCCATCGCGAGCAGCAGCAGGGCGAGCGCACCGAACGCGGCGAAGCGGAATCCGCTGCGCCTGATCATGATCCGGTGGTCGAGTTCTGGTCGGACGGCGGGGTGTAGACCTGCGGCGAGAGTTCGAGCGCCAGAAATCCATTGTCGGCGCAGGTGGTCCAGAGCTGATTTCCGCGCCATTCCGGCGGCGAGAAGCACCAGTCGGTCGACAGGTCCCCGACGGCCGCGCCGGTCCGTGCGCTCAGCGCCTGCTCCGGATCGAATTCGCCCCGCAGGATCGCCTGCGCGACAGAGGGCGCCGACAGTAGCGGCAGACCGATGATCGAGGCCAGCGCGTGCGATGAGTTCGACAGCGCGAAATGTTCTCCGGTGCGGGCGGGCGGGTTGAAATAACCGATCTCGATGACCTTTCCGGGATCACGCACGTCGAAGACGCGGATTCCCGACGAGGTCCAGCCGCAGGCCAATGCCGTGGGATCGACGGGCCGGTCGGCCGCGCAGTAGTGCGCGTCGTAGGAGAACAGCGACCCACCGCCGGCTGAAGCGAGCAGCGAGTCCTGGTGTTCGGGCTGGTTGATCTCGAGCTTGATCGAGCCGGAGATCCGCGGATGCCGCTCGTCGGAGACATCGATGAGTTTCACCCCACCGGACCCGGCTTCGTCGACGGCGAACACATGGGGCACTCCCCCGTATGTCACCGGAACGGTGTGCTGTGTCGCCCAGCCGTCCGACCAGGTCAGATCGGCGAGCTCGGGCACCTGCGGTGCGAGGTCACGCCGCTGGACCGCGCTGATGTCGAGGATCTTCATCCCGCCGAGGTTGTTCGCCAGGTAGAGGCGGTTGCCGTCCGGGGAGACGCCGACCCCGTGCATGGACAGCCCGGGCAGGCCCTGCCACACCACTCGCGGATTCGCCGGGTCGGTCAGGTCGACCGCGCTGAGCAGGCCGGGCGCTGTACCCGAGCTCCAATAGGTGCGACCGTCCGGAGAGAAACCGCCCTCATGAGCGGTGATCGGCAGCGGCAAGGACAGATCGGTCCCGGTGCCCGGGTTGAGCAGGCGCGGATGCGCGCAGTCGCTGATGTCGTACACCGACAGCAGACCCGCGCCGGTCAGGAAGGGCACGCCCGCGCCGACCAGCAGTTTGCGAGCCTTGTTGACCTTCAAACTCTCCCAGGTTCCCGCCAGCATCGCGGGCTCGGTCAGTGTGGCGGTGTGCACGGGTGCGGCCGGGTCGCGTACATCGATGACCTGCACGCCGGCGTCGGGTCCGAGTAGGTCACCGGGAAAGAATGTGCCGACGTAGGCGCAGTGGTCGAAGGTCACCGAGGTGATGCCACCGCCCCGGCCGCCCGCGGCACCGAGTAGCCGGATGTTGCACCGGAATCCGTCCCGAGAACGACCGCTGTCACGGTCGGCGGCGGGAACGTCACCCTGTAGCCCGGATTCAGGGGCCGAGCCGGGCAGGCAGTCGGCGCGGGTCGCGGGCGGCGCAGAATGCGCGGTCACCGCGCCCATCGACACCAGGAGCGCGGCGGCCAGTATCAGTCCGGCGCGCCGATGCGCACGGGCAGAAAAAGTGATCATGAGTGCTGTCGTCGCCCCGATCAGAGGCGCCTTTCTCGAGTAGTAACCGTGTTACTGGTCGCAGACGGTACCACTCGAGAAGCGCCGGGAAACGGAATCCGGCGAATCGGTTCAGCGCACCCGGTCGCGCCGCTCCCCCTCGACTTCACGCAGGAACGACTCGATGAGATCGACGACGTCCGCGTGGCCGGTGTCGACGTCGAAGGCTTCCTCCATCCGCAGGAAGCGGGAGATACTCGACATCAGCAACACCAGGGCGCCGGGCGTGTAGCCGGCCGCGCTCGCGCCGTAGCCGGCGAGGATCTCGGCCACGGCGTCGAGTTGAAGCGAGCGGAATCGGCGCGAGGAATCGGCGATCTCGGCCCGGATCGCCTTCCGGTGGTTTGCCAGCGCGACGAATTCCATGGTCAGTGCGGTGTGCGACTGGTCGTGAATGGAGTCCCACAGCGCCCAGAGCGGCTGGGCCGATTCCAGCGCCCGTAGCTGACGTTCGTAGCTACGGTCGGCTCCTCGCCGGAACAGTTCGACGAACAAGTTGTCCATGTTGCCGAAGTAGTAGTAGACGAGCGCGGGATTCACCCCGGCCCTGGTACCGAGACGCCGGGAACTGACGGCGGCGTAGCCCTCCTCCAGCATGATGCGCTCGGCCGCGTCCAGCAGCGCGGAGCGGGATGTGGAGTTCTCGGCGTCAGAGCTGTGCTCGGGCTTCACATGGAGACCTGTCTGTCGTGCGACAGGCGCTGTGGTCTGTCGCGTGGATCGCGGTTCATGGTCAGACAGCGCCCAGCGGTGTGGGGTTCACCAGTTTACGGCCGTGCGGGGCCGCGATCGCTGACAAGGCCGGTTCACGAATCGGACTCTTGACAGTGGTGAGCGCCGTCACGTATATCTTAATCACTCGCTCAAATTGAGCACTCGATTAATAAAGGAACGAGCCTTCTCGGCCATTCCTGCAGCCCACCGACGGCTGGTCCATCGCGACCCACCCCATCCCTGGAGGACGTGCCTCCCCCGCGCCGACCACGGCGCCATCCCGCACTGGGATCCGGCGACGGCCCACCTTGCCGACGAGCAGAGGAACACGGATATGAGCAACACAGCCACAACGGCCTCGGCGGCGGTAGGCGGCCGGTCACCAGCTCGGGTTGCGGTGGTCACCGGCGGCGCCTCCGGTATGGGCCTGTCGATCTGCGTGGCGTTCGCCGCTGCCGGACATCGGGTCGCGGTCCTCGACGTGGACGGCGCGGCCGCGCAGCGAGTCGCCGAACAGTTGCGCGCGACCGGCGCGACGGCGATGGCCTGCGCGGTCGATGTCACCGATCGCGACGCGGTCCGGGAGGCGATCGGCAAGGTCCGGGTCGAGTTCGGCGCGATCGAAATCCTCGTCACCAGTGCGGGTTCCGTCGATTTCGCGCCGTTCACCGACATCACGCCACAGGCGTGGAACCGCGTTGTCGACGTGAACCTGAACGGGGTGTTCCACTGCGCGCAAGCCGTTGTGCCGGACATGGTCGCGGCCGGATGGGGTCGTATCGTGACGATCTCGTCGTCGAGTGCGCAGCGCGGCTCGCCGGGCATGGTGCACTACACCGCGTCCAAAGGCGCTGTCCTTGCGATGACCAAGGCCTTGGCGCGCGAGTACGCCGCCGCCGGTATCACGGTCAATACGATTCCGCCCTCGGGCATCGATACGCCCATGTCGCGCCAGTCGCAGGCGGCGGGCCATCTGCCCGCGAGCGCCGTGATGGCCGCGGCGATCCCGGTCGGGCACTTGGGAACCGGCGAGGACATCGCCGCCGCGTGTGTCTTCCTGTGCTCGGAGCAAGCCGGCTACATCACCGGGCAGGTCCTCGGCGTGAACGGCGGGTCGGTGATATGAGCCTGTCCGCCGCTGCTCGACTGGTGCCCCTGCCGGTCCGGGAGTGGGATGAGAAGACACGCGCGATGTTGCGCGGACACGTGAAATCGGCCGATCGGTACCTCTCCGGAGCACCCGATGCCCCGGCGATGCCGGGCGTCCTCGGCGTGCTGGCCCATCACCCCGAACTGGCCGGTGCGTGGCTGGCCTACAACGGCTTGCTGATCGAGCGTCCCACCGTGGACCCGCGTGAGCGCGAACTGGTGATCCTGCGGGTCGCCTGGCGCAGCGAGTCGGATTACGAATGGGCACAGCATGTTCGGATCGCCACGTCGCTCGGCGTCGACGCGGAGCAGATCGAGGCGGTGCGCTACGGACCGCAGGCGCCGGTGTGGTCGCCGGTGCAGCGCGCACTGCTGGCGATGACCGACCAACTGCTGGATCGACATCGCGTCGACGACGCCGTCTGGGCCCAGCTCGAACTCCATTTCGACAGTCGGCAGCTGATCGAGCTGCTGTTCGTCGCCGGCTCCTATCTGTGCCTGGCGATGGTGTTCAACAGCGTTGCCCTGCAACCGGACCCCGAACAGGAGGAACGATCATGAGCAAAGTCGTCCACGAACCGGCCGCGCCCCATCGATGGCCGAGACCGCCCGAAGGCACCTGGACTCAGCACTATCCCGAGCTCGGAACGTCGATGATGTCGTTCGAGGATTCGGTGTCGCCGGAATTCTTCGAACTCGAGCGCGAGGCCATTTTCAAGCGCGCCTGGCTCAATGTGGGTCGGGTAGAGCAAGTGCCGAAGACCGGGACCTACTTCACCAAGGAACTCGATGTGGCGCGCGCGTCGATTGTCGTGGTGCGCGACCGCGACGGCGCCGTCAACGCGTTTCACAATGTGTGCCGCCATCGCGGAAACAAGCTGGTCTGGAACGAATTTCCCAAAGAAGAGACCTCGGGAACATGCCGCCAGTTCACCTGCAAGTATCACGGTTGGCGCTACGGCCTCGACGGGTCACTGAACTTCGTCCAGCAGGAGAACGAGTTCTTCGACCTCGATAAATCGCTGCTCGGCCTGAGTCCGGTGCACTGCGACGTGTGGGCCGGCTTCATCTTCGTCAACCTCGACGCCACGCCCCGGCAGACACTGCGAGAATTCCTCGGCCCGATGATCACCGATCTGGATGGCTACCCATTCGACAAGATGACCGAATGGTACGAATTCAGCGCCGACAACCAGAGTAACTGGAAGTTGTTCGCCGACGCGTTCCAGGAGTACTACCACGTGCCCGGACTGCACTCGCAGCAGGTTCCCAGCGCGGTGCGCACCCCGGGCAAGGGTTTCGAGTGCGCGCATTTCCAGGTCGACGGCCCACACCGGATGGTCTCCACCGGCGGCGCGCGACGCTGGACGATGCCGCCGGAGTTCATGTATCCGATCGAACGGGTGACCCGTAGCGGCCTGGTCGGCCCGTGGGAGTCGCCGGAGCTGGGCGAGCTGCCCAAGGGCTTGAATCCCGGCCGGATCGAGCCGTGGGGTATCGACAACTTCCAGATCTTCCCCAATATCGAGATCCTCATCTACCGCGGCTGGTATCTGCTTTACCGCTATTGGCCGACCTCCTACAATTCCCATCGGTTCGAGGGAATGTTGTGCTTTCAGCCCGCGCGCACAGTGCGCGAAAGGGTCGAGCACGAGGTCGCCTCGGTCGTGTTCAAGGAGTTCGCGCTCCAGGACGCGGGCATGCTCACCGGCACCCAGACCGCGCTGGAATCGGCGTATCGCACCGCCGGCCTGACCCACTTCCCGGTCAATGATCAGGAAATCCTGGTGCGCCACTTCCACAAGGCCGTCGCCGACTGGGTCGACGTCTACCGGCACGATCTCGCCGGGGCCGATGCGCGATGACATCGACCATGCTGCCGCCCGCCTTCGCCGACCTCGAACGGTTCGCCGTCGACTGGTGCCTGCAGACCGAAGCCGAGCGCTACGCCCGCCGCCTGGCCAGTCCCATGCAGGAATTGATCGACTTCTACGACGCGTGCTTCCCGCGCGTCGAGGACGCCCTCTCCTACTGCGACAAGTTCTCGCTCGAGGAATTGCCCGAGGACGCGATACACCTGCTGCACCTGGTGTATTCGCTGGTCATGGTCGCGATGGCCGTCGAGATCTTCCAACAACCCAAGCCCGTCGACAGCGCCGACGCCGAACTCGCGCGCGTCAGCGCTCCCTGGCCGTAGGACACGAAGGAACTCCACCATGACGATTACCATCGAGAAACTCGGCCAGGCCGTCGGAGCCGAGGTCATCGGCGTTCGGCGCGAGCAATTGCTCAGCGACAGCAGCGTCGCCGCGACCGTGATGTCGGCCCTCGAGGAGAACGGAGTGCTGGTCTTCCGGGACCTGCATCTGGACCCCGAAACCCAGGTGGCGTTCTGCCGCACGCTCGGACAGGTGGACACCTCACCCGGGCACCACCCGGTGGAGGGCATCTATCGGGTCAGCCTCGACACCACCAAGAACTCGTCGGCGAGCTACCTGCGCGCGACCTTCGACTGGCATATCGACGGCTGCACGCCCGAAGACGACGCGTACCCGCAGATGGCGACCGTGCTCACCGCCAAGGCCGTCGCCGCCGTCGGCGGTGAGACCGAATTCGCCAGCACCTACAAGGCTTTCGACGACCTGTCCGCCGCGGAACAGACCTCGCTGCGGTCCTTGCGCGTGGTGCATTCGCTCGAGGCGTCGCAGCGCGGGGTGAACGCGGACCCGACGCCCGAACAGCTGGTGGCGTGGCGCCGACGTCCGATCAAGGAACACCCGCTGATCTGGACACACAAAACCGGACGGCGCTCGCTGGTTCTCGGCGCGTCGACCGATCACGTGGTCGGAATGCCCGCCGACGAGAGCCGGGCCCTGCTCGACGGACTGCTGAACCGCTGCACCGCACCCGACCGCGTCTACCGCCACACCTGGGCGGTCGGGGACACGGTGATCTGGGACAACCGCGGTGTCATCCACCGCGCCGCGCCCTACCCGTCGGGTTCCGCGCGAGAGATGTTGCGCACCACGGTGCTCGGTGAAGAACCGATCGAATAGCCCACCGATACCGCTTTTTCAGGAGTACATCATGGCTCGTTGGCCCAAACCCGCAGAGGGTAGCTGGACCCAACACTACCCCGAACTCGGCACCGCGCCGATGTCCTACGAGGACTCGATCTCGCCGGAGTTCTTCGAACTCGAGCGCGACGCGATCTTCAAACGCGCCTGGCTCAATGTCGGTCGCATCGAACAGCTGCCACGCACCGGCAGCTATTTCACCAAGGAAATCCACGCCGCGCACTCCTCGATCATCCTGGTCCGCGATCGCGACGGCAGTGTCAACGCCTTCCACAACATCTGCCGGCATCGCGGAAACAAGCTGGTGTGGAACGAGTTTCCCCGCGAGGAGACCTCCGGCACCTGCCGCCAGTTCACCTGCAAGTACCACGGCTGGCGCTACGGCCTCGACGGCGCGCTGACCTTCGTGCAGCAGGAGAGCGAGTTCTTCGACCTGGACAAGGACAGCCTCGGGCTCGCGCGCGTGCACTGTGAGGTCTGGTCGGGGTTCATCTTCGTCAATCTCGCCGCGCAACCACGTCAGACACTGCGCGAATTCCTGGGCCCGATGGTGACCGGTCTCGAGGGATACCCGTTCGACGCACTGACCGAACGCTATTCCTACAAGGCCGAGGTCGGCGCCAATTGGAAGCTCTACCTGGACGCGTTCCAGGAGTTCTACCACGCGCCGATTCTGCACGGAAAGCAGACGCCGGACAATTTCTCCGTGGCCGCCCAGCAGGCCGGATTCGAAGCACCGCACTACCAGCTCGACGGACCGCACCGGCTGGTCAGCACCTCCGGCGTGGTGACCTGGGAACTCGACGCATCGATGCGTAAACCGATGGAGGACATCACCCGCAGCGGCCTGTTCGGCCCCTGGGACGTGCCCGATCTCGGTGCGATGCCGGCCGGGCTCAACCCCGCGGGCTGTGACCCATGGGGGCTGGATTCGTTCCAGCTGTGGCCGAATTTCACCATTCTCATCTGGTCCGGCGGCTGGTATCTCACCTACCAGTACTGGCCGACCTCGCACAACACCCACATTTTCGAGGGCAACCTCTACTTCACGCCCGCCCGTACCCCCCGCGATCGAGTCGCCCGCGAAATGGCGGCGGTCACCTTCAAAGAATATGGGCTGCAGGACTCTTCGACGCTGGAAGCGACCCAGCTCATGCTCGAGTCGCGCGCGGTGACGACATTCCAGCTCAACGACCAGGAGATCCTGCTCCGGCACCTGCACAAGGTGGCCGCGGACTGGGTCGGCGACTATCAGCGCGAGCGTACGGAGGCCAAGCGGTGAGCGCGCAGCTACTGCCGATCGAATTCGGCGATCTCGAGCAGTTCGCCGAGAAATGGTGTCTGGCTGACGAAACCCAACGCTACGACCAGCGCTTGGGCTCCACGATGCCCGATATGCAGCGGTTCTACGACGCGATCGCCGCACGGGCCGAGGACGCGCTCACCTACTGCGACAAGTTCTCGATCGACGACATGCCCGAGGACGCCAAAAACCTGATGTACCTGCTGTATTCGATGATTCAGGTGTCGTTTCCGATCGAGGTGTGGCGACAGCCGCGCATCCCGGACACCGGGTCGGCGTCGTTGACCTGCGTGATCGAGCCCGCCCTGTGAGCGGCAGGTCCATCGTGTTGCGGGCCGCTGCCTGGGTCGAGGTCGAGACCGGGCAGCGGCACACGCCGGCGGTGATCGTCGTCGACGACAACCGGATCACCGCGATCAACCCGGTCGAGGTGCCCGCCGACGCGCAAGTCATCGATCTCGGTGCGCTCACGCTGCTGCCCGGATTGATGGACATGGAGGTCAACCTGCTCATCGGCGGGCCCGACAATCCCTCGGGATTGCCCAACCCGATGCACGGTGTGCAGGACGATCCGGTCTATCGGACACTGCGGGCCTCGGTGAACGCCCGCGTCACCCTGCACGCCGGCTTCACCACCGTCCGCAACCTCGGCCTGATGGTGAAGACCGGCGGCTATCTACTGGATGTGGATCTGCACCGCGCGATCGAACAGGGCTGGCTCGAAGGCCCGCGCATCGTCGCGGCCGGGCACGCCATCACCCCGACCGGCGGTCACCTAGATCCGACGATGTTTCAGCGTCTGGCCCCGCACATCATGCCGATCACCGTGGAGGAGGGCCGCGCCAACGGCGTGCCGCAGGTCCGCGAATCCGTGCGCTACCAGATCAAATACGGCGCCGAGGTCATCAAGATCTCGGCATCGGGCGGGGTGATGTCGCACGGCACCGTCGCCGGAGCGCAGCAGTACTCCGACGAGGAACTG
Organism: Nocardia sp. NPDC058114; assembly: GCF_042884695.1. Lineage (NCBI taxonomy): Bacteria > Bacillati > Actinomycetota > Actinomycetes > Mycobacteriales > Nocardiaceae > Nocardia > Nocardia sp. NPDC058114. The sequence continues at coordinate 153,381 of NZ_JBHVTK010000002.1, read as the reverse complement.
GCCGCGATCGTCGACGAGGCGCATCGGGCCGGGGTGCACGTGGCCGCGCACGCGCACGGCGACGCGGGCATCCGCGCCTGCTTGCGCGCCGGGGTCGACTGCATCGAGCACGGCTCCCTCGCCGAGGACGACACCATCGCGCTGATGGTCGAGCAGGGCACCTTCCTGGTGCCCACGAGCTACCTCTCCGAAGGACTCGATGTCTCCAAAGCCGCACCCGCGCTGCAGAAGAAGGCCGCCGAGGTCTTCCCACGGGCGCGCGAGACCCTGCGCAAGGCCATCCGCGCCGGCGTCAAGATCGCCTGCGGCACCGACGCGCCCGCGGTTCCGCACGGCCACAACGCCAAAGAGCTCTGGGCGCTGGTCGACCGCGGCATGACACCGGCGCAGGCGCTGCGCGCGGCGACGATCGTCAGCGCCGAACTGATCGGTGTCGACGACCGAGGACGGCTGGCGCCCGGGCTGCTGGCCGACATCATCGCCGTACCCGGGGACCCCACCGCCGACATCACGACCATCGAGGACGTTCGGTTCGTGATGAAGGACGGCCGGGTCTACAAGAAGCCCTGATCAGCGAAAACCGTTCGACCGCAGTCCGAATACGCGCATCAGATCCGAGGTAGCAATGTCGCCACGTCAGCAGCTCTACATCGGCGGTCGCTGGGTCGACCCAGCCACCAACCAGACGGTCGAGGTGATCTCGCCGCACACCGAGCAGGTCATCGCCCGGGTCGCCGACCCGACGACCGCCGATGTCGATCGCGCGGTCGCGGCCGCGCGCGCGGCGTTCGACACCGGACCGTGGCCCCGCACGGATCCGCAGGAGCGCGTGGCGATCATCCGCGAGCTGGTGCGGTGCTACCGCGCCCGCGAAGACGAACTCGCGCAGCTGATCACCACCGAAATGGGTGCGCCGATCACCTTCTCGCGCTCGGCGCACGCCAAGTTGCCCGGCATCATGATGAGCGCTTTCGCCGACATCGCGGCCGCCTACCGATGGCGCGACACCAGAGCCGGGTTCCTCGGCCGTGACGTGGTCGTCGGCCACGAACCCGTCGGGGTCGTGGCCGCGATCATTCCCTGGAACATGCCGATGTTCCTGATGGTGGGCAAGCTGATTCCCGCACTGCTCGCCGGGTGCACGGTGGTGCTCAAGCCGTCGCCGGAGACGGCGTTGGACGCGCATCACATGGCCGAACTGCTCGATCAGGTCGGGTTGCCACCAGGGGTGGTCAGCATCCTGCCCGCCGGGCGCGAAGTCGGCCGGCACCTGGTCGCGCACCCGGGCGTGGACAAGGTCTCGTTCACCGGATCCACCGGGGCGGGTAAACAAGTCGCCGAGGTCTGCGGCGCGGCACTGCGCAAGGTCAGCCTCGAACTCGGCGGCAAATCAGCCGCAGTGGTGCTCGATGACGCCGATCCCTCTGCCGTGGCCACCGGCATGATGGTGGCCGGGCTGATGAACAGCGGCCAGGCCTGCGTCGCCCAGACCCGAGTCCTCGTCCCCGCGCACCGCCGCGAAGAATTCGTCGACGCGTTGGTGGATACCATCGAAAACCTCACTGTCGGTGACCCGTTCGATCCCGCGACCCGAGTCGGTCCGATGGTCTCGCAGCGTCAACAGCAGCGCGTACGCGACTACATCGACCTGGGACAGCGCGAAGGAGCACGCGTCCTCGTCGGCGGCAGCGACCTGCCCGAGGGCATCGAGCGCGGCTGGTACGTCCGGCCCACCCTGTTCGCCGACGTGGACAACGCCATGCGGATCGCCCAGGAGGAGATCTTCGGCCCGGTCCTGAGCGTGATCACCTACACCGACGACGAACACGCCCTGAACCTGGCCAATGACAGCGAGTACGGGCTCTCGGGTTCGGTGTGGTCACCCGATCTCGAGCGCGCCACGGCGATTGCGCGCCGAGTGCGCGCGGGCACCGTCGGCGTCAACGAGCCCTACAGCATGGATCCGGTGGCGCCTTTCGGCGGCGTCAAGAACAGCGGCATCGGCCGCGAGTTCGGCGCCGAGGGCCTCGAGGGCTACCTCGACACCGTGTCACTCTCGATGCGCCCCCCGGCGAATTCCGCACTGCCGCAGGCGAATACCCTCTCCCCCCGAGCCATGGCCCCGCCGAGCGGGATCCGCAGCTCATGAGCGACCGGGGCCGGAATTCGCGATCAGGGCAGCTTGATCGCGGACATGTACATCTCGAGGATCGGTCCGTAGAGGTCGACGCTGTCGAGTTCGGTGCCCAGCACAACGGAGGGCGTCGTGTGGATGAGCACCCTCGCCATCGTCATCGGCGGAATCAGCGACGTCGCTCCCAGCCGGTCCAGATTCTCGATGATGAACTGCCCCAAGGCTTCCACCGTCTCTTCCCGCCGGGCGGCGACCCGTTCCCTGACCTCGGGGTTACGCAGCAGATACAGGGTGAATTCCATCCCCAGCGCGGCGTGCTCGGTGCCGCGATCGGCGCCGAGCCGACGCCACAGCTCGCCGACTCGGTCCAGCTCCTCGGCTCCCACCTTCGACGCCGCCGCCAATACCTCGGTGAAGGTATCGAAGTAGCGCTGCATGTACCGATCGTTCACCCCCAGGAACAGTTCTTCCTTGGTGGCGAAGTGCTTGTAGATCGCGCCCTTGGTGTAGCCGGCGGCATGGGCGATGTCGTCGAGTGTCGCCGCCGCGAAGCCCTTTTCGGCAAATACTTCTTCGGCGGCCTCCAGGAGCAGCCCCCTGGTGCGCTCGAGTCTCCGATCCCTGGTCCACCGCTCAGCCATGTGAACGATTATGGCACGAATCCAAGAAACTCCTCAGTATCTGAGATTCTCAGTGGTATATTTCAGGTTGTACAGATACTTCAGGAGCGTGATCGATGACTCCCCCATCGACTTCCACGGCCATCGCCGATTCCATTCCGAATTTCGAGCGTATCGACGCACATCGGACCACCACAATTCATCGAGGAGGTGCGCTGTGAGCGGACCGTCGGAGCCGAAAAAGGGAACCACCGTCACCGAGCCACTCAGCAACGTGGCCGCCCTCGGCGCAAAAGTTCAGGGCACCAGCAAAGCGGTGAAAATCTGGGCAACCCTCGGCGGGTTGATCCTCGCCCTCCAGATATACGTGTGGCTGCGCTGGATCACCGGACCCAATTTCGAACGCGTCCCCACCGGACCGAGCGATCCGCCGACTTTCATGAAGGTGATTCTCACCGTCTGGACCGCGGTGATCCTGCTCGGCCTGCCGGTCGGCGCGTATTTCTTCATCATCCGGCCATGGCTGCGTGAGCGGCGAATAACGCTCGACGGCATGCTGTTCGTGGCCTGCGGCCTGATGTTCTTCCAGGACCCCCTGCTCAACTACTTCAATACGTGGAGTACCTACAACACCTGGATGTTCAACAGGGGCTCGTGGGTACAGGACGTACCGGGCTGGCAATCCTATGGCGAACCGGGCGCCATGATGGCCGAGCCGATCCTGATGAACGCACCGGGCTATTCCTATGGCGTGCTGCTCTGCACGATTCTCGGCTGCTGGGTGATGCGAAAGGCCAAGCAGCGCTTCCCGAATATCAGCACCGGTGCACTGATCGGTGTGCTGCTCGTCTGGACATTCTTCTTCGATCTCGTCATCGAAGGTCTCTTCCTGATGCCGATGGGCCTTTTCACCTACCCCGGTGCACTCCAGGCATGGTCGATCAATGCCGGCACCTATTACCAGTGGCCGCTGTACGAGGGGCTCATGTGGGGCGGCGTTCAGGCCGGCCTCTGCTCGCTGCGCTATTTCACCGACGACCGCGGCCGGACCATCGTCGAGCGCGGCCTGGACCAGATCCAGGGCGGATTCGTCAAACAACAGTTCACGCGTTTTCTGGCGATCTTCGCGGCGGTCAGCACCTTCTTCTTCGTGGGCTACAACCTGCCCGCGCAGTTCTTCGCCCTGCACACCGATCCCTGGCCCGAGGACATCCAGAAGCGCTCGTACTTCAACATGGGTATCTGCGGTGAAGGCACCGACCGGCTCTGCCCGCATCCCGATCTGCCGGTCCCTTTCCGCAACAGCGGCTACATAGATTCGACCGGGAAACTCATCCTGCCCGACGGTGCGGAATTGCCGAAGATCATTCCCTTCGCCGACACCGACAAAGGAAACTGACATGACCAGTCGATCCAGCGCTGTACTCGACGTTCCGCGGGCACCGTTCTATCGGGCGGTCGGCGACGAGGTCGAGGTCTTCCGGGCGGCGGCCGTCGGCGGGCTCCCGCTTCTGCTCAAGGGCCCCACGGGCTGCGGAAAGACCCGCTTCGTGGAAACCATGGCCGCCGAGCTCGGCCGCGAACTGATCACCGTCGCCGGACACGAGGACATGACCTCGGCGGATCTGGTCGGACGTTTCCTGCTCAAGGGCGGCGAAACGGTCTGGGTGGACGGGCCGTTGACGCGGGCGGTGCGCTCGGGTGCCATCTTCTATCTGGACGAGGTCGTGGAGGCGCGCCAGGACACCACCGTGGTGATCCACCCGCTCGCCGATCACCGCCGCGAACTCCCGGTCGACCGGCTCGGCGTGACCTTGCCCGCGGCACCCGGGTTTCAGCTGGTGATCTCCTACAACCCCGGCTATCAGAGCGTGCTGAAGAACCTCAAGGAGTCGACTCGGCAGCGCTTCGTCGCGATCGAACTCGGCTTCCCGCCGCCCGAGATCGAGCGCGAGGTGATCGCCCACGAAGCCGGGGTCGACGCCGAGACCGCGCGGGCACTGGTCGCGGTCGGCAGCGCCATCCGCAACCTGGACAACTCGCCGCTGCGCGAGGTGTCCTCCACCCGGATGCTGATCCTCGCCGGCGGCCTCGTCGCGGGCGGATTGGCCCTGCGTACCGCCGTGCAATCGGCTGTGGTGCAAGCGCTTTCGGATGACGCGGATATCGTCGCCGCCCTCGGCGAACTCGTCGACGCCGTCCTCGGCCGGCCATGATCGACAACGATCCGAACGGGCCGGAGCGGTTCAGGCTCCTGGCCACCTATCTCGCCGGCAGGTCTGTGGGTATAGCAGAGCTGCCGGCGGGCGGGATCCCGTACACGAACGGCCATATCGTGTTCGTGTCGGGCGGTGCGACTGATTCCGAGCAGCGGCGCGAAGTGCTCGTGCAGAGCGCGCTGCTCGGCGCCGGGAGCCTGGATCCGGCGTTGGTGCGGTCCTTGCGCGGGCGTCCGACGGCGGCTCGTCGCTATCTGGCTCTCGAAGGCCATCGTGTCCTCACCGAACTCGCCCAACGGCTTCCGCTCGTCACCGAGGTCGGGCTCCGCGGCACCCCCGCGACCACGACTGCCGCGGATTCGCTCGCGGCAGCCAAGGGGAAAACGCCGGTCGAGGAGCCACCCGCCTGGTTCGGCGCCCTCAAACCCTCCCAGTTGGTGGCCTCGGATCCCGGCCCGGGCGGACGAGCGAGCGAGCGCGAACTGCGCCTGGAATTCGACCTCAGCGACATCCCCGAGGCCGATGACGAGATCGAGGACAGCGTCGAGAAGTCCGAGGAGAGCAAGATTCTCAAACTCTTCGAGAATCCCCTCTTCAGCGGCAAGTCGGCGATGGAATTCCTGCGCAAGGCCATGGGCAGTTCGCGGTCCGACGGTGACTCGCCCGGCGGCACCGAGGCACCGGTCAGCGCGGTACGGCGGGCGCGGATGGTCGGGCCCGAAGCGCGGCCGCTGCCCACCCGGATCAGGTTCACCGACGCCGACAAGCCGGGCGCTGCCGCCGGAATCGGCGGCGCGCTCCATCCCGAGTGGGACGTGTTCAACAACCGGTACAAACCGGATTGGTGCCGAGTCGTCGATTTCCCGCTGACCGCACCCACCGATATCGCGGCAGCGCGCGTACCGGAAGACGACGTGCTGCGGCGGCGGCTGGCTCGGGTCGGGCTCGGTCCGAAGGTGCTGCGCGGTCGAGCCGATGGTGACGAGCTCGATATCGAGGCGCTCATCGACCTTTTCGTCGATCTGCGTTCGGGCTACTCGCGGCCGGAGAACGTGTACCTCGAACACCGCAGGCTCGAACGCAATCTCGGCGTCATGATCCTGCTCGACGCCTCCGGCTCGTCCACCGACGCCGATCTCGAAGGCCTGTCCGTGCACGAGCACCAGCGGCGCGCGGCCGCCACCCTGGCCGTGACGCTCGAAGAACTCGGTGACCGCGTCGCGGTGTACGCCTTCCGCTCCGAGGGCCGCCACGCGGTGTACCTGCCGGCGATCAAGACCTTCGACCAGCGCTTCGGCGCTGTCGGTCGAGCCAGACTCAATCAGCTCGCGCCCTCGAACTACACCCGTCTCGGGGCAGGGATCCGTGGCGCGGGCGAGATTCTCAAAAAGGAAGCGGGAACACAGAATCGGCTGTTGGTGGTGCTGTCGGACGGCTGCCCCTACGACGACGGCTACGAGGGCCGCTACGCCGAGGCCGACGCCGCGAAGGCGCTCGAGGAACTGCGCGCCGAAGGCGTGGCCTGCCTGTGCCTGTCCATCGGCGCCACCACGCCCGCCGACGCCCTCGAACGCGTCTTCGGCTCCGTCGGTCATGCCGGCGCGGCCACCCTGAGCGAACTGAGCCCGCGCATGGACGAACTGTTCCTGGCCTCCCTTCGCGAACTCGCCGCGCCCACACCGGGCTGACGCGACGTCGACATCGGAAAGAGAGCTCGCAGTGGAACCCAGCGCATCAGCGGTCACCGAGATCAAAGATTGGTCGAAGCAATACAGCCGGCGACACCCTGTCGCCTCGCTACAGACCGTCGGACGGCAGGTCGAACTCGGCCGGGACGCCTTTCGGTACCTGGTCACCGACATCGCGGGGCGGCGCTTTCCCTTCGACGAATTCGTCGGGCAGGCGATGTTCATGGTGAAGACCTCGCTGCTGCCGACGGTGGCGGTGGCCGTGCCGATCAGCGCGACCCTGTCCATCCAATTCGGTTTGCTGGCAGGACAGGTCGGGGCGACCGCACTGGCGGGCGCCGCGAGTGGCCTGGCCGTGATCCGCCAGTCGGCGCCGCTGGTCACCGCGATCCTGCTGGCGGCGGCGGTGGGTTCGGCGCTGTGCGCCGATCTCGGGTCACGCAAGATCCGCGAGGAGATCGACGCCATGGAGGTGATGGGGGTCTCGGTGCTGCGCAGGCTCGTGGTGCCGCGGCTGGCCGCCGGGATCCTGATCGCGATGGCGCTCACCGCGGTGAGCTGTTTCGTCGGGTTTCTCGCCGGCTACCTGTTCAATGTCTATGTCCAGGACGGGACTCCGGGCAGCTACATGGCGACCTTCTCCTCCTTCGCGACCTCGGGTGATCTGTACCTGGCGATGGTCAAGGCCGCGGTGTTCGGGGTGATCGTCGTCGTCATCGCGTGCGAGAAGGGCCTCAACACCCGGGGTGGGCCAGGCGGCGTGGCGAATTCGGTCAATGCCGCCGTGGTGGCGTCCATCGTGGTGCTGATGGTCGTCAACCTCGGATTCACCCAGATCTACACGATGTTGTTCCCGAGGACGACACTCTGATGGCCAGCGTGTATCGCCCGCCCGGCGCGCGGGCCGTGCTCGCCGTGGTGGCGGGGCCGTGGCGCGGCATCATCCGGTTCGGGCACATGTTCACGTTCTTCGTGCGCGCGGTGATCTCGATACCGGTGGCGCTGCGCCACTACAGCCGCGAATCGCTGCGCATCCTGTCCGATGTGACCTGGGGCAACGGCTCGCTCATCGTCGGTGGCGGAACGGCGGGGGTGATGATCATCCTGGGCGCCGCCGCCGGCGGCATCGTCGGCATCGAGGGCTTCAACGCCTTGAAACTGCTCGGCATGGAGCCCGCGACCGGCATGATCGCCGCGACCGCGGCCACGCGCGAACTCGCCCCGATCATGGCCTCGATCGCCTTCGCCGCGCAGGCGGGGTGCCGGTTCACCGCGCAGCTGGGCGCGATGCGGATCGCCGAGGAGATCGATGCCCTCGACGCGATCGCGATCCGGCCGGTGCCCTTCCTGGTCTCGACGCGGCTGATCGCCTCGATCGTGGCGGTGATCCCCCTGTTCCTGGCCGCGCTGGCCGCGGACTACCTGGCCGTCGAATTGTTCGTCGGGCTGGTCGGCGGACAATCCTTCGGCACCTACGCCCACTACTTCGACCTGGTGCTCAGCGGCACCGACGTCGTGTTCTCGCTGTTGAAGGCGATCGTGTTCGTCACCATCACCACCACGATCCAGTGCTACTTCGGCTACTACGCGCGTGGCGGACCACAGGGGGTCGGCGTCGCGGCCGGGCGGGCGATGCGCGCCAGCATCACGGTGATGATCTCGGTGAATCTGTTGATGACGTTGGCGCTGTGGGGTTTCGACGCCGGCTCCAGGATCAGTGGGTAACGCGATGTCGATAGTGTTCGAGTCCGATGACCGGCACCTGAGTAACACCAAGCTGTTCGTGCGCGGGATCGCCGCGCTGACCGTGGTCGCCGCCACCGTCGCGGCGATGGTCGCCCGATCCGAGGGCGCGTTCGCGCAGACGATCGAGGTCACCGCGATGCTGGTCGACGTGGGCGACGGGTTGCCGAAACGATCCGACGTCAAATATCGCGGCATCCTGGTCGGCAGCGTGCAGGAGGTGGTCGCCGCGGACCGCGCCCACCCCAACCGGGTGCGCATCGAGCTGACGCCCGAGCACGCGGCCACCATCCCGGCGACGGTGACAGCACGGGTCGTCCCGAGCAACGTGTTCGCGGTGCCCTCGATCCAGCTCATCGACAACGGTCCGGGCCCCGCCCTGCGCGCCGGCGCGTCGATACCCGAGGACCACAGCCGAGCCAGCGTGCAGCTGCAGACCTCGCTCACCGCGTTGAGCCGCATCGTCGACGCGGTGGGACGCCCGGACGGCGATCCCACCGTCGGGATCCTGGAAACCGTCGAACGCGCGACCCGCGGCCGCGGCGCGGACGCGCTGGCAGCGGGCACCCAGCTCGCGCGCATCGTGCGGGCCTACGACGCCGAACTCTCGGGCACCGACGACACCGCGCTGCTCACCGGGCTCTCGGACGCGGTACTCGGACTCCAGGAATCGGCTCCCGATCTGCTCGCCGCGCTCCACAGCGCGGTCACGCCGCTGCGCAGTGTCGCTGAGCAGCGAATCCGCTTGTCCGAGTTGCTGACCGGCGGTATCGCGACCACCGAGACAGTCGGCACCGCGCTGAACAATCGGACAGATACTCTCATCGACCTCAACTCCAGACTGGGCCCGGTGCTGCAGCTACTCGCCGCGGGCAGCGGCAACTTCGTGCAGATGACGACCTCACAGACCCGGATCGCGCAGGTGTTCGCGCGCGACTTCTGGCAACCCGCGACCCAGAGCGGCACCGCCAAGGTGATCGTCGAGCTCACCCCGCACAAGCAATACACCCGGACCGACTGCCCACGGTACGGCGAACTGGCCGGTGCGAGCTGCGCGAACGGACCCGCCGCGGGGCCGGCGGTCATCGGCGCCGCCGACCAGCCGGTGAACACGCTCACCCAGCGCGACATTGTGGCCGAAAGCCTCGGTCTACCAAGGGAAGCCGCGAGCCTGGCCGACTTGCTCGGCCTGACGGTGCCCGCCCAACCACCCACCGGAGAACCACGGTGAAAATGACACGCGACCTCGCCGGACTGACCGCTTTCCTGCTCGTCGCCGCCCTGCTGATCTGGATGGTCCGCGTGACCCTGCAACGTGATGTCACCGGTGACACCCACGCCTATTCCGCGGTGTTCAGCGATGTCTCGGGACTGCGCGTCGGCGACGACGTCCGGGTCGCCGGAGTACAGGTCGGCCGGGTGGACTCCATCCGCATCCACGGTCCCGACGCCGAGGTCGGCTTCCGGATTCAACGAGATCAGCCCGTCTACGCCAACACCATCGCCTCGGTCACCTATCAGAATCTGATCGGGCAGCGCTATCTCGGGTTGAGCAGAGCCGAATCCGGCGACCCGACGGCGCTGGCGCCCGGTGCGCGGATCCCCCTCGAGCGCACCGAACCGAGCTTCGATCTGTCGGGGCTGCTCAATGGATTCCAGCCGCTGTTCAGCACCCTCGACCCCGGGGACGTCGACAATCTGACCTCCGCGCTGATCCGCGCCCTGCAGGGCGACGACGGCGCGGTCGCCGCCCTGATCACCGAGACCGCGACCCTGGTCCAGTCCTTCGCCGGGCCGGACCAGATCCTGGGCACCCTGATCGACAACCTGTCGGCGGTGATGACCACGCTGGCCGGGCAGAGCGCCGGACTACAGACGACGTTCACCCAGACCCGCAAGATCTTCGACGCACTCGAATCCCGCCGTGACACGCTGCTGGACCAGACCGCGCGGATCTCCACCGTCGTCGCCGACGCCGCCGCGGTGGTCGACGGCGCGAGTCCGTCGCTGACGGAGTTCATGAACCGCGAACCCGGCTTCGCGCGGCACTTCGTCGACGGCAACCAACGTTTCGCCTTCCTCGGCTTCAATATTCCGTTGCTGTTCCAGGCCATGATCCGGGCCACCGACGCGGGCGCTTTCGTCAACGCCTATGTGTGCGATATCAGTTTCAGCATCATCCCCGGCATCGATCCGGTGATCGCGCAGATCCTGGGCGGCGCCTCCCCGACCGGTCGGCCCCAGCACTCCGCGATCTGTAGGTAGGACCCATGAAGACACCACTGCGCGCCCTCACTCGCGTCTCGACGCGCCGAGGTTCCGGCGCGATCGCCACCGACAAGTCGCTGCGAACCGGCCTCATCGCCGTGCTCTCGGTGGTGCTGGCGCTGCTCGTGCTGGTCGTGGTCAATTCGCTGAACCTCGGCACCCGCACGGTGCGGGCCGATTTCGCGCAAGCCGCGGGAATCGCCGCCGGTGACCCGGTGACCTGGGCGGGCATTCCCGTCGGCACGGTGACCGGCACCCGGCTCGCCGGCGACCACGTCGAGGTGAGCTTGTCGGTCGACGACGAGGTCGTCCTCGGCGCCGACGCCGCGGCCGCGATCAAACTCACCACACTGCTCGGTTCACGCTATGTCGAGCTGCGCTCGTCCGGCGGCGGCGAACTACGTGACAATCGAATTCCGTTGTCCCAGACCACCGTTCCCTACGACCTCGAGACCGCGCTACAGGACGCGACCACGACCTTCGACCAACTCGACGCCGACAAGATCGCCGAGTCGATGACCTCGCTGTCGCGCGGACTCGACGGCATGCCGTCGCTGGTGCCGGGCATCCTGCGCGATATCCGGTCCCTGTCGACCACCATCGCGACCCGACGCGACCAAATCGGCACGCTGCTCACCAGTACCGACCAGGTCAGCACCGTGATCCGTTCCCAGCAAGCCGAACTCGCCTCGGTGGTCGGTCAGGGCGGCACGGTGCTGCGCCAGATCATCGCCCGCCAGGACGCGCTACGCCGACTACTGGACGCGATCACCACGCTGGTCGCGCGGCTGGAGCCGATCGTGGTCGATGACCACGCCGAGGTCGAACAATTGCTGACCGACCTGCGTGACATGACCGCGATGATGGCAGGCCACGACGACCTGCTGCGCAATATCCTGCAGATCCTTCCGGTCCCCTGGCGCATGTTCGCCAACGCCACCGGTACCGGTGCCGAACTCAATGCCAGCGCCCCCGACGGCGCCTTCGTCGACTCGTGGATGTGCGCGTTGAGTGCCGTCGCCGTCGAGAACGGCCGCGCCCCCTATCACCAGGACTGTCGATGAAAGCCCTGATCTCCACCCTGAAACTCGCCACGATCACGGTGAGCGTCGCCTGCCTGACCAGCTGCTCGGTCGGTTCGCAGGCGGATACCACCACCATCACCGCCGAATTCGCCAATGCCAACGGCCTCTACGAGGGCAACCCGGTCTCGGTGCTCGGCATGAAGGTCGGGCGGATCGTCCGGATCGAGGCCCGCGGCACCGAGGTCGTCGTCGAGATGCGAATCGACAGCGCGATTCAGCTACCCGCGGACGTGCAGGCAGTCACGATCTCGGATTCGCTGCTCACCGACCGTCACGTGGAACTCACCCCGGTCTATCGTGGCGGGCCCACCCTGCCCTCGGGAGCGGTGCTCGGTACCGCCCGCACGAAGTCGCCGGTCGAGTTCGATGCCCTGCTGTCGATGGCACAGAAGTTGTCGACCTCGCTGGGCGGTGACGGCAAGGGCGCGGGACCGGTCGCCGACCTGATCGATCTGGGGTCCGCCGCGACCACGGGCAACGGCGACGAGATGCGGGCGGCCCTGGGCGAGCTCTCCCGGGCGTTGCGACAGGGCCAGGACAACGGTGCCGCCACCCGCGACGCGATCACCACCGTCGTCACCAACCTCGACGAGCTCACCGCGGCCGCCGCGCGCAATGACGGGACGCTGCGCGAATTCGGCGGCGCCGTCGCACAACTCACCGATTTCCTGGCCGAACAACAGCTGGGTTCCGGCGAGACCGGCGCCGCGCTGAACCGGATCATCGGCCAGGTCACCGAACTGCTGCGACGCCACCAGGGCACCATCTCCGGTCTCGCCACCAACGCGAACACGGTGACCGGTTCCCTGGCCGCCTACGACTACAACCTCGCCCAGTTCCTCGATGTGTTCCCGATGGTCGTCGACAACGCCTACAACTCCGTCGACCCGAATGTCCGCGCGCTGCGCGCCGTGGTGGACATCAACCGGCTGCTGCTCGACGGCCAGATGGTCAAGGAGATCTGCAATCTGCTCCAACTGCAGAACCAGGGCTGCGCGACCGGAACCATGCGCGATATGGGACCGGATTTCGGTATCACCGCCATCCTGGCGGGCATTGCGGGAAAGAGCGGCCGATGACACCTCGCACCCGGATCGCACCCCGACTCGCGGTCGCCGTCGCGCTCGCCCTGTCCACCAGTGGATGTGCCGTGGGGCTCGACCAGTTGCCGCTGCCCGCACCAGGGCTCGGCGGCGACACCTACACCCTCACCGCGAGCTTCTCCAACGCGCTCAATCTGCCCATGAAGGCGAAAGTGACGCTCAACGGCGCCGATATCGGTCAGGTCGAGTCCATGTCGGCCCGCGACTACACCGCCCTGGTGACCCTGCGCATCACCTCGTCGGTCCGGTTGCCCGTCGGCACCTCGGCGCAGCTGCGGTCGGCCACCCCGATGGGCGACGTCTTCGTGGCGATGAAGCCGCCGCCGGTCGTCGAGCCCGGCGGCGCGGTACTCGACGACGGTGCCGCGATCACGCTCGAGTCGACGTCGGCGGCCTCGACGATCGAGGAAATGCTCACTCGCGCATCGCTTCTGGTCAACGGCGGCACCATCCAGTACCTCACCACCGTCGTCGCCGCGCTCAGAGACCACGTCGGTGGCCGCGGTGACCGGCTCGCCGCACTGCTCGACGAGACCCGAACACTGTTGCGCGGCCTCTCCGATCGCACCGACCAGATCAACGGTGTCCTGCACGGCGCGGCCGATCTCAGCGCGACGGTGGCAGCCCAGCAGTCCACCCTCGCCGACACCGTGGCCGCGGCCGGACCCGCCGTCGAGGTCCTCGCCGAGAACACCGATTCCCTGGTCACCCTGGTCGATCGCGTCCATACGATCGCCATCCAGCTCGCGCGGTTCCCCAGTGTCGCGGGCACCAACAACACAAGCATGGCCGCCAACATCAACCAGTTGGCCGCCGGACTCAACGCCGCGGCCCTCAATCCGGAGGCCGACCTCGACTCGGTGAACGAGATGATCAAGATCGTGCTCAAGATGATCAGTGGTCCCAACGGGCACGTCGCGGTCGATGTGGCCCAGCTCGCGATTCCCGACCCGGCGAATCCGGGCGGCGTCGGCGGACGGGCTCCTGACATCACCGACTGGACCGCCTTCGTCGGCTCGCTCCAGCACATGATCGATCGGCTGGGCGTCCGGCTGGCAGGAGCACCACGATGACCACGACACCCCGGCCGAGCCGGATGGAAACACCGGCGCGCGCGCTCGTCGGGGTCGTCCGGGCCGCACACCGGCATCGGGCGGTGGTCTCGCTGCTCGGACTGCTCGCCATCCTCACCGGCGCCAGTTCGCACCTGATCCTGTCCACCTTCGGCGTCGATCCGCTCGATCACCCGTATCGGGTACGCGTCGAACTCACCCAGTCGGGCGGGCTGCTGCCGGGACAGGAAGTGACCCTGCGTGGCGTGCGGGTCGGGCGCGTGGACTCGGTGCGGGTGGTCGACCAGAAGGTGATCGCGGTCGCCGCCATCGATGAGAATGTGCGAATCTCGGTGTCGGGGCAGGTGCGGGCGGCGGACCTGTCCGCGGCGGGCGAGCAGTATCTCGACTTCCTGCCCGCGAGCAACGACGGCCCGTATCTGACCGACGGAGCGCTGATCACCGCCGATCGCACCGCCACCCCCGTGCCGATGGCGGACATGCTGCAAAGCCTCAGCGGCACCCTCGCCCAGATCGATCCCGACCGGCTCGCGACCATCTCGCGGGAACTGAGTGTCGGTCCGGCCGGGCCCGACAAACTGGCCGACATCATCGACGGTGGCACGTTCCTCATCTCCACGCTCGACACGGTGCTGCCCAACACCGTGAACCTGTTGCGCAACAGCCGAGTCGTGCTGGCGACCCTGCACGACGGGCGCACCGTCCTGCGGGACACCTCGGCGAACCTCGCCGCGGTGACGGGCGGCATGGCGTCGATGACCGGCGGCTACGAACAACTGCTGGCGCAGACGCCGCCGCTGCTGACCGAACTCGACACCATCCTCGCGCAGAACTCACCGACGATGGTGCAGTTGCTGGGCAATCTCGTCACCGTCTCGCAGGTCGCCTACTCCCGGATTCCCGCCCTCGAGGAGTTCTTCTTTCCCCGCCAGCGCGCCGGATCCGCCCTCGACGCGGTGGCCTCGGCGTTCCACGACGGCGGTGTCTGGGCACTGGCCAGCATCTACCCCCGCTACGCCTGCGACTACAACGTGCCGCGGCGGGGCGGCTCGGTCCCCGACTACGCGCCGCCCTACCTCCACGCGGACTGCACCGACCCCGATCCCACCCTCATGCCGCGCGGCGCCCGCAACGCGCCGCGACCGGCCGACGACCCCGTTCCCGCGCCACCGCCCGTCGATCCCTTGCAGACCGCCGAGCAGGCCCCGGTGGGACCGCTGACCATTCCCACGCCGTACGGCGGCCCCTACACACCGGGTCCGCGGTGACGGTGCCATCATGAGTGCATGGCCGCTCCCGATCCCGACGCGACGAGTGTCGGCAGAAGTGCGCGGCCCACCCACGCCGATGTCGCCCGGCTGGCGAACGTATCCACGGCGACCGTCAGCTACGTCCTGAACAATTCCGCGGGCAAACGCATCTCCGCACGCACCAGGGAGGCTGTCTACCGCGCCGCAGGACAACTCGGCTATCGCCCCAATGTCGCCGCCCGAAATCTCGCGCGCGGCGAGAGCGGAGTGGTGCTCTCGATCCTGCCGCGAGTCGCGGTGGGCGACATGCCGATTCAGGCGGGCAGCCTGATGGCCGCCGCGCTCGCGCAGTACGGTTTGCTCCAAGTGCAGATCTTCGAGACCGAGGACTACGAACGCATCATCGACGCGATCGACAATCTCGATCCGATCGCGGTGGTGAGCCTGTTCCCGTTGAGCAGCGACGCGCGCGGCAAGGTGCGCGCCGCGAAGGTTCCCCTGATCGAGATCGGGCTGCTGCCCGCGCTCGGCGATCCCCTGCTCACCGTCGGGGCGATGCGCGTCGGGCACCTGGTCTCGCGTGGACATCGCAAGATCGCGTTCGGACGCACCGATATCGCCAAATGGCGTGCCCTCGGCGACTATTGGCTCCAGGGAATCGTCGAGGCCGCGCGTGCGCACGATCTGCCGCCGATCACCGTGGACGAGGTGACCGCGAGCGGTGCGGCCGAGCTGGTCACCAGGTGGGTGCGCGACGGGGTGACCGCGGTCTGCGCGCAGAGCGACGAGATCGCGGGTCTGGTGTTGCACGGTCTGCGGGAGGCGGGTCTGCGCTGCCCGCACGACCTCGCCGTGATCGGCATCGAGGCCAATCCCATGGGGGCGCTGTGTGATCCGCCGCTGACGACGGTGGAGTACATCCCCGCCGCGGTGGCCGATGCCGCGATCGCCGCTGTCCTCACCGAACTGGGATATCCGGCACCCCCCGCGCCGCGGCCGACCGATGTCGCCCGCCTCATCGTGCGGGCTTCCACCTAGCTTCCCCGTTCCTCACCGGAGCCGATTTGGGGTCTGGACACCTCGATGGTTATGCGCCTAACCTTGCGACGACGGTGCATTCCGCGTACCGAATCCGTTGCGCTCGAGTCACCGCTGACATGCGAGGAGTTACGCCATGACCGTGCAGACTGTGCTGGACGAGATCCGCAACCGACCGGGCACCGGAGACGCGATCCCCGTCGTCGATCCCGTCACCGAGGAACAGCTCACCGAATTCACCGACGGCGGCTCCGAAGCTGTCGACGAGGCCGTCGCACGGGCGAAAGCGGCGTCGAAATCCGGCATCTGGAAGAACCTGGCGGGCAGCGAGAAAGCCAAGATCCTCTGGCGCGTCGCGGATCTGATCGACGAGAACACCGAGCTGCTGGCCGACCTCGAATCGGCCAACGCCGGAATCCCACAGAACCAGGCCGCGCTCACCGTCGGCATCGGCTCGGAATGGTTCCGCTACTACGCCGGTTGGTGCACGAAGATCGACGGCATCGCGCACGACATCAACGCCGGCGGGCTCACCGGCGTGGAATCGCGGCAGCACGGCTACACCCTCAAGGAGCCCTACGATGTCGTGGGGCTGATCTTCCCGTGGAACGGGCCGGTCTTCAACTACTGCGCCAAGGTCGCCCCCTCCCTCGCGGCCGGGTGCAGCAGCGTGGTGAAACCCGCCGAGGAGACTCCGCTTTCGGCGCTGGTACTCGACCGGCTCCTGGCCCAGGCCGGCGTACCGGAGGGCGTGGTCAATCTGGTCAACGGCTACGGACACACCACCGGCGCGGCGATCACCGCACACCCGGACGTGGACAAGGTCGCCTTCACCGGCTCCACCGAGGTCGGCAGGGCGATCGTGGCGGCCTCGGCGGCGAGCAACCTCAACAAGATCACCCTCGAACTCGGCGGCAAATCGCCGGTGCTGATCTTCGACGACGCCGATCTCGATATGGCGATCATGATGGCCGGCTTCGGCGCCTTCGTGCATTCGGGTCAGGCGTGTGTGTGCGGTTCGCGCGTCTTCGTGCAACGCGGCTCCTACGACAAGGTCGTGGCGGGCATCGCGAACCTGGCCGACAACATGAAGATGGGTGGGCCCAGGGAAGAGGGCACCATGGCCGGCCCGCTGATCAGCGCCAAGCAGCTCACCCGGGTGTTGGGTTATGTCGATCAGGGCAAATCCGAGGGCATCGAGTTCGTGGCAGGCGGTCAGCGTCTCGATCGAACCGGGTACTTCGTGCACCCCACCGTGGCCACCAATGTCGACCCCGCCACCAGCCGCCTCTACCGCGAGGAGATCTTCGGCCCGATCGTCACGGTCCTGCCCTTCGACACCGAAGAGGAGGTCGTCGCGATGGCCAACGACAGCTCCTACGGTCTGGCCGCCACCGTCTGGACCAAGGACATCGGCCGTGGCCACCGGCTGGCCAAACAACTGCAGGCCGGAACCATCTCGCTGAACTGCCAGATGGTCTTCGACCACTCCATGCCCTTCGGCGGATACAAGCAGTCGGGCTGGGGCTACGAGTCCGGCAAGGCGGGCCTGGAGGCCTACCTGCAGACCAAGGCCGTCTGGACGCAAATGTAGCGACTGAATATTGCCATGCGCATCTTGTGAGAATATGATTCTCACTAACCAACAAGGAGGCTCTCATGACGCAGCTGGATCTGCCGTATCAGTTGTTCGACGCGGACAATCACCTCTACGAAACCAAGGAGGCGCTGACCAAGTTCCTCCCTGCCGAGTACGAGGGGACCATCAAGTACGTCGAGATCAACGGGCGCACCAAGATCGCGGTCCTCGGCCAGATCAGCGAATACATTCCCAACCCCACCTTCGAGGTCGTCGCCCGTCCCGGCGCCATGGAGGACTACTTCAAGAACGGCAACCCCGAGGGTAAGAGCCGCCGGGAGATCTTCGGCAAGTCGATGAAGTCGATCCCGGCGTTCCGCGAGCCGGGCGCGCGCCTGGAGCTCATGAACGAGCTGCAGCTCAACCGCTCGCTGATGTTCCCCACGCTGGCCAGCCTCGTCGAGGAGCGGATGCGCCACCATCCCGATCTCATCCACGCGGTGATCCATTCGCTGAACCGGTGGCTGCTCGAAACCTGGGGCGAAGACGGCAATTTCGTCTACAAGGACCGCATCTTCACCGTGCCGGTGGTGAGCTTGCCGATCGTCGAGAAGGCGATCGAGGAGCTCGACTGGTGCGTCGAGCACGGCGCCAAGGCGATTCTGGTGCGCCCGGCCCCGGTCCCCGGTCTGCGCGGGCTTCGCTCGTTCGCGCTGCCGGAGTTCGACCCGTTCTGGAAGCGGGTGGTCGAGCACGACATCCTCGTCACCATGCACTCCTCCGACAGCGGCTACTCGCGGCACAACGCCGAGTGGGAGGGCTCCAGCCTGGAGATGCTGCCGTTCCAGACCAACACCTTCCGGATGACCACCGAATGGCGTCCGATCCAGGACGCGGTGGCCTCGTGGGTGTGCCACGGCGCGCTGTTCCGCTTCCCCGAACTCAAGGTCGCGGTCATCGAGAACGGCGCGTCGTGGCTGGCGCCGCTGCTGGAGAACCTCGCCGACGTCGCCAAGAAGGCGCCGGAGGGCTTCGGCCATCAGGATCCGGTCGAGGCGGTCAAGCGCAGCATCTTCGTCAGCCCGTTCTGGGAGGAGGACCTCGGCGGGATCGCCGACCTGCTCGGGGTGGACAACGTCCTGTTCGGTTCGGACTACCCGCACCCGGAGGGCCTGGCCGAACCGGCACGCTACATCCACGAGATCAAGGATCTGAGCCTGGAACATCAGGCCAAGATCATGGGCGGCAATCTCGCGAGGCTGCTGAAGGTATGACCTGGCAGACCATCCCGCAGATGGTCCTGAGCGCCGCCGATCGCTTCGGCACTGCCGAAGCGATCGTCGACGGACCACAGCGGTTGAGCTTCATCGATCTCGCCCACCGAGTGCGCAAGGCCGCGGGCGCTTTCGCGGCGGCGGGCATCGAGCGCGGCGATCGGGCGGCGATCTGGGCGCCCAACTCGGCCGAGTGGATCATCGCCGCGTTCGGGCTGGTCACCGCGGGCGGCGTGCTGGTCCCGATCAACACCCGATTCAAAGCCGAGGAAGCCGCCGACGTCGTGCGGCGCAGCGGCGCCAAGCTGCTGTTGGTGCAGCAGGGCTTCCTCGGGACGGACTACACCGGCCCGCAGGGCGTGCCGGTGATCGACCTGAAATCGGATTTTCTCGCCGACGGCGAGCCTTTCGAACGGGCGGTCAACGGCACCGACATCGCCGACATCATCTACACCTCGGGCACCACCGGTCGACCCAAGGGCGTGATGATGAATCACCGCCAGACCCTGCGGCTGTACGCGGAATGGTGCGATCTGGCCGATCTGCGCGAGGGCGACCGCTACCTGATGGTCAACCCGTTCTTCCACACCTTCGGCTACAAGGCGGGGTTGATCAGCTCGCTCATCCGCGGCGCCACGATGCTGCCGGTGCCGGTGTTCGACGTCGAACAGGTGCTCGAGCTCGTCGAACGTGAACGGGTGACGATGCTGCCCGGCCCACCCACCCTGTATCACGCCCTGCTCGACGCGCCCGCGACCCGGGATCTGTCGTCGCTGCGGGCCGCGGTCACCGGGGCCGCCGACATCCCGGTCGAACTGATCCGGCGGGTCAAGACCGAGCTGCCGTTCCAGTCGATCATGACCGGCTACGGGCTCACCGAAGCCGGAACCGCGACAGCGTCGCGGCCCGGCGATACCTTCGAGCAAGTCGCGACCACCGTCGGAACCCCTTGTGACGGTGTGGAAGTGCGCATCGCCGAGGACGACGAGGTGCTGGTGCGCGGTTACTCCGTCATGCAGGGCTACTTCGACGATCCGGACGCGACGACGGCGGTCATCGATGCCGACGGATGGCTGCACACCGGCGATCTCGGCAGCCTCGACCTGGACGGTCGCCTGCGGATCAACGGGCGCAAGAAGGACATGTACATCGTCGGCGGCTTCAATGCCTATCCGGCCGAGGTCGAGGCGTTTCTGCTCGAGCACCCCGCCGTGGCCCAGGTCGCTGTCGTCGGTGTGCCCGATGAACGGCTCGGGCAGGTCGGCCGCGCCTTCGTGGTCGCGAAGGGCCCGGTATCGGAGGCGGAACTGGTGTCGTGGGCCCGCGATCGAATGGCCGGCTACAAGGCGCCCCGATCCGTGCGGTTCCTCGACGAGCTACCGCTCAACGCCACCGGCAAGGTCATGAAAGACCAACTGCGTTAACCGAATTCGCCTGACTTCGAGGAATCCTCCATGAACTTCTCTGACATGATCCTGGTCAGCATCGACGACCATGTGGTCGAGCCGGCCGATATGTTCGCCCGGCACACGCCCAGCAAGCACGCCGAGTACATCCCGAAACTGATCACCAACGACCAGGGCGTCGATCAGTGGGTCTATCGGGGTAAACCGGTGGGCGTCACCGGTTTGAACGCGGTAGTGGGGTGGCCGAAGGAAGAGTGGGACAAGAATCCGGCCCGCTACGCCGAGATGCGGCCGGGGGTCTACGACATCCACAGCCGGGTGGCGGACATGAATGCCAACGGCATCCTGTCCTCGATGTGCTTTCCGACCTTCGCCGGATTCAGCGCCGGGCATCTGAGCCAGTTCAAGGACGAGATCACCATCGCGGTGATCTCGGCCTACAACAACTGGCACATCGACGAGTGGTGCGCCGCCTACCCCGGCCGGTTCATCCCGAACGCGATTCTGCCGCTGTGGGATCCCGCGTTGGCCGTCGCCGAGATCAACCGGGTCGCGGCCAAGGGGTTCCGTGGCGTGACGATGCCGGAACTGCCGCACATCGACGGGCTGCCCTCCTACCACGACGGCGAGTACTGGGGTCCGGTGTGGGCGGCGCTCGCCGATACCGGACTCGTGATGAACCTGCACATCGGGCAGGGTTTCGGGGCGCTTCGCCTGGCGCCGAACGCGCCGATCGACAATCTCATGTGCCTCGCGCCGACGGTGTCGCAGATCGCCATCCAGGACCTGCTGTGGGGACCGGCGCTGCGCACCTATCCCGGCCTCAAGGTCGCCCTGTCCGAGGGTGGGATCGGGTGGATTCCGTTCTACCTCGACCGCTCCGACCGCCATTACACCAATCAGAAGTGGCTGCGCCGCGACTTCGGCGGCCGGATGCCGAGCGACGTGTTCCGCGAGCACGTGATGGCCTGCTATGTCACCGACCGCAACTCGCTCAAGATGCGACACGAGATCGGGATCGACATCATCGCGTGGGAATGCGACTACCCGCACTCGGACTCGCTGTTCCCCGATGCGCCCGAATTCGTGCTCGAGGAACTCAACAGCGCCGGCGCCGACGACAGCGACATCCATCAGATCACCTGGCAGAATGCCTGCCGATTCCTCAACTGGGATCCCTTCACCCACATTTCCCGCGAGGACGCGACAGTCGCGGCACTGCGGGACAAGGCACGCGATGTCGACCTGACCATCCGGCCGCGCGCGGAATGGGCCGAGCGCTACGCCGCCCAGCACATCAGCTGATCACTCGAACAACCGAAGGGCATTGCCATGCATTTGATCGTTTTCTCCAGTCCCCGCGCGGGCATGGACGAGGAATACAACACCTGGTACACCGAGGTGCACATTCCCGACATGCTGTCGATCCCCGGCGTCGAGTCGTGCACCCGATTCCGCGCCCAACCGGTCGGCGGACAGGCCCCGGAATTCACCTATCAGGCCGACTACCTCATCGACGGCGATGCCGGTGCGGTACTGAAGGAGATCAAGGTTCGCTCCGCCGACGGGCGTTTCACGCTCAGCCCGGCCATCGACCCGGCAGCCATGAAAGTGACTGTCTGGGAATCACTCTGATGGACTTCGAGCTCTCCGACGACCAGCGGCTGTTCCGCTCGACCACGCGCGAATTCCTCGCCAAGTCCGTTCCGCTCGACGTCGTGCGCGGCCTCGCCGCGTCCGGCGTCGGGTTCGACCGCGCATGGTGGCGCCAGGGCGCCGAACTCGGCTGGACCGCACCGCTGGTCCCGGAGCGGCTCGGCGGCGGATCGGTCTCGGCGGTGCCGATGGCCGACCTCGCCCTCGTCGCGACAGAGTTCGGGCGCGCCTGCGCGCCCGGCCCGCTCATCACCACCAGTGCCGTGCTGACCTCACTGGTCAGGGAGCAGAACCGCTTCGCGGACCTGCTCGCCGCGGTGCTCAGTGGCGAAACCATCGCCGCCTGGGCCCATTACGAGCCCGGATACGGGTTGGGGCCCGCGGCGGTGGATACCGTCGCGGTGCCAGAGGGCACCGGTTTCCGGATCTCCGGCGTCAAGGATCGGGTGGAGTGCGGCGATCAAGCGGACGTGCTGCTCGTTTCCGCGCGCGGTCCCCAGGGGCCGGTCCAGGTGCTGATCGCCGCCGACGCACCGGGCGTCACCGTCACCCCGACCTGGACACTCGACCTCGTTCGCCGCACCGCGAAAGTCTCCTTGGTCGATGTCGTGGTCGGCGAGGACGCCGTCGTTCAGCGCTATCCCGGCGAGACCGCCGCCGCGCTGGAGACCCAGGTGCAGGTCGCCGCGGCGCTCACCGCCGCGGAGTCGACCGGCGCGGCCGAGCACGCTTTCGAACTCACCGTGCGGTGGATGTTCGACCGCTACACCTTCGGCCGGCAGCTGGCGTCCTATCAGGCGCTCAAACATCGTGCGGCCGAACACAAGACCTCGCTCGAGGCCTGCCGTGCCACCGCCTGGGCCGCGGCCAACGCGTTCCACGGCGACCCGACCAGAACCGCCGAGGCGGTCAGCGTCGCGAAGTCCTATATCGGGGCCGTCGCCCCCGGCCTGCTCCAGGACTGCGTGCAGATCCACGGCGGCATCGGGGTGACATGGGAACACGATATGCATCTGTATCTGCGGCGGGTCACCCTCGGGCGCGCGCTGTACGGGACGCCGGAGGAGCATCGCCGTCGCCTCACCGATCTCCTGGACAGGAAGGTCGCATGACCGAACCGAGCACCACCGAGCTGGAGCCCGTCGACGAATTCCGCCTCCGCGCCCGACGTTGGCTGTCGGACAACCTCGAGCCCGCACCGCCCAATCAGCACGGGGAAACCAGCAAGTCCGAGGAATCCTGGCAGCGCGCCAAACAGCTGCAGCGCATCCTCTACGACGGCGGCTTCGCCGGCATCTGCTTTCCGAAGGAGTACGGCGGGCTGGGCCTGACACCCGAGCACCAGCGGGTGTTCAGCGAGGAGTCGCGCGCCTACGAGATGCCGCTGGCGCTCAATATCCCGACCCTGACCGTCTGCGCGCCGACGATTCTGGACAAGGGCACCGAGGAACAGAAGCGCACCCACCTCTCGGCGGTGCTGCGCGGTGAGGAACTGCTCGTGCAGTTCCTGTCCGAACCGCGCGGCGGCTCGGACCTGGCCGGGCTCACCACCCGCGCCGAGCGCCGGGGCGATTCCTGGGTGCTCAACGGCGCCAAGATCTGGAGCTCGGGCGCGTACGCCGCCGACTACGGGCTGTGCCTGGCCCGCACCGATTGGTCGGTGCCCAAACACGCCGGGCTCACCATGTTCCTGGTTCCGGTGCGCGCGCCCGGTGTCACTATCCAGCGCATCACCCAGGTCGACGGGTCTCGGGAGTTCTGCCAGGAGTTCTTCGACGATGTCGTGCTGCCCGCGGAGGCGGTGCTCGGCGAGGTCGACGGCGGCTGGGAGACCACGAATCGGCAGTTGTTCCATGAGCGCAGCGCCGTCGGGGGCGCGTCGCCCTACTCCAGCGGAATCCAGACCCACAGTGGGCGTGATATCTCCGGTCTCATCGAATCGGCCAGGCGGACCGGGCAATTGGATGACCCGCGGGTCAGGGAGGATCTCGGTGAGGCGCGGGCGCTGAACATGGTGCACGATCAGCTGATCGGCCACATCACCCGCGGTATCGCGGCGGGTGAGTTCGTACCCGCGGCCGGATCGATGGTCCGGTTGTTCAGCGCCCGGAATTCGTGGCTGCAAGCGGATATGGCGGTGCGGATCGCCGGGGCCGCCGCCGCGACGGGTTGCGACGCCGACGATGCCGCGACCGGCCAAGCCGGACAGGATTACCTGATGCGCCAGGCGTGGAGCCTGGCGGGCGGCAGCACCGAGATGGCCCTCAACCAGATCAGCGAGCGGGTCCTCGGGATGCCCCGGGAAGCCGCCGCCGATCGAGGATTGCCGTTCGATCAGGTCGAACGCGGCCGCTGATCGAATCGGCGCGCACACAACGGAAGACGAGCGGCCCGCCTCGGTGGCACCTACCCGAGGCGGGCCGCTCGCTGTCGCGATGGCTCGGAGCGGATGGCGTCCGCGACACTGCCGGGCCGAACAGAAAAGCTCCGGCGGGCACCCACTGTGGGTGCCCGCCGGAGCTTTTCATGATCGTGGGCAGATCTCAGGTGATCGCGCCCGCGGTTTTGAGGGCGATGACCCGCTCCCAGTCCAGACCGAGGCCCAGGAGGATCTCCTCGGTCTGGGCGGCGAACTCGGGGCCGGGCGCCAGTTCGGGCGCGGTGACGTCGAATTGCACCGGATTGGCGACCAATTCGAGCTCACCAGCGCGAATCAGGTACTCGTTGGCCCTGATCTGCGGGTCCGAGCCGACCTGCAGGCTGTCCTGGACCGGTGCCCAGGGCCCCGACAGCGTTCCCAGGCGCTCGGTCCATTCGGCGAGGGTCCGGCTCGCGAACGCCTCGCGCAGGATCGCCACGGCCTCCTGGGTATTGGCCGCGATGTCGGCCGAGGTCCCGAAACGGGGGTCGGTCGCGAGTTCGGGACGGTCGATGTGGCGACACACGTCGGCCCAGAACTTCACCGGCTGCAACATCACCAGCGACAGGTAGCGGCCATCGGCCGTGGCGTACAGACCCGAGAGCGGATTGGTCGGCGCGCCATGGGCGCCCGGTACCGGCGCCACCATCGGCTCACCGAGATGGGCCGAGAGCGCGATGGTGTGGCCCATCGCCCACAGCCCGCTCCCGAGCAGCGAGACATCGACCACCGACGGTTCGCCGGTGCGTTCCCGTTTGAGCAGCGCCGCCGCGATCCCACCCGCGAGGTTCGTCCCCGAGATGGTGTCGCCGAAGGCGGGCCCCGGGGGCGAGACCATGCCCTCGGTGCCCGGCGGGGTGATGGTGGCGGCGACCGAGCCGCGGCACCAGAAGGCGGTCATGTCGAACCCGCCCTTGTCCGATTCCGCGCCGCGCGGGCCGAGCGCACTGCCGCGCGCGTAGACGATCTTCGGGTTCACCGCGCGGATGTCGTCCACGTCGATCCCGAATTTGGTGCGCGCCTGCGGCAGGAAGCTGGTGAGGAACACGTCGGCCTCGCGGGCGAGGTCGTGGATCACCGCGCGCCCCTCGGGCACCGACATGTCCACGCCGATGCTGCGCTTGCCCCGATTGGCATGTTCGACATTGGGATTGGGGTCACCTTCGACCCGCATCCGGCCGATTTGTCTGAGGCCGCGTTGCGGATCGCCAGTGACCGCGTGTTCGACCTTGACAACATCGGCGCCCCAGTCGGCCAGGACCGCGCCCGCCGACGGCACGAAACCGTACATCGCGACCTCGAGGACGCGAATTCCCTCCAGCGGCCCCACTACTGGGCACCGCCCGACGCGTCGCTCAACCCGACGACCGCGGCGTAGGTCTTGCTCTCGAGGAATTCCTCCAGCCCGGCGACACCGCTTTCCCTGCCGATCCCCGACTGCTTGAATCCACCGAAGGGAGCGTCCGGCTGGAAGTAGTTACCGCCGTTGATGCTGAACGTTCCGCTGCGGATACGCCGGGCGATCCCGAGCGCGCGCTCGGTATCGGCGCTGAACACCGCACCGGACAGGCCGTAGATCGAATTGTTGGCGATGCGCACCGCGTCGTCGTCATCGTCGTAGGGGATCACGACGAGCACCGGGCCGAAGACCTCCTCCTGCGCGATCTCGCTGTCGGGATCGACGCCGGCGAGCAGGGTAGGCGCGTAGAAGAAGCCCGGATCGACCTTCGTACCGCCGGTGACCAACGTGGCTCCGGCGGCGACCGCGCGCTCGACCAGGCCGTGCACCTTGTCGCGCTGCTTGGCGCTGATCAGCGGTCCCATATAGGTTTTCGGGTCACTGGGATCCCCGCTGCTCACCCAGCCCAGATTGGTGGCGACCAGCTCGACGATCTCGTCGTGGCGCGCGCGTGGCACGAGCAGCCGGGAGGTGAGCGCGCAGCCCTGTCCCGCATGGGTGCAGATGGTGAACGCGGCGAACACCGCCGTGGTGGCGAAGTCGGCGTCGTCGAGCAGGACCATGGCGGATTTGCCGCCCAGCTCGAGGAAGACCCGCTTGAGCGATTCGCTCGCCGCCGCCATGATCTGGCGCCCGACCGGAGTGGAGCCGGTGAAGGTGATCAGGTCCACGTCGGGGTGCGTGGTCATCAGCTTGCCGATCTCGACGTCGGCGGCGGACAACACATTCACCACGCCGGGCGGGATATCGGTGTGCTCGGCGATCAGCTCACCGAGGGCGAGCGTGGCCAGCGGGGTATCGGGGGCGGCTTTGAGCACCACCGTGCAGCCCGCCGCCAGGGCGGGCATGAGCTTGGCCAGGGCAAGCTGATGCGGGTAGTTGTAGGCCACGATCGCCGAAACGACACCGGCGGCTTCCTTCTCGATCCAGCGCCGGTGGCGCTCCCCGCGGATCTCGAGCTCGCTCAGTTCCTCGGTCAACGAGTACTCGGGCAGCAGGTCGGCGTAGAAGCGAGCGATCTCGATCGGGAAGTCGAGCTGGTTGCCGTGGGTGAGCCGCCGGGTGGCGCCGACCTCGGCGATGGTGAGCTCGCGCAGGTCCTCCACGTTGTCGAGCAGTGCCCGATGGAGCTGGTCCAGGCAGCGAGCCCGCAACGCCGCGTCGGTCGACCAGCTGGTCGTGTCGAAGGCTCGACGGGCGGCGGCGATGGCCGCCTCGGTCTGTTCGAGCGTGGCTTCGGGCGCGTAGCCGTACACCTCGCCGGTCGCGGGATTGAGCGAGGCGAAGGTCTGTTCCGCCTCGACCAGCTGTCCGTCTATCAGCAACCGCTTCGTGACTGCCGTGGTCGGCGCGGACGCGCCGATCGAGTCCGTGTCCTGGGATGACATCCCGTCTCCTCGCTGAGCGTTGGAAATGTGATTCTCTCTTCTAGAGAACAATATATCCATATGTAAGGGCTCGCATCAGCCGAATGCCGCGACCGACACCGCGATCACCGGCGGCCCGTTTGCCGAAAAGCGGACATCAGCCCTTGCGGAGGAAACCTCAGCGAGAGTACGGTTCTCGCAACTGGAAGGGAGATTCTTGTGATCCACACTACAGCGCTGCGTCCCGCGATCGGGGTGGAAGTCACCGGCGTCGCCGATCTGCACGACGACACGGTGGTCAGCCGGTGCCTCGAAGCACTGAAATGGCGCGGTGTGCTGGTCGTGCGCGGTCTGCACCTCGATGACGACGCTCAACTCGCGTTCTGCCGCGAGCTGGGCACGGTGTTGGCACCCGGCGGCCGGGAGATCTTCACGATCACCCTCGATCCCGCGAAGAACCGGGCCGCCAAGTACCTCGAGGGCACGTTCTTCTGGCACATCGACGACACCACCAACGAGGTGCCGGCCAAGGCCACCGTGCTCACGGCCCGCCACGTCGCCATGGAGGGTGGCGGCACCCAGTTCGCCAGCACCTACGCCGCCTACGAGAACCTCCCCGAAGCCGACCGCAAGCGCTACGAAGGTCTGCGTGTGGTGCACAGCTTCGAGGCGTCCCAGCGGCTGGTGCATCCGGAGCCGACTCCTGAACAGGTCGCGGACTGGCGTACCCAGCCGAGCCACGAGACGGCCCTGGTCTGGGAGCGCGCGGACGGCCGCAAATCCCTGGTGATCGGCGCCACCGCCGATCACATCGTCGGCATGGATCCCGCGGAAAGCCGGGCGCTGCTCGACGAGCTGCTTGCCTGGTCGACGCAGGATCGCTTCGGCTACACCCACGACTGGACCGTCGGCGACCTGGTGATCTGGGACAACACCGGCATCCTGCACCGGGCGCTGCCCTACCAGGCGTCCTCCGAACGCGAACTGCACCGGACCACCCTCGCGGGCGAGGAGGCCTGGGCGTGAAAACCGCGGTGGTCACCGGCGGCGGCTCCGGTATCGGTCTCGCTGTCGCACAACGGCTCCAGGCCGACGGGTATCACGTGGCGACGCTCGATCTGCGCCCGACCGATACCGAATTCGCCCACACCGCCGACGTTTCCGACCCCGAGCAGGTGGGCGCGGCCTTCGCCGCGATCCGCACCCAGCTCGGTCCCGTGACGATCCTGGTGAACGCCGCGGGCCTGGACGGTACGGGGCGCTTCTCCAAAATCGACTTCGCGCAGTGGCAGCGGGTGATCGACGTCAACCTCAACGGCGTCTACCACTGCGTTCAGGCGGTGCTGCCCGACATGCTCGAGGCCGGGTGGGGTCGCATCGTGAACATCTCCTCGTCGAGCACACATTCGGGTCAGCCCTTCATGGCGCACTACGTCGCGGCCAAGTCCGCGGTGAACGGGCTGACGAAATCGCTGGCGCTCGAACTCGGTCCGGCCGGGATCACCGTCAACGCCGTCCCGCCCGGCTTCATCGACACCCCGATGCTGCGCAAGGCGGAGGCGGCCAAGCTGCTCGGCGGCACGATCGACGACCACATCCAGCGCACCCCTGTGCGGCGAGTGGGCCAACCCGAGGACATCGCCGCGGCGTGCGCGTTCCTGATCTCCGAGAGCGCCGGGTACATCACCGGGCAGATCCTCGGGGTCAACGGCGGCCGTAACACCTAGTCGTACCAATCCAGACAACGGGCTCACCGCCTTCCGGTGGGCACCGCACACACCGAAAGGAATTCCCGTGGGACGTGTCGAGGGCAAGGTCGCCTTTATCACCGGAGCCGCTCGCGGCCAGGGCCGCAGTCATGCGGTGCGTCTGGCCGCCGAGGGCGCCGACATCATCGCCGTCGATATCTGTCAGGACATCGACACCATCCAGTACCCGCTGTCGCGTCCCGAGGATCTGGACGAAACGGCGCGACTGGTCGAGAAGTCCGGGCGGCGCATCGTCACCGTCCAGGCCGATGTGCGCGATGCCGCGCAGATGCGTGACGCGGTCGCGCACGGAGTACAGGAACTGGGCCGCCTCGACATCGTCGTAGCCCAGGCCGGGATCGCCGGGATGAAGGGCGAGCCGCAGTGGCAGGCCTGGACCGATGTGCTCGACACCAACCTGGTCGGCGTGCTCAACGCCATCCACGCCGCGCTGCCGCATCTGCAGGCCGGCGCGTCGATCATCGCCACCGGGTCGCTGGCCGCGCTGATGGACACCACCAAGGTGGACCAGCCCGGCAAGGATCCCGGCGGCGTCGCGTACATGGTCGCCAAGCGCGCGCTGTCGATGGTGGTGCACGAACTCGCCACCCACATCGCGCCGAAAAAGATCCGCGCCAACGTTATCCACCCCACCAACTGCAATACCCCGATGTTGCAGAGCGAGCCGATGTACCGCTCGTTCCGGCCCGATCTCGAGAATCCGACCCGCGCGGACGCCGAACCGGCCTTCCACACCATGCAGGCCATGCCGGTTCCGTATGTCGAGCCCGAGGACATCAGCGACGCGGTGCTGTTCCTGGCATCCGACGAGTCCCGTTTCGTCACCGGCAGCCAATTGCGGGTGGACGCGGGCGGATACCTGAAGTGGTACGACTACCACGCCTGAAAGGAATTCCCGCCGTGAAGGTTCGAGTCGATTCAACGCGCTGCCAAGGCCACACGCTGTGCGCGATGACCGCTCCCCGATCATTCGAGCTGAGCGACTTCGACGGTCATTCGTCGCCGGTCAGTGAGACCGTCGCGCCCGACGAGGAGGAGCAGGTGCGCGAAGCAGCGCACTCCTGCCCGGAACGCGCCATCGATATTTCCTGAGAGGACACCGCCATGAGCGTCGACGACGTGGCGACCGACGACACACGTAAGAAACCGAATTTCTCGTTCGACAGAATGACCCCCGAATATCGGGACCAATTCGTCGCGACCACCGAATCCATGCATGAGCAGTGCCCGATCGCCTGGACCGACACCCACGACGGGCACTGGGTCGCGGCGGGCAACCGTGAGGTCTTCGAACTCGCGCGCTGCCCGCACATCTCCAACGACCACGACACGGCCGGGGTCCGGCGCGGCTACAAGGGCATCTCCATCCCGAAAGCCCCACGGGCGAGCGGTGTTCGGGGCGGCATTCTGGAAATGGACGAGCCCGAGCATCGCGAGGTGCGCGCGGCGCTGAATCCGTACCTCTCCCCCGCCGCCGTGGCCCGCTGGATCCCGTTCATCGACGAGATCGTGCGCGCCGCGATCGACGAGAAGATCGAGTCGGGGCGGATCGATTTCGTCGACGAACTGGCCAATATCGTGCCCGCGGTGCTGACCCTGGGCATGCTGGGTATCCCGCTCGCCAAATGGACGATCTACAACGAGCCCGCGCACGCGTCGGTGTACACACCGCCGGATTCGCCGGAGTATCCGCGAGTCGCGGAAATGCATCGGACGATGGGCATCGATCTGCTGCAGAATCTGTTCGAGATCAGGGAGAACCCCCGGCCCGGCCTGATCAACGCGATCAACAACGCGACGATGAACGGCGAGCCGCTCCCCGATATGGAAATGCTGGGCATGCTCGGCCTGCTCATCGGCGGCGGCTTCGACACCACGACCGCGCTCACCGCGCACGCCCTGGAATGGCTCTCGGAGAACCCGGACCAGCGCGAGACACTGAGCCGCGAGCGCGATGATCTCCTCGATTCCGCCACCGAGGAATTCCTGCGCTACTACACGCCGGCACCGGGTGACGGGCGCACGATGGCCGAGGATTGCGAGGTCGTCGGCACCCAGTTCAAGGAAGGCGATCGGGTGTGGCTGTCGTGGGCGATGGCCAATCGGGATCCGGCGGTCTTCGACGACCCGAACGAGGTCATCCTGGACCGACGGCGCAACCGGCACTACAGCTTCGGGCTCGGCATCCACCGGTGCATCGGATCGAACGTGGCGCGGACCGTGTTCAAGCGCATGCTGCTCGCCGTGCTGGACCGGATGCCGGACTACCGCTGTGATCCCGAGACCGCGGTGCACTACGACACCATCGGGGTCATCCAGGGCATGCGGCACCTCCCGGCGACGTTCACTCCGGGCGTGCGGCTGGGAGCCGGACTCGAGGAGACGCTGGCGAAACTCCAGACGATCTGTGACGAACAGCAACTCGCGGCACCCGTCACAGCCCAGCGCGACGCCAGTACCTAGTGAGCAACGCGATGGCCGAGCCATCGGTGAACAACAAGATGGCCCAGCCATCGGTGAGGAACGAGATGGCCGAGCCATCGGGGCGGCCCCTGCCCCAGGTGACCGCGGAGAACGAGTTCTTCTGGACCGCGGGCGCCGACGGGCGCCTGCGGATCCAGGAGTGCGGTTCTTGCGCGGCCCTGATCCATCCACCGCAACCGGTGTGCCGGTACTGCCACGGGCACACCCTCGGGGTCCGGGAGGTCTCCGGCTTCGCCACCCTGGTCGGCTTCACCGTCAACCAGCGGTTCAGCGTGCCGGGGCTACCCGCGCCGTATGTCGTGGCCCAGGTCGCGGTCGAGGAGGATCCCCGGGTTCGCCTGACCACCAATGTGGTGGGCTGTGACCCGGCCGACCTCGTGCTGGGGATGCGGATGGAGGTCGTGTTCGAACAGGACGCGGATGTGTGGTTGCCGCTGTTCCGGCCGACCGCCGAACAGCCCGAACCCGCGCCGCTGCCCGCCGACGAGATCGAACCGCACCGGTTCGGCGAGCACGTGCGGCCGATGATCGGCCGGGACAAGTTCGAGGACAAGGTCGCCATCACCGGGATCGGGATGTCGGATATCGGTCGGCGGCTGATGGTTTCGCCGCTGTCGCTGACGATCGCGGCCTGCGAGCGCGCGGTCGCCGATGCCGGGCTCACCATGGCCGACATCGACGGCTTGTCGACCTATCCCGGCGGCGGCAATGTCGGTGGTTTCGGCGAGGGCGGGGTGACCGCGCTCGAGGCCGCGCTGGGTCTGCGGCCGACCTGGTACAACGGCGGTTTCGAGACCTTCGGTCCCGGCGGGTCGGTGATCGCGGCAATGCTGGCCGTCGCCGGCGGGTTGGCCAGGCACGTCCTGTGCTTCCGCACCGTCTGGGAGGCGACGTACAACGAACTCATGCGCACCGGCAAGATCACGCCGACGGGCGGCCGGACCACCAGTTGGATGATGCCCTTCGGCGCCACCTCGGCCGCGCATACGTTGGCGCAGAACGCCCAACGGCATTTCCATCGCTACGGCACCACCAGGGAAACGCTCGGCTGGATCGCGCTGAACCAGCGCGCCAACGCCGAGCTGAATCCGACGGCGGTCTATCGCGAACCCCTGACGATGCCGGAGTACCTCGACGCCAGGCCGGTCACCACCCCGTTCGGCCTCTACGACTGCGATGTCCCCTGCGACGGCGCGGTCGCCGTGCTGGTCTCGGCGATCGACACCACCCCGGATCTGGCGAAGCCACCGGTGCGGGTCGCCGCGGTCGGTACCCAGATCCTCGAACGGATCGAATGGGACCAGAGCACCCTGACCCATGAACCACAGGTCCTGGGCCAGGCCGCGCATCTGTGGTCGCGTACCTCGCTGCGCCCCACCGATGTCGACGTCGCCGAACTCTACGACGGATTCACCTTCAACTGCCTGTCCTGGATCGAGGCCCTCGGCTTCTGCGGGATCGGCGAGGCCAAGGACTTCCTCGACGGCGGCAAGAACATCGCGCGCGACGGGCTGCTCCCGCTCAACACCCACGGTGGCCAGCTCTCCCACGGCCGCACCCACGGTATGGGGCTGTTGCACGAGGCCGTCAGCCAATTGCGCGGCGAGGCGGGCCCTCGCCAGGTCGAGGGCGCGCGGGTCGCGGTGACCAGCAGCGGCGGGCTGACCCCGAGTGGTGTCCTCCTGCTGACCAGCGACAACTGACCCGATTCGACCGAGCCACGCCGTCGTGGCTCAGGAGGTGAACCCATGGATGTCACCGAGGTGGCGCCGACTCTGATCCGGCTCGTCGTCGGCGCCACGATGATCGCGCACGGACTCAACCACTGGCTCGGTGGCGGGCGGATCGCGGGCACGGCCCGCTGGTTCGCCGGCCTCGGCCTGCGCAACGGCGTCTTGCAGGCGTGGGCGAGTGTGGTCGCCGAGATCGGGGCGGGCGTGCTGCTGATCCTCGGCCTCGCCACACCGTTGGCCTGCGCGGCGGTGATCGCGGTCATGCTCGTCGCCGGGCTGCTCGCGCACCGCGCGAACGGATTCTTCGTCTTCAAGGAGGGGTACGAGTACGTACTCGTCCTGGCGGTGGTCGCACTGGCGCTGGCCTTCACCGGCCCGGGTCGCCTGTCGATCGATCATGCCGCCGGAATCACTGTCACCGGCTGGGCCGGGGGCGTCATCGCACTCGGCGCCGGCGTGGCGTCGACCACGGGACTGCTCGCGCTGTTCTGGCGCCCGCAGCCCGAACCTGCTGCGTGAGCGGCATAGTCGAATAGGAGGTGCGCTGATGCGCATCGGATTCATCGGGTTGGGTAGTCAGGGTGCGCCGATGGCGCAGCGAATCGTGGCGGCCGGGTATCGGACCACCCTGTGGGCACGCAGACCCGCCACGCTCGAGCAGTTCGCCGAGACCGCGGCCGAGATCGCGCCCACCCCGCGCGC
The DNA here is from genome assembly GCF_042884695.1 of Nocardia sp. NPDC058114. Lineage (NCBI taxonomy): Bacteria > Bacillati > Actinomycetota > Actinomycetes > Mycobacteriales > Nocardiaceae > Nocardia > Nocardia sp. NPDC058114. Next base: position 119,312 of record NZ_JBHVTK010000002.1, on the reverse strand, counting down.
CCTCGCCCAGGCCAGCGACCTGGTCTGTCTCTGCGTGGGCAACGACGCCGACATCCGTGAGGTCCTGACCGGCGAGGACGGCGTGCTCGGCGGACTCGCGCCGGGCGCGATCGTGGCCGTGCACAGCACTGTTCATCCCGACACCTGCCGCGAGCTCGCCGAAACCGCTGCGGCACAGGGCGTTACGTTGATCGACGCCGCGGTCAGCGGCGGTGCGCCCGCGGTCGCCCAGGGGCGATTGCTCGTCATGGCCGGTGGTCCGGTCGAGGCGGTCGACCGGTGCAGGCCGGTGTTCGGCACCTACGCCGATCCGGTGGTGCACCTGGGCGATACCGGGGCGGGCCAGGTCACCAAGCTGCTCAACAATCTGCTGTTCACCGCGAATCTCGCGACCGCGGCGAGCACTCTGGCGCTCGGGCGCGACCTCGGCGTCGACCAAGCCAAGCTCGGCGAGGTGATCGCGAACGGGTCGGCGAACAGCTTCGCCCTCGGTCGTATCCTGGCCGGCACGCTGGCTCGGATCGGCGAGCACGCCGGGCACACCCTGCGCAAGGACGTCGGGCTGCTCGCCGAACTCGCCACCGGGGCCGACGCCGAGACCGGTGTCGCGCTGACCGCGGCCGACGAGACACTGAGCCTCATCGGCCATCCGCGGTGACCGCCTTGCGGATCGGCTTCATCGGGGTGGGGCGGATGGGCGCTCCGATGGTGCGCCGTCTCGTCGCGGCGGGGCACGAAGTGCGCGCGCTCGGTCGGTCCGGCGACGCGCGCCGACGGATCACCGAGTTGGGCGCCGAGCCCGTGTCGTTCACCGCCGCGGTCGGCACCGGGGTGGACGCCGTCGTGGTCTGCGTGTTCAGCGACGCCCAGGTCCGCGAGGTCTGCCTCGATACTCCGCTGCTGGCGAGCATGCCCGGCGGGTCGGTGCTCATCGTGCACACCACCGGTAGCCCACGAACTGCCGACGACATTGCCGCGCAAGCCAATTCCTTCGATCTCGGGGTGGTCGACGCGCCGGTCAGCGGTGGGCCGCCCGATATCGATGCGGGCACCCTCACCGTGTTCGCCGGTGGCGCCGAAGACGCCGTCGCCCGCGCTCTTCCGGTCCTGCGGTGTTACGCGGACCCGGTGCTTGCGGTGGGTCCACTCGGTACGGGCCAGTGCGTGAAGCTGGTCAACAACGCGCTGTTCGCGGCCCAGCTCGGCCTGATCACCGAAGCCGTGCAGCTGGCCGCCGAACTCGGCGTCGACGAGGCGACCCTACTGTCGGCGCTCCAGCAGGCCAGCGGAGCCAGTCGCGCCGCCGCGAGTGTGGCGGCGAAGGGTTCGGTGGCCGCGTTCCATGCCGCGGTCGGTGAGTTCCTCCGCAAGGACGTCGCCACGGTGCGGACGCTGGCCGCCGAACTCGGCGCGACCATGGGTGCGCTCGACACCGCGATCGACGCGCAATTCCTCGACATCCCGCGCGGCGTGTGACCGGACTGCGCTGCGCGTGACCAAATTGCGCTGTGTGTGACCGTATTACGCTGTGTGTGACCGTATTACGCTGTGTGACCTGGATCGGGATCGCCCTCATGTGGGGGCGATCCCGATCTCGATCAGGCGCTCATCACGCCACGGACGCGGCGTCGTCCAATTGAATTCGGTTCTCCGACAAACGATCACCGAGCTGGTTCAGATCGTAGGACTGGCGTGCCATCCAGAATCGCAGCACACCGGTGAGCGAGTAGCGGACGAACAGCGCGGCGCCGACGACACTGAGCGCCACCCCGACCAGCGCGAGCGCCAGTGCGTCGCGCTGGGCCAGCGGATCGGAGGTGTTGTGCGCCAGGAAGTAGGCCACCACGGCGAGCGCCGGGCCCGCCACCATCGCGGTCGCGCCGAGGCGCAACCACAGACTCCCCCGGCCCGCGGCGGGATCGGGGATCTTCAATTCGGCCAGTTCGCGAGCGAAGCGGTCGGCACGTGTTTCGGTCATCAGTGACTTCCTAGGTAGAGGTTGGCCAGTTCGCGGCGGAGTTCGCCGTCGGCGGGCCCCTGGTATTCGATGCGGCCGCGCACCAGCACGGCCGCGTGGTCGGCGATGTCGAGGACGGCGGCGGCGAACTGCTCGACGACCAGCACCGCCACGCCTTGCCGGGCGATCTCACCGACCTGTTCGTAGAGCCGCTCGACCACCAGCGGGGCCAGGCCCATGGACAGTTCGTCGAGCAGCAGCACAGCGGGGTCGGTGGCCAATCCCCGGGCGAGCGCGAGCATCTGCTGTTCGCCGCCCGACATCGTGCCCGCGATCTGGTCGGCGCGTTGGGCCAGAATCGGGAATCGGCTGAACGCCACCTCCTCGATCTCGGCATGGGTCTTGCCGGTGAACGTCATCATCAGCAGGTTGTCGCGAACCGACAGGTTGGGGAACACGCCACGGCCCTCGGGGATCAGGCAGACCCCGGCGGCCGCCAGATCGCGGGGGTCGGCCCCGGTGACGTCTCGGCCACCGAGAACCAGTCGGCCCGCGGTGACCGCACGCACCCCGGCCGCGACCCGCAGGGTGGTGGTCTTACCCGCCCCGTTGGGACCGAGCAGGGCGACCACCTCGCCGGCGCCGACCCGCAGGTCGACACCGTGCAGCACCGTGATCGCGTCGTAAGCCGCGCGGACACCGTGTAATTCCAGTGACGAGGTCATCCTTCTCCCAGGTAGGCGGCGAGTACGGCGGCGTCACGGCGGATCACCTCGGGCGGCCCGGAACTGATGATCGCGCCGAGGTCGAGCACATAGAGCTGGTCGCAGACATTCATGACCAGGCCCATGTCGTGCTCGACGAGCAGTACCGCGACGCCGTCGGCGGCCAGCGACCGCAACAGCGCGGCGAACCGCTCGGTTTCGGTGTGGTCGAGGCCGGCGGCCGGCTCGTCGAGCAGGACCACGCTGGGCCGGGCGGCCATTGCCCGGCCCACCTCGACCAGTCGGCCGGTGCCGGTGGGCAGATCGTCGGCGGCGGTGTCGGCGACCTCGTCCAGACCGAGTCGGTCGAGGAGCCCGTCGACGATCCCGGCGGCGTCGCGCCGGTGGCGCCCGAGTTCCGCGGCGACGAGCAGGTTGTCGCGAACGCTCAAGCGGCCGAACAGTTCCAGCCGCTGAAAGGTCCGCGCCATCCCGTGCCCGGCCCGACGGGCGGGCCCGAGCCGGGTGACGTCGCGGCCGTTCATGGTGACCCGGCCGGTCACCGGTCGCCGCAATCCGCAGATCACGTCGAACAGGGTGCTCTTGCCCGCGCCGTTCGGGCCGATCAGTCCGGTCACCTTGCCCGCCTCGGCGCTCAGCCCGGCCTTGTCCAGGGCGCGGTGACCGCCGAAGGTCACCGTGACCTGCTCAACTTCGAGTAGCGATCCCACGATCGAGCATCTCCTTGTCTGCTGTGGTCCACGCCTGATCGATGCCGAGCCATTCGACTGGCACCTGCGCCGGTGTGGGCGGACGGTGGCGCCGATTCGCCCAGCGCGGCACCACGATGGCCGCGATCAGCGCACCCGCGGTGAACACGTAGCCGTTGATGACATCGCCCAGTCGCAACGCCCACAGCAACGCCAGCCCACCGAGCAGCACCGCCATGACGACCCGATCGCGCAGTGCCGCGGCCCATTCGCGACGGATCTGCGCCAGGGCGCCCTGGCCGAGGAACCCGCCGCTGAAGGCGATACCGCCCAGGGCGGGCAGGACATGGACGAGATTGGTCAGCGCCGGGAACAACACGGGAATCGCGTTGAGTGGGCCCGAATAGACAGCGCCGGTGAACAATCCGCTGCCGACCGCGCCCAGCCCGGCGATGACCACGATCAGGAAGATCGGCAGGCCCGCGACGAAACTGAACTGCTCGGCGGTCACCGACCGCAGCTGCATGCCGTAGAGCGCCCCGCCGAGTCCGGCGATCGCCGCCGACAGCGAGAACACCAGCATCTTGGCCGCCAGCAGGTTTCCGCCGAGGGTGGCGTAGGCGGCCTCGCTGTCGCGCAGGGCGATCAACCGTCGGCCGAGCCGACCGCGCCGCAGCATCGCCACCGCGAATCCGGCCAGCCCGAGCACGATCGCCGCGAAAACGGTGATCTGCGCGGTGCTGGTCAGTTGCGTGCCGAACAGGCTGGGGCCGACCAGATCCACCGAGCCCTGGTCGAACAGGGCGATCCGCACCCCGAACACCTCGAACGAGGGCAGGGTGAAGATCCAGCGGTCGAGCACCACCGCGAACGCGGCCGTGCCGAGCGCGAGGTAGACCCCGGACAACCGCAGCGCCGGTAGGGCGATCAGCGCGCCGACGACGCCCGCGATCGCCATGGCGGCGAGCAGCGCCCACCACTGCCCTTCGGCGCCCAGATGCGCGTAGGCAACGGCGCCGATCCCGGCGATGCTCAACTGGCACAGCGAGATCTGGCCGGCGAACCCGGCGAGGGGCACGAACGACAACGCGATCACCCCGAAGGCGAAGATCAGGCCGTAGCTGATCAGATCCGCTTCGCTGAGCAGGGTGGCGAGCATGAGCCCGACCACCGCGACGACGACCGCGAACACCGCCGAACCACGCACGCTCGGCAACGGCACCGGGCTCAACCGCCGATCGCGCCCGCGCAGCCGTCCGTGCGGGAACAGCAGCAGCGCGACGAGCAGCAGCAGCGCGGGCGCGGCCAGCCGCAGTCCGGGCAGATACTCGTTCTGTGGCAGATACCCGGTGAGATAGCTCTCCAGGCAGCCGACGACGATCGCACCGAGAAAGGTCATCGGCAGGCTGCGCAGCCGTCCGAAGATCGCCGCACTGTAGGCGCTGATGATCAGCAGAGACAGCTGCGCCGCGTCCAGGGCCACCATCGGCGCGATCAGGATGCCGCCGATGGCCGCCAATTCGATGCCGAGCATCCAGGCCACCCGATTGGCGCGCTGCGGGTCGGCGCCGGTGAGCCCGACCAGTGCCCGATCGTCGACGGTCGCGCGCATCTCCGCACCGGTTCTCGTGCGGTACAGCAGGATTCGCAGAGCGATGGCAACCACGACGGCCACCACCATGGTCAATGCCTGATGCCAGGTGATCGTCACCGAACCCAGGTGCAGCGGTGGTTGGTCGGCGAAGAACCGCGGCAGGGTGCGCGCCACGTCCGGATTCCAGATCCAGCGCGCGGTGAGCATCAGGCCGCTGAGCAACGCCACCGTCATGACGAGTTTCTCGGCGTCGCCCAGGCCCTGGGTCGGCGCCAGCGCCTGCGCGAACGCCAACCCGAACAGTGGCGCGAACACCAGCAACACCAGGGCGACCGCGATCGGCGTCGGCACGCCCCAGCCCACGGTGAACTGCCAGTACACGAAGGCCGAGACCATGCCCGCCGCGCCGTGCGCGAAATTGAAGACACCGGTCGTGGTGAAGGTCAGGACCAGGCCGCTGCCGATGATGGCGTAGATCGCGGCGGTACTGAGCCCGACGATGCCGAAAGCGATGAACTGCTCCATTATTTGACGTCGCTCATGCTCTTGTTGACGTCGGCCAGCGTCAGCGGGCGACCGTATTCCTTGGTGTAGACGTAAGGCTTCATGTCGCAACGGAACGGACCGGTGTCGGGCTTGAAGTCCGCGTTCGTCCAGCCCTGCGCGGTCGCCTTCATCACGTTGAAGCACTTGGGCGGCACGGTGTGGGTCGACATGTCGGCGGGCGCCTGCAAACCACCGGCGGTCCACGCTGTTTCCTTACGAGCGGCCTCAACCACGCAGGTGCGGGTGAGGTTGTCGCCGCAGCTCGAGGCCGCCTTCGCGAACAGCAGCCACTGCACCAGCGAGCGCAGCCCGTTGTAGGTCAGTTTCCCGTCGGGCGCGTACTGGGCGAACAGATCCTTGGCCCGCTGCACCGCCGGGACACTGGCCGCCGATTCCAGCGGCACAGTCCCCGACAGGTCGGCGAAGTTGTTCTGCGCGCCCAGCGACGTGCGGGCGAGCTCGAGGAACGCGGGGGTGTAGGCGTTGCTGGTGACGTCGACCCAGTCCAGCTTGTAGTCCATGCTGGTGAGCACATCCTCGAGCTTGGCGAGGCTGCGGAAGTCGCCGAGGAAGATCAGACCCTTCACGCCCTTGGCCTTGATGGACTGCGCGTAGGGCGTCCAATCCGAGACGCCCGCGGCCGGATAGAGGTCGTTGTAGATCAGGGTCGCGCCCTCGGCGGGCAGCGATTCCCCGTATCGGTCGGCCATCGACTTCACCACCGGCGAGTCGGCCACGATGATGCCGACAGCGGCCGCCGACGCCGGGTAGGCCTCCTTGAACAGCCACTGATGCATGCCCGCGTAGGTGTCGTAGGGGCGCGCGGAGGAGGCACCGGATCCCACCTGGAGATCGGAACCGGTGTTCTCGGCCTGACTCACCTGGGACGGGAACTCGGGCAGCGTGCACGTGAGCCGATCCTTGACGCCGAGGGCATCGAGTGCGGCGGAGCCGCCGACCAGCGCGAAGTCCTCGCGGCAGGCTTCCAGCATGCGCGCACGGACCTCGAGCAGTTTCGCGTCACGGACATTGAAGGCCAGTTTGCGACCGTTGATTCCGCCGTTGTCGTTGCACCAGGACGTGAAGACCTTGGCGGCATCGACCAATTCGGGGTTCTTGGTGAAGCCCATATCGGTGAACACGCCGACTTCGATCTGCCCGGCGGTGACGCCCTGCGTCGGCGCACTCGTCGACTTGCCGGTCTGGCAGACCCCGCTCAGATCACCGAAGTCGCTCGTCACCGCCTTGCCGCCGGGTGCCGCGGCCTCTTCGACCCCGCTGCCGGTGCGGCCGCTACAGCCCGCCACCAGCAACGCGGTCGCCATCAAGGCGATCAGTACTCGCTGCGATCTCACCGATGTCCTCCTGACACAAGCTCGGCGGCCGAGCCCTGTTTCTCATCGAACAAAGCGCCTGTTCTCGGCGCTCTCTATTTCGGAAATCATCTTCTCATCGAAAGAGAATAAAATTAACCCTTTGAGAAAATATCTGATTCACCACTCTGTAAACACGTGTGGCGGCCCCCGGGAACCCCGGGGCGCCCCCCCGGTTAGCCAACCCCCACACCCCGGGGAGGGGGCCCCCCGACTAGCCCACAGCCCCCCCGAAGTGGCCGCCCCCCCCATACACAAGCCCCCCGTGCCCCACGCCC
>NZ_JBHVTK010000002.1:0-112140 GCF_042884695.1 Nocardia sp. NPDC058114 | reverse complement strand
CCGTTTGCGCGCCCCCTATATTTGCGACACAATAACACACACCTACATCAAAAAAATTTCCCCCTGGTTAAAAATATCTCAGACCCAGCTTGTAAAACCGGGGGGCCCCCCGGCCAAACCGGGGGGCCGCCACACTGTTTCGACTACCTCAACAGGCGGGCGAGGTGCCGCCCTGAATCGCCATCAGCGCGCAGTAGGTGGCCGCAGCCACCTTCCACTGGCCGCCTTGACGCACTGCCTGACCGGTCTGGTCGGGCAGTACCGGCGTGCCGTTCATGAGCAGCGAATAGGTGACGTCGGCGTTGTCCGCGTCGATCAGCTTCACCCCGCCCACGGTGACCGAGGTGCTCTGGGCCTGCGGGTTGGCCGCTTGCGCCTGCAGCAGCGGGGTGAACTCGGCGCCCTTCTCGACCACCGCGACCTTCTTGTCGGCCCCCGCCTTGCCGTCGAAGAACAGCACATAGGCATCGGTGATGGACTTGACCGCCGCCGGGTCGGCCGCCGCGGCCTTGGCCGAGGAGGTGGCCGCCGACGTGGTCGACGAACTACTAGAAGCCTCGTCGTCGGAGCCGCAGCCGGTGACCGTGACGAGGGCGATCGCCACGAGACCACAACAGGCCATTGCCTTGCGGCGCAGTGTATTTCGCATTGGTGGTACCTCTCTTCATGAGCGACGAATCACTCGATCTTCTGTTTCATCTCGTCCAGCGCCATCAGGATCGGAAAGCCGTTCACGCTCAACGCGTTCCCGTGACCGGTCGAGTGCACGTCGAAGACGGACTGAATGGCGGCGTAGAAGCCCTGGACGTCGAGTGTCTGGTTGACCGCGCGTTTGGCCTGCCGCAAACCGAACGACGGCATGGCGGCGATCCGGGTGGCCAGCGCGCGGGTCTGCTCGTCGAGCTCCGCGCGCGGCACCACCTTGTTCACCATGCCGACCTGCTCGGCCTCGGTCGCGGTCACCGCGCGACCGGTGAACAGGATCTCCTTGGCCTTGCGCGCGCCGAGTTCCCAGGTGTGCCCGTGGTATTCGACGCCGCCGATACCCATCAGCACCACCGGATCGGAGAACAGCGCGTCATCGGCGGCCACGATCAGATCGCACGGCCAGCACAGCAGCAGTCCCCCGGCGATGCACCGCCCCTGAACCGCGGCGATGGACGGCTTGGGCACATTGCGCCAGCGCAGCGAGTACTCGAGGTAGCGGCGGCTCTCGTTCTGGTAGATCCACTCCAGCGTGATGTCCTGCGGCGAAGGCCAGCGATCCTTCAGATCGTGACCGGCCGAGAAGTGCTTGCCCTCGCCGCGCAACACGATCACCGCGACCTCGGGGTCCTGGGCCGCGCGGGTCCACGCGCCGTCGAGTTCGTCGAGCAGGTCCGAGTTCTGGGCGTTGGCCGCCTCGGGCCGATCCAGGGTGATGGTCGCGATCTTGTCGGCGACCTCGTAGCGGATGTACACAGCGAGCTCCTCAGCTCCGAGGGAGACCGAGCACACGCTCGGCGATGATGTTGCGTTGGATTTCGGACGTGCCGCCCGCGATGGTCCCCGCGAAGCTGCGCGCGTAGCGCTCGAACCAGCTGCACGAGAAGTTGTCCAGATTCAGCGGATTGAACGGCGCGGTGACGGCCGGGTGCACCAGCCCGTCCGCGCCCGCCGCGAGCAGCGTCTGCTCCGCGGCGCTCTGCACCGCCTCCGAACCGAACACCTTGAGCACCGACAGCGCGGCCACATCCTGATCGCCGCGCGCCGCGCGGGCCAGCGCCGCCGAGCCGAGCAGGCGCAGGGCCTGGTTGTCCATGACCATGGTCGCGTAGGCATCACGCTCGAGCACGGTCTCGGGGCGGAAGTCCTCGATCAGTTCCCGCAGGCGGTCGGCGAAACTCAGCCACAGCAGCGTGCGCTCGTGCCCGAGGGAACCGTTGGCCACGCCCCACCCGCCGTGCAGCGGACCGACCAGGTTCTCCGCCGGCACCACGACGTCCTCGAAGAACACCTCGTTGAAGTCGAGATCGTGCGGACCGCAGATCGACGCGAACGGGCGTCGGGTCACGCCCGGGGTGTCGGTCGGGATCAGCAGCACGCTGATGCCCTTGTGCTTGGGGACGTCGGGGTCGGTGCGGACGAAGGTCAGCAGCACGTCGGCGTCGTGGGCCCCGGAGGTCCAGACCTTCTGGCCGTTGACGACGAAGTGGTCACCGTCGAGCACCGCGCGGGTCCGCAGTCCGGCCAGATCGGACCCGGCGCCCGGTTCGCTCATGCCCAGCGCCGCGGTGATCTCGGCGCGCAGGATCCGCACCGCCCAGTTCTGCTTCTGTTCCTCGGTACCGAAGGACAGCAGCGAGGCGGCGATGATGCCGAGCCCCTGGGGGTTGAAGCTGTGATACATGTGCCGCTTGGACAGCTCCTCGAGGTGCACGTACTGCTGCACGAGCGTCGCGTTGCGGCCGCCGTATTCCGGGGCGTTGCCGGGAAGCAGCCAGCCGCTGTCGAACTGGAGGCGTTGCCATTCGCGAGCCCAGCCGGGAATGTCGGCGCTAGACGCCGCCCGGTCCGCGCCGGCGACCGCCGCGTCGGGCAGGTTCTCGTCCAGGAACGCCACGAATTCGGCCCGGAAGGCCTCGACGTCGGCGTCAAAAGTCAGTTGCACGGTACTCCTCGGCGATCAGCGCCCGATGCGTGTGCGCGCCGCCGAGCAGCAGCTCGCCGGCCTTGGCCCGCTTCAGCGCGAATTGCAGGTCGTTTTCCCAGGTGAAACCCATGCCGCCGAACAACTGCACGCCGTGGCGGAATACCAGGGACTGGCACTCGCCGGACGCGGCCTTCGCCATCGAGGCGGCGATCCGGCGGCGTGGATCATCGGTGGCGATCGTCAGCGCCGCGAAATAGGCCAGCGCCCTGGCCCGTTCGATCGCGATCTGCATGTCGGCGGCCTTGTGTTTGACCGCCTGGAAGGAACCGAGCGCGACGCCGAACTGCTGACGTGTGCGCACGTGCTCGAGCACCAGGTCCAGAATCCGCTGACACGCACCGACTGTGGTCAACGCCAGCCCGGTCAGCGCGAGGTGGCGCGCGCGTTCGGGCACCGAGGCGACGCGCCGGTCGTCGCGCACGCGCACCCCGACGAAGCTCACCTCGGCGAGGTGCAGGACCGGGTCGAAAACCGCTGTGCGCCGGGCGATCACCTCGGCCGCCTCGACGACGAACACCCCGGCATCGGTGACGACCGCGTAGTGCTGCGCACGGTCACCGTCGAGGACATGGTGCGCGGTGCCGTCGAGCACCCAGTCCGCACCCTCGCGCCGCACCGTGACGCCGGTGAACACGGCCGTTCCCGAGCGCCCACCCTGCGCGAACTCCGGTGCGAGCGGAGCGAACTGGCTCATCGTCGCCAGGTACGGCGTGGGATCGGTCGCCCGGCCCAGCTCCTCGAGCACGATGGCCAGTTCCACCGCATCGCCTGCGTCGACCAATTCGGTCCAGCCCAGCTCGACGTAGGTCTGCCACAGCGGGTCCGGATCGGCGTCCTGGTCGGCGACCGCGCGAATCAGCGTGGGCGGACATTCCTTGGTGAGGACGGCGCGCACAGTTTCCTGCCACAGCCGTTGATCGGAGTCGAACTCCACGAGCATCCGGAGGGCCTCCTTGCCAGCAACCGTCAGTATCGATACGGAGAATAACATTCTCGTCAGAAGAAAGTAATAGTCTCCAAGATCGCGGACACGCGGGGCTGGTAGCCCTTGGATATGACGTTCTCCGGTACAGTGCATGCATGTTCTGCACACCTGACCGAGGATGGAGGCAACCGTGACCAGCGTCAGCGAAGAGCCCGCGTGGAAACAGCGGGCCGTCGAGCGGTCCATCCGCGGGGCGAAACTGCGCGCCGAGCAGCGGGTGCAAAAATTCCTCGACGCGGCGCAGGCGATCATCACCGAGAAGGGCACCACCGACTTCACCGTGCAGGAAGTCGTCGACCGCTCCCGCCAGTCGCTGCGCAGCTTCTACCTGCAGTTCGACGGTAAGCATGAGCTGTTGCTCGCCCTGTTCGAGGACGCGCTGAGCCGGACCGCGGATCAGCTGGCGGCGGCCGCCGAGGGCAAGACCGAGCCGCTGGATCGGCTGCGGGTGACCGTGGAGCTGCTGTTCGAATTATGCAGGCCCGACCCGGTCGCCCAACGGCCCCTGTTCACCGATTTCGCGCCGCAGCTACTGGTCTCGCACCCCGCTCAGGTCAAGGTCGCGCACGCGCCCCTGCTGTCGCTGTTCACCGACCTGATGGAACAGGCCAAGAAGGCGGGTGCGCTGCGCGCCGACCTCAACCCGCACCGCATGGCCGCCGTCGTGATGCAGACGGTCATGTTCACCGCCCAGTCGGCGGGCGGCGCCGACGAGGACAGCGCACACCCCATCACCGCGGGCGAAGTCTGGGACTTCTGCGCGTTCGGGTTCGCCGAATCCTGAACGACCGGGTGGCCGCGGAGGCCACCCGGTATCACCTCAGGGCGCGGCTACCTCGACGACCGTCGCCGAGCCCATACCACCACCGGCGCACAGCGCCGCGATGCCGAAACCGCCACCACGGCGCCGCAATTCGTGCACCAGGGTGGCGATCATCCTGGCCCCGGTCGCCGCGACCGGATGCCCCAGCGAGCACCCGCTGCCACTGACATTGACCAGTTCCGGGTCGATGTCGAGCGCCTTGATCGCGGCCAGCGGCACCACCGCGAACGCTTCGTTGATCTCGATCAGACTCACCTGCGACAGCGAGATCCCCGCCCGCGACACCGCTTTCGCGATCGCCTCGATGGGCGCGAGGCCGGTGACGGCGGGGTCGACCGCGACCGACGCCCACGACCGGATGACACCGAGCGCGGGCAGCCCGAGCCGATCACTGGCGATGGCCAGGGCCGCGGCCCCGTCGTTGGCGCCCGCGGCGTTGCCCGCCGTGATGCTGAAACCCTCGATCTCGGGGTGCAGCACCTTCAACCCGGCCAGCTTCTCGATGGTGGTGTCGCGGCGCGGGTGCTCGTCGACCTCGAACAGGCCGTGCGGGGTCTTGATCGGCACGATCTCGTCGGCGAAGCGCCCCTCGTCGATGGCGGCGATGGCGTTGCGGTGCGAACGCAGCGCCCAGGCGTCCATCTCCGCACGCGAGATACCGGCTTTGACCGCCGCGTTCCAGCCGACGGTGATGGACATGTCCAGATTCGGCGCATCCGGACGATCGGGATGCGTCGGGGAGGTCCACGGGTCGAGCCATTCGTCCTCGCCTACCCGGAAACGCAGGCGCGGCGCGGTGGAATCGGCGTTCACGCCACCGGCGATGATGAGCCGGTCCATGCCCGCGCGGATGCTCGCCGCGGCGGACTGCACCGCCGCCATCCCCGCCGCGCAGTGCCGGTTGGTGGCGAGGCCGGGCACCGTGGTGAGCCCCGAGGTGACCGCGGCGTGCCGGGCCAGCACGCCGCCGCCGTAACGCCCCTCGCCCAGGATGACATCGTCGATCTGATTCGGATCGAGGTCGGCCGCCACCGCGGCGACCACATGATCGGCCAGCGTGAAGCCGTCGGTGTCGCGCAGCGTCCCCTTGCGCGCGGTCCCGATGGGCGTGCGCAGCGCGGAGACGATGACTGCTTCAGGCATGGGTGCCCTCCATTTCGGCGACAAGGGTGCGTCGCAATAGTTTTCCGGTGTCGGTCTTGGGCAGCTCGGTACGGAACACGACGGCGTCGGGCGTCTTCGACGAGCGCAGCCGGTCCTTGACCCACTGCTTGACCTGCGCTTCGTCACCGACCCCGACGACCACCGCGACCAGGCGCTGACCCCATTCCGCATCGGGAACGCCGATCACCGCGGCCTCGGTGATGCCGGGGCATTCGAGCAGCACGTCCTCGATCTCGGCCGGCGCGATGTTCTCCCCGCCCCGGATGATGGTGTCGTCGGCGCGGCCGTCGATGAACAGGTAGCCGGCGGCGTCGAGCCTGCCGAGATCACCGGTGGGGAACCAACCCTCGGCGTCGAGGGCGCTGCGGCCGCCGTATTCGCCCGAGATCTGATCACCACGGACGAAGACCAATCCGGTCTCGCCGACCGCGACGGGTTCGCCCGCGGCACTGCGGATCTCGAACTCGATGCCGGGCAGCGCGCGGCCCACCGAGCCGAGACGATCGCGCACGAGCTCATCGGCGGAGGCGGCGGCGGCCCGGTGATCATCCGGTCCGAGGACCGCGACCGAGGACGCGGTCTCGGTGAGCCCGTAGGCGTTGACGAAGCCGGTCTCGGGGAACACCCGCAGTGCGCGATCGAGCACCGGGCGCGGCATGCGCGAGCCGCCGTAGGCCAGCGTCGCCAAGGTCGGGGTGCTCGCGTCGGGTCCGTCGACCGCGGCGACGATGCGCGCCAGCATGGTCGGCACCAGCATCGCCTGGGTGATCTGTTCCCGGCGTACCGTCGCCAGCCACTCGGCGGGGTCGAACGCGGGCAGGTAGACCACCCGGCGACCGGCGTAGAGGTTCGAGAGCAGATTCGTCAGCCCCGCGATGTGGTACGGCGGCACCGACACCAAAGTCGCGTCGGTGGTCGCGGCGGCACCGAACTCCACGGTGTTGAGCAGGTAGGCCATCAGGTGCCGGTGGCGCAGCAGCGCGGCTTTGGGCGCGGAGGTGGTGCCGCTGGTGTAGAGGATCACCGCCACCGAGTCCGCGTCCCACGGCGTCGCCACCTCGGGCGCGTCGGGCTGGGCGGGGTCGATTGCCACCAGGGCGTCGAGGTCCTCCGGTCGTAGGACCAGCGCGCCGGGGTGGCGTTCGAGCAGCGCGCTCAGCTGGGCGTCGCCGAGCCGGTAGTTCAGCGGCACGAACGGCACACCGGCCAGCACGGCGCCGAACAGGGCGATCGGATAGGCCAGGTGGTTGGCGCCCAGATACAGCACCGCGGAGTGCTCCTGGAAGCGCGGGGTCGCACGTCGGGCGCGGTCGAGCAGGTCTGCCGCGGTCAGCGAGCGGTCGCCGACCGTGATCACCGATCGGCTCCCGGCCGAGGCGGCCATGTCTAGGATCATGCCAATGTTCATGAGAACATTATTCTCACAGCAAGAGAGTGTTGATTTCAAGAGAGGAAAACAACATGGATATAAGTGGTAGTTCCGCCATCGTGGTCGGCGGTACCGGCGGGCTCGGGGAGGCCACCGTCCGTCGCTTGCACGCCGCGGGGGCGAAGGTGGTCGTCGCCGATGTCGCCGACGACAAGGGCAAGGAGCTGGCGGCCGAACTCGGCATCCGCTACGTGCACACCGACGCCACCAGCGAGGAGTCCGTTCAGGCCGCCATCGACGAGGCGCAAGCCCTGGGCCCGCTGCGGATTTCGGTCGACACGCACGGCGGCCCTGCCAGCGGCGGACGACTGGTCGGCAAAGACGGCAGCCCGCTCGCGCTCGACGGCTTCCGCACCACGATCGAGTTCTACCTGACCGCTGTGTTCAATGTGCTGCGGCTCTCGGCCGCCGCCATCGCCAAGCAGGAACCGCTCGACGAAGGCACTCGCGGCGTCATCGTCAACACCGCCTCGATCGCGGCCTACGAGGGGCAGATCGGCCAGCTCCCCTACGCCGCGGCCAAAGGCGGCGTGGTCGGCATGACCTTGGTCGCGGCCCGCGACCTGTCCCCGCTCGGCATCCGGGTCGTCACGATCGCACCCGGCACGTTCAACACCCCCGCCTACGGCAAGGCCGCCGATCGCTTGGAGGCCCACTGGAGCACACAGGTCCCCCACCCGAAGCGGATGGGGCAGTCGCCGGAGTACGCGCAGCTGGCGCAGTCCATCATCGAGAACGACTACCTCAACGGTGAAGTGATCCGCCTCGACGGCGCGCTCCGCTTCCCCCCGAAGTGACCACGGTCGGCACGCATTGACGCTCGCGACGGTCGATGCGACGACCACCGAGGGCATCCGAACCGGGCCGAGGCAAGCACATTCCCCTCGCCCGGATTCGGCCCACGGGCACGAGCCGACGTTCCCGGTGCACCCATCGAATCGGTCGTGGCGGCAGCCGAATGTCTCAGCGGCCCAGCCAGATCGGGGTTCGCTTCTCCGCGAACGCGCGCGGCCCCTCCTGCGCGTCGGCACTGTTGTAGCACTCGACGGCGGCGGCTCTGGCGGCCCCCAGCGCGTCGGAACGGCCCATCTCGGTGGCGAGCATGACCGTATCCCGCGCCGCCCGCACCGACAGCGGTGCGCCGCGCAGGATCTCGGCAGCCAGTTCCAGCGCCGCCGTCAGGACCGCGCCCGGCTCCGCGAGGCGATTGACCAGGCCCACCTCATAGGCCCGGCGCGCGGTGATCGGCGCGCCGGTGAGCAGCAGTTCCATCATGATCCGCTGGGGGATCATATGAATCAGCGGCGCGGCCCACGGCGAGCTGCGCCCCACCTTCACCTCGGTGATCGCGAACGTCGCCGCCGTGCTCGCCACACACAGGTCGCAAGCCTGCGCGATCATCCACCCGCCGGCGAACGCGGCGCCGTTGACCGCGGCGATCGTGGGCTTGGACAGCTCGATGGTGTCGTAGGGCAGCGGGAACATCTCCGGCGGGGGCACCCGCATCCCGGTGTCCACCATCTCCTTGAGGTCGCCGCCCGCACAGAACGCCTTGTCACCCGCGCCGGTGAGCACGGCCACGCGCAGCGCGGGATCGTGTTCGAACCGGTCCCACGCGGCGTACAGACCCGCGCGCACATCGGCGGCCAGACAGTTGCGGGTTTCCGGCCGGTTCAGGGTGATCACGGCGATGCCGTCTGCCCTGGCGTCGAAGAGCACGGCGTCGTTCATCAGAAACCTCGCTGCTGGATCAGGTGGGCGGCTCGGTCGAGCTCGGCCCGGAAGTCGGGATGGGCGATGGCGATCAGTCGGCGCGTGCGCTCGGCGACCGATGCGCCCGCGAGTTCGGCGGCACCGAACTCGGTGACGATCACATCCACATCGCTGCGCGCGGTCGTCACCGGACCGGACAGACTCGCGGTGATCCGGCTGAGGGTGCCGCCTTTCGCGGTGGCGGGCAGCGCGATCACGGCGTGCCCGCCCGGTGAGCGCAGGCCGCCACGAACGAAGTCGACTTGACCGCCGGTCCCGCCCAGATACGCCGAACCGCTCTGTTCGGCGTTCACCTGGCCGGTCAGATCGACCTCGAGCGCGGAATTGAGCGACACCAGATTGTCCAGGGTCGACAGCACGCCCGCGTCGTGGGTGTAGGAGGTGGCGCGCATGCCGATCAGCGGGTTGCGATGGGCGAAGGAGTAGAGCCGTTCGGTGCCGATCAGCGCCCCGGTGATCGACACCCCTCGATCGATCCCTTTGCGCGCGTTCGTGATCGCGCCGGACTCGATGAGATCGACGACACCGTCGCCGATCATCCCGGAGTGCACACCGAGATCGGTGCGATCACCCAGCAGCCGAAGGACCGCGTCCGGCACCGCGCCGACGCCGACCTGCAGCACGGCGCCGTCGCCGATGTACTGCGCGGCGTGTCGGGCGATGGCGTCGTCGGTCGGGTCGGCGGCGGTCGGCGCGACGGCGACCGGTGGCCGCGAAACCGTGACAGCACAGTCGATGTCGGCGCTCGCGAGCAGCGCGCCGTGGGTGTAGGGCACCCACTCGTTCACCTCGGCGATCACGACCCGCGCCTTCGTGACAGCGGCCCGGACGTAGTCGCTGATCAGCCCGAGGCTGTGGTTGCCGTGCGCGTCGGCGGGGCTCACCTGGACGAAGGCGACGTCGCAGCCGAGCGTGCCCGCCGCGATCATCGGCGCGACCCGGCTCACGTGGCACGGGATCACGGTCAGTTTGTGCGCCTTGGTCATCGACCGCAACGTGCCGATCGCGCCCATGCTCGACAGCGCGAAACTGTCGGCCGTCTCGGGGGTGAACAGGCCGGAGAAGCTGGTGGCGATGAACGCGGAGAGCCCGCCGATCTCGCGACCATCCGCGATCAACGCCTCGACGAGGGTGGTCGGCTCGCCGCACGCCTGACCGATGACGATGCGGTCGCCGTGGCGCAGGTAGCGGCCCAGATCCAGCTCTGTCGCCGCGACCGAGACGCTCACGCCCGTCCGCCCGATGCCAGCAGCGCCTGCGCGCGGGCCAGGTGCGGACGATCGAGCATGGCGCCGCGATGACCGAGGGCGCCGACGCCGGGATGGGCGGCGAACAGGTCGACGATCTCCTGGGCCGCGGCCAATTCCGCGAGCGTGGGGGTGAACGCCGCGTTGATCACCTCGACCTGGTCGGGATGGATGGCGAGCATGCCGCTGTAGCCGTCGCGACGCACCCGCTCGGCTCTGGCCCGCAGCCCGGCCAGGTCGCGGAAGTCACCCTGGATGGTCTCCACCGCCGCCACCCCGGCGGCGGTGGCGCCGAGCAGACACAGGCTGCGCGCCAGCTCGTAGGTGAATCCGTAACTCCCGTCCGGATTTCGGTTCTCGGCGGCGCCGACCGAATCGGCGAGGTCCTCGGCGCCCCAGGTCATCGCGACCACCCGGGGCGCGCCGCGGTAGGAGCCGGTGGTGAACATGGCTTCGGCGGTCTCGGTCACCAATACGATGACCTTGGTGGAGCCCTGTTCGATTCCGGCGGCCACCTCCAGCGCGCTCAGATAGTGGTCGAGACGTTCGACATCGGCGCGACCGCGCGACTTAGGCAGCATGATGCCGCCGGGCCGAGCGGCGACGACGGCCGCCAGATCGGCCAGGGTGTGTGGTCCGTCGAGCGGGTTGACCCGCACCCACAGCCGGCTCGCGTCCGCGGGCCGCGCGGTGAGCAGATCGGCGATCATCGTGCGGGACTGCGCTTTCGCCGCGTCGAGGACGGCGTCCTCCAGATCGAAGACGACGATGTCGGCCGCGCTGGCCGCCGCCTTCTCCATCTTGCGCCTGCTGTCGCCTGGCGCGAAGAGCCAGGAACGCGCGCGAAAGGCTTCTCCGAGACTGGTCATTGCTGCTCCGATGCTGCGGTGGTGTGATGGGTCGTTATCTCGTCGAGTACTTCCGTGGTGTGGGCGCCGAGTCCGGGCGCGCCACCGACGACCCGGCCGGGGGTACGGGAGAACCAGGTCGGCGGGCCGGGAAAGCGGATCGCACCGTGCTCGGTCTGGACCGTCTCGAAGAAACCCGCCGTGTTCAGGTGCGGATCGTCGAAGAGTTCGTCGAGGGTGCGCACCGGGGCGGCCGGGATATCGAGCGCGCGCAGCAGGTCGAGCCATTGTTGGGTCGTGCGCTCGGCGAACGTCTCGCTCAGCAGGCCGTAGACGGTGTCGATCCGGGCCGCGCGCTGGGCGAGGGTGGCGAATTCCGTTCCGGCCCACGGTGGTTGGACCGCGTCGATGAACGCCGACCACTGCTTGTCGTTGTAGACCAGCGCGCTGACATAGCCGCCGTCGCTGGTCCGGTAGGGCTTACGGTTGGGCGTGACGGCGCGGGGGTACACGGCGGGACCGAGCGGTGGGCTGAACAGCGCGCCGTTGGCGTGTTCGACCAGCATGAACGCGGCCATGGTCTCGAACATGGCGACCTCGACCTCCTGGCCCTCCCCCGTCCGCTCCCGATGGAACAGCGCCATGGTGGTGGCGTAGAGCGCCGTCAGCCCGGCCACCTTGTCGGCCAGGATGGTGCCGACGTAGCCCGCCGTTCCAGTCAACTGCTCCTGCGCGGAAAGCAGGCCGCTCTCGGCCTGGATGGTGTCGTCGTAGGCAGTGAAGTTCGCGTAGGGCCCGCGCCTGCCGTACCCGTAGCAGTTGGTGTAGACGATCGACGGATTGATCGCCGACACCGCGGCGTAGTCGAAGCCGAGTCCGGCGATCGCGGTGGCGCGCATCGAATGGATGAACACGTCGGCGTCGGCGATCAGCGCGCGCAGCGCCTGCTTGCCCGGCTCCGAGCGCAGATCCAGGACCACGCTGCGTTTGCCCCGGTTCACATTGACGAACACCCCTCCCATCGCCGGGTCGGGGCCGACCGAGATGTAGCGGGTGTTGTCCCCGGCGGGCGGCTCGATCTTGATCACGTCCGCGCCCATGTCGGCCATGATCTGGGTGCAGTAGGGGCCCATGACCATCGCGGTCAGATCCAGGACACGCAGCTCGGACAGTGGTCCCGAGCGCGTCGTTGTTCGAGGTGCCATCACGGCTCGACCTCTCCTCCGTCACAGGGAACCGGCAGCCGAGAGATGTTGGCGGCCGGGCGGATTCGGCATCGGCGGAAGCCACATCCAGGAGCTCGCGCGTGCTCCGGGACAGCGGGACCGAGCCTATAGTATGAATCATTACAAGGATAGTGAGGGGAAGAAGTCGTGGACGACATCGACAACAGCGACCCATCGGGCTCGCACCCACCTCGGCACGCGACCGTCGCCGGGGTATTCGACACCGCCCTGCGCGAGCGCCCGGACGCCGCCGCGGTGGAGGCGGTGTCGGGCGTCTGGACCTATGCCGAACTCGACGAACGGGCCGACCGGGCGGCGGGGGCACTGTGGTCACTGGGCGTGCGGCCCGGCGACCGGGTCGCCGCGTGCCTGCCCAACGACCTCGACATCGTCGCCGCGTTTCACGGTGCGCAGCGGATCGGCGCGATCTGGGCGGGGATCGGCGAGGCGCTCACGGCGAATGAGCAGCGCTACCTCGACGAGCTCTGCGCTCCGATGGTCGTGCTCGCCGGGGAGCACTGCCGATTGACCGCGTCCACGTGCGTCGATTCCGATCGATGGGCCGACCTGATGGCCGCCGGGTCGGTCGCGCCGCGGGTCGAGGCCGACGTCGACGCGCCCGCCGCCATCGCCTTCACCAGCGGCACGTCGGGACAACCCAAAGCCGTAGTACACAGCCAGCGCAACCTGCTCCTGCCCGGCGCGACGCTCGTCGCCACGCGCGGCTGGGGCCCCGAACTGCGCAAGGGCGACAGCTTTCCGCTCACCATTCTCAACCTCATGGTCCTGTCCACCCTGCTCACCGCCCAGGCGGGCGGATGCGCGGTGGTGATGAACCGGCGCGACGTCGACGGTGTCGCCGAATGGATCGCCACACGACGGGTCACCGTATGGAACGGCGCGCCCGCGCAGCTCTACGACCTCGCCCGCCGCCCCGACCTCGATCTCAGCTCGCTCACCGAGGTGTGGAGCGGCGGCGGCGACACCCCGGAATCGCTGCGACAGGCGTTCCACGCGGCGCACGGGCTCGTGCCCCGCGTCACCTACGGCCTGACCGAGGCGCCGACCGTCGTCTCCATCGACCCGCCCCGCGCGGCCCCACGCCCCGGAACCTGCGGGCAGGTACTGCCGCAGTACACGGTCGCGGCCTACGACGACGACGGCCACCGGCTCCCCGCGGGTGAGCTCGGTGAATTGCGCCTCGACGGCGTCACCACCGGGCCGTGGGCGCACCGGTGGCGACCGATGCTGGGTTACTGGGAGCCCGAAGGCATTCGGGCACCGGCCCCCGGCCCGATCCCGACCGGTGACATCGGGACCGTCGACGCGGACGGCTGGCTGACCGTGCTCGACCGTAAGAAACTCGTCATCATCCGTGGTGGCGCGAACGTCTATCCGCTCGAGGTGGAACGTGTCATCGCCGCCCACCCCGGTGTCGCCAAGGTCGCGGTCTGTGGCATCGCCGACGACCGGCTCGGCCATCGCGTCGCCGCCGTGCTCGAGCGCGCCGGCGCCCCGATCGATATCGCCGAACTCACCGCGCTGTGCCGGCGCGAGCTCTCGCCTTACAAGGTGCCCGAGATCTGGTCGGTGGTCGATGCCCTGCCGGTCAACGCGATGGGCAAGGTCGAACGCACGAAACTGCCCGCGCTCGCCGCCCGGCGACCACACTCCACCGAAGCCTGAGGAAACCACCATGACACCCGAGCGCGACACGACCGCACGGCTTTTCGACCTCGACGGACGGGTGGCGATCGTGACCGGCGCGTCGTCGGGTCTCGGCGCCGCGGTGGCGACGGCCCTGGCCGACCTGGGCGCCCGGGTGGCGGTGGTGGCCCGGCGCCGGGATCGATTGACCGAACTCGCCGCGCGGATCGACGGCCTCGCCATAGCGTGCGATCTGTCCGATCTCGACGGCAGCGGCGAGGGGCTCGAGGCGATCGTGCCCGCGGTCGTCGCCGCGCTGGGTCCACCGGAGATCCTGATCAACGCCGCGGGCACGATGTTCACCACCGAACGCGCCGAGGACGAACCCCTCGACGCCGTCCGTCGCACGATGGATCTCAACCTCGTCGCGCCGTTGCGGCTGTCGCAGCAGGTGTTTCCGCATATGCGCGCGCTCGGTCGCGGCACGATCGTGAACATCTCCTCGATCAGCGGGCGGGTCGGCATCCCCGGCATCCCGCAGGCGTCCTACGCCGCGAGCAAGGCCGGGTTGTCCGGGCTCACCGCCGAACTCGCGGTGCAGTGGGCGCGGCATTCGATCCGGGTGAACACGGTCGCGCCGGGCTTCTTCCGCAGCGAGATCACCGGGCCGCTCTACGAGAGCGAGCGCGCCACGGAGTATCTGCGGCGCAATACGCCACTGCCGAAGGAAGGAACCGCGCAGGACATCGTCGGGGCCGTGCTCTGGCTGGCGGGCGACGCGGGCAGCTACGTCACCGGCCAGACGATCGTGGTCGACGGCGGCTGGACCACCCGCTGACGCATTGAACAGTCAAGCATTGCTATCCTTAATAGGATTGACGTAATGTGCTCGCCATGGACGACACGACGACGGCGAAGTTCTCCGCGGTACTGATCGAAAAAGACGATGCGGGACGAAGAGTCGCGCTGACCAGCGTGGCCGAGTCCGCACTCCCGGACGGCACCGTCGACATCGAGGTCGAGTACTCGACGCTGAATTACAAGGACGCCCTGGCGATCACCGGCGCCTCCCCCGTGGTGCGCAGCTTCCCGATGGTGCCCGGCATCGACCTCGCCGGCATCGTCACCGACAGCGCGCACCCGGACTGGGCCAAGGGCGACCGTGTCGTACTCAACGGCTGGGGTGTCGGGGAGACCCACTGGGGTGGCCTCGCCCAGCGCGCCCGGCTCGACGGCGGCTGGCTCGTGCCACTACCCGAGGCGTTCACCGCCCGTCAGGCGATGGCCATCGGCACCGCGGGCTACACCGCGAGCCTGTGCGTGAGCGCGCTGCTCGACCACGGCGTGCGACCCGAGCAGGGCGAGGTCCTGGTCACCGGCGCGACCGGCGGAGTCGGCGGCATCGCGATCGCCCTACTCACCGCGGCCGGCTTCACCGTGGCCGCCGCGACCGGAAAAACCGACGAGGCCGACTACCTGCGTCGGCTCGGTGCGGCCACGGTGCTCGACCGCGCCGAACTGGGTGCGGGCGGCAAGCCGTTGCAGAAGGAACGCTGGGCGGGCGTCGTCGACTCGGTCGGCAGTCACACCCTGGCCAATGCCTGCGCCCAGACCCGCAGCGGCGGCGCGGTCGCCGCGTGCGGGTTGGCCCAGGGCATGGATTTCCCGTCCTCGGTCGCGCCGTTCATTCTGCGCGGGGTGACCCTCTACGGCATCGACAGCGTCATGGCGCCGCGCTCGCGACGCGACGCCGCCTGGACCCGGCTCGCCCGCGATCTCGCCGCCGACACCATCGAGGCGATCGTCGAGGAGATCACGCTGGCCGACACCATCGCCGCCGCCGAACGGCTCATCGCGGGCACGGTGCGCGGTCGCATCGTCGTCGACGTCAATCGATAATTCAGGAGCAGCTGTGAGCACGAAGCCGGACCGACCCGCGACCGCCCAACTCGATCTGTCCGATGTCGACCATCGGGTCGGTCAGCCGATCGGCGGCGGCCAACTGTGGGACCCGTGCAGTACCTCCGACATTCGCCGCTGGGTGATGGCGATGGACTACCCCAATCCCGTGCACTGGGATCACGAGTTCGCCAAGGAATCCCGCTTCGGCGGACTCGTCGCCCCGCAGTCGATCGCCGTGGCCTTGGACTACGGGCACGGTGCGGCGCCCGCCTGCGTCGGCCACATTCCCGGCAGTCACCTGATCTTCGGCGGCGAGGAATGGTGGTTCTACGGCTGCCCGGTGCGGCCCGGCGACACCCTGTTCCAGCAGCGCCGCTTCCACGACTACAAGGTCGCCGACACGAAATTCGCCGGGCCGACCATGTTCTCGCGCGGCGACACCACCCACACCAACCAGCACGGCGTCCTGGTGGCGCGCGAACGGTCCACCGCGATCCGCTATCTCGCCGCCGAGGCCGCCGAACGCGGGCTCTACGAGAACCAGTTCGGCGCGGTGAAGAGCTGGACCCCGGCCGAACTCGGCGCGGTCGACGCGCTGCGCAACGACTGGCTGCTGTCCAACCGCCACGGAATCTCGCCCCACTTCGACGAGGTGAAGGTCGGCGACACCCTGCCGCGCCGCGTGATCGGACCGCACACGGTCGCCAGCTTCACCACCGAGTACCGGGCGTTCCTGTTCAACATCTGGGGCACCTTCGGCTGGGTCGCCCCGCCGGGCATCGCCGACCCGTGGGTGTATCAGGACCCGGGCTGGGTGGAGGGTTTCGCCTTCGACGAGGAGGGCGCCAAGATCGATCCGCGCAAGCGGGACGGCCTCTACGTCGGACCCTCGCGCGGTCACATCGACGCCGACAAGGCCAGCGAGGTCGGGATGGCGCGCGCCTACGGCTACGGCGCCACCATGGGTGCCTGGTGCACCGACTACCTCGCCTACTGGGCCGGTTACGACGGCATGGTTCGCCATTCCAAGGCGAACTTCCGGCTGCCCGCTTTCGAGGGCGATGTGACCTACTTCGACGCCGAGGTGATCGGCAAGGACGCGGAGTCGGCATGGGGCGTGCCGATCGTGCAGATCAAGCTGCGCCTGACCAATCAGGACTTCGGTGTGCTGGTGGACTGCACCGCCGAGGTCGAGCTGCCGTTCTAGCGGCGCCGAGACGAATCCGCGAGAGAGGCCGATGATGGGCGTGGAGTCCGAAACCGTATCCGCACAGGCTGTCTCGCTCGTGACGGGACCCGACCTGAGCAGCGAGCCCGGCCTCGGGCCGCTCACGCTGCCCGGGTTCCTGCGCACGGTGACCCAGAAGTACGGCGATCGCGAGGCCGTGATCGCCGCGTCCGCACAGGGCGAGATCCGGTGGACCTACACCGATCTGTGGGAGCGCGCCGTCGAGGTCGCCACGGCGCTGCGCGCCACCGGCCTCGGCAAGGACGGCCGGGTCGGGGTGTTGATGACCAACCGGCCCGAATGGATCGCGGCGATGTTCGGCGCCGCGCTCGCGGGCGGGGTCGCCGTGGCCCTGAGCACCTTCTCCACCCGCGCCGAACTGGAATTTTTGCTGCGCGAGTCCAGCGTCTCGGTGCTGCTGTTCGAGCGGACCGTGGCGGGCAAGGACTTCGCGGCGATCCTGGCCGAGCTCGAACCCCGCATCGCCACAGCCGAGCCCGGCGCGCTGGATTCGACCGAATTCCCCTTTCTGCGCAGGCTCGCGATGATCGGCGAGCCGACACCGAGCACTGCGATCCAGACCTGGACCGACTTCCTGGCGCAGGGCCACGACACCCCCCGCGCGCTGGTCGAGGCCACCGCCGCCGCGGTGCGGCCCAGCGACGCGGCGGTGCTGTTCTTCTCCTCCGGCTCGACCAGCACGCCCAAGGGCATCCTCAGCGCGCACGCCGGGGTGACCATCCAGATGTGGCGCTTCCAGCGCATGTTCGCCTTCACCCCCGCCGACAATGTGCGGTGCTGGGCGGCCAACGGGTTCTTCTGGTCGGGCAATTTCGGTCAGGCGCTGGGATCGACGCTCGCGGCGGGCGGGGTCCTCGTGCTCCAGCCGACCTTCGACGCCGCCGAGGCACTGGATCTGATGGCGGCGCAGCGGGTGAACTTCCCGGTCGCCTGGCCGCACCAGTGGGCCCAGCTCGAAGCCGCCCCCAACTGGGCCACCGTCGATCTGAGCAGCATGCGGTTCGTGGACTACGACACCCCGATCGCCCACCATCCCACCGTCTCGACCAGGTGGTACGAACCCGGCCACGCCTACGGCTGCACCGAAACCTTCACGATCGCCACGTGTTTCCCCGCCGACACCCCGCCCGAGGTGCACGCGGGCAGCAGCGGCCTGGCCCTGCCCGGCACGACGATCAAGATCGCCGACGCGCTCACCGGCGAGATCGTCGCGCGCGGTGCGAGCGGGGAGATCTGCGTGAAGGGCCCCACCCTGATGCTCGGCTATCTCGGGGTCCGGCGCGAGGACACCTTCGACCCCGACGGGTACTTCCACACCGGCGACGGCGGCTACCTCGACGACACGGGCCGGCTCTACTGGGAGGGCAGGCTCACCGACATCATCAAGACCGGCGGGGCGAACGTCTCACCGCTCGAGGTCGACGCGGCCCTGAACAACCATCCCGGCGTGAAGGTCACCCGCACGGTCGGCGTCGCACATCCGACCCTCGGCGAGGTGGTCGTCGCGTGCATCGTGCCGCACGCCGGTGCGGAGCCCGCGGCCGAGGAGATCCGCGCCTTCCTCAAGGCGCAGCTCGCCAGCTACAAGGTGCCGCGCCACGTGCTGTTCTTCGACGACGCCGATATCGCGCTCACCGGCAGCGCCAAGATCAAGTCCAGCGATCTGCGCGAACTGGCCGAAGCCCGGCTACGGGGGTAGCCGGGCCGGTTCCGTTCAGGCGCCCGCGCGATGCGGCGCCTGAACGGAATACCGCCGGGCCAGTGCGGCGCGATGGCGCGCGGGCGAACCGAACAGCGAACGGTTGAGCGCGGCCCGCTTGAGATAGACGTGGATGCCGCTCTCCCAGGTGTAGCCCATCCCCCCGTGCAACTGCATCGCCTTGCCCGCGATCTCGACCGCCGCCGCGCACGCGTAGGACTTGGCCATCGACGCCGAGGTCGACGCGTCGGCGGCGTCACGCGCCTGGTCCCGGACCGCCGCCTCGACGAGTTTGCCCGCGACCCGCACCCGCACGAGCATGTCGGCGCATGCGTGTTTGACGGCCTGGAACGAGCCGATCGGCCGACCGAACTGTTCGCGCGTACCGACATGGGCGACGGTGGCGTCGAGCATGGCCCGGCTCAGGCCGAGACTGTCGCAGGCCACCGCGACGGCGGCCCGGTCGCGCAGCCGATCGAGAACCCGGACGGCATCGTCGTCGGCGAAGGGCCACAACGACTCCGGGGCCACCGCCACCCCGTCGGCGACGACGCTGCCGAACCGGCGGGTGGCGTCGAGCACCGGCTGTTCGGCGATGAGCAGCCCCCGCGCGCGGGGATCGACCTCGACGAGCACCCCTCGGCCTGCCCGATCGAGCGCGGGAACGAGCAACTGTCCGGCGGCCGGTGCGTCGAGGACGAAATCGGCCGTGCCGTGCAGCAGCGGCCCCCGCGTCGACGGCTCGATCCGGAACCGCGTCGGTCCCGTCGCCTCACCCGCGAGCACGAGGATCGGGACGGCCGCGCCCACGGCGGTCTCGCGCAGGAGCCGGTCGCGCCGCGGCGTCGCGACGACGTGCGCGAGCGCGCCGACGCCCAGCGCCGCGACCGCCGGATACGCGCCGCTCGCGGCGGCGCGGCCGATCTCGGCGAGGACCACGGCGACCTCGGCGAAGGTGGCCTCGGCGCCGTCGAAGGCGGCGGGGATCTCGAGGCCGGGCCAGCCCGCGTCCGCGATCGCCGTCCAGTCGGGCGCGGCGGCGGATCGGCGCAGCAGCTCACGCGCCACGTCGGCCACCTCGTCGTGTAGGTCGGCGAGGTCGTGCTCGTCGGAGGTCATCATTTTCCCCTGGGTTCTCGAGGCAGGCCGAGGCCGCGCTCACCGATGATGGTGCGCTGGATCTCGCTGGCGCCGCCCGGAATCGTCCATTCCCACGAGCCGAGGAAGTCCAGCATCCAGGCGCCGGACTCCCAGCCGCTCGACAGCGGTTTGCGCAGCTCGGTGTGGGTGGCCAGCCCGGCCATCTCGGTGCCGAAGTCGGTCATCCGTTGCAGCAGTTCGCTGTAGAACAGTTTCACGATCGAGGCGTCGGCCGGGCCGGGCTGATCCTCGGCGGCCGCGACATCGGCGCACAGCGCGCGCAGCCCGATGAGCTCGATCTCCAGCTCGGCGAGGCGGTCGGCGACCAGCGGATCGTCGAGCGGACAGCTCTCGACCAGGCGGCGGAAACCGTTGTCGCCCAGCCGTTCGGCCAGTTCGAGCATGGTCATGCCGCGTTCGGCGCCGAGGGTGCGCTGGGCCACCTGCCAGCCTTCGTTCTCCGCGCCGACCAGCCGATCGGCGGGGATCACCACCTCGTCGAGGAAGATCTCGCAGAAGTGCGACTCCCCTGTCGCCTGCCGGATGGGCCGCACCTCGACGCCGGGGGCGCGCATGTCCAGCAGGAAGTACGAGATGCCGTGGCGCGCGGGCGCGTCGGGGTCGGTGCGGGCGAGCAGCAGACACCAGTCCGCGTGCCGCGCGCCGCTGGCCCACAGCTTCTGTCCGGAGACGACATAGGCGTCGCCGTCGCGGCGGGCGGTGGTCGCGAGCGCCGCGAGGTCCGAGCCCGCGCCCGGCTCGGAGAAGCCCTGGCACCAGATCTCGCCGTCGAGGATCGCCGGCAGGTGGCGGCGTCGTTGCTCGTCGGTGCCCGCGGCGAGCAGGGTGGCGGCGGCGTGGTGGATCGAGACGAAGGCCAGGACCAGTCGGGGCGCGTCGTGGGCGGCGAGCTCCTGATAGAGCACCACCTGCTCGGCCGCCGACATGCCGCCGCCGTATTCCTTCGGCCAGTGCGGGACCGCGAAACCGGCCCCGCGCAACGTCTGGAACCAGGACTGCTGGAAATCGACGAACTCGCGCTCGGAGACTCCTGTCTGCGCCTGCCGCCAGTCGGCGGGAATCCGCGTCCGGCACCACTGCCTGACCTCGGCGCGGAAGTCGTCGATGGTCCGCGCGGTCGAGGTCATCGGGGGCGCGCGTTCTCGTGCAGGGCCAGCAGCCGATCGCGGTGCGCGGCGGACTGCATGGTGGCGACCTCGGCCGCGAAGCCGGCCTGCATCGGACCGCCGAGAGCCTGGGACAGATACATGTTCACGATCCGCTTGGTGCCGCGCACGGCCTCGGGCGGCAGCGCGGCCAGCCGGTGCGCCAACGTCCGAGCCTCGTCGAGCAGGGCGTCGGGGGCGACGCTGCGGGTGGCGAGCCCGAGTTCCACGGCGGTGGCCGCCGAGATCCGGTCACCGGTGAACAGGAATTCGCGCGAGCGCAGGATCGGGGTGAGCAGCGGCCAGAACGCCGCCCCACCGTCCCCGGCGATCAGCCCGACCGCGACGTGCGGATCGGCCAGATGCGCCCGCTCGGAGATCAGCGCCACATCGCAGAGCACCGCGAGGCTGGCCCCGAGCCCCACGGCGGGCCCGTTGACCGCCGCGATCACCGGCAGCGGGAAACGCAGCATCTCCTCGATGATCTGCGCGCCCTCCCGGATGCTCTCGTCGCGGCCGACGGGATCGTCGAGGAAGGAGGTGATCCAGCCCAGATCGCCGCCCGCGCTGAACGCGCGACCCGCCCCGGTGAGGATCACCACCGAGGCTTCGCGGTCGGCGGCCAACTGCCGCCACACATTCGCCAGCGCCCAGTGCAGCGCCTTGTTCACCGCGTTGAGCTCGTCGGGCCGGTTGATCACCACCGTGCGGATCGGGCCGTCGCATTCGACGATCAGTTCGTCGGGCAAGTCGTATTTCACCGCGCCACCTCCGGGCGGTCGGCGGCACGGCCCGCGCCGAACAGCCCGGTCAGCCCGGTGCGGCCGAGGCGGTCGGTGAGGACCTCGCTGGTCGCGGACAGGCCCAACGGCAGCCGCCGCAGCGGCAGGCTGTAACGCGAGAGCCACGACAGCGGCGACTCGTCGCAGAAGCCGATGGCGCCGTGCAACTGGTGCGCGACCCGGAAGACGATCTCGGCGGCCTCGATCGCGGCCGAGCGCAGCGCGAGCGCGTCGTCGAGCGCCTCGGGCCGCCCGGCCTGGATGCTCCACAGCGCGTACTTGGCCAGCATGTCGACGCCGCTACGCTCCACCTCGGCGTCGGTGAACTGGAACTGCACGCCCTGCAACTGGGCCAGCGGCTTGCCGAACTGCTCGCGCAGCAGCACGTGGGCGCGGGTGAGATCCAGGGCGCGGTCCAGCATGCCGAGCAGCGTCCAGCACGGCAGCACCAGTCCCAGCGCCACATCGGCGGCGCCGTCGTCGTCGAGGTGGCGCAGCGCGAGCGAGGTGACGAACGCCGAGGTGCGGGGCGCGTGCGTGGGCCCGACCTCGACGGCGGAGCGCCGACCGGTGATCGTGACCGCCGCCCAGCGCAGCGCGAGGTCGGCGACGGGCGCGGCCGGGTTGGTCTCGGCGACCACGAGCAGTCCGTCGACCGCGAGATCGGTGGGCCGGGCCAGCCGTTCGGCCAGCGGATAGGGCAGCGCCCAGTAGCCCGCGCTGCGGCACAGGGCCGCTGCCGCCTCCAGCTCGTCGGCGTCGCCGCGCGGATCGAGATCCCACGCACCCAACCGCGCGAGCACCGGCGCGAACACGCTCTCGCGCCGCGCAGGTTCGCGTTCGCCGAGCTGGACCAGCTCGTCACCGCCCGCCGCCGCCAGCGCCAGCGATGCCTGTCGGCCGAATTCGAGCGCGTCCGCGCTCAGCTCGATGTTCACGACGCCGCCAGCAGCGCGCGGGCCAGCAGAATCCGCTGCATCTCGATACTGCCCGAGGCGACGGTGGCGGCCTGGGAGTAGCGCCAATGTTCCTCGGCCTCGCGCCGGAACCGATGTGGCCCGTCGGCGCCGGCCGGGTCGAGGTGGGCGGCGAGTTCCACGAGTACCTCCGCGCTGTCCTGGTCGAGGGTGGTGACCGCGATGCGGTAGGCGGCGGCGTCGCTGGGTCGTACCTGGCCCAGGCGTTGCAGCGACAGCACCCGGTAGGCCAGTAATCGCGCGCGGCGGCAGTGGGTCAGCATGCGGGCCCAGCGGCCACGCAGTTCGGCGGGCAGCGCGTCCCAGCGCTTGCCCAGCGCCGACGGCGCGGCGAGCAGCAGCCGTTCGCAGCGGGCGTAGCGGGCGATGCCGACCCGTTCGAAGGCCAACACCTCCTGCACCACCTTCCAGCCCTCGTCGACCGGGCCGAGTACATCGGCTTCGGTCACCCGCAGGTCGTCGAAGAAGACCTCGTTGAGGTGGTGCGGGCCGATCATGGAACGGATCGGGCGCACCTCGATGGCCGGGTTGGACATCGGGACGAGGAAGATCGTCAGCCCGGACTGTTTGCGTTCGCCGGTCGAGGTGCGGGCGAGCAGGAAGCACCACTGGGCCATCGCGGCGTAGGAGGTCCATACCTTCTGTCCGGTGATCCGCCAGCCGTCGCCGTCGCGGCGTGCCGCGGTGCGCAATGACGCCAGGTCCGAGCCCGAGTCCGGTTCGCTGAAACCCTGGCACCAGATCACCTCCCCCCGCGCGATCGGCGGTAGATGGGTCCGCTGCTGGGCCTCGGTGCCGTGGCGCATGATGGTGGGCCCCACCCAGTTCACGCCCATGTATTGCGCACCGCGCGGTTCGTGGTGGGCCCACATCTCCTCGCGCACCACGGTCTGTTCCCAGATGGAGGCGTCGCGTCCGCCGAACTCGGCGGGCCAGGCCAGGCAGAGCAGGCCGCGTTCGGCCAGCAGGCGGGAGAACCGCTGGGCGGCCTCGAAATCGGCCGGGTCGTCGGTGAAGGCCCCCAGAAAATCAGCCGGGACGTGCTCGTCCACCAGACGACGCAGCTCCCCCCGCAGGTCCGCGGCGGCCGTTCCCATCGTGAAATCCATGATCGGACTGTAGTTAATCCTCATAAGGATAGCAATATTTGACATAATAAGGATAGCAATACTTGAATGGTTGACCCGCGATCAATTACACTCCCGCCATGGATGATCGGCGGGTTCGTTGACCACCCCGAGACGGGGCCGAGTTCCGCAGCGTCGCATCGCGGAGACCGTCGCGGCCGAACTGCGCGACCACATCCTCTCCGACGACAACTACCGCCTCCCCACCCAGGATCAGCTGGTCAAGGACTTCGGCGTCAGCTACCCCTCCATCCGGGAGGCGCTGCGCATCCTCGAGACCGAGGGCCTGGTCACGGTCCGGCGCGGCAACGTCGGCGGCGCCGAGGTACACCGGCCCGACGAGGTCTCCGCGGCCTATCACCTCGGGCTCGCCCTGCAGGGTGCGCGCGTGACGCTGGGCGATCTCGCGTCCGGACTCCAGACACTCGAGCCGATGTGCGCTGCCGCGTGTGCCCGGCGCGAAGACCGCGCCGAGGTGGTCGTCCCGGCCCTCGAGGCCGCCGTCGACGACTCGGCCACCAAGGTCGGCGACGGTGTGGCCTTCACTCAATCCGCCCGCGAGTTCCACGATCTCGTCGTCTCGTTCACACCGAACGTGACCATTCGCTACGTCGTCAGCACGCTCGTGGCCCTATGGTCGGCACAGGAGCAAGCTTGGGCGGAAGCGACGACCCGGCGGGGCGAGTACCCGTCCGAGGCCGATGCGCGCGACGCCGTGCGCTTCCATCGCCGGCTCGTCGAGCAGATCGCCGCGGGTCAGGCCGAGGAGGCCGAGCGGTTGGCGCGCGCGCACCTGGCCGCGACACAGGCAGTGGTGCTCGAACGTTTCGACGGCGGCGTCGTCAACGCGTCGTCGGCCATGTCGCGCCAGTCGATCCAGTCCGGCCACCGCGCACGCCTCTAGCCGAGTCGCGCCGAACTCGCCGATTTCCTCAAGGCGCACCGCTCCCGCTTGCAGCCCGGCTGAACCCCCCGGGACTTCGCGCGGCTCTCCGCAGCCTGGCCGCACTACGCCGATGATCGAATCACGGTGGAGCGCAACAGTATTCACTCGCCGTGCGCCGTATCCCACCGCCGCGCGCCTACCGGCAGTACGCGACCGCGTTCACCCCCGCTGACGGAGCCGAATCGCACGACCCGCCCCGCGCGACCCAGCGCGGGGCTTCTTCGTACGCGGATCACCACGCGATTCCCCATAAAACCGCACGTCACCGACGGTAGAGTACGACTTGCTTCATAGGAGATCGTGATTCTCATTCCTCGCGCATGCTACCTAATCCTTACAAGGATAACAATACTTGCAATGCTCACGGCTTGCTGGCAGGCTCCGAGCCACCGATGAAGTGGTCCGCATCACGCTCCGGCGATCCGCAGGACAGCGACGCCACCCATCGCGGACCCCGACGCACTCACCCGGAGGAGGCCCCACCTTGATTCAAGGGGCGCGCTACATCAGCACCACAGCAACGAGCCTCGCCGAAGGGTGGAGCCTGGAACGCCTCACGCCGCCGAGCCGGCTCTTCGGCGCCAACGGCCTGCGCACCGGCCCCGACGGCCGCATCTACGTCGCACAGGTGACCGGCAGCCAGATCAGCGCCCTCGACGTCGCCACCGGCGGACTCGAGACGATCAGCGCCAAGGGCGGCGACATCATCGCCCCCGACGACCTGGCCTTCGACGACCACGGCAACCTGTTCGCCACCGAGGTGATGGACGGGCGGGTCAGCATGCGCGGCGCCGACGGCCAGACCAGGGTGTTGCGCGACGATCTGCCGAGCGCGAACGGCATCACCGTGCACCAGAACCGGTTGTTCGTCAACGAATGTCGCGTCGGCGGACGGCTGATGGAGCTGTTCACCGATGGCAGCGAGCCCCGCGTCCTGGCGGAAAACCTCGCCATGCCCAACGCCATGGAGGTCGGTCCCGACGGGCTCCTCTACTACCCGGTGATGGGCACCAACGACATCTGGCGGATCGACCCGCGCGGCGGCGAACCCGAACGCGTCGTCGGCGATCTCGGCGTGCCCGACTCAGTGAAGTTCGACGCGGCGGGCAACATCGTCTCCACCCAGGTGAGCACCGGCGAGGTCCTGCGCATCGATCCCCGAACCGGACAGCGCACCGTCCTGGCCACCCTGAACCCCGGCCTGGACAACTGCACGTTCGTCGACGGCCGGCTCTTCGTCTCCAACTTCACCGGTGAGATCACCGAGATCCTCGACGGCGGCGAGACCAGGACGACCCTGCCCGGCGGCCTGAACTGGCCGCTGGACCTCACCGTCGGCAGCGACGGCGAACTCTACGTCGCCGACGGCACCTACTTCTACGTGCTGCGCCGGGGACAGGCCCCGGAAACGGTCGGCATGCTGTTCAGCCCCGGCTATCCCGGCTTCATCCGGGGCGTCACCGCCGTCGGCGCGGGGGAATTCGTGGTCACCACCTCGGGCGGGCAGATCACGCGGTGGCGGCCGGCGAGTCAGGAGAGCGAGGTGCTGGCCGACGAACTCGACCAGCTCTACGGCGTGGCGCTCGGACCCAACGGCGACATCGTCGCCACGGAGTTCGGCCGCGGCCGGGTGCTGGCCGTGCGGTCCGGCGGCCGGGTCGAGGAACTGGCCTCGGGCCTGAACCAGCCGATCGGCGTCGCGTTCACCACCGGCGGGACCTGCCTGGTCGCCGAAGCCGGCGCGGGACGCATCGTGTCGGTGAGCAGCGCCGGGGTCGACACGGTGGTCGACGCGCTCGAGCAGCCCCAGGGCATCCTGGTGCGCGGCGACACGCTCTACATCGTCGATGTCGGCAGCAAGTCGCTGATCAGCGTCGATCTCGCGACCAAGGTCCGGACCACCCTGGCCAAGAACCTGCCGGTCGGGGCACCGCCCGGAGTCACCCCCAAGCCGCTGCGTGGGCTGCCGCCGTTCTCCGGTCCGCAGGGCCCCTTCGCCGGGATCACCGCCGGACCCGACGGCACCCTCTACCTTTCGGCCGACGCCGAGGGCAGCGTGCTCGCGCTGCGCCCCACGGCATGAACCCGGCGGTGGCGGCCGGGTCGATCGACCTGAGCGGACGCGTCGTCGTGGTGTCCGGGGCGGCGGGCGGCGGCATCGGCACCTCGGTGGTGGAGATGGTCGCGCGGGCCGGGGCCACCGTGATCGCGGTGAGCCGTTCGAAGGACAACCTCACGACCCACATCGACCCGCTGATCGAGCAGGGGCTCGCGGTGGTGCCGGTGGCGGCCGACGCCGCCACCGACGACGGCATCGCCACGGTGCTCGCGACAATCCGCGCCACCGAGGGCGACCTGCACGGTCTGGTCAACGTGGCGGGCGGCGCGGCCCCGGCGACGTGGATGCCCGCGCTGCGGGTGAGTCGCGCCGATTGGCGAGCGCTGTTCACCCAGAACCTCGAAACGATGTTCTTCATGAGTCAGGCCGTCGCCGCCGAATTGAAAACGCGGCAACGGCCCGGCTCGATCGTCTCGATCTCCTCGATCAGCGGCATGAACACCGCGCCGTTCCACATCGGCTACGGCACGGCCAAAGCCGCGTTGGTGGCCGCGACCCGGACCCTGGCGGTCGAACTCGCCGCCGACGGCATCCGGGTCAACGCCATCGCCCCCGGGGTGACCAAGACCCCCGCTTCGGCGACCTATGTCGGCGAGGACGCCGACCGGGACCGGCGCGCCATCGCCATGGGTCGGCGCGCGCGGCCCGAGGAGCAGGCGGGCGCGATCCTGTTCCTGCTCTCGGACCTGTCGACCTACATCACGGGTCAGACGCTGCTGGTCGACGGCGGACTCGACCTCAAGTGGACCCATCTCGACGCCGATCACACATCGCTGTTCCTCGAGGACGACGCGTTCCGCACCGCCATCACCCGCTAGGAGAGGTCATGACCGACACCACCGAGTCCGCGCTCACCGCTACCGAGGAGGCGCTGTCGACCCCGCGCTCGATCGGCGTGGAGGCCTATCTGTCGCCGGACTACGCCCGCGCCGAACGCGACAAGCTGTGGACCAAGGTGTGGCAGCAGGTCGGTCGGGTCGAGGAACTGGCCCAGGTCGGCGACTTCCTCACCTACGACATCCTCGACGACTCGATCATCGTGGTGCGCTCGGCGCCCGACACGCTGCGCGCCTACTACAACGTCTGCTCGCATCGGGGCCGCCGACTGATCGACACTCCCCCGGGCGCGCGGGAGGCGCACGGCCGCCGCAAGCAGTTCGTCTGCGGGTTCCACGGCTGGCGCTACGACCTCGAGGGCCGCAATACCTTCGCGGCCGAGCAGCAGGACTGGCCGTGCGGGCTGACCCCGGACCGCACCCGGCTCGGCGAGGTGCGGGTCGACACCTGGGGCGGCTGGATCTGGATCACCATGGCCCCAGAGGCCGAGCCGCTGCGGGAGTACCTGGAACCCGCGGCCGGGCTGCTCGATCCGTTCCAGCTGGAGAACATGCGCTATCGGTGGCGGCGTTGGCTGGTCTTCGACTGCAACTGGAAGGTCGCGTTGGAGGCGTTCATGGAGACCTACCACGTGCCCTACACCCACCCCGAGTTCATGAACTTCGGCAATTTCCTCGGGTGGTCGCGCGCCCAGGGCAAGCACAGCAACATCGGCTACGACGCGCCAAAGGGCATGGAGGAGAACCAGGCCAAGCTGCGCCTCGGCGCCGGACCCGACGCCCGCATGTCCACGGCCGAACTCCAGAACTTCACCTGGGAGAACGCCAACACCAACACCACCCGCACCCTGGTCGACGCCGCGAATCGGCTGGTCGCGGAGCTGCCCGAGGGCACCCCGGCCGATCAGGTGCTCAAGCACTGGCTGCAATCGGCCCGCGAGTACGACGCCGATCGCGGGGTGGTGTGGCCGACGGTGGACCCGCAGGTCGTCGCGGCGGCGGGGACCGCGTGGCAGATCTTCCCCAACTTCCAGATCGGGCACGCGCTCAACAACATGCTCTGCTACAGCGCCCGGCCCTACGGCTACGACCCCGACAAGTGCATCTTCGAGGCGGCCGTCTACGAACTGTTCCCGGCCGGCCAGGAACCGAAGACCGAGTGGGAGTACACCGCGGCCGACGATCCGGCCTGGCGCACCGTGCTGCCCCAGGACTTCTCGAACATGGCCGCCGTGCAGCAGGGCATGAAGACGCGCGGCTTCGCCGGGCCGATGCCCAACCCCTACCGCGAACGCAGCGTCGTGAACCTGCACCACAACCTGGCCACCTACATGGGCACCGGCGCACCGCGCGACCTCGCCTGAGTCCCGTGCCCTGATCACCCGAAACACCGCACCACACCGAGGAATTCGCATGCAGAACTGCGCACCAACGCAGACACCCGAGGTCGATCACGAAGCGCTCCGGGCGAAGTATCTCGCCGAACGCGACAAGCGCATCCGCCCCGAGGGCCAGCAGCAGTACGTGACGGCCGAGGCGGACTTCGCCGAATATCACGAAGCCGACCCGTACACCCCGGTCCAGCCGCGACCGCCGATCTCCCAGGACATCGACGTCGCGATCCTCGGCGGCGGGCTGGCCGGACTCGTCACCGCCGCCCGGATCAGCGAGGCCGGGGTGGCGGACTTCCGGATCATCGAGCACGCCGGCGATTTCGGCGGCGCGTGGTACTGGAATCGCTACCCCGGCATCCAGTGCGACACCGACTGCTACTGCTATCTGCCGTTGCTCGAGGAGGTCGGCTACGTCCCGAAGCAGAAGTACTCCTACGGCGACGAGGTCTTCGAGCACTGCCAGCGCATCGGCAGGCACTTCGGTCTCTACGACAAGGCGATCTTCGGCACGCTCACCCGCTCGATGGCGTGGGACGAGTCGATCCAGCGCTGGCGGATCGGCACCGATCGGGGCGACGAGATTCGCGCCCGCTTCGTCGTCATGTGTCAGGGCCCGTTCAACCGGCCCAAGCTGCCCGGCATCCCCGGTCTCGGCGATTTCGCGGGACACACCTTCCACACCGCGCGCTGGGACTACGAGTACACCGGCGGCGACATGCGCGGGGGCCTGGACAAACTCGCCGACAAACGGGTGGCGATCATCGGGACCGGCGCCAGCGGCGTGCAGTCCATTCCCCACCTGGCCCGCTCGGCGCGCCATCTCACCGTCTTCCAGCGCACCCCGTCCTACATCTACGAGCGCGGCAACGTGCCCACCGACCCCGCGTGGGCCGAGAGCTTGCAGCCCGGCTGGCAGGAGGAGATCCGCCGCAACTTCCACACCGGTGCGTTCGAAGCCTACGGTCCCGGTCAGGACGATCTGGTCTGCGACGGCTGGACCGAGGTCAGCCGCAATGTGCGCGACCACCTCGACAGCACCGGCGGGTGGGCGGAGCTGACGCCGGAGAAGTTCATGGAACTGCGGGAGCAGGCGGACTATCGGGCGATGCAGCGGGTGCGTGACCGGGTCGACGAGATCGTCACCGACCCGGCGACCGCCGAGGCGCTCAAGCCCTACTACCGGTTCCTGTGCAAGCGGCCGTGTTTCAACGACGAGTACCTGCCGACCTTCAACCGCGACAACGTCACGCTCGTCGACGTGTCCGGTACCAAGGGCGTGGAGCGGATCACCGCCCGTGGCATCGTCGCCGACGGCGTCGAACACGAGGTGGACTGCATCATCTTCGCCAGCGGTTTCGAGATCACCACCGACCTCGACCGACGCTTCGGCATCGCCCCCTACGTGGGCCGCGACGAGCTCTCGCTCTACGACCACTGGGCCAAGGGCTACCGCACCCTGCACGGCACGATGACCACCGGTTTCCCGAACCAGTTCTTCACCGGGTTCGTCCAGGGCGGGGTGACCGCGAGCACGACGGCCATGTTCGAACAGCAGGCCCGCCACATCGCCTTCATCATCGAGCAGACGATGAGCCGGGGCGCGACCACGGTCGAACCCACCGCCGACGCGCAGGAACAGTGGTGCGCGACCGTGCGCGAGAGCGCGATCGACAACAGCAACTTCCAGCGCGAGTGCACCCCCGGCTACTACAACAACGAGGGCGAACAGCAGATCCGCTCCCACCTCGGCGACCCGTACTGGCCCGGCTTCTACGCCTTCGAGGATCTGCTCCAGGCGTGGCGCGACACCGGCGAGCTGCCCGGCCTGGCGCTGGGCACCCCGACCGAACCGGCCCGATGAGGCGCGCGGCGAGCGGAGCCCACCATGTCTGAACTCGGGTTCGAGGGCAGAGTCGCCGTGATCACCGGCGCCGGACGCGGATTGGGCCGCGCCTACGCGCTGCTGCTCGCCGCGAAGGGCGCCAAGGTGGTCGTCAACGACCCCGGCGCCACCATCAGCGGGGACAGCGGCGACGCCGGAGTCGCAGCGGCGGTGGTCGAGGAGATCACCGCCGCCGGCGGCATCGCGGTGGCCAGCACCGATTCGGTGGCGACGGCGCAGGGCGGGCGCGCGATCGTGGCGACCGCGATCGAGGCCTTCGGCCGGATCGACATCATCGTGCACAACGCGGGCAACAACCGGTACGCGCCGCTGGCGCAGATGTCCTACGAGGACTTCGACGCCGTCCTCGACGTCCACCTGCGCGGCGCGTTCCACGTGGTGCGCCCGGCGTTCGCGCTGATGTGCGAGGCCGGATACGGCCGGGTGGTCCTCACCTCCTCGATCGGCGGGCTCTACGGCAACCACCGCGTCGCCAACTACGGCGCCGCCAAGGCGGGGCTGATCGGACTGTCGAACGTGATCGCGCTCGAGGGCGCCGAACACGGCGTGCGCTGCAACGTGATCGTGCCCGCCGCGCTCACCCGCCTCGCCGAGGGCATCGACACCTCGGCCTATCCGCCCATGGACCCGGAACTGGCGGCGCCGGTGGTGGGGTGGCTCGCGCACGAATCCTGCTCGATCACCGGCGAGATGCTGGTGTCGATCGCCGGACGCGTGGCGCGGGCGTTCATCGCCGAGACCCCCGGGGTGTACCAGCCGAGCTGGTCGATCGAGGAGGTCGGCGCGCGGATCGACGACATCCGGGCGACCGAGGATCCCTGGATCCTGCCGGTCGTCCCCTCCGGACACATCGACCACATCACCAAGAGCTTCGCGACAGCTATGAAGGGCAGCACGCATGTCGGTTAAAGTCTACGAACGCATTCTGCAACTCTTCGAAGCCGAGGGCATCAACACCCTGTTCGGCATTCCCGACCCCAACTTCGTGCACATGTTCCATCTCGCCGAAGAACGCGGTTGGACGGTGGTGGCCCCGCACCACGAGGAGTCGGCCGGTTTCATGGCCGAGGCGGTGTCCCGGATGACCGGCAAGGCCGCGGTGTGCATCGGCACCCTCGGCCCCGGCGTCGCCAACCTGGCCGGGGCCATGATGTGCGCCAAGGTCGAGAACTCGCCGGTGATCTTCCTGGGCGGGCAGCGCGCGCGGATCACCGAACAGCGGGTGCGGCGCGGTCGCATCCAGTTCGTCAAGCAGGCGGAACTGTTCGAGCCGTCGGTGAAGTACTGCGCCAGTATCGAATACGCCGACCAGACCGACGAGGTCATCCGGCAGGGTCTGCGCAAGGCGCTCTCGGGCACCCCCGGCCCGGTGTACATCGAGTACCCCTCGCACGTCATCCAGGAGGAACTCGAGGTCGGGCCCGCGCTGGCGCCGTCGGCGTATCGCCTGGTCGGGCAGACGGCCGGTGCGGACCGGATCGCCGAGGCGGTGAACTACATCCGCGCGGCGAGCCAGCCCGTGCTGCTCGTGGGACACGGCGTGCACACCACGCGCGCCGGCGAGTCGGTCCGCGCGCTGGCCGAGGCCATGGCCTGCCCGGTCATCCAGACCTCGGGCGGCACCTCCTTCATCCCCGGGCTCGAGGACCGCACCTTCCCGTACGGGTTCTCGGCGGCGGCGATCGACGCGGTCGTGAAATCCGACCTGTGCCTGGCCGTCGGCACCGAACTGGGCGAACCGGTGCACTACGGGCGCGGACGGCACTGGGTCGACAACGAGGCCAACCGCAAGTGGATCCTCGTCGAGCAGGACCCCGAGGCC
The DNA here is from genome assembly GCF_042884695.1 of Nocardia sp. NPDC058114. Taxonomy (NCBI): domain Bacteria; kingdom Bacillati; phylum Actinomycetota; class Actinomycetes; order Mycobacteriales; family Nocardiaceae; genus Nocardia; species Nocardia sp. NPDC058114. The sequence continues at coordinate 79,244 of NZ_JBHVTK010000002.1, read as the reverse complement.
ATCGGGGTGAACCGATCGGTGGACGTGCCGCTGGTCGGTGACCTGCGCGCGATCGTCCCGCAGCTGGTCGAGGCGCTGCGCGAGACCCCACGCACCCCCACCCCCGAGCTCGCGGGCTGGATCGAACAGGACGCGGCCCAGCTCGCGGAACTGGCCGAGACCGCGCCGTCGGGGATGTCGCCGGTGCACCCGGCGCGGCTGATCGTGGAGGCGACGCAGGCGTTCCCGGCCGACGGCATCATGGTGCGCGACGGCGGCGCCACCACGATCTTCGGCTGGACCTACTCGCAGGCCAAACCCCATGACGTCATGTGGAATCAGAACTTCGGCCATCTGGGCACCGGCCTGCCCTACGCGGTAGGCGCGGGCGTGGCCGACGGCGGCAAACGACCGATGATGCTGATCACCGGCGACTCCTCGTTCCAGTTCCACATCGCCGAACTCGAAACCGCCGCGCGACTGAACCTCCCCCTGGTCTGCGTGGTCGCGGTCGACTACGCCTGGGGGCTCGAGGTCGGCGTCTACAAGCGCACCTACGGGCAGGGCTCGCTCGAGACCGGCGTGCACTGGAGCAAGAACACCCGGCTGGACAAGGTCGCCGAGGGCTTCGGCTGCTACGGCGAATACGTCGAGCGCGACGAGGACATCGCCCCCGCCATCAAACGCGCCTACGCCAGCGGGCGACCGGGCGTCATCCACGTCGCGGTCGACCCGAAGGCGAATTCGGAAGAAATGCCGAGCTACGACGAATTCCGCACCTGGTACGCGGAAGGCACTCAGTGAGGAAATCATGCGTGAATATCTGAAGCTCTACATCGACGGGCAGTGGACCGACCCCGCCGAGCCCCACACCATCGACGTGGTGAATCCGGCCACCGAGCAGGTGTGCGGCACGGTGGCCGTCGGCACGGCGGCGGACGTGGACCGCGCGGTCGCCGCCGCGCGCGCCGCGTTCGACGGGTGGTCGAGCACCGAGCCCGCGCAACGGCTCGCGCTGCTGCGCGCGGTTCTCGCCGAATATCAGAAACGCGCCCCCGATCTCGGGGCGGCGCTGATCGAGGAGCTGGGGGCACCGGCCGCCCTGGCCAACGGCTTCCAGGTGGACCTGGGGACGGGCCACCTCAGCACCACGATCGAGGTCCTCGAGGGATTCCGCTTCGAGGAACAGCGCGGCGCGTCACTGATCGTGAAGGAGCCGATCGGGGTCTGCGCCCTGATCACCCCCTGGAACTGGCCGCTGAACCAGATCGCGGTGAAGGTCTTCCCCGCGCTGGCCACCGGCTGCACCATGGTGCTCAAGCCCTCCGAACTCGCGCCGTTCTCCGGACAGATCTTCGCCGAGATCCTCGATGCCGCCGGTGTTCCGGCCGGGGTGTTCAACCTGGTGCAGGGCGACGGCCTCGCGGTCGGCGTGCCGTTGGCGAGTCATCCCGACGTCGACCTGGTCTCGTTCACCGGCTCGGCCAGGGCGGGCATCGAGATCGCGCGCAACGCGGCGGCCGGGGTCAAGCGGGTCACCCAGGAGCTCGGCGGCAAGAACCCCAACATCATCCTCGATGACGACGCCTTCGCCGAGAACGTCGGCAAGGGCGTGGTGAGCATGATGCTCAACTCGGGCCAGACCTGTAGCGCGCCCTCGCGCATGCTGGTGCCCGCCTCGCGGATGGCCGAGGCGATCGAGGTCGCCCGCGGTGCGGCCGAGGGGGTCACCGTCGGCGATCCGCACGGCGAGTTCGCCATCGGCCCGGTGGTCTCGGCCAACCAGTTCGACAAGATCCAGACACTGATCGCCAAGGGCATCGGCGAGGGGGCCACACTGGTGGCAGGCGGGCCCGGCAAACCGGACGGTCTGAGCATCGGCTACTACGTGCGGCCCACCGTCTTCGCCGAGGTCACCAATGACATGACCATCGCCCGCGAGGAGATCTTCGGGCCGGTCCTGACGATCCTGGGTTACGACGATCTCGACCACGCCGTCGAGATCGCCAACGACACCGAGTACGGCCTGGCCGGCTTCGTCGCCGGCACCGACCTGGCGCAGGCGCGCGCGGTCGCCCGCCGGATCAGGGCGGGGTCGATCGCGATCAACGACGGGTTCGATTTCCACACGCCCTTCGGCGGTTACAAGAAGAGCGGCAACGGCCGCGAGTGGGGCGATTTCGGCTTCCACGACTACCTCGAGATCAAGGGCGTGCTCGGTTACGCGCCGCCGGAAGAATGAGAGGCGACCGATGCCTACCCTGGCCACGAAGAAACTGAGCGACGCCGTCGGCGTGGAGGTGCTCGACGCCGACGCCGACCGGCTGCTGCACGACCCCGACATTCCGGCCGCGTGCATGGCGGCGCTCGAGGAGCACGGCGTCCTGCTGTTTCGCGAACTGCACATCGGCGACGACGCGCAGGCGGCGTTCGGGCGGCGGTTGGGCGAGCTGGTGCAGTTCCCGCTCTACGCCAACCCCGATGTCATGCAGATCAGCTTCGACCCCGACAATCCCAACGCGGAGTACTTCGCGAGCAACGATTTCTGGCACCTCGACGGCGCGTTGGACGCCATCCCGGCCAAGGCGTCGATGCTCAGCGCGCACGTGATCGCCACCGAGGGCGGCGAGACCGAGTTCGCCAGCACCTACGCGGCCTACGACAACCTCTCCGACGACGAGCGGCAGCGCGTCGCCGACCTGCGAGTGGTGCACACCTTCGCCGCGATCCAGCGCCTGACCTACCCGGACCCCACCGAGGAGCAGCTCACCGAATGGGCCTCGCGCACCGTACGCGAGCATCCGCTGGTGTGGCAGCACGACACCGGGCGGCGCTCCCTGGTCTTCGGGGCGACCACGTCCCACATCGTCGACATGGACCCCGAGCAGGGGCGCGCACTGCTCGACGACCTCCAGGCGCGCGCCACCGCACCGGAGCGCGTGCTGCGCCACGCCTGGTCGGTGGGCGATCTGGTGATCTGGGACAACCGGGGCCTGGTCCACCGGGCGTGCGAGTTCGACCGGCGCGAACCGCGGCGGATGCACCGCACCACCCTCGCCGGCGACGAGGCCATCAAATGAGCGCCCGCACCGCGATCGTCACCGGCGGCGCGTCGGGGATCGGCGGCGCGATCAGCGCACGGCTCGCCGCCGACGGGGCATCCGTCGCCATCTTCGACCTCAACGGTGACGCGGCCAAGGACGCCGCCGCCGCGATCGAGAACGCCGGCGGTCGGGCGATCGGCCTGCCCGTCGACGTCACCGACCGCGCGGCGATCGACGCCGGGGTCGACGAGGTCCGCGCTCGGCTCGGCCGACCGGCGGTGCTGGTGAACAGCGCCGGTCTCACCCTGGACGGTCCCTTCCTCGAGATCAGCGCCGAGACCTGGAACCGGGCCCTGGCGATCAATCTCACCGGGACCTTCGACTGCTGCCAGGCGGTGATCCCGGACATGATCGAGCAGGGCTGGGGACGCATCGTCAACATCTCGTCGTCGAGCGTGCACAGCGGCGCGGCCGGGCTGGCCGGGTACGTCGCGGCGAAATCCGGCGTGGTGGGTCTGACCAAGGTGCTCGCGCTCGAGTTCGCCAAACGCGGCATTACGGTGAACACCATTCCGCCGGGCTTCATCGACACCCCGATGCTGCGCCACACCGTGGACCGGGGGTTCATCGACGTCGAGGCGCAGATCGCGCGCACCCCGGTCGGCCGGATCGGCACACCCGCCGACGTGGCCGCCACCTGCGCGTTCCTGGTGAGCGAGGAGGCCGGCTATCTCACCGGCCAGATCATCGGCGTCAACGGCGGGCGGAACACGTGACGGCGGCGCAAGAGCCCCGCATCGCGCCGTTGCCGAAGGCGGAATGGTCCACGGAGATGACCACGTTCATGGCCGAGTATCGCAGCGCGGCGATCGGCGACAAGCCGTCGACCGGGCGGCAGAGCGGGGCGAACCTGCTGGGCACGCTGGCCAGATACCCGGCGCTGGCCAAACCGTTCCTCACCTTCAACGGGCACTTCCTCTACGGCTCCACGCTCTCGGCCCGGCAGCGCGAGCTGCTGGTGCTGCGGGTGGCGGCGGTCCAGCGCTGCGGCTACGAGTGGGCCCAGCATTCGATCCTGGCCGCCGACGCGGGCCTGGAGCCCGAGGAGATCGCCCGAATCGAACGGGGTCCGAGCGCGTCGGGGTGGTCGGCGATCGACGGCGCGCTGCTGGCCGCCGTCGACGAGCTGCTCGGCGACGGGGCCGTGAGCGCCCCGACCTGGACCGCCCTGGCGACCGAGTTCGACGAGCACCAGCTGATGGATGTGGTGTTCACCGTGGGCATGTACGCGATGCTCGCCATGGCCCTGAGCTCGTTCGCCGTGGCGGCCGAAGCCGCGCTGGTTCCGTACCTGCCCGCACCGGAGTAAGCGCGGGCAGGTGGGCGCGGATTATCCGCGGCGGGTGAGCACCGCGTCGGCGGCGGCCCAGTGCTCATCCGCCACCCACAGGCGCGCGAAGGCCGCGACGGCTTCCTCGGCCGACACCCCGCCGACGACGCGCTTGATCTCGGCGGCCTGCGGGGTGGCCAGCGATCGGGCCAGCGCGCGCCAGCCGTCCTCGAACTCCGCGCGCGGCAGCACCCGATCCACCAGGCCGAGGCGCTGCGCCTCGACGACGTCGAGGATCGCGCCGGACCCGGCGAGCAGCAGCGCGCGGCTCTTGCCGACGAGGGCGGCGAGGCGTTCCGCGCCGCCCCAGGCCGGCATGATCGCCAGCGCGGACTGGTTGAAGCCGATCTTGATATCGTCGGCGGCGACGCGGATGTCAGCGGCCACCGCGAACTCGGCGCCGCCGCCGAGCGCATGCCCGTTGAGCGCGGCGATCACGGGGGCGGGGAAACTCGCCAGCCGGTCGCAGATCGAGCGCATCCGCCAGGCCATCGCCGCGGCCTGTTCCTCGGTGCGCAGAGCGCTGAGTTCCTTCAGGTCACCGCCGGAGACGAACGCGCGCTCACCGGCGCCGCGCACGACGAGGGCGCGCGCACCCGCCGCCTTGTCGAGCGCCTCGTCGAGCTCGTCCATCGTGACGGGCGCGATGGCGTTGCGCGCGTGCGGTCGATCGATCGTGATGACCGCGACGCCCTCGTCCAGCTCGAGCTCGACCATCTAAGATTCTCCCATCACGAGATTGTCATTCTTGTTTTCAGAGAATAACATCATCGCCGCAGAACTTCGGATCGGGCATTGGAGTCTCACGTGCGCAGCATTCCCGCCGACTTGGTCGAGCACTACCGAACGCAGGGCTGGTGGACCGGCGAACCGATCGGCGAGCTGCTGACGCGCGGCCTCGCCGCCGCCCCGGACACCGAATTCCGGGTGCACTCCGCCGAGCGTCCCTGGTCGGGCACCTTCGGCGAGGTCGAGCACCGGGCCCGACGCCTCGCCGCGGGCCTGCGCGCTCGTGGCGTCGGACCCGGCGACGTCGTGGCCTTCCAGCTGCCCAACTGGATGGAGGCCGCCGCCACCTTCTGGGCGTCGGCCTTTCTCGGTGCGGTGGTGGTGCCCATCGTGCACTTCTACGGCCGCAAGGAACTCACCTACATCCTCGAGGCGACCACGCCACGGGTGTTCATCGGAGCGGAGCGGTTCGGGCGCCTCGAGTTCCAGGCCGATCTCTGCGCCGACATCCCGATCGTCGGCGTGGTGGGACGCGACTTCGACGACCTGCTCGCCGACGAACCGATGCCCGGATTCCTCCCGACCGATCCGGGCGGCCCCGCGCTGATCGCCTTCACCTCGGGAACCACCAGCGCGCCCAAGGGCGTCGTGCACAGCCACGAGACCCTCGGTCACGAAACCCGGCAGCTGTCCGCCTGGTACCCGCCCGACCGCGGCAAACAACTCACCGCCGCACCCGTCGGGCACTTCATCGGCATGGTGAACGCCTTCCTGATCCCGGTGCTGGACGCGTCGCCGGTGAACCTGGCCGATGTGTGGGATCCGCAGCGCGTCCTCGCGCTGATGCACAGCGACGGACTCACCGTGGGCGGCGGCGCGACGTACTTCGTCACCAGCCTGCTCGACCACCCCGATTTCACCGCCGCGCATCTGCCCCGGATGCGGTACGCGGGCCTGGGCGGGTCGTCGGTGCCCGCGGCGGTCACCCGCAGGCTCGACGAACTCGGCATCACGGTCTTCCGCTCCTACGGCAGCACCGAGCACCCGTCGATCACCGGGTCACAGATCACCGCGGCCTCGGACAAACGCCTGTTCACCGACGGCGATGTCCTACCCGGCGTGGAGATCCGCCTGGCCCCCGACGGCGAAATCCTCAGTCGCGGACCGGAATTGTGCCTCGGCTACACCGACGACGCCCTCACCGCCGCCGCCTTCGACGCCGACGGCTGGTACCGCACCGGCGACATCGGCGAACTCGACGCCGACGGCTACCTCACGATCACCGACCGCAAGGCTGACATCATCATCCGCGGCGGCGAGAACATCAGCGCCCTCGAAGTCGAGGAGGTCCTGCTGACAATGCCCGGAATCGCCGAGGCGGTCGTCGTCGCCGCACCGGATGCCCGCCTCGGCGAGCACGCCGCCGCCGTGGTGCGGCTGCGCACCGGCCACGAGATGCCGACCATCGACGAGATGCGTACGCATTTCGACAAAGCCGGTGTCGCCAAACAGAAGTGGCCCGAGGAACTGCACCAGGTCGAGGACTTCCCCCGAACCGCCAGCGGCAAAGTGCAGAAGTTCCACGTCCGACGAAACATCGCGACCGCCAACCGATGAACGGCTGAACTCCCGCGCCCAGACGTAGAGCTGCGAAATCCACGCGGCGACCGCGTACGGGATCGAATCTGCGCGACCGATGGTGTCGAACCGACGCCATCGGCGCGCAGTTCGAGAACGCTTGGCCACCTTCGATTTCCAGCAAAGGATGATGCCGGGCGATCAGGTCTGAACTCGCCCGCTGGGCCGGTACGGCTACGACCTCCTGCGGTACGGCCATCGAAGTCGTCCGATCTGACGGACCTCGCACTCGGCAATTCCGCTCTGCCATCGCATTCCACTACCGTCGACGGCATGCGCGACAGCCAGTGGACAATCCTTGGTGAGCGGGTACTCGACGAGAGCCGGCACATCCGGCTGTCGACCGCCGATATCCGCCTGCCGGACGGCGTGGAGTTCACTCAGTACGTCGCCCGGATGCCACGGTGCGCGATGACACTGGTGCTCAATGATTCCCGCGAGGTCCTGCTGATGTACCGGCACCGGTGGATCATCGACCAGTGGGTATGGGAGCTGCCCGGCGGATACGTCGACCACGCTGAAGACGTGGCCTCGGCAGCGGCCCGCGAAGTCGAGGAAGAAACCGGGTGGCGCCCCCGCACCATGCAACACTTGGTGACCTACCAACCCGCGATCGGCACTCTCGACCATCCACAGGAGGTGTACCTCGCTCGCGGTGCCGACCTCACCGACACACGCCCGGACATCAACGAAGCCGAGGCAATCCGGTGGGTGCCGCTCGATGAGGCTGTGCAGATGATCGACCGTGGCGAAATCATCGGTGCGGCAACTGTAGTCGGCGTATACCGAGCGCTCACACTGACCTAGGAGTGCGTTCGGCGGGACTCCGCGCCACCAACCAATTCGAGCGCTTTCGACCCACCCGGTCCGCTTCGCATGGTCTTCCATCGCGAGGCTGGACGCGAGCAAGTACAAGTTGAACACGCGCCCACGCTGGTACCCATCGCTCATATTCAGCGACGCCCGCGCAAGTACTAGTGCGTGGTCCGATCAAGAATCAACGACAATGGGCAACTGACGTCGGAACCAACTCGACAGGAGTTGTCCTTGTGCGGATGACCTACGATTCGGCGGCAAACGCCGCGATGATCTACCTCGCCGATCGCATCGGTCCCGGACAAGCCGTCCGGCAACAAGCAGTACCACTCGACGGGGCCGAGATGGTCCTGGATTTCGATGTCGATGGCGTGCTACTCGGCATCGAGGTGATCGGCGCACGCGAAACCATCTCGGCCGAAGTACTCGACGCGGCTGAACAAATCGGATGATCCCCGCCGGTTCGGGCTACTCGGCACACGCCGCGGGTAGCCCGAACCGGCGGCTCGATCTGATGACCGCATCAACCCGAAGCGAGATGCGATCACCTGGCATTGCCGCCAGTACTGTGCTGATCGACTCAGCGATCGCGGCCACCGTCGTCGACGGACTCGTCTACGACTGAGCCGAGTCTCGCGCGTCGGGGCCCGCCAGGATCGTCACGGCCGCGACCGCGGTGGGACCACCGATGGAGTGCGCCAACCCGATTCGGGCCCGGTCGACCTGGTTCACCGCGTCGCCGCGCAACTGCTCGAACAACTCCACGCACTGCGCCACACCGGTGGCGCCCGGCGGATGTCCCTTCGACTTCAGGCCGCCGCTCGGATTGACCGGTAGCGCGCCGCCGACGCTGGTGACGCCCGATTCGACGAGCTTGTGGGCCTCGAACCGATCGGCGAACCCGAGATCCTCGTAGCTCATCAACTCGATGCCGGTAAAGAAGTCGTGCACCTCGGCGACATCGATGTCCGACGGGGTCAGCCCGGCCATGCCGAACGCCTGGCGCGCGGCACGGACCGTGGCGGGGAATGTCGTCATGTCCCGCTTGTGCTGGTGCATCACCGAATCCATGCCGAGCCCGACCCCGCGGATCCACACGGGGCGGTCGGTGTAGCGATCGACCACGTCCTCGGCCACCAGCACGAGCGCCGCCGCCCCGTCGCTCTGCGGCGCGCAGTCGTAGAGCCCGAAGGGCGTGACCACCGTCGGCGCCGCGAGGGCTTCCTCGATACTGATCTCGAAGCGCAACCGCGCCTTGAGGTTTCGGACACCGTGCCGATGGTTCTTCACCGCGACCATGGCCATGTGTTCGCGTGTGGCAGGTGATTCGTGCAGGTACCGTGCCACGTGCAGCGCGAACCCGGCAGGCGCGACCAGCCCGAGCGGGTAGTCCCAGGCCATGTCACGGGTCATCGCCTCCCACTCCCACAGCATGTCCTTGGACGCGGACTCGCGCAGCTTGTCCGCGCCGACAACCAGGGCGACGTCGATGGCGCCGGAGGCGATCGCGAGCAGGCCGTTGCGGACCGCGTCGTGCCCGGTGGCGCAGGCGTTCTCGACGCGGGTCACCGGAATGTCGGGCAGCCCGAGGGTGTCGGCGAGAATGCCGGAGGCGAACCCGTCGGCGGTGCCGAGCTCACCGAACCACGCCGCCTGGATGTCGGATTTGCGCAGCCCCTTGTCGATGGTGCGCGCGCAGTCGGCGAAGGCCATCGGCACCAGATCTTTGATACCGAGCGCGAAATGCTCGGCGAAGGGCGTCATTCCGGCGCCGACGATGGCGACTCTTCTCATGCTGCCGACTCCTGTCGTTCGGGGGTTTCCGGTTCGAAGGCGTAGCCGTAGTCCGGCACGCCGGAGCGCACCGCCACGCGTCGCAACACCATGCGGCCGCGATCGCCGATGTCCACCGAACCCGGTTCGGCGCTGGTCACTTTCACCAGCGCGCGCACGCCGACCTCGTCGAGTTCGACGATGACCAGCGAATACGGCGTTTTCAGCCCGGGCACCGGCACGTGCACCGTCACCGACGTGTACACGGTGGCGGTGCGGGGCAACGGCACCAGCGTGTAGTCGGTGCGCAAAGTGCCGTCGTCGTCCACCCGATAGCGGGGTGGGAAGTCCAGTTCGTCGGTGCCGTCGTGGCGTCCGGCAGCCCAGCGCACTTTCGCCTCGAACGCGCGCTCATAGGCGGCCAGCGAGATCGGGATGTCGGCCCCGGGCACGAAGCTCGTCACCGGTTTCTCCCGCGGCGGCGGTTCGCGCCGATGCACCGGCACCGCGCCCGCCGCGACCGTGACGCCGGACAGACTGCCCTGTTCCACCCCGACCAGCGGGCCGGCCTGCCCCGCGTCCACCATCGCCGCCAGCGCGAACAATCCAGAACTCGCCCCCAAGGTGGGCAGCGGCGGCGGAGTACCGATACACAGGTCGGTGGCCTGTTCGTGATCGACACCGGCCACCGCGACCGGGGTGTCGAGCCAGGACGCGGCCAGTGACCCGAGAAGTCCGCGTTCGCGCAATAGTCGGGGGTCGCCGTAGTCGTGCACGACGCCGGTGGCGTAGCGGGTCCGGACCGGCAGGCTCCGGGCGACGCGCGCCGCGGTGCGCACCTGCAGTCCGCGTTCGCCCGTGACGGCGGCGGCCGCGCCGGCCGGATCGAGGTCGACGCCGATCACCAGGGTTCGCGGCCGCGCCGAGCCGAGGGCGTCGAGGGTCGCGGGTGCGCCGCCGAGCCGTTCGGTGACCTCGAGCTCGGAATCCAGACCGAGGCCTGCCAGTAGTACCGCGGCGTTGCCGCCTTCCAGCAGCGGCAGATCCCGGCTGACCAGCACGACGTGCTCCACCCCGGCCCCCGAGGCGATCGCGGCCCGGCCCGCTTCGACGGCGAGGGTGATCGCGTCCTCGTCGTCACCGGGTACGCGCTGTTCGGCGGTACCCCAGCACGGCAGATAGGTACCGACCGAAGCGATCAACGGCATCGTGCTCTCCCGACCTAGGTGATAATGTGATTCTCATATTAGAGAATGCAGTCTAGCAACAGGCCGGAATCGGTGACATTGCGATCCGCTCCCTGGATCTTTCCGACAATTGAATGGGGAGTCTCATGACTGGGACAACTCTCCCGCTGCCCAGCGGCGGCTTCACCGTCATCGGGCGCCTGCGCGCGTACGCCTACCACTACGGCACGGCGGTGCTGCCGGATCTCACGATCGCTGCCTGTGCCGTGCTCGTCTCCGCGGAGGCGGGCCATCTCACCCTCACCCCCACCGACTCCGAAGGCGACTCCACACCATGACCAGTGCCGGTTCCGATCTGGTGCGGCTACCGCACGAGGTACCGATCAGCTCCTACGTCGTCGATATCGACGGAATCCCGATGTCGGCGATGGTCGCCGAGGCGGCCGACCCGCGCGCCGTCATCATCGCCGTCCACGGCGGCGTGACGACCTCCGCCTACTTCGACTGCCCCGGCCACCCCCGGCTGTCGCTGTTGCGCACCGCGCCCGCGCTCGGGTTCACGGTGGTCGCGATCGACCGCCCCGGCTACGGCAGTTCGGCGCCGCACGCGGCCGACATCGCACCGCCCGCCCGCCGCGTCGACCTCGCCTACGCCCTGGTGGAGCGCGTGCTCGGGACGCGCGAGCGCGGAGCGGGGATGTTCATCCTCGCGCATTCGGCCGGGTGTGAACTGGCCGTCCGGATGGCCGCCGACGAGCGTGGCGCGCAGTTGCTCGGCATCGAACTCGCCGGCACCGGCAGGAAACACCACCCCGAAGCCATCAGCAACCTGACAGCGGCCGGGCCGGGGCGCGGCGAACGTCTGCGCGAACTGCTCTGGCAGCCGAGCCGTCTGTACCCGGCCGAGGTCTTCGGTGGCGCGGCGATCGCGTCGCCGGGCCCGGCGTACGAGGCCACCATGATGCCGCAGTGGGTGGCGCACGATTTCGAGCACACCGCCGCGAAGGTCCGCGTTCCCGTCCAGTTCACCGTGGGCGCGTACGAAAAGGTTTGGCGCACCGACCCGCTCGCGCTGGGCGAGATCACCGCGCTGTTCACGGCCGCGCCGCGCGTGCTGCTCCACGAGCAGGCCGACGCGGGCCACAACCTGAGCATGGGACACTCGGCGACCGCCTATCACCTTCGGGTGATGTCGTTCATCGAGGAATGCGTGATCACGCGCCGCTGAGATCGCCGATCAACGAAATCCGCCCCACGACAAGGATTGTCGTGGGGCGGATTTCGTCGGTGTCTCAGAGGCCGAGGGATTTGGCGATGATCACCTTCATGACCTCGCTGGTTCCGGCGTAGATCCTGGCCACTCGCGCGTCGGTGTACAACCGCGCGATCGGGTACTCGCTCATATAGCCGTAACCACCGAACAGCTGCAGACACCGATCGACCACGCGGCCTTGCACTTCGGTGGTGAACAGCTTCACGCGTGCCGCGTCGGGGCCGGACAGTTCACCATCGACCAGATCCAGCACGGCACGATCCACCATGGCCTGCGCCGCCTCGACCTCGGCCGACATCGCGGCGAGTTCGAACTTGGTGTTCTGGAAGGACGCGACCGGTTTCCCGAAGGCCTTGCGTTCCTTGACGTAGTCGATCGTGGCGGTGATCGCGGCCCGCGCCTGGGCGACCGAGCCGACCGCGACCGTCATCCGTTCCTGCGACAGATTGTTGCCGAGGTAGCCGAAGGCCTCGCCTTCGGCCCCGAGCCGATTCGCCACGGGAACCCGGACCGCGTCGAACGACAACTCGACCGTGTCCTGCACCTTGCAGCCCATCTTGTCCAGCACCCGCCCACGCTCGAAGCCGGGCATGCCGTCCTCGACCACCAGCAGGGTCAGACCCGCGCGCCGGTTCTCCGGATCGGTCGAGGTCCGCGCCACCACGATCACCAGATCGGCGAGCAGGCCGCCGGTGATGAACGTCTTCGCGCCGCTGAGCAGATAGTCGTCGCCGTCGCGCACCGCGTAGGTGCGCATCCCGGCCAGATCGGAGCCGGTGCCGGGTTCGGTCATCGCGATGGCGGTCAGCAACGAACCGCTCGCCAGCCCGGGGAACCAGCGTTCACGTTGCTGTTCGTCGGCGTAGGCCAGGAAATACGGGAGGATGACATCGAGCTGGGTGCGCACCGTGCTCAGCGTCACCAACGCGCGCGCCGCTTCCTCCTGCAGGACGGCGTTGTAGCGGTAGTCCCGCAGGCCCGCTCCCCCGTACTCCGGTGGGATGGCGACGCCGAGAATGCCGAGCGCACCGAGCTTTTCGAAGACCTCGCGCGGCATCTGCCCGGCCTTTTCCCACTCGGCGTAGTGGGGCGCGATCTCCTTGTCGATGAATTCCCTGGCCAGCCCGCGGAAGGCTTCGTGGTCCTCGGTGTAGATGTCTCGGCGCACCGATGTCTCCTTGTTGCTCAGGCGACCAGTTCGACGATGGCGGCGTTGGCGGTGCCGCCGCCCTCACACATCGTTTGCAGGCCGTAGCGAATTCCGTTGTCGCGCATGTGATGAACCATCCGGGTGAGCAGACCCGCCCCCGAACCACCGAGCGGATGACCGAGCGCGATGGCACCGCCGAGCGGGTTGAGCAGCTGTGCGTCGGCGCCGGTTTCGGCGAGCCAGGCCAGCGGCACCGACGCGAACGCCTCGTTCACCTCGAAGACACCGATCTCGGCGAGATCGAGACCGGCCTTGCGCAGGACCTTCTCGGTCGCCGGAATCGGACCGGTCAGCATGAGTACCGGGTCGGCGCCGGTCACCGCGCCCGCGCGGTAGCGCACCAGCGGCGTCAGCCCCAGTTCGCGGGCCCGCTCCGGTGTCGTCACCAGCACCGCGGCGGCACCGTCGGAGATCTGGGAGGAGTTGCCCGCGTGGATCACGCCGTCGGCTTGGAAGGCCGGCTTGAGTTTGGCCAGGGTCTGGGGTGTCGTCCCGCGGCGCACGCCTTCGTCGGCGGTCACCGTCCCCGCTTCGGTCTGGACGGGCACGAGCTGGGCGTCGAACGCGCCGCGGTCCTGGGCGGCCGCGGCCAGTTCGTGTGAGAGCGTGGCGAATTCGTCGAGCCGGTGGCGATCCAGACCCCATTTCTGGGCGATCATCTCCGCGGAGATGCCCTGGTTGAACGAGAAGTCCGGGTACCGCGCACGGGCTTTCGGCCCGTAGGGGGCCCCACCCTCCTTCGCCGCGCCGAGCGGGACCCGGCTCATCACCTCGACCCCACCCGCGACGACCACATCCTGCTGCCCCGACATCACCGCCTGCACGGCGAAATCCACCGCCTGCTGGCTCGAGCCGCAGGCCCGGTTCACCGTCGTGCCGGGAATACTCTCCGGCCATCCGGCGGCCAGCACCGCGTAGCGCCCGATATTGCTCGACTGGTCACCGACCTGGGAGACACAGCCCCAGATCACGTCGTCGATCACGGCCGGGTCGATCCCGGTGCGCTCGATCAGGGCGTTGAGGACCACCGCGGACAGGTCCGCCGGATGGGTTCCCGCCAGTCCGCCGTTGCGTTTGCCCCACGGCGTGCGCACCGCCTCGACCACTACTACCTCACGCATGGCGCTCTCCATTCGAACTAGTCATCGTTGTGTTCGGTCTGCCGGGCGATCGCCCAGCGGCCGGTGAACTCCGGTTCCCGGGCGGCCGCGAACGCCGCGAAGGCCTCCGGTGCGTCGGCGGTCGCGAAGTTCACCCCCTGCGCCCGGGCCTCATTGGCCAGCGCGTCGCGCAGGGTGCGGTCCGCGCCCTCGTTCAGCAGTGCCTTGGTCTGGGCCAGCGCCACCGGCGGTCCGGCGGCGAGCCGTTCGGCGAGCTCGACGACGAAGGCGTCGAGCTCGGGTTCGGCGACGACCCACGTCACCAGGTTCAGCGCGTGCGCCCGCTCGGCGTCGATCGTCTCGGCCAGCAGCGCCAGCCGCTTGGCCTGTTGCAGTCCCACGAGTTTGGGCAGCAACCAGGACCCGCCGAGATCGAGCGAGAGCCCGCGGCGGGTGAAGATCTGCGAGAACCGCGACTGCGGCGTCGCGACCACCAGATCGCAGCCCAGTGCCAGGTTCCAGCCCGCGCCCACCGCCACCCCGTGCACCTTGGCGATGGTGGGAATCGGCAACTCGTGCAGCAGCAGCGCGACATCGGTGAGCGCGCGCAACTTGTGCAGCGGATGGCTGGGGTCGGGTGTGGCGATATCCGCGCCGGAGCAGAAGGCCCCACCCGCGCCGGTGAGCACGAGCGCGCGGACGTCGCGATCGCGGCCTGCCGCGTCCAGCGCCTCCCGCAGCGCCGCCCACAGTTCCCGATTGATCGCGTTCTTGCGGTGCGGACGATGCAGGGTCAGCGTGCGCACGCCGTTGCGGTCTTCGGTCAGCAGGATCCGTTCATCGCGGATGTCTTTGTCCCCCAATGTCATCAGGGCACGGCCGTGGCGATGAGACGGTGCAGGCGCAGCAGGGCGATCTCGTCGTCGGTGAGACCGAACTCCGCGAGCACCGCGTTCGTGTGTTCGCCCAGCGCGGGCACCGCCCCCATCGGCGGGTCGAACCCGGCGATGATCGGCGGCGGGAGCAGCGCCGGGATCTGCCCGACCGGGGTATCGATCCGACGCCAGCGATCGCGCTCGGTCAGCTGGGGATGATCCAGCACTTCGCGCGGGGTGTTGTAGCGGGCGTTGCCGATGCCCGCGGTGTCGGCGGCCTGCTGGATGTGGGCCAGGTCGTGGCCGGCGCACCACGCGCCGATCTCGGCGTCGAGCACCTCGCGATGACGAACCCGGTCGGAATTGCTCCGGAATCGTGGGTCGTCGGCCAGATCCGCTCGTCCCAGCAACTCACGCGAGAGCCGTTGCCATTCCCCGTCATTGGTGGTGCCGAGCACAACGGTCTGCCCGTCACCGGTCGGGTACGCGCCGTAGGGCGCCACCGCGGGCGAACTCATGCCGAGCGGCTGCTGATCGATGCCGGAATGCCGGGTGTAGGTGAGCTGGTAGCCCATCACCTCGGCCATCGTGTCGAACAGGCTGACCGTGACCGCCGCCCCCTTCCGGGTGCGCCGGTCGCGCGCGGACAGCATGGCCAGGATCGAGATCGCCGCGTACAGACCGGAGCAGACATCGGCGACCGGTGGACCGGGCTTGGCGGGCGCGCCCGCCGCACCGGTCACCGCGCACACTCCCGATTCCGCCTGTGCCAGTAGGTCGTACGCGCGTTTGCCCGATAGCGGGCCGCCCGCGCCGAAGCCGTCGATCTCGACCGCGATCAGGTCGGGATGGCTGTGCTCGAGGTCGGCGGGGGTGATGCCGAGCCGCGCGGTCGCGCCGGGAGCGAGATTGGAGACGAGCACGTCGGCATGGTCGAGCAGCCGGTGCAGCACCTCCATTCCGGCCGGCGACTTCAGGTTCAGCGCCACCGATTCCTTGCCACGATTCACCCAGACGAAGTGCGCCGCGAGGCCGTCGACAACGTCGTCGTAGTACCGGGCGAAATCGCCACCGTCCGGGTTCTCGATCTTCAGCACCCGCGCACCGAGATCGGCCAGGGTGCGCGTGCACATCGGCGCGGACACCG
Source organism: Nocardia sp. NPDC058114 (assembly GCF_042884695.1). Classification (NCBI taxonomy): domain Bacteria; kingdom Bacillati; phylum Actinomycetota; class Actinomycetes; order Mycobacteriales; family Nocardiaceae; genus Nocardia; species Nocardia sp. NPDC058114. Next base: position 63,083 of record NZ_JBHVTK010000002.1, on the reverse strand, counting down.
CCTGCTCCAGCGCCACCACTGTGACGCCGGCCAACGGCGCGGGGTCCGCCGCCGCGTGTGCGGCCATCACATCACCATGCCGCCGTCGACCGGCAGCACCTGCCCGGTGACGAAGGAGGCCGCGTCGGAGGCGAGGAACACGAAGGCGCCCGCCACCTCGTCCGGTTCCGCCCAGCGGCGCAACGGGATTCGGTTCAGCATCTGCGCGGAGAACTTCTCGTTGGTGCGCAGGGTGCTGGTCATCGGTGTCGCCGCCAGCGGGGCGAGCGCGTTCACCAGGATCTGCTTGCGGGCCAGCTCGCGCGCCAGCGACTTCGTGACGCCGATGATGCCGGCCTTGGCCGCGGAGTAGTTCACCTGGCCGAGCGTGCCGACGATGCCCGCCGACGAGGTGACATTGATGATCCGGCCGGTGCCATCGGTCGCCAATTTCGCCAGCGCGGCCTGCGAGCACCGGAACGTGCCGAGCAGGTGGATGTCGAGCAACAGCGACACCGATTCCTCGCTGGTCTCGGCGAACATGGCCGGAGCGGTCACACCGGCGTTGTTCACCAGAATGTGCAGCACCCCGTCGGCCAGCTCGGCCGCCGCGGCGACGGCCGCGTCCGCGGACGCTCGGTCGCGCACGTCGAGCGCCGCGCTGCGGGCAGTGCCGCCCTCGGCCACGATCTTCTCCGCGACCACGGCCGCGGCGGCGCCGTCGACATCGGTGACCAGCACCGCGGCGCCCGCGGTGGCCAGTGCCCGCGCGACAGCGGCACCGATGCCGCCTGCCGCACCCGTGACCAGTGCCGATCGTCCGGTCAGATCGAACAGTGCTGTGTTGACGGTCATTTCAGTAGCTCCTCGGCATTCCCAGCGTGTGCGATCCCAGGTAGTTCAGGATCATTTCCTGACTGATCGGCGCGATCTTCATCACGCGCGCCTCGCGGAAGTAGCGGGCGACGTTGTACTCCTCGGCGTAACCCATCCCGCCGTGGGTTTGCAGCGCGCGATCGGCGGCGGTGAAACCTGCCTCCGCGCACAGATACTTGGCGGTGTTCGCCTCGCGACCGCACGGTTGGCCGTTGTCGTAGAGCCAGGTGGCCTTGCGCAGGACCAGCTCGGCGGCGTCGAGATGGGTCAGCGAGTCGGCGAGCGGGAACTGGATGGCCTGGTTCATCCCGATCGGCCTGCCGAAGACTTCGCGGTCACCGGCGTAGCGCACGGCCCGGTCCAGGGCGACCCGGCCGATGCCGAGTGCTTCGGCGGCGATCAGCATCCGCTCGGGGTTGAGCCCGTCCAGCAGGTACCGGAAACCCATGCCCTCTTCGCCGACCCGGTCCTCGACCGGAATCCGCAGGTCGTCGATGAACAGTTCGTTCGAGGTGACGGCGTTGCGACCCATTTTCGCGATCGGCCGGATGTCGACCTTGGTGCGGTCGAGATCGGTGAGGAACAGGGTCATGCCGTCGGTCTTCTTCTCGACGTCCTCGTACCGGGTGGTGCGGGTGAGCAGCAGGATCTTCTCCGACTCCATGGCCTTGGAGATCCACACCTTGCGCCCGTTGACCACGTAATGGTCGCCCTCGCGTCGGGCGAAGGTACTGATCCGGGTGGTGTCGAGGCCCGCGCCCGGTTCGGTGACCCCGAAACACACGTGCAGATCACCGTTGACTATGCGGGGCAGGGTCCGGCGCTTGAGTTCCTCGGATCCGTGCACCACCACCGGATGCATGCCGAAGATCGACAGGTGAATCGCGGTGGCCGCGTTCATCCCACCGCCGGAGCGGGCGACCTCCTCGAGCAATATCGACGCCTCGGTGATCCCCAGCCCGTGCCCGCCGTACTCCGGCGGAATCGTGATGCCGAGCCAGCCGCCCGCGGCGATGGTGTCGTAGAACGCTGCCGGGAACTCGTGGGCCTGATCGCGCTCCATCCAGTACTTGTCGTCGAACTTCTTCATCAGCTCGGCGACCGAGTCGCGGATCAGCTGCTGATCCTCGCTCAGCGCGAAACTCATCCCACCGGCCATGCGTACTTCCCCCATCAATCCGAGGCGGGCAGCGCTTTGGCCGCCTTCACCGTCATCGGCTCGCCGTCGCAGCTCAACGAGCCCGCGCCCGCCGCGATGCACAGCACCTCGACGTGCTCGGCCACATCCACATATCGCTTGCCGATCACCGTGCTCGGCGCACCACTCGCGGCGACCGTGGGGGCATTGACGGCAGGGATCATCGGGCTCGCGCCGCAGGTGATCACGGGCGTGCGGTTGGCCGGTACCCGGATCACCACCACTCGCGTACCGCAGACGGTGCTGGCGAGTTGATCACCGGGACGCAGTGGCACTGCGGTCATGGTGGATCTCCCTTCCTGAGGTTACGTCGCTCTCTCTCAATGAAAACTAGCTTCTCATTCAGCGAGAATCAATGACCCGTTGACTATCCGCCCAACCCGTGGAAATCTTACAGTTCAAATACGAGAACGTGATTCTCCGAATCGAGAGGAGGCAGTGATGCGCCTACCCCCGCTGCCGGCGGACCAATGGGACGAGCAGGTTCAGCGCGCCCTGTCCGGCCTGCTGCCCCGGGACCGGCAGAACCCGGCGGACGCCGGAAACGCACTGTCCACCCTGGTCCGCCATCCGGACCTGACGAAGGCCTACCTGAGCCTCGGTGTGCACCTGCTGTTCCGGTCGACACTGCCGGCGCGGGTACGCGAACTGGCGATCCTGCGCGTCGCCCATCGACGCGGCTGCGCCTACGAGTGGGCCCATCACGTGGAGATGGCCCACGAGTCCGGCGTGAGCGCCGCCGATATCGCGGCGGCGCAGGGCGGGCCCCCCACCGACGAGTTCGATCGCGTGATCTTCACCGCGACCGACGAACTCGACACCACAGCGAACCTGTCCGATTCGACCTGGGCCGCCCTCGGCGCGCACCTCGACGAGCGGCAGTGCATGGATCTGGTCTTCACGGTCGGCGGCTACGGCATGTTGGCCATGGCCTTCAACACCTTCGGCGTCGAAGTCGAACACACGGAAAGGTAATCCTTTGGCCCACTTCACCAAGCCGACAGCGGGTAGCTGGACGGAGCACTACCCCGAGCTCGGCACCGAGCCGGTGGACTACACCGACTCCATCGACCCCGACTTCTACGAGGACGAGCGCAACGCCATCTTCAAGAAGACCTGGCTCAATATCGGTCGCGTCGAACGACTTCCGAAGGTCGGCAGCTACTTCACCAGGGAACTGCCCTCGGTCGGCACCTCGCTCATCATCGCCAAGGGCAACGATCAGGTCGTGCGGGCGTTCCACAACATCTGCCGCCACCGCGGCAACAAGCTGGTCTGGGACGACTTCCCGAACGAGGAGACCTCGGGCACGTGCCGCCAGTTCACCTGCAAGTACCACGCCTGGCGCTACAGCCTCGAGGGTGAGGTGAACTTCGTCCAGCAGGAGAAGGAGTTCTTCGACCTCGACAAGCAGCTCTACGGCCTCAAGTCCGTGCGCTGCGAGGTGTGGGAGGGCTTCATCTTCGTCAACCTCGACGAGGACGCCCCGCCGCTCACCGAGTACCTGGGCACCCTCGTCGCCGGCGTCGAAGGCTACCCGTTCCACGAGTTCACCGAGGTCTACAGCTACCGCGCCGAGATCGGCAGCAACTGGAAGCTGTTCATCGACGCGTTCGCCGAGTTCTACCACGCGCCGATCCTGCACATGAAGCAGGCGGTCAAGGACGAGGCCGACAAGCTGGCGGGCACCGGTTACGAGGCGCTGCACTACGAGCTGCAGAGCCCGCACTCGATGATCTCCTCGTGGGGCGGCATGGCCCCGCCCAAGGACCCCAACATGGTCAAGCCGATCGAGCGCGTGCTGCGCAGCGGTCTGTTCGGACCGTGGGACAAGCCCGACATCGAGGGCCTGGACAAGCTGCCCGAGGGCATCAACCCCGCCCGCCACCGGGCCTGGGGCGTCGACGAGTTCGAGATCTTCCCGAACATGTCGCTGCTGTTCTGGGAGCCCGGCTGGTACCTCACCTACCACTACTGGCCGACCGCGGTGAACAAGCACATCTTCGAGGCGAACCTGTACTTCGTGCCGCCCAAGACCGCGCGCGAACGCCTGGGCCAGGAGCTGGCCGCGGTCACCTTCAAGGAGTACGCGCTGCAGGACGCGAACACCCTCGAAGCCACCCAGACGATGCTGGCCACCCGCATCGTGTCCGATTTCCCCCTCAACGACCAGGAGATCTTGCTGCGCCACCTGCACAAGGTCGCCAAGGACAAGGTTCAGGAGTACCGAGATGCCACTGCTGCCCGCTGAATTCGCTGATCTGGAGCAGTTCTCCGACTGGGTCCTGCCCACCGAGCCGCAGCGCTACACCAAGCGTCTCGCCTCGAGCATGCCCGACATGCAGGAGTTCTACGACAAGGCGTTCCCCCGGCTGGAGGACGCGATCACCTACTGCGACAAGTTCCCGCTCGACGACCTGCCCGAGGATGCCCGCGCGCTGCTGCATCTGATGCAGTCGCTGGTGAACGTGTCCTTCCCCGTCGAGGTCTGGAAGCAGGCGCGGGTGCCCGACTCCGGCGCCGCCATGGTCCACCTCATCCGGGAGCCGGTGGTCTGATCATGCTGACGCTGTTGGCCGCCGGGTACCTCGACATCGACACCGGCGAGATCGTCCGACCAGGAGTCATCCGGATCGAGGGTGATCGGATCGTCGGCCTCGGCGGCGAACCCGAGGGCGAGATCATCGACCTCGGCGACGCCGTCCTGCTGCCCGGCCTGATGGACATGGAGGTCAACCTCCTGATGGGCGGGCGCGGCGAGACCGGGCTGGCCTCCAGCGTTCAGGATGATCCCCCGCTGCGAATGCTGCGTGCGGTGGGCAATGCCCGCCGCACGCTGCGGGCCGGTTTCACGACCGTGCGCAACCTCGGTCTGTTCGTCAAGACCGGCGGGTATCTGCTCGACGTCGCGCTCGGCAAGGCCATCGACGCAGGCTGGGTCGACGGTCCGCGCATCGTGCCCGCCGGGCACGCGATCACCCCGACCGGCGGACATCTCGATCCGACGATGTTCGCCGCGTTCGCCCCGCACGTGCTGGAACTCAGCATCGAGGAGGGCATCGCCAACGGTGTCGATGAGGTGCGCAAGGCGGTCCGGTACCAGATCAAGCACGGCGCGCAGCTGATCAAGGTCTGTGTCTCCGGCGGCGTCATGTCGCTCACCGGAGCGCCTGGGGCGCAACACTATTCGTCCGAGGAACTGCGGGCGATCGTCGACGAGGCGCACCGGCGCGGGTTGCGGGTCGCCTCCCACACCCACGGCGCCGACGCGGTGCGCGCCGCGGTCGAGGCGGGGATCGACTGCATCGAACACGGCTTCCTGATCGACGACGACGCCATCGCCCTGATGGTCGAGAAGGGCACCTACCTGGTGCCGACCACCCGCCTGGCCGACGCCATGGACGTGTCGAAAGCACCGCCGGAGCTCCAGGCCAAGGCGGCACAGATGTTCCCGCGCGCCCGCACCTCGGTGCTGGCCGCCTACAAGGCCGGGGTGAAGATCGCGGTGGGCACCGACGCCCCCGCGATCCCGCACGGCCGCAACGCCGACGAGCTGGTCGCGCTCGTCGACCGCGGCATGAGCCCGTTGGCCGTGCTGCGCGCCGCGACCACCACGGCCGCCGAACTGATCGATGTCACCGACCGGGGCCGGCTGGCCGAGGGTCTGCTCGCCGACATCATCGCGGTTCCCGGCGACCCACTCACCGACATCACCGTCACCCAGCGGGTGCGGTTCGTGATGAAAGGCGGAAAAGTCTTTGTCCAGAATTGACGACGTGATCGAGCTGGAACAGCTGCTCGCGCGGTACGCGGTCACCATCACCAAGGGCGACATCGAGGGCCTGATCGCGGTGTTCACCCCCGACGGCAACTACAGCGCTTTCGGCGACACCTACCCGCTCGACGAGTTCCCCGATCTCGTCGCCGCGGCGCCGAAGGGGTTGTTCCTCACCGGCACACCGGCATTGGAGATCGACGGCGACACCGCCAGCGGCACCCAGCCGCTGTGCTTCATCGAGCAGTCGACCCACGACATGCGGATCGGCTACTACAGCGACACCTACGCGCGCACCGACGCGGGCTGGCGGCTGCGCACCAGGGCCATGACGTTCATCCGTCGCAACGGCGACCACGATTCCGGCCGTCCGCACGCCTTCGAACGACCGAGTGCGTGAACCGCGCCGACTTCCGGACCGGTCTGCGGTCCTGGCTCGACGCGAACGACCTGTCCGCGGGGCCCGACCATTCGCTCGACGCACAGGTCGAGCAACTGGCCAGGGTCCGGCGCGCGCTCTTCGACGCGGACTGGATGCGGTACGGCTGGCCCGCCGAGGTGGGAGGTCTCGGCGGACCGGCGGTGCTGCGGGCGATCCTCGGCGAGGAGGTCGCGACCCGCGACCTCGCCGAGCCCGGCATCTACTCCATGATCGAGGTGCTCGCGCCCACGATGATCTCCTACGCCGGCCCGCAGCTGGCAGCGGAAATGGTGCCGCGACTGCTCAGCGGCCGGGAACAGTGGTGCCAGGGGTTCTCCGAGCCCGGCTCGGGCAGCGATCTCGCGTCCCTGAGCACCAAGGCCGAGCAGCGCGGTGATCACTGGGTGATCACCGGCCAGAAGGTGTGGACCAGTCTCGCCCAGTACGCGGCGCGCTGTGTCCTGTTGACCCGCACCGGAATCGGCCACGACGGGATCACCGCGTTCTTCGTCGACATGGACTCCCCCGGCATCACCGTGCGGCCGTTGCGCACGATGCACGGCATCGACGAATTCGCCGAGGTGTACTTCGACGAGGTCGTCGTGCCCGCCGACCGCATGCTCGGCCGACCGGGCGACGGCTGGCGGATCGCGATGGATCTGCTCCCACACGAGCGCTCCACCTGCTTCTGGCACCGGATCGCCTATCTCTACACGCGATTCGACCAGCTGCTCGAGCAGACCGCGCACGACGACCGGGCCGGCCACGACGACGCCGAACTCGGCGCCGTCCACCTGGCCCTGCACACCATCCGCTGCCGCTCGCTGGCGACGCAGGAACGTCTGGCGGCCGGCGGCAAGCTGGGCCCGGAGACCTCCGTCGACAAGGTGCTGCTCGCCACGGCCGAACAGCACCTGTTCGACACCGTCCGCGATCTGCTGCCCGGCGTCATCGAGCTCGCCGATTCACCATGGCGCGCGGAATACCTGTACTCACGCGCCGCGACGATCTACGGCGGCACCGCCGAGATCCAACGCAACATCATCGCGCGTCGACTGCTCGACCTGGGGAAAGAGTGAACCGTGGATGCTGCCGAACTCGATCTGCTGGCCCAGACGCTGCGCAAGACCATGCGCGACGTCTCCGGCGCGCAGCTGCACACAGCGCTCGTCGATCTGGGCTGGCAGGAGATGCTGACCGACGCGCCTGATGCCACTGTCCCCCTGGTGTTCCGGTTGCTCGGCGAGACCGGCGCGCACGCGCCGCTGCTCAACGACGTCGTCCGGGCGGCGGGCGGACTGTCCGCCGACGACCCGGTCGCGCTGCCCTGGTCCGGGGGGACCTGGGTGCGCTGGGACCACGCCGACGACGCGTCCGGCCCCGACCGATCCCCGACCCTGGACGCCGATCTGCCGATCCGCGCGGTCCCGGCGGGGACGCCGATCCCACTGGCGCAGGGCCGACGGGCGCTGGGCTGGTGGCTCACCGGCGCGAGCCGGGCCATGCTGGCGCTGGCCCGCACCCACGCCGTCGATCGCGTGCAGTTCGGGCGGCCGGTGGCCTCGTTCCAGGCGATCCGGCACCGCCTCGCCGAGACCTTCGTCGCGATCGAGGGCGCCGAGGCCACGCTTGCGGCGGCCACCGACGATCTGGGGTCGCTGCTGGCCAAGGCCGCCGCGGGGCGGGCCGCCCTGATCACCGCGCGGCACTGTCAGCAGACGCTGGGCGGCATCGGCTTCACCGCCGAACACGATCTGCACCGCCACATCCGCCGGGTCCTGGTCCTGGACGGACTGCTCGGCAGTTCCCGCGAACTGGTCCGCGAGGCGGGGGCCATCGCACGCGCCTCGGGCACGGCCGCGCGGCTGGTGCAGCTATGAGCGAGCGCGCGGAACCCGCCTGGAAACAACGCGCGGTGGAACGGTCGATCAAGTCCACCCGGTTGCGGGCCGAACAGCGGGTGCAGCGTTTCCTCGAAGCGGCCCAGTCGATCATCTCCGAGAACGGCAGCACCGATTTCACCGTGCAGGAGGTGGTGGAGCGGTCACGCCAGTCGCTGCGCAGCTTCTATCTGCAATTCGACGGCAAGCACGAACTGCTGCTCGCCCTGTTCGAGGACGCGCTGCTGCGCACGGCCGAGCAGATCCGCCTCGCGGCGGCCGAGGAGGACGATCCGCTGACCCGGCTCGGGATCGCGGTACAGCTGCTGTTCTCGCTGTGCCGGTCCGATCCCCGGGATCGCCACCCGCTGTTCACCGACTTCGCGCCGCGCCTGCTGGTCACTCATCCCGCCCATGTGAAGGTCGCGCACGCACCACTACTCGCGCTCTTCGTCGACCTCGTGACCGACGCCGCGTCGGCGGGCACGCTACGCCCCGGCCTCAATCCCCGCCGGGTGGCCGCCATGACGATGCAGACCGTGATGTTCACCGCCCAGTCCAGCGGCGGCCAGAACGACATGTCGGCGCGCCCGATCACCGCCGAGGAAGTCTGGGAGTTCTGCGCCGCGGGCGTCACCGGCACCATGAGAACATAATTCTCTTTCAGGTAGAATAGGAAATTTCGACTATGACCGATCTCTGGAACAGCCTGCTCGCCAGCCTGGATCTGGGTGTGTCGCCGCCCGACGACAGCGCCACCGACCTCGGCCCTGCCACGACCGTGTTCGAAGGACCCCACCTGCCGCTGAACTATCGCAGGCTCTTCGGCGGCCAGATCCTGGGGCAGTTCGTCCGCGCCGCCGAACTCGCCTGCCCGGACAAATCGGTCAAGTCGATCCACACCCTCTTCGCCAAGGAAGGCGGCTACGACGCGCCGCTGCGCTTCGAGGTGACCCGCCAGCACGAAGGCCGCTCGTTCGCCACCCTCGCGATCGTCGCCAGGCAGTCCGGACGGGTCATCGCCACCGCCGCCGTATCCATGCACGTCGACGAGGACGGCCCGCAAATCCAGCACATCGAGGACGTCCCCGCGCTGCTCGATCCGGAATACCACGTCACCTTCGACCTCCTCCCCTGGGAGACAAGAGCTTTCGACGATCTCAACGCCACCGCCGCCGCCCTGCCCGAGTACGAGTTCTGGATGCGCACGCCCGCCGTCGACGCCGGCCTGTCCGCCGCGCTGGCCGCCTACGCCACCGACCTGAACCTCATCGGAACCGCCCTGCGCCCACTCGAGGGCATCAGCCAGCGCGGCAACGGCACCGCGTTCAACTCCGCCGTCACCGCCCACACCCTGTGGTTCCACCGCCCGTTCCGCACCGACGACTGGCTACTGCTGCGCCAGCACAGCCCGGTCCTGGCACACGGCCGCTCCTTCGGCCGAGGCGACGTCCTCACCGTCGCAGGCGAACTCGTCGCCTCCTTCGCCCAGGAAGCCCTCGTCCGCTTCGGCGCCGAAGCGGCCGAAGCGATCTCGGCCCAGCCCGCCGCACAGCGCGGGTAGTCGAGAACACGCCAGATCACAGCAACAGCCGCTGTCACCGCTGCATGGTTTCGCGTATCTCCTCTGCGAGGACTCGATTGCCGGCCGCGATGAACTTTCGGCGCGTACCCATCGTCTGGTTGATCTCCGCTGTGCTGTTGAGGCCGCAGTCCAGCGGGATCGGATCACCATCGAGATCGATCGTCACGCCCCCGGCTGCGTGCAAAATATAATGTCCGGGCGACAGATCCCAGACGGCAAATCCCTTGGCGAATTCCACCGTCGCATCAGTGAACCCGGCAGCGACGTGGCACAAACTGACAGAGCCGAAATCAACCCCGATTCGCCCTCTTCTCTTGCCGTCCGCCGATGCCGCGCTCAGTGCATCGAAGAATTGTTGCTGCTTTGCCAGAGGGCGGAATCGTTCCTCTGGACGCATCAGGTAGTTCGTGACCAGCGCTTGGGGAAGCCGGGCGCGCGAAGGCTGGTTCAGTGCATGGCGGTCGCCGCTTGCAGTAACCATGAACGCACGATCGGCGCCATCCGGTTCTCGCATGGCCACGTATAGCTGAACATGATGAAAAATGTCGCCGACTACCGCAATGACGGGCCGTTTCAGAGATCGCGAGTAGACCATGATATGGGTGTAACCATGCAGGGATCGAACGGCCAATTCGCTGGTATCCAGCGGATCGACGAGGATGCACAAGTCTGGTTCCGGGTCGCTTCCAACAACTTGCGGATCAGCCTCTTCTGATGCGTATATGAACGACGGTAAGTACACGGAGAGAAGTTCCTTGTAGCGTCCGTGCATCCACAAGTCGTACTCCGACAGGAAATTGTCCTCGTGACGGATATTCTCAGTCTCCGATCGGTGCCCGGTCAGCGCGGCTTCTACCAGGCGGGGCCGTATCTCGGCCATCATGGCTGGCACCATGTCAGTGATGTATTGCGCCAACTCGGTCGTGTTCTGGTCGCTCATGCGAAGGTCACCTTTGCTCGAATCTAGCGCAACTCCAATGGAGGTTCAATTCCGGGAGGGCTCATTGTTGCGGCGATGAAAATTGCTTCAAATTCTGCTGCGCGCATGATCTTGGCGCCGGTTAGGTCGTCGAAGCTGTCGACGTCCAATTGTCGGTCTTTGGTCATTGCGCCGAAGACGGCGAAGTACAGCTCAGCCTTGGGGTAGCGGCTGCGTAGTTGCCGGGCGAGATATCCGATTACGTCAGCGTGCTTGACTTCGAAGTCGCAGATAAGAATCGTAGGAGATTCTTTGACTTCAGGGTAGAAGGATGCACTATCCAGGTCTATGCCGTCACGCATTTTATTGCACCGCAAGTAGCCTATTCGACATCGGGAAAAACGAGATGAAGCCAGGAATGTTGCCATAACCAAGCCGGCTTCATTGACTCCGAAGCAGATATCCATGTCCAGGCGTTTGCCCAGGTTCTTGATCTGTTGCGATAAACGTTCCACCCCATAACCGAAGGTCTCCCACGTGAGATCAATCAATCTTCCGGGCTGAGGATTGGGTAGGGTGAACACGTCTACGTCGGGGTTCCCGTATTCGACAGTTGGAACCGTCAATATGAACTGCGGGCCGACTTGATCTCTTCGAATGTGTAGGTCGGGGGACTGACTCCGTATCGCGCCATGCTCGAGCGCCGATGTTGGTCCACCGGGCGGAGTCCTTTCCTCTGTATAGCTTTTCAGCGCTAGCTGATCTTCGATAGGCAGCCGCTCGTAAGCTTCGGCTATGAGCTCTGTTGGACTGACGCTCTCCTCCGAGACTCCCAGCGGCCCCCGTCCGTATGCTGCGCACAAGATGAGCAAACCTGACATCGGAGGTGGGGAACCTTGCCCCCTGCGGCGCGCCCACGACTCCCAGGCGTTGACCGATGTGCCGCCAAGGCTGGTCTGGTTTCCGGTCACATCGTTGTATCGCGCTGCCGCCTGATCTTGGGATAGGCCCGCCGCGTATCGGTACGCCTGCAAACTCGGCACGTCCGGGTACCGGGCCATCAGCTCAGCCGCCGCACCCTTTACCGATCCCAACTCGGTCCACAGTTTCTTGCCCTGCGCGGCCAGCTCCCGGCCGCGCGCCTGCGGACTCATCTGATGACTCGTGCGTGCATTCGTGCCCGGTGACCTTGACGACGTTCCCATGACCGACAGCCCTTCACCCCATGAGCAGTAGTTGCCAGGAAGGTTACCCATCACAATGGGCAACTTCTGCATTTCACGTCATCTGAGCAGGTCAAGCTACCCAAAAACCTGTTGGAGCTCGTACCGCTCAGCAGGTGTGAGGGCCCCCGCCGACTGGGAGGGTGATTAGCAGCAGCCACCCGCCCCCACAGGAGTTAGCAGCCATGACGGTCCTCACCCACTCATCAGCGCCCGACAAGCGACGTGTTGCCGACCGCTCAACCGACACGACTACCAAGAGCCTGACAGTTGTTGAGCAACAGGTGCTCGATGTCCTTGCCCCGGGCGGTCTGCTCACCGCCGACACAATCGCTCGCAACCTGAACATGTCGCCGTGGCGCGTGGCGCGTGCCTTGAACTCGTTGCGCCGCAACGGTGACGCCTTCCGGAACCAGCACGCCCAATGGCGGGTAACCGTCGGGCAGCCTCTCCCGGAACGGCAGAGCTCGCGATGAGAAGACTCACCCCCGCCGTGCCCCAGCAGTCTCTGCCTGAACTGCGCCGAGCGCTCGAAGCGATGTGTGAGGCCGGCTGGCTCACAAGCGCGCCCGCCACACCCACGGACGAAGTCAGCGGGCCACGCGCCCCTGCTCCTGGACTGCCCGAGGTGTCACGATGACCCAGACCAGCCAACCTGCCTCGACCTTCACCGAAACCCCGCTGTCGCGCTGTGAGTTCTACAAGAGCGTGTGTTGCCTTCCGGCCGTGGTCGACCCACGCACAGGACGGATTGCCATGGGGGCCGGGTTGATCGGAGCGGTGATGATGCCGACCGCTTTGGCCCGTTGCGTCAAAACCAGCCTCGACGTTCGCGGGGTTGCCCCGTTGTCGATTATCGGTCACCCACGTGCCGACATGTGGACCTTCTTGGTCAGAGCCGATATTCGACCGATCGGTGACCCCGACTAAGTGACGCGGCTATGGGAGGCGCGGGTGGTGGTGATCCGCGACGGCGAGATCGCGTTGCCATCCCCGATGCCGGACCCGCTGATGGTCCGCACGTGGGTGTCTCCAGCTACCAGCGTGTTCCGACCGTCGGGTGCGGTCGTAATCGAATGCGCGCAATCGATCCTGAGGCGGACTCCGCGATGAACATCGGCGGCCGATCACCGTGCCCTGACGAGCCCGACATCCATCTCGCGATCCAATTCCCCAGTGTGCGAATGGAATTCGCGGCATGCCTGACCGCTGCACTGGTGTTCGTCTGTGATGTGGCCGCCCACCGTCCCGGCACCGTCGCCGTCTATCCCAGCCATTGCACCGGATTGCCTCGCCTGCCCAACGAGCGGCTGTACCTACAGCCCTGACCGCCCGACCGATCCCGTATGCCCGACCACCCGAAAGCCTCGGCGCGCCCGTGTAAGACGGAGAACCATCTCGCCCCATTTCGGTAGCGCGAAGATGATTCCTACTCTGCCCAGTCAGCTCTGTGGAGTTCGTACTCGACCTCGCCGTGTTCAGTGCCGGGTAGTGGATCGTCGAAGTGCTGGTGGAAGGTTCGAACGTAGGTGAGACCGGCCTTCTCCATGACGCGGCGTGACGCGATGTTGACCGCCATGGTCTGGGCCCGGACCCGCCCTACGCCGAGTTCGGTGAAGCCCTTCCGGATCAACGCCCGCGCACCCTCGGTGGCGTACCCGAGGCCCCAGACATTGCGGGGCGGAGATGCTACTGGTTTCATAGCCAGGTCGGAAGTAGAACTGCGACGAGCGCGGGGTGAGCTGTAGTGGAGCGATGCAACCGATGACGAGCGTCGCGCGTTTCTGGTCTGGCGCCGGTGCGTCGGCCAATTGGTGATCGGCGACGTCCGCGCTACTGCCGACGAGGCCCCGGCTCCCCGCATAATGCGGGCCGGACCACATCGGGTGGGAACACCTCGATGGTGCTGTTGGTCCGGACGGATAGCGCGGCATGGCCCTCGACTACACCGCCGCCGCTGGGTTGCCGGTGGCGGTGTAGTCGTTGTAGTTCTACGGAATCGTCGTTCGTGTGGTCTGCCCGAGGCGGGCCCTGGCGAGGAGTACCGCCACGGGGAACCACTGCGCGAGGTGTTGCTCGGGTTGGCGTTTACTACGGAGAGGAAAAGTAGTTTATCAATTCCTGAGTGAATGGCTGACGTTTCAGTCTATCGGTGGTGGGAATGGTTCCGCCAGCGGCCGCGATAATCTTGTGTGCCGTGTCACGAAATGTCGTCACATAGTCGGATTGTCGCAGGGTCTCGACAATCACTTGACTGTGCCTGTCTAGAGAGTTCGAGTTCAGCTTCGGATTCCTACCTTCAGTAATTATATATTTCAATGCAGTCAGAATGTGAAATCGGATCGGCTTGAAATCGGCTTCTAGATTTGTCCTAAACGCGGTCTCAAGGCGGTAGGCTGCGAATGCAGAAGCAATATACGGAGCCAGGCGGTGACCGTCGACAAAGATTGACCCACCTACTTCGCCATATAGATTGGATGGATAGCGTGTTGCAAGGTGTGGCAAATCTAGAAATGTTGCGGCCACTGCGCGCATTTGCTCGCTAATCGTTACCATCCGCGTCCTGGTGACATCGCGATAGTAGAATTGTCCAGAACGCCGTTCGTAGGTCAGGCCCGCGCCGAGCGAGTCGGTAATATAGAAGTCCTCCAAGCGTTTCTGGAACTTCGTCAAGGCGATCAAATCACTGTCGGTCACGGCAGTTTGCGAGTTCGTCGCGCGAATGATTTGGGTAGCGATTTCCTCGTCATCCGTTACGACCAAACGCATCGGAACGAATACTTCTTTTGCCTGTTCGCCTAGCTCGTCTTCAGCAAGGAATATGCAATGACTGGTCTGGCATCCGTTCACCACTTGGAATCCAGTCAGCGAGATGGCATCGCCAGGCTTTGGCGAATATGAACGAGCCACAACAGTCACACCATTGTTTAGCACGGGGAGCAGCGATCTCGATTCGGTCCCTAGAGTTTTGATGATCTCGCGGTTCACAGCGTTGTCTTCACCCTTGAAGCCGCGAACATTATCGTAGAATACACGCTCATTGAGTGTTCCGTCCGCATTTCGTATCAGCTTCAAAAGCTCACTAACAGAAACTACGCCGAGTATGGCCTGGCTGATACCCGGCATCTGAGGGAGGTTGACAGATTTCTCTAGAACTATGTCCATCTCGTTGGCCTGGGACTTCCGCCTTGATGCTTCGTGTAGGCCTGTGCTGCCATACAATTCTAGCGACACTCCTCCGACGTGACTTAAGCCGCGAACCGATTCGATAACAGTCGCAACGCGGTCTGTTACAATCGGATCGACTATCGCGGCATCGCTTGCTGTAGTCACGAAGGACAAATTTATCCGTGGCGCTTCCTTTAGTTTTTGCGCATAGTTTGCAAAAATTGAAAACAAAGCCTCCGCGATTGCTGCGAGCTTCGGAAAACCTGCCGGCACTTTATTGTTGACGACTTTCTGTACCGCGTCCCCGAAATTGAGTATCTGGGCCGAGTCTACGCCGGCTGAAGTCTTTACTTGCGTTAGGCTCAGAACTACTTCCAATTGGCGCTTGTTAGCGCAAACGTCTGCGACCTCCGTGGGATCACTGATCAGCTCGCCGTTCACTTCCAGAAGCGCGAGATCGATACCTAATGTGCCATTGTCTAGCAGCAGATCCGTCATATCGACTTGGTCTAGTAAGTCGTCACGAAAGAAAAGAGTTGCGACGAACAGCTCGAAGGCGTCGGAGTCTTTCATATCGAGTAGTGCATTGTTCTCTCGAAAGTTCTTGAAGAGTCCTGCAATGAGCGGGTCCATCAAACCTCCTCTACGCTTAAGCGCACGCGCGCCCCGCAAGGGTACAGCGGCTGTGAAGGGCTGCCAACATGACCTGGCTGGGATTTCGTGCAAAGAGCCGAGGTCGAGTACCGGTAGTTCTTCCTCTCGAGGCGACCTAATGATCGCGGGTCGGAACCCCTCTCCTATCCACCATCAACCCCGCACCACGGGCGAACCGGGTGAGGGTTGTAGCGCCAACGCCGGTCCCAGGTCTTCGACCACTCGGGCCGGGGTCGACTTCGAGACACCGAACACGCCGCGAGTTGAC
This sequence comes from Nocardia sp. NPDC058114, assembly GCF_042884695.1. Taxonomy (NCBI): domain Bacteria; kingdom Bacillati; phylum Actinomycetota; class Actinomycetes; order Mycobacteriales; family Nocardiaceae; genus Nocardia; species Nocardia sp. NPDC058114. Next base: position 47,137 of record NZ_JBHVTK010000002.1, on the reverse strand, counting down.
GCAACGTCACGTTGGTCCGCCAGTAGGTGGCTACCAGCAATACTCGGTCCTCGAAGTACAGGCCCAAGGTCGACCCCGTATAGCGGCCGGTCAGCACCCTCTGGCCACAGTTGGGTGATCAGATGAGCGAACGCGGCTAGCCGCAGCCCGCGGAACAGCTCCACCATCACCGGATCGGACGCCGAGATCGCCACTGGCGACACGATACCTGCTGCGGCTCAATGGCTTACGGGACAAAACTTAGGCTGTCATTTCGGCCAGCAACTGATCGGCCGCGCTGTAGGGGTCGCGGTCCCCGGCCGCGACCGCGGCGGCCAACTCGTCCAGACCGGGGTGGCCGCGCAACCGTGACTGCGCGAGCGAGAGGATCTGCGCCCGCGCGCGGGCCGTGCCGCGCGCGGCGGTGTCGGTCCGGTGGTAGGTCTCGATCGCCTCGATCAGCTCCTCGACCCCGGTGCCGCGTGAGGCGACCAGGGTGAGGATGGGTAGGCCGGTTTCGATATGGAGTTCGCGCGCGGTCTGCTCGGCGCCGTCGCGGTCGGCCTTGTTGACGACGAGGATGTCCGCCACCTCGAGCAGCCCGGCTTTGGCGGCCTGAATCGCGTCGCCCGCACCGGGATTGAGAATGACCACAGTCGGGTCGGCGACCGCGGCGATCTCGATCTCGGACTGGCCCACCCCCACCGTCTCCAACAGGACCAGGCCGTAGCCGAGCGCGCCGAGCAGCCGGATCGCGGCGGGCACGGCGGCGGCCAGTCCGCCCAGGTGTCCGCGGGTGGCCACCGAGCGGATCAGGACGTCGGGGTCGTCGATGTGCGCCGCCATCCGGATGCGGTCGCCGAGCAGCGCGCCGCCGCTGTAGGGCGAGGACGGGTCGACGGCGAGCACCGCCACCCGTTGCCCGCGCGCGCGGTAACCGGTCACCAAGACCGCGATGGTGGTGGACTTGCCCGCGCCCGGCGGCCCGGTCAGCCCGATCACGCGCACCGGGACCGGATCGAGGTGGGCGAGCACCTGTTCGCGGCGATCGCTCTCGACCAGGCTCAGCAACCGCCCGGCCGCACGGATCGAACCCGCGCGCGCCATGGCGATCAATTCGGCGATGTCGTCGGACAGGCCAGTGTTCATCGACGGCTCCCGAGTGTCCGGTCCGGCTACTTCTTGCCCGCGGTGAGCCGCTCGATGGTGGCGTGGAAATCCGCGGTCTGGAACGAGATCTCCTCGGCGGTGGTCGCGTAGTCGAGACTGGCCAGCACCGCCCGTTCCAGGTGCAGGTTGAGCAGTCGCTTCGTGCTCTCGACGGCCTGGCGAGGCAGTTCCAGGATGCGCTTGGCGCAGGCCAGCGCCTCGGCCACCGGGTCGGCGACGACGTGGTTGACCAGGCCCATCTCCCTGGCCCGTTCGGCCGGGATGCGCGCGCCGGTGAGCGCGTACTCCTTGGCGAAGAGCAGGCTGGTGTGCAGCGGCCAGGTGAGCGGGCCGCCGTCGGCGGCGACCAGGCCCACCTGCACGTGCGGGTCGGCGAGGTAGGCGGTCTCGGCGATGTAGACGATGTCGCTGAGCGAGACCAGGCTGCACCCGAGGCCGACGGCGGGGCCGTTGACCGCCGCGATCACCGGAATCCGGCAGCGCGCCATGCCGAGCACAAGGTCGCGGCCGTGCGCGATCGTCTTGGCGCGCAGGTCGGCGTCGCGGCTCAGCTCGGCGAGATAGGCGAAGTCGCCGCCGGCGGAGAACGCCTTGCCGCTGCCGGTGAGGACCGCGACGCGGGCTTGCCGGTCCTCGCTCAGGCGCGGCCACAGCTGCGCGAGCCCGGTGTGCAGGTCGTCGTTGACCGCGTTGAGCGCGTCGGGCCGATTCAGCGTGATGATCCGCAGCGGACCTTCGGCGCGGACGTCGATTTCGGCAGGCAGGTCGTACATGGTCAGGCTCCCAATCCGAGAATGCGCGAGGCGATGATGTTCTTCTGAATCTGTGACGTCCCGCCCATGACGCTCTGCGCGCGGCTGTAGAGGTAGGCGCTGAGCAGTTCGGGATCGCGGGTGCCGCCGACGGTGAGCGCGGCGTGGCCGACCGACTGTTCCACCCAGGTCATGAGTAGTTTGTCGAGCGAACCCTCTGGGCCGTGCGAGACGCCGTCGAGTTGTTCGGACAGTCGCCGGCGCACGTGCAGGCGCAGCATCTCGGTCTGCACGGCGGCCCAGGCCAGCTCGGCGGGCAGCGGGCCCGAGGTCCGGGCCGCCATCTGGCGCACCAGCTTGCCGTAGCGGGCCGCGTAGCCGAGCGTGGAGGGTTCGCGCTCGTGCCCGACCACCGTCATCGCCAATTTCCACCCGTCGCCGGGCGATCCGACCATCTGATCGGCGGGCACGACCGCGCCGTCGAAGGCCACCTGGCCGAATTCGGTGGTGATCCCGCTCATCATCCGTAGCGGCCGCTGCTGCACGCCGGGTTGTTTCATCGACACCACGAAGGCCGAGATGCCCTTGTGCCGTGGCACTTCGGAGTCGGTGCGGGCCAGCAGCAGGCACCAGTCCGCGACGTCGGAATAGCTCGTCCAGATCTTGTGCCCGTGCAGCACATAGGAATCGCCCTCACGGGTGGCCGTGGTCCGCAGCGCGGCCAGGTCCGAACCCGCGTCCGGTTCGCTGAACCCCTGGCACCAGCGCTGCGTCCCGTCGATCATGCCGGGCAGGAAGCGCTGTTGCAGTTGCTTGCCGGCGTGCCTGCCCAGACCCTGGATCAGATAGCCCAGGCTGGGCCGCGGTGGCGCGCCGGCCAGGGCGAGCTCCTCGTCGAGGATGACGTCGTAGACCGGGGGCAGTTCGTGGCCGCCGTGTTCGCGCGGCCACGACAGCCCGAAGAAACCCGCCGCGTGCAGCGCTCGGTGCCACTCGCCCTGCTTGGCCCAGTACTCGTCACCCGAGGTCGGGAATTGTCCCGCGACACCGGACAGCCACTCGCGCAAGCGTTCCCGGAACGCCGCTTCCTCGGGCGAATCACGAAAGTCCACGGTCGATCTCCTCCAGGCTCGTGGGGAACAGCTCGGTGGACGTCAGCGCCCGCCGTAGATACACGTGCGCCAGGCATTCCCAGGTGTTGCCGATTCCGCCGTGCACCTGCACCGCGGTCTCGCACACGGTCAATGCCGCTCTGGCGCAATAGAGTTTGGCGATCACGGCCGCCTGCACGGCTCGCTCGGGTTCGATCGCGTCCACGGCCCACGCGGCGTGGCGCAGCACGCTCACCGAGCCCTCGATCAGCGCGAGGCTCTCCGCGAGCAGATGGGCGACGGCCTGATAGGAACCGATCGTCTTGCCGTATTGCGCACGGACTTTCGCGTAGTCGGTGGCCAGTGCGTGCGCACCGCGTGCGGTGCCGACCAGATCGGCGCAGGTGGTCACGAGCGCCAGCGCTCGCCACTGGGTGACCTGCGCCGGGGACAGCTCGCCGAGCAGTTTCGGAACGCCGGTGAGCGCGGCCTCGGCCCGTGTCTGATCGGCGCCGGTCGTCGCGGTGGCGACCGCGCTGGCCAGCATCGACTCGCCTCGCACGATCAGGGCCTGGCGGGCGCCTCGCGCGTCGATCGCGCGGTCGTCGACGGCGACGGTCCAGTGCGGTACCGATTCGGGGGGCGACCAGAGGTCGTCGGCGAGAAGTGGACCGAGGAACGGCACGTCGACGAGCCCGCGGCCGAATTCCTCGGCGACGATGGCCACTTCGACGCCGGAGGCGCCGTCGGAGCGCAGGGCTCGCCAGCCGGTGCTGGCGACCGTCTTCTCGAGCCGGGCGATCCGCTGTTCGTCGGCCAGGTCGCTGACCGAGCCGGGGCCGAGGTCGTCGGCCAGTTTCGCAGCGGCGTCGCGCAGCTGTCGCTGTTCAGAGGTCAGCCGGACGTCCATGGCTCTCCTTCAGTACTCGACGCAGCACCTTGCCGGAGGGCAGGCGCGGGATTTCGGGCACGAACACCACTCGGCGCGGCCGCTTGTAGGAGGCCAGCCGGGTGCCGACCAGCTCTATGAGTTCGTCGGCGTCGACCGAGCCCGTGGTGGTGACGGCGGCGACGATCACCTCGCCGTCGGCGGGATCGGGGACACCGAAGACCGCGCAGTCGGCCACGGCCGGGTGGCCGTGCAGGACGGCTTCCACCTCGGCGGGCGCCACTTGGAATCCGCGCACCTTGATCATCTCCTTGAGCCGGTCGGTCAGCCGCAACCAGCCGTCGTCGTCGAGATAGCCGACATCGCCGGTGCGGTACCAGCCGTCGGCGTAGGCCGCCGCGGTCGCGTCGTCGGGGAGGTATCCGGCCATCGACGACGCGGAGCGAGCCTGGATCTCTCCGGTATCGCCGGCTTCGACCTCCTCGCCGGAGGTCGTGGAGACCACCCGGATCTCGACGCCGGGCACCGGGCGCCCCACGCTGTCCAGGCGTGCGCCCTCGAGCGGATTGCAGGCGATCACCGGCAGTTCGCTGGCGCCGTAGGCGGGCACCCACGCGACACCGGTTCGGCGCGTGACGGTCTCGGCGACGCTCGGCGTCACCGGTGTCGCGCCCCACATGATGTAGCGCAGCGACGACAGGTCATAGGACTCGAGGTCGGGATGGGAGGCGATCGCCAGCGCGATCGGCGCGACCGCCATCTCCACGGTGATCCGGTCGGCCTCGATGTGGTGCAGCATCCGATCGAGGTCGAACCGGCGATGCAGGCGCATCCAGGCGCCGGTCCGCAGCGCCAGCACGATATTGAGCAGCCCGAGGATGTGCGAGGGCGGGGTGACGATCTGAATCCGGTCATCGCGGGTGAAGCCGAGCGCCACCCGCCAGTGCTCCACCGCGGCCGCGAACGACGCGTGCGTGTGGCGCACCGCCTTCGGCAATCCCGTTGTGCCCGAACTGAAGACGAGCACCGCATCCTCGGATGGGACCGGCTCGGCGAAAGTGGCGGCGCTCGGCGTGATCGGGGCGTCGAGCGAGAGCGTGGGCATCAGCTCGGCCAGCACCGGCTGGTCACCGATGGCGTAGGCGGGCTCGGTGACGGCCAGCGCGTGCTCGACGTCACCGCGCTTCCACGCTGGGCTGATGAGCACCACCGCGCCGCCTGCCAGCCAGATCGCGCGCACCGCGAGCACGAACTCCGGCCGGTTCGACGACATCAGCGCGACCCGATCCCCCTGGCGCACACCGCGTTCGATCAGGGCTTCGGCCAGGCCAGCGGTGAGCCCGTCCAACTCGCTGAGCGTGTAGTGCCGCTCGTCGAAACTGAGTGCGATCCGGTCGTTCATCTCGCCTCCGCGGCCGGGACTGAGAAGATCCCATCTTGCAAGAGAGAATAGTATTCTCTTTCCATAAGAATCTTCATACCAGAAGGAGCCGGTCCATGGCGAGAACTCCCCTGTTCCAACGCGCGACGGTGACCCGGATCATCAAGGAGACAGCCGACGCCCGCACCTTCGTCCTCGCTCCACACGAGGGCGCGGTGTCCTATGTCGCCGGCCAGTTCTGCACGTTCCGGGTGCGGGTCGACGATGTCGAGCTGTTCCGGTCGTACTCCATGTCGAGCGCGCCCGAAACCGACGCCGAGCTCATGACAACGGTCAAACGGGTCGTCGGCGGCCGGGTGTCGAACTGGCTGATCGACAACCTCAGCGAGGGGGATGTGATCGAGATGAGCAGGCCGGCGGGCAAATTCTGTCTGCGCGAGAGCGAGCGCCCGCTGCTCGGCTTTTCCGGCGGCAGCGGCATCACCCCGGTCCTGTCGCTGGCCAAGAGCGCGCTGGCCACGACCGATCGTCGGGTGCGTCTGCTGTGTGTCGACCGTGACCGGGCGTCGGCGATTTTCGATGCCACCCTCGAGGAACTGGTCGCGCGCTACCCGACCCGGCTCGAGGTGCTCCGGCATCTGGATGCCGACAGCGGGTTGCTCGATCCGGCCGCCGTGCGCGCCTTCGTCGGCGCCGACACCGCGGCCGACAGCTACATCTGTGGCCCGGAGGCGTTCATGGCGATGGTGGAGGAAGCGCTGCCGGGTCCGGGCGCAATCTTCAGTGAGCGCTTCGGCGCGGCCGAACCGGTTGTCGCGGTAGCCGAACCGGAACCCACCGCCACGCCGGAGCCCGCCGCCACCGCGGGCACGGTCACCGTCATTCTCGGTCGCAAGAAGGTGACCGTGCCGCGCAATGCGGGCGAGACGCTGCTGGAGAGCGCGCGACGCGGCGGCCTCACCCCGCCGTTCTCCTGCGAATCGGGAAACTGCGCGACCTGCATGGCCGTGCTCACCCAGGGTTCGGCGACGATGCGCGTCAACGACGCGCTCACCGACGACGAGGTCGCCGAGGGCTACGTGCTCACCTGCCAGGCGATTCCCGACACGGCCGAGACCACCGTGCGCTACGAGTGAGCGCCCCGCGCGCGACGACGGACCCCGGAACCTGAACAGGTTCCGGGGTCCGACTCCCCCTGGCTCGGTGCGTGATCAGTCGTTGTGCTCGCCCAAACGCGGTGGCGGGCCGTAGGTGGGCTCGTACCCGGCGATCCGAATCGGACTGCCCACCAGTCGATGTGGCCCCGCCTGCACCAGCGCCTCCGGCGTCGCCTCCAGCGCCTCGGGCAACGTCCGGACCGCCGCGGCCGGGATGCCGAGGGGCCGCAGCCGCGATTCCCAGCCCACCGCGGTGTCGGCCGCGAGCGCGGTGGTGACCGCCGCGAGCACCTCCTCACGCCGGCTCGCCCGCTCAACCATCGTCTCGAACCCCGCCACCGCCGCTTCCCCGGCGAAGCGCCGCCAGAATCCGTCGTGGGTGATGAACAGCGCCAGATACCCCTCGGCGGTCGGGAACATCTGCGCGGGAACGTAATACGTGTGTGCTCCGAACGGGCGCCGCTGCGGCGCCGTGCCGTCGTTGAGGTAGGCCGAGGCGTGGTAGTTCAGCTGCGAGAGCATGACATCGCGCAGCGACACCTCCACCTGGCCGCCCTGCCCGGACACGATCTGCGCGAGCAGACCCAGCGCCGCGGTCAGTCCGGTGGAGTTGTCGGCCGAGGAGTAGCCGGGCAGCGTCGGCGGGCCCGCGGGATCGCCGGTGAGCGCCGCGATGCCGGTGGCCGCCTGGATGACGTAGTCGAAGGCCGGGTCGTCACCGGCGTCCAAACCGAATCCGGTGATCGCGACGCAGACGATGCGCTCGTTCCACCGGCGTAGCGCTTCGTAGGTCAGGCCGAGCCGGTGGATCGCCGACGGCTTCAGATTCACCAGCAGCGCATGCGCGTTCGCGGCCAGCTCCCCGAGCTGGTCCTGGCCGCGCGCGGTGTTCAGGTCGATGCTGATGCTGCGCTTGCCCCGGTTGAGGCTGGCGAAGTAGCTGTCACTCACCTGCCGTGAGATGTCGCCGCCCGCCGGTTCCACCTTGGTGACCTCGGCGCCGAGATCGGCGAGCATCATGGTGGCGTACGGCCCCGCCAGCATGGTGCCGACCTCGAGAATCCGGATGCCTGCCAGCGGTCCGGTCGCTGACCCGCCCCGCGCGCCGCGAGCACGCGAGAGCTGGAAGCTCTCGCCTCGCGCCCCGATCACCGTAAGTCCTTTGCCAGAGCGGCGATCATCTCCCTGGTGCGCCGTTTGGAGGCGACCAGTTCGTCGCGGGTGTCGCCGATGGGCAGCAGGCGCACCGACAGATCGGTGGCCCCGGCGTCGCCGTACCGGCGCAGCCCCTCGGCGATGGCGCTCTCGTCACCGGCGACGCAGATGTCACCGATGTCGCGGGCGTCGCCGGTTTCGAGCAACCGCTGATAGTTCGGTGAGACCTCGGCTTCGCCGAGAATGCGGTTCGCTCTGGCCTTGGCTTCGGCGACCTCGGAGGGACGGCACAGACAGACCGGCAGACCGGCGACCACACGCGGCGCGCGACGACCGGCCTCGGCCGCCGCCTTCGTGATGCGCGGCACGACATGGGCTCCCACCGCGCGCTCGTCGGCCATCCAGAGAATGGTCCCGTCCGCCTGTTCGCCGGCGATGCGCAGCATCACCGGACCGAGCGCGGCGACCAGCACCGGCACCGGGGCCACCGGCCCGAGGTCGAGCGGATTGTGCACTGTGAAGGTCGAGTTCTCGATGTCTACCGTGCCGGGCCCGCGCAGTCCCGCGTTCAGCACCTCGAGATAGTCCGCGGTGTAGGCCGCCGGCTTCTCGTAGGGCAGCCCGAGCATGTCCGCCACGATCCAGTGATGCGAGGGACCGATACCCAGCGCCAGCCGTCCGCCCGCCGCGGCCTGCGCCGACAGTGCCTGCCTGGCCAGGGCGATGGGGTGCTGGGCCTGCAGCGGCACCACGGCGGTGCCCAACTCGATCCGGGTGGTCACCTGTCCCATCAGCGCGATGGTGATCAGCGCGTCGAAATCGGTCGGGATCTGGGGTATCCACGCGGTGTCCAGGCCCGCCGACTCGGCCCACGCGATGTCGTCGAGCATCCGGGACAGTTTGCGGGCCGCATCGCCCTTCTCGGGCCCGATCATCACTCCGATACGCACGAATTCCTCCGTCTTCCACTACTTTTCGCGCGACCACGGTGGTCAGCGCCGCTGCGACCGACCCGACGCTCAGGTCGGGGACGGGGTATTGGTGAGCGCCCGGATCTCGGTGACGAGGGTGTCGAGCGAGGTGCCTGTCGGGAACACCGCCGCCGCACCGACTTCGAGCAGCCGCGCGACATCGGACTGGGGAATGGTGCCGCCGACGATCACGGCGATATCGCCCGCGCCTGCCGCGCGCAACGCCTCGACGGTGCGCGTGGTCAGCGAGACGTGCGCACCCGAGAGGATGCTCAGCCCCACGACGGCGACATCCTCTTGCAGCGCGATCGACACGATGTCCTCGATGCGCTGGCGGATGCCGGTGAAGATCACTTCGAAACCGGCGTCGCGCAGCGCGCGGGCGACGATCTTGGCCCCGCGATCGTGGCCGTCGAGACCGGGTTTGGCGACGAGCACACGTGCGCTCATCAGAACACCACCGGCTGCTGGAACTCGCCCCACACGCCCTTGAGCGCGGCGGTCATCTCCCCCACCGTGCAGTACGCGTTCGCGCACGCGATCAGGTAGTGCATCAGGTTCTCGTTTCCTTCGGCGGCGGTGGACAAGGCGGTGAGGCAGGACCGAACGGCCACCGGATCGCGTTCGGCTTTCACCCTGGCGAGACGCTTGAGTTGCAGGTCGCGGCCCTCGGCGTCGAGTTCGTAGGTCGCGATCTCGGGCGCGGGCTCGTCGGAGACGAACCGGTTCACCCCGACGACCGGTTTGGTGCCGGCCTCGACGTCCTTGTGCAGCTGGTATGCCTCATCGGCGATCAGACCCTGCAGGTAGCCGTCCTCGATCGAACGGACCATGCCGCCGTGGCGCTCGAGGTCGTCCATGATCTCGATGATGCGAGCCTCGGTCGCGTCGGTGAGCGCCTCGACGAAGTAGGAACCACCGAGCGGGTCGGCGACCCGGGTGACTCCGGTTTCGTAGGCCAGGATCTGCTGGGTCCGCAGCGCGAGCGTGGCGGACTCCTCGCTCGGCAACGCGAACGGCTCGTCCCAGGCCGCGGTGAACATCGACTGCACTCCGCCCAGCACCGAGGCCATCGACTCGTAGGCCACTCGCACCAGGTTGTTCTGGGCCTGTGGCGCGTACAGCGAGGCGCCGCCGGCGACACAGCCGAAGCGGAACATCGAGGCCTTGTCGGTGGTGGCCCCGTAGCGCTCGCGCACGATCGTCGCCCAGCGTCGGCGTCCCGCACGGTATTTGGCGATCTCCTCGAAGAAGTCACCGTGGGTGTAGAAGAAGAACGAGATCTGCGGCGCGAACTGGTCGATCGTCATCCGGCCGCGTTCGATCACGGTGTCGCAGTAGGTGACACCGTCGGCGAGGGTGAACGCCATCTCCTGGACCGCGTTGGCGCCGGCATCACGAAAATGCGCGCCCGCCACCGAGATCGCGTTGAATCTCGGCACTTCGGCCGCACAGAATTCGATGGTGTCGGCGATCAGCCGCAGCGACGGTTCCGGCGGCCAGATCCAGGTGCCGCGCGAGGCGTATTCCTTGAGAATGTCGTTCTGGATCGTGCCGGTGAGCTTCTCGCGCGGCACGCCCTTCTTCTCGGCTGCCGCTACGTAGAGCGCCAACAGGATCGCGGCGGTGCCGTTGATCGTGAAGCTGGTGCTGATCTTGTCCAGCGGCATGCCGTCGAACAGGATCTCGGCGTCGGCGAGGGTGTCCACCGCGACGCCGACGCGACCGACCTCCTCGGTCACTTCCGGATCGTCGGAGTCGTAACCACATTGGGTCGGTAGGTCGAGCGCGACCGACAACCCGGTTCCGCCCTGGTCGAGCAGATATCGGTACCGGCGATTGGACTCCTCCGCCGTTCCGAAACCGGAGTATTGGCGAAACGTCCACAACCGACCCCGGTAACCGGAGGCGAAGTTGCCGCGCGTGAATGGGAAGCCGCCCGGTGCGGGCGGTGCGGCGGCCAGGTCCGCGGGTCCGTAGACCGGCGAGAGCGGGATGCCGGACGAGGTCTGTATCGGATCGTTCATCAGTGATTACGGTACTTGCAAAAAATGAGAATGCCAATACCATCGAAAGGGAATGCCGCTTCAATCCGCGGCGGGGACCAGCACTGAGGAGACCGATGTCCAGCGAGAACGCCGTACTCACCGACCGCACCCTGGTCATCTCCGGCGGCTCCCGCGGGATCGGTTTGGCCATCGCGCTGGCCGCCGCGCGGCGCGGGGCGAATCTGGTGCTGCTGGCCAAGACCTCGCAGCCGCACCCCCGACTACCCGGCACCGTGCACACCGCGGTGGCCGAGGTGGAGGCCGCGGGCGGCAAGGCTGTCGCCGTGGTCGGCGACGTGCGCAACGAAGCCGACGTGGCGCGCGCTGTCGAGACCGCCGTCGAACGGTTCGGCGGCATCGACATCTGCGTGAACAACGCCAGCGCGATCGGCGTCGAACCGACCGAGAGCCTCTCGGCCAAGAAGTACGACCTGATGCAGGAGATCAACCTGCGCGGCACCTTCCTGCTCACCAAGGCCTGCCTGCCGCACCTGCGCGCCTCGGCGAACCCGCACGTGCTCACCGTGTCGCCGCCGGTGAACATGAATCCGCGCTGGCTCGGCGCCCACCCCGCCTACACGCTGTCCAAATACGGCATGACCCTGCTCTCGCTGGGCTGGGCCGCCGAGTTCGCCGACGCGGGTATCGCCGTGAATTGCCTGTGGCCCCAGACCTATATCGCCACCTCGGCGGTCGCGAACATGGCCGACGGCGACAATCTGCTCTCTTCGTCGCGCAGCCCCGAGATCATGGCCGACGCCGCGATCGAGATCCTGTCCCGACCCGCCCGCTCGGCCAGCGGGAACTGCTACATCGACGCGGAGGTACTCACCGCGTCCGGCGTAGAGGATCTGTCGCGCTACGGCGGCGGCGACAGCCCGACGCTCGACCTCTTCCTCGACTGAGACCGGCTGAAGGACACACCGTGCATCCGACCATTCAGATCAGCGTCCGTCCGATCCTCGACTACTACGGCAAATGCCCACGCTGCGGCTATCCCGCCGGCGCGGCGGAGACGATACGCAAGTCCCTCGACGGCCTCATCGAACGCCACGTGGTGGCCACCTGCGAACTGCCGTGCGGGTGGTACGGGCCCGTGACCCGCACCACCATGACCGGTGGTGCGGCCGCAGCCGACCCTGCCGCCTGAACGACACCCCATCAGCCGCGAGAATCCGCCCCGGATCCTCGCGGCTGATGTCGGCAATCACCTTGCCCCGCAAGGCTTCTGACAGCAGAAACCCGCCTCCGTGGGAGGCGGGTTTCTGCATTCGACCTTCTCGGACGCGGAGCTAGCTCTCGCCCAACGCGATCGCCATCGTCGGGCAGGCCGACGCCGCCGAGCGAACCTCCGATTCGGTGGCACCACCCGGATATTCGTCGACCACCACGGCCAGGTCCTCGGCGTTCACCTCGAACACCGTCGGCGCGATACCCGCGCACAGGGCATGGCCCTCACATTTGGTCCCGTCGACCGACACCCTCATGACCGTTCTCCGCCTTCGTTGTTTCTCGGGGTCGCGCCGACCACCACGGTCGGCGCGACGGGGTGATTACTTGAGCATTCCGCCCGCGTCGATCGGCAGGGGCACGCCGGTGACGTAGCGAGCCTCGTCGGAGGCCAGATACAGCACCGCGTTGCTGACATCCTCGGGCTCGATCCAGGCCACCGGCAGGGTGTGGAACAACCGGGCGATCGGCTCGAGGTCGGCGGGGCCGGGGCTCTCCAGATCCGGGCGGAACAGCTTGTAGGTGCCCTCGTTCATTACCATGGGCGTGTTCACGTGCGTCGGGTGGACCGAGTTCACCCGGATGGAGTGCTGCGCCAGTTCCACCGCGAAGGTCCGCATGAGTCCGACGACACCGTGCTTGGCCGCGACATAGTGGCCGATATTGGGGTAGGCCTTGAGCCCGCCCACCGAGCTCGTCAGGATCACCGAGCCGCCACGCTCACCGGCGATCACATGCGGCACAGCGGCTTTCACCGATTTCCAGACGCCGCCGAGGTTGACGTCGATCATGTCGTCCCACAGGTTCTCCTGCAGATCGACCAGCGCGCCGCCCTCGTTGCCGATCCCGGCGTTGGCGACGATGATGTCGAGCCTGCCCAGTTCGGCGACCGCGCCGTCGACCGCGACCTTGAGCCCGTCGTAGTCGCGGACATCGACCTCGGCGGTGACCACGCGACGGCCCTGTGCCCGGATGAGATCGGCGGTGGTCGCCAGATCCTCCGGGGTCGACATCGCGAACGGCACGTTGTCGAGTTGCTTACAGACATCGATGGCGATGATGTCGGCGCCTTCCTGCGCCAAGCGCAGCGCGTGGCTGCGGCCTTGCCCGCGCGCGGCTCCGGTGATGAACGCGACCTTGCCTTCGACCCGTCCGGTCATGATTACCTACCTCTGTCGTTGTTGTCGTGGTCAGGATTGGGGAGTGAAGCGGATGTGCAGTTCGCTGAGCCCACGCAGCAGGAAGGTGGGTTCGTACTCGTAGGTGCGCGCGTCGACCGGACCGTGCTTGTCCGCATCGATCTCGATGTCGAGCAGCCGGTCCAGGATCCGTTCGATCGAGACCCGACCCTCGACCCGCGCGAGCGGGCCGCCCGGGCAGGTGTGCACGCCGCGACCGAACGCGATGTGCTCACGGAAGTTGTCGCGGTCGAGACGGAACTCGTGCGGGTCCTCGAATCGGCGCGGATCGCGATTGGCCGCGCCGGGGCAGAACATCACCAGGCCGCCGGCCGGGATGTCCACCTCACCGACGGTGGTCGCGCGGCGAGCGAGTCGGAACCCGCTCTTGACCGGTGCGTCCATCCGCAGGGTTTCCTCGATGAAGTTCGGGATCAAGGTGCGGTCCTCGCGCAATCGCTGCTGCACGTCGGGGTGATCGCCCATAAACCGCACCGCCGCGCCCAGCACCTTGGCCGTGGTCTCCTGCCCGGCGGCGAACAAGAAGGTCGCCGACCGCGCCACATCGAGGACCTCCGGTGTGGTGCCGTCCGGATACTTCGCCAGCGCCAACGACGTCAGTACGTCGTCGCGTGGCTCGTTGCGGCGATCGGTGATGTAGGAGACGAATTTCTCGTCCAGCCAGGCCAACGGGTTGCTCGAGAGCGCTTCGTTGTCGATCGCACCGGGTCGGGCACCCGGCTGGGGCGCGCCGAGCACGACACGGAATTGCTGGTGATCGACTTCGGGAACGCCGAGCATATCCGCGACGACCAAGAGCGCGAACGGCTTGGCGTACTGGGAAAGGAATTCACACTGGCCGGCCTCGACGAATTCGTCGAGCTGCTGGTCGGCCAGCCGCCACATGAATTCTTCGTTTTCTTTCAAACGGGCGGGCGTGAGCAGACGATTCAACACCGACCGCGCGAAGGTGTGTTGCGGCGGGTCCATCGTCACCATGTGCTCGAACATCGGCAACTCGGTCCGATGCTGGTCGATGAGGTCGCTGATATCGTCGCCGACCGGCGTGAACGGCAGCGGCGGGAAGGGCCCGCCGACGGCGACAGCCGAGGAGAAGATCGACGAATCCTTCAGTACCTCAGCCGATTCCTCATATCCGGTGACGGCGTACACACCGAAGTGCGGCTCCTGGGTCACCGGGCACTTCGACCGCAGATGATCGAAATAGGGATGGGGATCGGGAATCAGATCCGGGTCGGTGAAGTAGTTCACTGTATCGAAATCGGTCACGGAGAACTCCAGGTGATCGGGAAGCCGCGACAAAGACGCGCACTTCGATGGTAACAACCATATTCATTTTTGAGAACCTCATTCCCGCAAGACAGCACGGAACTCCGCGCGATCGAGCGGGTAGAGGATTAGGGCAGGTAGACCCGGCTGGCCAGCCAGCGTCCGTTGACGAGTTCCATCGTCATCTGGACCCGGCTGTGGTCGACGCGCGGATCGGCGGCGGCGATATTGGTGACCGTCTGATCGATGAACAACAGCACTTCGACCTTGGTCTCGGATTTCGATTTCACCGCGGCGTCGAGCACCGTGCCAGTGCCGGTCGCCTTGTTCTCGAGCAACAGCTGGCGCAGCTGACCGCTCGACCGGGTGTACATGTCCTTGAACTCGCCGGTCGATCCGTCCAGCACCGCCGCGAAATCACGATCGAGGTGGTTGGAGTCCACGCTGGTCAAGGTGACGGCGTAGGCCCGCGCCGCCGCGAGCCCGGCTTCGGCGGCGGCGTCGGTGTCGGACTTCTCGTCGAGTTTCCAGCCGAGGAAGCCGGCCACCACCAGCGCTGCCACGGCGGCCACCACGGTGACCGGCGCGGCGATCCGGCGCGCGATCGCCCGCACCCGCTGCAGCTTCGTCGGGCCTGCCTGTTTCGGCTCTTCGGTCGGCGCCGGATCAGAATCCGCCGATGTCTTCACTACCGCCGGTTCGAGCAATTCGGTCTCGGTCTTGGTGTCCGTGTCGTTCATAGCGATTCCTAGCGTGGTGGTGTGCGGTGCGAGTCCGGAGCCGTTCACCGAGGTACCGGCGTCGACAGATCCGGCCCGGCGAAGGTGAGCGGGAGGGTCCATGGTCCGAGCGGAGTCGGGATCGCCTGCGTCGCGGTCGCCTGTCCCGGCGGCGGCGGACCGGGGACACGCGAACCCGGCGGGCGCGGTGCATTGCGCGCACCGCGGATGAGGACAGACGGGTCCTCGTTCGGGCAATAGGTGTAGAGGTAGGGCTCGGGGAAGTCCGGCTGCGACGGTGAATGTCGCGGCAGGTTGTAATCGCAGGAGTAGCGGGGGTACAGATTCACCAGCCCCCAGAGGCCACCGTCGTGGAATGCCGCGGTGAGGTTGCCCAGCGTCGAGCCCGCCCGCTCGGTCGGGAAGAAGAACTCCCGCAGGGCAGGCACTCGCGAGTTCGCCATGTCGGCCACCGTGGTGAGGTTGCCGAGCAGGTCGACCACGCCGGGCGAGTTCTGGTCCAGCACCGCGTCCAGCGCACCGAGCGTTCCCGGCGCAGCGCCGAGCAGATCGACGAATCCGCCCGACTTCGCCTCCACGCCCGACATCACTCGTGCCGCGTCACCGGCGAATTCACCCAGTCCCGGCGAGGCGGCGGCCGCGGTGCTCAGCACCGTCCGGCTGTCGCGCAGGAGCCCGACCGTTTGGGGCAGCACCGAATCCAAGGTGGAGACGAGAAAGATGCCACCGTCGATGATGTCGGAGAGCTTGCGCGGGCCCTGCTCGCTCACCCCGAGTTCCTTGACGATCGCCGCCAACCGCGCCGGATCCACCTGCGCGAGCGTGGTATCCAGCTGCGCGAGGGTCTGCCACAGCGGCACCGGCGTCGAAGTCCGCTCCACCTCGATCTCGGCGCCGTCGGCCAGGTAGGGGCCCTCGTCGCCGACCGGGCGGAAGTCGAGATACTGCTCGCCCGCCAGCGACAGGCTCGCGACCCGAACCGCGCCACCGACGGGCACCCGGGCCTGCGCGTCGATCGCCGCGGTGGCCACCAACCCGGTCGAGGTCAGCTCGATCGCGGTGACCTCACCGATCGGGACACCGCGCAAGGTGACATTCTGCCCGGTCAACAGCCCACCGGACTGTGCGAGGTGCACCCGGACGGTCATGGTGGCCGCCGTGGGGTCGACGCCGAGGGCGCCGAACAGCAGATACGCGATGCCGACGATCAGGGTCAGCACCAGCGCGCCGCTGGACAGGATGGACCGGAACCGGCTGCCGAGCACGGCCGCGCCGACCACGACGCGCGCGGGCACGCCGAGCACGAGCCGAAATCGCTGCGCAGGTGTCATCGCCCCGCTCCCGTCACGCGCTGCTGCAGTTTGAGCAGGGTATAGGTCAAGGTGCCGACGAGAGCCTGCCAGTCGCTCACGTCCGGTATCCGGCTGCCCTCATCACCGGGGTGCGCCGGATCGGGCACCGCCCCGATCGTCACGTCCTGCAGATCGGCGTTCACGTGCGCCGAGGTGCCGTTGGTGATCTTGATGATCGGTCCGAGAATCGAATTCATCGCCGCGAGACTGGCATTGGGATCGGTCGAGGCCGCGTTGAGCCCCGCGGAGAGCCGGTTGACGTCGGCGACCATGCCCGCAGCGGACCCGTCGATGGCAGGGAACTTCGCCAGTTCCCGACTGATCTGATCGACCTGCCGGATCAGCGTCAACGCCTGCTGGGAACTGTCGGTGGCGGCCGTGAGCGCCGGTCCCGCGACGTCGGCCAACTCGCCGAGCGGGCGACGCTGCTCCTGCAATTGCCGGGTGAGCTGGTCGACTTCGACGAGTGCGGTGCGGATATCGGCCGATCGCGCGGCCAGTGCCTGCACCACTCTGGTCGATCTGTCCAGCAGCGCGGCGAGATTCGCGCCTCGGTCGCCGACGGCGTGTCCGAGGCCGTTGACGATATTGGTCAGGTTCCGGATCACCCCACCGTTGACCAGCAGCGACGCGGTGGTGAGCAACTCCTCGATGGTGGCCGCGGCCTGGGTGGACGACAGCGCGATGGTGTCGCCGTCGCGCAGCACCGGCCCGCCGGGAGCGGCGGCGTCGGGCGGAGTGAGCGCCACGAAGACATCGCCGAGTGGTGTGGCGGTGCGCAATTCGGCCCGGGTGCCCACCGGCAGTGCCACCCCCGGCTGAATGCGCATCGTGACCACGGCGGTGTAGTCGCGTGCCAACATCCGCGCGACCTCGCCCACGTCGGCGCCGAGTACCCGCACCTTCGCCTGCTCGGGCAGGTTCAGCGCATTGGCGAAGCCCGCGTGGATCGTATAGCCGCCCTCGCCGACGCCGGGCGCGGGCAACGGCAGATCACCCAGACCCACCGCGCAGCCGGGCACGGTAGCGAGTACCACCCCGGCCAGCAGCAGGGTCGACGCGGACCGATATCGCTGTCTCATCGTGGCAACCTCGACATCGCCTCTAGCATGTCGGTGATGCCGAAGTCCGGCCCGAAATCCTGCAATGTTCCTGTGCTGCAACCGAGTTGGCGTAGGCCCAGCACGTTGCACACCTCCTTCACCAGTTGGCCGTCGAAGAAGACCTTGTCCAGCAGCGCGTGCACCCGGACGCCGCGGTAGTCGACGTCGATGGCGTTGTAGGCGTTGTTCAGCAACAGCGGTGTCACGTCGATGAACTCGGCGACCTCCTCGCGGTAGTCCGCGAGCGCGTGGGTGACGGTGCCCGCGTTGGTCACCGTGGAGCGCAGGCTCGCACTGTTCTGCGAGAGGAGGTCGTCGGTCTGCTGCATGATCTGCACGATCTGCGCGCCGGTATCCCCCGCGCCGATCTGGAGATCGGCCAGGACACCACCCAATTGCCCTGTAGCACTGCCGAATTCCCGGATCGTCTGGTCGTTGTCGGCCGCAGCGCGAATCAGGACCGCCAGGTGCTCGACGATGTCGGTGATCGCCTTCTGGGTCTGGGCTCCCCCGTCCTCGCCGAGCCGCAGGGCACCGGACAGTTCGTTCATCGTGGCCCGAAGTTCCGGACCGCTGCCCGAGGCGATCCGCGCGGACGTATCGAGCAGGCGCGCGATCGGACCGGTCTCGGGAGTCGCGCCGGCCAACTGCGCGGCCATCCCGTCGGCGGCGCCGAGCAAGCGGTCGAAGTCGATGGGGGTGCGGGTGCGGTCGAGGCCGAGCTGCGCTCCGTCGGCCAGGGTGGCGCCGCCGCGGTAGGCGGGTGTGAACTCGACGTGGCGATCGGTCAGTACCGAGGTCGAGACGGTCACCGCGGTCGCGTCCGCCGGGATGTCCACCGCGCCCTCGACCCGCATGGTGACCTCGACATGGGAACCGCGCGGGGTGATGGCGGTGACCTCACCGACCGGCATCCCGAGCACGGCCACGGCGTTGCCGACGTAGAGTCCGGCGCCGTTGTCGAATCGGGCTGTCACAGTGATGGCCGAATCCGTGTCGTCCGGGCTGCCCGTGCACCCCGCGAGCGCGCCGAGTCCGAGCACCAGCACGATCCTGGCCAGCGTGGCGAGTCGTGTCATTTGCAGTCCTGGAAGTAGGGGGCCAGCGATACCTGGTCGGCGCGCCCGCTCAGCGCGCACATCCAGGAATCGATCAGCGGCCCCGCGGGCGCGGTGAAGTCGACCTCGTTGGCGGTGCCCGACGCGTTCGCGAAATTGCGGATGGGGACGGGCAAGATCTGCAGGATGTTGCGCAACAGGTCGTCGTGGCGGGCGAGGCTGCCGAGCAATCCGTCGAAACCGCGCAGCAGTTCGTCGATCTTGGGCCGGTCTTCGACGACCAGCACCCTGACCTGATCCGCCAGCCGCCGCGTCGAGTCCATCAGGGTCTGGAGCGCACCGCGCCGCGCGAGAATCTCGGTGACCAGGTCGCGGCCCTGGCCCACGATGGCCGCGAGGTCGCCCTGCTGACCGTTGACCACCGTGGTCAACTGTTGCACGCCGGTCAGGAGCGCGCCGAGTTCGTTGCGACGGCTGCCCAGCAGTGCGGCCAGCGAGCGCAGATTCCCCAGCAGCCCGGGCAGTACCGTCGGCACGCCGTCGAGTTGGTTGGCCAGCGCGTCGAGCGAGGTGGCGATACGGCCGGAGTCGATCTGTTCGAATGTCGCGGTGGCGTTGTCGAGTGCTTGCTGCAGATCGTAGGGAACGGCGGTGCGCGACAGACCGATTCGGTGATCGGCGATCTCGCCGCCACCCGCCGGGGTCAGTTCGACGTAGCGGGCGCCGAGCAGGGTGGTCAGTTTGATGGCGGCGCGGGTGTCTGCGCCGAGGGCTGCGGACCGATCGACGCTCAGGGTGACCAGCACCCGGTCACCGGCCAGCCGCTGACCCGCGACCGTGCCGACCGGAACACCGGCGACGGTGACCCCGTCCCCCACGCGCAGACCGGCGGCCTGCGCGAACTCGACGTCATAGCGCTGCTGTCCGACGCTGAGGGAGTTGAAACCCACCGCCCCGGCGACGATGGCGAGCAACAGTCCGAGCGCGATCAGCCCCAGCACGGCTTTCGAAGGCTGTTTCGATGTCATTGCCTCACCTGCAGATCGGTGATTGTTGGATGGCGCCGGTCGGCGAGGCCAGAGCGACGATGGTCGGTACCAGGGTGGCCAGCGCGGGCAGGAACGTCACGCCCATGTTGCACAGGTAGGTGTTGAGGTAGGACCCCTCCTGGCTCGCCCTGGCGAGCCCCTTCAGCAGTGCGGGCAGGTTGAAGCCCAGGTAGGCGAAACTGTCCTTGTTCTGCTCGAAGTGCTTGGTGAATCCTGGTTCGCGCGTGAGGAATTCGTTCAGCTGTGGCCGGACGTCCTCGACGACGGTGGCCAGGCGCCCGGTCACCGACGCGACGGTCGTCAACGACCCCATCAGCTCGTCACGGTGACGCGAGAGTCCGTCGATGATCGAGCGCGACTGGGTGAGCAGGGTGCTCACCGTACCGCTGTGCGCCGCCAAGTCGCCCACCACCTGGCTCAGGTTCGTGATCACCGCCCCGAGCACCTGATCCGGTCCGGCGACGGACTCCGCCAGGGTGGAGACCTGCGCGATCAGCAGCACCAGCGAGGTGTTGTCGCCCTGGAGCGCGGTGATCAGCGCTCCGGTCACATTGTCGACCTGCTGCGGATCCAGCCCACCGAACAGGGGCTCGAACCCGTTGAGCAGCACCGAGATATCGAACGAGGGTTCGGTGTGCTCGAGCGGGATCGTGCCGCCGGGCGCCACCTCCTGCGGTTGCCCGAAGTCGGCCAGGGAAAGGCCGAGATAGCGCTGGCCGATGACATTCTGATAGGTGATCGAGGCTTTCGTATTCCCGAAGACCTTCTGTTGTTCCTCGACCCGGAACCGCACCTCGGCGCGATTGCCGACCAGCGCGATCCCGTCGACGCGACCCACCCGCACCCCGGCCATCCGCACATCGTCACCGGCGCGCAGGCCCGTGACATCGCTGAAGATCGCGGAGTACGTTCTCGCCGAGCCGTCCACCCCGCGGTGCAGCGTCACGAAGGTGACCCAGATCAGTCCGAGGGACACGACCAGGAACAGGCTCAGCCCGATCAGTGATCGACGAAAACTCATCGGCCGCCACCCACCGGGAGCGGACTGTCGGAGAGCAGTTGCGCCAGTACCGATTCCGCGGCGTTGGCCTCTCCGCCCAGAATCCGGCGGATCAGGTCCTGCAGTTCCGGCGCCAGCTGGGGTACCGAATACGACCGCGGATTCATATTGGGTGACAACTCCTGCTGGGGGATCGAGTCCGGTGCGGTCGTGCAACTCGGCGCGGCCAACTGGCCGTATCGGGGACAGTCCGCGCGGGTGTAGGCGGTGTGCGGGCTCAACCGGAACTGGAATTTGCCGGTACCCATCTGGGTGTCGGAGTTCCAGAACTCGGCGAACCACAGATCCGAGATCGTTTTGATCCGGACCACGATCGGTGCGAAACTGCCGGCTCCCTCGCCCAATACATCGAGGACCGGCACCAGATCATTCGTCACTGTGACGATCTGATCGGTATGTCGAGCCAGCCCGCCGCCCACCTTGGACAGGGTGTTGTTGCCCGCGGACAGCAGGTTCATCAGTTCGCCCTCGCGTTCGGCGACCGTGCGCAGCGGAAGTACCGCCGAGTGCAGGGCATCGAGCAGGTCCGGGGCCGCCGCGTTGAGTCCGTGCACCGCCTCGGCCATCGCGCCCAGGGTCGAGGGCCCACCATCGGGCGCGAGTAGCGCATCGAATTCCCTGGTGATCCGGTCGAGTTGCCCACCGGCGCGCACGATGTCGTCACCCCGCCGATCCGTGGCCGCGGCCACCGCGGCGAGCATTCCGACTGTGGTGTCGGACCCGACCCGCCCCGTACTCGCGATGATCTCGCGCAACTTGGTCAGCGCGGTCTGCAACTGGACCGTCGCCAGGCTGCGGTCCTGGACGATCTCGGTGTCGGCGGTCAGCCCGGGGCCGGGCCCGTTGTCCACCAATTGGACCGAGGACACGGCGAAGACGTTGCTCGGCACCACCCGTGCGGTCACCGTGCGCGGCACTTTCCCGGCGTATACCGGGTCGAGCAGCAATGTCACCCGATTCGGACCGCCGTTGTCGGCGAGCGCCACCGTGGACACCGCGCCGATCAGCAGACCACGAAACTTCACGTCGGATCGGGCGGGCAGACCATCGCCGAGCTGATCCAGCATGGCGATCACTTCCACCTTGTCGTCGAAGCGGCCCGTCGACTTCATCAACAGTGCCGTGACCATGGCTACGGTCAGCACGATCAACACCACGCCACGCAGCACCAGCGAGAATGCGCCGGGACCGCGCCCATCCTTCTCAAACGGAGTCGCCGGCATCTACCCTCCCAGCCGAGCGCTGGAACCGATGCCCCAAAGACCTACGGTCAGCAGCAGATTGACCACGATCATCACCGAGATGGACGCGCGCATCGCCCGGCCCGCGGCCGTGCCGACGCCCTGGGGGCCGCCCGCGGCGTAGAAGCCGTAGTAGCACTGGATCGTCGAGGTGAGGATCACGAACAGAATCGCCTTGATCAGCGAGTACACGATGTCGGGGCCGTTGAGCACCAGCTGGAAGTAGTGCTGATAGGTGCCCGCCGATAGACCGCCGGACAGACCGACCACTATTTCCACCGCCAGGTAGTTGGCCGCCAGACAGACCAGATACAGCGGGAACATCGCGACCACCGACGCGAGGATCCTGGTACTGACCAGATACGGAACCGCGCGAATGGCCATCGCCTCCATCGCCTCGATCTCCTCGGCGATCCCCATCGCACCGAGTTGCGCGGTGAACCGGCACCCAGCCTGGGCGGCGAAAGCCAGCGAAGCCATGATGGGCGCCAATTCCCTGGTCGAGGCGGTCGAGGCGATCAACCCGACGGTGGGCTCCATGCCCAGCAGGTGCAGTGCGTTGTAGCCCTCCAGACCCACGATCGCACCGCCCGCCGCGCCGAGCACGATGATCACGCCCGCGGTGCCGCCGCCGACGACGATCGAACCGTTTCCCCAGGTGATGTCGGACAGGATGCGCAGAAATTCCTTGCGGTAGTGCCGCAGCATCACCGGAATCGAGAACAGGGCTCGAATCAAGAACGTCCCAATATGGCCGACCCGCATCGCCCCCGCGGCCAGCCGGACCGCGGCCCGGTGCACCGGCCGCACCCCCGGCGGGTAGTACTGCGCCGCCATTACAGCCCCTGCCGTGGCAGCAAGATCATGTACAGCTGGGTGAAGGCGACGTTCACGATCATCAGCAGCAGGATCGAGGAAACCACTGTCGAGTTGACCGAATTCGCCACGCCCGCCGGACCGCCCTTGGTGGTCAGCCCTTTCTCGCAGGCGACCACGGCGACGATCGCCCCGTAGACAACAGCTTTGATCATGGTCAGCACCAGATCGTCCACGGTCGCGAAGGACGAAAACGTCGCGACGAAACTTCCCGGCGCCCCGCCCTGAACGAAGACATTGAACAAGTAGCCCGCGAGAAAGCCGACGAAGCAGACGATTCCCGTCAGCGACACCCCGATCAGTACCCCGGCCGCCAGCCGGGGGACGACCAGGCGGCGGATCACCGAGACACCCATGATCTCCATGGCGTCCAGTTCGTCGCGGATCTTGCGCGACCCGAGATCCGCGCAGATCGCCGAGCCGACCGCCGAAGCCATCAGCAGCGCCGCGACCATCGGCGCCCCCTGCCGGATCACCGCGAGCCCGCTGGCCGCACCGGCGAGCGAGGTCGCTCCGACCTGCCCGGCCAGCAACCCGAACTGGATGGACAGCGTCACTCCGATCGGCAGGGCGACAAAGATCGTCGGCAAGGCCGCCGACGACGCCATGAACGCGGCCTGTCGGACGAACTCCTGGAACGCGAATCGACCGGTGACCGTGTCGATGGCGAGAAAGCGCACAGCGCGCATGCCGAGGACGAATTGGCCACCGACCGTTTCCAAGGCGGCAATCGGGTGTCGGCGCAGATAGCCGCGCGCCCACTCGGCTATCTCACGATCGGCCGTTGCCATGGTCAACTCGCGGAGACCAATCCAGCAGTGGTCCGTGACGCGCTGACACGGAACATCTCGGTGGGGCCGACTTCTTCGGCGGGGAATCCCGCCGTAGCCAAGGCGCAGGCTTTGAACGCGCGCGCGGCCCGGCTGACGCGGTGGTGGGTGATCTTCACTCGATCCGCCAGTTCGGCCGGAAGGGCATCGCCCCACAGCGACAGCTCGGCCGAACGGTGGTCGAGACAGTCCAGAATGCCATCGCGCACACGACAGTCCGCGACCATCTGGGTGGGTACAGCCACCGCATGCGGCCAGGTGTCGTGTTTCGGGGCCGCCAGCGACTGTTCGATATCGAGCACAGTGGCACCGAGGATCTGCAACGGGCGCACGTCGGAGTGGTCGTCGACGAGCACGGTCACTTCCCACCCGGCGGTTGTTCGATCGAAGAGCCAACCTCCCGCGTAGCGAACAACTTCCACGGCATTCGGCGCGACGATGGCCAGGCGATATCGCAGCGGATGCCGGCGGGCGTGGGCTCTCCAGTGGGCGGAATCAACGAATTGTGCGGCCATGTGCTTCCCATCCAAACTTCGAATCTGAAGATCTCGACAGGTGCGCCCCACGCCCGGAATTCGATCGCTCGGAGCCCCTGCCGACCACACGGTAATCCGGTTACTCAGCATGTGACAGCAGTCTCATCCAAGTAACTAGTGATCTACGTCACATTGATTTGCCCTTGACGTACAACCCTGAAATTCGCTTTACCGCAGGTCATTCGGGTTGTTCGAGCCGTCGGCCGGCGGGATCCGTCCGTGCCTAGCGGGCGGGCCCGTAAGGACCAGCCAACGAGGGATACACGAGCGGCGACGAACCCTCCTCGCCCTCGGCCACCCGAACGCGCGCCGCCTCGGCCACGCTGCCACTGGTCAATCGGTCGATCGCACGCTCGAGCATGGGCAGGATCTCGGTCACATCGAGATCCTTGTCGACGAATCGACCGGTCAACGCGTAGATCAAATTGGTGACGATCAGTCCGACGTCCTCGACATAGTCGCGATCGTAGCCATCGAACAACATCGCGGCGACCGGCAGCACGGCGCTCACACCCTGTGCGTCCAATTGCCGACCACCGATGCCGCTGCGCGCGCGATGGTAGGCCTCGAGCATTCTGGGATTGCGTTCCCACGGCTCGAAGACGTGCCGGATGACGCGGACCAACCCGTCGCGCAGCGATTCACCCGGAACAGGCAACTCCAGTTCGGCATAGCTGTTGATCGCCATCCACCGAGTGACAGCGGCGACCATCAACTCGTCACGGGTGGCGAACTTCTTGTATACCGTCGCGAGCGAAACCTGGGCCCGACGCGCGACCTCCTTGAGCTGCAGATCGTCGTACCCATCCGACATCAACATCTCCATCACGACGTCGATGATCCGGACCGAGGAGTCCGTTTCCGGTGACCGTTTCACTCCACCACGGTATCGCCGCTGGTCGACTGACCTACTCCCGGGCCGACCGTCTCGACTCCGCAGACCTGGCGCTCTTCATCGATGAGCCGACGCCGATCGTGATGGCACCACCGTCGCGGGCAACCCGGCGGCGGGACCGAACCGGCGGGATTCCGCGACGCTCCGACCTAGACTACTGCCGATCAGCGGGTGGGTTTTCTGGAATTCTCACACGCGCAACCAACAGATAGGCGATGCGGTCGAGACCAAGGGTGAGTCGATGTACAACGGCAAGACGCTGCGGGACTGGTGGCACGATCCTGTCGACTACCGATGGCTCGTCCGCACGCTGGCCGCCAGGTCGGCGCTGGTTCCGCTGAAGATTCTGATCGGCCTCGCGGGAGCCGCGATCGCGGTGATGGGCGCGGTGATCGCGGGAACACCGGTGGGACCGCCCGGCCATCCCGGCCTCGCTTCGACAATCGGAGTGCTGTCGGGAACCCTGTGGGCGGCGCGCTGGTGGCTGCTGACCTGGCCGAGCAGGACCGAGTCGCTGATCCTGATCGCCTGCGCCGATGTGCTGTTCACGGTGGAATTCCTCCAGTTGCAGGATCGACTGTTCGGGGCGATGGGCACCGTCCTGCTCCTCGGCACCGGCAGCTACCTGAGCTTTTTCCACAGCGCCAAAGCACTGGCCGTGCATTCGGTGTGGTCGCTGCTCTCGGTGGTGGTGTTCTCGGTGCGGATCGCCACCGGCGGCGGGAGCATCGAACTCGCCCTCGCGGTCGCATTGCTACTCGCGTCGGTGGTCAGCGCGGTGCCCGCGTTCCAGCTGCTCTATTCGTTGCTGCGCACCGAGTCGCAGTCGGACCCGCTCACCGACCTGCTGAACCGCCGCGGTCTCGAGAACCGGCTACAACAGCTGATGGACCGCAATCCCGCGATGTGTGTCATCTGCTTCGACCTCGACCGGTTCAAGAGCGTCAACGACACCTGGGGCCACCGCATCGGCGACATCGTCTTGATGCGCACCGCCCGGCGGCTGCGCGATGCCGCCGGGGAGATGGCGGTCGTGGCGCGGACGGGCGGGGAGGAATTCGTGGTGGCTGCGCCGATCTCCGCGGCCGCCGCGCGCAGGGAAGCCGAACGGCTGTGCCGAGTGGTCGCCGAACCGCCGGAAACCACGGTGGCTGTCACCGCGAGCGTCGGTGTGGCGATTTTCGACGCGACGATCTGTCCACGCTGCCCCTGCCCGACCGCGGACCGACTGCTGCAATCCGCCGACGCGGCGATGTACCGGGCCAAGCAGTCCGGCGGGAACCTGGTGGTGGTGGACGAACTCAGCCCGCCGCCGGACCACCGCCACCCGGACGACCCGGACAACAGCCGGTAGCGCCGATCGTTGCCCGGCGATCAGGCCGCCGCCGCGCCGGACCTGTTCACATCGGGCACGATGGTGATCATGGACCTCCGCATCTTCACCGAACCCCAGCAGGGCGCCGACTACGACACGTTGCTGTCGGTGGCCCGCGCCGCCGAGGAGCTCGAATTCGACGCGTTCTTCCGCTCCGACCACTACCTCGCCATGGGCGATGCCTCGGGCCTGCCCGGCCCCACCGATGCCTGGATCACCCTGGCCGGGCTGGCCAGAGACACCTCGCGTATCCGGCTGGGCACCCTGGTCACCGCCGCGACCTTCCGGCTGCCGGGGCCGCTGGCCATCCAGATCGCCCAGGTGGATCAGATGTCGAACGGGCGGGTCGAACTCGGCCTCGGCAGCGGCTGGTTCGCCGCCGAACACGCCGCGTACGGAATCCCGTTCCCGGACAACAGGTTCGGCCTGCTCGAAGAGCAATTGGCCGTCATCACCGGACTGTGGGAGACCAAGCCGGGGGCGACGTTCAGCTTCGAGGGCGCCCACTATCAGCTCACCGACTCCCCCGCCCTGCCCAAGCCCGTGCAAGACCCGGTGCCCGTGATCATCGGCGGCAACGGCAAGGTCCGCACCCCGCGCCTGGCGGCCCGCTATGCCACCGAGTTCAACATGCCGTTCGCCTCGATCGCCGACAGCGCCGCCCAGTTCGACCGCGTGCGCGCCGCGGTGCGCGCGGCCGGGCGCACCGACGAACTGATCTACTCCAACGCCCTGGTCGCCTGCGTCGGGCGCACCGACGCCGAGGTAGCGCGCCGGGCCGCCGCGATCGGCCGCGAGGTGGACGAACTGAAGAGCAACGGCCTGGCAGGCTCCCCCGCCGAGGTCGTCGACAAGATCGCCCGCTACCGCGAGATCGGCGCGAGCCGGATCTACCTCCAGATCCTCGATCTCGCCGATCTCGATCACCTGGAACTCATTGCCGCCGAGGTGCAATCGCAGCTCTGAGAGCGATATCCGGTCAGGGAAGCAGACCCAGCGCGGTGCGGCCGACCACGTCGAGGATCGCATCGGTGTTGGGGGGATGGAGTTGTCCGGTGCGGACGTCGCGGTAGAGACGTTCGAGTTCGTTGCGGCGACTGACCGACGACGCGCCGACCACCTGAACCGCGGTGTCGACGACGTTCTTGGCTGTCCTGGTGGCGAATTCCTTCGCCGAGAACAGACGCGGAACCGCCCACACGCCGAGATCGACGCCGGCGTCCGCGTCCCGGGTCGCCGTCTCGAGCAGTGCGTACGCGGCGTCCAGCTGGATTTCGGCTTCGGCGATCTGGCGTTGTACCGCCGGTTTGCCGGCGTGGGCCTCGACACCGGGGACCAGCGAGGAGCGGGTGCCGGCGTGCAGGATCGCGACATCGAGCGCCCGCCGGGCGATCCCGAAGTAGACATTGGCCAGCAGCGGCAGGTACCAGCCGAGGATGCCGTTGATCAGCGGGGGGTAGGCACCGCCGGGCGCGTGCGTTCCCGCGAGCGTCGCGGCTTCGGCACGGGCGTTGTCGAAGATCGTGTCGTCGCTGCGGGTCGCCCGCACGCCGAGGGTGTCCCAGGTTTCCTCGGTGCGCACCCCCGGCTGGTCGCGGGCGACGAACAGGTGCACGATGCGCGGGTCGGCGGGGTCGGAGTCGTCACGGGCGTGGATACCCACCGAGGTCCACACCGGGCCCAGCGAGGTGAAGGTCTTGCGGCCGTCGACGCGGTAGGAGCCGTCGGGCAGGCGCCGGGCGCTCACCACCGAATCATCCAGTCCCACATCGTTTCCGCGTTCACCGTGACCGGCCGCGAACACCTCACCGTCGCGAACCGCGGCGAGCAACCAGCTGAAGTCCTCGGCACCGGAGACGGTCAGCGCGGCAGCGGGCCCGGTCCAGTACAGGTGCATGTTCACCGCGAGCGCGGTCGCGGGCGCCCAATACGCCAATTGCCTTTGCTCCCTGGACAATTCGCTGAGCGACAGGCCCCGGCCACCGTACTGCGGCGGCAGCGCGGCGCGCAGGTACCCGGCCTCGCGCAGTTCCTCGAAATCCTCGGTGAAGAAGGCGTTTTCAGCGTCGTAACCGGCCGCGCGGGCGTGGAACCGGTGGTAGTCCTCGGTGCTGAAGAAGGCGCTCGGCGCGGCGGCCGCCGAGAGCGGGGAGGTGCTGCTGGCAACGACGGTGGGTGTGACGGTGCTGGTCATCGCTGGTCTCCCGGGTTCGCCTCGGCGGCGAGATCGATGGCTTGCGCGAATCGGCGCGACTCCGAATGTGGCAAGTATCGCGGGCCGACCGGGCCGCGGTGAAGCAATAGAATCGGCCCGATCACATCCCGAACGTCAGTAGAAGACCGGCCCGGGAACGCCGCCCCCGGCCGCGATGGCATCACCGGTGATGGCGATGCTGCGTGGCGAGGCCAGGAACGTCACCACATCGGCGACCTCACCCGCGTCGATGATCCGGCGAATCGAATTCTTGGCCAACTCTGATTCCAGCTCGGCCACGTCGCCACCGTCTTGCTCGACCTGGCGGGTGAGACGTTCGGTGAGCCGTTCGGTGCGGGTGAGGCCCGGGTGCACGACTGTCACATTCACCCCGTGCGGCCCCAGCTCGTCGGCGAGGTTCTTGGTCAACGCCGAGACGCTCACGTTGCGGATGGTCTGCCCGATCGAATTGGCCTGCCGCGCACCGAGCCCGCTGATGTTGATGATGCGACCCCACCCCTGCTCCACCAGATGGGGTGCGACAGCACGTGCGGTGCGAAGGTAGCCGAGCACCTTGATCTCGACTTCCCTGCGCACGATCTCGTCGGTGGTGGCTTGCAGATCGCCGCCCGCGCCCGCGCTCCACGGTGTGGCGGCGGAGTTCACCAGGATGTCCACGCCACCGAGTTCGGCGACGGTGCGCGCGACGAGTTCTTTCACCTGCTCGTCGTCGCCGGTGTCGGTCGGTACCGCGATCACCCGTCGTCCCGATTGCCGAGCGATCTCGTCGGCGGCGGCGCGCAGCGGTTGCGCCGACCGTGCCGCGAGCACCACATCCACCCCCTCCGCCGCGAGCCCCCGCGCGATGGCCAGACCGATTCCCTTGCTCGCGCCGGTGACGATCGCCCGTTTCCCATCCAGTCCCAGATCCATGGCCCGACGCTAACAATCCCACCCGCAACGCCACACGCCCCAGCTCGAGATGATCGAAACCCGCAGCAGCCGGGGCTTCTCGCGACGTCCGGCGCACCGCGTAGGATATCGCCTGTCCGTAGGGAAGACCGGTGCGAGTCCGGGGCTGTCCCGCAACTGTGAGGCTCGTTCCCGAGCCGAAGCCAGATACCTGCGGATGAACTGTTGAAACGGTCGTGATCACGTGGGTATTGATCGATGCGCCGAACCGAGCCACACCGGTTGTGGCTTGTTTGCGCATGTCTTCGTCGCGTGTGAGCCCACGCGATAGGAGCATCCATGCAGCCGTCGAATCTGCGCCGCCGTACCTTCCTGCTCGGCGGCGCGCTCGCCGCGGGCACGGCCCTGGTCGGGTGCAACCGCTCGTCCGGGAGCTCCGTCGACACTTTCACTGCCGCCTTCCAGGGCTCCGGTGCCGGTGAGGGCATCGATCCCGGTGTGAACACGCTGTTCATCGACGAGGCTCGGATGAAATCGGTCTACGACGGACTGTTCGAGATCGATGAGACGATGACCCCGATCCCGCGCCTGGCATCAGCCGCGGAGCCGAACGCCGACGGCACGCGGTGGCGCATTACCCTGCGAGACGCCGTCTGGCACAACGGGAAAGCCGTCGGCGCCGATGACGTGCTCTACACCTTCTCGAGGGTGCTCGGGCCGCCGCAGCGTCGCCCGTTCATCGCCGCCTCCTCGCTCGACAAGGTCGACCTAGCCCAGAGCCGCGCCATCGATGCGCGCACGGTGGAGATCGTCTTGAAGGAGCCCTCTTTCGAGTTCCTGATCGCGTTGTCGGCCTATGGGACCAAGATCGTGCCGAACGGGGCCACCGACTTCGAGCGGCCGGTGGGGACCGGCCCCTTCGTGTTCGAGTCCTTCACGGCGGGCAGGGAATTCGTTGCTACCGCCAACGATCGCTACTGGGACGGCGCCCCGCCGATCCGGCGACTGCGCATCGTCAGCGCGGAGTCCGATGCTCGGCTCGCAGCGGTACAGAGCGGCGAGATCGACTACGCCGACAACCTCACCCCGTCGGCAGCACGGACCCTGCAGGGTCGGCGCGGCCTGACGCTCGCGGCGACCCCCAACAGTGGCATCTACTTCTTCGCGATGAAGACCGACCGTGCCCCGTTCGACAACCCTGATGTGCGCCGGGCGGTCATGCGGATGCTCGACCGGGACGAGCTGGTCAAGGTCGCGCTCGAGGGCAACGGCGAGGTCGGCAACGATGTGTTCGGCAAAGGCTTCCAGTACTACGCCGACCTGTCCCAACACACCTACGATCCCGACGAGGTGGGCCGGTTGCTGCGCCGCGCCGGGGTGCATGACCTGTCGTTCGACCTGTTCACCGCGCCGGTGGCGCACGGATTCGTGGAGTCGGCAAGGCTTTTCGCCGAACACGCGGGCCGCTGTGGGGTGAAGGTCAACGTCGTCCTCGGTTCCAAGGACACCTATTACACCGACGCGCTCAACACCGGGCACCTCACGATGGGCCAGTCCGGGCCACTGCCTGTTCCGAACCATTTCGCGTCACGACTGCTCACCGGATCGCCGCAGAATCGGACGAAGTGGTCCGATGCCGAGTTCGACGCGCTCTACGTCAAGGCACAGTCGACACCCACCGTGGAAGGACGTGCGGCGATCTACCGAACGATGCACGAAATCCTGTACGACCGAGGCGGCTTCGTCTTCTTCGGCAACACCGCCTGGAACAGCGCCGCAGGCGATCGTTTTCAGCAACTGCCCGCCGCGGTACCGAACTCGCACGGCTGGGCCCGATTCGACGAGGTGAATGCTCGATGACCGGACTGGACGCGGCGACGGCGCGGTACTGGCTCGAACGCTGGGACCGCCAGCAGGAGCACTACATGCCCGATCGCGAGCAGCGATTCGAGGTGATCGGCGATGTGTTGGACGAACTCGGTGACCGCGACGACCTGTTGATCGTCGATCTCGGGGTCGGTCCGGGAACCCTGTCGCAGCGGCTGCTCGACCGGTTCCCCGACGCCCGCGTTGTCGGCGTGGACGCCGATCCGCTGCTGCTCGGTCTCGCCGAACCGGCCTTGGCTTCGCCACGCTTCCGGACAGTGAATGCCGACCTGCGATCCGAGGGATGGCTCGACGCACTGGATCTGGAGCGAGTCCCGGACGCGTTCGTCAGCACCACCGCCCTGCACTGGATGAATCGTGATCCGTTGCGTGCGCTGATCAAGACCTGTGCGCAAGCGCTGAAGCCGGGCGGGTTGTTCGTCGACGGTGACCACCTCTACGAGGGTCCTGGCGGTACCCGGCTCGATGCCCTGGGTAAATCGATGACCGCACGCCGCGCCGAGCGACGAGGAACCGCGGGCGCCGAGGACTGGGCAGCCTGGTGGGACGCGGTGAACCGAGCGCCCGAGCTCGCCGACCTCGTGCGGGCCCGCGACGGCGGATTCGAGCACACCGTGCACGATCGCCCGACCGTGCACGACTACGTCGCCTTCGCCCGCGACGCGGGATTCGCCGAGGCCGGCATCGTCTGGCAGTACGGTGACGACCGCATCGTGGTCGGTATCCGGTAGCGTCCGTGCGCTTGTCGACCCCGTTCACCCGATTCCTGCTGCGCCGCAGCGTCATCGGGATCGGCCAGCTCGGCGTGCTGCTGGTCTTGGTGTTCGTGCTCTCATTGCTGTTGCCCGGCGATGCTGCCGACGTGCAGAGCAACGACGTCCTCGGCGAGCAGCAGCGCGCGGCGGCCAGGCATCTGCTCGGCCTCGACGTGGCACCGGTCCAGCGTTTCCTGGACTGGCTGGCCGGCGCCGTGGTCGGCGACTTCGGCGTGTCCTACGCCAACGGGCACCCGGTCGGCGACGTGATCGCCGACCCGTTCCTGACCACCGCGCTGATGGCCGCGCTGGCCTTGGCGCTGCTGGTCCCTGTCGCCGTCACGGCCGGGTTCGCCGCGGGCTCGGCACCGGGATCGTGGTGTGATCGGATTGTCAGCGCCGTCAGTATCGGGCTCGATTCCATTCCGGATTTCGTGCTCGCGGTCCTGCTCGTCAGCTACATCGCCCTCGATCTCGACCTGCTGCCCGCCACCTTCCTCGGGACCGACCTCGATACCCTGCTCGACCGTCCGGAATACCTGGTGCTGCCGCTGATCGTGATGGTCGCTCGCGTCGCCGCTCCCCTGGTTCGGCTGGTCCGCGCCGGTGTCATCGACGTGATGGATCAGCCCTATATCGCCGCGGCCCGCCGACTCGGCGTCGGCCGGATATCGCTGCTGACCCGCCATGTCGCGCCCAACGCGCTCGCGCCCGCGATGCAGGAACTCGGGCGCACCGGGGACGGACTGCTCTCCGGTGTGCTCATCGTGGAGGCGGTGTTCGTGGTGCCCGGCATCGCGTCGGCGCTCATCGGCGCCATCGGCAACCGTGACGACCCGGTCATCCTCGCGATCGTCGCGATCACCGGGGTCGTCGCCATCGCGATCAACACCGTCATCGATATCGCCGGGCAACGCATGGTGCCCGGGTCGGCCGAAGGCATCCGCCGATGACCCTGCGCCGCTGGATCTACAGCGTGCTGGTCGCGGTGCCGGTACTCGTCGCGACCGTGGGGCCGTTTCTCGCCGTGGGGGCGCCACCGCACCGTCAGTCGCCGTTCGGGCCGTCGGACTGGTCACCGTTCGGCACCGACCGGCTCGGGCGCGACGTGCTGGCCGCCGCACTCACCGGCGGACGGACATTCCTCGTCGTCGCGGCCGTGACCGTCACCGTCGCCTATCTCCTCGGGTCGCTGATCGGTGTCGCGGCGGCCGCGGCGCCACGCGCGTGGGTGGACGAGTTGCTGATGCGCCCGATGGATGTGCTGCTGTGTCTGCCCTCGTTGCTCATCATCATGGTTGCCGCGTTGCGCACTCGTGGCTCAGCGGTCGCGATCGCGTGTGCGATCGGTTTCGTGCTCGTCGCGCCGATCGCGCGATTCGTTCGCATGACGGCCCGCGGGACTGTCCACGGTACGGTCATGGACGCGTTGCGGATGCAGGGCGAGAGCCGAGCCTTCCGATACGGCAACTACGCGGTTGCCGAGATGTCCCGGCCGATCGCCGCCGATCTGGCGTTGCGGTTCACCGCTGCCGTGTACTTTCTGGCGTCGGCCAACTTCCTCGGCCTCGGATTCGACACCACCTCGACCGATTGGGCGGTGTCGGTCGCGGCCAACAAGGACGCACTGACCATCGCGCCCTGGTCGGTGGCCCTGCCCGCGCTGTTGATCGTGGCGCTCATCGTCGGGGTCAATCTGCTCGCCGACGACTTGCTCGCCGACCCTCGCACCCGCGCCGCGCGCCTGGCCACCGGCGACCGCGATGGCTGAGCCGCTCATCAGTGTGCGTGCGCTGCGGGTCACCGCGGGCCGGACTGTCCTCGTCGACGACATCGACCTCGATGTGTACGCTGGCGAGATCGTCACCCTGTTCGGCCCCTCCGGTGCCGGCAAAACCACCATCGCTACGGCGATTGCGGGCGTCGCGGTCGCGGGAACTGTTGTCGCGGGAACCATTCGGTGCCCAGGACCGCGGAGCAGCGTGCGGATCGGCTACGTGCCCCAGTATGCGGCGTCCACCCTGAACCCCGCTCGCAGAATCGGTACCGCGCTGGCCGAGCTGGAGCGGCTTCGTCGACGTCGCCTCGGGCTGCCGCGCACCGACCGGGCCACCCGGCGCGGCCACGTTGCCGACGTGCTGACAGCCGCGGCGTTCGAGGTGTCCGACCACACCCTGGCCACCATGCTCGGCAAGTATCCGTTCGAGTTCTCCGGCGGCGAACGTACCCGGCTCGCGCTGGCGCAGGTGCTGATGTCGGATCCCGATGTGCTCATCGTGGATGAGCCGACAGTCGGATTGGATCCCCTCGCGCGAGCCGCCCTGCTCACCGGACTCGACCGGCTGCGGCGGACAGGCAAAGCCGTAGTGCTCGTCACCCACGACACCGTCGCCGTCGACCGGGTCAGCGACCGGACGCTGTTCGTGCGCGCGGGTCGGCTCCACGACAGCGACCGACCCGCGCCGGTGGCCGCACCGCCCCGACGACGAGCGTCCGCGGTGTCACCGCCTGTTCTGCGACTGCGTGAT
This sequence comes from Nocardia sp. NPDC058114, assembly GCF_042884695.1. NCBI lineage: Bacteria > Bacillati > Actinomycetota > Actinomycetes > Mycobacteriales > Nocardiaceae > Nocardia > Nocardia sp. NPDC058114. The sequence continues at coordinate 12,455 of NZ_JBHVTK010000002.1, read as the reverse complement.
CTCGCTGTCTCCCATCGACGTTCGCGCATTCTGCGCGGTGTCGACCTCGATCTGCATCGCGGTGAACTCGTCGCGATGGTCGGCGTATCCGGGGCGGGCAAGTCGACGATCGGTCGTACGATCGCCGGACTGGTCGGTCCCGACAGCGGCCACGTGCTGCTCGACGGCGAACCACTGGCCCCGCTGCGCCGGCGTAGTCGCGCACAGATCGCCGCCGTTCAGTACGTGTGGCAGGAGTCGGCAGCCTCGTTCGACCCTCGGCGCACGATTCTCGACCAGGTCGCGGCCACCGCCGTCCGGCTGCGCGGAGTCGACCGAGACACCGCCCGCCGGCACGCTCACGAGTTGCTGAACGACTTGGGTATCGATGCGCGGCAAGCACTTCGATATCCCGCGGGATTGTCCGGCGGCCAGCTTCAACGCGCCGCCCTCGCGCGAGCACTCGGCGCCGAACCCGCTGTCCTGGTGTGCGACGAGATCACCACCGCGCTCGACGCGCCGCTGACCAGCCGAATCCTGGAGTACCTCGACAGCTACCGGCATCGAACCGGCGCCGCGATTCTGATGATCACCCATGATCTGCGTACCCACTTCCACCGCGCCGACCGGATCGTGATGGTCGACGCGGGGCGCGTCATCGAGGCCGGCGTACCAGCCGAGTCCTGCGCCGACCAGCCCATCCCGATCCTGTCCGGATTCCTGGCCGCCGACGAGGTCGGCCACACCCGGCAACTCCGCCCTACCAGAGGGACACCGACACCCACCTGAACACCGGAGTCCTCGCCCGCTATGGGGCGGGTTGGTGGCCCCGGCCCAGCGGTAGCGCGACGCGCAGGGCTCGAATTTCCTCGACCAGGTCGGCATAGCCTTCCTGGACTTGAGCAAAGCGCAGAGCGGCGTGGTGCTGGTGTTCGGCGCTCTTGGTGTGGCGCAGTGTCCATTGCACGTGGGTGTAGGTGTCTGCCACGTGGCTGATCACCTCGCCGAGGGAATGGGTGTGGCGGCGGCCCGAGGTGGGGCGAGGCAGATGGCAGGCCGACCACTCGTCGATCAAGCCGATGACGGTGTTGATCCGGCCGCTGGTGGTAGGCGCGTCGAAGTCGGCGGGCCGACGGGTGGTCGACACCGACGCGGTGAACAGAGTCGCGTGCAGATCCGCCAGCTCGCGTGCCCATCCGATCAGCGGCGACCCGCCCTGCAGGTTCCCGGCGACGGCGAGCAGTAACTGACGGGCCTCCAGTAACCCCTCGGCGGTCCGCACGCGTGCGTTCTCCCCAGCGCGGCTGTCGGGCTTCGCGGCGGAGCCGCCTGCGTGCGTCACAGCTACACACACCCGGCTCACCGGCGTCTGCCCATTGCCCGATGGCCACGTCTCGGCGTCGTCGTAGTCATGAGCCGAGTACATCGCCGAATAATCTCTGCGACAATGACATTCGACAGGGCATGTCGTAAATGCCGCTGTGTGGGGATGACATCGTCGGGTTGCGTCGACATTGCTACGCGGTCGCGAGGCGATGTTCGGTCAGCTGGTGCGGAGTGTGCCGGGTGGTGCGGACGGCCCGCCGGATCGTCTGACAGAGATCGCGAACATCGGATCGCGAGGACGCGAGACTCGCGGCGTGCACCAGCTGCCCCAGCCGGTCGCCGACTCGCCCGCTGTCGACCTGACCGGTCATGTCCAGGCAAGCCGTCGCGAAGGAGACCGCGTCATCGATCTGGCCGAGACGGAAGGTGCCCGTGGCGATCGTGATGTTGTCGAACAGGATGCTGCGGGCAGGGCGTCCCGGCGTCGACGCGGCCAACGAGGCGCGAGCGGCGTCGACGGCTTCGGCTGTGTAATGTTGCGCGGTCTGTCCGCGGGCTGTCAGGGCGTACTCGTTGTAGATCACCGATCGCATGCCGGTGAACTCTCCGGGGGTGAAGAACACCCGGGTCCACGGGTCGATGGGATGATCTGCGACCCGGGCGATCTCGTCTTCGGCGCGGGCGAGCGCGGTCCGCATCCGGTCGAGGTCGCCCATCATCGCGTGTGCCCAGGCCTCATTGGCATACAAGCGCGCCGATTCCCCACCTCCGGTGGCGTCTTGGGCAGGTAGCTGGCCGAGTTGGAACATCCGCAGAGCGACGCGCGGGTCGCGTTCGATCAAGCTGATCCGCCCCAGCACGTAGAGCGTCGACGCGACCAGGCTGTCCGCACCCGCTCGCCGCGCGGAAACCAAAGCCATGGTGGCGTATTGGCGGGCGCGATGCTGGTCACCGATGTCGTGGTAGGCCCACCCGATCAGCCGGGCCAGATCGGCGGTGGCTACCAGCAGCGCGTGTGCGAGCGTCGTGTGTCCGCGGTACCCGGCCAGCAGCGCGGTCGTCGATTTCAGGAGATCGACGGCCGTGCGCGCGACCGAGCCACCACCGTGTCGCTGATCGCGTTCCCGCAATCCAGAGGTGGCGCTGCGCACCGCATCGAGATCGAGGCACCCTGTGTCGCAGGGCATCTCGGGAACGTCAAGGGAAGGTAGCCAGGGCGTCAGGATGTCAGCGGAACCGACCACGGCGGTCGCGAGGGCCTCCAGCAGCGTCGCATCCGCGCCGCGCCGCGTACCGGCACCGACGAACTCGGGAGCCTGTGACACCACTTCACGAGCGAACCCCACATTCAGGCCCGGCGAGGACAGGACGGAGTCGATCTCGGGAACCGGTGCGCCGAGCGCAGCCAGCAGAACGCGATAGGACTTGCTGGGCCTGCGGACCTCGCCGAGTTCCCAGCGCGCGATGTGTCGTTCCGAACACGCGACATTGACGCTGTCGCGGCGAGCCCTGTCGTTGATCAACTCGGCGAAATCCCCACGGCTGAGCCCTAATCGAGCGCGACGATAGGTCCGAAGTCGCTGCCCCCAGCTGTTCGCGGCTCCGGCATCGAGAGTGCCGCGGAGGGTGTCTGGGTCGGTGACGTCCATGAGTGGGCCCCACTCTTCTTGCGCCGCAGGGTATGTCGCAGTTCGGATACACCCTCCGACTTGTTCGCCAAATAATCGTGGTTGATAATCTAACCTGATAATCAGGATTGCGAAACAGGTGGCAGCCGCCGCCCAGCAGCCCGATACGGTGGGATCCATGGCACGAACCGCACGAAAAGTGCTGCTAGGTCGAGAGATCGACGCGCTTCTGCGCCGGTCTCGCACTACCCAGGCCGACGCGGGAAAGATGATCGGGGTGAGCCAGTCCCGCATCGCGGCGGTGATCAGCGGCACGGGAAATCTGAGCGCCCAGGCACTCGACGAGCTGGTCAGGCAGCTCGGCGTCACCGACCACGACTACATCGCGATCCTGCTCGATCTCCGCGAAGACAGCCATCGCCGCGGATTCTGGAACTCCGGCTACCGCCGCGCCTACATCGAGGAACTGCGACTGCTCGTCGACCTCGAGGCGGTGGCGGATCGACTACGCGAGACCGCTGCCGAGATCGTTCCCGGCCTGCTCCAGCACGAGAGCTACATCCGCGCGCTGCACGAACCCCTCCAACTCGACCCCGACGATCCGGACGCGGTCACCGTGGACGACTACGTCCGAGCCCGCGTCGCGCGTCAGCGGATCCTGCTCGCGCGGGGAGCACCCGAGTTCCACGCGATCCTGTCCGAATCCTGCCTGCGCCGCACCTACGGCGGAGACGCGGTAATGCTCGACCAGATCACCCACCTGCTCGAGCTGTCCGCCCGGCCCAACATTCAGATCCAGGTCATGCCCTTCACCCACCAAGCACCCGGCGCCGGCATGGAAGACCGCTACATCCTGGTTCGCGTGCCCTCCCCCGGAGCAGCGGGCGATCTCGAGATGGCGGTGATCGAAGCGCAGGGCGAGATCCGCTACATCGATGACAAACCCGCCGTCGGTATCCGCGACAAGATCTTCAACCGCCTGGCGATGACCGCCTTGAGCCCCCACGACTCACGTCAGTTCATGGAACACCTCGTCCGCGGCCTCCGCAGCCGCCCCACCATTCAGCGATAGACCGGCACCACCGCAACCGCAGAGGAATCACGATGTCCGACAGCGACTTCGAGCCCCGCCCGATCGACACCAACAAACCCAGCTCCGCACGCATCTATCACCACATGGTCACCGGCGAGGTGATCTTCGAATCGGACCTGCCGTTCATTCATCGGCTCTACGCCGACATCCCCTTCTATCCCCTGTGGGCCCAGCACAATCGCCGGTTTCTCGCCCGCGCCGTTCGCTACATGGCCGGCACCGGGATTCGCCAGTTCCTCGACATCGGGTCCGGCCTGCCGACCGGCGGCAACACCCACGAGGTCGCGCGCGAGCTCGCCCCCGATTCCCGCGTCGTGTACGTCGACAACGACGAAGAAGCGATCAACCGGGCCCGCGACCTGCTGCGTGAACAGGGTGTCACCGACACCGCGACGATGGTCGACGCCGATCTGCGCGACCCCGCGCGCATTCTCGCCCACCCCGATACCCAGCGCCTGATCGACTTCACCGAACCCGTTGGGCTGCTACTGGTTTCGGTGCTTCCCTGGGTCACCGACGCCAGCGAGCCCGGCAAGATCGTCGCGCAACTGCGTGACGCCCTCGCCCCCGGTAGCCACATCGCGATGACACACGTGTCCCTCGAAGACGCGGGCGCGGAAATCAAAGCACAGGTCGCCGCAGGCGCGGCGGTCTTCACCGATGCCAGCACACCGGTCACCCTGCGCACCCGCGCGCAGTTCCAGACCTTCTTCGACGGATGGACGATCGCCGACCCCGGCATCACCTACGCCACCGACTGGCGACCCGAACAGCCGATCGACCACGACGACTACGCCCGCCCCTGCAATTTCGCGGCTATCGGCAGTCTCCCCTAGTGTGTGCCCGCGCTGCCGGCACCGTCGCCGGCAGCGCTGTTCGAAAGGATCCACCATGTCGTTACCGACACCGCCCGCTGCTCACTTCCGCAAAGCGGCCGCCAGTTCCCCGCAACAGGCGTGCGTGATGGTCTACCGCGACAACCACCGCACCCTCATCTGGGACGACAAACTCGCGCGCCCGGTCGCCACCGCGGCACACCCTGTCCCCCTCGAGGAATGCCTGACCCTCGACCACCACCAGTTCGAGGCCCTCCAGGCCGCGATCCGAGCAGACCGGCCCATCCGTGGCGCCCTGACGATCACCCGAGCATCCGACGACCTCTACGAATTCAGCGCCGCGCCGGAATGCCGTGCCTCCGCCGGAGCCGCCAGGCTCTTCTTCGACCACCTCGAATACACCGCGTTCGTCCACGCGGTGCGGCACCGCGAGTTCGAACGATCGACCTTCCTCTCCCACGCCGCGTGACCGACTCAGCCGTGAGCCGCCGCGTGCCGGCACAGCTCGGCCGCAGCACCTCCTGACAGCCGCGATACCCCGCACCCTGCGCTCAGATCCGACATGGCCACCGACCCCGAAACCGGTGTAGGTGCTGATATTCGGGTCGGGTGAGGGGTGCGCGGGCCGCGGCTCCGGGATGCGGCGTGAGTCGGCCCAGCGGGGCGTCCCGCGACAACCCTGAGGCCGCAACCATGGTCAATGACCGGGCATGCACAAACTGACTGAGCCGCCACGAATTCAGCGACACCCGTGCGTGGTTCACGCCAATAAACGCTTACGCTCCGAGCTGCCCGGCATCGGCCGCCGACGATCTGATCACGGTGCTGGCGGGCAGATTCTTACCAGTCACGGGTCATCAGCATGTTGACCTGGATGAGGAACATTGTCAGCAGGTACCCGTACATCATGATCTGGAAGACGATCAACGCGCGCTGGCGGTTGCGGTCCTGTTCGTTCATAGCGACTCCTAGTTCGTGGACTGGATGTGTGTGGCAGTGGGCGACAGGTGTGCGGCTGCGATCTCTCGCAATCCGTCGTGGATCGCTCCGTCGCTGCTGAGCGGCGCCAGGATGCAGACCTGGGCCGCCTCGAGTTCGTCAACTCCCGCGGCGACCAATCGCGCCGCAGCGACCAGAACCCGGGTGGAGGGCGGTTCGAAGTGGAAAGCCTGGTCGGCCTGGCGGATGGTGGTGGCGCAACCGACGAGTCGGTGCGCGGTGGCGACCTCGACGCCGGATTCGGCGGTGATCACCTCTGCTTCACGATCGGGTGGCAGGTAGTCCATCCCGAGGGTGACGAAGCGTTGCCGGAAGGAGGGTTTGAGTTCCTTGAGCGAGCTGCGGTAGGCCGGGTTGTAGGAACAGACCAGCATGAAATCTGCTGGTGCGAGGACTGTTTCGTCGGCGCGGTCGAGGTAGAGGGTTCGCCGGTGATCGGTCAGCGAGTGCAGGATCGCGAGTGAGTCGTGGCGAGCCTCGACCACTTCGTCGAGGTAGCAGATCGCGCCGGTCTTGACCGCGCGTGTCAGCGGTCCGTCGGTCCAGATGACGTCACCGCCGGTGACCATGAATCGACCGACCAGGTCGGAGCTGGTGAGGTCGTCGTGGCAGCTGATGGTGACGACCTCACGCCCGAGGGCGCGGCCCATGTGCTCGACGAAACGGGTTTTCCCGCATCCGGTGGGGCCGGTCAGCATCACGGGCAGGTGTTGATGGAAGGCCCGCTCGAACAGGCGGACTTCACTGCTGTGGGCGAGGTATCGATCGGTATTCATTGGGTTGTCAACTCTCGATGGATGTTTGCCAGGACTCTCGGAAGGTCCTCGACCTGACGAATCCGCTGTGACCGGCGTGACCCGAACACTTCGGGCAGCGGGTCGACGCGGGTGGGGCCGACCCCGAGGTAGTAGGTGAGCACGCCCGCCTCCTCGGCCTCGGCGACCGCATGTGCGACATCGGCGAACGCGTAGCGGCCCTCGTAGCCTTCGTCGGACATCAGTCCGTCGCCGATGATGATCAGCAGTCGCCGTTCGCTGGGTTGCTCGAGCAGCCGCTTGGTGAGGTGCCGCACAGGTGCGCCCAAGCGGGTGTAGCCGCCGGTCATGAGTCCGGCCTTGCTCGGATCGACGAAATGCGGATCGGCGAAGTCCTTCAGGCAGCCGACTTCGACTCGGTGCCTGGTGTTGCCGGTGAAAACGAAAATCGCGTGTCTTTCCCGGGCCAGTGTCATCGCCCGTGACATCGCGTCCGCGCACGCGAGTTCCAGTGCGAAGATCCTGCCGCCGTTGAGCCCGAGCGACGAACTGCCGTCCAGCAAGAGCGCTGTCGTGCAATCACGTGAGCTGGGTACCAACTCCCGGAAGATTTTCGGCTGCCCGGCCGCGCCGGTCCGCACCGCGACGTGGTGGCGTACGTAACGGTCGATGTCGAGATCGGAGCCGTCCTCGAGTCCACCGCGCATTTCCCGGTGAGTGCGCTGTTCGAACCACCGCCGGATATCGGGCGAGACCGCGGTGACCGGTGTACTGCGGGTCGAGTGGCGGCGTTCGACAACTGCGACGTGGTCCGCCAGAAACGATCCGGTCCACAGATTCCACTCCGGATATGGGATCCCCGAGCGCTGATCGGTCCGGACCTCGAAGTCCTCGTCTTCGGGACGGCTCGGCGGCGGAAGCGTAGAGCTGCGCTCCCCTCCGTCGCCACCGACAGGGATGGTGACCATCCCTCGGCGGTCGCTGCGTGCGGAACTCCACGGCATCCGGCCGTAGACCCGGCGGATCGTCGCCGCCAACACGCCCCGGGCCGCCGTCGCCAACGGCAATCCGCCCAGCAACGGGTGTGGCGGCAGTGGCCGCGAGCGGGCCAGTTCCATCGCACGCTCCAGCATCGCGTGCCCCTCCAGATCGTGGTCGGCGATCTCGAGGTCGGGGGCGATTCGCCGCAACTCCGGCACCAGACCGGGAAAACGCTCGGCGATCCATCCGGCCGCGACACCGCCTTCCACCCAGGACAGCGCCACACGCTGACGTGGTGACAGCTCGTGCAATGCGTAGGCGGCGATGCGGTCCTTGGACGGCGAACACTGCAACGCGACACCACAGGTGAGCGTCGCGCGCGTCCATTCCGGCGCCATCACCGGGTAGGGAACGCTCACGAGTGTGCGGGCACGGTTCAAACCGAACCCGCGCGCGGGCCCGCTCATCAACCGCACGCCTTCTCGCCGCTTCTCGGAGAAGGCAACCGCGGTCACCGAACATCCACGCTCGACGGCCAGTGCGTGGCTCAGATCGTCGGGGTACAAGAGACCTCCTGATGTACCGATCGACAGTCGCGATGTCGGGGGTCCATGATCAGAAGGTTCCGATGTTCTTGATGAGCCAGTACCAGAACACGACGATCGCGATCATCGCGCCCCAGCACACCGTCAGGCGAAAAATTTCCTGCCACATGTTTCTCACTCCAGATCGTGTCATCGGCCCGAATCGTGATGCCCACGACCAGGACCGGTGCCCGCCTATCGGGCTTCGAGACTTCGTACGGTGGTCAGCAGGTAGCTGTCGAGGACCGTGTGACGCAGCTGCCTGGCTTCGCCGGTGACCGCCAGCAGCCCATACAGGCCATCGACGAAGAACATCGCGCTCTGATGCGCGGGAATCTTCCGCTGCGCGGCAGAGCTTTCGATGATCGCGGCTACGGCGGCGGCGACCGGGCACTGCGGCCATCGCTGGGATCGGCGGTCGGACGTGAAACGCTCCGACATGAGATCCCGGAACAACGCTGTGCCGAACCGGCTCTCGAGCGCGAGCACGAGATCGATGGTTCGCGCCAACGAGGTCGCCAGATCCCGCGGTGCCGAAACCGAACTCCGCAGGCTCTGCGCGATCGCTGCCTCCTCGCGGTCGGCCAACGCGAGAAGGATGTGCTCCTTGTTCGGGAAGTGGAAGTAGAACGTCGCGCGGGCGACGCCTGCCGCCGCGGCAATCTCGCCGAGGTCGGCCGCGGCCATCCCGGCAACCCCGAACTGCGCCACCGCCGCCTCGAAAAGTCGCTCGCGGGTTTTGATCTGCCGGAGTCTCCGCGAGCCTGCAATGGCCGCGATCGTGACCGTGCTCATGTGTCGATCCTCAAAGTTCAGCACTGGGATCGAGCCGCGCTCGACAATCTCACGAGCGCGACCGGACCTGCTGACGTCTTGGTTGTTCCGGCCCGGTGTCACCGGGCGGCTGGTGTCACCGAGGCGGCGACTTCGCGGCATTCTCTCGGGCGATCCGCTCGTCGTGGTTGCGGACCAGTTCGCGGAAGCCGATTCGTTCGTAGTCCGGCTTCGGTTGTATTCCCCACTCATCGCGTGCGGTGGTCTGGTTCGCAGCTTCCGGCGCGCCGCCGAAGGGCGGGCCGGACAACGGGTAGGGGAACTCGCACTCGAGCGCATCGTCGGAGTAGCGCACCTTCATCAGCTCGCTACAGATCTCGGTCAGCGACAGCGATGGGTAGCCATACCAGATCGCGATCGCAGGAACGGTCAGAGAGCCCTCCACGACGAGCGCGAACAGGCACACCATGATCGCCCGTTGGAGCCATTTGTGCATTCGAGCGAACGTCGGCGTGGTGCCGGCCGGAAGCGAAGTGTCCTGCTCCGGAGTTCGACTGCTGCTTTGATCGGTCATTTTCTGTGTCTCCGTGTTTCGCGGGGAATTTCAGTCGGAGAAGATCTCACGATTGACTGTGTGCAGATAGGGAATGGCCAGGAATGGCGTTATGTACCAGATGTCGTAGAGCCACCAACCGAACACCGGAAGCACCGTCCCGCTGTACCGCAGGTCCGCATAAATGGTCATGTTCGCGATATATCCGACCCACATCACCACACCGAACCAGCAGGTGACGATCAGCCATTGATGACCCCAGCGCTGCATCCGAAGGAAAGCGATCGCGGCAGCGATCCGCAGCGGGAATACGATGAAGATACTGGCGATCTCCCACGACTTCTCTCCGGGCGCACCGGCACCACCGATCCACAATTCGTTGTAGTGCCAGAAATACCCGGCATCGAAGAAGTTGCCCCAACCGGTGAAGAACACCCGATTCACCAGGCTGTGGCTGGCGAAGATATCCAGTACCCATCCCACGGTGTTGATCGCGGCGTCCAGGATCACCAGATACCCGATTACGGTCACGATCATGGGGCGCACCGACAGATTCGCTTGCTGAGCGCGCCGCAGTAGCCACAATCCCCGCAGGAAGATCGGCAGCCCGATCAAACCCAGCACCAACGTGCCCATCAGCACCGTGCCCACGATCAACCACCGGTCGGCCTCGCGTTGAGCTGCCGAAGACTCGTCCAGATGCTGATCGTAGGACACCGAACCACCCGGCCCCGGCGGCGAGTCCGCCCGTTTCTCACCCGACTGTCGGTTGAATATCGACAAGTTCATGAAAGTCCTCACCAACTCCTGAATTACGACTCGAAGCGCGACGAAACGTTTTCCGGCGCACAGCTGATAGCGACCGGAGACGCTCACCGTTCCGGATCCGAATACATCGATCGCCAATAGTTCTGCACTATCGACCGATTCCTCTTGAAGTGCCGAGAGCAACTCGCGCAACACTGACCCTATTCAGAGACATGCCACGTCACAGTTCGCCTCCGCACTGCGGGCACAGCCCACAAGTAAACCAACGAACACCGCCATAGATGGCATCGTCGAAGATAGGGTTGCGCAAACAGAGGACTTCGGTATCGAGCGCACTTACACAATCTGCACGCTCGATGGCGGCATGCCGTGAATTCTCGGTCTCGGCACGCCGTGTCAAATTCCCTTCATGGCCAGAAAATAACAGGCGATACAGGTTTACCATGTTGTATCTCCTGCTGTCCAGGGCTCTTCGGAACAGGGCCCGCGAATGCCGTCGGATCTCAGCCGATGCCCCGCGCGCCGACCGCCCCTACCGCCCGCTCAGCATCGGCCCGGACCGTCGAGACGATAGATTCGACGTATGCGCACAACAGGCTGGCTAGGCCATCCACCGGCAACCGACGACGAAGCGCGCGCTCGGATCCTCGAGGCCACCCACCGCTGCGTCGAACGCCGTGGTGCGCGCACCACCATCTCCGACGTCGCGTCCTCGCTGGGGTTGAGTCGCGCCACCGTGTACCGCTACTACGAGGGCACTGCCACACTCCTGCAAGCGGCGGCGGTCGAAGGCACCCGGGAGTTCCTCGATCAACTCGGCGACCACCTTCGATCCTTCGACGACCTCGCCGAAGCCGCCGTAGAAGGCGTCACGTTCATCATCACGCAGGTGCCCTCGCAGCCCTACCTGCAACTGATGTTCGAGGAATCCACCCACACCCTGCTGCGCACAGTTACCTCCGAAACCACGCGCGCGATCGCACGCGCCCTGCTGGTCGAACGAACGTCCGTCGACTGGACACGGACCACCATCGATTCCAGCACCCTCGACGAGCTTGTCGAATGGATCCAACGGATCGTCCAGTCATTCCTGTCCGACCAGACGGAAAGCCCCACGCGCACCCCCGAACAACTGCGCGAATACCTCCACCGATGGCTCGGACCCTCGATCAGGACCTGGGCTACCGTCGCCGACAACGCCCCAAGCCGATCAACTCCCGAAACCGCTCCTGCGGCGACACCATGAGAAGACATCCGGGTCGGCTACCACCTCACCACCAACCCGAGTACGCGAGCAGACGGTGGGATAGCTCGCACCAACAGCCGAAGAGCTTCGATGTCTAAGATGTTGGATATCAGATCAAAGAGGAATCCGCGATGACCAGGCATTTTCCGGTTGCCCATGTTTTGCGTGTCCTGCCGAGGAATCGAACCTGCGACAACAAGGCGTTGCCTACCCGACCTCGACCACGAGCTCAAATTTCCGGCGACTACTGCGGGAGACCTGGCGTCCGAAATCAAGGCAAATCAGCTCGCGGCCGACCCGAATATCTACGACCTGAACATGATTGAACGCTGCAGCGACGGCGGCCTCATCACGTACAAGACCCGCGACTGACCCCCGATAACGTCTGCATCCCGATCATTGCCGCCCAGGTGGGGAGCCCGGCCTCGTCGGGGGCTTATCGGTGCGGACCCCGCGGAAGCCGGGTTGTGGATGGCCGGTCACTGACCTGGTGCTACCACCGAGTGGGTAGACCGCTGCATGCAGTACTGAGGGTCGTGCCTGTGTGGCCGGGCTGCACATTGCGATTCCTCGGCACAGCCGCTGCAACCATCGTTCGAGGTAGGTAGCTGTGCCAATCAACACCAGGTATCTCGCGCTGTCCAATTCGGTGTCGAACCATGCCCCGACGCTCGGGCGAACTCCCTCCGGGCGAGCTCAGTCGCGAAGCGAGGTCACCAGCATCGCCATCCCGGCCCCGGTGAACAACACCGTGACCCCTGCCAGGACGACGAACCCGAAATTCGGCTCCATCCCGTTGGCGAGCAGGGTCGGCACGAACACTCCGAGCGGCACGGCTCCGGCGAAAGCCCACGCACCCAGCCGGAATGCCCCCATGAACACTCCCACCGGCTCGAATATCCCTACCAACGCCAGCCCGACCCCCACGAACGC
>NZ_JBHVTK010000001.1:1579197-1829242 GCF_042884695.1 Nocardia sp. NPDC058114 | reverse complement strand
GCACTCGTGGCGTCCTGACACCGCGGGAGGCGGCCGCCGCGAAGGACGGGAAGCGGGGGGTGGGGGGGGGGGGGCCCCCGGGCGGCGCGGGCCCCCCCCCCGCCCCCGCGCCCCCCGGGGGGGCCCCCCCCCCGCGCGGCCCCCCCACGACCTGCACGAAGAACTCATCGATCTGCCTGATCGCAGCGATGAACTGGTCGAGATCCACCGGCTTGGTGACGTAGGCGTTCGCGTGCAGTTTGTAACTGCGCAGAATGTCTTCCTCGGCCGCCGATGTGGTGAGCACGACCACGGGGATGTGGGACAGCTCCGGGTCGGCCTTGATCTTCTCCAGCACCTGCCTGCCGTCGTACTTGGGCAGGTTCAGATCCAGCAGGATCAGATCCGGCCGTGGGGCGTCGACGTGCGCGCCGGTGCGATACATGAAGTCCAGCGCTTCCTGACCGTCCCTGACCACGTGCAGCGTGTTGCCGATCTTGTTGTCCTCGAAGGCTTCCCGCGTCATCAGTTCGTCGCCGGGGTCGTCTTCGACGAGCAGGATATCGACCGGCTGGGCGGGATCGGTCATGCGAATACCTCGTTCTCGATGGATGCGGCGGTGGTCGCGGGCGCTGCCGCCCGCAGGGTGAAGCACAGGCGGGTGCCGTCACGGTAGTCGGTGTCGAGCCAGATCCGGCCGCCGTGGAACTCCACGATCTTCTTGCACACGGCCAGTCCGATCCCGGTGCCGCCGTACGCATCTCGCGGGTGCAGACGCTGGAAGATGACGAAGACCTTCTCCGCGAATTCGGCCGCGACGCCGATTCCGTTGTCCGACACCGAGAACTCCCATTCCTCGGCGTCGTCGACGTTGGACGCGCACGCCACCCGGACCACAGGGGTCAGGCCGGGCGTGCGGAATTTGATCGCGTTGCCGATGAGGTTCTGCCACAACATGATCAACAGGGTCGGTTCCCCGAGGAGCTCCGGCAACGCCGCCGGGCGCTCGATCACGGCCTCGGATTCCTCGATGGTCGCCGACAAGGCGGCCATCGCCTCGTCCAGGGTCTGATCCAGGCCCACCGGCTCGGTGCCCTCCGACATCCGGCCGACGCGGGAGAAGGTGAGCAGGTCGTTGATCAGCACCTGCATGCGCTTGGCACCGTCGACGGCGAAGTCGATGTACTGCTTGCCGCGCTCGTCGAGCTGGTCGCCGTAGCGCTTCTCGAGCAACTGGCAGAACGAGGCCACCTTGCGCAGCGGCTCCTGCAGGTCATGGGACGCGACGTAGGCGAACTGCTCCAACTCGGTGTTGGATCTGCGCAGTTCCTCGGCCTGGATGTCGAGATCCTGCTTCTGGCGCAGCAGTGCCGCCTCCTGGATGCGCGTGGAATCGAGCTCGGCGACGATGTGGTGGCGCATGTTCTCCACCGCCTCGCAGACCAGCGCGATATCGGAAGGACCGACAGCCTCGATCTGCGCGTCGAACTCCCCCGCGGCTACCCGCCGCGACGACTCGGTGAGATAGCCCAACGGCCGTACCACCAGTCGCCGTACCAGCACGGTGAGCAGCACCCCGGTCAGCAGGAAGACCGCGACGATGCCCCACAGCACGATGTTGCGGGTGGTGCGTGCGCTTGCCAGCTCGGCGGAATCGCTGTCGACGACCGCGACGAGATGGTCGTTCTGCACCGCGAAGGTATCGCGCACGGCGTCGAAGAGCGCCTTTCGACGCACCGCTCCGGTGGCGGCATCGAGACCGATGCCCGTGCGAGACGACACGGCCCCGGTCGCCGGATCGGTGAAGTCGGCCCGCCACTGCTGGGCGGCGAGGTCGACAGCGGCGAGGTCGGCGAGCAATCCGGGGTGGCCGACGAGCAGCTCCCGTAAGCGGTCCGCGGCGCGTGTCTGCTCCTGGCGCCCTCGGTCGTAGGGCTCGAGGAACTGCGGGTCCCCGGTGATGGCGTAGCCGCGGATGCCGGTCTCCTGATTCAGCAGCGCACCCTGCAGCCGATGGGCTTCGGTGGACGCGGGCAGAGTTTCGGCGAGCAGACGATCGGTGACCCGGCTGGTGTGCGCGATGACCTGTGCACCCGCCGCGGCACCGACGACCACCACCAGGATCATCAGCGCGAACACGAGCTGGAACCAGCCCTGTGCCGTCAGCTGACGGATCGACCCCGACCGGGCTGGTGCACTACTCGTCACGTCATCCGCCTCGTCACATCACTCCACCGCAAATACAGGATGGCCACATCGTCATCCAAACCGCCTGCCGCCGAGGCAAGCTCCGCCACCTGCCCGATCAGCGCGTCGACGAAGGACTCGGGCTGCCCGACGGGCAGTGTCTGTGCCAGTGCGAACAATCCGTCCTCGCCGAGGCGGGTGCTGCCGTCGCCGACGCGCCCTTCGAACAGTCCATCGGTGAACAGCATCAGCCCCGCCTCATCCGCCAGTGCCACCTCGTGCGCGGGCCACTGCGCGTAGCCCGGCACGAAACCGAGGGCCGGTCCGCCGGGCACCTCCACCCAACTCAGTCCAGCACCGGTGCACGACAGCATGCCGGGGTGACCCGCGCGGCGTACCGACACGTGCCGGGTCGCCGGGTCGAGTACCAAGCTGGTAGCGGTGGCGAAGGTTTGCTGGTCGGCGCGTTCGGCGAGCAGCACTTCCTCGAGCAGGCTCAGTTGCCTGGCGCCGGTGACACCGCTGAGCACCAGCGTGCGCCACGCCAGCCGCAATGCGACCCCGGTCGCCGCGGCGTCGGGACCGTGGCCGGAGACATCACCGATGATGGCGTGCACGATGCCGGTCGGGTCCTGGACCACGTCGTAGAAGTCCCCGCCGAGCAGTGAGTGGTCGCGGCCGGGCCGATACCGCGACACCACCTCCACTGCGGGGTCGGCACCCAACAGCGGGGTCGGCAACAGTCCGCGTTCGAGCCGGGAGTTCTCCTGCGCCCGCATCTGACTGGCCTGCAGGGCCGCGCTGGTGAGTTCGGCCTGCTTGCGCTGGATCGCGTAACGCACTGCGCGCCCGAACAATTCCGGGTCCACCCGGCCCTTGACCAGGTAGTCCTGCGCGCCGGAGGCCAACGCGAACAGCCCGGTGCGCTCTTGGTCGAGCCCGGTCATCACCACGACAGGGACCTGATCGTTGCGGTCGCGGATCCCGGCCAGCGCCTCGAGTCCGTGTGCATCGGGCAGATGCAGATCGAGCAGCACGCAATCGGGGACGTCGGCGCGTAGGCGCTCGCCGGCCTCGGTCAAGGTGCGTGCCCAATCCAGGTGCGGGCGCGGAGACAGATCGGCGACCATCTCTTCCACCAGCAAGGCGTCGCCGGGGTCGTCCTCGACCAGCAGTATGCGGAGTTGACGTTGCGATCTGGGCCCGGCCGCGATGAGATCGGCGTTCAACGCGTCACTGCGCACCACGACCACCGTCGGCGCAGCCGAGAGTCGCCTGCTCGCGCCACATCAGACCTCCCCCTCCCCACCTGGACAGCACAAAACCCAGGGTGTGCACGAAAGCCTCCGATCACAGGCGCCCACGACGCGAACTGACTCCGCCGGCCGGTTGCTGGACCGAAAGGTAGTACCGGGGATGCTATCCGATTGCGCCGACACCCATGCCCACGCGGGATTTCGGCGTGGGCATGGACACCTTCGCCTATCGCACTACGTGCCCGGACTTGCGTGTCCGCGAGGTCGACCACCCTATCGAAGGCCACTCCGCCCCTGAGCTCATCGCCGGCTACCTCCACGGATCCGAAGGTTCGAGAGCGAATCGCCCGGCGTACTGCGCGCTAGCCGCATACTGCGCGCGAGCCGCTGAGGCTTGCCCGCCGCATCGACATGCACCACACCGGCCGCCGACGGGCCTCGTTGTCACATATGTGGTGGCTGGAGGTGGTCCTTCGCGAACACCGCCGTCACGTAATCGACGAGGTGAAGACGGAGGGCGGAAGGCCAGTCTGCCGAGAGATCGTCGAGGTCCACACCGAGTGCCTTTTCGACTTCCTTCAACACGAAGGGAAGCGGGATGCTCTCGCGCGAACAAACCTGTACCGCGTACTCCAATTGATCCACGACATCGTGGAGATGAGCGGTCTCGCTGTCATAAGATTCAGCGCCATGAGCCGCAAAGCGGTATTCAAGATTTCGTGAAACCCGATCGCCGCCTGCGTCATCGCGCGATAGCGGGGTACCACTGATGTTCTCGTCCATCGATCCCCCTGTCGAAGTAGTTCCCCGTCAATGGTCGACCGTACCCGAATATTCGCAGAAAATGGAGGGCCAAACCGGACATCTTATAGCTAATTAGTAGCTAACATAAGCGGGTTTGTGAGCCGTACCAAAGAGCATGTGATCTGCGCGAGATCGGCAGCCGGGCGCGAGGGCGGCCGTCTATCCGCGTGGCACAGGGCGCTTCGGGCAGCCGTCACGACGCTTCCCACCTCGGCAAACGCCCAGTCTCGTCCCGGATACAGCACTGCCGACAGGAACGTCGGCGAGATGCCGAGGCCGCGAGGTCAGCCCAGGTGAACCAGTGAGCCGATACGGCGCAGATATCCCGACCGGCCGAACGGAACCGTGTTGCGCTCAGCTTCGAGGAAGGCTGGCATCATTATCGCGGCCAGTTCTATAGCGTCCTTACGGTCGTGGCCGCTGTCGCAGTGTCGAAGCATTCCCCTGGAAACTCCGCAGCTTCGCGATGTTGGCGTTGAGAATTTTCTGTCAAACACCGGAAAGCACCGGAATACTACGCCTGAACGGCCGGTCCGGGCGGTCGAAAATTCTTCATCCCCTGCCGCCGATGACCATACTGTCGACACTGCATCCAACTGTGAATTGACCTGCGGCACAGAACAACCCGATTACTCCGTCTCGAATATTCATACTGCGATACCCGCGCCCGGCAAATAGCTGGCTCGACATTTCACTACGGATGCGACAGGAATCTCTTATACAAGTCATCCATGGACCCGGCGCCGGTCGACATGCAGTGCTGACGCACACGGCCCCGGCGGGTACACCTCTGCCGTCACGACGGATCATGTTCGCGACCGGATTCGATTCACAGCTGACGCGAATCCTGATTTCATATCAACTCTCGCAATAGATGAATCAGGTTGCCCTGGACGACACACCGCCCCGCACAGGTGCGGGCCACAGAGGCGGCCGGTCGCGGTCGATCAGGCTTCCCTCCCTGCCCGACGCAGGCACCGTGGCATCGACACGGGCGGCGCCTACTCGTTCGCACCGCTGCGAACGACCCTTCGCCTCGATCTGCGCGAATCTCTGGCCGCCCTCCGAAACAGCACCAACCATGAAGGCGGAGATTCGTTGTCGCGACCCATCAACCCTAGGACGCCGCCATGACCGTCACAGACGAATACCTCAGTAACAACACCGCGTACGCAGCGCAGTTCAGCGGCCCGCTCCCGCTGCCGCCCAGCAAGCACGTCGCGGTGGTGGCGTGCATGGACGCCCGCCTCGATGTCTACCGCATCCTGGGCCTGCACGACGGTGAAGCGCACGTCATCCGCAACGCGGGCGGCGTGGTCACCGACGACGAGATCCGCTCGCTGGCCATCAGCCAGCGACTGCTCGGCACCACGGAGATCATCCTGATCCACCACACCGACTGCGGCATGCTCACCTTCACCGACGACGATTTCAAACGGGCGATCCAGGACGAGATCGGCATCAAGCCCACCTGGTCCGCCGAGGCCTTCGGCGATCTCGACGAGGACATCCGCAACTCGCTGCGCCGCATCGAACGCAGCCCCTTCATCACGCGCACCACCTCTCTGCGCGGATTCGTCTTCGACGTCGCGACCGGAAAACTGAACGAAGTACTCGACTGATCATCGGTGTGACTGCCCGAGTGGCCGAGATCAGATCCGCTGCTCGGGCTCCGATACAAGGCCCCAGATGAGCGAGCCCTCCCCCGCCGACGCGCGTCGCGTCGCGATCGTGACCGGCGCCGCGTCCGGTATCGGCCGAGCCACTGTCGAGTTGTTCGCCGAACGCGGGCACGACGTGGTCGCGGTGGATCTCTCCGAGCACGGCCTGACCGGATTCGGCGACGGCATCGTGACCCTGGCCGGCGACGTGTCCTCCGACGCGGTGAACCAGGCCGCGGTCGACGCCGCGCTGAGCCGTTTCGGCCGACTTGACACCATCGTCCTCAATGCCGGAACCGGCGGCACCCCGCCGCTCGAGGCCGCCGATGCGGTACGCACAGCCGACCGCATCCTCGACGTGAACCTGCTCGGGCCGATTCGCGGGCTGCGAGCGGCGATTCCGGCATTGCGTCGGTCCGGGGGCTGCGCGGTGTTGACCGCATCGGTGGCCGGTTTGCGTGGCGATGCGGGAAACTGGGCCTACAACGCGTCCAAAGGCGCGTTGATCAACCTGGTCCGCGCGGTCGCGATCGACTATGCCGCGCAGGGGATTCGGATCAACGCCATCGCACCCGGGCTCACCCGCACCGGCATCACCGCCGGCGTACACCAGGACCTCGCACTGCTCGCCGCGATCGAACGCCGGATCCCACTCGGACGGTTCGCGGAACCACGTGAACAGGCGGAGGCGATCTGGTTCCTCGCCTCGCCCGCCGCCGGCTACATCACCGGCACCACCCTCGTCGTCGACGGTGGCCTCGACGCCAACCTGGGCATTGTGCCGCTGCCCGGCCAGTCCTGAACCAGCAGCGCCCATCCGAAGTGCTGTCGACTACTGCGATTCACCCTGTGGGACGCGCCATTCCAGCAGGCGACAACCACATGGGCCGCTGACCAGCGGAATAGTCGCGTTCGGGATCGCCGATCGCGGTTGCTCGATAGGGTCGGCGCAACGAACGAGCTGGAAGGTGAACGTGGGAATCAAACAGCGGGCCACGGTGCAGATGAGCGCGGACGAGATCGCGCAGTTCCTCGACCGCAGCAGGGTGCTCACCTTGGCCACCCTCGATGCCGAGGGGAAACCGCATCTGACAGCGATGTGGTTCGGGCACCTCGACGGCAAGATCTACTTCGAGACCAAGGCGAAGTCGCAGAAGGCCACCAACCTGCGCCGTAACCCGACCCTCACCTGCATGGCCGAGGCGGGCGACACCTACGACCAGTTGCGCGGCGTGTCGATCGAAGGAACAGCGCATCTGATCGAGGACCCCGCCGATGAGGAGTACTGGAACGCCGGAATCGACGTCTTCCGCCGCTACGTCGGTCCCTACACCGAGCAGGCTCGTCCGCTGGTCGAGTCCATGATGCACAAACGCATCGTCGTTCGGGTCGAGCCGACGCGGATCCGCTCGTGGGACCATCGCAAACTCGGTCTGCCCGCCATGCCGCTCGGCGGCAGCACAGCCGGCGTTCAACCCTGATCTGAGCCCTTCGGACGAGCACAATGAAGGGGTCCACTCTCGACCGCATCCTGGAAGTCGTCTCCGGCAGGGTGATCGTCGCCGTACCGGAAGAACGGTAATCGAACGGAGAAACGCCGATGACCGACGCCGATTACATCGTGGTTGGAGCCGGTAGCGCCGGTTGCGCGGTAGCTCGCCGACTTGCGGAAAGTGGCGCGTCTGTCGTGCTGATCGAGGCTGGGCGCGCCGACGACAAGGGCATCGCCAAGATGCTCTTCCAGATTCCCGGCGCTATCAACGTCATGCACTCCACGCCGCAGTTGAAAAAGCTGTTCGACTGGGGTTCCAAGTCGACGCCGCAGCGCTGTGCGCTCGACCGCACGATCCCCATGACGCGCGGCCGGGTCCTGGGTGGTTCGAGTTCGGTGAACGGCATGCTCTTCGTCCGCGGCAACAAGAAGAACTTCGACGACTGGGCGGCCGAGGGCTGCGAGGGCTGGGACTACGCCGGTGTCCTTCCGTACTTCAAACGACTCGAAGATTGGGAGGGCGGCGCCAGCGAGCTCCGTGGTGGCGGTGGCCCGATCAAGGTCACCCGGAAGAGCGATCTCACCGAGGCGGCCCGCGCGTTCATGGCAGCGGCGACCGAGCGCCTGGGTGTGCCTGCCATCGACGACTACAACGCGGAAAGTCAGGAAGGCGTCGCGGTCTTTCAGCAGAGCGCCGCGAAGGGGTTGCGCTACTCCACCGCGCAGGGCTACATCCATGCGGATCCGCTCCCGAACCTGCTGGTTCTCACCGAGACGACGGTCATCAGGATCGTTATCAACGGCTCGCGGGCCACCGGCGTCGAGATCTCGGTCGAGGGCGGCAAGCAGATTGTGCACGCCTCGCGCGAGGTGATCCTCTCGGCGGGAGCGTTCGGGTCGCCGCAGATCCTCCAACTGTCCGGAATCGGTCCCGCCGAACACCTCGCGCAGCACGGTATCGCGGTGCACGCGGATCTGCCAGTCGGCGACAACCTCCACGACCACCTCTTCGTCCCGCTCTCGTACAACATGAAATCGGCGGTGCGTCGACCGACTCCGTCGTACTTCCTGCGCGGACTCCTCGCGGAGAAGCGCCGGCCAGGGAGCTCGTGGGCGGCCGGATCATCGTTCGAGTCCGTCGCGTTCGTGCGCACGTCGTTCGCCCAGGACATTCCCGACCTGCAGCTGCTCAGTCTCTACTGGGTCTACCCCTCGCCCAACCAGGACTCCGACAAGCGGGTCGTACCGCCGACGAAGAAACCGGGGCAGAGTGTCTTCCCGACGCTGATCTACCCGGAGAGCCGGGGCACCGTCAGGCTCTCCTCGGCGGATCCGACCGCGGCTCCACTCATCGACCCCGGGTATCTGAGCGTGCCCAAAGATGCGGAAGTGCTGCTCGAAGGCATCGCGATGGTGCGCGAGATCATGGCGGGAACCGGCGACAACGCAGGCGAGATCAACCCCGGGGCCGAGTTCGCCGACGACGCGTCGCTGCGCGCGGAGCTGCCGAACCGAATTCACACCGTGTACCACCCGGTGGGCTCGGTGCGGATGGGAGTCGACGAGCGTGCGGTCGTCGATCCGACGTTGCGGGTTTCGGGCATCGACGGTCTGCGCGTCGCGGACGCGTCGATCATGCCGTCCATCATCGGCGGGAACACCAACGCGCCCTCGATCATGATCGGCGAGAAGTGCGCGGACCTGATCCTTCGACCCTGAGCGGTTCCGCATCGGTATACACGCGGTGGGCCTCTTGCCGAAGGGAGGACAATGGGCGGTGGGTTGACCAGTTCGTACGCACCGTCAGGAGCACGCGATGCTACACAGCCACCGAACGTTCTCCCACTTGCTGCACGATATGGGTGAGCAGTCTTTCGACGACCACCGAGTGCGTCATGCGGCCTGGGTCGCGCGATGGGTAGGCCACGGCGCCACCGCTCCCCTGCGTCTCGACGACCTCACCGCCCTTGCCGACCGTCTCGAGCCCCAAGCCCTGCCCGCCGGATCGGTGATGTTCTCGGCGGACCAACCGCCGGACGGAGTCTGGATCGTGCGGCAGGGGCAGGTCGAACTGTCCGTCGAGTCGGGCACACAGCGTGCGGTGGTAGGCATGTTGGGTCCTGGCGATGTCGACGGCGATATCGCGCTGGTGCTGGGGGTGCCACTGGCATACACCGCGCGCACGCTCGCCGAGGCGCAGTGCCTGTTCCTGCCTCAGCGCAATTTCGACACAGTGCTCACCACCCACCCCGAGATCGCTCGGCGCTGGATATCCACTGTGGTGCAACGGGTTACGACGGTCCAGACCCGGCTGACCGATATGCTCGGCCGCCCGCTCCCGGTCCAGGTGGCTCAATTGCTTCTCGACGAAGCCGTCGACGGGTCGGTGCAGCTGGATCAGCGCACGCTCGCCGCCATGCTCGGCGTGCGGAGCCCGTCGTTCCACAAGGTCATCGAGGAATTCGAGCGACACCGCCTGATCACCATCGGCCCAGGAAGCATCGGCATCGATGACGGCGACGGATTGCGGCAGCTCACAGCAAAACTTCACAGCCACTGAGCAGCCGACGGGTGATGACAGGCCGAGACAATACCGGTCTGCGAAAAAACCTTTCCGCAGTTAACTATTCCGGATAGATATCTAATTGCGGATAATGATATTTTTGACACGCTTGGATTCGCGATTTCAACAACAGAAAGATGCGAGCGGGTTATATTTTCTGAACACCCATTTTTTTAGCGGTTCGAACTCTCGCCTTACCGCTGCTCGACATTCCCTGGAGATCGCCATGATATCGACCTCTTCCCTGTTTCGTGCGGGCTTTATCGCCCCGGTCGCCATCGCTACCGTCTTTTGTTTGGCCGCACCGGTAAATGCTGCGCCCGTCAGCGTGAACTGGAGCTGCCGGGGCACGGTCCTCGGTATCGGCCAAACCTCGAGCATGAACACCTCGGTCACCGGCACCGCGCCGAGCTCGGCGGCGTCGGGTTCCGCGGTGGCCATCACCATCACACCGGGCGCCTCGTCGGTGCCCAGTTCGGCTTCCGGATTCACCGTGAACAACATCAGCAACCTGAAGATGACCATTCCGACTCCGGCGAATTCGACGGTGGTCTCGGCTACCGCCTCCGGGGGCACCGTGGCGGGCACCGTGGCCACATCGGGC
The DNA here is from genome assembly GCF_042884695.1 of Nocardia sp. NPDC058114. NCBI lineage: Bacteria > Bacillati > Actinomycetota > Actinomycetes > Mycobacteriales > Nocardiaceae > Nocardia > Nocardia sp. NPDC058114. Next base: position 1,818,696 of record NZ_JBHVTK010000001.1, on the reverse strand, counting down.
GGGAATGTCGTACTGACCGTGCCCGGCCCGATCGCCGGCGGCACCAGCTTCACCCCGCCGGCGGTGACCATCAACGTCACCGCCGGCGCCGCCGGAACACCGATCACCAGCAAGTACGCGGGGACCAGCTACACCAGTCCCGGTATGACCATGACGACCAATGTCTCCTTTGTCGGCAATGTCGCGACCTCGTGCTACCCGAACCCGTCCCCGACCCTGACCACCACAGCTGTCGTCTGAGCTCACCCGACCAGTGCCGCCGGATGATGACCGGTGTCCGCGCCGGCGGCCTGTGGTGAAGGGGCCGGACCGGGTTGCCTCAGCAGCCCGGCCCGGCCCCACCGACCCACACCCGACGGCAGCATCACCTGATAGTGGTTGCCCTGCTTACGGTTTGGAGCCGAGAAGTCACTTCGACCGAATTATCCGATGCGCAGTATCGCCTCGCCCGGTGTGTCGTACAGTGCATGTCCGGCACAGCCACGGCCGCTTCGATGACCGGAGCGGTGCCGCTTTCGTGATGTTCGTCAGCCGCGGTTCGGGCAGCCGGTCGATCGATGGACAGGAGCGCCCATGCCCACTTCGAGCACCTGGCCGCAATCCCTGCTGCCGCGCCCTGCGGCATCCATCGACTCCGCCGCGCGTCCCGGCTCCCCTGAACGGATCGCGGCGCTCAGCAACCGAGCAGGCCCTGATCGGTGACTTGTGCTGAGCGGTTCTCTGTTTCCAGTGATCGATGGGAAAGCCCGTGTGCCCGACAACAAGCGAACCCGCCCGGATCTCGGTCGAGCTCAAAAGGGCGCTGGAGTTCTACCACGGAAGCGTCGAGGACCTGGTCCGTGAATTGATCAGAGTGCTGGGCGTGAACGAGACCGATCGGCGTGCGCTGGAGATCGTCCTGCTCGAGGAGAAGTCCACGACGCCGGGCAGGCTGGCCGAGCGGCTCGGTCTCACCTCCGCCGGTGTCACGATCATGCTCAACCGGCTGGAGAAACAGGGCTACATCGCACGGTCGCTGCACCCGACCGATCGTCGTCGCGTCATTGTGATGGCCACCGAACTCGCGGCCGATCGCGTACAGGAACTCGTCGTTCCGATGATCGTCGAGAGCTACAAGATGTTGCTGAATTATTATGACGCCGCCGAACTGGAAATAATCGCCGACTTTCTCACCCGTGCGGGCGAACTGCAACGAATTCACCGGCAACGGCTGCGCGAGGTGGATCCCTACTCGCGCCCCTGAGAACAGCACGCCGGTCGGCGTATTTCGAGGGAGAAAGCAGGAATGCAATGCGCACCTTCGACAACAGCGAAGACCCGGTTACGGAGCCTGTCACCGAGACCGAGCCTCGACCCCAGAATGCGCGACGGTGCGGCCACCCGCCCGCGCCGCGATCAACAGACCGGTTCCGGCGGCACGTGTCGCGTGCCGGGGTGGCGGCCGGGTTGGCGATGACGGTTATCGGGACAACGCTCGTGGTGCGGGCAGATTCGAGCCCACCGGCGCGGGCGAACAGCGCGGGGCCGTTCGCGGGCCAACCCACCGCACGATTTTCCGACTACAGTGCCGGCCGAAGCCAGTCCATCGCGACGATCACGAGCACAACAGCCGACAACCCGAGCGAGGTCGCCGTACCGGTCGACGTCCCGGGCGGCTACCCCACTACCGATACCGAGTCCGCCCAACCGGGCGCCGATTCCCCGAGCACGACCACTGCGACGGAAACGACGACAACCATACCGACGGAAACCGCGACGGCGAACTCGACGGTTGTTTCGGTGAGCGCGAGTTTCTCTGCCACGGCAAGCCTTTCGGTCCAGGACACCTCCGATGTGCCGGGCCCAGCTGCCGTCACCCCGACCCCGACCTCCACGGTGACCGTCGCCATGACTCCGACTGACACGTCGACGATCACGGTGACAGCCGATCCGAGCACGGTGACGATGTCTGCTGATCCCTCGACCGTCACCGTCACTTCCACCACAGTGCCGGGCACCACCACGACGGCACCGCCCAGCACCACGACAACAACCGATCCGCCGAGTTCGACCACGACATCCCGGTCACCGGCGATATCCACGACACCGGCGGCGCCGACGACCACATCGGCGCGGTCGACAACGACCACGTCGCCGACGACGACCATGCCCCCGCCCACGACGAAGCCGCCGCGTCCGACTCCATCGATCGCCCGCCCACCGGCCACCGCACCGAGGTGACGGCAGCGGGACGATCGGACCTGCCGCGCACGCGTAGCCGTCCGGTTCAGGTGGCGTCAGTGGCAGAACGCATCGACGCCGAGTATGCGAGGGTGGACGACATGACGGTAGAACGGTTCGAAGTGCAGCGGCAGGTCCCCGCGTCACCCTCGGAAATCTTCACACTGCTGTGTTCCCCCGAAGGGCACGTAGCGATCGACAGCTCGGGCATGCTGCAATCGGCGGAGGGCAAGCCCGTCACCGGCGTCGGCGACGAGTTCATCGTGCACATGGATCGTGAGTCCCTCAACGATTTCCCGATGGGCAAATACGACGTCACAGTGATCATCACCGAGTTCGAGCAGGACAAGCAGCTCGAGTGGACGATCTCGGGCGCCATCCAACCGCCGATCGAGCACCTGTACGGATATCGCCTCGAGCCCAGCGACATCGGCACCCTGGTCACCTCGTACTACGACTGGAGCAGGATCGCGCCCCGCTACCGCGAAGCAGCTATCTTCCCGATCATTCCCGAGTCCGCGCTGCGGGCCACTCTCGGCATTCTCGCCCGCACCATCAAGAAATAACCCAGCGCCCCGAAAGGTAGCGCCGGGAACTCGGATCCGGATCGCGGCGCTAGGGTTTGCGGCCGACGCCGCCGACGATGCAGTTGCGGACGTCGGAGAGGGGGGTGAGGTGGGGGCCGTCGGACCACCAGTCGTCGCAGCGGACGAGGCCGGGTTCGACCATGTCGAGGGTGCCGAACATGGCCTGGATTTCGTCGCGGGTGCGGAAGCGGCCGCTACCCATCGGGCTGTGGATGAACTTCTCTTCCATTTTCCGGGCCAGCTCGCTGTATTCGGCGGTTTCCGGGTCGTGGAAGTGGGCGATCGCGACAAACGAGCCCGAGGGCAATGCGTCGATGTAGGTCTGCATGAGGGCGGGGCCGTCGTCGCCGAGATAGTGGTGCAGGGTGCCGATGTGGAACAGCGCCAGCGGGCGGGTGAAGTCGAGTTCGCGGCGGACCGTCTCGTTGCCGAGAACTTCCAGGGGGCGGAAGATGTCGGCTTCGGCGATGCGGGTGCGGCTGTTGCTGGCCAGTAATGCCTGCGCGTGGACGAGCACCGACGGGTCGTTGTCGACATAGACGACCTTGGACTGAGGGTTCACCCGCTGGACCACCTGGTGGGTGTTCTCCGCGGTGGGCAGACCCGATCCGAGGTCGAGGAACTGGTCGATGCCCGCCCTGGCCAGGAATCGGCAGGCGCGGATCAGGAAGTCACGGTTGGCCCAGGCCAGGTCGTTGACCTGCGGAGCGACGGTGCGGACCTGGTCCAGCACTGCGCGATCCACGTCGTAGTTGTCCTTGCCGTTGAGTGCGGCGTCGTAGACACGCGCGATACTCGCACGGGTGGTGTCCACCCCGACCGGAACAGCGCTGGGGTAGGCGGCAGAAGAATGCGACATCGGGAGCGCCTTTCGAGCATCGGAGCCAACTGGACGAATCAAGCCTAGAGCATCAGTTACTTTGGCAGACAAGCTATTCCGACTCCATCCGGGGCAGGCCGCGAGCGGGGTATCGGGAGTACCCGTATCGGTGGGCTCCTATTCATCCTGTGCCTCCGGTCCCAGGATCTGAGCATGATCCAGATGCTCAAACCAGCCCCGGTGCCCGATTCGGTGGTGGGCAGGCGGTCGATCGCCGTGCTCGTCGTCATCCTCACCGGCCAGTTCATGACGGTGCTCGACGGCTCCATCGTCAATGTCGCCATTCCGTCCATTCGGTCGAGCCTCGGCACCGGTGGGGCCGCCCTGCAATTGATCGTCGCCGGGTATGTGATCGCGTACGCGGTGTTGCTGATCGGTGGTGCGCGCCTGGGCGATCGGTTCACGCAGCGACGCACCTTCATCGCGGGGCTGGCGGGGTTCACCCTGGCGTCACTCGCGTGTGGACTGGCATGGAACGAGCTGTCGCTCATCGTGTTCCGGTTCGGTCAGGGCATCGGGGCGGCCGCGATGGCGCCACAGGTGATGACGTTGATCCAGCGCACGTTCGCCGGGGCGGCGCGAGCCAGAGCCCTGAGTATCTATGCGGCGATCGTCTCCGGTGGCCTGCTGGCGGGCCAGATTCTCGGCGGATTGATCGTCGACGCCGATCTGGGCGGCACCGGTTGGCGTGGGGTGTTCCTGGTGAATGTGCCGATCGGCATCGCACTGCTGGTGCTGGCTCCACGTGTCCTCCCGGTCACCGTCGCCCGCACCGATCGAACGGTCGACGGGCTGGGCTTGGTGACGCTCACGGCCACCGTGTTGTTGCTGGTCGTGCCGCTGGTGCTCGGCCGGGAGCTCGGGTTTCCGCGGTGGTCGTGGCTGTGTCTCGGAGCGGGTGTGCTCGGGCTGGCGGTGTTCGTTGTGATCGAGCGGGCGGTCGCCGGGCGCGGCCGCGATCCCCTGTTCGCGCCGCAGGCGCTCGGCGCGCCCGGTCTGCTCGCCACTGCCGCCACCCTGCTCATGGTGATGGGGACCTTCGGCGGCTGGCTGTTCGTGAGCGCCATCCACATGCAGAGCGACCTCGGCTACAGCGCGCTGCGGGCGGGCATGCAGTTCTTGCCGATGGGTGCGGCGTTCGCCGTGGCCGGACTGTCCTGGCAGCGCGTTCCGGCCACGCTGCACGCGAGGATGATTCCGTTCGGGCTGGTGATGAGCGCGGCCTCGCTGGGCTGGCTCGCGTGGCTGCTGGGCGACGGCGCGGGTATCGGTATCGCGGCGTCGATCGCGTTCGGGGTCTTCGGTCTCGGTAACGGGCTGGCGTTCAGCCCGTTGATGACACGGGCATTGGCCGCGGTACCGGTGACACTCGCCGCCGACGCCAGCGGCATTCTCGTCACCAGCGTGCAACTGGGGACCGTGGTCGGGATCGCGAGCATCGGGTCGGTGTTCTTCGAACTGGTGGGAGCGACCGCGTCATCGGCGGCCGGCGCGGTCGCGGTCGTGCATCTGATCTGCGCGGCGATCACGCTCGTCGCCGCCGTCTCGGCGGCACTGGCTGTGCGCGGGATCCGCCGCTGAGCGTGCTGATCGCGGCGCCACCGGTCCTGAGCTAGCGTGACACCATGCACGAGCTCAGGGCCGGTGACCTTTTCGCCGGCTATCGGATCGAGCGGGTGCTCGGGGCGGGCGGGATGGGGAGTGTGTACGCCGCCCGGCACCCGCGGTTGCCGCGTCTGGTCGCGGTGAAATTGCTGCACTCCTCGTATTCGGCGGATCCGGTGTTCCGGGGTCGATTCGAGCGCGAGGCCGATCTCGCGGGGCGCCTCGATCATCCGAATATCGTGGCGATCCACGACTGCGGAAACGAGGACGGACAGCTGTGGATCGCGATGCAGTACGTCGCGGGCAGCGACGCGGAAACGGCGCTGCGCACAGGGGCTGTGGCACCGCGGCGGGCGTTGCACATCGCACGGTCGACGGCGGACGCGCTCGATTGCGCGCACACGACCGGGCTCCTGCATCGCGATGTCAAACCCGCCAATATTCTGCTGAGCGAGAGCGCGGGCGGCAGCGGTGAGCGGGTGCTGCTCACCGATTTCGGCATCGCGAAGGCAGTCGACGAGGGCACAGCGCTGACCGAGACCGGCACATTGGTCGCGACGCTGCGCTACGCGGCGCCCGAACAGCTCGACGGGCGCACCGCGGGCGCGCGGTCGGACCAGTATTCGTTGGCGTGCACGCTGTTTCACCTGCTCGCGGGGCGCCCACCGTTTACCGCGACCCATGCGGGGGCGTTGATCGGTGCGCATCTGATGCAGCCGGTGCCGCGGATCAGCGAGATCGCGGCGGGCATGCCCGCTGCGATGGACGCGGTGTTCGCGCGCGCCCTCGCCAAGGATCCCGATCATCGATTCTCCAGTTGTGCGGCGATGGTCGCGGCGGCGTCCACGGCCCTGACCTCCGGAACCGCTCCAGCTCGTCCGATGACCGGCCCCGTCGGACCGGCTCAGCCGATCGACCACCTGGTGCGAGGGCCGCAGGTCAGCCGGGTGGGCCCAGACGCGGTAGCTGGGACCAGCGTCGCGGGCAACCCGACGTTCGGTGTCGGCAATCGGGCCGAGCTCGACACCGCCACTCGTACTGGAGCGCGTCGCCGCAACGCCGGGTGGTGGGTAGCGGGCGCACTCGGGGCGGTCGCCATGATCGCGATCGGAACTGTGGTCCTGTCGATCCGAGACTCCGGGAGCACCGGCGCCGTTCCGACGAGCGCAACGGTCGCGCCGACCACCACCGTCGACGCGTGGGCGGCGGCGCGGCCCACGATCGCGATGTTCCCCGACCTGCTGCCCGCGAGTCCCGACAGTGCAGGGTATCGGGAACTGCGGTGCAGTTTCGCGACGAAGAGCGCGGAGGCGATGTGGGATACGGGGTTCGACTGCACCGACCGCGAAGGACTGCACGTGCAGGTGATGGCGCACAAGGATTCCGGGACCGTCGGACGGTTCGTCGCGACCCTGCCCGCCGGGGCGACCCAGCAGCCGCGGTCGCGGTACGGCAGACCGCTGACCGTGCACAGTTTCAACGGCTCCACCGGACCATGGCTGCTGGTGCGATTCGACGCCGCGCCGTATTCGACTGTGCTGCTCCAGGTGTACTGGAAGGGCCACACCCATCAGGAGATGATCGACCAATGGTTGAGCACCGCACCTCTGTGACCGCACGACTGGCGCTGGGCTCGCTCGCTGTTCTGCTCGTCGGCTGCGGCGCGGTCGAGGGCACCGCGACGCCGGGTGAGATCGACGTCCGCTCCCTCGGCGTGGGTAGTTATACGACGGCGCCCGCCGATATCGAGGCGGGCCGAAAGTCCACGGACGGGCCGATTCTGGAAGGGCTGCGGATGGCGGGCGCGGTGGTGTTGCCGCACGAGGTCGATCCGGCGCTGACCCACAGCTGGGGCACCGATGTCCTGGACACCCCACGGCGGGCTTCGGACACCTCGGCGATCTCGAATGTGAATCTTCCCGTGCTGGAACGGCATCGGATGATCGTGGCCTTCGACGTCGCCGAGGGCAGCCAAGCCTTCGACAAGGCGAGACCGGCGATCGAGACCGACGCGCGGATCACCAGGGTGGTGCTGGCGCGGTTTCCCGGCGCGAAGACCGCCGAGGAGGCGGCGCGGGAACTCGAGGCGACCGATTTCCGGGTGAGTCCGGACAATCAGCCGGTGTCGATCCCCGGTTACGCTGCCGCACACGCGCATTGGCGGCCCGGCATCAAGACGATCGGTGCCACCTTCGCCCACGGCGAGATCGTGGTGAGTATGTTCCTCCAGCATCCCTCGCCCGACATCGACGCGCTGGCCACACGCGTCGCGGCCGTCCTCGACGCCCAGATCCCCCTGCTCGACAAGTTCACCCCGACCGCGCCCGACCGGATCGCCGAGCTGCCCCGCGATCCCGATGATCTGTTGCGCCGCACCCTGATTCCCGGCCCGGCCAATCAGCGGATCGCCATCTCCTCGCGCGAGTTCGCGGCGTGGACCGGCCGTGCGGGACTGCACTACCGCCCTACCGAACCCGCCGAGCTCGGCGCGGCGTGGGATCGCGGTGGCGTGGACAGCGTGGCGAATTCCTACAGCACCACGCTGTTCCGGTTCCGTGACGAGGCCGCGGCCCTCGCCTTCGGCACGACATGGCAGAACACACTCAGCGCGGCAGCGCATCCGGTCGCGGCGCCCGAGGGCCTGCCGCAGGCGCGGTGCGCGGAGCGGCGTGCGGGGAGTGCGCCCGCACTGACCCGCTGCTATGTGAGTTACCGGCGCTACGGCGCGTTCGTCAGCGGCGCCGAACCCGCCGGAGTTCGCCAGCAGGCCGCGGCACAGTACGCGCTGCTGGCGAACGCTCAGTAGTTCGGTGCTGGTCTAGATCAGAGCTGGGCTTCGATCGCCTGCACGACCTCGGCGGCATCGGGGGTCGTGCGCGGGCGGAACCGGCCCGCGACCGTGCCGTCGCGACCGACGAGGAACTTCTCGAAGTTCCACTGCACGTCGCCCGCCGCGCCCTCGGCGTCGGCGGTCTCGACCAGCGCGGCGTAGAGCGGGTGCCGATCGTCGCCGTTGACATCGGCCTTGGCGAGCAGCGGGAAATCGACGCCGTAGGTGACCGAGCAGAATTCCTGGATCTCCTCGGCGCTGCCGGGCTCCTGGCCCATGAACTGGTTGCTCGGGAAGCCGATCACGGTGAAACCGCGCCCGCCGTAGGTCTTCTGCAGTTCCACCAGGGCGCCGTACTGCGGGGTCAGGCCGCACTTGGAGGCCACGTTGACCAGCAGTACCGCCCGCTCGCCCGCCAGCTCGCCCAGTGTGGTGTCCTCGCCCGCCAGGGTCTGCACCGCAATGTCTCGAATGTTCGCGCTCATCACATCACCACCAGATCTCGTCTATGTCGGTTCGATCGCCACCGTACCGGAGCCCGATCGGCGCGCAAGTGTCCCGCTCGGCGAGAGAATCTGTAACACGTTCTTGTTTTGTGACGCGGTTCACGGCACCATTCCTATGGATGGGCGGTGATGCCCGCACCCTGAGCACCGGAGGAAGCCCCGTGAGCGACCAGCCACATCGGATCGATACCGTCCGCCCGCTGCGCGCGAGCGAGGTGACGCAGTGGGATTTCGACGCCGATGTGGTGGTGGCCGGTTTCGGCATCGCCGGCGTGTGCGCGTCGATCGAAGCCGCGCGAGCGGGCGCGAAGGTGCTCATCCTGGAACGGACCGGCGGCTGGGGTGGCGCGGCGGCGCTGGCGGGCGGATTCGTCTACCTCGGTGGCGGCACACCGTTGCAGAAGGCACTCGGGTTCGACGACACCCCGGAGAACATGGCGGCGTTCCTCACCGCCGCGCTCGGACCCGGCGTCGACGAGGCGAAGATCAAGGACTACTGCGCGGGCAGCGTCGAGCACTACAACTGGCTCGTCGACTGCGGAGTGCCGTTCAAGGAGTCGTTCTGGGGCGAGCCCGGCTGGGAGCCCCCACACGACGAAGGCCTGATGTACTCCGGTGGCGAGAACTCTGCACCGTTCCTCGACATCGCCGAACCCGCTCCGCGCGGCCACGTTCCGGAGCTGGCGGGTAAGAAGATCGGCGAGCGCAGCGGCGGCTACATGCTGATGAAGCCACTGGCCGCCACCGTGGCCGAGCTCGGCATCGACGTCGAGTACGACACCCGCATCCGCCGGCTGGTCGTCGACGACGAGGACCGGGTGGTGGGCGTGCTGGCCACCACCTACGGCAAGCCCGTCACCGTGCGGGCCGCGCGTGGTGTCGTCCTGGCCACCGGCAGCTTCGCCTACGACACCGAGATGATCGACCGCTACACCCCGCGCCTGAGCGGCAGGCCCGGCGCGGCCATCGAAGAACACGACGGCATCGGCATCCGGCTGGCTCAAGCGCTCGGCGCCGAGCTCGCGCACATGGACGCCAGCGAGGTGGCCATCTTCGGCGATCCGCAGATGATGGCGCGTGGCATCCTCGTCAACGGACGCGGCCAGCGCTACGTCACCGAGGACACCTATCCCGGCCGCATCGGTCAGGCGACGCTGTTGCAGAACGACAACCAGGCGTTCTTGATCATCGACGAGACCTCGCTGGAAGAGGCGCTCGCGACCGAGAGCGCCACCCCGTTCTTCCGCTTCCAGCCCAAGTGGGTCGCCGAGACGGTCGCCGAGCTCGAGGCCGAGATGGGCCTGCCCGCACAGACATTGCAGACCACCGTCGCCACCTACAACCAGCACGCCGAGCACGGCACCGACCCGCTGCTGGGCAAGAAACCCGAATGGGTGCGCCCGATCAAGGGGGCGCTGGCCTGTTTCGACCTGCGCGGGTTCACCGCCGGGTTCACCCTCGGCGGGCTGCGCACCGACCTGGATTCGCGGGTGCTGCACGTGAGCGGTGAGCCGATCGAGGGCCTGTTCGCGGCGGGACGCTGCACGTCCGGCCTGTGCGCGTACGGCTACGTCAGCGGGGCCTCGCTCGGCGACGGCAGCTTCTACGGCCGTCGCGCGGGCAAAGCGGCGGCCGCGGGCTGAACCGCGGACGACCCACCGCACGGGTTCTGTCAGTACTCTGCTTGCAGCGTCACGCCCGACGACGAGTCCGGCTGGGCTCACGGTCTTTTCACGCCCGGGAGCAGGCGCGCCGAACGAAGACGCAATGCAGATCGGAGTTGGACAGTGCAAGCAGGTGGGACGTCCGCGGATTACGTGATCGTCGGCTCCGGATCCGCGGGGGCGGTGCTCGCGAATCGGCTCAGTGCCGACCCGGGCACCACGGTCGTGCTGTTGGAGGCAGGTCCGGCAGACGACGACAAGTTCGCCCACATCCCGGCCGCGTTCTCGAAACTGTTCCGCAGCGAGCGCGATTGGGACTATCTGACCGAGCCACAGCCCGAGCTCGGCGACCGGCAGATCTACTGGCCGCGCGGCAAGACCTTCGGTGGCTCGTCATCGATGAACGCGATGATGTGGGTCCGCGGCTTCCGCGCGGACTACGAGGAATGGGGGCTGCTGGCGGGCGAGAAATGGAATTTCGCCGCCGCGGTGGAGCAGTTCCGCAAGATCGAGAACGTCCAGGACGCACAGTTTCCCGACGAAGGTTCCAAGGGGCCCCAGCACGTACAGCGCCAGCGCAGCCCGCGCGCGTCGACGCACGCGTTCCTCGAGGCCGCGCGGCAGGCCGGCCACGAGCTCGAATCGGCGAACCGGCCCGCGCCCGAGGGCTTCACCCAGACCATGGTGACCCAGCGCGACGGCAGGCGCTGGAGCACCGCCGACGGGTACCTGCGTCCGGCGATGAAGCGGGCGAACCTGACAGTGCTGGCCGAATCGCTGGCCACCCGGGTGCTGTTCGAGGGCACCAAGGCTGTGGGCGTCGAATACCGCAGCGGCGGGCAGACCCTCACCGTGACCGCCGATCGTGAGGTCATCCTGTGCGGTGGCGCGGTGAACAGCCCCCAGCTGCTGCAGCTTTCGGGCATCGGCGATCAGGACGAGCTGAAAGAACACGGCATCGAACTGGTCGCGCACTCCCCCGAGGTCGGCGCGAACCTGCAGGATCACCTCATCTCGGCGCTCGGCTACAGCGTGGACTCCGATTCGCTGTTCACCGCGGAGAAGCCCCTCGAACTGATCAACTACCTGGTCCGCCACCGCGGGATGCTCACCTCCAATGTCGGTGAGGCATACGGCTTCGTGCGCAGCGCGCCCGACCTCGAGCACCCCGACCTCGAGCTGATCTACGCTCCGGCGCCGTTCTACCACGAGGGTCTGGTCGAAGCCACCGAACACGGTGTGGTGCTCGGCGCGATCCTGCTCCGCCCGCGCAGTCGCGGCAAGATCAGCCTGGCCTCGGCCGATCCGACGGCCAAGCCGGTGATCGATCCCCGGTATCTGTCCGATGCCGAGGGCGCCGACCGGGCCGCGCTGACCGCCGGACTTCGGGTGTGTGCCGGGCTCGCCGCGCAGCCCGCGCTCAAGAGCGCGCTGGGCGCGCTGATCTACCCGCCCGAGGCACCCGAGGATCTCGAGGCGGCCATCGCGCTGACCATCGAACAGTTCTCGCACACCCTCTACCACCCGATCGGCACCTGCCGGATGGGCACCGATGCCGCCAGTGTCGTCGCCCCGGACCTGAAGGTTCGCGGCGTCGAGGGTCTGCGCGTCGCCGACGCCTCGGTGATGCCGCTGATCATCCGCGGCCACACCAACGCCCCCGCCATCTTCATCGGCGAACAGGCCGCGGACTTCATCCTCGCCGAGGCCTGACCCAGGTTCTGGTGGCGCGCGGGCACGGGCGCGCCACCAGCTGCCTCATGCTCCCGCGAGGCCCAGCGAAGCGGCCGCGAGCAGCAGGTACGGCAGCGGATAACCCAGATCCGCGTACTGGCGCGCCCGCAACACGGTGAATTCGGCGGCCACGAAATACAGCACGAGCCCGGCCGCGGCCGCCACCGCCAGCGGCCGATAGGCCAGACCGGCGAGCAGACCGAGTCCACCCGCCGCCTTGATCAGGGCCAGCGGCGTGAGCGTCCAGGGCGCGATGCCGTAGTGGCGCATGTTCTCGCGTACCCAGTCGGCGCGAACGACGTCGATCAGGGCAGCTGCCAAGGCGGCGACGGCCGCGAGCACGGTGACGACGAGATAGGTGGTGTGCATCGGATCAGATCCTCCGGTTTCGGTGATCGGCGCCTCTGTCATCGTGGAGACAGCCGCCGTGATGGGACAGCGAGTGCCGTCCTCGGATAGACGACCGGCGCGAGCGAAAGGTGACCGATGCGCACTGACCGGACCGAAGTGTCGGCGCGCGCGTTCGAACAACGGCGCGACCGCCTGCGTGGCGTGGCCTTTCGGATGCTGGGTTCGGGAGCCGAAGCCGAGGACGCGGTACAGGAGGCGTGGTTGCGCTTGGCCGGGACCGATACCGAGATCGCCGATCTCGACGGCTGGCTCACCACGGTGGTATCGCGGATCTGCCTCGATATGCTGCGCGTCCGTACCCGTCGCGCCGAGATAGCGTCCCCCGGGACTTCCGTTCCGGTGGCGACGGGCGCGGGTGTGGATCCCGAAGCCGAAGCGGTGCGGGCGGATTCCGTCGGGCGGGCGCTGCTGGTCGTTCTCGACACGTTGGGCCCCGAGGAACGTGTCGCTTTCGTGCTGCACGATCTGTTCGCGGTGCCCTTCGCCGAGATCGCGCCGATGCTCGGGCGCACGCCGGCCACCACCAAGAAACTCGCGAGCCGGGCCCGGCTGCGTGTGCACGCGCCCGCCCGGGTCGAGCCGGCGGAACTACTCGCGCATCAGACCGCGGTGACGGCTTTTGTGCAGGCTGCTCGCGAGGGCGATCTCGGCGGACTGCTCGCGGTGCTCGCACCCGACGTGGTGCGAACCGCCGACCCGGCGGCGCTCTCGCCCGGAATGGCCCTGGTCGTGCGCGGCGCCCGTGCCGTGGCCGACGGCGCTCTCGCGTTGCGGCGGCGCTCGCGCGAAGCGGTGCTGGTGCTCGTCGACGGCAGGCCCGGCCTGGTGGTGCCGGGAGCCGACGGACCGGATTTCGTGGTGACGTTCCTCGTGCGCGGTGGGCGCATCGCGGCTTACGACGTGGTGGCCGCGCCAGCTCGGTTGGCCGCGCTCACCCTGTCGCTGCTGCCCTGATCAAAACCCGCGAACGCCCGGATTCCGCGTTTTTGCACTCGATGCAATGTTGCGGTCACTGCGTCGATCGCGGTCAGAGGGCGGGAACGCGGGCGAATCCCAACGGTGGAGTCGGCACGGGGCCCGAACGGAGTTCGTGGCGGAAGTCCGGGAGCAACGGCAGCATGTCGACATTGCGAGCGGCGTAGCAGCGCACCATCGGCAGCGCTCGCGAGACCTCCGCGCGTTCGACCGGCTCGGCGTCCACGAACGCGAGGGAGTCCAGACCCAGGCCGAGGGTGCCTGCGATGCGGACGATCGAGGCGGACTTGCGCCCCCAGCCCACCTCGACCGCCGAGAACATCTCGTACAGACCGTGGCGGTACAGCGTGTGCATGGTTCTGGCTCGGTCACCGCGTGCGGCGACAGCATGGAGCACACCGCGCTCGCTCAGTTTCGTCAGCGTGCGCAGTGCCGGTGGGCGCGGCGTGGTGCCGGTCTCGTCGTGGACGACACCCTCCCACAGGGTCTCGTCCAGTTCCCAGACCAGACAACGGACGGCAGGTCGCATGGCGCTGAACTCTACAACCACTGATAGCTAAGAACCAGACTTGTGATCCGTCACTACGGCGACCGCCAGGGCTGGGCCCCCTACCCAGAACCTGACAATCCATTCCGGTTTCCTTTGTCGTTCGTTAGGGTGGGGTTCGCTGGACAGCGGGGGGTACAGCCGAAACTGGCGAAGGGAACACAGATGTCCGTCCACAATCCACCCCGACCGTCGCTGACCGTCTCGGGCAAGCCGATGTCGTTGCCACTCAAGGACGTTCGCGCACTCTCGCGGCAGATGGTCGGCCATTTCGTCGCTACCGTCGCACCCTGTGGCACGCTACCCGGTGACGCCATCTCCGGCGATGTCACCACGATCACCCGGATATGCCTGGAATTCGCGGTCGGCATGCTCGACGGGCGTGATGTCCCGAGCCAGCTACAGCGCCTGCAGGACGCGGCCAGCGCGTGGGCCCGGGAGGGCGTACCGATCGACACGATCCACCACTCGATCGCCGAGGGCTTCAAAATCGGCCTCGACCTGGTGGTATCGAGCGCTTCGGGCAAGGATTTCGACAGCTTGGTCGGCGGCGTCAAGGTCGTGATGGAACTACTCGACACCATCACCGCCCAGATCTCGCTGGCCTACGTGCGCGAGCTGCGCGGCGTGGTGAGCGAGCACCACACCGCCGTGCACACCCTCACCTCCGCCCTGCTCGGCGGGCACAGCACCTCGACGATGGCCCGCGAATGCGGCATCACCATCGCCGAGACCTACGCGGTCTTCGCCCTGGCTATCCCCCAGCACCGCGAGGAAGCCAACCCGGCACTGGACTCGAAGGTCGTCGCCCGCCGCAAGTTGCGCCGGGTACAAGCCGAACTGGCCAAGCGCTGCGGCGACTCGGCGCTGTCGCTGCTCAGCGTCGACGGCGGGACGGTGCTGATCCCCGCCAACGCCTTCGACCGCGAGGGTTTGACCGCGCTCGTCGCCCAGCTCTCCCAGGCGGCCCAGGTCGGCATCACCGCCGCGATGGTCGAAACGAGCACCACCGGGGTTCCCGATGCCGCCGATCAGGCCCACGAACTGCTGGACATGGTGCAGCGGCTCGAGGTGACCTCGGGTCTGTACCGCTTCGACGAGCTCGCCCTGGAATACCAGCTGACCCGTCCCGGGCCCGGCCGCGAATTCCTCGGCTCGCTGCTGGATCCGCTGGATCAGTACCCCGAGCTGCTCGAGACCCTGCAGCGTCACATCGCCAACAACCTCAACCGGCAGCGCACCGCTCGCGTGCTGCACGTGCACACCAATACGGTCGACTACCGGCTCAAGCGGATCGGCCAGCTCACCGGCTTCGATCCGACTCAGCCTTCGGGGCTGTGGTACCTGCGTTCCGCGCTCGTCGCGCGCAGTTACCGCTCCGTTCCGGCCTGATCCCCGACACGACGAAGGCGCTGCCCACCATGGTGGGCAGCGCCTTCGTCGTGCTCAGTGCGGGCGGGTCAGAGCGAGCCGCCGCCACCGACCAGCCACGGGTTGAACGCGCAGGTCAGCTGCGGGTTCTGCACCGGGTCGAGCGCGCGAAGCGCGATCGAGAGGGCGCGCGGTGAGTACATCATCGTCAGGTGATCGGAGATGTCCTGCTCGCAGCCGTCCTGCAGGGTGATGTTGTGGACCGTCGCCCCCGGGCCTGCCTTCATGAAGGTCAGTTCGTAGGGGTTGGTCACCTCGTCGTAGCGGGTGCCGACGATGGTGTAGTCGACACCGGCGACGGTGTCACCGCCGGCATTGAGGTTGTTGACGAAATCCGAGCCGATCGTCTGCTGGATACCCGCGTGCCCGACGAAGATCTCGATCGGACCCAGGATGTCGATGCCCAGGTTGTTGATCATGCGACCCAGGGCGCCGATGCCGTCGAGGCTGGTGCCGTGGTGGGTGGCGCCGAAGGTGATCAGCTTGTTGACCTTGGCCGCGCCGCCCTCGAACTTCGTGTAGTAGTTCGCCATCGACCCACCTTGGGAGTGCGCGATGATGTCGACCTCGTCGGAACCGGTCGCGGCGAGCACGCGATCGACGAACGCCGCGGTCTGCTTCGCCGAATCCTCGATGTAACCGGTGCCCATCACGCCGGGCAGGAACGAACCGAGGCCGCCGCCCTCCATGATGTTGGAGCGACCGTAGTTGAACGTGAACGTGCAGTAGCCGGCGTCCTTGATGGGCTGGCCCATGTAGGCGTACCCGTTGTAGGCGTTCATCCAGGTGCCGTGCAGCAGCACGACCGGGCGCGGATGCTCGGCCGTCGGCTTGCAGTTCCAGTCGTTCGTCCCGGGCGCGGCCGCATCGGGGTTGCCGAGGCCGTAGGCGAACGCGGCGAGGAACGCCGTCGACTCCGGTCCGTACGCACCGGGATCGGAGGAATAACCGCCCGAGGAACCCGAGCTGGAACCCGAACCGCCGTAGCAGTCACCGGACCCGTTACCGGAGCCGGCGCCACTGCCGGAGGTGCACGCCGACCCGGAGCCGGCGACCTGCCGGCCTTCGGAGATGATGCCGGCAAGATCCTGCTCGGTCGGCGCCGAGGCGGGAGCCGCGCTCGCCCCCGGCCCGGTGAACACCATGGAGAGAGCGCCGACTCCGGCGAATACCGCCGTGTGCAGCGTGCGCCTGCGACTGGGAGATTTCATGTGTTGACTTGTCTTCCTGTGCGATTCGAATATTCGTCGCCCTTTTCTTCCGGGAGAACGAATGGCTTGTCGAAACCGCCCAAAACATAAGCCGCAGAATTACTTACGAGACGATTGTCACGCGCGGTCTGGGCAGGTCACCACAGCCCCTCGAAAACTGCCATGACAGGGCACAGGAAAATATTCAGCACTCGCTACGTGCCGCGACTCCGAGAAGTCGCTCGTCGAGCCACAGCACCGCCTCCGGATAGCCCGTCGCCGCACCGATGATGTGCTCACCGAGCACGCCGCGATACACCGCGTTCGCCCCGAGTTCGCACTGCTCATCGTAGAGATTGCGCGCGCCCTCGGCAGGAATCCACCACTCCTGGTCGCCGTTGTAGATGTAGAGCGGCGTCGACGACCGCATTCCTTGCATCCGGGTGATCTCGTAGATGTCGGTGGCCAGTTCCGAACGCAGGGGGTCGGCGATGTTGGCGCCCACATCGATCGGCAGTTGCAAGATTCCCGGCACCGCGAACACGCTGGCGCACGTATCTTTCATAATCGAGGTGGTGACCCAGCGCCCGAGATTGTTCATCGCGGCGAGGATTTCAGGTCGCTCCCGTCCGATTGCGAAGGTCGCGGCCATAAATATTCCGGATGCGAGGTTGGCATTCATACTGCGCGAGAGGATTTCGAAGTCGGCGGGCACCCCGCCCAGTGCCGCACCGACGATGACGTCGACCAGTTCCGGTGCGTAGGAATCGATCAGCTTGGCCGCACCGTGGGTGGCGATGGCGCCACCGGAATAGCCGGTCATCGCGAATCGGCTGTCGCCGTAGGCCGCCGGGTCACCACCGCGCACCGCCCGGATCGCGTCGAGCACCGCGTGCCCGGCGACATACGGTTCGGCGTAGGCCATCCACGGGCCCTCGTGGTCGGGCACCAGGACCGCGTACCCGCGCAGGACCGCCAGCTGCGTCGTCGGCGGAATGAACTCTGTCGAGCTCGACTGCGATGTCAGGCCGTGCGCCAGCGAGTAGCCGGGAGTGCACTTGCGACCCAGCGCGTCGATGGGCAGGTTGTTCACCAGCACAGGGCGATCCCCCGGCCCGGTCCACTCGGTGGCGGGCACGATCAGGGTCGCAGTGGCATAGGACGGCCTGCCGTGGGCGTCGTCGGTGCGGAATTTCAGCAGCGTCGCCGAGCGGATGGGGACCAGGGTCAACCAGGCCGCGGTCGCGGTGACGTCGCGGGATTCGATCAGATCGCCGGGCGACAACTCGTCGAGCCCGGCCGGCCACTGGTCGAAGATCGGATCGCCGACCGCCGACGGGAGCACCGCCGCGTGGAGTGCCGCGAGTTCGGCCGCCGGATCGGCGGCGTTCGCCGGGATCGGCGAGGGAATCACCTGGTCGATCCAGCGCTGCAGATCGGGCAGGAAACCGGGTGTCCCCAGCTGCGGCACCGGGAATTCCTGGGTCGGCGGCGGCTCGGCGGCCGCGGTACCTGCCGCACAAGAGACGAGCAGCAGCACCGAACCGATAAGTACTCGAACAGATCTCATGGCACACACGCCTTCGGGTGGCAACGGATTCGTCGATGACGTGCCACTATGCGGTGCTCCGACCCCTACCGAAACTCCCCCACCGCGCCGTCGTCAGATCCTTCACGCTACGGGGCGCGGCGAACCGACTTCGGCGTTGTGCCCGAGTCGTGTGCGCAATGCCGCTGTATCGCAACAAGAATCGTCGATGGCGACGCGAATCGGCCCGGATCCGCTTCGGGGCGAGCGGATCCGGGCCGATCGAACCGGCTCAGCAGGTGCTGGGCGCCGGTTCCCCCTGCAGCCGGGCATCGAGCCAACTCAGCGCGGAAGGCAGTCCGAGCACAGCTGCGGTCAGATGGTCCGGGGTCGGTGTCTGCTGACTGACAACCTTGGCGCCCGCGGCACACCAGCGATGAGTGGTGGAGGTGATCGCGTCGACCGGGATGAGGCCGTCGATCGGCGAATGCCATTCGAAGACAGGCATTGTCGGCGCGCCCGGATACAGCTCCAGGCTGTTCTCCTCCACCACAGCGCGAGCTTCGGGATCCTCCACCAGTGAGGTGGTGGCCGCGAAGTCGAGGATGCCGCGCCCGGCTCCCGCCCCGAGGATGTCGTTGGTGCAGGCGTCACGGATCGACGCGCGGGCGGCCAAACCGCTGGCATTCATCTGATCGCTGATCGGGAACCGTTGGGGGTATTCCCGTTCGAGCCCGATCCCCGCGGCCAGCGCGAGACCGAACACGGGATGTGAACCGAAGCCGAGCCCCTCGAGCATCGACACCAGGTTCATCGGCACCCCGCCCATCGCCGCCCCCGCGATCTCGAGCTCGGGCGCGTACTCGGGCTGCAATGCCGCCGCCCACGCCGTCGCCATGCCGCCACCGGAGTACCCCGCCATCGCGACCCGGCTGCCACTCACCCGCAACTGCTCGACCTGGCGCACCGCGCGGATACCGTCGAGGGTCACCTGGCCGCCCAATTTCGCTGCGCCGTAGGCGAAATTCGGCCCGAGGTGGTCGGGCACGGCCATCGTCCAGCCTCGCTTGAGCGCGTAGTTCCAGGCCACCGCCTCGCGCACCATCAGATCCGGATCGTCGGTGTAGAGGACCTTGGAGACCGAGCAGCGCGTGCCGAGCCCGTTGATGATGTGCTGGTATGACAGCACGGGGGCGTCGGTGCGGTGGTTGTTCGGCTGCAGCACCGTCGTCGTCGCGGCGATCGGGTCGCCCGCGGAATTGGTGGAGCGGAACTGGATCAGGGTGATGGTGGTGTCGGGGAACATGGCCAGCGCCGGCATCTGCCGTACGCCGAGTACATCGCCGGGCTTGTGCTCGGCCAGGTCGGCCGGCTGGCTGTAGAAGGGGTCGGGGTCGGCGGTCGGGTACAGCGGTGTGGTGTGGCCTGCCGCGGCGGGGACCACGGTGAGCACCGCTGCCGCCAGGCAGACCAACAGTGTTCGGCCCGGCCTGCTGTGTCGTGCCGCGGCATCCCAGATCATGCGGCTGTCCCTCCCGTGTCGCTGCTGTCGGGACCGATCTTCGCCGGTACCGTGGCTCCTCGTCGACGGGTCGCCGCGAACATCGGCGGAGCTCACAACCTCATCTGTGTGTGGTTGTGACCGGAGGCAGCACGCCGATATGCGGGCGCACCGCCGCGGCGACAGGTGGATTGTGAGATCTCCAAGCGAAATCGGAACGTGTTCCTCTCGATGGTGCAAGACCTACCGTCGAGTAGGAAGGCGCTCACCAGTGCCGGGGCGAAAGGAGCACGCCATGATTCCCACCGACGAGAACATCGCCGCCACCCTCCACCGCATCGACCCGAACGAGATACCGACCCGGCGGATCACGGTCTACTTCGACGGCCCCACCCCCGAGGACGCACTGGTCCTGGAATACGCCGCGACCCAGGCCGAGGCGTGGGAGTTCACCTCGGCGGCCGTGCATTCCGGCCTGCTGGTGACCGTCGACGGCAATGTCGGCCCCGGCCTGCGCCGGCTGCCCTGCCGGTCGCTGTGGCACTGACGCTCGCGGCGCCGCACCGCCGGCCGCACTAGGCTGGCACGGCGGGCGCTGCTCGGCCCGCGGTGACAGAAAGGGCATTCGTGACACGGTGGCAGTTCCCGCTCGCACTGGCCGCGGCGGCCGTCCTCACCGGCTGCGGCTCGGCAGACACCACCGAGGTCGCCACCCCACCCAGCACCACCACCCCGACGACGACCACCACCAAGCGGGTGCCCGCCACCATCGCGCCGCCCACCACCACCCTCGACCCCTACGCGGGCCTACCCCTGATCGATCACGTGACCTGGACCAAGAACGTCGACGGCCCCCGTCTGCTCGTCTTCCCCACCCAGGCGGGCCGCAAGACCGCCGCGCCCGGCACCGACGAACTCGCGTGGCAGGAAGTACGTGCCCTCGACGCCGACGCCGACGCGCCGGGGATGCGCGACCAGTTCGTCTGCCACTGGGTTTGGGCCAGGATGGTAGCGCCCGACAAGCCGAGCTGGAATCTCGAACCGTGGCGCCCCGACGTCGGATATCAGGCCACGGTGGCGGCGAACTGCAATCCCGGCGGCCCCGAACGCTGATAGGAGCATCCCATGCGCATCGTCATCGCCGGTGGACACGGCAAAATCGCTCTCCTGCTCGCCCAGGTCCTGACCCGGCGCGGCGATCACGTCCACGCCCTCATCCGTGAACCCGGCCAAGCCGCCGATATCGCCGCGACCGGCGGCGTGCCGGTCATCTACGACATGGAACGCGACACCCCCGCCGACCTCGCGGCCGCGGTCGCCGGTTCGGACGCGGTGGTGTTCGCAGCGGGTGCGGGCGCGGGTAGCGGTGCCGCGCGCAAGTACACGGTCGACCTCAACGGTTCGGTACAACTGGCCGACGCCGCCGAGCACACGGGCGTCACGCGGTTCGTGCAGATCTCCACGATGGGCGCGGGCAGCCCGCCCGCGCCGGGGACCGATGAGGTGTGGGCCGCCTATATCGACGCCAAGACCCGCGCCGAGCAGGACCTGCGGACTCGCGAGCTGGAGTGGACGATCCTGCGACCGGGCCGGCTCACCGACACCGAAGGCAACGGTCTGATCACGCTCGGACCGCCGCCGATTCCGCGCGATTCGGTGCCACGCGCCGATGTCGCCGCGACACTCGCGTCGATCTTGGTCGCGGACAACACTTTTCGACGCACACTGGAGCTGGTCTCCGGATCGGAGACGATCGAGTCAGCGGTCGCGGCCATTTGATAGCCACAAATTAACTATCACAACATATTTCGCCCGTTGAACGCCATTGTCGTCAACTCGCGCCACATTGTCGTCACCTGATGAACACGGCCAGCCGCCGGTCACGCCGATATTCGAGCGCCACATATGACGGAGATGGTGGCGCCACCCTGGATTCGCCGCTCAGAAGCCGGGAAATGCACCGCATCGAGACGGAATCGATCGTGCAGATGTGCTTGCATCTGAAAGTCTCCCCGTCCTAAACTCAGGGCCGCAACACAATTCAGGGGACAGTCAGGGGAGGCCGCGAGCGGCACACCCGGGGCCAGGATTGCCTTGGGTTTGCCACTGCCTGAGAAGCACAGGGGCATTCACATGAACAACACCACGGGCCGTTTCGGCCTCGCCGATCGCGCGGCGGCCGATCACCCAGGCTCCGCTCGATGGTCCAGGGAAAGCGCGGTCGCCTTCGTCATCGATGCCGTGGAATCCACCGGCGCGGCGACCCGCAACGATTTCGATATCGACCGAATCGTGACCACTGCGCACGAACTGGCCGATGACTGGGATCTGCAAACGCTGACTCCCGATACTTTCTGGCGTATCGCCGCCGGCTGTATCCGGTACTGACTACGAATCGGTATCCACCGATCGACTGTCCCGCCCCTCGCGCGCAGTCCGATCAGCTCTCCGTGTGTTCGATTCCGCCCGACCGATCAGCTCCGCTCGGCTGTCAGTCCCGCTCGGAGTAGGACAGCAGTATCTCGCGTGAGCGATCCGGCCGTTCGGCTTGGACGCTGAGCTGATCCATCACCGATAGATACATCGCGAGGTCCTGGCGGCGCTCGAGGTAGAGCGCGCTGGTGAGTTGCTCGAGGTAGACGATATCGGGCAGTTCCGGCTCGCCGAAGCGCAGAATGCTGAACGAACTACCCGCCGCCGCGTGCCCGCCCGCCGAGTACGGCAGCACCTGCACCGTCACATTCGGCAGTTCCGAGAGCTCGGCCAGGTAGCGAAGCTGGGCCCGGTGCACGTCACGTCCGCCGATCGGACGATGCAGCACTGCCTCGTCGATCACCGCCCACACCACCGGCGGGTCGACCCGGCGCAGGACATCCTGGCGTAACTGCCGAACCTGGACCCGGCGGTCGGTTTCGGCGTCGTCGAAACCGAGGGTGACGATCGCCCTGGTGTACTCCGGCGTCTGCAGCAGGCCGGGTACCAGCTGTGCTTCGTAGGTGCGGATCTGGCTGGCCGCCTGCTCGAGCCCGAGGTAGGTGCTGAACCACGACGGCAGCAGGTCGCTGTAGCGATGCCACCAGCCGGGTTCGCTTGCCTGCCTGGCCAACTCGAAGAACGAGGTGCGTTCCACCGGGTCGTGCACGCCGTAGAGCGTGAGCAGATCCCGGATGTCGCGTTCCTTGAAACCGGTGCGGCCCAGCTCGAGTCGGCTGATCTTGGCGTGCGAGCCGCGGATCGCGTCGCCCGCGGCCTCGCGGGTGATGCCTTTGCCCTCGCGTAGCTTGCGCAACTGGCCGCCGAGCGCGATACGCAACACGGTGGGGCCACGGTCGACAACAGGTTGTACGCGACCGATCTCGTCGGGTTCAGCCGTCATGGACCCAGATCCTACCGATTACCCGGTGAGGTAGTCGAACTCTCCGGCCTTCGCGCCGCGGATGAATGCGTCGATCTCGGGCCGGGTGTAGAAGATCACCGACCCCTGCGGGTCGCGCGAGTTGCGTACGGCGACCGAGCCGTCGGCGGCTTCGGCGACCTCGACACAGTTGCCGCTGGGGTTGCTGTAGGTGCTTTTGCGCCACGCACCGTCTCCCGGGCGTTCACGCTGATCATGCTGCATTCCGGACATACCGCACTCCTCGTTGTCGAATGATGCCCACCGGTACGAAAATTGCAGATGCACGCACAAACGTTCTTGCATCTGCCTTGCGCGATGGGGACATTAACACGCGAAACGCCACCGCGCACCGGTCGGTACTTTCCCGGCGTCATGACCGCGGCCAGGCGCCGACCGTCTCGTCCAGCCCCCTGAATTCGTAAGCGCCGCAACCCCATCGCGAGCCGACACGGCCGCAACGAGCGTGCAGATGTGCTTGCATTCGAAAACGAACCGCCCGTAGACTCAGGCCGCAAGATCACCGGGAGGTACCGCGGCTCCACCAGCCGGGCGGGCCTCCCGTCGCCGAATGGGAGGGGACTCGATGAGCAGTCCGTTTCAGCGACACCTCGGTGCCGCAGGCGCACCGCCCACGGCGTGTAGCGACGAGCCGAACGGGCTCACCTACCGTCAGGCGCGCGAGATGCTGAGCCAACACGACATCCATGGTCCGCAGTGCCGTCAGTGGCTGGCCGCTGCCGCGTACCTGTCCGCGGGACTGGACGACGAATAGTGCGGTCGTAACGTCTTCGTGCTGGTCAGACCGGTTCCGACAGGTCATGCTGGTGGGCGACGATCGATCCGGACAGGTGGTGCGCGTATGCGGATAGCGGAGATCCTGCGCAACAAGGGCAGGGCGGTCACGACCGTGCCGCCGCAGACCACCGTGCGCGACCTGCTCGCGGCGCTGGCCGACCACAATATCGGCGCGGTGGTCGTTTCCCCCGATGGTGCCGTGATCACGGGCATCGTCTCCGAACGCGATGTGGTGCGTCATCTGCACGCCCACGGCGCCGCGCTGCTGGATCGGCCGGTCACCGACATCATGACCGCCCGGGTTCGCACCTGTGGGCCCGATGAGGATGTGTCCTCGCTGCGCGATGTGATGACCGAGCACCGGATCCGGCACATGCCGGTGGTGAAGTCCGACCGGCTCATCGGCATCGTCAGCATCGGTGACGTGGTGAAGAGCGAGATCACCGAACTGGCCGCCGAACGTGAACACCTCGTCGAATACCTGCAGGGCAACTACTGAGCCCGGCACCGACCGGCGACACCGAAAAGCCTTGCGCCTGAGAATTCTTCGCGAGCTGTACCAGAAACGTGCGTATCGTTGAGCGGGTGCACCCCGTCCGGCCCGAGCTCGCCGCCGCCTCGGCGATCCGGCACGCGCCCACCCCGGTGCCCGCCTCGATTCGCACGCGGTTTCCGGCCCTGGCCGATCCCGCGGTGGTCTATCTCGACAGTGCCGCGACGACGCAGAAGCCCGATACCGTCATCGCGGCCGTCACCGACTACCACCGCGAGCACACCGCCAACGCGGGCCGCGGCACCTACGGCTGGGCCACCGCGCTGTCGGCGCGGATCGCCGCCGTCCGTACCCGGGCAGCCGGTTTCCTCGGCGCGCACCACAGCGACGAGATGGTGTTCACCAGTGGAGCCACCGCCGCACTCGGCGCGATCGCGCACAGTTGGGGCCTGGCCGAGCTCGACGACGGCGACGAGATCCTCTACAACCCGGCCGATCACGCCGCCAATGTGCTGCCGTGGCACCACCTGCGCGACACCCTCGCCAGGTTCGGGCGCCGAATAGTGTTGCGGCCCTATCGCAGCACCGCTACCGGCGAAGCCGACATCGACGACATCCTCGCGCGGGTCGGTCCGCGCACCCGTCTGATCACCACCAGCCATCTCCATCACGTGTACGGCGGGCTCACCACCCTCGAGGAATTGCACGGCCGGATCGACCCCGAGATCCTGCTGTGCTTCGACTGCTCGCAGAGCGGAGGGCACCTGCCGGTCGACGTCACCGCGCTGCGAGCCGATTTCGCGGTCTTCGCGGGACATAAGATGTTCGGTACGCCCGGGATCGGCCTGCTGTACTGCCACCGCCGGGTGCACGCCAGGCTGCGCCCCTTCCTTCCCGGCGGGAACACCGGGGTCAGGATCACCGAAGACGGTCTCGTCACCACCGGAATGCCCGAGCTGCTCGAAGGCGGTACCCACAACATCCCCGGGATCCTCTCCCTCGCACCGGCTTTCGACCTGCTCGACGAGCTCGACCGATTCGCTGTCGCCGAGCACAACCGGGTGCTCACCCTGCGGCTTATCGACGGCCTGCGCGAGGTCCCCGGGCTCGACTTCCTCCCCGGGCCGGCACACGCCACCTGCGCCGTCGGCTATGGGATCGTCTCGTTCACCCTCGACGCGATCAGCGCCGCCGACCTCGGGTTCGTCCTGGCCGATGCCGGATTCCTGGTGCGAACCGGAGCGCATTGCGTGCCCTCGGCCGACACCGGGAACGGTTCGGTGCGGGTGAGTACCCACCTCTACAACACCCTCGACGAGATCGACCGATTCGTCGCCTGCGTGGCCGGCCTCGCCGGTGACGGGCGCTGAACAACCTGTCCTTCAAGCCCCCGACGCCGAGGAGGAACGATGGGCTCGCCCACCGTGCAGCACTACGATCGTCGCGCCGCGTCCCGGGTACTGGCCCGCCTGGCCGCTCCCGGACTGTTCGCCGCCACCGAACCGCCGCCTCCGGCCCGAATCACCTACCGTGCCACAGCATTACAGCCTGAATCGGGTGCCGCGCTGACACAGTCCCAGCGGATGTACCTGGAACGGTTCATGCGCCCCTGCCGCCCGGATCAGGTGACCAGCGCGACCCATCGCCTCACGTGGACCGACAGCGCGGGAATTCCCAACACCGGGTACTTCCACACCGCGGGCGCGGGCCCCGAACTCGCGGTGCTCGCGCGGGAAACAGTCCTCGCGCTGTGGCATTCGCTGGCGGCATCCGAACTCCCGGCGCGCGCTGCGGCCCTGTCCGCCCACGATCACGGCGTTCTTCGCGCGACCACCACCGATCACGATCCGCACGAGATCTTCCGGGTCGGTATCGAGGCCACAGGGCGCGCACTGGTCCAGCACGGGCTGATCGCCGCCGACACCCCCTATCGCGGGCTCGTCGAATTCGCCACCGGCATGCGTGATTGCGGCATCTTCACCGCCGTCGCCACCCGCTGGTTCTGGGAACTGCAGGCATCGACATTCCGGCGCGGGATGATCCCGGTGCGCTTTGCCACCCAGCCCGACGGGTCCGTGCGCTACACCGCCGACTCGATCGCCGTCCTGCGTGCGATGAAAGACGCCACCATCGCCGACGCGCACGCGGTGATGCTGCGCGCGACCGGCGAGGAGGGACTCGAGACCGAAGCGGCCGTCGCGAAATACCACGACGACCTCGACCTGATCTCACGGCAATACGCGCTGCTGCCCGCCGACACGCGACCCACCTGTCTCGCGGCGACCCAACACGATATCGACGGCGCCGATGTGCACGTCCTCGCCACGGTCGTCGATCGGTTCGTCGAGACGTTCGCCGCGCTGACAGGCTCGGTGGAAGTGCTCGAGGACCCGACCGAGGAACAGCCGGGTACCGCCCCCACCGGCGACGACGGCGTCTTCTACGTCCCCGATATGAGCTGCCGGCATTGCGTCCGCACGATCACCGCCCTGCTCGAGTCGATGGAGATCCCGGTCGTCGAGATCGATCTGGAGTCCAAGCGGGTGATCGCCCGGATCCGCAGTCCGCGCAACAGGTTCCGTGTCTTCGAGGCACTGCGCGATGGCGGCTACAACCCGGTCGACGACGTGCCGGCGCAGGTGCCCGGCGCGTCGGTGGGATGATCCCGCCCGCCGTTCCCGCCGCGCTGCATCCGCTCGTCGCCGCGTTCCTCGCCGATCGCGACGGCGTGCGCGCCGCCCTGCGCCGCTACGGCTCCCCCGTGCATCTGGTGTTCCCGCAGATCTTCACCGCCAACCTCGCCGCACTGCGCGCCGTGCTCGACGCGGGAGCGGTCCGGCATCGAATCTGCTATGCGCACAAAGTGAATCGCTCCGTGGCGTTCGCCCACACGGCCGCGCACGCGGGAATCGCCGTCGACGTGGCGTCCACGGGGGAACTGCGTTCCGCGCTGTCCGCCGGATTTCCCGCCGATCGCATCGAGGTG
Source organism: Nocardia sp. NPDC058114 (assembly GCF_042884695.1). Lineage (NCBI taxonomy): Bacteria > Bacillati > Actinomycetota > Actinomycetes > Mycobacteriales > Nocardiaceae > Nocardia > Nocardia sp. NPDC058114. The sequence continues at coordinate 1,791,416 of NZ_JBHVTK010000001.1, read as the reverse complement.
ACCGGCCCCAAGGGCGCCACGATGCTGCGGGCCGCGGTGACGGCCACGGCGACGATCAATGTCGACAACCTCTGGGAACTCGCGACCCTGGCCGAGCTGGCGTCACCGGCGGCGGCTGTCCCGGTACTGCTACGCATTTCGGGTTTCTCCGGCAGCTCACCGAGCCGGTTCGGGATCGATCTCGCCGACATGGCCACGGCGCTGGAGCTGCTGGTACGTCACCGCGACCGGCTGCGGCTGCTGGGATTCGCCTTTCACCTCGATACCGCTGCCACCGCGGAACGGGTCAACGCCGTGGGCGACTGTCTGGAACTGATCGAACGGGCCTACGCGCACGGCCTGACGCCGACGGTGCTCGATATCGGCGGCGGCTTGCGCCAGGTCTTCACCGCCGATGCCGGGGGGTACGACGCCTACGACCACGCACTGCGGGCGGGCCTGCTCGGGCGTGGCCCCGCGATGCACTGGGGCAACAACACTTTCGGCTATCACGTCGCCGAGGGAATGGTGCACGGCGCACCGGTGTTCCACAAGTACGCCAATACCGAACCCGCCGCCGGCATCCTCGCCGAACTGCTCGCCGCTCCGTTGCCCGGGCACGGTGGACGGGCGCTGGCGGCGGTCCTCACCGACAATCTCCTCGACCTGTGGCTCGAACCGGGCAAAGCGCTGGTCGACCAGGCAGGCATCACCGTGGCCCAGGTCGAGTTCGTCAAACAGGCGGGCAACGGCGCGACGCTGGTCCATCTGGATCTCAGCCGCGACACCGTCACCGCCGCCGACCAGGAGGTGCTCATCGATCCGATCGTGCTGACCGACGTAGCCGAGTCACGGCCTGCCGGGGTGTATTTCGCCGGGCACCTGTGTCTCGAGCGCGACCTGATCACCCAGCGGCAGGTGCGAGTCGCGCAGCTGCCGTCCCCCGGCGATCCGGTGGTGTTCCCCAATACCGCCGCTTACCACACGGACCTGTCGGCCGCGCAGGCCGGCATGCACCCGACACCCGCGAAAGTCGCTGTGCTGCAGCGAGAAGGACAGTTCGTTCTGTGCCCTGATGCCGACTATCGGCCCGGGGGCCGGTGATGGTCTACACCCACATCACCGAGCTGATCGGCAACACTCCCCTGCTGCGCCTGGACCCCGCCGTCCACGGGCTGGCCGACGTCGAGCTGTACGCGAAACTGGAGTCGCACAACCCCTTCGGTTCGGTGAAGGACCGCGTTGCCTGGGCGATGATCCGCGACGATCTCGAGCGCGTCCGCGCAAGCGGGCAGTCGTTCATCGAGGCGTCGAGCGGGAACACCGCCAAAGCGCTTCGGGTACTCGGCGCGCTGCACGGCATCCCGTTGCGCGCGGTCACCAATCGGATCCGGGTGAGCGAGGTCCGCCAATTGCTGCAACTGCTCGGGACCGAGATCGTGGAACTTCCCGGCCTGTCCGAATGCCCTGATCCCCATGCCGCCGATGATGTTTCGGCGGTCATCGAACAGACCATCGGCCAGGCGCCCGACCACTGGTATCACCCCTCGCAATACACGAACGAGCGCAATATCGCCGCCCATCACGACGGCACCGGCACCGAGATCGCCACCGACCTCGCGGACGCGGGCATCGACCACCTGGACTACCTGATCGGCGGACTCGGCACCACCGGCTCCACCCGGGGCACCGCGACCGCCCTGCTCGCCCACCATCCGGACCTGCGCACCGTCGGGGTGGTGTCGGACCGCTTCGATTTCATCCCCGGTATCCGCTCCGAGCGCGAGATGTGGGACGTCGGGCTGTTCCGGCCCGATTTCTACGACGAGATCGTCACCGTCGACTCCGCCGCGGCCATCGAGTCGACCCTCGACCTGATGCGCGGCTACGGCGTACTCGCCGGACCCACCAGCGGCGCGGGCTATTGCGCCGCCCTTCGCACCCTGGCCGCGGCACCGCGCCCCGAGGGCAGAGCACTGGTGGCTGTGCTGATCGTGTGCGACCGGATCGAACCGTATCTGTCCTATCTCGCCAAACGCAGGCCGGAGCTGTTCGGCAAGCCCACCGGGCCCGCACCCCCGAGCCCCGACGACACCGCGCCGACGCTGTCTCCCGCTGAGCTGGCCGAACTCGACCGCACCGCCAGACCCACCGTCGTCGATACCCGCGGCGCGATGGCCTACCGCGTCGGGCATGTCCCCGGCGCGCTCAACATCCGCGACGACCAGCTCGACGAGATGCTCACCCAGGGCGTGCCGTTTCCGCGGTCACGGCCGGTGGTGTTCGTGTGCCCGGTCGGGGAAACCTCGCTGCGTTTCGCCGCGGTGGCCCACCGCGCGGGCTACGACGCATACAGCCTCGCGGGCGGCATCGTCGCGTGGCGCGACGCCGGATACGCGATGGAGCGCGGCGGCTGATCAGACGAGCACCCTGGTGGCGCGGCGCGCGGTGCTCAGCGCACGACCGCGACCGGTGGTCGCCAGCAGCGCCGTGAGCGGTCCGCGATACCCATCGGCGAGCAGCCCGACGACCGCACGGAAGCGCGCCACGAACTGCTGCGCGGTCGCCTCGTCGAACCGGGCGATCGGGTAGATGAACGACCCGTCGACCCCGGCGGGCGCGCCGAGTGGATCGTAGTGGTCGGTGAGCCCGAACTCGAGGTCATGCTTGGCCCTGACCACCCCGGTCGGCAACTCGGTGATCGAAAGCCCCTGTGCAGGAAGGTGTTCGACGGCGATGCGTGGGGCCCCGGCTCGCTGCAGGATGAGTGTGGCCTGGAACAGCGGCAGCGCCGCGTCCTGCGGCAGGCAGCGCTTGAGGCGTGGGTTGGGGGTGTCGGGATGGGCGTACGCGGCGAGCGCGACCCGGCGCACCTGCTCGAGAAGTTCGCCGACATCGGCGGCACGGTCGAGGCGCACGCGCATCAGCACATCAGCGGAGAAATTGCCGACGAGATCGTCGAGCAGGCGGTGATCGCGACCCGAAACCGCTGTGGCGACCGTGACATCGGCGCTGCGCGCGAACGCGCCGACGGTGAGCGCGAACGCGGTCTGCAACACCATGAACAGGCTCGCCCGCCCCTCCTGCGCCATCCGCAGCAGCCCGGCATGGGTCTCGGCGTCGAACGAAATCGGCAGCAGCGCACCGGCAACCGGGTCGATCGGGGCCGCGGGGAGCTCACGCGCGGGTAGGTCCAGCAGGGCCGGGCGGCCGGCCAGCGCATTGGCCCAGTACCGCAGCTGATGGGTGGCTCGGCTCCACTCGTCGGTGAACTCGCCGAGCTGCTCGTGCTTCCACAGGGTGTAGTCGATGTAGCTGATCGGCAGCGGCGGCCAGTGCGGGGTGGTGCCGGCGCGACAGGCCAGATAGGCGGTAACGAGGTCGCGGATCAGCGGGCCCATCGAGCGACCGTCGACCGAGATGTGGTGCACGACAAGGGCGAGCACCACATCGTCGGGCCCGAGCACGAACAGCCGCGCCCGCACCGGCAGATCGCGGGCGAGGTCGAAGGGCTGCCCGGCCAGCGCGGCGACGGCGGGGGCGAGGTCGGCTTCGCCGACGCCGCATTCGGCCACATCGAGGACGGCATCGTCGGGGTCGACGACGCACTGAGCCGGACCCAGCTCGGTCGCCGGAAACCGGGTCCGCAGCGGAACATGGCGACCGACAAGAAGTTTCAGCGCCGCTCGCAGTGCTGCCACGTCGACCGACGCGCCACGCAAGCGCATCGCCCGCGCGACATTCCAATCCGCCGACCGGCCGAGTCGCGCCGCATGCCACATCCGCTCCTGCGCGGGCGCCAGGGGCACATGCGACGGACACGGTCGCGGGCCGAGCACCGGTGACGCGGCGGGCCGCGCACAGACCGGGTCGCTCCCGGTGCGCGCCGTCGCCGGCAAAACGCCACTGCCGGCGCCGTATCCCCCCGATCTCCGCCCCACACCGGGGTCCGACACGCGTCTACAACCTCCACACAGTTTCGACAGGTGAGCCACGCTAACGAGCCGATGTGAACACGCAGTTACCGGATCGTGACCATGCTCGGTCAGCCCGCCCGCATCGCGAATCCCAAGATTTCGCCGACTATCCACTTTCCGGGCGAAATCGCCCAAAAGCCGCGTTAGAGTAGCGACGGGAAGCGGAGCGAGGAGTTGGTTGGTGTCCATCGGGAAATTGGTGTCGTTCGACGGTTCACGGGGTTTCGGTTTCATCCGGCCCGATGACGGCGGGCCCGATGTATTCGTCCACGTCAACGACATCGGACTCGACGAGGACGAGTTGCGCCAGGGTCGCCTGTTCGAATTCGATGTGACCGAAGGCGATCGGGGTCCCAAGGCGATCAACCTGACCGGGGTCGGACAGCCCCCCGCCGCTCCGAAGACACGCAAGGGCGGCGACCGGCTCGGTCCCGACGAACTGCGTCAGCAGATCACCGAATTGCTGCTGGAGGCGTCCCCCGCGCTCACCGCGGCCGAGATCATCACCATCCGCGACCGGTTCACCACCTTCGCCGACGAGCACGGCTGGCTCGACAGCTGATCTCACGCCAGGGCGGTTGTCGCGCCCGCCGATGAACTCCGGCGCGGACTCGGCGAGCACGACAGGCACGCACTCGATGTCCGCGCACGTGTCGGTCCCCCGTCCTACGATCGCCTCACACACCGATGAATCGGGCGTGCTCGCATCGTCGACACGGGTGAACACACCCGCGAGGAGGATCGGATGGATCTACCGGTGATGCCGCCAGTGCGCCCCATGCTGGCCAAGTCGACGCCGTCGCTACCGCGCGAGCCAGGACTCAGCTATGAGCCGAAGTGGGACGGCTTCCGCTGCGTCGTGTTCCGCGACGGTGACGAGATCGAACTCGGCTCCCGCAACGACCGCCCGCTCACCCGGTACTTCCCCGAGCTGGCCGAGCTGCTGAAGGAGGCGCTGCCGCAACGCTGCGTCATCGACGGGGAGATCGTGGTCGTCACCGATCACGGCCTCGATTTCGACACCTTGCAGCAGCGGTTGCACCCGGCCGCGTCGCGGGTCACCAAACTCGCGGCGCAGACACCGGCCAGTTTCGTCGCCTTCGACCTGCTCGCCCTCGGCGATCGCGATCTCACCACCGCACCGTTCGCGCAGCGGCGCCGCGAACTCGAGTCGTTGCTCGACGCCGCGCCCGGCCGGATCCATCTCACACCGATCACCCAGGATCCCGACGTGGCTCAGGACTGGTTCACCCGCTTCGAAGGCGCGGGCTTCGACGGCGTGATGGCCAAGTCCGACGAGCTGGCCTACCTGCAGGACAAGCGAGTGATGCTCAAGATCAAGCACGAGCGCACCGCCGACTGCGTGGTCGCCGGTTACCGGATGCACAAGGACGGCGAAGGCGTCGGTTCGCTGCTGCTCGGCCTGTTCGACGACGAGGGCAATCTGCACCATGTCGGGGTGGCGTCGAGTTTCACCGCGGCCCGGCGCCGCGAATTGCTCGGCGAGCTGGCGCCGTTGCGCGAGAACGCGCTCGACGACCATCCGTGGCGCACCTGGGCCGACGCCGCCGCGCAGGCGAACGCCGACGGCAAGATGCCCGGCGGGCAGAGCCGCTGGAGCGGGGGCAAGGATCTGTCGTGGGAGCCGCTGCGGCCCGAGCTGGTCGCCGAAGTGCGCTACGAGCACGTGCAGTCGGGACGGTTCCGCCACGGCGGGCGGCTGGCGCGGTTCCGCGCCGACCGAACCCCCGATTCGTGCACGTACGCCCAGCTCGATGAAGTGGCGCCCGCCGAGCTCGACGCGATCTTCGGAGTCGGCCGATGAGCGCCGCGGTAGAACTCGACATCGACGGCCGGGCGCTCACCATCAGCAATCCCGACAAGGTCTACTTCACCAAACGCGGCGAGACCAAGCTCGATCTGGTCAACTACTACCGCGCTGTCGCCGAACCGCTGCTCGGTGTGATCGGTGGCCGCCCGCTACTGCTGGAACGCTATCCCGACGGCGCGTCGGGCAAATCGTGGTTCCAGAAGCGGGTGCCGAAGTCCGCGCCGGACTGGTTGCAGACCGTGGAGGTGTCCACCCCCAACGGCACCACCAGCGACGCGCTGGTGGCCCACGATCTCGCCCACATCCTGTGGGCGGTGAATCAGGGCTGTCTCGGTTTTCACGTGTGGCCCAATCATGTTCCGGATCTGCGGATCGCCGACGAACTACGCATCGATCTCGATCCCTCGCCCGGCATCGGTTTCGATGATCTGCGCCGGGCCGCGGTGCTCACCCGCGAACTGCTGGCCGAACTCGGCGTCGACTCGTCCATCAAGACCTCGGGCTCACGTGGCCTGCACATCTACGCGGCGCTGGAACCGCGCTGGGACGGCTACGAGGTGCGGGCCGCCGCGGTGGCGCTGGCCAGGGAGCTCGAGCGCAGGCATCCCGAGGAGATCACCGCGCAGTGGTGGAAAGAGGAACGCGGCTCGCGGGTGTTCATCGACTTCAATCAGAACGCCCCGCACAAGACCGTGTTCGGCGCCTGGTCGGTGCGACCGAAGGTCGGCGGTCAGGTGTCGACACCGATCACCTGGGCCGAACTCGACACCGTCGTCCCCGATGAGCTCACGCTGGCCACCGTGCCCGCCCGCCTCGCCGAGTCGGGTGATCCCTGGGCGAACCGGGCACCGCAATCGATCGAACCGCTGCTGACGATGTCGGAGCGCGACATGGCAGCGGGGCTGATGGACGCACCGTGGCCACCGCAGTATCCGAAGATGCCCAACGAGCCGCCGCGCGTGCAACCGAGCCGGGCCAAGAAGGAGTGAGAACCTATTCGGTGGTCCACAGCGACCAGACCGCGGCGCTGCCCTTGCCCTCGCACACAAGCGCGTGGTTGTCGGAGGTACGGCCCGATTTGTCCACCGAGGGATCGCATTTCGCCCCCGCGGTGTAGTAGGACCCCGATACCTTGAACGGCCCCGACCAGGTATGACCACTCGGTCCGCGCAGACACAGCAATGTCGCACCGTCTGCCGCGACGCCGAGCAGACCGGCCTTCTCCGCGGTGCACTCCGTGCCCTTCTCGACCACGCCGCTCTTCTCGCCGCCGCCCGCGGGGCTCGTCACCGGGACAGCCTCGGTCACCGTCGGTGCCGTGTGCGAGGTCACCGACACCGGCGTCGGCGTCGTGGTCGCCGCCGACTGGGCGAGAGCCGGCATCGACACGTCCAACCCGCCGAAAACGGCGAGCCCGATCGCTGCCGCGACCGCCACCTCGGAGATACCGAGCAGCAGTGCCAGCACCGCGATCCCCCGCCCGCGTGGATGCCCGAACGACAGCAGCCCGAACACGATCGCGATCGGGAACAGCAGCACCAGCGCGGCGGCCAGTGCCACCATCGAGTACGGATTCACGCGCGGTTGGTCACCGCGGCGACCGCCGGTCGCACTGTCCGCGCTCACCTGCGGCCAGCGCTGGCCGTCCCAACGCCGATCGTCGGACTCCTGCTCGGGGTCGTCATCCCATTCCTCGTACCGTGCCATCAACCCCGGGTCCCTCTCCGATCTCCCCGGGCGCACAACGAAACAGGTGCGGCGCCGGGTTACGCGACGAGAATAAGGACTCACAGCCCAGTAGCACAGCTCAAACGCGAAATAGGGTCACAGTGACATAACGTGTCAACTCGCGCGAGCGCCCTGGTAACGAACCGGCTAACACCCTTACCCCGGCGGACGGAACAGGTTCATGCTGGTCATCAAGTGCACCGTTGCGCGCACCCCTGAGCTCGCGAGGAGGACTCATGTCCGACAGCACGCCGTCGGCAGACCGCGCCTGGCATGCCCAAGCCGGTGATCTGCTGGCCGACGATTACAACGTTCCCGGCATCATCATGTGTGCGATCGGGGTGGTGGGGCTCGCGTGCACCCTCGTCGCGGCTGGTACCGAGCACACCGGATGGGCCGTACTGGCCGGGATCATGACGTTACTTTTCCTCGGCGGCGGTGTCGGTGCGCTGATGTTCGAGCATCACCGGGAGAAGAAGATCGAGCAGATGCTCGGCCGCACCGGGCACGCGCCCGGCCATGCCGGACCCCAGCGCTACAGTGCCGCCGCGATCGCGATGCGGCGCTCGAATCGCGCGCTCGATTCCTAGCGCTCGCCCGATTCCACGGTCGGTTCCGGCTCGGTGATCAGCACGCTGGGAATCGTCACGGTGATCATCGTGAGCAGGGTGTCGGCCAGCAGTTGATGCACCTGCGCCCTGGTGAGGGTGCCGCGGGTGATCCATTCGCGCCCGGCGACTTTCACCAGTCCCGCGTAGGCGAGGACCAGCGCGCGCAAACGTGCACTGTCTGCCAGATCGGCGCGCCCGATCATCACCAGCATGCGTTCGGCGGCGGCATCGTCGGCCTGATCGAGGATCTGCTGCACCTCGGGGTCGTCGCCGACGCCCTCGTGGCTGGTCACCTTCACCCAGGTGGTGCCGTGCTCGGCGATGGTGTCGAGCAGCCAGCCCACGATCGCGTCGACCCGCTCACCCGGTGTGCCGTCGGGAATGGACACCTTGTCCTGACGCGGCAGAGTCACCATGCGGCGCACCACCGCCAGATACAGGTCGCGCTTGTTGCCGAAGTAGTGGTTGATCAGGCCACGGGCCACCCCCGCGCGCTGGGCCAGTTCCGCGGTCGACACCGCCGCGTAGGGCCGCTCACCGAACATATCGATGGCACACGCCAGGATCTGCGCTCGTCGCTCGTCGGGTTCGAGCCTGCGCCTGCGCGGCGCGTCTGCGGTGTCGGTGTCCAGCGGGGAAATCGCGGTTCTCCGTCGAGTTCGATAGCCGTCGCACGGTTGCGACGACGGCCCATCACGATACCCAGCGGGTCGCTCGCGCGGCCAATGCGACAATAGATGTCGTCCACCGCTCCCGCACGAAGGAATGTCGCACTCCCCGATGACCGAGAACATGATCGATCCGGACGAGTTGGCGACCTGTCTGCGGGTACTGGAACGCGCCGGGCAGCTGGAGAAGGAACATCCCGACTCCATCGCCGTGCAGCGCGCCGTCGGGCACATGTTCAAAAAGCTCAAGCACCGCCGTCGCATCGAGGCCAGGGAGCAGATCTCCTCGAACGACCGCGCCGTCATCGCCGCGACCGCGACGGGCTCCCCGCAGCGCATCGACGACGAGACCGCGGGCATCCCGATCAGCTCGTCCACCACGGGCGCCAGCGCGGGCACCCTGCTCAAGGCGCGTCCCTGCTACATCTGCAAGCAGAAGTACACCCAGGTCGACGCGTTCTACCACCAGCTGTGCCCTGAGTGCGCGGTAGCGAGCCACACCAAGCGCGACGCGCGCACCGACCTGTCCGGCAAACGCGCCCTGCTCACCGGCGGTCGCGCCAAGATCGGCATGTACATCGCGTTGCGGCTGCTGCGCGACGGTGCGCACACCACCATCACCACTCGCTTCCCCAACGACGCGATCCGTCGCTTCGCCGCCATGGAGGACAGCGCCGACTGGCTGCACCGGCTGCGCATCATCGGCATCGATCTGCGTGACCCCGCGCAGGTCGTGGCGCTGGCCGACGACGTCGCCGCCCAGGGCCCCCTCGACATCCTGATCAACAACGCGGCCCAGACGGTGCGCCGATCGGCCGGCGCCTACAGCGCGCTGGTCGACGCCGAGACCGCGCCGCTGCCCGCGGGCGTCCTGCCGGAGATGGTCACGTTCGGCAAGACCATGCAGGCCCACCCGACCGCACTCACCGCCTCCCTCACGCCGTCGCTGTCGGCCACCGATGTCGCCGAACTCGCGCTGGTCGCCGGTTCGGCCACCCCGGAGCGGATCGCGGCGGGCGTGGCCATCGACGCCGGTGGTCTTGTCCCCGACCTCGCGCACACCAACAGCTGGGTGCAGACCGTCGGCGAGGTGGAGGCCACCGAGCTGCTCGAGGTGCAGCTGTGCAACTCGGTCGCGCCGTTCATCCTGGTGTCACGGTTGCGCCCTGCCCTGGCCGCCGCGGCAGGCCGGCGCAAGTACGTGGTCAACGTCTCGGCGATGGAAGGCCAGTTCGGCCGCGGCTACAAGGGCCCGGGGCACCCGCACACGAACATGGCCAAGGCCGCGCTCAACATGCTCACCCGCACCAGCGCCCTCGAGATGTTCGAGGCCGACTCGATCCTGATGACCGCGGTCGACACCGGCTGGATCACCGACGAACGCCCGCACTTCACCAAGGTCCGCCTCGCCGAGGAGGGCTTCCACGCACCCCTCGATCTCGTCGACGGCGCCGCCCGCGTCTACGACCCGATCGTGCAGGGCGAGGACGGCGTGGACCTCTACGGCTGCTTCCTCAAGGACTACCGGCCTTCACCCTGGTGACGCAAGCGATGCCGAACCGGAATGATGATCATGATGCCGCCCGGGGAGCACGGTACATATCCTGAATAGGTGCCGTTCCGGGTGCTGGCCGACGTTCTCGCCGTCACCCACGTCGCGTTCATCGCGTACGTGGTCGCCGGCGGCTTCCTGGCGTGGCGATGGCCCCGCACGATCGGCCTGCACGCACTGGCCGTGGCATGGGGCTTCGGCACCATCCTGATCGGCTTCGACTGCCCGCTCACCTACGCCGAGAACTGGGCGCGCAGGCAAGCGGGGGTGGGCGAGTTGCCCGCCGCCGGCTTCATCGACCACTACCTCACCGGGGTGATCTACCCCGACAGCGCGCTCGGCTTGGTGCGGGCACTGGCGGCGCTGGCGGTGCTCGTGTCGTGGCTGGGCTACGCGCGCCTGCACCAGCGCCGGCTCAGTTCACGTGCCGTGTGATCTCCTGCGCCACCGCGGCGTGCTGTTCGTCGAGGTAGAAGTGCCCGCCACCGAACGTGCGCAGGCTGAACGGCCCGTCGGTGACCGCACGCCACTGTTCGGCCTGGTCCACCGTGGTCGTCGGATCCTCGGTACTCACCAAGGCGACGACCGGGCAGCTCAGCTGTGCTCCCGGCCGACGCCGATAGGTCTCGACCGCCTGGTAGTCGGCCCGCACGGCGGGCAGCACGAGATCGGCCAGGCCCGGTTCGGTGCGCAGCAGTCGCACCGGTGCGGGATCGTTCGCCAGCCGCTCCAGCTCGTCGATGAGCGCGGTGTCCGATCCTCTGTGTAGCTGTCCGGTTTCGACGAATTCCGGTGCGGGACGACCGGAGACGATGAGGACGCGGGGCGGTTGCCCGGCGGCGGCGAGTCGCAGTGCGGTCTCGTAGGCCACGGTCGCGCCCATGCTGTGCCCGAACAGCGCACGGGCCGGTCCCGGCTGCCGCGCGATGTCCGCGGCGATCCGGTCGGCGAGCAGATGCAGGTCGGTGATCGTCGGATCGCCGAGCCGGTCCTGCCTGCCCGGATATTGCACTGCCGTCACTTCGACGCCGGCGCCGATGTGTCGCGCCAACTCCCGATAGAAGGTCGCCGATCCCCCGCCGGGCGGGAAACACGTCACCCGCCCGCGGGCCGCCGCCTCCGATCGCAGGATCCGAACCCACTCCGTCGCAGCCGTATTCACGCCCACATCACACTCCTCACCCTCTCCACCGCAACTAGGCTGGTCGATGTGACCACCGCGCAGCAGCTCGTCCACGCCTACGAGACGGGACTGGGACTCCCGCCGTCGAGCGATGCCGACGTGCCGGATCCCGGTGCGCGGTTGGCGGCCACCCTACCGGTGTGGGCGCTCGCGGCGGGTTCGGTCGCGGCAGTGAGCGCGGCCGCCAACCGGATCAGAGTCGCACGCGGCCTGCCCGCGCGCCCCGTTCGCCTCGATGCCGACCGGGTGACCGCGGCGTTCAGCAGTGAACGGCTGTTCCGGCGGGGCGGTAGCGCGCCCGCGTTCTTCGCCGAGCTGTCCGGCTTCTTTCCCACCGCCGACGGATGGGTGCGCACCCACGCGAACTACCCACATCACCGCCAGCGCTTGCTGCGCGCGCTCGACCTCCCGGCAGCCGGTGACGCCGCCCAGCTCACCGCCCGGTTTTCCGCGATGAAGGGCGCCGAGATCGAAGATGCCGCCGCGGCTGTGGGCGCCATCGCGGCACGAGTCCGCACCGAGGGCGAATGGGCGGAAAGCCCGATGGGCCGCGCGGCCGCTCTCGGAGCATTGGTCGCCGTCGACGCCCGGGACGCCCGCACATCCATCACATCGTGGCCAGGTGCGGGCGAGCGCGCCGCTACCGTCGAGCGACCGCTGACCGGCCTTCGCGTGCTCGACCTCACCCGCGTCCTCGCGGGCCCGGTGGCCACCCGAACGCTGGCCTTGCTCGGCGCCGACGTGCTGCGGATCGACCCACCGCACCTGCCCGAAATCGACTGGCAGTTCTCCGACAACTGCCAGGGCAAACGCTCGACCTTGCTCGACCTGCGCACCGACCTGGCGACCTTCGAGATCCTCCTCGACGAGGCCGATGTACTGGTCACCGGCTACCGCCCGGGTGCACTCGCCGCGGCCGGTGTCCGCGCCGCCGGACGTCCCGGCTTGATCGAGGCCACGGTCTCGGCCTGGGGTACGAGCGGGCCGTGGGGCGAGCGACGGGGCTTCGACAGCATCGTCCAGGCGGTGTCCGGCATTTCGTTGCTCGAGGGAGCGCCCGATCGGCCCGGCGCACTGCCCGCCCAGGCACTCGACCACGGGTCGGGCTACCTGCTGGCCGCCGCCGTCATGGATGCCCTGCTGGCTCGCGCCGACGACGGGTTCGGCCGCAACGTCCGAGTTTCCCTGGCACGCACCGCATCCTGGCTCCTGACCGCGGACGACCGCTGCCCCGGCCACCCCCCGCCGACACCGCCGGACCCGGCGTCGACAGTCACGCACAGCGAACTGGTCACGGCCGCACCGGCATTCGCCGACTACGACGACTATCGCTGGCCCGCACCACCTTACGGATCAGCGCAACCGTTCTGGGTCGAAGCACGCGATCACTACCACCGCCCGTGACCAGCCGGGTCACTTCCCCGCGAGCGCCCGGATCGCCACAGTGAGCTGATCGCCATCGACAGCCACCTCACCCGGGTCCAGCAGCCACAGCATCCCGAGCCCCTGGGCGATCACGAAATACATCCGCCCGATCGCCGCGGCCTGTGCCGCGTCGAGCTCGGGGTGGGCCGCCTGCACATGGGCACCGAGGTCGGCGAACGCCCCGGACAGCTGGTCGCCCAGCTGCGCTCGTGCGTCGTCGGAGCGCACGATCCGCACGATGTTCTCCAGGCTGGCCAGCATCGCCTCGTGATTGCCCGCGAACACCTCGGGCATCCCGTTCCACAGCAGCGCGAGCCCCTCCAGCGGTGACTTGCCGGTGCCCGCGGCGATCAGCTCGTCCATCGCATCGCCCATCCCGGTGCCGAGCGCCTCGCTCAACGCCTCGGTGACGAGGCGATCCTTCGACCCGAAGTGGTAGCCGATCGCGGCCAGGCTCACCCCCGCCGCGGCGGCGATATCACGCGCGGTCGCCTTCGCGACGCCGCGCTCGAGAATCACTTTGCGCGCCCCCGCCAGTAGGTCTTCTCTGTTTCCCATGCTCAGCAGCCTACCCGACCGTCTAAGACATTTGTTCTAGACATACGTGCCAATCTCTGTTAGACATATGTCTAAGACATTCGTACATCAGACGGGGAACCACCATCATGAGCATCACCAGCACCCTCCACGTTCTCGTCTCCGGCGGCGGCATCGCCGGCAACGCGGTCGCACTCCAGTTGCTGCGCACCGGCATTCGCACCACCGTGGTCGAGCGCGCCGCGGCCCCCCGCCCCGGCGGCCAGGCCGTCGACCTGCGTGGCCCGAGCAAGGAAGCCGCTGAGCGGATGGGCCTGATGGAAGGCATCGCCAAGTACCAGCTCGACGAGCGCGGCATGTCCTACATCGACGGCGACGGCAAGATCTACGCCAGGATGGCGATGGAGGACTTCGACGGGCAGGGCGCCGTCGCCGAAATCGAGATCACCCGGGGCGACCTCAATCAAGTGCTCCTCGACGCGCTGGCCACCGCCGACAACGGTCAGCTGGACTACCGCTACGGCGAGTGGATCGACCAGGTCGTCCAGGACGACACCGGCGTGGACGTCACGTTCGCCTCCGGGGCCACCGAACGGTTCGACCTGGTGATCGGCGCCGACGGCATCCACTCGGCGACGCGGCGACTGGTCTTCGGGCCCGAGGAGAAGTTCAGCACCAACCTCGGCGGCTACGGCGCCTTCTTCACCATGCCCAAGCCCGCCGATGTGGAGCCCGGCTGGTTCAGCATGCGCCTGGTGCCCGGCGCCATGCTCGGCATCCGTCCCGACGCCGACCCGAGCACCGCCAAGGCGATCATCACCATGCGCACCGAGCCGGACCCGGCGCTGCGCCGCGACGTCGACGCCCAGCGCGCGCTGATCAGGAAGACGATCGGCGACGCGGGCTGGCATGCTCCCGCCGTCCTCGCTGCGATGGAATCCACCCCCGACTTCTACTTCGACGAAGTCGCCCGCGTCGACGTTCCCGAATTGTCCGTCGGGCGCGTGACACTGATCGGCGACGCGGGCTACTGCGGCTCACCGCTGACCGGCATGGGCACCGCGATGGCCATCGTGGGCGCCTACATCCTGGCCGCCGAGATCGCGGCCACCCCGGACGATCTGGCCGCCGCGCAGCAGCGCTACCAGGACAAGATCTCGCCGTTCCTCGACAAGGCCAAGGAGATCCCCGGTGGCGGCATGGCGATGATGATCCCGAAGTCCCCGCTGTTGACGCGGCTCGCCAAGACGAACGTGCGGCTGATGATGTCGCGCCCGATGCGTCCGCTCACCAAGAAGATCTTCTTCGGCCACACCGAGGAATTCGCCCTCCCGACCTACTGACCCACCCGCAGACTGGCCGCGGACCTCGACAGGTCCGCGGCTACTCTCGATGACGTGCCGCAGAAGATCATCCTCGACGTCGATACCGGAATCGACGACTCCCTGGCCATCCTGTATCTGCTGGCCTGCGACGACGCCGAGATCATCGGCATCGCGGCCACCGCGGGCAACGTGGACGGCGCCCAGGTCGCGGCGAACACCCTGGCGATGCTCGACCTGGGCCGGGCACCCGAGATCGAGGTGGCGCTCGGCGCCCCCGAACCGCTCGCCGTGCCCTTGCGCACCACCGAGGACACCCACGGTCCGCAGGGACTCGGCTACGCCGTGCTGCCTGTGTCCTCGCGTGCGCTGTCGCCTCGATCGGCGGCCCGGCTCTGGGTGGACCTGGTTCACGCCGCGCCGGGCGAGGTGATCGGCCTGTGTACCGGTCCGCTGACCAATCTCGCACTGGCCCTGCGCATCGAACCCGAGCTGCCGCGTCTGCTGAACCGTCTCGTCATCATGGGCGGCGCGTTCAACCACCCCGGCAATACGACTCCGACCAACGAGTGGAACATCCACGTCGACCCCGAAGCGGCCAAGGAAGTGTTCGACGCCTTCTCGGCGGCGCCACCGGAGCGCAGGCCGCTGGTGTGCGCGCTGGATATCACCGAGTCCATCGAGATGCTGCCCGAACACCTCGCCCTGCTCGCGCAGGCGGCACGCAGCGCACCGATCGAGCATGTCGGAGCGGGTGATCCCCCCGAATTCCGTTCGGCGGCCAGCAATCCGATCATCCGCTATCTCACCGACGCGGTGCGGTTCTATTTCGACTTCCACCACCAGTACGACCTGGGATATCTGGCCCACATGCACGACCCGTTCGCGGCCGCGGTCGCGCTCGACCCGACCTCGGTGACCACCCGCCCGGCCACCGTCGACGTGGAACTGGCCGGCACCATCACCCGTGCCACCACGGTCGCCGACTGGGCGGGCATGTGGGGCCGAGAACCCAACGCCGACATCGTGATCGGCACCGACCCCGCCGTCTTCTTCGAACGCCTCGTCACCCGCGTCGGCGCCCTGGCCCGCCGCCTCTACCCGGAGCAGTCATGACCGTAGACACTGTCGCCTACCTCGCCGACTTCCGCGCGCGCTACCAGCTGCCCGCGATCATCGACGTCCACACCCACTTCATGCCCGACCAGGTGATGCGCAAGGTCTGGGCCTACTTCGACACCGCGGGGCCACTGACGGGCCGACCGTGGCCGATCACCTATCGCGACGACGAACAGGTGCGCCTGAAGACCCTGCGCGACTTCGGCATCCGGGCGTTCACCTCCCTGGTGTACCCGCACAAACCGGAGATGGGCGCCTGGCTCAACGACTGGACCGCCGAGTTCGCCGCACGCACCCCCGATTGCCTGCACACCGCCACCTTCTACCCCGAGCCGGACGCGCCACGCTACGTTCGCGAGGCCATCGACCGTGGCGCGCGAGTGTTCAAGGTGCACATCCAGGTCGGCGCGTTCTCGCCCTTGGATCCGCTGCTCGACCCGGTGTGGGCGATCCTCGCCGAAACCGGCACGCCCGTTCTGATCCACTGCGGATCGGGCCCCGCCCCCGGCGAATTCACCGGACCCGTGCCCATCGCCGAACTCCTGCGGCGCTTCCCGACCCTGCGCTTGATCATCGCGCACATGGGGACCCCCGAGTACAGCGAGTTCCTCGACCTGGCCGAGCAGTACCCGCGGCTCTACCTCGACACCACCATGGTGTGGACCGATTTCAGCGAAGGCGATGCGCCCTTCCCACCCGCCGAACGAGAACGCCTGCGCCGCTTCGCCGATCGCATTCTGTTCGGCAGCGACTTCCCCAATATCCCGTATCCCTACGCCGAGTCCGTCGCCGCACTGGAACGCCTGGACCTCGGTCCGGAGTGGCTGCGCAAGGTCTGCCACGACAACGCGGCGCGGTTGTTCGAGCTCGACTGATCAGACGGGGATCCCCATCCCCTCGGCCAGCAACGGCCAGGAGTTCTTGAAGGCCTTCTGCCAGTAACCCCACGAGTGGGTGCCCTGGGTCGACAGGTCGAAGGTCGCCGGAATGTCCAGTTCTTCCAGGCGATTCTGCAGGTTCTTGGTGCACCAGCGGGTCGTGGCCTCGATGACGCCGCCGACGACGATCTGGTTGGCCAACCCGACCGGGCCCCAGGTCACCAGGTGCGAGTCACCGAGCTTGTCGAACTCGCCGGGTAGTCCGTTGCCGTTCGAGACGTAGAGCTTGGTCCCGCGCAGGCCCTCGGCGTTGACGACGGGATCGTTGGCCGCCCAGGCCGGATCGCCGGGCGGTCCGTACATGTTCGACGCGTCGCCGCCGCCGGTTCCGACCACGACATTGACGAACTGCCTGCCCACCGGGTCGCTGATCTGGGCGCAGCCGCTGTAGGCGGCGACGGAGCGGAACAGGCCCGGCTTCGCGATCGCGAGCTGTAACACGGAGGTGGCCGTCATCGAGTTCGCCGCGATCGCGTTGCGCCCCGTCGTGGCGAACATCGTGTCGACGAGCGTGGGCAGTTCGTCGAGGAAGAAGGTCCGCCATTTGTTCACGCCCAGCATCGGATCCGGCTCGCGCCAGTCGGTGTAGTAACTCCACGCGCCACCGATCGGCATGACGACGTTGACGTCCTTGCCCGCCAAGAAGTCGACGACATCGGTGTTCTGTTCCCAGGTGGCAGTGTCTTCGCCGCCGCCCGCGCCGTTCACCAGATACAGCGACGGCCGCGGCACCGACGTGTCGGCGGGGCGCTGAACCTTCACCGAGACCTCGCGTCCCATGGCGGCCGAGTGGATCCGTACGGTCACCTGCCGACCGTCGATCGAGGTCACCTCGGCCCGCGAACCATCGATTGTGACGGTCTGATTCACCACCGCGACAATCGGTTCCGGCTCTTGCGCGTGCGCCCCGCTGACGCCCGTCATCGAGCCCACCACGACGAGCACCGCCGAAACCGCGCTGCGGCACCTCACCGATCCAACCTCCATGCGAAAACCGACCGCTCAGTGCGGCTCGTCACAATATCGGGCTGGATCACACTGTCGTTACCGGTTTCTTACCGATTTGTCACCGAACACAACGCCGATTCGGTGAATCAGCGTGCCGCGACGGTGAATCGGGTCCGTCGATGAGCGGGCCGCTCCGCCTCGTCGAGCAATGCCACCGCGAAGTCCTCCATGGAGATCGCCGAGACGCCGTCCGCGTCGACCAGCAGTTCGTCGGCACCGACCCGGTACCCACCGGTGCGCTCCCCCGGAATCAGATCAGCGGGCGGGCTCAGATAGGTCCAGTCCGCCACCGCGTCCGATCGGCACGCGGCGAGCTGATCGGCGCACGCCTGTGCGATCGCCGCGAGTTCGGCCGGGAACTCCGGGGTTCGGCTCAGCGGCGCCCCGGCGCCGGGAACCGTCAGCGTCGCCGCACCACCGACGACCAGCAGCCGCACACCGGTGCGTGCGACGCCGTCGAGCATCGCCGCCGCGACGGCAGGCAGTTCGGATTCACGTCCCACCGCGGGCCGGGTCGCCGAAATCACGAGATCGTTTCCGGCGCTGATCTTTTCGACGTCGTCGGCTCGACTCGCGTCACCGATCCGCACCCGCACACCGTCCGGAACCGGCATCTCCCGCCGCGACACCGCGGTC
The DNA here is from genome assembly GCF_042884695.1 of Nocardia sp. NPDC058114. Classification (NCBI taxonomy): domain Bacteria; kingdom Bacillati; phylum Actinomycetota; class Actinomycetes; order Mycobacteriales; family Nocardiaceae; genus Nocardia; species Nocardia sp. NPDC058114. The sequence goes on along the minus strand of NZ_JBHVTK010000001.1, from coordinate 1,772,902 downwards.
ACCTCGTGCCCGCGCGCCACCGCCTCGGCGACGACCCGACTCCCGACGGCCCCACCAGCTCCGAACACCGCGATCCGCATGACCAATCCTCCTGCACGACAATCCGACTGCCTGACAGAGGGAAATATATCTTAATGTTGACTTAGTTAATGATGACTTATCTCACTCTCGAGATATCAGCGGCCGATGACCTCTGCCGCGTAGACGGCGAGGCGAACACGGTTGTCGGTGCCGGTCTTGCCGAGCAGGTTGGCGATGTGGGTCTTGACGGTGCTGACGCCCAGGTGGAGCTGGTCAGCGATCTCCTGGTTGCCGTACCCCTGGGCCACAAGACGAAGGACGTCGAGCTCCCGTGGCGTCAGATCAGGAGTGCGGACCAGCGCCGACGGCGCCGCGAGCGCCCGATCGACCAGGCGGCGCAGCAGCGCGGGCGAGAACATCAGATCGCCCTCCACCGTGCGCCGGATCGCATCGAGTAGCACGGCGGGCTCGGTGTCCTTGACGAAATAGCCCGCGGCCCCGGCCGACAGCGCGGGAAACAGGTGTTCGTCATCGTCGAAAGTGGTCAGCACCAGCACTTTCGCGCGTGGTGACGCGGCCAGGATCTGCCGGGTCGCCGCGACACCGTCGAGTCCTGGCATCCGCAGGTCCATCACGACCAGGTCGGGCGCGAGCTCGGCGTAGAGCCGCACCGCCGCGACACCGTCGGCCGCCTCCCCGACGACGGCGAGGTCGGTGGTGTCCTCGATGAGCATCCGCAGGCCCGCGCGCACAAGGCGCTGATCGTCGACCAGCAAGACCGTGATCACGACAGCCCCATTCCCCTCGTGGTGTCCGGCAGCCGAGCGCGCACTGTCCACGTCGCGTCGCCGTTCGCGACCGTACCGACGGTGAGAGTGCCTCCGGCGAGTTCGGCGCGCTCGCGCATCCCGACGATTCCGTGCCCAGGAGGCGCCGCCGCCCCGTCGCGTCCGCCGTTGACGACTTCGATGGTGACCCCGCCTTCGCACCGGAGAATTGCGAACCGTACCGGCACATCACGAGCCGCGTGTTTCATCACGTTGGTCAGCGATTCCTGGACCAGACGCAACAGCGTGAGCCTGCTGATCGCGTCGAGTCCGCCGAGGTCGGTGTCGATTTCGGTCACGACAGTGAACCCGGCAGCACGAGCCCGAGCGAGCGCGGCCTCGACCTCGGTCGTGACCGCGTCGGAGTCGACCAGGGCGACCGTGCCGAGGGCAGGATCGCGCAGGGCGGCGAGCAAGCGGCGAATGTCGGCGAGCGCATCGGCCGCGGTGTCGCGCACATCGTCGAGCACCGCGACCACCCGCGGATCGGCTTCGCGCACAACATGTCCCGCCACCGAGGTCCGCAGCACGATCGAGGCCATATGGTGAGCGACCACATCGTGGAGCTCCCGCGCCAGCGCGGCGCGCTCGTCGAGGCGGGTACGCGCTTGCGCCTCCTCGGCGCGCACGCGCAGATTCTGCGCCAGGTCACGCTGCCCCCGCAGGTACAACCCGAGCAGCAACGGAAGTCCCACATATGCCGCGGCCTCGACGAGGGTCGACGCCCGCCCGATCGAGTTGTCGTGGAGGCCGACCCGCCCGAGCGTCACAGCCGCGGCCCAGCCCGCGGTCGACACCGCGACCGTCGACCACCGGTGGGTGCGCGCCACCACATCCACCAGGGCCACCGCGCCGAGGTACGGCGCCAGCCCGGACACTCCCCAGGCATCGGTGCGCAGCATCGGCACAGCCAGCGCCGACACCGCGAGCGACACCGCGAGCGGCCACCGAGCGCCGGCCAGAAACACCACGGCCGCGGTCATCGCCAGCAGCCAGTAGTGCGGCGGCACGCGGTACTGGCCCGGGTAGGTGCTGGCCAGCAGCAACACCGGGATCAGCGCCAGCGGCAGCCACCGCAGCAGCCCTCGCCAGTCGCGGTGGGCGCGGATGTCGATCACGCCCCCACGGTAAGCGACCGAGTGGTTCGGGCCGCGCGAGTAGGCGGTCGGCGCGCCCGTGCGAGAGCGGGCGCGATCCGCGACGGGGCTCGATCGGCGAGCCGTTCTGGATCGGCTCCAGTACCAGGCGAACCGCGTGCGCGCAAGGGCCGCGCGGGTGGAATCCGGCGGATCGAGTCGGGCCGTTCGGCGGAGTCCCCGCCGCCGCCCCCGAACGAAGCTGGAGGTTCCCGCACAGAAGGAGCACACGTGGTCTCGCGACGAGGATTTCTCACCGGGCTCGCCCTCGCACCGGTGGCGTACGCGGCCGGGTGTTCGATCCGCCCCTCGGCACCTGATTCAGCACCCGGGTCGACGCGACCGTTGCCGATCCCACCGCTGGCCGCATCCACCGCCGGCGCGGACGGCGTCCGCCGATTCAGGCTGCGGGCCCAGCCGGGCACGACCGAGATGATCCGGGGCAAGCAGACCCCGACATGGGGGTACAGCGGTTCGGTCCTCGGACCCACCGTGCGGGCTCGACGCGGCGAGAAGGTGGCCTTCACCATCACCAACGACCTGCCCGAACCCACGTCGGTGCACTGGCACGGCATGCACCTGCCCGCGAAGTTCGATGGTGGCCCCCATCAGATGATCGCGCCGGGTACCCAGTGGGCGCCGCAGTGGACCGTGCAGCAGCAGGCCGCGACACTCTGGTACCACCCACATCCGCACGGCGCGACCGAAAAGCATGTCCAGCGCGGCCTTTCCGGCTTCTTCCTGATCGACGACGACGCGTCGGACGCCCTGGATCTGCCGAAAGACTATGGCGTCGACGACATTCCGCTGGTGATCCAGGACCGCCGGTTCACCGCCGACGGCGCCCTCGACAATTCCGACGCCACCGATGTCGGCCTGCTCGGCGACACGATCGTCACCAACGGCATCGCGAACGCCCACCTGCCCGTCACCACCGACCGGGTCCGGTTGCGGATCCTCAACGGCTCGTCGGGCCGGCTCTACCAGCTCGCCTTCGGCGACGGCAGAACGTTCCAGCTCATCGCCACCGACGGCGGTCTGCTCGCCGAACCCGTTGCGCTGAAGCGGATTCAGGTCAGCCCTGGCGAGCGTGTCGAGCTGGTGGTCGCCCTGGATCCGGGCGAGAACGTCACGTTACGGTCGCTGCCGATCGCCGAGCGCGCGGGTATCGACCGCGCGGGCGAGTTCGGTTTCGACGACACCTTCGACATCCTGACACTGCGTGCCGGCGCCACTGTGCGACCCTCCGCCGCACTACCGGCGACGCTGATCCCGATGCCCGCCCTCGCCGCCGCGACCACCCCACCGACCCGTTCGTTCGACCTCCAATGGTTCATGATCAACAATCGCCGCATGGACATGAATCGCATCGACATGACCATTCCCGTCGACACCACCGAAGTCTGGACGGTCCGCAACAAGGACAACTGGCCCCACAACTTCCACGTCCACGACGTCCAATTCCAGATCGTCGCCGTCGACGGAACACCGCCTCCCCCAGCCCTTTCCGGCTGGAAGGACACCGTCTACACGACCCCGGGCGCCACCTACACCCTGGCCATGCACTTCGCCGACCACACCGACCCCACCTATCCGTACATGTACCACTGCCACCTGCTCCACCACGAAGACCAGGGCATGATGGGCCAGTTCCTGGTGCTGGCCCCCGGGCAGCAACCCGCACCTGCGCTGATGGACATGGACATGGGAGCCATGGATCACGGCGGATCGTGACTACAGTCGAGGGATGGGCATCGAGTGTTCTGACATCGTTGCAACACCCCGATCCGACGTTTTCGCCTGGTTCGCCCGTCGCGGTGCGTTCACGCGATTGGCGCCACCGTGGCAGCCGGTCACCCTGATCTCCGAAGCCGATTCGCTGGCCACCGGGCGAGCGGTGCTCGGCTTGCCCGGCGGGCTGCGCTGGATCGCTCAACACGACCCCGAGCAGTATCGGCCGCCCGAGCGGTTCGCCGATGCCGTCGCGGCGGGCGGACCGGCCTCGTTGCCGGTCTCCCGGCTGTTGCCGTGGCAGCATATCCACGAGTTCGCCGAGGTCGGCGCCACGCACACCCGTGTCATCGATCGGGTGCGGACGCCGATTCCGGAGTCGGTGTTGCGGCCGATGTTCGAGTACCGCTATCGCCAGCTCACCGACGATCTGGCGAGCCACCGCCGTGCGGCGCAGGCCGGCCTGCCGACCACGACGATCGCGATGACCGGCGCGTCAGGGCTGGTCGGCTCCGCGCTGAGCGCCTTCCTCAGCACCGGCGGCCACCGCGTGGTGCGGTTGGTCCGCCATCGCGCACAGCATCCCGACGAACGACAGTGGGACCCCGACGCGCCCGCCGCCGACCTGCTCGCCGACATCGATGCCGTGGTGCATCTGGCCGGGGCGTCGATCGCGGGCCGATTCACCGCCGCGCACCGGCGTGTGGTGGCCGACAGCCGCATCGAGCCGACCCGGCGGCTCGCCGAGCTGGCCGCGGCCTCGGGCGTCGAAACCTTCGTCAGCGCCTCCGCCATCGGTTATTACGGCTATGACCGTGGCGAGCAGGCGCTGACCGAGAAGTCCGAGCGCGGTGACGGATTCCTGGCCGATGTGGTCGAACAGTGGGAGGACGCGTGCGAGCCCGCCGCACTGGGCGGAGTCCGGGTCGTGCGGGTGCGTACCGGCATCGTGCAGTCTCCGCGTGGGGGCACCCTGCGGTTGCTGCGGCCGTTGTTCAGCGCCGGTCTCGGCGGTCGGATCGGGGACGGCCGGCAGTGGTTGTCATGGATCGGTATCGACGATCTCGTCGATGTCTACCACCGCGCCCTCTGGGACGACACGCTGGCCGGTCCGGTCAATGCCGTTGCGCCACAGCCGGTTCGCAACAGCGAGTACACCCGCGTGCTGGCGCGAGTGCTGCATCGCCCGGCGCTGCTGCCGGTCCCGAGCTTCGGCCCGGCGGTACTGCTGGGCAAGCAGGGCGCGCGCGAACTCGCCGAGGCCAGTCAGCGGGTGACGCCGACCCAGCTGACGAAGGCCGGGCACCTCTTCCGGAGCGAGGATTTGGAGCAGACGCTGCGGCACCTGCTGGGGCGGACGGCGGGCTGACACGGTCCGGCACCGGTCGTCGCGAGCGGACGATGCGTGTCAGCGAGTTCGCCGACGTGGGAGTCGACTAGTTCCTGTATCGCATCGCCTGCGCATCGTTCGATGGTCGGCAGGTCAGATCGCGCGGTTGTGTCCAGCCGGGAGCGCGGTTGATCGGCGACACCGAGGCGCAAACATGATGTCCCCGAACGCATTCAGCCCAGCGCGTCGACCGCGGCCGTCAGGCTACCGATCCGCTCGACCGTGTCGGGCAACAGCACGGCGTCCCAGCCCGGCCCGCCGACGAGCACCCGGGCGCCGGACCCCGCGCAGGCGAGCACCGCCGAGGTCAACGCGGTCGACTCACGTTGCGACCACAGCAAAACCGAGGCCTCGTTCGAATGCCGGGCGAGCGCATCGGACAACGCGACCGTCGGCACGTCAGCGCCCAGCATGCGCGCACCTACCCCGGCCTGCGCCAAAGCGGCACGCAGCACATCGAGCGGGAGCGAATGCGTTTCGCCGCTGGTGCACGCGAGCAGCACGGGCGCGCTGCTGCGCGCCGGTCTCACCTGCTGCATGACCGCCGCGATGGACCACGACAGCAGGTGTTCGACGTCGATGCAGCCCTCACCGCCGCCCTGGCGCGCGACGATATCGGTGAACGCGGGGCGGCACAGGGCCTCCCAGGTCTGTACGACGCCATGAGCCCGCACATGGGCGTCCAGATGGGCACAGACGGTGGTGGTGTCCAGCGCGAACGCCGCGTCGAGCAGGCCGGCACGGTCACCGAGGGCAGGCGCGGGTCCACGGGCCGCCGCCGCGGCCCCGGCGGGACTCGCGCCCCCGCCGATCAGCTCGAGCATGTGCTCGAGCACAGCGATATCGGTGTCGGTGTAGAGCCGATGGCGGCCGGGCCGATCCTGGGCGGGACCGATGCCGTACCGGCGATTCCAGCTCCGCAGGGTCGCGGTCGGGATGCCGAGACGGTCGGCCACCGCGCGAACCGTGAAACCGGCCGCGGCGGAGACAGGAGCAGAACCGGCGGGCATCGCCTCATTCTGCCCGGAACGCCTCGGCGGGCGTGTCACGGCCCGGCCTCCGCGCGTCGGCGCCGGGTCTCGCCCGTCGAGCCGACAACCCGCTGAACCGTCCACATCATGCATCAATAGTGCATCAATTACTGTTAGCATGGAAGAACACCGACTACGCGAGGAGTTTCCTGTGCGCACCCGATTCGGCCCGTGGACCACCGCCTTGCTGATCGCCGCCGGCCTCACCGTGGCAGGCTCCGGCTCCGCGGCCGCCGAGCCACCCGCACCGGTGCCGAGCCTGGACCTCGACCGCTATCTCGGCGATTGGCATCAGCTCGCGGCAGTACCGCAGGTGTTCAACCTCAATTGCGCACGCGACACCTCCGCGAACTACAGCCTCGACGCGCGCGGCGACATCGCCGTCCACAATCGCTGCCACACCTGGAGTGGCGGCGTCGACGAGATCCGCGGTACCGCGACCGTGAACGACCCGGTCACGAACGCGCAACTGCACGTGAGCTTTCCGGGTGTCATCGGCCAGGACGGGCGCGAGGGACCGACCAACTACCTGGTGACCGCACTCGGCCCGGACTACTCGTGGGCCCTGGTCACCTCGCCGAGCAGACTGTCGGGTTTCGTCCTCTCCCGCACCCCGGCCCTGGACGAAAGCACCTGGCAGCGGATCGACGAGGCGATCAGAATCGCGGGCCAGGACCCGTGCGTCTACCTCACCTCACCCACGACCGGCGGCCGCGAGGGTGTGCTGCCCCTCTGCGCACGATGAGCGTCGCGATCGCTCTGTTCACCCGCGACCTGCGCGTTCACGACAATCCGGTACTCACCGCGGCCGTTCGCGAAGCCGACCGGGTGGTACCGCTGTTCGTCGTCGACGAGGTACTGGTGCCCGATCGCTGCCCGCCCAACCGCGCGCACTTCCTCGCCGCCGCACTCGCCGAACTCGACAAGGAGCTGCGCTCGCTCGGCGGACCGCTCGTCGTGCGCCGCGGCGCGGTGGCCGATGTCCTCGACCACGTGATCGAGGAGACCGGCGCCACGAGCGTGCACCTGGCCGAGGATGTCAGCCGCTACAGCAGGCAGCGCGAGCAGGCGCTGCGCCGCAACCCCGACATCGTCGTGCACTGCCATTCCGGTTCCGTCACAGCCACCTCCGCCGAACTCGTCCCGTCGACCGGACGCGATCACTTCGCCGTCTTCACCCCCTATTTCCGGCGCTGGAGCGCGGCCCACCGCCGCACCCCGCTGCCCGCGCCCCGCTCGCTGTCGGTGCCGCCGATCCACAGCGAGCCGCTGCCGGAGCCGACGGATCTCGATTCCGGGCAACCGTCGCCGCAATTGCGGGTCGGCGGGGAATCCACCGGACGTGCGCTGCTGCACGACTGGCTCGACGGCCCGATCACCGGCTATGCCCGCGACAACGACGATCTCGCCGCCGACGCCACCTCCCGGCTCTCGCCGTACCTCCACTTCGGGTGCGTGTCCCCCACCGAGGTGGTGCGCCGGGTCGATACGGCGACCGACGGCGGACTCGCCTTCGTCCGGCAGCTGGCCTGGCGCGATTTCCACCATCAGGTGCTCGCCGCCCGTCCCGATGCCGCCTGGTCGGACTACCGCACGCGGGTGGCCGCGGGCCCCGACGACGAACAGGCCGTCGCGGCCTGGCGAGACGGGCGCACCGGCTACCCGATCGTCGACGCGGGTATGCGGCAGCTCCGTGCCGAAGGCTGGATGCCGGGGCGAGCACGGCTGATCGCGGCGAGCTTTCTCGCCAAATCACTGCGCCAGGACTGGCGGGTCGGCGCGGCCCACTTCCTGCGCTGGCTCGTCGACGCCGACCTCGCCAACAATCAGCTCAACTGGCAGTGGGTCGCGGGCACGGGCACCGACACCCGGCCCAACCGGGTCCTCAATCCGCTGCGCCAGGCCGAGCGCTACGACCCCGACGGCGTCTATGTGCGGCGGTGGCTGCCCGAGTTGGCGCACCTGCCCGGTGCGAGCATTCACCGACCGTGGCGCGCGGCCATCGACCCGGCGGACTATCCCGCGCCGATCATCGACTGCGTGGGCAGCTAGACCGATGAATTCCGGCTGCGGAGATCGTCTTTTCCACAGACGCAACCGCAGAGGAGTCGCCATGCCGCTTCATGGTCAGGGATCGCCCGAGCACAGGGTCACCGTCGGTGACGTCGACCTGTGTGTGAGCACCTTCGGGGACCGGCGCCATCCCCCGGTGCTGCTGCCGAACACGTCGAGACTGTTCTGGGAGGACCGGTTCTGCGACCGGCTCGCCGACGCGGGCCGGTTCGTGCTGCGCTACGACATTCGCGATACCGGCCGGTCGACCGCCTCCGCGCCGGGCGCTCCCGGCTACAGCCTCCGGGATCTGGTGGCGGATCTCGTCGGGCTGATGGATGTCTTCGAACTTCCGCGAGCCCACCTGGTGGGTTTCTCGGTGGCCGGATGGATCTGTCAGCTCGCTGCCCTCGACCACCCCGATCGGGTATCCGCCCTGACGCTGATCAACACCCGTCCGACCGCCCCCGGCCCGGCGGACCCGGATCTGCCCGAGCACTCGGACCGGATCATCGCGTTCTTCACCGAGAGACCCCACCCGGACTGGTCCGACCGGGCGGCGGTGATCGACTACGGCGTGGAACAGGCCCGGGTACGCGCGGGCACACACGGATTCGACGAACTGCGGGCCCGCCGCCACGCGACCCACATGGTCGACCGCACCACCGACATGGCCTCCAGTGTGCTCAACCTGGCCTATGTCGAGGCCGGCGACCGGTGGCGGGAACGTCTGGGCGAGATCGCCGTGCCGACCCTGGTCGCGCACGGCACCGATGACCCGTTCTTTCCGTACGGCAACGGAGAGGCCATGGCTCGCGAGATCCCCGGCGCCGATCTGCTCCCGCTGACCGGCATCGGCCACGAACTTCCCGACGTCACGTGGGATCGACTGCTCGCCGCCATACTGGTGCTCCACCCGGAATCGGTGGCCGAGGACGCCGTCGGACGAGGGTCGTCCGGTTCGACGCCCGGGCGCTAGCACCGTGTCGGGAATATCGACGGCCACGGTCGGCAATCCGAACCGCCGAGCCAGCCGAACTCCGTTGCATCCAACATCTACGCGGCACCTCGCCGCCTCGACGGAAGTGACGGAACCACCATGCGATCCTTGCCAAAAGCCCTCGTTGCGGCGATGCTCCTCGGCTCGGCACTCGGCCTCTCTGCCTGTTCCGACGACGACTCGAGCACCACGTCCGCGAGCTCCTCCGCGCCGATGACGTCGGCACCGATGACCACCGGCGCGTCCGCGGCCGCCGACCTCGTCGGGCCCGGTTGCGCGGCATATGCCGCCCAGGTTCCCAGTGGTCCCGGCTCGGTCAGCGGGATGGCCCAAGAGCCGGTCGCCGTCGCCGCGTCCAACAACCCGATGCTCACCACGTTGACCTCGGCGGTCTCGGGCAAACTCAATCCCGACGTCAATCTCGTCGACACCCTCAACGGTGGCCAGTTCACCGTCTTCGCGCCCGTCGACTCGGCGTTCGCGAAGATCGATCCGGCTACGATCGACTCGTTGAAGACCGACTCGGCTACGCTCACCTCGATCCTCACCTATCACGTGGTGCCGGGCCAGATCGCGCCGCAGAGCATCGCGGGCACGCACAAAACTGTCCAGGGCGCCGACGTGACGGTCAGCGGCTCGGGTGACACATTGAAGGTCGGCGACGCGAATGTGATCTGCGGTGGCGTGCGCACCGCGAACGCCACCGTGTACATGATCGACAGCGTGCTCATGCCGCCCGCGGCGTGATGACGGCGACGGCGCTTTTCCCGGCGTCGCCGCGGAAATTTCCCGGCGGCGCCCATCCGAACCCGAAGGCAGGCCGAAATCCCTCTCATGCTGATGCAAGCAGGGACCCTCCGATGACGGCCCGGCGCGGCTCCGCACCGATCAACCTGCGATCGGTCACCGAGCCCGCTCCGGCCTGCCCGACGGGCGACCGCCGCGACCATGCCGCCCAAGAGCAGCTGGTCGACCTGCTCGACGACGTCGCGGCAGGCGATCGGGCGGCGTTCGCCGAGTTCTACCGCGCCACGAGCCCGCGGGTGTTCGGGCTCGCGCTCCGCGTGGTGCGCAACCACGGCGCCGCCGAGGACATCGCTCAGGAGGTGTTCCTCCAGGTCTGGTCGCTGGCCGGACAGTACGACGCGACCAAGGCCAGCCCGATCGGCTGGCTGATGATGCTGACCCACCGGCGCGCGGTCGACCGGGTACGGGCCGAGCAGTCGGCCACCCGCCGCGACATCGTGTTCGGCCACGCCCACCTCGGCCGCGACCACGACGTCGTGGCCGAGGAGGTCACCCAGCGTCTCGACGAGCAGTCGGTGCTGGACTGTCTGCAGACCATGACCGAACTCCAACGCCAAGCGGTGGCGCTGGCGTACTACGGCGGGCGCACCTACCTCGAGGTTTCCGAGACCTTGGCGGTGCCGTTGCCGACAGTGAAGAGCCGCATCAAAGACGGCCTGAAAAGGCTGGAGAACTGTTTGACCGGAGGGAATACCCGATGAGCGAGACCGATCGGCGGACCCCTTGGTCGTGGCTGGACGAGGCCTACCCCTATGCCATCGACGCGCTGGATCCACCACAGCGACAGGCGCTCGAGGAGTGGCTCGACGCCGCAGGCCCCGACCGGGTGGCCGAGTTCCAGGCCGCCGTTCGCCGCATCCAGGAGACGATGGCGGACCTGACCGTGTTCGACTCGGTCCCGCCACCGGCACGCCTCGAAACCGCGCTGATGCGAGCACTGGACCGGTACGACACACAGCCGTCTCCGCTCGCGCGGCGCGGCGCGACCGGCAGGCGCTGGCACCTTCGATGGTTGACCGTCGCCGCGGCGGCGATCGTGGCGGTCGGTGCCGGTGCCGGTATCGGGGTGGTGATCGAACGCGCGAACGACGGGACGGGTGCGGTCACCGCGCAGCAGGTGCTCGACCAGCCCGACAGCCGGGAGTCCTCGGTGGCGGTCACCGGTGGCGGCGCGATGACGGTGTACGAGTCGAAGTCGCTGGGCGCGGCCGCGGTGTCGTTCCAGGACATGCCCGCGCTGCCTGCCGACCGCGCGTATCAGCTGTGGCTGATCCGCGCGGGGACACCGACATCGGTGGCGGTGATGGACGGTCCGGCCTCGGTCGTGACCACGGTCGACGTCGCCGACACGCTCGCGGTGACGGTCGAACCCGCCGGTGGTTCACCCGGGCCGACCACCTCCCCGATCGTCAGCATGACAGTCGGCTGACCCGCTGCGGCGGGCCGTGCCGACACTCGAAACCCCAGGAGTGACAGCATGGTCCGCCGTTTCAGCTTCACCCGTCGCCATCCGGGCCGGTTCGCGGCGGCAGTCGCGGCCGCGGCCGCCGCCGCGCTGGTCCTCGGGGTCGGACACCTCGTCGCCGTGTTCATCGACCCGGTGTCCTCCCCCTTCTTCGTCCTCGGTGCCACCGTGGTCGATCACACGCCGAAGTGGTTGAAGGACAGCGCGATCCGCTGGTTCGGCACCAACGACAAACTGGCACTGGCCGTCACTATGGCCGCGGTCATGGCCGTGGCTGCCGCGATGATCGGCTTGGTGGCCCGCCGCAGCCCGGCGTGGGCGGCCGGTCTGCTCGGCGCTCTCGGTATCGCCGTGAGCGGCTTGGCGCTGCTCCGCCCCACCGCCACACCACTGTTCGCCGTTCCGGCGGTGATCGGTGCACTGACGGGGATGGCGGCGCTGTGCGCGCTGTTCCTCGTGCCCGCCGAGGCCGACCGGCGGGCCGGGCCGACGCGGCGCGGGTTCCTGCTCGCTCTGACGGCAGTGACCGCCGGCGCAGTGGCGGCCGGGGCGGCGGGCCGCGTCATCGGTAGCCGTCTGCGCGATATCGCCGCCGACCGGGCGGCTTTCGTACTCCCCCGGGTCGCGGCGCCGGTGCCACCGGTCACCCCCGAGATGGACCGAGTCGTGCCCGGGCTCACCCGATTCATCACTCCCGCACCGGATTTCTATCGCGTCGACACCGCGCTGCAGCTTCCGTCGTTGACTCGCGCGCAGTGGCGATTGCGCATCCACGGGATGGTGGAGCGCGAGATCCGGCTCGACTTCGACGAATTGAGCGCCCGGCGCGCGGTCGAGTCACTCATCACGCTCACCTGTGTCTCGAACGAAGTCGGCGGAGACCTCGCCGGAACCGCGCTGTGGACCGGTTACCGCCTGGCCGATCTCCTGGCCGAGGCGGGACCCTCCCCCGATGCCGACATGATCCTGTCGCGCAGCGTCGACGGATTCACCGCGAGCACGCCATCGGCCGCTGTGCTGGGCAACCCCGACGCCCTGCTCGCCGTCGCGATGAACGGCGAGCCACTGCCTGTCGCTCACGGCTACCCGGCCCGGATGATCGTGCCCGGTCTCTACGGCTACGTTTCGGCCACCAAGTGGGTTGTCGATCTGGAACTCACGAGATTCGACCGCGCACAGGCGTACTGGACGCAACGCGGCTGGGCGACTCGGGCACCGATCAAAACCGCATCCCGGATCGACGTCCCGGCGGCATTCGCGCACCTGGACGCCGGACCGGTGATCGTGGCAGGCGTGGCGTGGGCCCAGGGGCGCGGAATCGATGCCGTGGAAGTCCAGGTCGACGACGGACCGTGGCAACCGACCACACTCGCCGCCGCCTACTCCCTCGATACCTGGCGCCAGTGGACCTGGACGTGGGATGCCTCGCCCGGCACCCATTCGCTTCGGGTGCGCGCGGTCGACGCCACTGGATCGGTGCAGACCGACGCCAGGGCGACCCCGTTCCCCGACGGCGCGACGGGCAGGCACTCGCGCGTGGTCATGGTGCGGTGAGCGATTCGCTCAGGCTTGACCGGCGAGATAGGTCACCAGGGCGTCGACGAGGCCGAGGGTGCCTTCCTCGCGTTGGTCACCGGTGTCGAAACCGTCCAGGTGGGCGCCGAATTCGACGAGGGTGAGCTTGGTGCCGGTGGTGGTGGGTTCGAATTCCCAGGTGGCCACCGAGGTGGAGATGTGGGAGCCGTTGAGCCACATGTCGTAGGTGTAGACGAGGCGTTCGTTGGCGATGATGTCGGTGTAGGTGGCGACGAAGCGGGAGGTCATCGTCTGCTGGAAAGTGCCTTCGTTGATCTCGCGGCCGCCGACCTGGAAGTCGATCGAGGACTCGCCCTGCTCCCAGCCTTCCTCGCCGCCGAACCACTTCGCCTTGATGGCGGGGTCGGCGAAGGCCTGGAAGACGACGGCGGGCGCGACGGGCACCTCGCGTTCGATGGTGAACTGGGCGTGGTTGATGGAGCGGGTCGCCGTGTCGGTCATTGTTGTTCTCCCTCTGAGTTTCTGGTTGATTCCACGAGTAGTGCCGTGAGCCGGTCCACCTGCCGTTGCGCCGGTGGACGGTGGCCGTGCAGCCAGTCGATCGCCGTTGCGAAGGCGTCCGGCACCAGTTGGTAGGTGCGCACACGGCCGATCTTCGCCGAGCTGACGAGCCGACCGGCTTCGAGCGCTTTCAAGTGCTGCACGATCGTCGGGAGCGCGACCTCGAACGGTGCGGCGAGATCCGATACCGATGCGGGCCCGCGCGCCAGCCGTTCGACGATCGCGCGACGAGTCGGATCGGCCAATGCCCGAAAGACACTGTCGAGTCCTCCGTCCGGTTCGCCGCTCGAATACTTAGGCACATACCTAAGTATTCACAGTTGGATCGATCTGCGCAACCCCCGCTTCGGTTGCGTCCGCATCGGCCGCCGTGGGATGCTGCGGCACGATCGAAGAGAGCGAGGTGAACGATGGTCGACGGCCCTCGCATCACACCCGCTCCCACCGCGACCCGGCGCGGTATCGGAGCCCGGGTGGCGGATTCCCCGTTCCTGTCGCGCAGCCGACGGCGAGTGGAAGTCGTCCACAAACCCTCGGTACCGACCGCGCGCGCCATCATCGACTGCGCCGCCTATGTCGACGGCAAACGTCTGCCCGGCCGCTTCACCCCCGAGACCGCGCTGACCGAAATCCGCAGGCGTGGCACAGGTTTCGCGTGGATCGGCCTGTTCGAACCGGACCTGCACCAGATGGGCGAGATCGCCGCGACGTTCGGGCTACACGAACTCGCCGTCGAGGACGCCGTCACCGGCAGACAGCGCCCGAAGTTCGAACGCTACGACGACACCATGGTCACCGTGATGCGGACCGTCGCCTACGTCGAGCACGATATGCACACCGTCAGCGAGATCGTGCAGACCGGCGAGATCATGGTCTTCCTCGGCGCCGATTTCGTGGTCGCGGTCCGCCACGGCGAACACAACGAACTCACCGCCGTGCGGCACCGGCTCGAAGACGAACCCGATCGCCTCGCGCTCGGCCCCGGCGTCGTGCTGCACGCGATCGCCGACCACGTCGTCGACACCTACATCGACGTCACCCAGGCGACGGAGTTCGACGTCGAGTCGATGGAGGAAGAGCTCTTCAGCCCGCGGAGCAAGATCCCGATCGAGGCCATCTACCAGCTCAAACGCGAGATCGTCGAGCTACGCCGCGCCGTTCGCCCGCTCGCGGGCCCGCTGCAAACCCTCACCGCGCCGCGTACTCCCCTGCCCAAGGAGGTGCGCCGCTACCTGCGCGACGTCGCCGACCATCACAGCGGCGTCGCCGAACGCATCAACGACCTGGACGAAACCCTCACCACTCTCGTGGGCGCCGCGGTGGCCAAGATCGCCGTCCAGCAGAACACGGACATGCGTAAGATCTCCGCCTACATCGCGATCCTGGCGGTTCCCACCATGATCGCCGGCATCTACGGCATGAACTTCGATCACATGCCCGAACTCCGGCAGACCTGGGGTTACCCCGCCACCCTGATCGTCATGGCCACCATCTGCGCCACCCTGATCGTCGCCTTCCGACGTATCCGCTGGTTGTGATAATCCGGCCCGGTCAGACGAGTCGACCCCATCGGGTCGCCACGAACCCGCAGAGCGCGATGGCGGTGTTCATCCGCTTCCAGAGTCGCACCATCGCGAGCTCGAGGATGATGCCGATGCGGTCGGCACAGGTGGTGGCCTCCGCCAGTGCCATCCGGTCATAGACCAGGGCCGGATCACTGAGGATCTCGTCCAGCCTCAGTCCTGATATCGCCTGATCAGACGTCAGGCCGAGTTCTGGCAGCCAGGTGAGCCGCCAGCGACCGTCGCCCCCGAGAATCGCCCGCTCGGGCGTCCTGTCGCTGCTCATAGTCCGATTCGTGCGGAAGATCGTCATCACTACCTCCTCGGCCGTCAGCTCTCGACGTCCACTTCCGAGGATCCTCGGAAATCGGCACAGGCAACAGCTGGCAAAGGAGACGGAATCGGAATATCATCCACAAACCCCGACGTGAAAGCCGAAAATCCTCGGCGATCACCCTGGATACGACTCACTGACGACGCCATCAGCTACCGGTGGGCACCGTGCAGGTGTCTCAACTCCGGTCGAAGGCCGTGAGGATCTGTTCGGCGGCGAGGGCGGGAGTGAGCGTTCCGGCGCGGACAGCCGATTCCACCTGCGCGCGAACATCTTTCACGTTCGGATTGTCGGCCAGGCGGCGCAGGATCTGGTCGTGCACCATGGTCCAGGTCCAGTCGACCTGCTGGCGGCGGCGCTTCTCGGCGAATTCGCCTGCCTCGGTGAGGACCCGGCGGTGGTCGAGGACGGTACCCCAGAACTTGTCGAGGCCGACACCTTCCAGACCGCTCATGGTGAGTACCGGCGGTTTCCACAGGGCGTCGTGCGGGTGGATCAGGCGCAGGGCGCCCGCCAGTTCGCGCGCGGCGCCCTTGGCTTCGATCTCGTGTTTGCCGTCGGCTTTGTTGACCGCCACCAGCTCGGCGAGTTCCAGCACGCCTTTCTTGATGCCCTGCAACTGGTCTCCGGTGCGGGCCAGCGTGAGGAAGCAGAACACATCGACCATGTTGGCGACGGTCACCTCGGACTGGCCGACGCCGACGGTCTCCACGAGGATCACGTCGTACCCGGCGGCCTCCAGGAGCACGATCGTCTCCCGGGTCGCCTTGGCCACGCCGCCGAGGGTGCCCGCCGTCGGGGACGGCCGGATGAAAGCGTCCGCCTCGAGCGACAACCGCGCCATCCGCGTCTTGTCACCGAGGATCGAGCCACCGGTGCGGGTCGAGGACGGGTCGACCGCGAGGACCGCGACCCGATGCCCCTTGGCCAGCAAGTACATCCCGAGCGCGTCGATGAACGTGGACTTGCCGACGCCCGGAACACCGGTGATGCCGACCCGGTTCGAGACGACGCTGCCCGGTTCCGCCGCCACCCGCAGCAGCAGCTGCTGCGCGAGTTCCCGGTGATCGGAGCGGGTGGATTCGACCAACGTGATCGCACGGGCCAGCGCCGAACGCTGCCCTGCCTTGACCTGCTCGGCGAGCGCGTCGACATCGATCGTCCGGCGAACGCCCACGGCGGTGCGCCCCTCGTTGCGTGGCGAGCCGACGCCCGCGGTGGTCCCGAGCCGAGGGTGCGCGTCGGCACCCCCGGCCACCTGTGCGCCGTCGCTCATTCGGCTGTGCCGCCACCGATCTCGTGCCCGAGTGCCGCGCCCAGTTTCTTCAGCAGGTCGATGGCCGCGTCGGCGATGACGGTGCCGGGCGGGAAGATCGCGGCCGCACCGGCCTCGTAGAGCTCGTCGAAGTCGCCGGGCGGGATCACACCGCCCACGATGACCATGATGTCGGGGCGACCCACATCGGCAAGCGCCTGCCGCAGCGCGGGCACCAGCGTGAGGTGACCGGCGGCCAGCGAGGACACACCGACAATGTGCACGTCGTTGTCGGCGGCCTGGCGAGCCACCTCTTCGGGCGTCTGGAACAGCGGGCCCACGTCGACGTCCATGCCGAGGTCGGCGAACGCGGTCGCGATCACCTTCTGGCCGCGATCGTGTCCGTCCTGGCCCATCTTGGCGACCAGAATGCGCGGACGGCGTCCCTCGGCCTCACCGAATTCCTCGACCAGCGCGATGGCGGCGCCGATGTTGGATGCCTTGCCTGCTTCGTCACGGTACACACCGGACAGGGTACGGATTTCGGCCTGATGACGGCCGTACACCTTCTCCAGCGCGTCGGAGATCTCACCGACCGTGGCCTTCGCGCGCGCGGCGTCGATGGCGAGCGCGAGGAGGTTGTTCTCCATACCGCCTTCGGAAGACGCTGCCGCACGGGTCAATTCGGACAGCGCCTGCTCCACCGCGACCGAATCACGGTCGGCGCGAAGCCGTTCCAGCTTCTCGATCTGCTCGGCCCGCACCCGCGAGTTCTCGACCTTGAGAACTTCGACGGCGTGGTCCTCTTCGACCTGGTACTTGTTGACGCCGATCACCGGCTGCTGGCCGGTGTCGATGCGCGCCTGGGTCCGCGCGGCGGCCTCTTCGATGCGCAGCTTCGGAATACCCTCCGAAATCGCCTGTGCCATACCGCCGTGCGCCTCGACCTCGGCGATGTGGGCGCGCGCCCGCTCGGCGAGCTGGTGGGTGAGCCACTCGACGTAGTACGAGCCGCCCCACGGGTCGATCGGGCGGGTGGTGTTGGACTCCTGCTGGATGAGCAGCTGGGTGTTGCGGGCGATGCGGGCGGAGAAGTCCGTCGGCAGGGCCAGGGCCTCGTCGAGCGCGTTGGTGTGCAGCGACTGGGTGTGTCCCTGGGTCGCGGCCATCGCCTCGATGCAGGTGCGCGCCACGTTGTTGTAGGCGTCCTGCGCGGTCAGCGACCAGCCCGAGGTCTGCGAATGTGTCCGCAGCGACAGCGATTTCGCGCTCTTGGGTTCGAACTTCGACACCAGCTCGCTCCACAGCAGCCGCCCCGCGCGCAGCTTGGCGACCTCCATGAAGAAATTCATGCCGATGGCCCAGAAGAACGACAGACGCGGCGCGAACTTGTCGACATCCATGCCCGCGGCGATGCCGGCGCGGATGTACTCCACACCGTCGGCGAGGGTGTAGGCCAGCTCCAGATCGGCTGTCGCACCGGCCTCTTGGATGTGGTATCCGGAGATGGAGATCGAGTTGAACTTCGGCATCTTCGCGCTGGTGAAAGCGAAGATGTCGGAGATGATCCGCATCGAGGGCTTGGGCGGGTAGATGTAGGTGTTGCGGACCATGAACTCTTTCAGAATGTCGTTCTGAATGGTTCCGGCCAGCTGCTCGGGCGTCACGCCCTGCTCTTCGGCGGCGACGACGTAGAGCGCCAGGATCGGCAGCACCGCGCCGTTCATGGTCATCGACACCGACACCTGGTCCAGGGGGATCTGGTCGAAGAGCTGGCGCATGTCCAGGATCGAGTCGATCGCGACACCGGCCATACCGACGTCGCCCTGGACGCGGGGGTGGTCGGAGTCGTAGCCACGGTGGGTGGCGAGGTCGAAGGCGACCGAGAGCCCCTTCTGGCCCGCCTGCAGGTTGCGGCGGTAGAAGGCGTTGGAATCGGCGGCGGTGGAGAAGCCCGCGTACTGGCGGATGGTCCACGGCTGATTCACGTACATGGTCGGGTACGGGCCACGCAGGAACGGCGCGACGCCGGGCACGGTGTCGAGCGGATAGCCCTGCGCGACCACAGCATCCCGATCGGCCTTGGTGAACACCGGCGGAACGTCGATGCCCTCCGGGGTCGACCAGACCAGCTGTTCGGGCGTGGTGTGGTTCGCCGTCGCCGCGTCGGCCACGAACGCGCGGACCTGCTCGGCGTCGACGTCGGCCGGCGCGGACGCGTGATCGGTCAGCGGCACCTCGGCGAAACTGCCGATGACGTGCTCGATATCGGACGTGGTCATCAGGCTCCCACCTTCTCCAGCAGCTGCGACAGAACCGCGACCGCGTCGATACGCAGGGCCAGGTACCCGTCGGGACGCTGCGTCCCGCTGAATTGCTCGACCGCCTTCTCCGGTCCGGCCAGCAGCACGGTCTCGATTCCGGCGGCGCGCAGGGCGTCGGTGGCGGCTCCCGCCTGCTCGCCGTAGCGCTTGTCCGCACCGCACAGAACCGCGATGCGCGCACCGGATTCGGTGGCGGCGGCAGTGATCGCGTCGACCGTGAGCGGACCGGGGTTGACCGACTCGATGCCGCCCGAGGCGAGCACGTTCGCGGTGAAGATGGTGCGCGCGTTGTGCTCGGCGACCAAGCCGAGCGGCACGATCAGCGCCTTCGGACGGGCACCGTTGGCCGCCAGGTAGGCATCGGAGCGGTTGCGCAGCGCTTCGAAGGCAGCGCCGTATCGCGCATTCGGGCCAGGCTCGCGCGCCTGCTCCGAGAGCGGGGTCTCGGCGAGGTTGGGGAACTCGTTGACGCCGGTGACCGCGGTGCGGCGATGGGCGACGTCGGCAGCGCGCGCGGCGGCGGTCTCGGCGATCCGGGCCGCGAGCACACCGGTGTCGAGCGCGGCGAGGTAGCCGCCCGCCGACTCGAGCTCCTGCATGAACTCCCATGCCTTGGCGGCGAGTTCGTCGGTCAGCTTGTCGACGTACCAGGAACCGGCGGCCGGGTCCTGCACGTGCCCGAGACGGGATTCCTCGAGCAGCAGCAGCTGGGTGTTGCGCGCCAGGCGCTGGGAGAACGTCGTGGATACGCCGAGTTCGCCTGCGGGCAGGGCCGCGTCGAAGGGCAGTACGGTCACCGAATCGGCACCGCCGACGCCGGCGCCGAACGCGGCGAGCGTGGTGCGCAACAGGTTCACCCAGGGATCGCGCTGAGTCATCATGGCGGCCGAGGTGATCGCGTGCTGCGGGGCGGCGCCGAAGGCGGGCGCACCGGAGACCTGGGCCACTCGGGCCCACAGGCGCCGGGCCGCCCGGAATTTCACGATGGTGGCGAATTGGTCGTCGGTCGCCGCGAAGCGGAACTCGAGCTGACCGAACGCGTCGGCGATGTCGACCCCGGCACCGGTGAGCAGGCGCAGGTAGGCCAGACCTGCCGCGACGGCGGCGCCCACTTCCTGTGCGTCGGCGGCACCGGCGTTGTGGAAGGCGATGCCGTCCACCGTGATCGCGCGTACCGTCTCGGGCCGGGCGATCGCGCGCACGGCCAGCGCCACGGTCTCGGCGTGATCGAGGTCTTCGGCACCGGCGAAGGCGCTGGTCAGCGGGGCCGCGCCGAGGCCGACCCGGATCTGCGTGCGATCGGCGATCGAGTACCCGTCGAGGACGTCGAACACCCGCTCGGCGGCCGTGCCGGTCGCCGCACCGGCCACCAGCGTCAGCGGTGCCAGCTCGAACAGCAGCCCACGCAGGGCAAGGGGGATGTCGTCGACGGCGACGCCGTAGGTGCCCACTCCGAGCGCGATCGCGCTCACGCCGTTCTCCAGACCGGTCAGAATCGCCCGGTTGGTGGCCTCGGCATCGTCCTCACCGGCGAACGCGCCGACGAACCAGCCGCGCTGCGGGTCGCGCGCGGCGTCGCCACCGCGCACATAGGGGAAGGCGCCGGGCAGCGGCTGCTCGGGCAGCTCGTCGCGGCGGGTGTAGAGCGGGGCGATCGTGAGCCCGTCATAGGTGGTCTCGTCGAGCAGATGTTCCGGTTCGGCGGGGAGCTCGGAAGCCTCGACCCGTCGCGCTTTCGCCAGCACACCCGCCACGCCCTTGCGCCACGCGGCGTACTCGGGCACCGGATCCGGTGCGAGCCCCGCCCCGGACTCTGAACCAATCGGCATAGCTGCTGTTCTCTCTTCCATTCGACGACCGCACCCCGGTGTGCTGCCGGTCCGTGAAATCCCACAAACGGGCCCACAGCGAACCAGGATGTATCCGGTTCCCTGATGATGCTATCTGTGACAGGGTGTCCGACCACCCGGGCCATCCCCTACCGGCCGGTACGCTTACCCGGGTGTCTCGACTGATCCGCTCCCCGCGCCTGCTCATCGCCCTGGCCGGGCTCGCCGCGCTGTTCGTGGTGGCGATGATGGTTCCGTTGCCGGGCCCGCAGCAGATCCGGGACTGGGCCGGCGACGCCGGGCCGCTGTTGCCGCTGCTGTTCTTCCTCTTCTACGCGGTGGCTGCCGTCGCGCCCGTTCCGCGCACCGTGCTCACCGTGACCAGCGGTGTGCTGTTCGGTCCGATCCTCGGTTCGGTCATCGCCCTGGCCGCCACGGCGGTGAGCGCGACCGTGGCGCTGCTCGGGGTACGCAGGCTGGGCCGCGACCGGGTCGCCGAACACCTCACGCATCCGGCGGTGCGGGCAGTCGACGACCGGCTGGCCCGCCGTGGCTGGCTCGCGGTGGCCGCGCTGCGGCTGATCCCCGTCGTCCCCTTCTCGATCCTCAACTACTGCTGCGGCCTGTCGTCGGTCCGCCTTGCCCCGTATCTCGCTGCGACAGTGGCCGGTTCGGCCCCCGGCACGATCTCGACGGTGGTGCTGGCCGGTTCCCTGGCAGGCGACAGCCACCCGATCGCGATCACCGTGTCGGCCATCTGCCTGTCGGTCGGGCTGATCGGGCTGATCGTCGACCTGCGGCTACCGGTCGACCCGGCAGCGCCGGAGCCGGAACCCGCCACCTCCTGACCGACGGCGCGCCTACCCCGAGCCGTCGCGATCCGTGCGGATAATCCCAGGTCATGGCGATCACGGTGGGACGCAGATCCGCACTCGCACTTCTGGCGGGACTCCCACTCCTGGCAGCGGGCACGGCCCGCGCGCAATCCTCGCTCGGCCCCGGGGTGGGCATCGACGCCCACCGCACCCCGGTCCGGTACACGATGACGGCCTTCCGTGCCGACAGTGATACCACCCTCGCGGTCTACGAGTCCGCGGACGGCACCGATTTCACCCCGGTCAGCGAGCACGCGTACGTGCCGCCGACCGGCCTGGTCCGCGATCCGAGCGTGCTGCTGCACACCGACGGGAACTACTACCTCACATACACGATCGCCGGTGACGCCACCGCGATCGGCTTGGCCCGCAGCCGCGACCGGATCACCTGGACGTTTCTCGCCAACGTGCCGATGCTGGTGGCGGGCAGGCTCGAAGGCGCGTGGGCGCCGGAGTGGTACGCCGACGCGGCGGGGCGAGTAGGCATCATCGTGTCGCTGACCTGGGGGCACGGCTTCACCCCGCACCTGCTCATCCCGCTCGATGCCGGGCTCACCGTCTGGGCGCCGCCGGTGCCGATGCTCGGGCTCGGCCCTGCCGGGCCCGGCTCACTCGGCCATATCGACACCACCTTGGTCCGCCTGGACGGACGTCTGTTCGCGTTCGTGAAGAACGAGGACTCCAAGCTGATCGAACTCGCCGTCGCCGACCGCCCGCTCGGGCCGTACAGCTTCGTCGCCACCGGCGACTGGGCGGGGTGGGGCGGGCCACGGGAGGGACAGTCGATCGTCCGGCTTCCCGACGGTGGGCACCGCATCTACCTGGACGCCTACACCGAGGGCCGGTACCTCTTCAGCGACAGTGTCGACGGCTTCCGCACGTGGTCGCCACCGGTCGAACTGCCAGGTCTGTCGGGCCTCATCCGGCATGGCACGGTGCTGACCGAGTTCAGCCCAGTGATCTGAACTAAAACCCCATTACTCCAGGGGCACCTGATCTAGGTTGTGATTCGGAACAAATATGAAAGTGAGCTTCTTCACACTGCCCAGTTGTGAAGAAGTAATATTTCAGAAAACTCTCAGAGTTATAGACTCCGAATAGCCCAGGGTTCGCCAGCTACGTCCGGTGCGGGATCCAGAGCAACATCCGGTGACGCGCCCGCGATCACCGAATCCCCGTCGCGCCGTTCTCGGCTTGCACTCCCATGAGGTGACCCGCCATGGAATACACCCATCTCTCCGAATTCCGGATCCGCTCCGGCGACCTGGTGATCTGGACCCCCGAGCTCACCTCCCCCGACGCCTGGCGCGACGACGAACGCCCCCTCGCCAGCGTCCACGAGCAGTACCTCGGGTTCCTCGACCCCGAAGACGCCCGCCCCGGCCGCGGCCGCTGGATCGGCACGATCTTCGAGATGGACGCCCCACTCGACGCCGACGCCTGGGCCACGACCCTGCGGCTGTGGCACGACCGCCACGAGGGCTTCCGCACCACCGTCGCCCCCACCGGCGACGGCGGCTACCACCGTGTGACCACCGCGCCCGGCACCGTTCGAGTCACCGGCGCCCCGGTCGCCGATCTCTCCGACGGCGACGAGATCAACGAATACCTCTGCGACGCATTGGAATTGCGCCTGTCGGCACTGGTGTGGCCGCATCTGCTGGTGGCCACGGTGGCCCACGACACCGACGACTTCACCGTCCTGGTCGGCGCCGACCACTCGGTGCTCGACGCCTACTCCCAGGCCGTGCTCATCCTCGAGCTGCGCACCCTCTACACCGCGGTCACCACCGGCGGCGAGATCCGCGACTCGGCCACCTTCGGCAGCCCGGCCGACTACGCCGTCATCGAGCGCGCCGCCGCTGAGGAACTCGATCCCGACTCCCCCGCCGTCGCGGTGTGGCGCGAGTTCCTCGGTACGCCGGGCTCGCCCATGCCCCGCTTCGCCGCGGATCAGGTCGCCGTCCTCGACGGTGAACACGCCCAGCCCAGCGTCTCGCGCACCCTGCTCAGCATCGAACAGCTCGAGGAGGTCGAGGCGGCTCTCGATCGGCTCAAGCACCGGCTGTCGGTGACCGTGTTCGCCGCCCTGGCGATGGCCTCTCGGGAAACCTTCGGCGACGACCGGTTCCGCACCGTGATGCCGATCGCGACCAGGCCCGACCTCACCTGGCTCGAGTCGATGGGCTGGTTCGTCAATGTCGTCCCGGTCGACGTGACGCTGCCGCCGGGCGCGGACATGACCGTCGCGCTGGAGGCCACCCGCGCCTCGCTCAAACGCGCCCACCTCTGCAACGACGCGTCCTGGGGCCGTTCCCTGGCGATGGTCGGCGCCGTGGAGGGTCCGACCTACGGCGCGTCCTTCCTCGACATCCGCATGCTTCCGGATTACGAATTGGTCGCCGACCTGCGCGGACGCACCCTGCGGGCGGTGTCGTACTCCACCGACGAGGTGTACTTCTGGGTCGTGCGCGGCCCCGACGGGCTCTATGTCTCCACCCGCCACCCCGCGGGCCTGCCCGGCGAGGTCATGGAACGCTTCCTCGCCGAGTTCGCCAGGGCCATGTACGCGGTGACCATGGTGGCGCCCGCTCCCGCACCGGTCACCGATGCCGCGGCAGCGCTGAGCGCGGGCTGAGAATGCGTGCACTGCTGGCCTTCACCGGGAGCCGGGGCGACGCCCAGCCCGGCATTCTTCTCGCTCGCGAGCTGCTGGCTCGCGGGCACTCGGTGACGCTCGCACTCTCGCCCAATCTCGTCGACTTCGCCACCGCGCACGGCGTCGCCGCCGTCGGTTTCGGCCGCGACAGCGCCGAACTGCTGCGCACCCAGCACGACGATCACCGCTTTCGCAGCCCGAATCCGCGACAGCGGGTGCGCGCGGTGCTGGATCTGCAACGGCGCGGAGTCGTCGAGGCGGTGCGCGATCTGCTCGTGCTCGCCCCCGGTCACGACGTGCTCGTGACCGGGATGGCGGGCGAGGAGGCGGCCGAGAAGGCCGCGCGACGCGTCGGGTTGCCGCTGGCCGCGGTGCACTTCTTTCCGATCCATCCGAATCGATCGGTCCCCGTGGTCCCCACCGCGTGGGGCGCCCGTATTCCGAAGGCGCTCAACCGGCGGATCTGGTCGGCGCTGCGCTGGGCACGCGACGCCGCGCTGGAACAGCCGCTGTCGGAGTTCGGGATCGTCGAACATCAACTGCCCGATCGGGTGTCGATCCAGGCCTATGACGTCGACCTGTTTCCCGGGCTGGCCGCCGAGCTGCCGGATCGACACCCGGTGACCGGCTTCGCCGTCGATGCCGACGGATTCCTCAGCGCTGCGGCCGATCCCGCGCTGACCGCGTGGCTCGACGCCGGTTCGGCGCCGATCTATGTCGGCTTCGGCTCGATGGCGGTCGACGACCCGGCCGCGCTGGTGGCGATGTTGCGCGCGGTCTGCGCCCGTCGTGGTCGCAGGCTGCTGCTGGCCGCGGGGTGGGCGGGCATCGCACCTGTCCTGTCGCCCGAGATGGCCGTCGTCGAGCAGGTCGATCACGCGTCGGTGTTCGCGCGCTGTATCGCCGCGGTACACCACGGCGGCGCGGGCACCACCGCCGCCGCACTGAGAGCCGGTGTCCCGCAGGTGATCTGCGCGATCCAGGCCGATCAGCCCTATTGGGGCCGGGCACTGGAACGGCTCGAGATGGCGGGTACCGTGCGTGCCGCCGAGCTCACCGAGGACGGGCTCACCGCCCTGCTCGATCGCGTCGCGGACCCGGACGTGGTCTCGCGAGCGGCCGCGTACGCCGGCCGGTTCGCCGGCACCGGAGTGGCACGCGCTGCCGACGAGGTGGAATCCCTTGTCCCCCTGCCGTTCCCGAGTAGTTTGTCCATCCACGCCGGGAGGCCGCAGTGAGCACCGATATCGCCGTCCGCACCCGCGGTCTCGGTAAGTCCTACGGCGACTTCACCGCCGTCGGCAGCGTCGACCTCAGCATCGCGGCCGGATCGGTGTTCGCGATGCTCGGTCCCAACGGCGCGGGCAAGACCACCACCGTCCGCATGCTCGCCACGTTGCTGCGACCCGACCGGGGCAGCGCCGAGGTATTCGGCTACGATGTGGTGCGCGAGGCGACCGCGGTGCGCTCGATGATCGGGCTCACCGGCCAGTACGCCTCCGTCGACGAAACCCTCACCGCCGGTGAGAATTTGCGATTGTTCGGACGGCTGCTCGGCCTGTCGCGGCGCGCTGCCGCCGACCGGGCCGAGCAACTTCTCGAGGAATTCGAGCTCACGGCCGTCGCGCGCCGCAGCGTCAGCGCGTTCTCCGGCGGCATGCGACGTCGACTCGATCTGGCCGCGACGCTGATCACGGTGCCACCGCTGATCTTCCTCGACGAGCCGACCACCGGCCTCGACCCGCACACCCGCGACCGCATGTGGGGCATCGTGCGCGGACTGGTCGCCCGCGGGGCCACCGTGTTGCTCACCACCCAGTATCTGGAGGAGGCCGACGCACTCGCCGACCGGATCGCGGTCATCGACCGCGGCACGCTCGTCGCCGACGGCACTCCCGCCGAACTCAAGTCCTCGATCGGTGAGCAGGTGCTGCGCCTGGACATCCCCGACACCGCCGACCTGCGCCGGGCCGAGGCGCTGATCCAGGAGATCACCGGCGACGTCCCGGAAGGGTCGTCGACGGGGACGTTGACCGTGGCACTGCACGACGTCACGCGCGGCGCCGATATCGTCGCCGCCTGCCGCGCCGAGGGCATCACCCTACGAGGTTTCGCGGTGGACCGGCCCGATCTCAACGAGGTGTTCCTGTCGCTGACCGGGCACGCGCGCACCGTGGACGCGGCATGAGCACCCTTCGCGAAAGTTCGAGGACCACCATGACCCACACGGTCGACAAGCCGCTCCAGGTGGTGCGCGCGCCGCGCGTGACCCGTGTCGGTCCGCTTGCCGCCCTGCGGCATTCGCTGATGATGGCCTGGCGCGGACTGCTCACCTTCCGGCACAGCCCGCAGCTGCTCTACGACGCCATTCTGCTGCCGATCGTCGGTCCGGTGCTGTTCGGCAGCATCTTCGGCACCGCCATCGCCGGCAGCATGGCGGCGTATCTGCCGATCATGATCCCCGGCGTGCTGGTCCAGATCGTGCTCACCTCCTCGGTCGCCACCGGTGTGCAATTGTCCGAGGACATCCACTCCGGTGTCTTCGACCGTTTCGTCGCCATGCCGATCGCCCGGTCCGCCCCGGTTGCCGGGGCATTGCTGGCCGGGGCCGTGCGCTACCTGATCGCCGCGACCACTGTGGTGATCGTCGGCTTCTGCATGGGCTACCACCCCGCGCACACCGCCGGATTCCTGGCGGGCGCGGTGCTGGTCGTGTTCGCCACCACCGCCATCAGCTGGTTGTTCGCGTTCATCGGTGCCACCATCGCCCGCCCAGCCGCCGTGCAGGGCATGTCCATGCTGGTGCTCACCTTTCTCGGCTTCGCCTCCAATGCGCTGGTCCCCGAGGAATCGATGCCGAGCTGGATGCGGCACGTCTCGGACCTGAATCCGGTGTCCTACCTGGTCTCTGCCGTACGCACCCTCGCCGCGGACGGCACCGTCGGCGCCGATGCCTGGTGGTCGCTGGTCGCCTCGGTGGTCGTGGTCGCTGTTTTCGCGCCGCTGACCGTGCGCACTCTCCGTTCCCGCTAAGGAGCCATTCGATGACTGTCATCGCCCCCGCTGTCACGGTGTCCACCGACCTCAACCGGATCACCGCCGACGACGATCTGTTCTTCAAACTGCACAGCCTCTACCCGAACGCCCTGGTCAACCAGCTGGCGTACCGCTTCGACAGCGCGTTGAGCCGGGATCTGCTCGCCGACTGGCACGCGCACCTGGCGACCGGGTTCATCGCGCGCCGGGTCCGCACCACGCGCTTCCCGATCGCGCGTGCGCACTGGGAGCCCGCCACCGAATCACTGCCGCTGCGCTGGTCGGACACCCCGATTCCCGAGGAGCGGGTCCTCGACTGGTTCCTCGAGCAGGCCGCCGTCGAGTTCGACCCCGAGCGCGGGCTCGTGTGGCAGCTCGCGGGTGCGCCGCTCGCATCCGGTGGCACCGTGGTCACCTTGGTCGCCTCGCACGTGGCGTGCGACGGCGGCGCCATGATGCACGCGATCGTCGATTCCCTGGACCGGCTCAACCGCGGCGAGACACCCGACCGCCACACCAGCGCGGGCAGGCTCGTCGGCCCGGTCGCGGGCGCGGGCCGCTTCGCCGCCGATCTCGCGGATGCGCGTAGCCAACTCGGTGCCGTCGCCCGTGGCGTCCGGGCGGCACGCCGCGCCCGCGGTGTCAGCGAACCCGCCCGCAATCCGCGCCCGGCGGCGCCGCGGCTGCCCCATGCCGACACCTGGCAGGCGGCCGAGGCCATCGTCCAGCTCGATCTCGCCGAATGGGACGCCGTGGCCACCGCGCACGGCGGCACCACCAACGGCCTGCTGATCGGTGTCGCGGTCGGGCTGCTCGGTCGCAGTGGCCGCGTCGCCGACGGCGCCGAGGTGCGCGTCGACATTCCGCATTCGATGCGCGAGGCCGACGACCCACGCGCCAACGCCACCACCGGGCTGCCGATCAGCGTCGGCTACCGGGCGGGCGAACGCGCCGATCTGCCCGCGATCCGCGCCGCGCTCAAGGCGGCGGGCCTTGCCTATCGCGATCCGGCGACCATCCCACCCATCCAGCACCTGCAACCGGTGCAGATGCTGTTGCCCAAGGTGGTGCTGCACAAGTTCGCGCGCACCGCCAAGGCGCCGGAATGCCTGTGCACCAACATGGGTCGCACCGCGCAGAACATCGCGGTCCTCGGATCACACCGCGCACGCGATGTGATCATGCGCCCGGTGGTCAATCCCGGTCCGGTCGAGTTGTTCCGCCAGGTAGAGGTCGGTGTCAATCTCGCGTTCTCCTGCGATGACGACACGGTGACACTCGTGGTGACCGGCGGCGACCCCGATCGTTTCCCCACCCGCGCGGCACTGCGCGAGCTACTGGCCGCCGAATTCGCGGACTGGGGACTGACGCCGCGGTTCTGGTGACGGGCTAGGAGGCTTCCTCGACGAAGTCGACGGCCGCCTCTGCCTTGTCGATCCGCAGCGCGAACCGGAATCCGCATGCCGTCTCGAGTGAGGCGGAGCCTGGCTGCGGACGGTTGCGTACCTCGATGCTGACATCGAGGTCGTCGAACCCGACGTGGAACCGGTCGGCCATCCACAGTTGGGTGTGCCACGCCGTCTGCCCGGCGAGGACATCGCCGGGCGCGGGCCGGAAGTCCCGCAGCCGCACACAGACCGGCGTGTACCCGTCGGTGTCGGGCGCGAGGTACAGCACCACCGGGCCGTGCATCTCGAGCAGCAGCCGCAGCACACGCAGCGCATCATCGCTGGCCTCGACCGCACGGTGGCGATGATCTACCTTGCGGCCGTTGGGATGTCGAACCATAGTGCGCTCCTCGCAGTTTTCTCGCCGGTGATCGTGCTCGGGGCACACTATCGTTGCGAAAGGTTGGTCCAGGGTTGGTACCGGTCCAAACCTTCGAAGATCACCCGCGCGTGTCACCGCCACGGAATCACCTCGTGTCTGCGACGTTGACTACTGATATGGCACTCGAATCGGTTCGCTTCTCGATCCTGGACCGCTCACGCGTGCGGCGCGGGCAGGACCACACCGACGCCCTGCGGGAGACGGTCGCGTTCGCGGTCCTCGCCGAGCAGTGGGGCTACCACCGGTTCTGGGTCGCCGAGCATCACAGCGTTCCCGGTGTCGCCGGAACCGCGCCGACCGTGCTGGCGGCGGCGGTCGCGGCGGCCACCACGCGCATCCGCGTCGGCACCGGTGGGGTGATGCTGCCCAATCATCAGCCACTCGTGGTCGCCGAGCAGTTCGGCGTGCTCGGGTCGCTGTTCCCCGGACGAATCGACATGGGCCTCGGGCGTTCGGTCGGATTCACCGACGGCGTCCGCCGCGCGCTCGGCCACGGCCTCGACGACGCCGACGATATCGACGCACGCCTCACCGAGGTTCTCGACTACTTCGCGGTGGGCAGGCAGGGTGTGCACGTCCGCTCCGCGGAGGGCGCGGACGTCCCGGCGTTCCTGCTCGCCACCGGCTCCGGGGCCGAGCGCGCCGCACGATTCGGGCTGCCCCTGGTGATCGCCCCGATCGCGGGCACGCAGGCGATGGTGGACGCGATCGAGCGGTACCGCACCCTGTTCCAGCCCTCGGCTCGAGTCCCCCGCCCGTACGTCGTCGTCTCCGCGACGGCGATGATCGCCGACTCGATCGAGCAGGCGCACCGACTGCTGCTCCCGGAGGCCTGGTCGAGCGCCTACTCGCGCACGCACGGCGAGTTTCCCGCACTGATCCCACCCGAGGAGATCGACCCCGCGACGATGACCGACCGCCAGCGCCACCTGTTCGAGCAGGCGCTCGGCCACCAGATCCACGGCACCGAGGATCAGGTGGCCGAAGTATTGGAGAAACTGGTGAGCCGCACCGAGGCCGATGAAATCCTGGTCCACACCAGCACTTTCGATCGAGCGGCGCGTCTGGAATCACATCGACGGCTGGCCCGCATCGTGGGCCTGGGCGGCTAGTTCTCGCCGACAAAATTCGCGAGACCACTTGTACTCCGAAAACAAACCCGCCCGGCTCGCAATTTATTCGACGGTGTAAACAATCGTGAAGTGACTCACTGCGCGAGCACCGTTCTGCAGGACCACATCACCGCGGCGAGGCGGATCGGCCCGATAGCCGTACCATTGCCCACAGCCACACAAACGCCCTGGTCCAGGTGATCTGTGGGACTCGAGTGGATTGCCGAAGTTTCCGCAACACCGTGTCGCACAAACGATCTCGGACCGGCCAGTGCGCTGGATCACTGCACCCGATGCCGGCCGATGACCGGTATGGTTCGAGTCCACCGGCGCTCGAGATTCGTCCGGTAAACCATTCTTTCGACCGCATCCGGGAGCTCACGTGTCACAATCGCGTTTCGAATCCATCGGGGCATATCTTCCGTCGAACATCTTGTCCACCACCGAATTGATCTCCCGGTTGAAAACGCCACCGTCGTTCGATCTGGAGCGCATCACCGGCGTGAAAGAACGCCGTGTGCGCGACACCCGCCCGGAGTCGGTCGAGGACTCGTTCACCCTCGCCGTGAACGCCGCGCGCGACTGCCTGTCGCGGTCGAGCTACGCGCCGGGCGAGCTGGACGTGATCATCTCGTGTTCGATCACCCGCAGCAACGACGGCACCCGCATGTACATGGAGCCCTCGTTCGCGTCGACGATCGCCAAGACCCTCGGCGCCGAACGCGCCATCACCTTCGACGTCTCCAACGCCTGTGCCGGAATGCTCACCGGCACCTACATTCTGGACCGGATGATCCGCTCGGGCGTGGTGCGCAACGGCATGGTGGTCAGCGGCGAGGCGATCACCCCCATCGCCGAGACCGCGGTGAACGAGATCACCGAGAAATACGATCTGCAGTTCGCCTCGCTGTCGGTGGGCGACTCCGGGTGCGCGGTCGTGCTGGACCGCGCGGTCGACGACGCCGACAAGATCCACTACATCGAATTGCTCACCGCCGCAGAACATTCACACCTGTGCCTCGGTATGCCCAGCGACAAGTCGTCGGGCGTCGCGCTCTACACCGACAACCGCAAGATGCACAACGAAGCGCGGTTCCTGCTCTGGCCCGACGCCCAGGGCAGTTTCCTCGAACAGCAGGGCCGCGACTTCGCCGGCGAGCAGTTCGACTACATCATCCATCACCAGTTCGGTGCTGCCGCAGTGCCCTACATCAACGCGGTCGCCGCGCGTGAGTTCGGCGCCGAGATGCCGCCGGACCTCAATGTGATCGAGAAGTACGGAAATACTTCGACCACATCACATTTCATCGTTCTGCACGATCAGCTCGCCGACGACAACATCGCCGCGGGATCGAAACTGCTCATGGTGCCCGCCGCGTCCGGTGTCGTCGCGGGATTCCTGTCCGCCACCATCTCCTCCCTGAAGGTCTGAGGTCAACAATGGGCATTCGCATCCGAGCCACGGGCACGAGCAGGTCGACCGACACCCACAGCGTCGTCACCCACAGCGGGCGGGCCGCCGCACAATGTCTGGAGCAGGCCGGCGTCCGCCCCGACCAGGTCGGCGTGCTGATCAATACCGGCGTGTTCCGCGACTCGAACACCGTGGAACCGGCGGTGGCCGCGCTGATCCAGAAAGCGGCGGGTATCGGGCTCGACTACACCAGGACCGATCCGCGGACCTTCTCCTTCGACCTGATGAACGGCGCGGTCGGCGTCGTCAACGCCGTACAGGTGGCGGGCTCGGTCTTGGCGACGGGCAGCACCGAGCACGTTCTGATCGTCGCGGGCGACACGCACCCGTCGATGACCCGGTCGAGCGCCGACGCCGACTTCCCTTACGCCACCTCGGGTGCCGCGCTGCTGCTCGAGCAGGTCGACGACCCCGAGGGCTTCGGCCCGGTGTACACCGCGACCGCACCCGGCACCGCCGCGGGACAGGCCTACGTCGACACGGCCGCCATGGGCACCGTCGGGCGAACGCTGATGACGATCGAACGCGAACCCGACTTCGAGGACCGCATCCTCGCGGTGGCCACCGAAGTCGCGCACTCCGCGCTCGCCGACTTCGAGGGCGCCTTCGTCGCGTTGATCGCCTCCACTCCGAGCCCGCGCTTTCCCGGGCGCCTGGCCGACGCGCTCGGCATCGACCAGGACGCGGTACGGGTGCCCGACCTGTCCGACGGCGACCCGCACACCGCCGCACTGCCGTTGGCCTACGCCCGCGCGAGCGCCGAGGGTACGCTCGCCGGCTACACCCACGTGCTGTTCGTCGCCGCGGGCGCGGGCCCGTCCGCCGCCGCGACGCTGTACCGGCTCCCCGCGGAGACCACCGCGTGACGACGGCGACCTACTGGGCCACGATCGACCGCTTCCGCACGCTCGCCCGCGAGGAGCCCGACCGCGAGGCGGTCATCTATCCCGACGGCACGACCGCCGAAGGGCTACCCGACTACCGCGACATCACCTATCGCGACCTCGATCGCTGGTCCGACGCCATCGCCGAACATCTCACCGATTCCGGGGTGGGCAGCGGCACCCGCACGATCGTGCTCGTGCTGCCGAGCCCGGAGCTGTACGCGATCCTGTTCGCGCTGTTGAAGATCGGCGCCGTTCCGGTCGTCATCGATCCGGGCATGGGTGTGCGCCGCATGGTGCACTGTCTGCGCGCGGTCGAAGCGCAGGCGTTCATCGGGATCCCGCAGGCGCATGCCCTGCGGGTGCTGTTCCCGCGCAGTTTCCGGGGTGTGCGCACCACGCTCACCGTGGGGCGCCGCTGGTTCTGGGGTGGGCCGACGCTGGATTCGTGGACTCGCACCCCCTCCGGTACGCCGCCCGAGCGCGTACCCGCCGATCCCGACGAGTTGCTGATCATCGGATTCACCACGGGCAGTACCGGTCCCGCCAAAGCCGTCGAGCTGACGCACGGCAATCTCGCGGCGATGGTGGAGCAGGTGCACGCCGCCCGCGGGCACACGCCACCCGGCACGTCCCTGGTGACACTGCCGCTGGTGGGCGTCCTCGATCTGCTGCTCGGGTCGCGGTGTGTGTTGCCACCGCTGATTCCGAGCAAGGTCGGCTCGACCGATCCGGCGCACGTGGTCGACGCGATCGGGCGTTTCGGCGTGCGCACGATGTTCGCCTCGCCCGCGGTCCTCATCCCGCTGCTGGAACGGTTGCGCGCGCATCCGGTCGACCTACCGTCGCTGGCCAGTATCTTCTCCGGTGGCGCCCCTGTTCCGCACTGGTGCGTCGCCGGGTTGCGCGAGGTCTTGCGCCCCGATGTCGAGATCTACGCCGGATACGGCTCGACCGAGGCGCTGCCCATGTCGACGATCGAATCGCGGGAATTGCTCGCCGGTCTGGTCGAGCGCGCCAAGAGCGGCGAGGGCACCTGCATCGGCCTGCCCACCGATCGAGTGCGTGTCCGGCTGCTCGCCATCACCGATGATCCCGTCGCGACCTGGGACGACACCGAAGAACTCGGCGCACGCGAGGTCGGCGAGATCGTGGTCGCGGGCCCGAATGTGAGTACGCGCTACTACTGGCCCGCGCAGGCCAACACCGCGGGCAAGATCAGCGATGGCGAGCAGATCTGGCACCGCACCGGTGATCTGGGATGGCTCGACGAGCAGGGCCGGATCTGGTTCTGCGGGCGCAAGAGTCAACGGATCACGACCGCGCGTGGTCCGATGTTCACCGTGCAGATCGAACAGGTCTTCAACGCGGTCGCCGGAGTTACGCGCACGGCGCTGGTCGGTGTCGGCGCCCCCGGCGCCCAGCGTCCGGTCCTGTGCGTGGAGCTCGAACCCGGCGCGGACGCGGTGGCCGCACTCACGCGATTGCGGACGCGCGCCACCGAATTCGACACTCTCGCTCCGGTCGCCGAATTCCTCGTACATCCGCGCTTCCCGGTCGATATCCGGCACAACGCCAAGATCGGCCGCGAACAACTCGCCCGCTGGGCCACGAAGAAACTGGACTCGCGACGATGAAGATCCTGGTCACCGGCGCGTCCGGATTCCTCGGCGGCGCCATCGTGCGGGCGCTGGTCGCGCAGGGCTCCCACGATGTCTCGATCCTGGTGCGGCGCAGCAGTATTCTCGACGATCTCGGTCCAGCCGTGGAGCACGTCACCCTCGTCTACGGGGACCTGGCCGACGCGGCGTCGCTGAGCCGGGCCACCAGCGGCATGGACGCGGTGATCCATAGCGCCGCGCGGGTCGACGAACGCGGCACCAGGGACCGCTTCTGGACCGAGAACGTGCGGGCCACCGTGCTGCTCCTGGATGCGGCGCGGCGCGGCGGCGCGGGCCGGTTCGTTTTCATCTCGAGTCCGAGTGCCCTGATGGAGCGAGACGGCGGCGATCAAGTCGACGTCGACGAGTCGCTGCCGTATCCGAGCCGCTACCTCAATCACTACTCCGAAACCAAGGCCGCGGCCGAACGCGCCGTACTCGCCGCGGACACAGCGGAATTCACGACCGTGGCGCTACGACCGCGAGCGATCTGGGGCGCCGGAGACCGATCGGGGCCGATCGTTCGATTGCTCGATCGCACCGCCGCGGGCTCGCTGCCGGACCTGTCCTACGGTCGCACCGTCGAGGCCTCGCTGTGCCACGTGGACAATATCGTGCACGCCTGCCTCCTGGCGGTGCGCTCGGACACGGTGGGCGGCAAGGCGTATTTCATCGCCGATGCCGAGAAGACCGATGTCTGGGGGTTCCTCGGTGAGGTCGCCACGCGATTGGGCTTCCAGGCCCCGGCGCGCCGGCCCAACCCGCGGGTGCTCGCCGCCGTCGTCGCGACCATCGAAACGATCTGGCGGATACCGGCGGTGGCCGATCGCTGGTCGCCTCCGCTGTCGCGCTACGCCGTCGCGCTGATGACACGCACCGCCACCTACGACACCGGTGCGGCTCGCCGCGATCTCGGCTACGTGCCTGTGGTGGATCGCGAGACCGGTCTGGCCGGATTCCTGACGTGGCTCGACGAGCAGGGCGGCATCGAGGTGCTCGCCGAGAACCTTCGATAGTTCGCGGCCACCGTCACACCCGCCACGACACCTTCGGCACGGCCCGCGCGGCACCGACGACGCCCCAGGAGGCAATCATGAACGGCAGCAACGTTTTCCGTCGTCCGGTGACGACCACCGAGCGGATGTATTTCCCCATGCGCGAGCTGGCCCCGCCCTTCCTCATGCAACTGGTGGTTCCCGGTGAGGGCAACATCGACCCGGATGCATTGCGCACAGCGGTAACCACCGCCGCGGCGGCCACCCCCGGTGCGCGACTGCGGCGGCGCGGCAACGAGTGGGTCGACAGTGACATCGCCCCGGCCGTGCGCGTTCTCGACCACCGGCTGAGCTACCCCGCCCTCGAGACCGATCCCGTCCTCACGGGCGCGATCGGACCGACCCCTGATGCCACCGTCGAGGTGCTGCTGCTCGCCGGCGCGCCGACCACGCTGATCTTCCGCGTCTTCCACGGCGTGATGGACGGCATCGGCATGGTGGCGTGGGTGACGAATGTGCTGCGCGCACTACGCGGTGACGACCCGGTTCCCCAGCCCGATCCGATCGCCGACCAGGAACTCGTCGCGAGAATCGGCGCTCCCGGCAGGCCGACTCCGATGGTTCCGCGCTACCGCACCGCCGTCGGCCGAGGCCGGCAGCGCCGTGATCTCGCGCCGCATCTGCTGCGTCATCGCCGAATCGCGGCCGCTGGTTCCGGCGCATTGGCCCGCGTCTGTGCCCTGCTGGCCGCCGAGACTCCCGGCACCTCGCGCATCATGATGCCCGTGGACCTGCGCCGCCACGACCCGGCGCTGCGCTCCACCGCCAACCTCGCGCTACCGCTGTTCCTCGATATCGAGCCCGGACGCGACTGGATCTCGATCAAAGACCAGATCAAGGCCGGTTTGCACGAACGGCGCGAGCTGAATCAGCTGGCCAGCACCCGCATCACCCTGGTCCCGGACCCGATCAACCGCAGCGTGCTGCGCACCACGAACTGGCTCGGCGCCCGCCTCGGCCGAAACCTCGCCTCGGCCACCGTCTCCCATATGGGCCGCTTCACCGCCGACGAACTCGCCGTCCCCGGCTTCCGCCCGACCGGACTGTTCGTCCTGCCCCAGCACAGCATCGCCATGCCCCTGCTGTTCGGGCTGACCGAGTTCGACGGCCACACCGACCTGACCGTGTCGGCACGCAACGGCGCGGGCATCGAGGCCCGCCTCGAAGCCCTGCTCGATCGCATCGTCGCCATGCTCGAAGCCGACCTTCCCGCACCGAGCCCGGCAGACCGGCAGCGGTAGCCACCCGCCCGACTCCGGCAACCAGGTCGCTATCGCGACTATCCTGGACACCGTGGGCATCATCGGTGAACTCTTCCCAGGCAAGAAGCTGCAGAACGAGGGCAGCGGCGACTCCAACGGTCAACCCCACCTCGACTTGGACCTCGAAGCAGGCGTCATCCGGGTCTCCGGCGCCACCACCGCGCCCCCGACCGACGACGAACCCGACGCCTGACCTGCCACCGTCGGTCCGCGTGACCGGCTCGGCAGTGCGCTGTCGTTCGCGGGCCACTCGATCGACGCGACCGTTCTGACATGCCGTCTCTGGGCCGGGCCGGCGCTCGCATGCGCCGCGGTCGCCTCGCGAGTCACTAACCACCGAGGAAGGCCGTCCAAGCGAGCATCGAAGCGGCGAGCGCGTTCTCCCATTCCGGTTCCCGCTCCCATGGTTCGTCGCGCGATCCCGAAGGCGGAATCGCCCGCCGATTCGGGGTCGAGGCGGCGACCGGATCCCTCCATCGGCGCACACCCCAGCGGGGGTGTTCGCCGCCCATCGCTACCGTCGCCATCACTGCGCCGAGGAAGCGTCGGCGGCCGGATGCGCGCGTCGGCCATGGACGGAGGCCACTGTGGACACACCGAGCGCCCCCAGCGCGGCCCATGTCATGCGTCTCATGACGCCTCCGCGCGCACGAGTGCGGCGACGAACGCAGCAGCGTCGACCCCACCGACCACGCGGCCCTCGTGCACGATCAGCACCTCACCGTGATAGTCGGCGAGCCGTGTCACCGCGGCTCCCACCGGCTCGGGGGTGCCGGCGAAGGCCGGCGGCGGATCCAGGTGCGCGCCGATCGGATCCTCGTCCGGAGCGCCGACGAGGCGCGCCTGCGTTGCGGTACCCAGCACCTCGGCGACTACCACCGGCCCCGCGGTCTGCCGGGCGAGGACGACCGGAAGAGATCGTCGCGAAGCCAGTTCTCGGCGGACCGACGCCACGGTCGTTGTCGACGGGAGCAACCGCGCCTCGGCGAGCACCGACGAACCCGCCCCGACCGACCGGGCTCCCTCGACCACACCGAGCGCCGAACCGACCGTCAGCTCACCATGGGCCGCGAGCAACGGAAATCCGTACTGCCCGAGCCAACCGTCGTCGAAGTACTTCGACAGGTATCCGCGTCCCGAGTCGGGCGCGATCACCACCACCACATCCTCGGGCCCGAGCGCGCGGGCCACCCGCAGCGCCGCGGCGATCGACGTGCCGGAGGAACCACCGAGCAGCAGACCTTCCTCCTTGGCCAGCCGGTGCAGCACTCGGAGCGATTCCCCATCGGAGATCCGCTCGACACGGTCGATCACCTCGGTGTGGTAGGACTGCGGCCATTCGTCGAGCTCGGTGTCGGGATGCCGGTAGTGGCCCACCGACTCGACATACCAGGCACGACCGTCACCGCCGCCGTACACCGATGTCTCGGGATCGGCGCCGACGACCTGGACCCGGCCACCCGAGGCCTGCTTCAGGAATTCCCCTGTGCCGCTGACGGTTCCGCCGGTGCCGATGCCCGCGACAAAGTGGGTGACGCCGCCGCCGGTCTGCGCCCAGATCTCGGGACCGGTGGTTTCACGATGAGCGGTGGGGTTGGCCGGGTTGTCGTACTGGCCCGCGAACCAGGCACCCGGGATTTCCTCCGCGAGCCGCAGCGCGACACTGCGCAGGTGCTCGGGGTGCCCGACCGGACGGCCACCGGGTGTCACATGCACCTCGGCGCCGTAGGCCCGCAGCAGCGCGATCTTGTCGCGGCTCGACTTGTCCGGCACGACCACCACCGTGCGGTAGCCGCGTGCCGCCGCGATGGCGGCCAACCCGATGCCGGTGTTGCCGGAAGTCGCCTCCACCACGACCCCACCGGGCCGCAACTCCCCCGCGGCCTCGGCCGCGTCGAGCATGAACAGCGCCGCCCGATCCTTCACGCTCCCCGCGGGATTGAGATATTCGAGCTTCACATACACCGTGGCGGCGATGTCGTCGGTGATCCGGTTCAACCGGACCAGCGGGGTGTGCCCGATGGCCTGGTCGATGGAATCGAACACCGTGGCGGTGCGCACAGTGTGATCGATGTCGATGGTCATGCGTCCGAACTTCCTGTTTCGCCGAGCGACCGCGGCACTGCACACCGCCGTCGCAGATAGTCGGGGTCGAAACCGCTTTCTCCGAGCACAATTCGGCGCGGACCCTCGGCCGCGCGTGCACATTCCAGATTCCTCGCCACCGCGCCGCGTCGACAGGTTTGTTCTCACCCGGATTCGATCGGCGCCTCGTGAATTACTCGCACCGGTGCGCCGAATCATTGCGCCTGGACAGCGTGGTGGCGATAGTTCTCGGCACGTCGTCGACCAGGAGGCCGCCATGACCGCGACCGAACCACCCCGCTCCGGCGCACAAGCCGTCGACCGTGCCGTGTACGTGTTGAACTGCTTTCAGGGCGGGGACCCCGAATTGTCGCTGAGCGAATTGGCGCAGCGGGCCGGGCTCCCGGTGAGCACCACCTTCCGGCTGGCGCAGGCGCTGGTGCGCGGCAGGCTGCTGGAGCAGGACCCGGCAACCGACCGCTACCGGATCGGGCACGGACTGGCGTGCCTGGCCCGTCCCGCGCTGTCACGGCTCGGGCTCGACGACGCGGCGCCGCACCTGTACGCGCTGGCCGCCGGCATCAAGATCACCGTCAGTCTCAGTGTCGCCGATGCCGACGAAGCCCTCACGGTGTTCCAGGCCAGACCACCGATCCACTTCTGCCACAACCAGATTCCGCAGGAGCGGCGACCGTTGAGCACCAGCGCGGTCGGTCACGCGCTGCTCGCGCATGCCTCGGTGGGACTCGACCGCGGCAACGGCGAACTCTTCGACACCATTCGTCGTCGTGGGTTCGCCATCGAGGAGATCGACAGCGACGAACCGATCCGCGCGATCGCCGTCCCGGTCCTCGGTCCGGATCGGCAGGTGTGGGGTGCGATCGGTGTGCAGGCGCGCGCGGTACGTCTGGATCGCGATCTCGTTCGTGCCGTACTGCCCGCCATGCACCAGATCGCGGTACGTATCGGTCCGTATTTCCATACCGCGGCCGCAGGTGAGGGATTCGACGCACCATGATTTTCACGATGTGGAAACAGTATTGCCGAGCCGTTATCTGTTGACGCACTATTGAATACAGGCGGCGTCCCCTACGCCGATCCCGCTCACGAAAGTCTCATCATGATCGAATCCCCCGCGCTCGTCCGCCGTCGTACGGTGGACTTGATGCGCCTGTCCCCCGGATTCTGTCGCAGCTGAAACAGCGGCGGCATTCCTCCGTCGCCGATCTCCACTTTCTCTCATACCCGTTGATCCGCCCTTCGTGTGCGGATCGTCGCGACGTGCGCCCCTGGTGGCCCGTCGCGTGGTCCTCCACGCCGTAGAAAGAATTCGCGAACCATGTTGTCCAATACCTTCCGACGACGTCCGCTGCGTGCGCTCGCCGCCGCGCTCGTCGCACCCGCCGTCCTCGCGGTCGTCACCGCATGCGGCGGCACCGATGCGGTGACGACCGCCGACGGCAAGACCGTGCTGCGCTACCAGGGACAGACCGGACAGGTCACACCGTACGAGCTCGCCGACAACCTGGGCTACTTCACCAAGATCAGCTTTCAGTGGGAGGGCGACACCACCAGTGGCCCGGCCAACATCCAGGCGGCCGCCACCAAGCAGGTCGAATTCGGTAGCGCGTTCAACGGCGCGGTGGTCAAGCTCGCCGCGGGCGGCGCGCCGGTGCAGGCCGTGCTCAGCTCCTACGGCTCCGATGCCAAGTCGTTCACCGGTTACTTCGTGCGCGACAACGCCGGCATCACCAACGCCCGTGACCTGATCGGCAAGAAGGTCGGCGTCAACACCCTCGGCGCGCACCACGAGTTCGTCACCCGCGAATGGCTGCACCAGCAGGGCCTGAGCGAGGCCGAGATCAAGCAGGTCCAGCTGATCGTGGTGCCGCCGGTCAACACCGAGGAGGCGCTGCGCAGCGGTCAGATCGACGTAGGCGCGCTCGGCAGCGTATTCCGGGAGACCGCCGTCGAGCGCGGAGGCTTGCACCCGCTGTTCACCGACAAGGACATTTTCGGCGAATTCGATTACGGCACCTACGTTTTCCGCAAGGACTACATCGCGCAGAATCCCGAGGCCGTCAAGGACTTCGTGCAGGGCACCGCGCGTGCCACCC
This sequence comes from Nocardia sp. NPDC058114, assembly GCF_042884695.1. Classification (NCBI taxonomy): domain Bacteria; kingdom Bacillati; phylum Actinomycetota; class Actinomycetes; order Mycobacteriales; family Nocardiaceae; genus Nocardia; species Nocardia sp. NPDC058114. The sequence continues at coordinate 1,731,991 of NZ_JBHVTK010000001.1, read as the reverse complement.
GCTGGCTGCAGCTCACCCCGCGTGATCAGGTCGTCGCCAAGTTCACCGAGATCATCAACAAGCGTGGCCGCAACGAGAACCTCAAGCTGCTCGACTACTGGCGCAGCCCCGGCCTGCCGGTGCCCGGAGCGGTGATCGCGGACAAGGAGATCCAGATCTGGATCGACTGGCTCGAGCGCAACGGCGAACTGCCCAAGGGGAAGATCGTCGCCAAGGACCTGTTCACCAACAAGGACAACCCTTACGCCAACGGCACCTACCAGCCGACGAGCGGCCCGACCGGAGAGGTGGTGGCCGCGAAATGACCGGCACCCCAGCCAAACTCGCGTTGCGATCAGTGGGCAAACAGTTCGCCGTGCGCGGCACCGACGAGAAGTTCACCGCGATCGACGACATCTCCATCGAGGTCGAAGCAGGCGAATTCCTCGTCCTGGTCGGGCCCAGCGGCTCCGGCAAATCCACGCTGCTCGATCTGCTCGGCGGGCTGAGCAAGCCCAGCTCCGGCCAGATCCTCCTGGACGGAGCCCCGATCACCGGTCCCGGCCTCGACCGCGGTGTGGTGTTCCAGCAGTACGCGCTGCTGCCGTGGCGCACCGCCCGCGCCAACATCCAGTTCGGCCTCGAAGCCAAGGGCATCGCTCGCAAGGAACGCAAGGCGATCGCCGAGCACTACCTGGAACTGGTCGGCCTGGCCGGCTTCGGTGACCGGTATCCGCACGAATTGTCCGGCGGCATGAAGCAACGAGTGGCGATCGCGCGCAGCCTGGCCTTCGATCCGGAAGTGCTGCTGATGGATGAACCATTCGCCGCGCTCGACGCGCAGACCAGAGAGTCGCTGCAGGACGAACTGCTGCGGATCTGGCGCACGACCGGCAAGACGATCCTGTTCATCACCCACGGCATCGACGAGGCGGTGTACCTGGGCCAGCGCGTCGCGGTACTCACCTCGCGTCCCGGCCGGGTGAAGGCCGTGATCGATATCGACATCGACCGCAGTGGCGATATCGATGTCCGCTCCAGCGAACAGTTCCGCGACTACCGCCATCGGATCTGGACGGAACTGCAAAGCGAGGTGAGCCGGGCCCAGCGCCTCGAACTCGCCGCCGACGACAGCACGGCCGCTGCGGCGGTCGCGTCCACCGACAGGAGTCCCGCCCATGTCTAGCGCCGTCCCCCTGCTCGTCCGCCCCGTCGAAGTCGCCGCCGCCGAACCGGCCGCATCGCCGGTTACCCCCATCGCGGCGCCCGCTGCCCGCTCCACGCTCACCCGGGCGGCGGGCTCGGCGGGCAGCGCGGTGCTCCGCATCGCCAAACCACTGCTCGCCTTCGCGTTGCTGCTCGGCGCGTGGGAGTTGGCGCCCCGGTTCGGCCTGGTCGACGAGGTATTCCTCCCGCCGTTCTCCACGGTGGTGCAGGCCTTCTTCGAGTTGGCGGGCAACGGCCAGCTGGCCGAACACACCTCGGCGAGCCTCACCCGCTCGGTCACCGGCTTCTCCTTCGCCCTGGTGATCGCCGTCCCGGTCGGCATCGCCATCGCCTGGTACAAGCCGGTATCGGATTTCCTCAATCCGGTGCTCGAACTGTTCCGCAACACCGCCGCGCTCGCGCTGCTGCCGGTGTTCGTGCTGATCCTCGGCATCGGCGAGACCTCGAAGATCGCGCTGATCGGCTACGCCACGTTCTTCCCGATCCTGCTCAACACCATCACCGGCGTGCGCACCGTCGACCCGCTGCTCGTGAAATCGGCGGTCTCACTGGGCTTCTCGCCACTGCGGTTGTTCCAGAAGGTGATTCTGCCCGCGGCGATCCCGTCCATCTTCACCGGCATCCGGATGGCCGCGGCGGGCTCGATTTTGGTCCTCATCGCCGCCGAGATGATCGGCGCGCGAGCCGGTTTGGGCTATCTCATCACCGCCGCGCAGCAGAACTTCCAGATTCCGCAGATGTACGCGGGGATCGTCGCGATCTCGCTGATCGGTCTCGGTTTCAACTTCGCCCTCGTCGCGCTGGAACGCCGGCTCTCGCGCTGGCGCACCTCACCGACCAACGCCTGATCAGGAGATCACCATGGCTCGCAAGACTTTCCACCTGAACGCCTTCCTGATGGGCGTCGGCCACCACGAGGCCGCGTGGCGCCATCCCCGCACCGACGAACAGCGCGTACTCGATGTGCGCCACTTCCAGGAGCTGGCCCGCATCGCCGAGCGCGGCAAGCTCGACTCGGTGTTCTTCGCCGACACCCTCGCCGTGGGACCGCGGATCGAACGCAACACCCTCACCGTGTTCGAACCGATCACCCTGCTGTCGGCGATCGCCGCGGTCACCGAGCGGATCGGCCTGATCGCCACCGCGTCCACCAGCTACAACGAACCGTTCAATCTCGCACGCAAGTTCGCCTCGCTCGATCACATCAGCGCGGGCCGGGCCGGATGGAACATCGTCACCTCCGGCAATGTCGACGAGGCCTACAACTTCGGGCTCGACGCGATACCCGAGCATGCCCGCCGCTACGAACGCGCCGAGGAATTCGTCGACGTGGCGCTGGCGCTGTGGGACAGCTGGGAAGCCGAGGCGATCGTGCTCGACACCGAGACCGGTGTCTTCGCCGACCCGAGCCGGGTGCACACCCTCGACTACGCGGGCGAACGGTTCCGTGTGCGCGGGCCACTGAACTCCCCCCGTGGACCGCAGGGTCGTCCGCTGCTGGTGCAGGCCGGGTCCTCGGAATCGGGCAAGGAGTTCGCCGCTCATCGTGCCGAAGCCGTGTTCACCGCCCAGCGCACCCTCGACGAGGGCGTGCAGTTCTACCGCGATCTCAAGTCGCGCCTGGCGAAATACGGTCGCGCCCACGACGACTTGAAGGTGCTGCCGGGCCTGGTGCCGTTCATCGCCGACACTGTCGAGGAGGCCAGGGCGCTCGAGCAGGAGTTCACCGACCTGATCTCGCCCGATTACGCACTGCGCCAACTGTCCTCGATGCTCGGCGTCGACCTCACCGCGCACGCGCTCGACGCTCCGTTGCCGCCGCTGCCCGCCGAGAGCGAGATCGAGGGCGGTAAGAGCCGGTTCACGCTGGTCAAGCAACTCGCCGAGACCGAGGACCTCACGGTGCGTCAGCTCATCGGCAAGCTGGGCGGCGGCCGCGGTCACCGCACCTTCGCCGGCACCCCCGAACAGGTAGCCGATGAGCTGCAGAGCTGGTTCGACGCGGGCGCGGCCGACGGGTTCAACATCATGGCGCCCTACCTGCCCGGCGGCCTGGCGGACTTCGTGGACCGCGTGGTGCCGATCCTGCAGGAACGCGGACTGTTCCGCACCGATTACGAATCCACCACCCTGCGCGGCCATTACGGGCTCGCTCCGGTGGAAAGCCAGTTCGCCGAGCAGGACGCACGGGTGAGCGCCTGATGCGCGCCCGCCGACTCGATATCGAGTTCATGCGGGTGGTGAGCAGTTCCTGTCGGGAGTGAGGACTCCCGCACCCCCGCAACAGACTTCCCACGAAGGACCACCGACATGACCACCATCGAAAACCCCAGCGTCGTCACCGCTCTCGAGATCACCCCGGTCGCGGGCCACATCGGCGCCGAGGTGACCGGCGTCGACCTGCGCGAGGAACTCGCCGACTCCCAGGTCGACGAGCTCACCGCGGCGCTGCACCGGCACAAGGTGCTGTTCTTCCGCGACCAGCAGATCGGGCACACCGAACAGATCGCGTTCTCGCGCCGCTTCGGCGCGGTCACCCCGTCACACCCCTACGACGACGACGCGCCCACCGAGCACCCCGAGATCCTGGCTGTCGACAGTCGCCTCTACGAGAAGAAGTTCGGCCGCAAGAAGTTCAGCTACACCAACCAGTGGCACACCGACGTCTCGCCGCTGATCAACCCGCCCGCGGCCTCGATCCTGCGCGCCGAGATCGCGCCGGAGACCGGCGGCGACACCCAGTGGACCAACCTCGCCGCGGCCTACGCCGGGCTGCCGGAATCGCTGCGCACCTTCCTGGACGGGCTGCGCGCCGAACACCGCTTCGGCGGCCGGATCCCGCCGTGGGAGGCGGGCAGCGAGTACGCCCGCAAGATCGCCGCCGCGCCGCTGGTGACCGAACACCCCGTCGTCCGCGTCCACCCGGTGACCGGTGAGCGCGTGCTGTTCGTCAACCCCGGCTTCACCACCAGGATCCTGGGGCTGACCCCGCCACAGAGCGATGCCCTGTTGCAGCTGCTGTTCGACGAGATCTCCCATCCCTCCTACACCGTCCGCTTCCGCTGGAGCAAGGGCTCCATCGCGTTCTGGGACAACCGCGCCACCGCGCACCTGGCCCCCAGCGACCTCGACCACCTCGACGTCACCCGGGTCCTCTACCGCACCACCCTCGAGGGCGACATCCCGGTCGGCGTCGACGGCCGGTCGTCCACCCCGATCGCCGGCGCGAAGTTCACCGGCGCCTGAGAACCGTTGCGGTGCCCGCGTCCTCGATGCGGGCACCGCATTCTCGGCCCTCGGTGGCCACCACCTCCCCGCGCGACACACACAGGAGCACACTATGACCGAACCATGGCACACCAGGACCGACGTGCTCGTCATCGGCGGCGGTCCCGCGGCATCCTGGGCCGCGATCCACGCCCGCGAGGCAGGCGCCGAGGTGATCCTGGTCGACAAGGGCTACTGCGGAACCAGCGGCGCCACAGCACCTTCGGGCACCGGTGTCTGGTATGTCGCGCCCGAGGCCGAGGCCCGCGCCAACGCGAAAGCGAGCAGGGAAGCCCTCGGCGGCTACCTCGCCGACCACTACTGGATGGATCGCGTCCTCGATCAGACCTACGTCAACATGAACCGGCTCGCCGTCGAGGGCCGCTACCCGTTCCCGGTCGACCCGGCCACCGGTGCGCAGTTGCGCACGGGCGTCCAGGGGCCGGAGTACATGCGCCGGATGCGCGCGTGGCTCACCCGGCTCGGCGTCCAGGTCCACGATCACTCCCCCGCGCTGGAACTGCTGGTCGACGAAGCGGGCGCGGTGCGCGGCGCGGCGGGTTACCAGCGTCAACTCGACCGGGACTACCGGATCACCGCGGGAGCGGTGGTACTCGCGACCGGTGGTTGTGCGTTCCTCTCGCGTGCCCTCGGCACCAACGTCGACACCGGTGACGGCGCGCTGATGGCGGCCGAGGCCGGCGCGCGATTCTCCGGTATGGAGTTCTCCAACGCCTATGCCATCGTGCCCAAGGGTTCCACCATCACCAAGACCGCCTACTACGGCTACGCCACCTTCTTCGGCGAGGACGGCAGGGTGCTCGAGGAGGCGGGGTCGACGAAGGGCCGCTCGGTGATCGCCCGAACCCTCCTGCAGGAGAAGGTGTTCGCCCAGCTGGATCGCGCGGACGAGAGCGTGCAGGCGCAGATGCGGGTCGGTCAGCCGAACTTCTTCCTGCAGTTCGACCGGCGCGGCATCGATCCGTTCACCGACCGATTCGAGATCGACCTGCTCGCCGAGGGCACGGTGCGCGGCACCGGCGGCATCGACGTGGTCGACGACGACTGCGCGACAACAGTTCCCGGCCTCTACGTCGCGGGGGACGCGGCCACCCGCGAACGCATCTGCGGTGGTTTCACCGGAGGCGGGAGCCACAACGCCGCGTGGGCGATGTCGTCGGGAAGCTGGGCAGGCACGGGCGCCGCCGAACATGCTGTGACAGCGACCCGATCCACCGGTGCGGTGCACGGCATCGGCGGGGTCGGCCTGCGCCCCGGCGACGCACCGTCGGTGACCGCGGCGGAAGTCGTCGCCGCCGCGCAGGACGAGCTGATCCCCTTCGAGAAGAACTACCTGCGCCACGGTGACCGGATGCGCCCCGCACTGGCTCGCCTCGACGAACTGTGGGACGTCGCGGCAGCCGGTCTCGGCGGCGGAACCGGCGACGAGCGGGTCAGGGCCCGGCAAGCGGCGGCGATCACCGCGGTCGGACGTCTCGTGTACCGATCCGCGTTGGCGCGCACCGAGACTCGCGGCATGAGCAAGCGCGCCGATCATCCCGACCTCGACGCGGCACAGCATCACCACCTGCACTCGGGCGGTCTCGACCAGCCGTGGGTCGATCCGTCGGACGCGCACAACTCGGGTCTGGCGGTGGCGTCGTGATCGAACTACTGCGCGCGCAGGACTGCATCGGCTGCGACAAGTGCGTGAGTGCCTGCCCCACCAACGTCTTCGACCGCGTCGACGGCGGGATCCCGGTTATCGCACGGCAATCCGATTGCCAGACCTGCTTCATGTGCGAGGCGTACTGCCCCACCGACGCGCTCTACGTCGCGCCCGAGGTGACCCCGCTGCCGCCGGACGCGCCGGTCCCCACCGAGCACATCGGTCGATATCGGGAGAAGCTCGGGTGGGGACACGGGCGCATCGCCGGCGCCCAGCTCGCGGTGGGGCCGCGGCTTCCGCACGGCGCGCCGCCGCCGCGGCTCAACTCTTGAACGCGGCCACCGTCGGCTGCCGCAGCGGACCGAACAGCGGGTCGTCGAACACGCTCCGCTCGACGACCGGGTCCGGCTCCCGCAACAGCTCGGCGGTGCTGATGTCGGACCAGTCGTAACGTCCGTCCTCGCACTGCATCTCGACCATCGAGACCGCCGAGACGGTGTCGTCGAGGGCGAAGTCGGCGAACCCGTCCTCGGCGAGCGCGGTGCGGATCTCGTGCACCGGTGACGGGTGGGTCACGTGGGCCAGCGCCAGGTAGGGACGCAGCGGCTCCCCGAAATCGGGGATCCGCTCGCGGATCCACACATCGGTCAGCGCATCGGTCAGATCCGCGCGCACCCGCAGCAGTTCCTCCGACACAGTGACCGGCAGCCGGATCGTCTCGGCGGTGACCTCGGGCGGCCCGAAGGCGAGCTGGAACGGCGCGAGTTCGGCGAGCAGGTCGCGGGCGCCCGCCACCAGCGCCGCCAGGTGCACCCCTTTGACCCCGTCGGCGAACCCGATGCCCTGCACGCCGATCCGCAGCCGGGCGGCATCGACCTGTTCGAGTCCGGGCAGGCGTGACAACGTGGGCGCGAAGATCTCGACCAGCTTGTCGGCGACCGGCTGGGTCGGCATGATCTGCCAGTTGTAGAACGAACGACCCGGCGTCCACCCCGGACGCCACCACCAGCGACTGGCAACAGTCATTTCGCTCGCGATCATCGTGCGCCACCTCCCGATCTCGGCCGACCCGCGGGTGAACACCCGGCTGGCCGGTCGTCCGCCCGACACGATCGGCACCGATGCTGCGATGCCAGTTACCTCACAGCGACGGTATTCCCGGTGTGATCGGCGGGCAACCTGGTGAGACCGTTCCGTTGTGTCTTCGACGCACTACACTGACGCCATGCCTGTTCGACGGCTGATCACGCTCTCCGCGTTCGCCCTCCTGCTTCCCCTCACTGTTTCCGCGTGCACGATGACCGGACCCGGTACCACCTCCGAATGCAGTGTGAGCGGGTGCACCGTCACCTTCGATCGTGGAGTGAGCGCCAAAGCCTCGGTGCTCGGTATCGACGTGGAGCTCGTCGCGGTGAACGGTGACATGGTCACCTTGAGCGTCGGCGGTCAGCAGATCACGGTTCCGGTCGGCCAGTCGCAGGCCAGCAACGGGACCGATGTGCGGGTCAGCGAGGTGACCGACGACAAGGTCGTCGTCGTCTTCGCGACCGGCCTGAACCCGAACTGATCATCCGGGCACGTTCGACCGTTCTCCCGCTTCGCTGACCACCCAGGGCGCGTTCGGTTGATCGAGAATCCAGCGCCAGCTCCCGTCGGGTTGCCTGCGCGCCACCTCGACGGTCGCGCCGGTGCCTCCCGGCAACCGCGACGACGTCAGCGCCAGATCGCCCGCGAGCAAGGCGGGCGCCTGGTGCCCGGGTTGGAACACCGGTCGATCGGCGACCAGCCGCGCGTACGCCGCCCGTATCTCGTCCACGCCCGTCGCGACGACACCGTCGGGCAGTGCGAGCACCGCGTCGGACTCGTACAGCTCGACGAGTCCGTCCACATCACCGGCGTTCAATCGCTCGACCACCAGCCGACTCAGATCCTCCGGGCGCTGCGCACGTTCGCGCATCTTCTCGGCCATCGCCACCCTCCCTCGACTCGGGTTGTGCGACAACGGTAACGCCGGGGTCCGACATGAATCGGACACTCGGCACGGAGGTCAGGGGTGGTCGTACATCGTCACCGCGAATCGGTGCCAGTTCCCGTCATAGGGGGTGTAGACGGGCTGATATCCCGCACCGCCGTGATCCGGCGGCGGAGTTCCCGGCGGGAAGTAGGCCAGACCGCCCACAATCGCCATGTCGTCGATAGTGAACTGGCACCCGCCGTCACTGGACCTGACCCTGTCGGTCCGAATGACCCCGAACCACTCTTCCTCCGATTCCCGGCAGCTCTGCGCGGCATCGGTCATCGCGTCGGCCGACAGCCACCACCCGACTTTCTCCGGCACCCCGAACCACACCAGACCCAGCCCGGCGATCACCACTACCGGCGCGACGGCGACGGCTCGGTACTCCCGATACCGAGCACACCCGATCGGCGCCAGAATCATCCACGACAGCCCGCAGGCCAGCAGTATCAGTACCGCGAGAACCCAGCCGAGAACGTCGATGTGCGTGGCATCGACCACTAGCATCAGCGCGATCGCCCCCATCGCGGCCCCGGTGGTGACCCGCATCGCCACCGACCATCGCCGTGGCGCCCGAACCGTCCCCACCGTCGTCATCAGCCCACTCTACGAGCGCCCCGCCCCCGCAGTGACGGCGAAACCCCCGAAGGCCAACGGCCTCCAGGGGTTTCGCGGACACCACGTGATGTCAGCCGATCACAGCGGCGGGAATCCCGACGATCCGGTCGCCATCCAGTTCCAGAACTCGGTGACGCGGTTGAGGACCAACGCCATGATGTCGAGGGCAGTGCTTCCCATTGTCTTCCTTCACATCCGAACGAACACTTCGCGCGTTCACCATAGCAACCGGCATCGAGTGAGCAACGTTGTGATAACGGACAGATGACAGCGACCATGATGGTCTCCGGTGACGAGCCTGATCGCCGTGACCGGATGAATCCGGCAGCCGATCATCGGATGCACCGGTCGCCATATAGCGAAATGCCCATATGAAACGCGCCAGGTGAACGCCAGGGAAACGCACCTGTAAAGACGGCTGCCGACAGTGTGATGGTGCCTACAAAAATCATCCCATCCGGAATGAACAAAATATAGACAGACAATCACGTACCCGAATACGGCCTTTTCCAACCCCGATGCAGGACAGGTGAATCCGTGCCGCAATCGCAAAAAGCAGCAGGCAACAGAGTTTTGTTCAGCTAAACCGTGATGCCCATCACTGTGCCGCTCTCAGCAGAATCACATATACGATCAATCTCGCCGAGGCTTCACGGAAATGTTTTCACCGCCGAAGTTCAACGCAGCAGGTGACACAGTGCGGTGTTCTCCTCCCCCATCCTTCCGCCGCTTCGGCATGCATTCGTCACGAGGTGAACCGGTCATGGAATACACCCACCTGTCCGAATTCGAAATCCGTTCAGGCGCTTTGTCGATGTGGACGCCCGAGCTCGCCGCCGACGCGTGGCAGCCCGACGATCGCCCGCTCACCAGCGTGCACGCCGATTACTGCGCGAGCGTCGATCCCACCGATCCGCTGCCCGGTCGCGGGCGCTGGATCGGCACCGTCTTCGAGATGGACGCCCCGCTCGACGGTCCCACCTGGCGTGAGACGCTGCGGCGCTGGCATGCCAGGCACGAGGGTCTGCGCACCACGGTGACCACTGCATCGGCGGGCGAGCCGCGCAGACTCGTCGCCGCGCCCACCGCCGTCGATATCACCGAACAGCCCGTTGCCGACTGCACCGACGGTACCCGGATCAACGAATTCCTCAGCGGCACACTCGAAGAGCGCCTGTCGCCACTGGTGTGGCCGCACTGCCTGGCCGCCACGGTCGAGCACGCCGCCACCGGTGACTTCACCGTCCTCGTCGCGGCCGATCATTCCGTGATGGACGCCTACGCCCAGGCCATCCTGATCCTCGAACTGCGCACGCTCTACCGGGAGGTCATGGCGGGCGAGGCGTCGCGCGAGTCGGTCACCTTCGGTAGCGCGGCCGACTTCGCCGTCCTGGAGCGAGCGAGCGCGGCCGAACTCGGTCCGGATTCGCCCGCGGTCGCGACGTGGCGCGAATTCCTCGCCGACGGTGCCATGCCGCGCTTCGCCCCGCAGGCCCAGCGGCCCGCGCGCGCGGATCTGCCCCAGCCCAGTGTGTCGCGACGGCTGCTCGATCTCCCCGAACTCGAGCAGGTCGAAGCGGTCCTCGACCAGGTGCGCCACCGGATGTCGGTGGCGGTGTTCGCCGCGCTGGCGGTGGCCAATCAGCGGCGGTTCGGCGCGGACCGGATGCGTACCGCGATGCCGATCGCGACCCGCCCCGATCTGCGCTGGCTGGAGTCGATGGGCTGGTTCGTCAATGTGGTCCCGGTCGATATCGCGCTCACCCCCGGTGTCGGCATCGCCGGAGCCATGGATCTGGCGCGGGCCGCACTGCGTCGTTCACGCACCGCCAACGACGCCTCCTGGTCGCGCGTCCTCGACCTGCTCGATGTCGCCGAGACGCCGCGTTTCGGCATCTCCTTCCTCGACATCCGCGTACTGCCCGGCTATGAATTGGTCGCCGACCTGCGCGGACGGACCCTGCGGGCCGAGTCGTACTCGGCCGACGAGGTGTTCCTGTGGGTTGTGCGCGCCGCCGACGGCCTGTACGTGTCGACACGGTATCCCGCCGGCTTCCCCGCCGAGGTCATGGACGAGTTCCTGACCGCGTTCGGTCAGGCACTGTCGTCGATCACGGCCGCGGTGCACGCGGATCCGGCGGTCGACCAGGCCGGCGCCGGACAGCCGTCCGCAGCGGTTCGTGCGGGGTCGGCGGCCGACGGACTGCCGCCGTCGGTCGTGGCGGAAACACCGATGCCGACCGATGCCCGAGCTCTGCGAGCCGGCACGCTGCGTGTCGCCGTGCAGGCGGGGTGAGCGGATGCGCCCCCTGTTGGCCTTCACCGGCAGCCGAGGAGACGCCCAACCCGGCATCCTGCTGGCTCGTGCGCTGCGTGCGCGCGGTCACGACGTGACCTTGGCGCTCGCCCCGAACCTCGTCGCCTTCGCCCGTGACCACGGGGTTGCGGCGGTGCCGTTCGGCTGCGATACGGCCGACCTCTTGGTGGCGCAGCGCACCGATCGACGGTTCGCCGGCCGCGATCCGCGCGCCCGGCTACGGGCGCTGTTCGATCTGCAACGGCGTGGCGTGCCCGAGCAGCTTCACGACCTGCGCACACTGGCACCCGGACATGACCTGGTGGTCGCGGGGATGGCAGGCGAGGAAGTGGCCGAGGCGGTGGCGCGGGCGCTCGGACTGCCGTTCGCGGCGGTGCACTTCTTCCCGATCCAGCCGAACAGTACGGTCCCGGTCGCGCCGGTGCGCTGGGCCGACCGGCTTCCCGGGTTCGTGCACCGATGGGGCTGGTCGCTCCTGGCATGGGCACGTGCGGCCGCGTTGGCCCCCGTTCTGCCGAGCGGGCGGCCGCCCGCTCGCGCGGCGACAGCGTCATCGGTAGCGTCCGCCGAAGCTGGGGCGACTGCGCGAATCCAGGCCTATGACCCGCGGCTGTTCCCTGGTCTGCGTCAGCAGTTGCCGGGCCCGTTCACGGGATTCCTGACCGATGTGGACGGATTCCTCACCGGTGTACCAGGTTTCGCGAGCCACGCACCTGCCGCCACCGCGGCCGAGGATCTCGATGCGTGGCTCGATGCGGGAACCGCGCCGATCTATGTCGGGTTCGGTTCCATGGATGTCGGCGATCCGGCTGCCTTCGTCGCGATGTTGCGCGAGGTGTGCGCCCGGCGGGGCCGTCGGCTGCTGCTGGCGTCGGGCTGGGCGAGGATCGATCCGGGATTCGAGGATGCCGTCGCGATCGTCGGTCACATCGACCACGCTCGGATACTGCCTCGTTGCGCCGTGGCCGTGCACCACGGCGGCGCCGGCACGACGGCGGCCGCACTGAGAGCAGGTGTGCCGCAAGTGATCTGCTCGGTCCAGGCCGACCAGCCCTACTGGGGCCAGGCGTTACGGCGACTCGGTCTCGCGGCCACGATTCCCGCGACGAAGCTCACCGCCGAACGCCTCGACGCACTACTCGACCAGGTCTCGCGTCCCGACGTGGTCGAGCGAGCGGCCTCCTGGGCCGCCGGTTTCACCACCGACGGTGTCAAGCGAGCCGCCGATGCCGTCGAGGCGCTGCGGGGTTCGCCGGACGCCCCTGAACTGCTCCATTCCGCCGGGAGGCAACTGTGAGTACCGACATCGCCATCCGCACCACCGGTCTCGGCAAGTCCTACGGCGATTTCACCGCCGTCGGCAGCGTCGACCTCACCATCGCGGCGGGGACCGTGTTCGCCCTGCTCGGCCCCAACGGCGCGGGTAAGACCACCACCGTGCGCATGCTCGCGACCCTGGTCCGTCCCGATCGCGGCTCCGCCGAGATCTTCGGCTACGACATCACACGCGACGCGACCGCCGTGCGCTCGATGATCGGGCTCACCGGCCAGTACGCCTCCGTCGACGAAACCCTCACCGCCGGTGAGAATTTGCGGCTCTTCGGGCGCTTGCTCGGGCTGTCCCGCCGTGATGCCGCACGCCGCAGTGCCGAGCTGCTCGAGGAGTTCGAGCTGTCGAAGGTCACCGACCGGCCGGTGAACCAGTTCTCCGGTGGTATGCGCCGGCGGCTCGATCTGGCGGCGACGCTGATCACCGATCCGCCGCTGATCTTCCTCGACGAGCCGACCACCGGACTCGACCCGCACACCCGCGACAAGATGTGGGGCGTGATCCGGCGTCTGGTCGCCCGCGGCGCGACCGTTCTGCTCACCACGCAGTACCTCGAAGAGGCCGACGCGCTGGCCGACCGGATCGCCGTCATCGACCGCGGGACGATCGTCGCCGAGGGCACTGCGGCCGAGTTGAAGTCGTCCATCGGCGATCAGGTGTTACGCCTGGAACTCGCCGACCCCGCCCGATCCGCGCACGCCGAGGCCATCATCGTCTCGCTCACCGGCGAGGTACCGGAAGGGTCGTCGGCGGGCATGCTCACCGTCGCACTCACCGATGCGGGCACCGCCGCCGATATCGTCGCCGCCTGCCGTGGCGCGGGCATCGCACTGCGCGGGTTCGCTGTCGACCGTCCCGATCTCAACGAGGTCTTCCTCGCGCTGACCGGCACCGACCGCGTCGCCGCCTGATCCGAAAGACCGAGGCCACCATGACTGCCACCATCGCCGAGAGCACCGTCGAGCTCACCGCAGCACCGACGATCGACCGCCGTCCCCGGATCACCCATGTCAGCCTGCGCGCCTCGCTGTTCCAGTCGCTGATGATGGCGTGGCGCGGTCTGCTCACCTTCCGGCACAGCCCGCAGTTGCTCTACGACGCGCTGCTGCTGCCCATTGTGGGGCCGTTGCTGTTCGGCAGCATCTTCGGCACTGCCATCGCGGGCAGCATGCAGGCCTACCTACCGATTCTGATTCCCGGCGTGCTGGTGCAGATCGTGCTGACGTCGTCGGTCGCGACCGGCGTGCAGTTGTCCGAAGACATTCGGTCCGGGGTCTTCGATCGGTTCGTCGCCATGCCGATCGCCCGATCCGCACCGGTCGCCGGAGCGCTGCTGGCCGGGGCGACCCGGTATGTCATCGCCGCGACCACGGTGGTGATCGTGGGGGTCGCAATGGGGTATCGGCCCGATCATCCGGTCGGGTTCGCCGCCGGTGCGGTGCTCGTCGTCCTGGCCACCACCGCGATCAGCTGGTTGTTCGCGTTCATCGGCGTCACCGTATCGAGACCCGCCGCGGTCCAAGGCATGTCGATGCTGGTGCTCACCTTCCTGAGCTTCGCGTCCAATGCCCTGGTGCCCGAGTCGGCGATGCCGACCTGGCTGCGCTATGTCTCCGATTACAACCCGGTGTCCTATCTGGTGTCCGCGGTGCGCGGGCTCGCCGAGAACGGCGTCATCGGCACCGACGCCCTGTGGTCGGTGGTGGCCTCGCTCGTGATCGCCGCCGTCTTCGCACCCCTGACCGTCCGCACCCTGCGTGCTCGCTGAGGAGTTCTGATGACACTCACCATGTCGACCCCGCCCGTCATCTCCCGGGTCGGCGTCAACCGGCTCACCGCCGACGACGACCTGTTCCTCAAGCTGCACAGCCTCTACGGCAACGCCCTGGTCAATCAGCTCGCGTGGCGGTTCGACGAGCCCCTCGACCCCGCACTACTCGCCCGATTCCACACCCGATTGACCCAGGGTTTCCTGGCCCGGCGCGTGCAACCGACCCGGGTGCCGTTCGCCCGTCCCTACTGGCTGCCCGCGACGGAATCGCTTCCGCTGGTCTGGGATTCGGTGCCCGTCATCGACGAGGAGATCCTCGATTGGTACTTCGCGCAGAGCCGGGTCGACTTCGATCCCGAGACCGGTCGGGTGTGGCGACTGTCCGCGGCGCCGACCACGGCGGGTGGGACGCTGGTGTCGCTGGTCACCTCGCATGTGGCATCCGACGGCGGCGCGGTGCTGTTCGCCGTGGGCGACGCACTGGCGCGGCTCGATGAGAGCCCGGACGTGACCACCGGTTCGGGCCTGCTTGTCGGGACGCAGCCGCGGAACACCCTGGGTGCGAATATCATCGACGCGGGCCGCCAGCTACGTGCGGTCGCACACGGGATTCGCGCGGCGATCGCCACCCGTGGCGTCATCGAGCCGGACCGCAACCCTCGCCCCGCGCTGCCCGAGCTGCCCCTGCCGGCCCAGTGGTCACCGGCGGATCTGGTGGTCCAGGTCGATCTCGCGGAGTGGAACGCCGCCGCCACACGGCATTCCGGCACCACGAACGGGCTCCTGATCGCCCTGGGCGCCGGTCTCCTCGGGCGCAGCGGGCGCGTCGGTGACACCGCCGGCATCCGCGTCGACATCCCCCATTCGATGCGCATCCCCGACGACCCCCGGGCCAATGCCACCACCGGCCTGCCGATCTCGGTCACCTACCGCACCGGCGAACGCATCGACCTCGCCGCCGTTCGCTCGGCTGTGAAGCGCGCGGCTACCGCCTATCGCGACCCGGCGACCACGCCCGCTCTGCAACACCTCCAGCCGTTGCAGATGATCCTGCCCCGTTTCGTCCTCCGTCGTTTCGCGCGCACCGCCAAGGCCCCAGAATGCCTGTGCACAAACCTCGGCGAAACTGCTAGTGGCGTAGCCGATTTCGCAGGTCATCACGCCTCCGCCGTCCTCATGCGGCCTGTCGTCTGCACCAACGACACCGCCATGTTCCGCCGAGTGGAGGTAGGTGTGAATCTCTCCTTCTCCACCGACGGCCACACGGTCACCTTGGCTGTCACCGGCGCCGACCCTGACCGCTTTCCCAGCCGCACCGCCCTGCGTGAGCTGCTGACGGCAGAATGCGCGTCGTGGGGTCTCGCCCCCGACTTCTGGTGACTCCTCCGCGTCAGTGACCCGTCGCCACCGCACGCACAGCCGCCCGAGCCGCGACGAGGACGGGGTCCCATACCGGGGAGAACGGTGGGGCGTAGCCGAGGTCGAGCGCGGTCACCTGTTCCACCGTCATCCTGGCGGTGAGCGCCACTGCCGCGATGTCGATTCGCTTGGCGGCGCCGGTGTAGCCGACGATCTGCACGCCGAGCAGCCGCCCGGTGCGACGTTCGGCGAGCATCTTCACCGTCATGGGTTCCGCGCCGGGGAAATACCCTGCGCGACCGGTGGATTCGATGGTGACGGAGTGGAACTGCAACCCCGCCCGCCTAGCGTCGTCCTCTCCCAGGCCGGTCCGCGCCACCTCGAGGTCGCAGACTTTGCTCATGGCGGTACCGACCACGCCGGGGAAGGTGGCGTATCCGCCGCCGACCCCTGATCCGATCACCTGCCCGTGCTTGTTCGCGTGGGTGCCGAGCGGAATGTGGCGCAGCGAGCCCGACACCAGGTCCAGCACCTCCACGCAGTCACCGCCGGCCCAGATGTCGTCGTATCCGCGCACGCGCTGAGCGAGATCGGTGAGCAGACCACCGCTCTCCCCCAGCGGAAGCCCGGCCCGACGCGCCAGCTCGGTCGCCGGTTGCACGCCGATCCCGAGCACGACCACATCGGCCGGGTACTCGGTGTCGGCGGTCGTCACGGCGCGGACCCTGCCCTCCTCCGAGGTCCGCATTCCGGTTACCTCGGTACCGCGAACGACCCGTATTCCCATCCCCTCCATGGCTTCTCGCACGCGCGCACCCATATCCGGATCCAACGTGGACATGGGTTCAGCGCCCCGAGTGACCATGGTGACCTCGAACCCCCGACGCACCAACGCCTCAGCCATCTCGACACCGATGTAGCCCGCACCCACCACAACGGCTCTACGCCCGCCGGCAGACTCCAGGCCTTCGATCAGCGCCTGCCCGTCGTCGAGGGTCTGCACTCCGTAGACCCCCTCGGCGTCGATCCCGGGCAGTGGCGGACGGATCGGTGTCGCCCCCGTGGCCAACACGAGCTGGTCGTAACCCGTCCACGCTTGTGCGCCGGTGTCGAGATCGCGAGACAGGACCCGTCGCCCCACCGGATCGATCTCGAGAGCCTCGGTCCGCATCCGCAGGTCGATGTCACGAGCGCGATGTTCGGCCACCGAGCGCGCGATCAGATGATCGGCATGGGCAACGTCACCGGCCACCCAGTACGGAATCCCGCACGCCGAATACGAGGAATGGTGCCCCTTCTCGAACACCACGATCTCGAGCTCACCGGCATCGCGCAATCTCCGCGCCTGCGACGCCGCCGCCATCCCCGTCGCATCCGCCCCGACAACCACCATCCGTGCGCCCATGCCACCACCGTACGAGAGCCTGTCGTGGTTTCGGCCACCAGCACCGCGAGTCGCCGGTTCACGAGTTTCACGGACCGAGGCCGTCGAAGATCCTATGAGTTGTCGGATCCACCTACGCCCAGGCGGGTTCCCTTGCGTTCCAACCACTCCCAGATCAGCTCGGCGGCCGATTCACCATCGCGCAACGTTGTCGATGCCAGTTCGTCGAGGGAATCGGGTGAGCGGATCTCGAGGTAGAAGTCGGTGTCGCTGTGACGGTAGGTCTGGATGAATTCAGGGTGGTCAGGACGGGATACCGTCATAAACGGGCCGCCGCGACTGTATTGCAGTTTGCTGATCCAATAGCTCAGCTGGGTGCGGGTGAGTGTGGTCAGGGTGCGCCCGCCGACCGTCACGTCCAGATTTCTGTGTATCGCCGGCGCTGTTTCCGGCAGTACGTCGGGCCATTCGTGGCCGGTGTTGTCATTCTTCATCCGGATACCCCCAGTCGAAAGCCACGCGGGCCTGCGGGACGAGCGCCGTCACCCGACGAGTGAGGCGATCTTCGAAAGCCTCACTCCAGCGGAAGAATCCGCTGAAGATCACCGGGTAGTCCGAGTCCGCGCGGACGAACAGACCGTCCTCGGTCTCCCCCATCCAGACGAACACCTCGTCTTCCAGCCGCTCGTCCTTGAACACTTCGACGAGCAAGTCGGTCATTCCCACCCACTCGCGTTCGTTCGCGAGCCCCCGAACAGTCAGGGCGACATCGATATTCACTGACACCGGACGAAACTATCGCCCGCCACCGACAACGTTTCTCGAGCTGAACGCTCAGGATTCGCGCGCGGCGATCGCGGCTTGGATTCTGCGTAGCGTGCGCAGGCCCTTCTTCGCGGCGACGCTCACCATGCCGTCGAAGACGGTGGAGCCGCGATCGTTGGCCATCAATCGTTCCAGTGTCGGCACGGCGCGATCGTCGCCGGTCGAACCGAGGGCGACGGCCGCCCAGTACCGCTTGTCGGGATCGTCGCCCGAGGCCGCCTCGATCAGCCTCGGGATGATGCCGGGAGCGAACTCCGACAACGCACTGGCGATGTAGCCGATGCGGTAATAGCGGCGGTTCTCGAATTCGTCCCAGAGCGCTGCCAGTGCCGCGTCACCACCGATCATGCCGAGCGCTTCGGCGGTGCGTTCGCGCATTCCGCTGATCGAGTCCTGCAGCAGGGGCGCGAGGGCCGGGACCACCGCTTCGTCGCCGAGGACGCCGAGGGCGATCACCGCCTGGTCTCGGGCGATGTCCTGTGGGTGGTCCAGCATCGCGACCAAGCCGGGAACCGCATCGCGGATGCCGAGGGCCGCGCAGCCCATCGCGGCCCATGCCTGGCAGTTGTAACGGGTGTCGGCGAGGGACGCGAGCAGGGGTTCGCGCAGGGTGTCGTCGCCGAAGACCTCCGCCCGGTTCAGCGCCCTGCTGTAGAGCGACCGATGGTAGTCGGGATAGTCGCGAACGAGCGCGCGCAGCGTCTCCTCGGCGGATGCATCGCCGTCCTCAGCCCGCACGAGCAGGAGCCGCAGATTGTCCTCGCGGGTCTCGAGATCGCCGTCTTTCAGGAGTCGCACATCAGCTGGGTTCACCGCGCAACGGTACCTGGCGATCAACCGGATACTTGGCAAGCCGCAGGTCACAGGGCCGGCCCCCCTTGGCGGGAACCGCGACCCTTCCTTTCGCCACAGCACCACACCCGCCGCCGGCAGCACCGCGGTCGCCGCGAGTGCGGAATCGGCAGCGCGGGGTTCGGTCTCGGCATCGCTTATGACTCAGTGGTTTTCGGAGTCACACAGCCATCCGGGCCCGCGATGGCCGCGTACGCCATCGCGACCTACGGTAACGCGCGGTGCGCCATCATGTGCCGGTGACTCGGAGCCACCGAGCGCAGGTCACCGCGTCGCGACCCCGTTCATGCGCCGATCTCCACCCGCTACGGCACAATGCGGTATCGCAGCATCATGTCGTGGTCTTCGTGGTCGAGCAGGTGGCAGTGCCAGACATAGCCCTGCAGCGCACTGGTCGCATGGTCGGAGTGCCGGTGGTCGCCGTGATCGTGGCCCCCGGCGAGCTCGGTCGGAACCCGGCGCGGGAACGTCGCGTCCGGATCGAAGCCCAATTCGGCCGCGGTCGGGAACCGGACGATGATGCTGGTGACGGTGCCGCCATCGACGCGAACGATGTCTTTGCGGCCCGCTTCCCACGGCTGCGGCGGCTGCATCGGACCGGCTAGGAAGCCATCGGCCAACGGCGCCCACCTGGTCCCGATCGGTGGCTGCGGATGCGCGCTCTGATAGTCGAGAGTCCGCAGCGGCGTCCGGCCGAGAATGCGAAAAGTGACCAGGTGCAAGTGGATCGGGTGCGGATCGGGCGTGATGTTGATGATGTTCCACTGCTCGACGGTGCCCTGCCGTGGCATTTCGATCTCGGGACTGGTGAAGGTGAGGTTGTTGAGCGACATGATCGCCGGCGGCACCCGCAGTTCGTAGGGCTGACTCACGGTGACATCGCGAATCACCGTCGGTGTCTCGATCGGCGGCACCATCGGCGGCTGAAATGCCCCGCCGCGCAACCGTTGCGGCACGCCGCCGGACCAACCGGGCCGATCCTGCACCCGGAACTGGCAGAACCTCGGCATCGCGACCTCGCCGAGGATCGCGGCTTGGGATACCGGTGCTTCGTCGTTGCACAGCTCCACGGTCTCGCCCGGCGCCAACTCGGCGAAGTCGACGAGCACGTCCACCCGTTCGCCCGGTGACAACCGCAACTCGCGGACGGCGACCGCGGCGTCGAGCAGCCCGTGATCGCCGCCGATCACCCAGAACCGCATCCGGTTGCCGAAGAACAGATTCCACACACTGAACGACGCCGCGTTGAGCACCCGGAACCGGTACAGACCACGGGCGACCGGCAGGTACGGCCAGATCTTGCCGTTGACCAGACCGATGTCGCCCACCGCACCGCCCTCCCATCCGCCTGCCGGCACGATCGGAGTCGAACGGACCGACTGTTGCCCAGCGGCGGTGAACAGTTTCTCCTGCAGGACGAGGGGAATCTCGAACTCGCCTGCGGGCAGGCCGAGCGGATTGCCGGGTTCGCCGGTGTCGAATTCGTCGCGCAGCAGCAGCATTCCGGCCAGCCCGGCGTAGACGTTGAGTCGGGTGATACCCATGGCGTGGTCGTGATACCAGAGGTGTCCTGCGTCCTGGGCCAGCGGGAATTCGTGGTCGATGCCGCCGCCGGGATAGACGAGTTGCTCCGGGTGCCCGTCGCTGTCGGGCGGTGTCACACCGCCGTGCAGGTGCAGCGATGACGGTGCGGCGGTGCGGAAACTCGCTGCGACGCCGTGCAGGCTGGTGTCGACGTCGTCGGCGAGCGGGTGGGTGGTCAGGCGATTCTCGAACCGCAGCCGCAGTGCTGTGCCCACCGGATGCTCGATCGTCGGGCCCAGATAGCTCAGGCCGTTGTAGCCGAGTGCCGCCGATTCCGGCAGGTCACGGTGGAAGCGATGGGTGGTGGTCGAGGCGATGAGATCGAGCCGGGTGCCCCGCAACACGGGCAGCCGGGGTAGCTCGTCGACGAACGGTTCGACCTGCGGGGAATGAAACAACAGTGGACTTCGTACGCCGGGCGGGAAGGCCGAGACCGGTATTTCGAGCAGCGCCGCGCCGAGCAGACCCGCCCCCGCTGCGCGTAGCAACCGGCGGCGGTCGATCGGATGTTCCATGGTCGAACCCTTTCCGGGCGGCACCGTTGCCCACCCGAACGGGGCGACCATACCACCAGGTATGGCTATCCATACCAATTCGAATGGAACCGGCCGGGTCGATCCTCGGTGCGTGAAACACCCGCGCACCGGGGCGAACTCACGAATCGACCGACTGGGTGAGGCCGTAGACCGTGGTGCCGCCGACGCTGACCACGGTGTAGTTCGCCTCGACCCAGGCGGCGATAGAGGAGGCTGACTCACACCCCCTTGACCGCGGTTCGGTCCATGAACCCGAACAGGTACCCGGCCACCCGCCGCATCTGAATCTCCTCCGCCCCCTCGGTGATGCGGTAGCGCCGATGGTGCCGATAGATGTGCTCGAAGGGCTTGTGCCGCGAGTAGCCGAGACCACCGTGCACTTGCATGGCCCGGTCGGCGGCTTCACAGCACAGCCGGTTGGCCCAGTAGTTGCACATCGAAACCTGTTCGGAGGCAGCGAAAGTGCCGTAGGTGTCCATGGACCAGGCGGTCTTGTGAACGAGCGCGCGCAGCATCTCGCACTGTGTGTGCAATTCCACCAGCGGGAATTGGACGGCCTGGTTGACTGCCAGCGGCTTGCCGAAAGGCTTGCGCTCCTTGGCGTAGGCGACGGACTGGTCGATGCAGTACTGCGCCGCACCGAGACTGGAGGCCGCTTGGCGGATCCGGTTCTCGTTGAAGAAATGCTGGACGACGCCGAGCCCGAGACCCTCCTGCCCGAAGATCGCCGAACTCGGGACCCGCACCTCGGTCAGCGAGATGCGCGCGTGGTCGGTGGGCATGTTGAAGGTCCAGAGGTACTCCTCGATCCGGAAGCCGGGCGCGTCGGTCGGCACCAGGAACGCGGTGATGCCGTGTCCGTCGCCGGGTCGCCCCGCGGTGCGGGCGAAGATCAGATCGGCGTCGGCGATGTGGACTCCGGTGTTCCAGGTCTTGGCGCCGTTGATGATCCAGTCCTCGCCCGCCCGGACAGCGGTGGTCGCCATGTGGGTGGCGTCGGAACCGTGATCGGGCTCGGTGATGCCGAAGGCGAAGAACTTGGTGCCCGCGGCCAGCCCGTCCACCCACTGGGCCTGCTGGGCCGGGGTGCCGTACTCGAGCATCAGCAGCAGACCCACATTGTTGGCGACGATGGCGTGCTCGTTCTGCAGGTCGCAATGCAGACCGAGCCCCCGTCCGGCCAGGTGCTCACGAATCACGGCCATCCCGAGATTGGTGCCGTCGCGCCCGCCGAACTCGCGTGGGAAGGCATAGCGGTAGTGACCCGCGGCATCGGCACGACGACGCGCTTCGGCCAGTAGTCGCTCCCACTCCGCGGTCGGCAGGCCGCCACGGTCCCAGTCGGTGCGGGCGTCCTCACGGCGGTGGTCGAAGAAACGAATGTTGTCGGCCTGCTGCTCGAGCGGGACGATCTCGGCTTCGATGAAGGCATCCAGCTCGGTCAGATATCCGGCCAGATCTTCGGGCAGTTCGAAATCCACTGTCTCTCCTAACCTTTCGCCTCGGGACGAATCTGCATGAGCAGGTCCCACTCGATTTCCGAAACACGACGTCCGCTGGCGGCCATGACGATGTCGCGCACGCTGCCGTCGACATGCGCGGCGGCCTGGGCGGCCAGGCCGACGCCCCAGGCCAGCGTGCCCATCACCTTCCACCAGCGGAATCTGTCGAGGTCGAAGTCACCGCCCGCGGCCTGGTAGCCGCGCAGGAAGCTCGCGCGGTCGGCGAAACCGCCGAACTCTCGTTCGTCCGCACCGAAGCGCCACATCCGCAGCGCGGGCCAGGCGACGTCACGCATCGGGTCGCCGAAACGCTGAGCGCCCTCCCAATCCAGCACGGCCCGCAAACCGTCGGCGGCGACGACGATATTGCCGTTGCGCAGGTCGGTATGCAGCAGCGCGGTGCGCGGCGGCGGGCCAGGGAGCCGCTGTTCCAGCCAGCGCAGCGCCAGCTCGAACACCGGCCGGTCGCCGAGCAGCACACGCACGTCCGCCTCGGCCGCGGCGAATAGGGCCGCGGCCGGATCGGCGCCCGCGGCGGGCACGGTGCGCGGAGCGACGGCCGGATCGATGGCGTGCAGCCTGCCCATCGCCTCGCCCCACTCGCGGGCCACCGTCTCGGCGGTGCCCGCGGCCGCGATGAGGCGTAATACCCTGCGCGGGACGGTCTCCCCGGCCACGTGCTCGCTGACAACGAACGGCTCGCCCACCACGGCCGGATCCGCGCAGACCGCCACCACCGCGGGCACCGCCACTCCGTGCGTGCGCGCCAGCTCACGCACCGCCGCCTCATCCTCGACCGACATGATCTGCACGGCGGCAGGCACGAGCGTGGCGACCAGCTTGCGGGCCCGCTCCCCCTCGACGTGCGCGGTGAAGCCGACATTGCGTCGGCGCGCACCGGCCGAAAGGTACTCCAGCTCGTCTACTCGCGTAGGCGCGGCCCAGGTCCAGGTCAGGAACTCGGCCAGACCTGCGACGAGATCGGTGGTCACTGCCCCTCCCAGCTGTCGTAACCGGGTTTGGCGATCGCCAGGTCGGCGCGCACCACCTCGACAAGCGCCTGCCACAGGGCGCGCTCGTCGTCGGCCGCGGCGAGTAGTTCGTGTTCGTGCCGCGTCGCCGCCGGCGCGAGATCGATCTCGCGCCGCACGATCCTGGCCAGATTCGCCCCCACCCGCGCACGGTGCTGCAGCGCGGGTGGCAAGGCCGGCAGCAATGTGTTCTCCAGTAGTTCGGCCAGGGACTCCAGCAGCTCGGCTGCGGGTGGTTGATTCTGCACAGTGACACCTCTGGCGCTGCCGCCATCGTGAACGAACTCAGCGTTTTGACTCGAAGGTGAAGCTACGGCAGATCGCGCAACGAGACAATAAGAGACTCAAAGCCTATATATCTCACGACTTGGCGTGTTAGAAATACCGCCAACGGCAAGGAGGCGGTTGTGACACGTCCGTATCGGCTGATCGTGTGGGGCCCCGGCGATATGGGCGGGCGGGCGCTGCGCACAGCGCTGGCATCCCCCGATTTCGAGGTCGTGGGAGTCAAGGTGTTCAGCCCGCACAAGCACGGCAAGGACATCGGCGAACTGGTCGGGCTGGCGCCGGTGGGCATCACGGCGACTACGTCCAAGGCGGAAATCCTTGCACTGAAAGCGGATTGCGTCGTGCACACGCCGACGACACCGTCTCTGGTGCAGGGCGCCGATGCCGATGTGCTCGACCTGCTCGAGTCCGGCAAGAACGTGGTGTCCGCGGCGTCCTATCACAATCCGGCCATGTCCACCTGGCTGTCCGAATCGCGTTCGCCGCTGGAGGTATTGCGCACTGTCGCGCAGATGCGGGTGACCGGAGGCGCCTTCGGGCCGCAGTTGCCCAAGGCGCTGTCGGCGCTGAAAACGCTCATGCGCGTGGCAGATTCGGGCCCGCTTCGGTTCGCCGGTCCGGTCATGGAGCGTCTGGCCGCACCGGTGGTGGACCGGGCGATCCCACGCCGAGCGACAGGCGAGCGACTTCAGGCTGCCTGCCTGCGGGGCGGGGTATCGCTGCACGGCACTGGCCTGCACCCCGGACTCATGGTGGAGCAACTGCTGCTGCGTCTGGCCGGGCTGCTCGACGAGGTGCGCGAGGTGAAATTCCTGGAGGTCGGTGATCTTTCGGCCGCGCCGGACGGCATGTGGGGCGGTCTGGCCAGCCTCGGTTTCGGGATGCCGCTCAGCGCGGTCGACTCCGACCACGCCATCGCGCTCATGCAGCACTTCTACTTCGACGCGGTGCTCGCCACCGTCGCGCACACGCTGTTCGGCGCCCGCGCCGAGGAGGTGCGGGTGGAACGGCACGTCTATCCCGTGCCGGCGCGGACCCGGGTGCAGGCCGGCGGCAGTGTGATCGAGCCGGGCACGGTCGGCGCCATCCACATGAGCTACCGCGGCTACCTCGGCGACCGGTTGTTCATGACCAACGCCGAATGCTGGCACGTCGGCCCGGGCAACGCCCACCTCGGGCCGGATCATCCGCGCAGCCTGGCCGGCGGGCATGTGATCACGCTGGACGGCAGCCCCGCCCGGATCGAGATGCGCAACGAACTCGACGACGAGTCCTACGAGGGCGATTGGTCCGCGGTCACCGACATCTCGGTCAAGGCGATGCTCGACGTCATCCCGGAACTGTGTGCGGCGCCGGCCGGTGTCGCGACGCCCGACCTGAGCCCTCGATACCGTCTGGAGACAGTATGACCTCCCCGCTGCTGGTCGCGGTGCTCGGCGCCGGGCCGCTCGCCGACCGGATCGCCGCGCACCCCGATATCGCTGTCGCGCCCCCTTCCTCGGCCGCGGTGGTCGTCCACCTGACTGCCGATGTCGATGCGGTTGTCGCCCAGCTCGGCGCGGGCCGTGACGTGGTGACCGCGCTGCCCCTCGAAGCCCTCCCCCTGGACGAGGTGCGGGACGCCTGCCGCAACGGATCGTCCAGCCTGCACGCCACCGGCGGCTTCCAGTCGGCGGTCGCGGCGCGGCTCACCCGCTCGCTCGCCGCCGCGACGCGGGAGATCACCAGGATCGAACTGATCGAGGAGCTCGAGCTACCCGACGACGGCGTGTATCCGTGGAACACGGTGCCGGAGGAGATGTTGCCCGGCTACTACTTCTCCGGTCTGCGCGTACTGGACGACGCCGCCTTCACCGGCTCACGCTCCGACACTCCCGAGCAGGCCGGTGCCGTCTACACCCTGGGCGACCGGATCACTTACCGTTCGATCCGCACCCGAGACACCGGTACCGTTGCGTTGCGCTATCGCCTGGTCACTACAACCGCAGCTGGAACTGCCACGGCCACAGTCGATTTCCATCCCACCGACGGCGTTCACCCGGCCGATCATCTGACGTCGGTGGATCTGGTGAAGGCGCTCGGTCCGGTTCACGCGAGCGAGCCCGGCATCGTCCTGCGCGATCTCGGCATCACCTATTTGGTCCCGGACGACCGGCTGCCGCGGTCCGCGTAGGGCCGAAGGCGCTTGGATATCGCCTTCTCGCAGGTCGTTACCCAGACCTTGCCGGTAACTGCAGATTCTGCTGCTCCGGATTCATCGCGAAGCCCACTTGCCTCACAGCCCACAGCCGCGCCTCTCCGCCGTGTCGTGAGTTGCAAACATATTCAGATGCGAATATCTATACTTCTTACTACCAGATGCTCGGCACCCCGACCGGTCCCAGCCGGGCCCGTGCCGGACATGGGCTTCACTGACCGTTTCGAGGCAGACGACCCGGTAACCAAGATGATGTCCGGTGACGGCAGCGGCCCCGCCTCGGAGATCTCCGAGGCGGGGCCGCAAGCGAAAAGAGCTGCTATGAGCTACTTTTCATGCACTCGACACCACTACTTCTGCGCGGCCTTGAACTCACGACGACGCCGGTGCAGGATCGGCTCGTGGTAGCTCGCTCCAGCTCCTTACTTGGTCTGACCTGCTATTACTGCTGTCGGATGCCGTCCCGTGCCCGTTTTGTGGACGTCTTGAGCGGGTCAGCAGGCATAACCGGCCATCATCGCGCATCAGCCAGATCGACAACCCGGCGCGCGTCAGGAACGTAGTGCCGTGCTGTTACAGGAGAATCCACCTCGTGCCCGAGGATCAGCCGAGCAGCCGGCAGGTCGTACTTTTCCGCTACCCGGGTCGCGCGTGTGGAGCGCAGTGTCCTGGGAGTGGACCATTGCAGGCCGGTTCCCTTCACGACTTTGCTCCAGGTCAACGACATCCGCTCCGACCGCACTACCTTTCCCGTGCGCGACGGGATAACCAGTCGATGTCCAGGCCTCGCGCCGATCCTCCGGCGCCGCAACATCGCCATGCATGCGGGGCCAGCTCTAATCGTTCGCATCGACTTCGCAGTCTTGGTGAACGGCTGCCGATACGCGACGCACACCACGTCCTCGTCGTCAAAATCTGGCCAGCCCCGTGGGTAGACGATCTCACCGTCCTGGAGGTTGTACTGCTCGACAATGCTCCTGACCTGATGTACGCGCAGCTCAGAATCGATAATTGTTCCTGCAATCGTGACCTCGCACCGGTCGTAGTCGACGTCCTCGTCCAGCCGCACAGCAAGCGCTTCGCTGGGACGCGCAGCTAGTTCGTACGCGAGGAGCGTGAAGTCCATGTATCGCTGCTCGAACCAACGGCTAGCGTTGGGACGAGGGAAGTAGTCACGCTCTGCCTCCCAATACTGGTTCATCTCGTTCCTGCTGAACGGCTGCGGCTCGGCAGGAAAGTACGGGTTGACGGGGTTCCGACCGCGTGCGCGGTCGGTTGCCTTCGTGCGGGCGCCACCGTTACCCGCTACGCTGTTCACCGGATTGTCATCTCGGAGGCCGTCGTCGATCAACAACTGGAACGCGTTGCGCAGGATCGACTTCTGCCTGTTCTTCTTGTACGCGGTTCCGTTCATCTGCTCTAGGTGAATGCGGACGTGGAATGGCCTGACGTTCAATGCCTTCATCTTGCCCAGCACCGAACCCGAAATCGTGATCTTGTCTTTGTCGCCTCGGCCCTTGGTCGCAGGGTTGATCTCCCGACGATAGTGTTTGGCGTTCTGGGGGCGTTTCGTCGCGTCGCGCTCATAGCGGTGAAGCCAGGCTTGGCACAGTTCCTCGACAGTCACATTCGAGCTGTACGCACCGAGCGATTCGACTCTTGGCTTCCATCCGGCGACGCGTCTCTTCAGATTCGCGCGGGCTTTCGGTTTGCTATTCCCCGAGGCGTGCAGCTTCGACGGTTTCCCATACGGCTCGCCCACCAGACAGTGAATCTGAAAATGTCGGCGCGCGGGGTTCCACTTCGGCTCGCTGAACTTCCCTGGGACTCCAGGTTCCAGCTCAATCTGCGGCATACTTCACCGACCTCCCGGCCACGTGGTCGCTTCGGCGCGATCGGGCTCGCCATCAGCTATGACGTCCAGCGAGAGCGTAGGAAGACCAGGACGAACATGAAAGCCCATAAAGATAGCTGTAAGTTGGCTACGGAGTCTGCGAGTGGTACTAGTCATCGCCGACCGTGCGCTCTTCTATGAAGGCGCGTAGAGCGTCCCACGGATACAGGACCCTGCGGCCGTACTTCACATAGGAGGGCCCGACGCCGTGGTGCCGGTCATTGGCGAGCTTTCCGACGGAAGTTCGCAGGTACTTCGCGGCTTCTGCCGGAGTTGCCAACTGACTGAGGGCTGGCTCTGAACGCGGGATTCGCTGCAGCGGCCGCAAAAGTGCATCTGCTGCAGCAGCATTGAGAACGGGTAGGTCTCGAGGGCCGACGACGCGGACTGCGTCGGGGTCGACACCATCATCACGCTCGACCGGGCGGTTGGCCGGATTCGGCGAAGAGGGTTGATTGGAAGATGACATGACAGACTCCTGTGATCCCTGTCAACGGCTCTTCCGCAGTCCATGAAACCTGATTTTTCGTCTGGACGCCAGTCAATTCACACGATGTGACGAACCGTCGCTGATTCCTAGGCGCTGATTGGCCCATCCTGTACCTGTCAAGCGCACGTCGCTTCTGCCGTCGTCTGATTGGATCGCTTGCGGGCCAGGACACTTGCCAACACACAGGGTGAGCGCACGACAGGAGTAGGGCCACAGGTCCGATGCCGGCACGGTTGACTATGGCCGGCCGGGTCGGGTCAGTGAAGACCGACGTGTCCTGGCGGGACCTGCTCGAACGGACTTGCGATGGCTGATGCCGACATCAAATTATCGTGCCTGCCGTCGCCGCGGCTATTGGGTATGGATCGAAGTGCCCGGCGAATGGGTCCAGCCGTGTAACGGAGATCGGCAGACTGTCCTTGCCACCCACGCCGCGGCGCGCTAACAGCCCGGTAACGCGCGCGCACCGCCCAACTGGGCGGAAAGAACCGACCCGTCGTGCAACGCGCCAGTCCGTTTCGCTGCTTCGATGGTGCGCACGGCGGGGTTAGATCGACAATAGAAACGACGCCCTGTGCATTTGAGCGCGTGGCTGGTTGTCGAAGCTATCCGCTGTAGGTGATTCACGGAGTGTGGTGACCAGTCCAGCGGTGTCAGAGCTGGCAGAGGGCTCCGCCATCGACGGCCCATTCGGCGCCGGTGACCTGCCCGGCCAGTGGCGACAGTAGGTACGCGACAACGCGAGCGACGTCGTCAGCCGTGCCGATGCGGCCACTCGGTAGTCGACGCACATTGCGAACGAAATGGTCGACGGCTTCTTCGGCCGGCAGCCCGAAGCGTTCGGCGAGTTGCTCGGCGAAACCTCCTGGAGCGTCGAACAATGCCGTGCGAATCGGTCCGGGCGAGACGATGTTGGAGCGTACTCCGCGCGGCCCGAAATCCGCAGCCAGCGCCTTGGAGACTGCCAACAATGCGGTCTTGGCTGCGGCATAATCGATGATCGGCGTGTCTGGTAGCCGCGCGACCTCGCTGGCGATATGCACAATGCTCGCGGGCCTGTGCTCGAGTAGCACCGGGAGCGCTGCTCTGGTCATGCTCACCGCCGAGTGGAAGTTGAGCTCGAAGCTCTGCCGCCATTGCTCGCCGCTCACGTCGAGAAAGCCTGCACGCGAGCACAATCCGCCGACATTGTTCACCAGCCCGTCGAGTCGCCCGTGGCGTTCCAGGGCGGCGTCGACGATGCGTGCGGGTGCGTCGGGGTCGGTCACGTCTACCGCGATTCCCTCGATACCCGCACTGCGGTCGGTGATCGCGGCGGCTGTCCGTGCCACCCCGACGACAAATGCCCCTTCGGCGGCGAGTACGCGCGTGGTGGCGGCGCCGATACCCGCCGAGTCACCGGTCACAACGAAGACCTTTCCGTGGAGACGTACCGCGTCCTCGCCAACCCCGGCGATCCCGAAGGTCTCAACCCCGCATTCGACAGCGGAGACCACAAGCACCCCAACGATGCCGGCTATCGAGAAATGGCCGCCGCGGTAGCACGTACGCCCCTGATCTGACCGGAATCTCGACGTGGGAAAGGAACAACCATGGAACTAAGCGCATAGTGCGATTCATTTCGTTCGGAGATGAGTTCGAATCGATCGGCGGCCGTATCGGCACCGTTCTCGGTCGGTTAGATGGGAACAGAATCAATCCTGGCGGCGGCCCCGAGTCGGATACTGCGAATTCAGGATTCAGGAGATCCAGCTCTCCGACCCGTACAGCCCGCTGCGCAACCAGCAGGTGCATTTCCAGGTCACCGAGCTACCCGTGGACGAGCCCGATCTCACTGTGGGCCCGGAGCTTTTCTTCTCCAACCGAGCTCTGCTGGTACCGAGTGGCCATCCACTCGCCCGCCGCACCTCGGTGTCCCTGGAAGATCTCGCGGACACCACCTTGCTGACTATCGGCGGCGTGGCCCCACAACATTGGCTCGACTACCACTTTCCGCGCTTTACCCCGACCGGCCGTCGGATTCCCCACGGCCATGCCGCTATCTCCTGGCAGGAGATACCCTTCCTCGTCGCCGCGGGCGCCGGTGTCTCCCTGGCCAGCGTCGGTGCGGCCACCCATGCCGGCAGCCCCGGTGTCACCTGGATCCCGGTCGAGGAGGAGCATCCGATCAGGTTCGCGGCTATCTGGCCGAAGGCGGGCACGAGCGCCCGGATGCGTGCATTCGTGGCCTTGTTGTACGAGACCGCGCAGACCGACGATGTGTGCACGCAACTCAACGGCCCGCAGGTTATCGACTGGTGACCGAAGACCTACCCTCAGAGCTCCCGCAGGATCAGGTACGTAGCGGCAAGTCCTGTTGTTGTGCAGGATGTTTCGTCGTGTGAGCTCCATGGAGCGACAATGACCGACTAGGGGCAGAACAGCAATGCCTGAACGCGACGTCGTGGTGAACTTCCTGCGTGGCTGTTACTGCCGCGCGCCCGAAGGGGATCGATTGGTCGGCCAGACGGGTTTTGCCGTGACCGCCACCGGCGTGGATCAGTTTCACTGCCAAAATGGTCATGGGCATCAAGTCATCGGCGCCTTCCGCAGGTCGATCGCGGGCGCTGGTGCAGGGTTGTTCGTGTGGCTAAGCAAGCCCGAGTGCAGTCATATGCAGGCCGAGCACCGAGGCGCGGCGGGTCCGGTCGGGTTCAGCCCGACCCACCACCGCAGGTGCGTCGGCGCGGCACGGGCCAATGGCGCGAACGACCGGTCTGTGGTAGCCACTCCTGGCCTCGTGATCGAGCGCAAATCGGCAGATGCGAACGTTCGTGACCGCACGCCCAGCGGCAGAAGAGTGCGTACAACTTGTGGGGCTGTTCCCGGACGGCAGCGTCAAACCTCAGGATCGTGGAAGGGCACCGAATCAGTTTGGGAAAGATTCGCCATCATCATGGGGTAGCGCACAAGTCGCGAGCAGGTGAAGGTGATGTCACGAACGTGGCGGAAGTCCGACCACAGCAGCCGACCACCCTTGAGGAATCGCATCGGACGTACCCGCCGCCGTACTTGTGCGAGTTCCGAGTCTGTTGCCGGACGGAGAGTTCCTGCTGTTCCGTAGAGCCGCACGCCGGGGGCCACAGCGAATCGGCCGACCAGCAAAGATCGGAACCAGAACAACGTGCCACGATCGACTGCCATCAGGCAGACGCGGGGGTTCGTATCGAGATTGCGCGCAAGCGCCGATGTGTACTGGTCGAAGTAGAACGCGGTACGATCTTCGCGGAAGAAGACCGTGCCGACCGGCGTGATGTTCGGAACGCCATCGCTGTCTACCGACGCGATCGCGAAATGCCCAGTAGCTCTGCGTCCCCGGTCCAAGATCTCACGGACCTCGCGCCACTGCTCGTAGAGATCAGTCACAGTACAGCCACCCCGGAACTGATCTCACACTCGGCACGACGACAGACTTTCCCCACCGCATCATGCTTTGGACGCTAACAGCCCCGATCTACTCCTGCCACAGAACCGCTGTTGGCAGATCCCGAGAACGGGCTGCCGCGCGATCGGTTCCCTCCGCCCGGCCACGCAAGCAACCAGGTCGCATCCCGGAAGGCCAGCGGACTGCGGGTCACTGACAACTATCGGATCAAGCGGCGTGCTCAATGACCTCCAACACGACTAATACCGCAGTCGGCCTGACGACCCCTGTGTCATCAGCCCGCTCGCGACGGTGCAGCCGCGAGCGGGTGGCATGCCGGGGCCGACTGCGGAAACCCGTTGCCATCTGTAGGGCGCCCCTCCGAGTGCCCGACTTACGCTGGCTAGGTAGGGGAACGTGGAGCGAGACCGCTGGCCTCGCTGCTGGCGGTGCGGTGCCCGGTCTCTGCCATCAGTTCTGGTGCCCGGGGAGATAGCGGTAAGCGGAGATAGCGATGGATACAAACCCGACAGCTGTTATGGCGATGCCGATCCGTGCGCCGAGTATTGGGTCCGTTTGGACCAGGCACAGTCCCAAGACGGCGATCCCGACCGCCATGCCGATCTGGCGGGCAGTGTTCAACACCCCGGAGGCGAGCCCCGCGTAGTCGGGGTCTGCCGAGGAAATTGCCGCTCCATTGCAGCTCGGCCCGAAGAGCCCGCATCCGAATCCTGCGACAGCGGTTCCGAGCAGCAGCACCGGCCAACTACTTCGATCACTCACGCCCAGGCAGATCAGTGAAGCCAGCGCCGCGACGACAGCGCCTGCGATCAGCAACCAGCGTGCTCCTTTGTAGGCCCATCGCCTGTTCAGGACGAGGGTTGCAAAAGTCCACAGCGCGGCGAAGGGAACGAAGAACAGGCCGGCGCCGAGGGCGTCGTATCCCCATCGGCTCTGCAGGAAGATCGCGATCATGAACTGCAGTCCGTAGGCCCCGAACTGGAAAGCGAATCCGTTGGCGATGGATGCGGAGAAGGCCGAGTTCCCGAACATGTTCAGTGGAAGGACGGGGGCACGGACATGCAATTCCGTAGCGATGAACGCGATCAACAGCGCGGGGCCCGCCACCAGTGCAACGATTGTCAGTGGGTCGGTCCAGCCCCGCTCCCCGCCCTAGATCAGGGCAGCAACGAGGAACCCGAGTCCGAGAATCGCAAAAATCTGCCCGAGCCAGTCGAAGAAATCATGGCTGATGCCGCCGTGGCGCTCTTGAGAAAGGAAGCGCGCACCGTCACCGGGAACACGTTCCTCGACGTCGATGTGCTGCGCGCCGAGGGCATCACCGATCTCTCGCCCTACGGTGGCGTAGGCGATCTGGAATACGACATCTTCGTCGACCCGCCTCACAAGCGTCATCGCGCCTGAGGACCGAACGAATACGGGCCCGTCGCGTGCCTCAGGCGCGCCGCATCGCGCGCCCTCCGACCCACTTTGCTCCCACCGCACCCGCGGCACCGGCCCAGATCAGACGCCGAACGGCGGGGTGCGTCGCCAACCATGTGTAGGGACTGGCAGGGAGGGCTTGCTTGCTGAAATCGCCTTGCACGCGGGCATCTCCGCTGGTCTCGTAGAGATTGCCGTCGGCGTTCCCGGCTGGCTCGTCTGTGCGCTCCAACGGAATACCGAACTTGGCCAGGAAAGCGTCGGCCACCCTCGGAGTGAGGTGCTGGGTCACCTTCATAAGTTTGGCCGCGCCCCCGGCATAGAGATCGCGCACCGGGTGAGCGGCGGCGAACAGCACACAGTCCGCAACGACGGACGGATCGTAGAAGGGCGGAGCGCCCTTCGGTTTCACGTCCATCTTGTTGCGGCCGTTGGTGAAGAAGAGCGTGTTGATCGCGGCCGGTTTGATACTGGTGACGGAAACCGGTATCCCGGAGGCTTTCAGCTCGCGCCGCAGCGCATCGATCATCCCTTCCACCGCGTGCTTGGACGCGGCATAGGCGCTGTTGAGCGGCATGGAAATCACCGTCTCACCCGATCCGACCGATACCAGCGCACCGCCCCCGGCACGCCGCAGGTGCGGTAGTGCGACCTGGAAACCGTGCACCTGCCCCATGAAGTTGACCTCCATGAGCCGACGGAATTCCTCGGGCGTGGTCTCCTCGAAATCCGCGTAGACGACCGTCGCGGCCACCGCGACCCAGGTATTGATGCGACCGAATGTCGCTACGGCCAGTTCGGCAACGGCCTCGACCTGAGTTCGGTCGCTGACGTCACAGACCGCGTAAACTGCTTCGCCGCCGGCGTCCTCGATCTGACGTACGAGTGTCGCGAGGCCTTCCTCGTTCCGCGCCGCGACCACGACCTTGGCTCCTGCAGCGGCCAGACGAAGTGCCGTCTCCCGTCCGATCCCGCTGGATCCACCAGCTACGACAACCACCTGCTGCGCGAGCGGTTCTAGCTTGATCCTTGCCATGTGCGTCTCCCCAGTCCAACCCTTGTCGATGATTACGCATAATGCTTTATCTGCGTACGACAGGCGCATACCCGCGTTCGCGGTCGCCAATCACCGGCACGGGGGTCTGCCCGGCGAGACAGAGAGACGGCCGGGCATCGAGCCCGGCCGTCACCTGCGAGGTAGATCTCCGTTCAGAGGTGCTTCTTGAAGAACGGGATGAGATGGTCCAGCGCCTGCGAGACCGCTTCGGGCTGGTCGTAGAGCTCGTAGTGGGACACCCCTTCCAAGACGACGAGTTCCTTGTCGTCAGAGGCGGCACGCTGGTAGAGCTCGAAGGCGTCGCGGTAGGCGCCGAACGCGCCGGGCTTGTCGCCGACCACGATGCACAGTGGCTGGGTGAGCAGGATCTCGGCGCGGGTATACGCGTCCCAGCCGACGAGACGGGCTTGACGGGAGAACAGGAAGCTGGTGCGGCCGTTGGGTTTACGCCCACGATCGGTCTTGTAATACTCGGTCGCCTCGACCAGATCGATATCGGTCAGACCCGCCTGCGCGGCCGCTTCCGGAGACGGCGGCAGCAGATCGTTGACCTGCTCGGACGTGCCACGCGCCTCTGCGGTGCGCTGCGCGGCCATCGCCTCGAGCGCGCCGAGCGGGTCGTACTCGGTGAACCCCTCGAGCATCCGGCGCCCGACGTTGGCGCCGGTGACGGTACCCAGCGCCTTGATACGTCGTTCTGTCATGGTGGCGTTCACCGCGTAGCCGCCGCCGCCGCAAATCGCGAGTACCCCGATGCGGTTCTCGTCGACCCATGGCTGGGTGACCAGGTAGTCGATGACATAGCTGAAGTCCTCGGTACGGAATCCGGGGTCTTCGATCAGGCGTGGTTCGCCGCCACTGTCGCCCTGGAAGCTGGCGTCGAAGGCGATCGCGACGAATCCCTGCCGAGCCAGCGCCGTGGCGTAGATATTGCCCGAGGTCTGTTCCTTGCAGCTACCGGTGGGGTGGGCGCTGATGATCGTGGTGTATGTCTGTTCGGCGTCGAACCCTGGCGGATAGTAGATGTCGGCCGCGAGGTCCCAGGCCAGGGCCTTGATTCGGACGTGCTCGATGTTGTCGGTTGCCATGAGCTTCCTCTCCCGTCGTGCTCTACCGATGGTTCGGCACATCGGCCCCGGGCCGCGGGCACTTCATGCCCAGCGAGGCCGTGAACATTCAGCATTATGTTCTAAATGCTCTTTGTAAAGGGGCATCGTCAATACGCCTCAGCCTCCGTCATCGGATCCTTACCGACGATCCGTGAGTGCGCCCGGTCCTTCTGATCGAAGAGCACACCGACGACCACCAGGACGGCCGCGCCGATGATCAACAGCGAGACACCCCAGGTCGCGTGCGTGGGCGAGACGGTGACGATCGCCAGTGCGGCCAGCGGGACCAGCCCGCCTGCCGTCGCGCCGCTGACTTCGCGGCCCGCACCGAGACCCGACGCACGGACCTCGGTGGGGAACTGTCGCGCCATGAACGGGCTCGCGGCCACGATGATCAGCGGCGCGAGCACACCGGTCGCCAGGATCAGCAGGGCCCAGATGAGCACGGGCTCACCGGTGTTCAGGACCCAGAACATGGGAAACGCCAGCAGCATGACGCCCACCGCGCCACCCACCATGACGCGCCGCAGGTCCACCCTGTCGCAGAGCCTGCCGAAGAACGGCACCATCACGATCGCCGCCGTGCTGGCCAAGGTGATGCCGAAGGCGCCGACGTTGGCGGCCACGTCCTGGAACTGGGTGAGGTAGGACAGCGAGAAGGTCTTGAAGGTGTAGGAGATCGCGGCGTAGCCACCGTAGACCGCGGCGACCACCGCGAGTCCACGCCAGTCGGACTTCAGCAGATCCTTGAACACCTGGAAACCCTTGCGCTGCTTGGCTTGCGCGGCGACCCTCTCGAAGTCCGGCGTCTCCGGCATGTTCCGTCGGATCCAGTAGCCGACGCCGACGACGGCGAAGCTCGCGACGAACGGGATACGCCAACCCCAGTCGTAGAGGAACTCGTCTCCGAAGCTGGTCACACCGGTTACCGCCAGCGAGGCGCCGAGTAGGCCGACCTGCGCACCTAACGCCGGCAGTGCACCGAAACGGCCCCTGGTCTTCTCGTCGGCGTACTCATAGGCCACAGCGATGGCGCTGCCCAGTTCGGCACTGGCGCCGAAGCCCTGCAGGATCCGCAGGATCACCAGCAGGATCGGCGCCGCGATGCCGATCGACTCATAGGACGGCAGTAGTCCGATCAAGCCGGACGCGATGCCCATGATCAGCAAGCTGAGCGAGAGCACCGCCTTGCGTCCGATCTTGTCGCCCAGAATCCCGAACAGAATGCCACCGAGCGGACGGGCCAGGAAGCCGACCGCGAAGGTCGCGAACGCCGCGAGGGTGCTGATCGAGGAATTGCTCGACGGGAAGAAGACCTTGCCGAACACCAGTGCCGCCATCGAGGCGTAGAGGTAGAAGTCGAACCATTCCAACGAGGTACCGATGACCACCGCGGGTCCGACGGACCGACCCCTCGCTGGGCGCGCCGCGACCTCGTCGCTGGAATCGAACGGCTGTTTCATAGTCGACCTTCTAACCCCGCCCCGGATGATTTAGATTTGTAGATTATATATCACACATAGTGTGCCGAGTCACAATCTCCGTGCGTGATGCATCATCGCCGTTGCCGGTCAACCCAGGTTCATGTACACCGCCTTGGGGTAGAGGTAGCTCTCCACATGTTCGCGCCCGCCCTTCCAGCCGTAGCCGCTCATTTTGGTGCCGCCGAATCCGACGGAGGGGTCGAGCACGCCGTAGCAGTTGACCCAGACGGTGCCGGCCGTGATGCCGCGCGAAACCTTGTGGGCGGTGGCGAGATCCCTGGTCCAGACACCGCCGGCCAGGCCGTACGGGGTGGCGTTGGCCAGGTGCAGCGCCTGGTCCACATCGTCGAAGGGGATCACCGTCGCCACCGGGCCGAAGATCTCCTCCTGGGCGATGGTCATCTCGTTGGTCGCGGAGGCGAATATCGTCGGTTCGACGAAGAAGCCCGATGCGCGGTCGCCGTCCAGACGCCGTCCACCGCTGACCAGCTCGGCTTCACCGGAGCCGATGTCGATGTAGTTCAGTACCCTGTCGAGCTGTCGTTGCGAGATCAGCGGGCCCAATTGGCTGTTCGGGTCGAGGCCGTCACCCACGCGAATCGTCTGGGTGAATTCGGCCATGCGCGAGACGAATTCGTCGTGGATCGCGCGCTGGACGAAGATTCGCGTCCCGGCGACGCAGACCTGACCGCTGTTGGTGTACACGCCCATCGCCGCGCCCGGCACGGCAAGGTCCAGATCGGCGTCGGCGAAGACGATGTCGGGTGACTTGCCGCCGAGCTCGAGTTGCAGCCGTTTCATGTTCCCGGCCGAGGCCCGCACGATGGTCTGCGCGGTGCCCACCGAGCCGGTGAATGCGATCCGGTCGACGCCGGGATGCTCGGCCAGGGTGGCACCGGCGTCCTTCCCGTAGCCGGTCACCACGTTGACGACGCCGTCGGGCACACCGGCTTCGGTCAGCAATTCGGCCACGCGCAGCACCGACAGCGACGCGTCTTCAGCGGGCTTGAGCACGGCGGTGCACCCGGTAGCGAGCGCCGGACCGAAGATCCACCACAGGCCGATGAGCGGGCCGTTCCAGGGAATGATGCCGCCCACCACGCCGACCGGCTCGCGGTAGCGCAGGGTCAGGAAGTCGCCGGGCAGCGAGTTCGGCGGGGTCGAGGCCGCGCCCGCGTCGACCTGGGAGGCGAAGAATTGCAGTACCTGCGAGGTCCATTCGCGCAGACCGCGGGTCCGGGTAAGGGGTGCGCCCATGTCCAGGGTCTCGATGGTCGCGAGCTCGTCGAAATTCTCGAGGACGAGGTCGTGGACCCGCAGGATCAGCGAGCGCCGCTGATGCGGGGTCCACCGGCTCCATTCACCGTCGAAGGCGGCCCGGGCCGCCGCGACCGCGGCATCGATGTCCGCCGCGCCGCCCGCGGCGATGGTGCCGAGTTCGGCGCCGGTGGCGGGATTGACGACGGGGATGGTCTCGCCCGACGCGGCGGGCACCCAGCGACCACCGATCAGGTTGCGCTGGGCATTGCCGACGAAGGTGGGCAGGGGGTGGGTAACAGTTGTCATGGTTTTCTCCGAATCACACAAGACGCGCGGCGGTCAGTCGAACAGGAAGACGCCCTTGCCTGCGTCCTGCTTGTCGAACCACCGGTATGCCTCGTCGGCCTGCTCGATGGTCCAGGTGTGCGAGTACAGCTCGTCGACCGGAAGGTTGTGCGCGACAACGTAATCAGCGCAGCGCGCCTGTTCGATCGAGGACATGGTCCAGGACGTCATGAGCGTCCACTGCTTCTTGTAGACGGCCTGCGTCGTGAACTGGACATCGCCGGGCAGGCCGGTGAATACCGCGCGGCCGAAGGTGCCGAGGACAGCGAGAGCGTCGTCGCCGGCCCGGCCGGAGGTCTCGAGAACGACGTCGGCCATGCGCCCGCCGGTGTACTCGGCGACCGCCTCGGCCAAGTCGCGCTCTCGGGAATTGACCACCAGGCCGGCACCGAACCGGGCGCTGTTGGCCAGACGGCGGTCGTCGACATCGACCGCGATCACCCGGGCGCCCATCGACGCGGCGAACATGGTCGCCGAAAGCCCCACCGGGCCTTGCCCGATGACGACGGTGGTCGTGTCCGATACCTCACCGAGTCGTTTGATCGCGCCCCACGCGGTGCCGGTGCCGCACCCGATGGCCGCACCGGCTTCGAACGACAGCCCGTCGGGCATCGGCAGCAGCGCGGAGACCGGGACCACGGTGAAGGCGGCGTGTCCGCCGTGGACATGGACCGCCATCGTCTTGCCGGGCGCGGTCTCACACATCTGCGGCCAGCCCGCGCGACAGCGACGGCAGGTGCCACAGCCGAAGTAGTGGTGGATCATCACGCGATCGCCCACCGCGGCCTGGGCCGCGTCCACGCCCGCGCCCATCGCGTACACCTCACCGCAGGGTTCGTGGCCCTGGATCACCGAGCGATCGAAGTCGAAGGCGCCGTGATAGAAGTGCAGATCCGAGCCGCACATTCCCGACGCGCGGATCTTCACCACGACCTCACCGTGGCCCGGCTCGGGATCGGGGAAGTCTTTCAGGACCGTAGTCCCGTTGCCGGGGAACACGATTCCCTTCATCGCTGTCTCCTCTGTGTCGTCGGTGTCGTGCGGGCGGTCATGCCGACCGCCCGGCACGAAGCTGCGCGCTCGCCTCGTGGTCGATGCGAAGACCCTCGGGGTCGGAACGCGGGTCGCCTTCGATGACCACTCCGTAGTCGCGTGCGGCGCCGGCGACGCTCACGTACTCGTTGCGCACGTCGGCGAGTACTCGTTCGGGGTCTCGCTGCAACGGATCACCCCATCCGCCACCGCCGTTGGTGAGGCAGCGCAGGATGGTGTTCGGCTGAGTTGCCCAGACCTGTTCGGCGGCGAAGTAGTGGTACCGGCCGTCGACCGGGTCCAGTGCCTTGGTTTCGGGGTCGAGCACGCCCGCGACGGGCACGCTGTCGGCGTAAACATCCGCTGTGGTCCCGAGCAGGCCGGGGGTCGCGCCGTCCTCGCCCGGCGGGAACAACCACATCGCACCGGTGGGTCCGGCCTGTCCGCCGTTGGCACCCACTCCCGAGGCTTCCTTGGTACGGAACGGTGACAGGTAGTGAGCGCCCGCAGTGAGCCACAGCGCGTCTTTGAGATTGGCCGCACCGCCACGGAACACTCCCGCACCACCGGTGTCGATGGCATGTTCCTTGCGCAACAGCACAACCGGCGAGTCACGTTCGATGGTTTCGGTCGCCGGGTCGAGGTTGTTGAGCGTGAACAGCACCGTGTAGCTGTCACCGTCACCGGCCTGCGTGGCACCCCAGGGTCCGTGCTCGCCGCCGCACTGGGTGGCCGAGGTCCACGGTGTGCCGTCGGACCGCACGCCGGAGGCGTTGTGGGTGTTGGTGGAACCGTAGTCGCCGCCGACACCCTGGTGTCCGAGTACGGGATTGAGCGCGTCGAACACCGCAGACGCGACGGCGCCCGAGGCCTCCCAGAACATCATGATGCCGCCGTCGGGCGGGAGCGAGGAGACGATCGTCCCCGGCGGCACGGCGAGGTCGACGTTGCGCCAGGTACCCGAGGTGAACGGGACCTTCGGGTCCAGCAGCATCGTGAGCGCCACGCCCACAGCTGTTTTGGCGTCGAGGACGCCACAGTTGATGCACGTGCGTGCCTGCGGTGAGGTGCCCGACAGGTCGATCTCCATGTTCTCCCCGCGCTTGCGGACGAGAACACGCACGGTGTAGTCGATGGTGTCGTCGAGACCGTCGGCATCGATCAGGGCCGAACCCGCGTAGTCACCATCGGGCACCAACACGATCGCGTCGCGCATCCGCTCGGCGGAGGTGTCGCACGAGTAGTCCAGCGTGCCGAGGTACGCCGCGAGCCCGTACCTGTCGATGTTCTCCAGCACCAGCCGCTCCCCCAGCTTCAACTGCTGGAAGATGCTCTTGAAGTCGGGCAGCAACATGCCGCCCCAGCGGGTGTTGTCGAAGATCAGGCTGAAGGTGGACCGCACCGGCTGGTCCTGCGACCAGAGCAGCATGGGCGGGATGACGAGGCCGTTCTCGTAGACGTTGGCCTTGGTGGCCGAGAATCCGCCGGGCACTGTGCCACCCATGTCGAGCTGGTGGGCGCACATGGTGACGTAGGAGATGATCTCGCCGTCCACGAACACCGGTCGGGTGAATGCCACGTCGTTCACGTGCCTGCCACCGCGATAGGGGTCGTTGCAGATCAACACGTCACCGGGACGCAGGTTTTCGGGCCCGTATTCCTCCACTGCATTGCGCACCGCGTCGCCCATGGTGCCGAGGAACACGACCAGGCTGTTGCTGACCACGGCCATCGGGTAGCCCTTGCTCGCGGGACCACTGATGGTGCAGGCGAAGTCGTACCAGTCGCGGATGATGGGCGAGAACGCCTCACGCATGAATCCGGTCGACATGTGTTCGACCGCGTAGCGCAGCCGGTTGGTGATCACCGTGGCGCTGAACCGGTCGCAACCGTACTGCTCGCGAAACTCCGCGTCGGAGAGGTCCCGCAGCCGTGGGGCGTTGGGGATGGTGGGACTGGACATGTCACTTCCTCCGGATCACGATTTCGCCGTACTCGCCGACGGTGGCCTGCTGCCCCGCGCCGACATGCGTCGTGGACAGTTCCTCTTCGACGACCGCGGGGCCGTCCAGCACATCGCCGGCCCGCAGACTCGTGCGGTCGTAGACATGGGCTTGCTGAGCGCCGACACCGTCGGCGTCGAGATCGCCGAGATAGCGCAGGGTCACCGTGCGGATCGGCGCCAGTTCTCCGTCCGCCGGGCCGCGGCCATCGACGCGCGCGTACTCGACCTTGGGGGTGTCGAGCACCGCGCGGACCCGGAATGTCACGCCCTCGACAGGCATGATCTCGAACCGATTGCCGGAGCGGGCCTCGTAGGTCTCGTGGAAGGCCGACACCATCGTGGCGACAGCGGCCTCGTCGATGGTTCCGCTCGGCACCGGCACGAACGGTGTCTCCCAGCTCTGACCGGCCAGGTGCGCGTCCATGCTGCGCAGCATCCGCACCGATCCACCGCCGGTCCGCGCGCGCAACCGCTCCTCCATCTCGGCGAACAAGGCGTCGATCTCGGGGGCCGCGTCGCCGGTGAGCATGAGGTAGGCGCTGCGGTCGACGGTGAACACCTGGTCGGTGGAAAGCAGCCCGACAGCGGAGAACAATCCGGGGTTCGGCGGCACGATCACCTGTTTGCACTGCACGGTGTCGAGCACCGCGGGCAGCAGCATCGGGCCTGCCGCGCCGAAGGCGACGAGGCTGTAGTCGCGCGGGTCGACACCGTTCTTGATGGCGACGTTGAACACGCCCTCAGCCATGTTGTTGACAGCCATCTCGTAGGCGTAGCGCACCCGGTGGGCGAGGTCGAGCTCGGTGTCGAGGGTGTCGAATGCGCGTCGCGCCGCGCCGGCGTCGAGCTGCAGTTCCCCACCGGCGAAGTCGTCCGCGTCGAGGATTCCGATCAACAGACAGGTGTCGGTGGTCGTCGGTTGGGTGCCGCCGCGGCCGTAACAGGCGGGTCCGGGCTGGGCCCTGGCACTGTCCGGTCCGACCTGGATCTCCCCGGCGGAGCCGACCGACACGATGCTGCCGCCGCCTGCGCCGATGCTGGAGATGTCGTTGGCGAGGGCGTTGACCACGAGGTCGTGCTCTAGCTCGAAGGTGGTGTTGACGAACGGTTCGCCGTCGCTGACCACGCTGATATCGCAGGACGTGCCCCCCACATCGGCGCACAGCAGGTCGTTCTCGTCGACCAGCTTGCCGAAGTGTGCACAGGCCACGGTGCCCGCGGCGGGACCGGAGAACACGATCCGGAACGGCTGCTCCATCGCCTGGGCCGCCGGAACCAGCGTGGCGGCGCAGTCGGCGAAGTTGAGCTGACCGGCGAATCCGAGTTCGCTCAGTCCCTTCTCCAGGCCCTCGGTGTAGTCGGAGTAGATGATCTTCATCAGGGTGTCGATCACCGTGGTGGAGGCGCGGGCGTATTCCTTCGCCAGCGGCGAGACCTCGCTCGAGATCGAGCACGGCACGTCGCCGAGCACCTCGCGCACCAGTTCACGCAGCCGCAGCTCGTGTACCGGGTCGACGTAGGCGTTGATCAGGCAGATGGCCACGCCGGCGACCTCGCACCGGCGCAGCACCTCGAGTTCGGTCCTGGCCTGGTCCTCGTCGAGTTCGAAGAGCACCCCGCCGTCGGCGGTGAGCCGCTCGTGGATACCGCGGCGCAGGTAACGCTGCACCAACGGCCTGGCGGCGTCGCCGAAACTGCGCCGCCAGTGCGGGTCGAGAATGGCCTCGGCCGGGCGCCAGACCCGGCCCATGTCGAGGATGTCGCGGTGGCCTTCGGTGGTCAGGAAGCCGATCTTGGGCAGCTGACGGGTGATCACGGCGTTGAGGCCGTGCGTGCTGGCGTGGTTGAACACCGCCGCGTCCGTGACGCCGAGCACCTCGGCGCCGCACAGTACCGGGCCCGCGACCTCGGCGTAGTCGGTGGAAATCTTGGCGGTGTGGATCCGCCCGTCGCGCCAGGCGACGACGTCGGTGAACGTGCCGCCCACATCGACTGCGATCATGATGGCTCCTGAAAGTGATTCGGTGTTCAGACGAGGTCGGCGAGCAGCCGGATGGGACCGAGCCGGTGCCAAGGCTCGCGCGACACGGAGTGCAGGCAGTGCTGGCACTTGACCACCTGCACCCAACCCTGTTCCGCGACAACGGGATACGCGCGCAGATCGGCGGCACCGCAGCGGGGGCAGGTGCCGTCGAGTGGTTCGCGGTTCACCTCGAGCGGTGGCGGTACGTCAGGCATTTCTGGTCCTCCTGCGGCGATGGAATGTTCGGCCGAGTGCCGTGAGGACGACGCTAGAAGTGAGAGAGCTGGGTCACAATCCGCGCAGCGAAGGTCCGCTATCCGGGAACCGAACGCAACCACCTTCGAGGCGGAACGTATATTATATTCACTATGTGACACCCATCACGCTCGAGAGGAGGGGTGCACCCGTTGTTGTCAACGCCGATAACCTGCGCGAGTGCCTTCCGCACGGCCGATCCAGCCGCCGCCCATGATCACGTGGCCGCCGCGTTCGCCCATCACGATCTCGTCCTCGACGACCGTCGCGGGATCGACTTCGCCCTCGAGTCGGTGCGCTCGGAACGCCTGACCGTCGGCCGGATGGCCTACGGCACCACCGCGCGCATCGACGGGCCACCGATGCAGTCCTGCTATCACGTGAATCTATCGATCGCCGGCCACAGCACGGTCGCCCAGCACGGCAGACGCCAGTCCTTCGAGGCAGGACAGGCCGGAGTAGCGTTCGTCCACGACGCCCCGGTATCCATCCGCTGGAGCGCCGACGCCGCGCACTATCACATCAATCTGCGCCGCGAGCCCTTCGAACGCCACGCCGCGCGACTGCTCGGCCACCGGGAAACCGAGCCGGTCCGCTTCGACCTCACCTTCCCCATGGATTCGCCCACGGGTCGCGCCTTGCTGGCTTCTACCCGTTTCGTCTACGCCGAGCTGGCCCGCGAGGGCGGGGTGTCGACGATGCCGCTGGCGTGCCGAGAGCTCGAGTCCACCTTGATGACGCAGCTGCTGCTCATCGCACCGAGCCAGCTCACTCCGTCACTGACCGGCTCCGCACCGAGCATCGGCCCGGCACGGGTACGCGAGGCCGTCGCCTATATCCACGCCAATCCCGACGCGGACATCACGACCGCCGAGCTCGCGGCCCGGGGCGGAGTCACCGCACGGGCGCTCCAGCTGGGGTTCCGTGACGCGGTCGGGATGTCACCCAGCGCGTATGTCCGCACGGTGCGACTCGACCGGGTCCACGACGAATTGTCTTCCGGCCGAGCCATGTCGGTGAGCGACACCGCGATGCGGTGGGGCTTCTTCCACCTCGGTCGCTTCGCTCAGCAGTACCGCGA
Source organism: Nocardia sp. NPDC058114 (assembly GCF_042884695.1). Classification (NCBI taxonomy): domain Bacteria; kingdom Bacillati; phylum Actinomycetota; class Actinomycetes; order Mycobacteriales; family Nocardiaceae; genus Nocardia; species Nocardia sp. NPDC058114. The sequence goes on along the minus strand of NZ_JBHVTK010000001.1, from coordinate 1,687,357 downwards.
ACGATTCGGCGAGCTGCCGTCCGAAACGGCCGCCGGAACGAGTCGGGGCGAGCAGTAGCGCAGGGACAGGAGTCGAAAGTATGAACAGTTCATCGACACAGTGCAGTGCCGCCGAGCTGGATGCCGTGGTCACCGAGATTGCCGAGGACGCGGGTCGCGTGCTCGATCGCGACCCGGTCGGGCTGCCTGGATCCACGGCGGGCCGGACCCTGGGCGACCTGTGGGAGACGGTGACAGCCCAAGCGCTTCGCGAAGCCGACGCGGGGGGCTCGTCGCCCACGCGGCTGGCCGAATTGATCGGGGTGCTCGACCGGATCAGGGCGGCGGAATCGATGCAAGCGCAGGTGCGGCTCACGCAGCGAACCCGGCAGCTGGGCAAAGTGCATGCCGCGCTCACAGAGGTGGGTAGCGCGACAACGGTCGATTCGCTGCTCGCCCGGATTCCGGAAGCGGCGTGCGGTCTCGGGTTCGATCGCGCGCTGGTTTCCACCGTCGACGGGGCATGGCGATTGCACACGATGTTCGTCGTGCGCGATCCGCGCTGGGCCGCGGACATCGTCGCGGTGGGACGCGAGAACCCGCCGATCCTGGACCAGAGGATCGTCGAGAACGACACGGTGGTCGACGCGCGGGCCGTGCTCGTGCACCAAGTGCAGGACAACCCGCGCGTCAATCGCCCGCTGGCGGCGATCACCAAGTCGTCCTCCTACGGAATCGCGCCACTGATGATCGACGGCGAGGTGGTGGGCTTGGTACATGGGGACTGCTACCACCAGCAGCGAGTGCTCGACGATGTCGATCAGTTGCTGCTGTCGGCCTTCGCCCAGGGGTTGAGTCAACATCTGGCGAGAGTGTCTGTGCTGGAAGGGATGTCGGCGATCCGCACCCAGCTCGACAGTCTCGGCCGGTGGCGCTCGCCCGCTGTCGCGGAATCGATCGCGTTGAGCCGCGACGACGATTCGGTACTGACCCGTCGTGAGGTACAGATCGTCCGGTTGCTCGCCGCAGGCGATGCCAATGCCAAGATCGCCCGCAAGCTCACCATCTCCGAAGGCACCGTCAAAACTCACATCACCCGCGTGCTGCGCAAGCTGGGCGCCGCCAATCGTGCCGAAGCGGTCTCGATCTGGCTGCGGAACTCGGACCCGACCGGGTCCATCCACGTCTGAGACCACCGGATAGACCGAAAGTCGTACAAACCTCTTACCTACGCCAGATGTCGGCGAGCCCGCCGAACGGAAAAGTGACCTGTGACATAGAGCGGCACCATCTGCCGCAGCACACGGCACGGAGGCGCGGGTATGACACAGAGCGAACGAGGAGCCGACTGGATCGTCGGGATCGACGTCGGCGGCACGTTCACCGACATCATCGGGCTGCACCAGGGCACCGGGGAGATCCGCGACGGCAAGGTCCTGTCCACCGTGGAACAGGAGGTGGGCGTTCTCCAGGCGTTGGCGGCGATCGACGTCGCCGTGCCCGAAGTCGCCGAGATCGTGCACGGGCACACCGTAGGGATCAACGCACTGCTCAGCCGGACCGGTGCGCACACCGGTCTGATCGCCACCGGCGGTCACCGCGACCTGCTCGACATCGGTCGGATGCACCGCGAATTCGGTGATCGCTTCTACGATCCCACCTGGCTGCGTCCCCACCAGGAGCGCCCGATCGTGCGCCGCGAATCGCGCTTCGGCGTCCCCGGCCGTCTGCGCTACGACGGCAGCGAGCTGCTGGCCCTCGACGAGGACGCGGTGCGCCGCGCCGCCAGGGAACTCGGCGAGCAGGGCGCGCGCTCGGTGGCGGTGTGTCTGATGAACTCCTACATCAACACCGATCACGAACGGCGGGCCGCCGAGATCGTCGCCGAGGAACTGCCGGGGACCTATATCCAGACCTCGGCGTTGTATCCAGTGACGCGCGAGCACGAGCGCACCACCACGGTGGCGCTGGATGCCTATGTCGGCCCGGCGGTCGTCGGCTATCTCGAGCGCCTGATGGCCCGGCTGTCCGAGCAGGACTACCGGGGCACCTTGTGGATCATGATGATGAACGGCGGTGTGTCGACCTTCGCCGACGCCAGCCGGGCGCCGGTCTTCCAGCTCGTCTCCGGTCCGGTCGGAGGTGTGAGCGGCAGCGTCAAGCTCGCCAACGAGAGCAGCGCGCCGAATCTGCTCACCATCGATGTCGGCGGCACCAGCACCGACGTGGCCGCCATCCGCGGTGGCAAGACTCCGCTCACCGACACCTGGACGCTCGAAACCGGCCTGACGCTGACCATGCCGCTGGTCGACGTCGAGAGCATCGGTTCCGGCGCGGGCAGCCTGATCCGGCCCAGCGCGCTGGGCGCGGTCGCCGTCGGGCCCGCGTCGGCCGGGTCGAACCCCGGCCCGGTCTGCTACCAGCGCGGCGGCGTGGAGCCGACGCTCACCGACGCGTGCGCCGCGCTCGGCATCCTGGCGCCGGATCTGTTCGCCAACGGCGCGATCCAGCTCGATGTGGACTCCGCTGTCGAGGCGCTGCGCACCACGGGCAAGCAGTGGGGCTTGTCAGCGATCGAACTCGCTTCCGCCGCTTACGAAATCGCTTGTCAGGACATCGCGGCGAAGGTGCGCAGCATCTCGGTGTATCGCGGGCTCAATGTCCGCGAGTTCGCCTTGCAGCCGTCCGGGTCGGCCGGGCCGATGCTCGCCGACCGGGTGGGCCAAATCCTCGGCCTGGACAAGGTGATCGTGCCCCGCAGCCCCGGCCAGTTCTCCGCACTCGGTCTGCTGCGCAGCGATCTCATGGTGACGCGCGCGCAATCCATCATGACCCCGCTGGCCCCCGACCGGGCCGACGCCGTCGAGGCCGCGTTCACGGCATTGCAGGACAGCATCAGAATCGATCTGCAAGCCCAGGGCATCGACGTGTCGCGCCTGCGCTTCGAACGCGCGGTGTTCGCGATGTATCGCGGACAAACCTGGGACAACCGTCTGCCGATCGCCGCAGGTGCCGTCACCGCCGAGCGAGTCGGGCAGCTGATCCCCGCCTTCCACGAGTTCTACCAGGAGTCCTACGGGTTCGCGGCACCCGAGATTCCCGTGGTCGTGTCCACGGTCGAGGTGACCGCGGTGATCCCGCGCGAACTCGGCGCCGCCGACCGCACCCCGGAGCAGGGCGATGCCTTCCTGCGCGCCACCGCGCTGACCGTGCCCGGCACCACCGAATCCGTCGAGGTGCCGATCTATATCCGCGAACGTCTCGCGCCGCAGCGCCCGGTGCCAGGGCCCGCCCTGATCGCCGAGAAGTTCGCGACCACCCTGGTCCTGCCCGGCCGGGTGGCCCGGGTGGACGACGACCTCAATCTCATCATCGAGCCGCAGGCCTGAGGAGCAAATCATGACCATCACCACCGATACCCCCGGCCCCGCGGTCGACGTCGAACTCGACATCCTGCGCTACGGCCTCATCGAAGTGGCCAGGGAAATGCTGGATTCGCTGATGCGCAGCGCCTTTTCGCCGGTCTGCCGCGACATCCTCGACTGCACCAGCGCCATCCACATGCGCACCGACGACGGCTGGGAGACCGTCGCACTGTGGGAGGGCTGCATGCAGCACGCCTTCACCGCACCGCACATCGCGAACTTCGTGATGGACGACTGGGACATCGACACCATGCAGCCCGGTGACGTCATCTTCGTCAACGACCCGTGGCGCGGCACCATCCACCAGTCCGACGTGAACCTGCTGCGGCCGGTGTTCGTGAACGGGCGTGTGGAATTCCTGCTGCACTCGACCTCACATCTGGTCGACCTCGGCGGCGCGATCCCCGGCGGCTTCTCCAACGGCACCCAGACCCACTTCGAGGAACAGCTCAAGCTGCCGCCGACCCTGTTGTACGCCAACGACGTTCCGGTGCGCCCGACCTTCAACTTCATCCTCGAGAACAATCGCGTGCCCCAGCTCGTGCTCGGCGACCTGCGCGCCCTGCACGGTTGCCTGGTTGTGGGTGAACGCCAGCTCCAGGAACTGATCGCCCGCAGTGGGCTGGCCGGAGTCCGCGCGGCTGGTCGGTACGCCATCGAGTCCACCGAGGCGAGCATGCGGCGCGGCATCGCGAGCATCCCCGATGGTGACTACACCGCCGAGGACTTCCTCGACGAAGACGGCGTGAGCGACGAGGCGATCCCGGTGCACGTCACCGTGAAAGTCCGTGGCGACTCGATGGAGATCGACTTCTCCGGCTCCGGTCGCCAGCCACTGGGCAACTGTGGGACCGCGTGGTGCGAGGCCACCCGCTGCATCGAGGCGGTCAAGCTGATGGTCGACCCGGCCACACCGGTCAACAGCGGTACCTTGCGCCCGATCGAGACCATCCTGCCGCCCGGCAGTGTGGTGCAGGTCCTGCCGCCGTCGAGCTGCTCCAACCACGCCGATATCGGCGCGCGCGGCATCAATGTGGTGACCCAGGCGCTGAGCCAGGCCACCGACGAGGCCTTCGCCTGCGACACCGGCACCGCGGTGGTCGTGAGCCTGGGCGGCATCGACACCCGACCCGGGCACGAAGGCACGCCCTGGGGTGCGTTCGCGCTCGCCGGCGGCGGCTGGGGCGGAACCTGGAAGGAGGACGGTGTCTCCTTCTGTGTGATTCCGATCGGCAACTGCCGCACCTCGGTGCAGGAGCACCTCGAGATCGAGAGCCCTCTGGTCGTCGTCCAGCACGAGATGGTCATCGATACCGCCGGTGCGGGGCAGTACCGCGGCGGCGCCGGTTCGGTGTATTCGATCTACGCCGAATCCGACACGATGGTGACCGTCACCGCCGACCGGATCCGGGTCGGGGCGCCGGGGTCCAACGGTGGCGGCGCGGGCGCCCCCGCCTTCGGCTGGTACATCGAGAATTTCGATCTCGCCCGGCACGCCGACCCGCTGGACCTGCGCGGCATCGAGCCCTTGTTCGGCATGTTCGACGCCGACGGCAGACCTGACCCCAATCACGGCGAATTCGGCCGGGGCGCGCGCTATCAGACCGGCAAATTCTCCGGTCTGATCCTGAAAGCCGGTGACGCTCTGCGGTTCGTCATCGGTGGTGGCGGCGGCTGGGGCGACCCGCTCGAACGCGAGGTGGACCGGGTCGCGGCCGATGTGCGCGCCGGCCTGGTGAGCATCGAATTCGCCGCTGCCGCTTACGGAGTCGTGATCACCGACGGTGAGGTCGACGCACAGGCCACGACCACGCGGCGTGCGCGTCTGGCTACCGATCGCGCGAAAGGGCACTGGCAGGCGCCGGTCGGCACTCCCCTCACCTGGACTCTCTGAAGGCTAAGGACAATCCCATGTCAGTCGATCGACTCCTGTTCCCCCGCCCCGACACTGATCGCGTCTATGTCGAACGCGTACCCGTCGACGGCGCGTGCCCGGCATGCGGTGCCACGGAACTGGCCCGCTATCCCGTCGCCAACTTCCTCGGACCGCGCATGGTCGTGAAGTGCCAGCAGTGCTTCCACCACGTGTCGGTGACCCGCCCGGAGCCAGAGGACCACTGGCCCGCATGGCGTTCTCCCGCCAGGGACTGGCCCGCCTCTCGCGTGGGATAGGCACTCCCCCAACATCATTCGTTCCAAGAGATAGGTCACCATCATGTTGCTCGACGGGAAAATCGTCCTCATCACCGGCGCCGCGGGCGGGATCGGCACAGCCACCGCTCTGCTCGCCGCGCAGGAAGGCGCGCGGCTCGCGCTGACCGATGTGTCGAAGGACGGCGTGGAAACCACGGCCGAACAGGTGCGAGCCGCGGGCGGCGAGGCCGTCACGCTGCCCGCCGACCTCACCGACGGCGCGGCGGTGAACGCCATGGTCGCCGCGGTGGTCGCCGAGTACGGCCGCCTCGACGCCGCATTCAACAACGCCGGGGTCAGCGGCGGGCAGATCGGTCAGGGTGGGCGCCGCGTCGCCGAGTGGGACGAGGACGCCTTCGATCGGGCGATCGCGGTGAACCTCAAGGGCGTATGGCTGTGCCTGCGTGCGGAATTGACGCAGATGCAAGCGCAGGGTGGCGGTGCGATCGTGAACACCGCCTCGCTGGCCGGGCTCACCGGGTTCAAGACCACCGCCGGCTATTCGGCAGCCAAGCACGGTGTCATCGGGCTGACCAAGACCGCCGCGATCGAATATGCCCCGACCGTCCGGATCAATGCCGTGTGTCCCGGCTACACCGACACCGATCTGATGAAGGACGCCAAGCGCCGCAGTGGCGACACGATCATGGCGCGCATTCCGTCGGCTCGGCTCGCTCAGCCGCAGGAGATCGCCGAGATGGCGTGCTGGTTGCTGTCCGACCGTGCCGCCTATGCCACCGGCGGCGAGTTCGTCGTCGATGGCGGCTATATGGCGGGGTGATCCGTCATCTCCCGAATTGATCTTTACCCGAAAAGGATTCACGCATGACTGCCCTCATCGGCGAGGCCGCGAGCTACATCGACGGCCGCTGGACCCGCGGCGACGGTGACCCGATCACCACGATCAACCCCGCCACCGGCCAGCAGGTCACACTCACCCCCGCCACCGGCCCCGACCAGGTCACCACTGCCATCTCAGCCGCGCAACGCGCCTTCGACGGCGGCGAATGGAGCCGCCTGGGCCCAACCGAACGCGGCGCACTACTCCACCGCCTGGCCGACCAGCTCCAAGACAATCGGGAGACTCTGGTCCACATAGCAGCCACCGAGATCGGCACCCCGATCAGCAGCGGACCCACCCTCCACGTCGACCTACCCGCGAAATTCTTCCGCTGGTTCGCCGACGCCGCCACCCGCGGACCACGCGAGGGCTACGAACAACCCCTGCCCCTCGACCACGACCCGATCACCACCAGCAGCCTGCTCCTGCGCCAACCCGCAGGCGTGGTCGCCGCGATCGTGGCTTACAACGTCCCGATCATGATGAGCGCCTACAAACTCGGCGCCGCCCTCGCCGCAGGCTGCTCCACCATCCTGGTCACCTCCCCCAAAGCCGTTCTACTGACCTCAGCATTCGTCAAACTGGTCGAAGAAGCCGGATTCCCCACTGGCGCAGTCAATCTCGTCTTCGGACCACCGGAAGTCACCGAACAAGTGGTCACCGCCCCTGAAGTCGACATGGTGACCTTCACCGGGTCGGCAACCGTCGGCAGCAAGATCCTCGCTTTGGCGGCACCGACGCTGAAGAAAGTCGTCCTCGAACTCGGGGGCAAATCACCCAACATCGTGCTGCCCGGCACCGACCTGGCACGCGCGGTCCCCGCCTCGGCACTGCGCTTCACGCGCAACAGCGGCCAAGCGTGCGGCGCGACAACACGAACCCTGGTCCCCCAAGCCGACTTCGACGAATACATCGAACGCTCGGCGCAGTTCCTGCGCACGCTTACCGTCGGCGACCCGTTCGCACCCGACACCGTTCTGGGCCCTCTCATCACCGGCGAACACCGCGACAACGTCGAAGGATTCCTCGCCCGCGCCCGCGACGCCGGAGCCCGGACACCCGTCGGCGGTGGACGACCCGCAGGCCTCGACGACGGATTCTTCCTCGAACCCACCCTGGTAACCGGAGTGTCGAACGAGGCCGAAATCGCCCAGGAAGAGCTGTTCGCGCCGGTGGGTGTGGTGATGCCGTACACCGATCTCGACGATGCCGTCTGCATGGCCAACGACGTCAAATACGCACTCAATGCCAATGTGTGGGGACCGACCGTCGACGCGATCGAGTTCGCACGTCAACTGCGTGCGGGCACGGTGACCATCAACGGCGGCGGTGGCATGCGCGCCGACGCCCCCTGGGGCGGACCCGGCCACAGCGGTATCGGCCGAGAAGGCGGCGAAGAGGGATTCCGCGAATTCTTCGAAGTCAAACACCTCCAGTGGCCGCTGTGAACCTCCTCGACGGCAAGGTAGCCGTCATCACCGGAGCGGCGAGCGGGATGGGTCTGGCCGCCGCCGGAACCTTCGTCGAGCACGGTGCGAAGGTGGTCCTGGCCGATATCCAAGACGAACGCGGTGCGGCCGCCGCTGCGCGCCTGGGTGATTCGGCGGTGTTCACCCACACCGATGTCACCTCGGCGGCCGCAGTCGAATCCATCGTCGACGTCGCGGTGGACACCTTCGGTCGACTCGACGTCATGTTCAGCAATGCTGGTGCCGCCGTGGACCTTTCACCGATCGACGAGCTCACCCCGGCGGGCCTGGACCGAACATTGGCACTGAACCTGCAGGCGCACGTCGCGGCGCACAAGTACGCGGCGCGACAGTTTCGCGTGCAGGGCACACCCGGCTCGATCATCACCACAGCCAGTGTCGCGGCACTGCAGGCCGGGTGGAACGGTGGCGCCTATTCGATGGCCAAGGCAGCCGTGCTGGCATTGGTCCGCCAGACGGCCATGGAGAATCGCGGCACCGGCATTCGTTCGAATGCGATCCTGCCGGGCGCGGTCCTCACCTCGATCATCACCGACATGTTCGGGGTGAGCCAGGATCGCGAAGACGAATTCCTCACCGGGATCGGCGAACGCATCGGTGGCGAGACGTTGATCGGGCGCGCGGGCCAGGCCCGCGATGTCGCCTGTGCTGCGCTGTTCCTCGCCAGCGACCTCTCGGATTGGATCACCGGCATCGCGCTGCCGGTCGACGGCGGAACAACGGCGGTCACCAAGGACGCGACCGTAGCGCTCATCACCGATTTCGCCGCACAGTTCCACGCCGGGTCGCCGTGAACTGACCTGGTTCCGCTCGAACCCGGCAGCGGCCACACCAAGCGACCGCTGCCGGGTCAGTTCAGCTCGGCTGTTCACGCTCGAGGACGTCGGCCGAACGCCGTCGACAGCGGTAACCCACCAGGCTTCACAGCGTGAGCTTGCCCAGAATGTCGCGCAGCGCGGTGCGTTCCTGGTCGGTGAGGCGTCCGAAGAATTCGTCGGCGTCCTTCGTCCGGGCCTCGGTCAGAGTTTCGGGGGTTCGCTTTCCCCGTGCGGTCGCCAGCACGAGGGCCGCGCGGCGGTCCGTCGGGTCGGGCTCACGCGTGACCAGCTCGCCCTTTCGAGCGCGTCCACCACTGCGCGACCCGCGCGTGCTGGTGCTCGACGATGCGCGGCCAGCGCCCTCGACGACGAAACAGAGCGTGCGGTGCAGACCGCCATCAACGCAGTGACACAGGGCCGCACGGTCATCACCATCGCGCACCGGCTCAGCACCATCCGCGACGCCGATCAGATCGCGTCCTCCATCACGGGCGGGTCGTCGAGCTGGGCGACCATGCGGCGCTGAACGACGACGGCGGGCGCTATGCCCGGCTCAGCGACGTCGCCGAGGTCGTGGCAGCCTGAGGCGGAAGCAGAACCGACCGATCACCTCTGTTTCTGCCGGGTCATCAAGTGGGCGGTCAGCAGAACGGTGAGCACCATGGCGCAGCCGACGGCACCCACCGCCAGGGCGATGCCGATGCCGGTCGCGGTCGGGTACCCGCTGGTGGCGAGGTGGGCGGCGAGGACCGCGCCGGACATGGCGCTACCGAACGAGCCGCCGACGGTGCGCAGAACCTGATTGAAGCTCACAGCACTGCCGAGCTCGCGGTCGGCCACGCTGCGGGCGATCAGCGCGGGCATCGCGGCATAGGTCGTGCCGATGCCCAAGCCGAAGCCGAACATGCCCAGCAGGATCTCCCACAGCTCGTCGTGAGCCAGCCACAGGAAAAGGCTGGACACGCTCACCAGGGCGGCGCCCGGAATCAACAGAGCGCGCATGGGAATACGTGCCGAGACCACGCGAACGATACGGTTGGCCGCGAAGCTGCCGATCGACAGCGGCAACATGACGAAACCGGCCCAGAACAACGGCAGCGCGATGCCATAGCCCGTGGACGCGGGTGCCTGCGCGATCAGGCTGGCGATCGACAGGCACGCATACATCGCGGCGCCGAGGCCGATCGCGGTACCGTTCGCGACCAGGGCGTCGCCGGCGCGCAGCACGCGCAGGTCGACCAGCGCGTGCGGAGTCCGCAGTTCGACCAGCGCCCACCCGACCAGAATGATCAGCGCCACGATCAACAGGCCGATCGTCACCGGTGAACCCCACCCCCAGCGCGAACCTTCACCGGCCACCAGGAGCAACGTCGCCAGCCCGGCCCCGAGCAACACCGCGCCACGTACATCGAACGGCGTACGGGGTGCCCGCTCGTCCGGGCCGTCGGGCACCACACGCCACACGACCAGCACAGTCGACAACAGGAACAAGGCCGCCGCCCAGAACGCGAATCGGAAGCCGAACAGATCGGCGAGGATGCCGGTGAGCGGGTAGCCGAGCCCGAGCCCACTGGTCACTGTCACCGACAGCGTCGACATGCCGTTGCGGACTTCGTGGGGAGGAAGGTAGCGGCGAGCCAGGGCGATCGTCACCGGGACGATGCCGTAACTGAGTCCTTGCAGTGCGCGGCCGAGGAGGAATATCGCGAAGTTCGGTGCTGTGGCCGCGATGATCGACCCGATGAAGATGATCGTCAGCGACCACAGCAGCAATCGCTTCTTGTGCGGGCCGTCGCTGAGCCTGCCCATGATCGGCGTGGTCACCGCGCCGACCAGCAGATTGACCGTCAGCATCCATTGCGCCGCGCTCACATCGACGTGCATCTCCCGCGAGATCGCCGGGACGAGCAGCATGCCGAGCGAGCTGACGATGGCCGAGGTCAGGGCGGTATAGACGAGCGCGGGAGTCAGTCGGCGTGCGGCGATCATCCGACCGGCCCGCCATCGATCAGTTTCCGCAGCGCGGGCAGAGCGTTGTCGAGGTTGGCACGTTCCTCGTCGTCGAGTCGCTCGGCGATCGCGCGTTCGAGCCAGTCCAGGCCGACCGCGCGTTCCTCGGCGAGCCGCACGCGACCGGTCTGGGTGAGTTCGATCCAGATGCGGCGGCGGTCCTCGCTGTCGGGAGTGCGCACGACCAGCCCGAGGGCTTCGAGCTCGCGGACCGCGGTGGCGATGGCTTGAGGACTGACGGTTTGAATCCCCGCCAACGTGGTAGCGGTGGCCCTGCCATGGCTGGACAGATAGCCGAGCACACCGAGTTTCCCCCCAGAGATCGTCCGTCCGGCGAGCAGTCGGCGGGCGATCGGACGCAGTACTTCCCCCAGCTCTCGGGCAGTGGACGGGTCAGCGGTCATTAGCCAACCATACAACTAAATTAAGCAAGTTAGTTGCGTAACTGCGGTGATGCTGGGCATAGACCTGAAACACAAAAAGGCCCCTCCGACTTCAAGTCGGAGGGGCCTTCTCAGTGGGTTCAGCGGCGTGGAACCAGCGACATCGTGCGTCCGTCGGCCACGTACGTGCCGGTGTAGATCGCCACCGATTCGTCCAGGTCGAGCACGCCGTCGGAGCCGACGGTGAACCGTCGCAGGATCTCCTCGCCGCCGCGCATCGGGTCGGTCCCCAGCGCCCACAGCACGTCACCGCTGGGCGACATCGCCGAGGACTCCGCGAACGTGCCCGGCTTCTCCGGCGCGAAGGCGACATCGGGCAGCGGGGTCAGCACACCGTTCGGCTCGATCGCGAAGGAGCTGATGTGCCCCGAACCCATATTGGGCACATAGAGGAAGCGGCCGTCGGGGGTGATGCTGGTGACATGGGGAAGCATGCCCGTCGGGAACGGTGATCCTGCGATCTCGGTCAGCGAACCGTCCTCTGCCCGGCTGAAGCCCGACACCGAACCGCTGATCTCGTTGATGACGTACACGTGCCGACCGTCTGGCGTGACCCGCGGGTAGATCGGATTCAGGCCCGTCGAGACCCGCTGCTTGACCGGAGACACGGAGCCGTCGGCGTTGATGTCGAACACCAGCAACTGCCGGGGCAGCAGGCTGGCCACGTACAGCTGCTTGCCGTCCGGCGAAACGGTGCCCGAGGCGATTCCGTCGATCGACTCACCGAACGGCATCGCCGTACCGTTGAGGCTGGGCGTGCCGTCGGCGCCGATGCGTACGGGCACCACCTGGGCATTCTGCAGGCCGACAACGACGAAGGCATCACGGTTGTTCGGCGCGAAGATGATGTCGACCGGGACATCAGGCATCGCGAGCGGCGCCCCGGCGGTGAGTTCGCCGCCGGGGCCGATCGCGTACGGGATCAGTTGCGGGTTCGAACCCGGGGCGACGAACAGGAACCGGCCGTCGAGAGTGGGAGCCTGCGGCCAGTTCAGCGAGCCGGGCGTCGCACGGCCCGCGATCGGGGTGGGCTGCCCGCTGTCGGACGCGTTGTAACCGACAATGCCGTCGCTGAGGAAGCCATGGGCGTAGATGTGGTATCCGGCGCTGTCGGCCGCGGCGGGTTGTGCTGTCGCCGTGAAGCCGGGAAGGACGGTCGCGGCAAGGGCAAGAACCCATCCTGCTCGCGCGCGCCGGATTCCCGAACCACCTGTCGACGTTGAATCAGAGGTCATACCTGGGAGGCTATGGCCCGAACGGGCAGGTGAACTGTCCAGAAACCTGCACACCACCGACCCTCACGAACAGCGAAAACCCCTCCGGCCGAGCCGAAGGGGTTTCCGATGGACAGCTGCTCAGCCCTGGGCGGGCAGCAGCCCGAGCTGGGTCAGGAAGCTCACGTTGTCCCAGTAGACGCGATGCTCGGAGACCTTGCCATCGCGCAGGGTGAAGGTGTCGATCAGCGGGAAAGTCACCGTGCGGCCGGACGGCGGCACCTCGCCCTCGGCGGTCGCAAGCGGACCGGTCTGAACACCGGTGAACACGATTTCGGCGACGGCGGTGTCACCGTCGACCCAGGTGTTGCGACGTTCGATCTTCATGCCGGGGAATGCGGTGATGAAGGCACCGATCAGCCCGCGCAGTGCCTCGATGCCGGCGAGCGGACCGGACGGGAACTCCGCCGCGACATCCTCGGTGAACGGGCTCGCGGCCAGGTCGAGATCGCCGCCTTCGAGGCCGGCGTAGTGCACGTTGACGAGATCGAGCAGATCGCTCATTGGTGAACCTTTCGATGGGGTTGTATCCACAATTGCTGCAACCTGGACAATATATTGTGCATCCGATTTTGCGCTAGAGATGTTGGGCGCCTGGCGAATTCAATGGGACCGGTGACGAACCGCAGTCGAGTTCGCCATGATGTATTCGAACAGGCACACCAGAACTTCCTTGCACGACGCACGGTCTCGCGCATCGCACAGCAGGATCGGAACATGCGTCGGCACGCCGAGCGCGGCACCGATTTCGGTGGTCTCGTAGCGATCCGCACCGTCGAAGCAGTTCACCGCGACCACGAACGGGATCCGCCGGGATTCGAAATAGTCCACCGCGGCGAAACTGTCGGCCAGTCGGCGGGTATCGACCAGCACCACCGCACCCAGCGCGCCCCGTGACAGCTCCGGCCAGAGGAACCAGAACCGGTCCTGGCCCGGTGTCCCGAACAAGTACAGGATCACTCGGGGATTGATGGTGATCCGGCCGAAATCCAGTGCGACCGTGGTGGTCCGCTTGCCTTCGATGCCGTGCAGATCGTCGACCGAGGTACTCAGCTCGGTGAGCTGTTCCTCGGTGCGCAACGGGGTGATCTCACTGATCGCGCCGACCATCGTCGTCTTGCCGACGCCGAATCCGCCTGCCACCAAGACCTTTACCGCCAGTTCGGCGGACATGACCGCCGGGCCGTCAGAGGTTACGTATGCCATCGAGTACCGCCTGCAGTAGTTCGGGATCAGGGCCCGCGTCGGCCCGTGGTGGGGATCGGAAGATGACATAACCGGCCGCGATGAGGTCGCTGACAAGCACTTTGACGGTGACCATCAGCAACTTCGTGTGGGCGGCGATTTCGACGATCGACAGCGGCCGATGGCGGCAGAGCTGGAAGATCTCGGCGTACTCGCGATCGAGCTTGTTCACATCGGAGTCGTAGCCGACCGAGATCACCAGGGTCAGAATGTCGAGATCCTGCAGCTCCCGGCCCGCTCGACCGCGGGTCAGCGCGAACGGCCGAACCAGGGGGCCCGGGTCGTCGTCCTCGTAGCCCCACATCTCATCCGGGCCCTCACTCACGGCACTCGCGTGGTCATCGAATTCCTCGGAGCCGCCGACAGGTGATCGCGCACCTGCCCGACGATGACGTTCATCTCGTAGGCGATCAGTCCGAGATCAGCATCGGCGCTGGTCAACAATGCCAGGCACGCGCCGTGCCCGGCTTCGGTGACCAACAGGTACCCGTGCTCGAGCTCGACCACGGTCTGATGCAACGCACCCTTGGAGAAGCGCGTGCCGACGCCACGAGCCAAGCTGTGCAACGCTGACGCCATGGCGGCGAGGTGCTCGACGTCCTCGCGCTCGATACCGGCCGACCCGGCCAGCGCCAGGCCGTCCGCGGACAGCACCACCGCCTGTTCGGCGCCCGACGTCGTTTTCACCAGACTGGTGAGCAGCCAGTCCAGCGTGCCGGCCGGAGCTTGGCGAGCTGTCATGTCCTCGTTCATGTTCAGACCGTTCTAGGGGTGGGTATGGGGTGATCGGCCACGTGCCCGACGCGTGCCCTGTTGCAGCCCGCTCATCGCGGCGCGCACCGTTTCGGGTGCGCGTACTCGCTGGGACTCGGGAGCCGTTGGGCGCGTGTCGGTTTCCTCGACATCGACGCTGAGCTGAGGCGACAGATGGGTGAGTCGATCGCGTTTCGGCAGGGCAGGCCGCCGGTCGGCCTGCTCGACGGGATATCCGTTGTGCCCCACGGCAGTCGTGCGTCCGACCCGGTCCGGCAGGGCGGGTGCCGGGTGCGGATCAGGTCGTGGCGCACCCGGCAATGCGGTTGCGCCGGGCACTCGGTGCACGACATCACGCCCGCGCACCGGTTCCACCGCCACTGTCGGGTTGTCGTCACCGGCCTCGAGCACGGCCCACGGCACCAACACGATCGCCCGCACGCCGCCGTACGGAGATTCCTGCAGGGTCACCGAAATACCGTGGCGCGCGGCGAGCCTGCTCACCACGAACAAACCGAGGTGACGATGTCCCGACAACGCCATCTCGTGGAACTGCGGAGGCTCGGCGAGCAGCGCGTTGAGGCGTTCACGCTCCTCGAAGGAGATACCGAGGCCCTGGTCGTCGACCTCGACCACCACTCCCCTGCCGACCGAGTTGCCGTGCACCGCCACCGGCGCGTCCGGCGGCGAGAACGCGGTCGCGTTGTCGATCAGCTCGGCCAGCAGGTGGACGAGGTCGGCCACGGCAGTACCGAGCACTCGCATCGCGGGCAGCCGGACGGCGCTCACTCGCGCGTAGCCCTCGGTCTCGGACACGGCGCTGCGCACGATCTCCTCGAGCGCCACCGGGTTACGCCAGCGGCGGCCGGGTGAACGCCCACCCAGGATCAGCAGGTTCTCGGAGTTGCGACGCGCGCGGGTGGCCAGGTGGTCGAGCTGGAACAACAGTTCCAGATCCTCCGGGTCGTCTTGGCGGGCCTCGGCGACATCGAGCACATCGAGCTGTCGGCGGACCAGCGCCTGGCTGCGGAACGCGATGTCGAGGAACACTTTGTTGAAGCCGTTGCGGGTGCTCGCCTCGCCGATCGCGGTCTCGATCGCCGTGCGCTGTGCCGCGGCGAATGCCTCGGCGACCTGACCGATCTCGTCACGGCCGCGGTCGACCACGGCGGTTTCGGCCTCCGCGTCGACCTGCTCGCCGTTGTGGATGCGGCGGATCAGCGCGGGCAGTCGTTCGTTGGCGAGATCGAGACTGGCCGAACGCAGGGTGCGCAGCCGCCGCAGCAGCCGATTGGCCAGTACCAGCGACACCGAGACCGCGAAGAAGGTGACAACGAGCATGATGGCCGAGAGGATCAGCAGCTGGTTGATCATCCGGTCAGCTGCCGCGCTGGTCGCGTCGACCGTCACCCTGAACTGATCGCGGATCACCGCGATGACTCGGGTGTCCACCGCGCGCTCGGCTGCCAGCCATTCTTCGGCCGGCATGGTCAGCATGCCCCGCTCGGACATCTCGTCCTCGCCGGTGGTGCCCAGACGCCAGTCGGTACCGGTGGTCAGGGCGCGCACGCTGGTCCGTACCTCCGGCGACAAGCGGGTGTCGATGAGGTCGAACTGCTTGCGGTACACGCCGATATGTTGGGCGAGCGTTCGCCGTTCCCTCAGCGAAGGCATGCCGTTGGCCGCGCCCGCGGCAACGAGACCGACCACCCGCGAATGACTTTCGGCCGCCCGCAGCAGCTCGAGCGAGGTCAGCTCGGCATCCATCGTCGTGGTGTCGGACGACTTCAATCGCGCCGACTCCTGACCCGCGCCGAGCACCGCGGCGATCAGATCGGTGAAGTACTGGTCCACGTCGCCTGTGGTCGCTCGCCTGCTGTCGACCGACTCTCGGATCACCTGCATACGCCCGATCAGATCGCCCAGCGCCTTGATGGATTCCGCGCCGGTGTCCTGGTCCAGGTTCTGGGCTGACGACGCGATACGGGCGGTCTCCGCGATCGCGCGGTCGGTGTTGTCGCGGCTGGCGCGCAGATCCGCGGCCGTAGTAGGCGAAGGGTCCTGCGCGGTGACGCTGGCGAGTCGCTCGGCTTGGATCGAGGTCACGAACCGCAGCAGCGGGTCGATGTTCGCGCCCCGGTAGTCGGACCATTCCTTGACCGACTGCGCCCGGACCCCGACCAACGTGACCGCGACAGCGCCCGTGGCGAGCAGCACCACGCTCGGAATCAGCGCGATGGCCAGCACACGGGTCCGCACGCTGGTACCGAATCGTTCACGGAACGGACGACGCGGGCTGCCGGAGCGGGCGTTCTCGACGCTCGGCTCGGATGCGGCCGATGGCACAGCGGGTCTCCTCGGGGTGGGCTGACGCGGACGCCGCGGTGGACCGGGCGGCCCACCGCGGTGCGTCATCGTGCAGGGGTCAGGTGAGCCGACGGACCGTCGTGGAACACCACGCCGGTATCAGCGGCAGGCAGGCCCGACGGGGCGACGCTGCCGTCGGCGGCGACGGTGTAGGTGTGCACCCGGGCCGACCCACTCACCGTGAGGCTGTCGATGACGAAGAGTTCGTCCTCGTCGGGACTGAGCACGAGGCGTCCCGGCATCGCGCCGTCCGGAGTCTTGTAGGGCGAGCCCGGCAGTGGCGTGAGCGCTCCGTCGGCACCGATGTGGAAGCCGTCGACCTCACCGCCGGCCGACGCGGGCACGTACATACGGGTGCCGTCGGCGGTGATCGCCGAACCGTGCGGGGTTCCGCCGGTGGGGTAGGGCGAACCGGGCGCATTCGACAGGCTGCCGTCGGCTGCGATCACATAGCCCGACAGGGTGTTGCTGCCCTCGTTGCTGATGTAGAGGTAGCGCCCGTTCGGGGTGACGGCGGGCAGTGCGGGCCGCTCGCCGGTCGCCATCGTGGCGCCGACCTGGGTCAGCGAGGCATCGGCCCCGATGGCGTAGCTGGTCACCGTCGCGCCGATGAAGGTGCTCACGATCAAATTGCGCCCGTCGGGAGTCACCTGCGGCAGGCTCAGCCCGCTCATCCCGGGTACAGCAGTGGCGGGTGCGCCGGTCGGCACGAGCACGCCGGAGGCGGTGATGTCGAAGGAGCGGACCTCGGTGGTGAGCGAGCCGACGGTCGCGAACAGCCGGGAACCGTCCGGGGTGATCGTCACCCCGATCACCGGGGCGCCGAAGTCGATGCGCGTGCCCGTGATCTCGTGCAGCGAGCCGTCGGCGCCGAGGTCGTAGCCGATGATCGAGCCCGACACCACGTGTCCGGCGTAGGCGCGGCGACCGTCCGGGGTGATCTCGAGGGTGAGCGAGCCGGTGTCACTGGCGAACGGCGCGCCGGCCACCTTGGTGAGCGAGCCGTTGTCATCGACGCGCAGGACGCTGATGTTCGAGGAACCGGTGCCGGTGACCAGCAGATACCGCGGCGCGTCGCCCGGGGCCGCATGCGCCAGGCTCGGGGACAGCGAGAGCGCAAGCGCGGCGGCCACACCGACAGCGACTCGATGCGGTGTGAATGCGTTCCTGAGCATCTGCGGCGATACCTCCACGTATCCGGCGGGCCACGTCGCCCACCCTGAATTATGCACAATATAGTCAGTAATCTCTACGCGAAGCGAGTTTTGAAATCCCGCGTCGAACAGCGAGAACCGTTGTCACGCGGCACAACGATGATTGCAAGTTCATATATAAAATGTGATCGTTCCGGGTTGTCACGCGCTCCGCGCACTGCCGATCGCACCCGCATCTCATCGAGGAGATCACCGATGACTTCGACACCCGCCGCCTGTCGACCCCGGGCCGGTACCCGGTTACTTCGTTGTGCCGCACTAGCTTTCATCGCCGCCTTGCTCAGCACGTTCAGCTGGGCGGCGGCGCCGGTGGCCTCGGCTGCCGGTTCCCGGTTCATGATCGTCGCGGGCACCGCGTCGATGGGCATCAGTGTGGTGCGGGTTGCCGATGACGGCGCGTTGACCCCCGTACCGGGCAGCCCGTTCGCCACCGGCTTCGGCATTCTCTCGCTGGTCATCGCTCCTGACGGGCACACGGTCTACGTTCCGCATGTCGGCGACTTCGGCGTCACCGGATACCGCCTGGACGACAGCGGCACCCTGCACCCGATTCCCGGTGCCGACATCGCCGTCGGTGGTCCGCCCACCGCGGCGACCCTGAGCCCCGACGGCACTCAACTGTTCGTCGTGGTCGGCGGGGCACCGGGCCACGTGGAGTCCTACGCGGTCGCAGCCTCGGGCGCGCTCACCCCGTCCGGGGCTCCCACCGTGCCGGTAGACGGCTTCAGCGCCGTCGGCATGGCAGCCGTCGACCCCGGCGGGCGCTTCCTGCGGGTGGTCACCTATCTCGGCAACACCAT
Organism: Nocardia sp. NPDC058114; assembly: GCF_042884695.1. Lineage (NCBI taxonomy): Bacteria > Bacillati > Actinomycetota > Actinomycetes > Mycobacteriales > Nocardiaceae > Nocardia > Nocardia sp. NPDC058114. Next base: position 1,668,505 of record NZ_JBHVTK010000001.1, on the reverse strand, counting down.
GTCCAACTACGCGATCGAGCGCAACGGCACCATGACGCCGCTCGGCCCCACCACCGTGAAGCTGGGTCCGGTGGCACCGGGTTTCACCCCCGACGGGCGCCATCTCTACGTGAGCAACGAATTCGGCTTCGACCTGTCCGGCTTCGTCATCGGCGAGGACGGCCAGGTGACGCCCACCCCCGGCTCGCCCTACCCGACTCATGGGGTCCCACACGGCGCGGTGGTGACAACCGACGGCACACGGCTCTACGTACCCAATGCAATGGGCCAGTCGATCGCCGGCTTCGATGTGCACGAGGACGGCCGACTCACCGAGCTGCCCGGTTCGCCGTACGCGGCACCCGCCGCCACACTGCCTGGACAGGTCGCGCTGCATCCCGACGGCAAGACCCTCTACCTCGTCGACGTACTCACCGCCCAGATGACGACCCGCATCCACACCTACACGATCCGCCCGGACGGAAGCATCGCGCCATCGGGCGCGCCATCGATCGATACCGGTGTCGTCATGTCCGACGGCCCCGTCGTCGCCATGACCCCTTAGACATCAGAAAAGGGTCGGTGCCACTACCTTTCGGTTGTGGCACCGACCCTTCTTCGTCTTCTGACCGCCGATCTCGATCACGGTGAACCGGGATTATGCGGTGGATCGCTCCGGGGTCGACCACATGCCCTGCTTCTCCAGCATGACGATGAGCTCGTCGGCGCCGGACATGATGTGATCGCGCATCAAAGTGCTAGCCGCCTTCGCACGCCGCTTCTGCAACGCTTCGAGGATGGCCGGGTGGAAGTCGAGCGACTCGTTCGCGTGGCCCTCGATGTTGCCGTAGAACCGGTTGGGCAGCTGCTTGACGATCGAGCGCAGCAACAGCGCCAGCCTGCGCGAGTCGGCCGCCAGGTTGATGGTGCGATGGAATTCATGGCCCAGCGCCACGATGCGGTCCAGGTCGGCGCCGTCGGCGACCGCCTGCTCGTGCTGAGCGATCACGTCGGCCAGGTGGGCGAGCTGACGCGGGGAGATCGACTTCGCCGCCCGCGAGGCCAGTTCACCGGCCAGGGTGGCCTGCGCCCAGAACAGATCGCGCACATCCTGCCTGCTGAACGCCGAGACCATGAACCCACGCCGAGGAACGAGTTCGACGAAACCTTCACCGCTGAGCAACAACAAGCCCTCGCGCACCGGCGTGTTGCTCACGCCGACCGCCTCGGCGATCGGCTCGGCGCGCAGGAATTCACCGGACCGTACCCGGCCCGAGATGATCAGCTCGCGAACGTAGCTCGCGACGTCTTCGGACAACTGTTGGCGTTGCGAATGCGCGGAGCGAGGTAACCCCCGTGTCGCGGATTCGGCCTGGAGTGGGTCATTGTCGTTCGGCACGTTATGCATTATGCGTCTCGGACACACTGTCGCGCATCGTCGACCCATGGAACGGCGTCGATCACCGGAGGGTTTCCACGCACGGATGTGACGTACGCGTCGGTGATCGACGCCGGCGCCCGAGGTCCCCGAGCAGGGGGTCAGAAGGACCTCGGGAGGTCTATGGACGCATATCTGACGGTATCATATATTTAATATCATGCCCTAAATGGTGGAGAGGATCACTATGACGTCAGCTTTCTTCCGCACGGAGCCAGGCCGGACAGGTGCGGAACTGGTACCGCAAACAGAAGCACTGAGCGGCTGGGGCGTGGATCATCTGCGCGGACTCGCCATCAGTTCGGCGCTGGCTCGCGCGGCCGAGCGCGCTGTCGCCGACATCGGCCGCACCGACTTGCAGCCGGTCAGGTGGACCCTGGACCTGTACCGACCGGCCAGGCGACGCCCCTGCACCACCTCGGCGACCATCGTGCGGGAAGGAAAGCGCCTGTGCCTGATCGACACGGTCCTACATCAAGACGGCGGACCGGTCGCCCGCGCCTCGGCACTGTTCCTCGCGCCGAGCGAGAGCCCGCCCGGTGCGGTCTGGTCCGGCGGCGCCCGCCCCGAGCCTCCACCACTGGGCGCGTCGATGACACAGGGTCACCGCTTGTACTTCAGCGAAGGCTCCGGATGGGGCGATGCGGCACAGGCGCAGAACGACGCGCGTAAGCAGGTCTGGCACGACCCGATCCCGGTGGTCGAGGGCGAGCCGATCACACCGTTTCAGCTCACCGCCGGGATCGCCGACGTGGTGAACGTGGTGGCCAATCTCGGCAGCAACGGGCTGGAATTCATCAATGCCGACATCACGCTCGCGCTGGTCCGCCTGCCGTTGGGCACCGCGGTCGGGTTCTCGGCCACCGACCGGATCGAGCACGCCGGGATCTCCGTGGGCACCGCTGTCGCGTTCGACCGCACCGGAGTGTTCGGCACCGCGACGGTATCGGCACTGGCCAACACCCACCGCGCCGTCGACCTGCCCGCGTTCTTCGGCACGACGGCGGATGGCGAAATCGGAATTGATCCATCCATCGGCAACTGAGAAATCGGCCCCGACCTCACCGAATCGTTGACGCGCAGATCAGCGCCATGCGACACTTATATTATATTATGTTGAATATTCTCTTTCCCGGAGGAGTGGACACCCCCATGTGGCAGTTGGATCGAAACGAGACGTCATGCTGACCCGGGGCGCGGTACTCCGGCAATCACCCGGTGCCTACGAGATCGTCGAACTCGAGGTCGAGGACCCGCGCCCCGGCGAGATCCGGGTGAAGATGGCCGCCGCCGGCCTGTGCCACTCCGACGATCATTTCGCGGTCGGCACCCAGACGCCCGGCATCCTTCCGCTGGCCGGGGGACACGAGGGCGCGGGTGTCGTCGAGGCGGTCGGTCCCGGCACCAAGGGCTTCGCCGAGGGCGACCATGTCGTGTTCTCCTTCCTGCCGGTGTGCGGCCGTTGTCGATGGTGCGCACACGGCCATCAGAACCTGTGTGACCTCGGCGCGTTCCTGGCCACCGGCGCGCGCTTCGACGACCCCACCTCGTATCGGCTCTCCCTCGACGGGGCACCCACCGGTCAGCTCGCCGGGCTCGGCACCTTCTGCGAGTACACCACCGTGTCGGCGGTCTCGGCCATCAAGATCGATCCGTCGATCCCGCTCGACGTCGCGTGCCTGACCGGCTGCGGTGTCGGGACAGGCTGGGGCGCAGCGGTGAACTCGGCCGAGGTGAAGCCCGGGCATGTCGTGATCGTCATGGGCATCGGCGGTATCGGGATCAACGCGGTCCAGGGCGCGGCCCATGCCGGCGCATCAGCCGTGATCGCCGTCGACCCGGTCGCGTTCAAGCGCGACTCCGCACTGAAACTCGGCGCCACCCACGCCGTCGCCGACATCGACGAAGCGGCCGAACTGGCACGCTCGATGACCAACGGGCAAGGTGCTGATTCCTCGATCGTCACAGTCGGCATCACCACCGGACGCCATGTCGGCCAGGCGCTCGGCGCCGTACGCAAGGCAGGCACCTGTGTCGCCGTCGGGCTCGGCGACGCCACCGTCGGCGCGGGCGACATCAACCTGCACGAGCTCACGCTGTACCAGAAGCGTCTGCAGGGCTCGCTCTTCGGCGCGAGCTCCCCCACCGCCGACATCCCCGCGCAGCTGGCGATGTATCAGCAGGGCTCGCTGAAACTCGACGAACTCGTCACCACCCGCTACTCCCTCGACGACATCACGCAGGGCTTCGCCGACATGAACGCCGGCCGCAATCTGCGTGGAGTCGTCGTCTACGACTGATCCCGCGAGTCGGAGGACCGACCATGAACGTGCTGATCGAAATGACCGCCTTGTGCCTGAGCCGCCCCTCCCGCGGCGCCAGTGCGGAGACACTCGCCTCCTGGTATGCGGCGAAGGCACGGCTGCACGACCATCTGGCCGGGCTGGGCGGACCCGACAGCGCCCGCGAACACGAACTGGCCGCTGCCGCGCATCGGCGCGCGCAGGTGGCCGCCGACGGTGGTGCGCGATGAGCAGAGGGAGCGTGTACGCGTTGCAATTGCCCGCCCCGCGCGCGGAGACCTGGGCCTGGCAGATGCACGCCACCTGCCGCGCGTACGATGTCAACGACTTCTACGACACCAGCCACGAGTCCCGGAAATTGCTGGCCGCCAAGAAGATCTGCGCGAGCTGCCCGGTCCTGACCCACTGCAGGGACCACGCTGTCGCCGCGAACGAGCCACACGGTATCTGGGGCGGGATGACACCGCGCGAACGCGCCAGATACCGGTGGCTGCACTACCGGCCGAAACGCGCCTGACATCGTCGAATACGGTCGACACCGGGGCTATCCTCGGTAGAGGGCGGGCGCACCAGCGTACCGCCACAAGGCCGCACCGAATCGAGCCGAGATGGCCGACAACTTGCCGACGCAGCGCAGCCCGGCCACGGGGATCGCGGCGGAACTGACCGCCGAGGGCTTCGAGGACGCCGAGGAGATCGGACGCGGCGGTTTCGGTGTGGTCTACCGCTGCGTCCAGCCCGATCTGGACCGCGTGGTCGCGGTGAAGGTACTGACCGCCGAGCTCGATCCCGACGGATTGCAGCGCTTCGTCCGCGAACAGCAGGCGATGGGCAGGCTGTCCGGTCATCCTTACATCGTCGCGGTCTTCCAAGCCGGCACCACCCGCGGCGGGCACCCCTACCTGGTGATGCCGTATCACGCGCGGGGCTCGTTGGAACAACGCATCCACACCGTCGGCCCGCTGGACTGGGCGGCGACACTACGCTTGGGCGTGAAGATGGCGGGCGCGCTCGAGACCGCGCACCGGGCCGACATCCTGCACCGCGACGTGAAACCGTCCAACATCCTGCTCAGCGACTACAACGAACCCGAACTCACCGATTTCGGAATCGCCCGGATCCAGGGCGGGTTCCACACGACCACCGGAATCGTCACCGGCTCCCCCGCTTTCGCCGCGCCGGAAGTACTGCGCGGAGCGCAGGCCACCGCTGCCGCCGACGTGTACGGCCTGGGCGCCACACTGTTCTGCGCGCTCACCGGTCACGTCGCCTACGAGCGGCGCGTCGGCGAGCAGGTGTTGTCGCAGTTCCTGCGAGTCTCCGCGCAGCGCGGCCCCGATCTCACCGACCAGGATGTACCCGACGAGGTCAGAGCCGTCATCGAGCACGCGATGGCGACCGACCCCGCCGACCGGCCGGACAGCGCTGCTGCGCTCGGCGCGGAACTGGTTGCGGCCCAGCGCAGTACCGGCAGCCCGGTCGATGTCCTGCGAGTCCCCGATACCCAGCGGCCCGTTGCGGTGCCGATAGCACCGGCAGCGCGGGCCCGCGACCGCACCACCGCACCTCCCACACCCGCCACGAAATATCGCCCGCCGACTCCGGCGCGGGCGACTCTGGCCAGAAAGCGCCTGCTCGAGCACTTGCGAACCACCGAACGCACCCGGCTCACCGCGATCCACGCGCCCAGCGGTTTCGGCAAAACCACAGTGGCCGCCCAGTGGCACGACGAGCTGGTCGAGCACGGCGCCGCGGTCGCGTGGCTGACCGTCGACGAGGACGACGACAATGTCTCCTGGTTCCTCACCCACCTCGCCGAGGCGATCCGACCCACGGTCCCCGTGCTCGCCGACGACCTCGACCGGCTGCTGGAAGCCAACCCCGACGACCCGGCCCGTGCCGTGCTGACCGCACTCGTCGACGGTCTGCACGCCGACGACCGGCGGGGGCGCTGATCCTCGACGACTGGCAACGGGTCACCGCTCCCGCCTCGGTGGACGCGGTCCGATTCCTGCTCGAGCACGGCTGTCACCATCTGCCCCTCGTCGTCACGAGTACCGAGCGTCTCGACCTGCCGTTGAGTCGTCTGCGCATCCACGGTGAACTCGCCGAAATCGACGCCACGACACTACGTTTCAATCCCGACGAAGTACACGCGTTCCTCGCCGAAGCCCGCGGTGTGCACTTGGCCGCCGACGAGGTGACCGCGCTGGTCGGCGCCACCGACGGCTGGGTCGCGGCACTGCAGCTGACAGTGCTGTCGCTGCGTGCAGGCGAGGACCCGGCGCGCCTACTCGACAGCCTTGCCACGCACCCCGATATCGGGGCGTTCCTGGCCGAGAACGTGCTCGGCGCACTGGATCCGGACACCCTCGAATTCCTCATGACGACCTCGATCTGCGAGCGGATCTGCGCCGGACTGGCCATCGCGCTGACCGGCCGCACCGATGCCGCCGACCTCCTCGCCGACATCGCCGACCGTGGCTTGTTCCTGCTTCCCACCGGTCCCGCCCACGACTGGTACCGCTACCACCAGTTGTTCGCTGGTTATCTGTGCCGCAGACTCGCACAGGACCGCCCGGCCGAGATCGCAGCACTGCGGCTGTGAGCCGCCGACTGGTTCGCGCATCATCACCTGCTCAACGAAGCGGTCGACCAGGCACTTGCCGCGGAAAATCCCGAACGCGCGGCCGAACTCGTCGAGCAGGGCGCGGGTTACCTGCTGGAGCGGTCGAGAGTGGTGATGTTGCAAGGCATCCTGGCGAAGCTGCCCGCTGGGGTGTGCCGGGCCAGGCCCCGTATCCAGCTTTTCGGCGTCTGGGTCAACCTTGTCCTGCGCAGACCCGCGGCCACCGCGTCCTCCCTAGCCCGCTTCGAGACCGCGCTGGCCGCGGCCCCACCCGCCGAACCCGAACGCACCGATCTACGCGCGGAAGCCGATGTCGCGATCAGTGTCCGAGAGATGTTCGCCGACCGGGTGTCAGAGCTGGACGGCCTGATCGGTGACGCACTGGCCCGGCCCGACGACTTCTCCCCACGAATTCCCGGGGTGGCGGCCAATATCGCCAGCTTCGCGGCGATCCAGCGCTTCGACTTCGCCGAGGCGCGCCGATGGCAGCTCTGGGCGGCGCCGTACCACGAGGCGACCGGCCCGTTCCTGTCGGTGTACGGCCGCTGTTTCGCGGGGGTGGCCGCCCGTGAACAGCTCGACATCACCGGCGCGGACGACCTGTTCACGACCGCGCTCGACACCGCACGCACGACCATGGGAGCCGCCGCCCACGCGACTCGCCTCGCGTCCGCACTACTGGGCGAATTACGTTATGAGACTGGAGATCTCGACATCGCGACAGATCTATTGGAGCAGAGCAGAGAGCTGTCCGCCGAAGGCGGCGGCGGAGTGGACTTCATGCTCGCCACCTACGCGACCGGTGCGCGGGTACGAGCCCTGCGCGGCGACCGGGACGGCGCGCTGCAACTCCTCGACGAGGGGATGTCGCATGCCGAACGCCTGAACCTGCCGCGCCTGGCCGCACGGATCCGCAACGAACGGGTGCGTCTGGGCGTCGAACTCGATCCGACCGTGACGGACAGGCTGATGGACACGCGCACGATCCGGCGCGACGACGGAATCGATACGGCCATCGATGAATTCGATGAGGACTCCGCGATCCGTTTGTTGCTGGCGACGGATCAGCTCCGGTCGGCGATCGAGCGCGCAGAGAACTCGGTCGCCGAGATAGACGCGCAGCGCAGGCCGCTGGCCGCGCTGCGCGCCGGGTTGCTGCTCGGCAACGCCCTGCGCCGGGCCGACCGCACGGCCGAGGCCGATCGCATCCTCACACCGTTGATCCGGCGATGCGATCGCCTCGGCCTGGTCCGCCTGCCCGCCGACGCGATGGCGTCCTAGACGATGCCCGGCCTATCAGCCCGCTTGCTCGACGACGAGACCGCCGGGCTTGCGATCCGGCTCGACGTCGGGAGCGCGCACTTCGGCGACTTCGTCATCGACTGTCGAGGCCGGCATCAGGATCACGATGACGGCGGCGATCACCGCGGGCACCGCGAAGGCGTAGAAGTTCCAGTGGGTCGCCAGCGAGGAACCGACGATCCACCCACCGATGGACGGCCCGAGGATCGAACCGATACGCCCCAGTCCCATGCTCGCCCCCACCGCGGACCCGCGGCACGAAGCGGGGTATTTCGCGGCGACATAGCCGTATGCGAGTGAGCTGCTGCCGATGGAGCCGAGCCCGGCCCCCGCTACCGCGACCATCAGCACCGCGGTATCGACCTTACGGCTGAGCACCAGCAGCGAAATCGCACCGATGAGGAAGAACGGCACGAGAACCCGCCGGGAGCCGTATCGGTCGGCCAGCATCGAACCGCCGATCATGCCGATCACGGCGCCGACCTGCAGAACCAGCAGGAACTGCAACGAGGATCCCAGTGGGTAGCCCGCCTCGCGCATCAGCACCGGCAACCAGGTGCTCAAGCCGTAGCCGATCAGCTGGGCGCAGATGCAGACCACGACGAACAGCAGCAGCGACGGCAGATACTTCCGGGTCAGCAGCATCCGGAATCCGCTCGCCTTCTCCCCGTTCGCGGTGGCGGTGCGCTGGATCAGCTGTTCGGCCCGCACCGCGCCGATGTCGAGACCGTAGGCGCGAGCGACTTCCGCGGCCTCGGCGTCCTTGCCACGCGACACCAGGGAGTTCACCGATTCGGGCAGCCAGAAGTACATGGCGGGCACCACGATCACGCACAGGGCACCGACCGCGTACAACACGCGCCAGCCGTGGTCGGGCAGCAGTGCGATCGCGACGAGCGCGGCGATGATGCCGCCGAAGGAGTAGCCGGTCAGCATCATGCCGTTGTAGATCTGCCTGCGGTTGCGCGGCGCGAACTCCATCGTCAACGCGACCGCCGACGGCACGACGCCGCCGAGGCCGATGCCGGTGAAGAACCGGGCGGCGCCGAGGAATTCCGGTGAGGTGGCCAGCGCGCAGATCGCGCAGCCGGCGGAGAACCAGACGACACCCGCCATCATGACCTTGCGGCGACCGACCCGATCAGCCAGCGGACCCGCGAGCAGGAACCCGACCATCAGACCGAACAGTGTCCAGCTGCCGATCAGACCGGCGGTGCTGGCGGTCATCTCCCATCCGGGTTCGTCGAGCAGGCTGGGGACGGTGGCTCCGTAGACGATCAAGTCGTAGCCGTCGGCCACGATCGTCAGGAAACACAGCATGACCACGACGAGGCCGCTTTTCTGGCGCGGGGCCGGACTATCCATCTCGTTCTCCTTCAACGCTCCACCACGGCGGCATTGCCGAGCGACTCAGGTCACAATATCGCACAATATATGATCCTGAATACATTTCGAGAGGCCTGGATTGTCCGAAAACACAAGCAGGGCCCGGGAATCTGTGACGATTCCCGAACCCTGTGCGTGCAAATGGACTCAGCGGGTGGCCGGCAGACCGGACCTTCGCCTCGCGCGCAACCTACCGCCGTGATGCGGTCAGTGCTTGGCAGGCAGCATGACGGCGACCATCGTCACCGGCTTGTCGGTCCGGTTGCTCCAGGCGTGCTTGATGCCGCGATTGATCACAGTGTCGCCCGGGCGCAGCAGCGTCTCCCCCGTTTCGTAGATCGCGTAGATCTCGCCGTCGATGATGGTGGCGATGTCGACCGTCTCCGTCGCGTGCAGGCCGACAATCGCATCGTCCTCGGCCTTGGCGTCCTCACCGTGCAGATTGCCGATCGACTCCGCGTACACCGCCGGATCGATCTCGGCATCCGGCGGGAAGGTCGCCAGACGCACGACGACACCGGCGGCAGGCGGATCCAGCTCCACGTCGGCGGCCAAGGTGTCACCATCGGCCATCGCCGCAGGCAGTGCATCCACCCGCCACACATCGTTGACCGTGAACGCGGGCAACGCGACCCGCGTCGCGGTGTTCTCATCGATCGCGACAGTCGACTTACCGTCGGCGTCGAGCCCCGCGATCACACGCCGCGCGGTCTTGGCCAGATGCTCACCACTCATGACATCACCCTTCGTTCCGGATCGAGCGGGAGCCCGATTCTTAGATAGATAATATATTCAATATCACATTGACAAAGCGCGCAAGCATTCCGGAACAAGCCACCGGCAAGAATCAGAGATTGGTCTCGAAGAACGGGGTCAGGGCGGCCATGGCCTGGTCGACGTACTCGGGTCGGTCGTAGAGACCCACGTGCCCCGCGTTTTCGACGAGCACCAGGTCGGTGTTCTCCGGAATGCGCTTGTTCAGTCGCTCCGCCTGCCACAGCGAACCCGCCGCGGAGCCAGCGACCAGCAGTACCGGCTGGGTCAGGAACTCAGCACCCGCGAAGGCGTCGTAGTCGAAGATCCGGGTGACGCTGGCGGTGAACAGCATCCGATTGTCCGAGTTCGGGTGCTGTGCCCGCGGGGTCCGGTAGTACTCGTGCGCTTCGACCATGTCCGCCGGGGTGGTGGCGTCCAGGGTCTCGGGCACGTACGCGATCTCGGCGATGTCACCGCCCGCCACTTCGATCGCGCGCTGACCCGCGACAGCGTCGAGCGTGGCGATCTGCGCTTCGAGCGGCAGCGAACCGTCCCAGCCCTTGCGGAACGTCGCGCCGATATCGACCGGACTGACCGTGCCGACGGCTTTGATCCGGCGGTCGGTCTTGGTGGCATCGATGGCGTAGCCGCCGCCGGCGCACACGCCGAACGCACCGATCCGGTCCGCGTCGACGAAGTCGAGGATGGACAGGTAGTCGACCGCGGCGCGGATGTCCTCGACCCGGGCGAAGGGATCTTCCAGCCGGCGCGGGATCCCACCGCTCTCACCCTGGTGGGAGGCGTCGAAGGCCAGGGTCACGAAACCCTGGGCCGCCAGTTTCTCGGCATACAGACCCGCGGTCTGCTCCTTGACGCCGCCACCGGGGTGCACGCACACGATGGCCGGGTAGTACTGGTCAGCGGAGAAGTTCTCCGGGAGGAACAGGTCGCCCGCCATGGTGATCCTGGCGTTCGAGAATTCGATGTTCTGCACGATGATGTCCTCGGTTCGCTGGGGGATCGTTCCGGTGACATCAGCCTCCGCGATTCGGCGAGCGCGCGACAGGACGACTCTGTTCCTGGGAGAAATCCTTCCCCCTCAGTGCACCGCCGCGAACATCAGCTTCGCGTCGTCGGCCTCGGCCGGATCGAACTCCGCCACGATGCTGCCCTGCTTGGCCACCAGGATGCGGTCCGAGAGCGCCCGGATCTCGGGCAGGTACGACGAGATCACTACCACCGCGACACCGTCGTCGGCCAGCGCACGGATCATCGTGTGGATCTCGGTGATCGTGCCGAGGTCGACGCCGCGGGTCGGCTCGTCGATGATCGCCACCAGCGGCTGACGGGTCAAGCCTTTGGCGAGCACCACCTTCTGCTGGTTACCGCCGCTGAGCTCCTCGAGCTTGGCGCGGCCGGGTTGCAGCGTCCGCACATGGAACCGCTCGACGAAGCGCTGCGCCACCGACTTGCGTTCGCCGGGGCGAACCAGCAGTGGCAGCCTCGCCGCACTACACAGGTGCCCGAAATAGATATTGTCCGCGATCGAGAAGTGGCCGAAGAAGCCCGATGCCTTGCGGTCCTCGGTGATGTAGACCAGCCCGGCCCGGCGGGCATGACGCGGTGTCCTGAACCGCACGTTCCTGCCGTTGAGCCGCACTGTGCCGCCGCGCAGTCTCCTGCGCTTGGTCACCCCGCTGACGATCATCGCGGTCTCGCTGCGCCCGGCGCCGACCAGCCCGTAGATGCCGACGATCTCCCCCGGGTGCGCGGAGAACGACATGTTGCGCACTACCGGCAGCAGCGTGATGTCGTCGACCTCGAGCACCGGGGCCGGGTCGGGTTCCCGATTCGGTGGCACCCGTTGATATTCCACGCTGCGCCCCACCATCATCCGCACCACCTCGGTGCGGTCGAAGTCAGGTTTGTCGAGGGTGCCCTGTACCTCGCCGTCGCGCAGCACAGTGATCCGGTCGGCTTCCTCGAAGGCCTCGTCGAGCATGTGGGTGATGAACACGACCCCGATCCCCTGGCGCTTGAGCCTGCGCATCGACAGGAACAGTTGCAGTCGTTCCTCCGGGGTCACCGACGCGGTCGGTTCGTCGAGGATGACCACCTTGGCATCGCGATGCACCGCGCGGGCGATCTCCACCATCTGTTTCTGGGCGATGCCGAGCGCGCCCGCAGTCACCTCGGGCCGGATGTGGAAGTTGTGTGATTCCAGCAGTTCTCGTGCCACCACATTGAGCTGGGAGAGATTGTTGAACGGTTTCTCGTCACCGAGGAACAGGTTCTGTGCCACCGTCATCGACTCGACGAGCGAGCCCTCCTGGTACACCATCGCGACCCCCGCCTCGGCGGATTCCTTGGGGGTACTGAAGTTGCGCATACGACCGGTGACGAGCAGCGTGCCCGCGTCGTGTTCGATCGCGCCCGAGATCACCTTCACCAGCGTGGACTTGCCCGCGCCGTTCTCGCCGAGCAGGGCGTGGATCTCGCCCGGTCGGACCTCGAAGTCGACATCGCGCAACGCGTAGGTTCCGCTGTAATGCTTGCTGATACCGCTGAGCCGGATCACCGGCTCCTCGGCAACGGCGGTGTCGCTGTCTGCCACCGTACTCACCTTTCGTTCACTGTTCGCGGCGCGAGCAGGTTGCGGAATCCACGCGCCGCCACCACTATTCGGCCGTCACGTGACGCGACGCCGGTGACCCCGTGGCGGTCGCTGTCGGCGCGCGAATGCACGCTTTCGGTGATCCGACCGCGCTGATCGATGCGGAACGCCAGACCGTAGGACCGGGCAGGCGCCCACGGTTTGATCACGCCGTGGACCCGCAATTGACCCAGTTGCAGGGTGTCGGTGTAGGGGTCCGGGCACCGCAGCCGGGGGACGAACCATTGGTCCTGACGGATCGTCGCGGTCATCTCGCGCAGCAATTCGGGTTCGTCGAGCAGCAATTCGGTGAAGCGGTTGCGCGCATAGGGCGCCGCGACCCACCAGCCGTCCGTGGTGGCGGCGATGCGGCCGGGGTAGATCGGCAGGTTCGCCCCCACCGGTATTCCCGGTTTACCCAGCGCATTCGACGCACGTCGCTCGATCCGATGATCGAAGCCCAGCGATACCAGAACCTCGTTGTCCGAGGCAGTTTCGATGCCGCCGGGCCACCCGAGGCCTTCTGCCACCACCTCCGCGCGCGACCCGTCGACCCGCACGATGCGCCCTTTGCGGTCGTCGGCGACCAAGGCGGCGCCCCAGTCCGGGACCGCGCTCGAGCCGATGGTGGCCAGCACGATGCCGTCGGGCAGCAGTGTCAGATCAGTGACGCAGACAGCCAGCTCCGGGTCGGTGCACAGGTCGTGCGCCGTTCCCGCCGCATCGATGGTGACCAGGCCGACGCCCTCGACCGCGGCGACCAACCGGTCCTGCACCGCCAGCAGGCTTCCGACTTGCCCGCCGAGCGTCACCAGCGGCGCGACAACCCCATCGGTCAGCGTGAAAATGCTGTCGCCGCTGGAGAAGACGAATTCGCCGGAGTCACGGATGACCACGTCGTCGGGCTCGAACTCGGCGGCGGGGAGCAGGGTTTCGCCTTCGTCGAGTCGACGGTTCGGCCGTAGCCCCGCTTCGAACGGCGGCACCGTGCGGTGTCGCGCCCAGTCGGGGTTCAGCCATTCCTTCAGCGCACTGATCGTGCGGTTCATCGCTGTACCTCCACCATCGGTCGTCCGGGCACGATCAGGCCCGGTACTGCGGCCGGATCGATCGACCCGACTTCGCTGGAGTCCAGCGTCAGCCGGCCGATGCGGTTGTTGCTCACACCGCACAGGTAGAGCTGACCGGCCCGTTCCTTGACCGCGGTGACCATCGGGTAGTTCGCCAGCGACGAATCCCACAGCACCTGAAGGATTTCGCCACGATCGTTGAACTTCATCACGCACGACACGTTGAGCTGCGGGACGACCCAGCTGTCCAGCGGCACCTCCTGGGTCATCCGCCTGCGCACGGCCGGATAGCGGTTGAGCAGGTCCGACATCGGCGTGCGCATCGATACGAACGGCAGCCAGTAGTTGCCGTCGGAGGAGCGGTTGAGGTTGTCGGGGTTGCCGGGCAGGTTCTCCAGCACCGGTTCGAGCTGCCCCTGTTTGGGTCCGGCGATCCAGAGCCGGTCCACTCGGCACAGGCCGGTGCTGGCGATCAGGATCGACTGGCCGTCGTGCGAGGTGCAGATTCCGTTGGGGAACACACTGTTCGAGACGACGACCTCGGTGCTGCCGTCGGGATCGATCCGTACCACGCGGCCGTTGGACCGCGATTCCACCAGTTCCACCAGGTATTCGGCGGCGTTGCTTCGCGTCGAGAAGTCCGATACGTAGATCGAACCGTCCGGGGCCACATCGAGATCGTCGACGGCGCGGAGACCGGAATCGTCGAGCAGCGAGAAGCGGCTGCGCCTGACCTTCGTCGCGATCGGCTCGGATTCACCGTCCGGGGAGATCCGGTAGATCCCCATGCCGCCGACCGCCACGAGTAGCTGCCCGTCACGGTCCCACCCGTGGCCGAGCGGGAAACCGCCTGTGCGCGCGAAGATCTCGCCTTCGTCGGGCTGGTCGGCGCGGAATCGCCACACCCAGCCGCGACGGTCACCGCAGTAGACATTGCCCTCGGGATCGACCGCGCAGTCCTCGGCGCCCTCGATCTTGCCGAGCCCGATCGGGGGCGCATCGGTCGTCCTGTTGTTGATCGTCCAGACCGTGCCCGGTTCGGTGACGTCGATGAGGCTGCCGAGGGTGATCCGGCCGGGATCGATTTTGAGCTTGTCGGCGGTGCGCTGCCGGTACTTGCCCCACTGCAGGTCGAGCACGGCGAATACGAGCAGCGCCGTCGCGAGAATGACCGTGTAGTAGGAACCTTCGAGCCGCAGCGCGACGGTGGCCTGCTGGATCACCTGCACCACGATGATGCCGACGGTGGCCCGCAGCACCGAGCCGCGACCGCCCTTGAGGCTGACGCCGCCGAGCACCACCGCGGTGAGCGCGATGATCTCCCAGCCCTGACCCACATCCGGATCGGTGCGCCCGACCCTGGCCGAGGTGAGCAGGGCGGCCAACCCCGCCAGCGCACCCGAGAGGACGTACACCAGAAAAGTGACCCGGTCGACCGGGATGCCGTTGCGCCGTGCCGATCGCCGATCGCTGCCGACCGCCGCGACCCACCAACCCCACCGCGACCGGGTGAGACCGACATGCACCACGATCAGCACACAGCCGAAGAAGAACCACCCGGTGGGGATCAGCGCGATGCTGCCCTCGCCGAGGAAGTCCCAGACGATATCGGGCTTGGGCATGCTCAGCTGAAAGCTGTACGCCGACTGCAGCGCGGCGGCCGCGCCACCGAAGGCCACGAGGGTGACCAGGGTCGTGATGAACGGCCGCATCTTCCGGTAGGCGATGAAGTAGCCGTTCACACTGCCGAGCAGCGCGCCGAACACCACCGTGCCCGGTGCGACGACCGCCATCGGCCAGTCCCAGGCGCGGGAGGCGACCATCGCGCCGATCGCGGTCAGACCGACCATCGAGCCGACCGACAGATCGATGCCGCCGCACACCAGCACCACGGTCAGTCCGATGGCCAGCAGTCCCTTCTCCGAGACCTCGTCCATGATGATCGGGGAATCGGCCGGTCCGACCGGGGTGAAGAAGACGAACAGCAGGCTGAGCGACAGGGCCAGACCGAGCGGGACCGCGCCCTCCATCCAGCGTTTCTCGAACAGATCCGACAGGGTCCTGGCCGGCGCGAGCCGATCACGCCACTTCCCGCCGGTCAGGGGGAACGCGTCGATTCCCCGCGAACGTGACAGCAGTTTCATCGCCGATCACTGCCCCTTGTAGCAGGCGATAGTGGTGTTGTCGACGTTCGCGCGGTCCACGATGGTGTGCGGCACGAACGCGACGGTGTGGCTGCTGCCCGCCGGTGCGCCGGTCTGGACCAGCTGCTGGGCGGTCACCACCGCGGCGGTGCCGACGCCCTGGACGTCGTAGGAGGCCGAGGCCGTCACCTTGCCCGCGCGCAGCGCGTCACACCACAGGGTGTCGGTGGCCATCGTGTAGGTGCCCAGCGAATCGGCGGGGATCACCCCGCGCGAGACCGCACTCTGCACCGCGTCGCCGACCGCGACGGAGTTGAGGTCGTAGGTGACCAGGAAACCGCAGAAGTTGTTCTTCTGCTGCTGGATGATCGACTCGGCGGCCTGCTGGGCGAGGGAGTTCTGCCACTGGGTGTGCGCGGTGGTCACCACCTCGAACCCGGCCGGATCGAGCACATTGTGCACGCCCTTGGACCACAGCAGCGAGGCCGCGTCATTGCCCGGGCCGTCGATGATCGCCAATCGCTTGGGGGCGCCGCGCTTTTCGCAGTCCTGTACGGCACGCTGGGCGATGTCCTCGGCGGCGGCGATGTTGTCGACGCCGATATAGGCGTCACCGAGGCGGCTCGAGATCATGTTGACCACCACCGTGTAGATGCCCGCGCGCTGGGCGTCCTCGATCTGCTTGGACAACACCCCGACGTCGGGGTTGTGCAGGATCAGCACGTCGACGGCCTTGCGGGCGATCAGGTCGCTGATGATCCTGGTCATCTTGTCGGTGTCGAAATTGGGGTCGTAGACCTGGAAGTCGGCACCGAGGTTGCCGAAGGCGCGCTCCATCGAGGCGCCCCAGTTCATCGTCAGGTTGTAGCCCTTGTAGAGGATCGGCACGAAGGCGATCCGCTTGCCCTGCATCGACTCGTGGACCTGCTGCGTCGCGTCGAACAATTGCACGTTCTCGCCGAAAGCCTGGCCCTCGCCGCCCGCGGGGCCGGTGGCGGCCGTGCGTGCGCCGGTGGAACAACCCGTGATCACGACGGCCGAGACCGAGGCGAGAGCGAGCGCGATCATTTTCTTCTTCATCGTTGAAGACTCCTTGTGAGCGAAGGTGTTTCGAGGCGAGGGCATTACAGTTCGCCGCTCTTGGCGGTTTCCTCGTCGCGGGGATGCAGCCACGAGTCGAGGGCGATGGCCGCGATCAGCACGCCGCCGCGGATCAGGTCCTGCACCGCGGAGGTGAGACCGTGCAGCACGAGCAGGTTGTTGAGCACACCGATGAACAGCGAGCCCGCGAGCACACCCAGGATCGAGCCGCGGCCACCGGCCAGCGAGATGCCGCCGATTACGGTCGCGGTGAGTGCGGTGAACAGCAGCGGGTCGAACGAGGTGACCGTCGTCTGCACGCTGCCCTGGATCGACACGGTCAGGTAGCCGGCGAGCAGGGCCAGCAGCGCGGAGATCACATAGGTGAGTACCTGCAGCGGGCGGACGGGGGCGCCGGTGGCTCGGGCGGTGGCGAAGTTGTCGCCCATCGCCCTGATCAACCGACCCGCGGTGGTGTAGGTGACGAAGAACCAGGCCAGTACGAACACGGCCGCGGCGAGCACGATCGGGCGTGGCACGCCGAGCACCGAGCCGTTGCTCAATTCCGCGATCCACGATCCGGCGGGCAGCGCGTAGTAGTTGCTGTCGAGCAGCAGCATGTCGACCGCGCCGATGACCAGCAGACCGGTTGCCAGGGTGACGAACAGCGACGGCACCTCGACGTAGGCCACGAGCACGCCGTTGACCAGCCCGACGAGCAGCGCGACCGCCGCGGCGATGGCTATTGCCTGCCATTCGGGCATGCCACTCGACATCAGGGCCAGGGTTGCTTGCGCACACCCGAGTGCGACACCGGCGATCGAGAGGTCGATGCCTTTGCCCAGGATGACGATCGCAACGCCGACGGCCAGGATCCCGAACGCCGCCGACAGCCGCAGCAGGCTGGCGAAATTACCGGTGGTGAGAAATCCCGGCGTGGTGGCGGCGCCGACCGCGCACAGCAGCACGGTGATGCCGAGGACGAAATAGGCCTGCTCCGAACGACCGAGTCGGTCGCGCAGGCTGGGGGGCGGCGAGGTGGCCGCGATTGTCGTCGTCATGATGCTCCCGTTCAGAACTCGATGACGGCCTTGCCGCCTGCCTGTTTGTCGAACTCCGTGTACGCCTGGGCGGCGTCGGCGAGGTTCCAGCGGTCGGTGAACAAGCGGTCGACGTCGAGGCCGTGCGCGGCGACGAAGCGGGCGCAGTCCGCTTGACCGGTCAGCGAGAAGGTGTAGGAGCCCAGGATCGTCAGCTGCTTGCGGATGATGTCGGGGCTCACGTCCAGGGTCACGTCGTTGCCCTCGCCGACGAAGGCCACCCGGCCCCACTGCGCGGCGGACTTGACCGCCGCGACCCTGGCCACGGACGCGCCGGAACAGTCCAGCGCACAGCTCACGCCCGCTCCTGCGGTCAGTTCCTTGATCGCCGCCGCGGGATCGGCACTGCTGGAATCGATAGCGTGGGCCGCGCCGAACTCCATCGCCCGCGTGACTCGATCGGCTTGCACGTCGACTGCGATCACCTCGGCGCCCATGGCCGCCGCCAACTGCACCGCCGAGAGTCCCACCGGTCCCTGACCGAAGATCGCGATGGTGTCGCAGGCATCCAGATTCAGCCGGCGCAGTGCGCCGAACGCTGTCCCGGTTCCACAGGAAATCGCCGCGCCCGCAGTGAAACTCACGTCATCGGGCAGCGGAACCAGGGTGCGGGCGGGCACTTTGATGAAGTCGGCGTGCCCGCCGTGGGCGGTCGCCCCGAAAATCGTCGCGCCACGCTGACACATCTGGGTCCATCCGGTGCGACACCGATCGCAGTATCCGCAGCCGTCGTAGTGATAGATCATCACCCGGTCGCCGACCCGAACCGCGCGCTGGTCCACATTCGCGCCGAGCGCGACGACTATTCCGCACGGCTCGTGGCCGGCGATGATGCCGCCGGTATCGCCCGACAGGCCGAAGGCCGCGAGCGCGGCGCCGGGAGCCGCGCGGTAGAACCGCAGGTCGCTACCGCACATCCCCGACGCCTTCATCGCCACTACCGCGTCGTCGGGCCCCGGGGACGGGTCGTCGAACTCGGCGATCTCGAGGTCGCGATCACCGTTGAACACAACACCCCGCATTGTTTCTCCTCTGAGACTCAGGTCACTATCTAAAGCTGTGCAAAATATTAAATATGTGGTGTTGTTGCTCACAAGGCTTCGCCACCTCGATCAGCCGAACGTCGTACAGCGCTGCGACCAGGGGTCGATGCCGGACGCAGGTTTCGGACACAATTCGGGCCTGCCGGTGACGGCGGGGCTATATATTGCATATTCTGTATAGACGTGGTAGATGGACTGGAGTTGGCACGTGGCGATCGAGACGAGGACACCCAGCGGCGACGCGACACTCGGCGCCGAGTTGGCCGCCGTCGTCATCGAGGCTTCCGAGATCCTCGGCCGCCGGATCCAGCCACCCGGCGCCCACTCCCCCGGCGAGGCCAAGCGCCTGCTCACCCAGCTGTGGGACGACGCCGTCGCTGCCCTGTCCGACACGACAGCCGGCGCCGATATCCAGCGGACAACCGCACTGCTGGCCCGCATCCGCGCGACCGAGGCCGACCTGGCCGCGTCCGACGCCGCCGGCTCGGCCACACATCTGCGCATGGCCGCACAGGCGATCGCGCGATTACATGGCGCGCGGGGAGTGGACGACCTGTTGCGCAGGGCCGCGGAAGCGATGGGTGCGATGGGCTTCGACCGCGCACTGGTCTCGACGACCGAAGGGCAGCGCTGGCACCTGCACACCATGTTCGTCGTCGACGACGAGCCGTGGGCCGATGCCATCATCGCGGCGGGGCGTGAGTCGTCACCGACGCTGGACGGACACCTCGTCGAGAGCGACATCGTGCAGCGAGCCCGGCCCGGACTCGTCTTCGACGTCCAGCACAATCCTCGCGTCATCCGGCCGCTGGTGGAGATGACGCGCTGCAGCTCCTACGCCGTGGCGCCGCTGACCATGAACGGAACGGTCGTCGGCCTGGTCCACGGCGACTATTACTTCCAGCGGCGCGAAGCCGACGCAACCGCTCGGGCGATGCTGGCGGTCTTCGCCGCCGGCCTCGGCCACGCGCTGACCGGCGCGAGCCTGCTCGACGGCGTCACAGCACTGCGCACCGGTTTCGACCGGTTGGCCGGATCCGTCGATGCCTCGCCCAGCCCTGTCGAGACGCCCGCTCTCTCGACCCGGGAGCTCGATGTCGTCGAGTTGCTCGCCGCGGGCAGGGCGAATCGGCAGATCGCGCGTGAACTCGCGATCTCGGAGGCGACGGTGAAGACCCACATCACCCATATCCTGCGCAAACTCGGCGCGGCGAATCGTGCCGAAGCAGTCGCCTACTGGCTGCGCGGAACCGTCGTACGCTGAAACTGCAGCTTGCTGCTAACCCCTTCGCAATGCTTACATAATATATAGTGCAATTACCTGGGGCGGCTGGTCGAACTACCTCCCGCACCCCCTGCGAGAGGACAGTTCATGGCCGACACCATCGTCGAGCAACTGGCGCGATTCACCTCCGACGCCGACTTCGACACACTGCCGCCCGAGGCGGTCGATGAATCCAAGCGGCTGTTGCTCGACGCGATGGGGTGCGCGCTCGGCGCCGTCGACGAGCCCAAAGGCAAGATCGGCATCGACTACGGCAAGCTCACCGGCGGCACCGACGGTGACGCCACGATCATCGGCACCGACGACCGGGTCTCGATCTTCGGCGCCTCCTTCGCCAACGGCGAGCTCATCAACGCCCTGGACTTCGACGCGGTGCTGCCGCCCGGCCACGTCTCGCCCTACGTGCTGCCGACCACGATGGCGATGGCCGAGAGCCGGGGGCGATCCGGTCGCGAGGTGCTCGCCGCCGTCGCGCTCTCCCACGAGATGTCCTACCGGTTCTACAAGTCGATGGACTATCTGCGCGACGTCCAGAACAATTCGATGGATCTGTCCCCCGTGATCGGGTACAGCGTCACCGTTTTCGGTGGAACTGCGGCCGCGGGCAAGCTCGCGGGCCAGTCCACCGAGACCCTGGCCAACGCGCTCGGTATCGCCGCCGCCACCGCCCCGGTCAACGCGATGCGCCCGTGGATCAAGCACGCCCCGAGCTCCACCCTCAAGTATCTGCTCGCGGGCACCCTGACCCAGGCCACGCTCACCGCCGTGCACATGGCCGAATTCGGCCACACCGGCGATCTGCAGATCCTCGACGACGCCGAGGTCGGCTTCCGCAAATACATCGGCACCCGGCGGTGGGAACCGAAAAACATCACCGACGCGCTCGGCACCGAATGGCGCTTCCTCGCCGAACAGTCCTACAAGCCCTACCCGCACTGCCGCATCCTGCACGCCCCGCTGCACGCGCTCACCGAGATCCTCGAGACCAACGACATCAAGCCCGACGAGATCGACGCCATCCGCTGTTGGGGCGAGGCCGCGGTGATGCACCCGCTGTGGCAGAGCCGGGTCATCGAGAAGACCCACGACGCGCAGTTCGACATCGCCCACGGCCTGTCGGTCGGCGCGCACCGAGTGGTCCCCAGCAGGGCTTGGCACGCACCGGAACTCGTGTTCAGCGATTCGGTGCTCGGCCTGATGGACAAGGTCACCTTCGAACCGCACCCGGACTACTTCAAGGCACTGTCGGCCAACCCGTCCGCCCGGCCCACCCGCATCGAAGTAGACGCCCGCGGCACCACCTTCTCCGCGGACCGCACCTACCCCAAGGGCAGCCCCTCCCCCGACCCGACCACCAGAATGACCACCGACGAACTGGTCACCAAGTTCCGCATCAACGCACAGGATGTGCTGTCGGAGAACAGGATCGATCAGATCGTCGACACCGTGCTCGGCGTGGACGAGGTCGACGACTTCGGCACGGTGATGCGCCTGCTCGCACCGAACAGCACGACCGCCTGATTTCCCCCGCTCCCCGAAAAGCCCCGCTCGCCCCCTACGCGAGCGGGGCTTTTCGTCTCCCCATGATGCCGACACATGTCCGGCCGACGCCCTCGACAGTAGACCGCGAGGTATGTCGTCGGCTGTCCAAATATCTGGACACGACAGCGCGCAGCCACCCATTTGAATAGGGCCACAGCACTTTTCGGTGACCAAGGGGGTCGCTTGTGACGACGCACTCAAACCTGTGGCACGGCCGGTACGACACACTGTTCATCGGCGGCCGATGGGTCGAGCCGACCTCCGACAGCACGATCGAGGTGATCTCGCCCGCAACCGAGCACCTGGTCGCACGCGTGCCCGCAGGTGTCGAGGCCGACATCGACGCCGCGGTCGGCGAGGCGCGCGCGACCTTCGACTCCGGGCCTTGGCCGCGAATGTCGATCGCGGAGCGGATCGCCGTACTCCGTGCGCTCAGTACCGAACTGGCCGCATACGAGGCTCAGATCGCCCAGCTCATCACCGCCCAAATAGGTTGCCCAATAACACTTTCCACCAAGATGCAGGCAATCGGGCCGCGCCTGCTGCTCGACAGTTTCCTCGACCTCGCGCCCGAATATCCATGGTCGACAACCCGACGATCCGCAACCGGCAGCGCGCAGGTAACGCGTGGTCCTGTCGGCGTCGTCGCCGCGATCATCCCCTGGGACGAGCCACTACTCGTCACGGTGATGAAAGCGGCGCCCGCGCTGCTCGCCGGCTGCACCGTCGTCGTGAAACCGTCGCCGGAGACACCGCTGGACGGATACCTGCTCGCCGAACTACTCGACAAGGTCGGCCTTCCCGCCGGCGTGGTCAACATCGTGCAAGCACAGCGCAGCTGATCGGGTGCCGAGCGCGCGGCGGATGGCCGAATTCCCTTCACGCTCGGCGTGCGCTGATCAACCATCGAACGACAGAAGGAAAGCCATGTCCGGAGCTCACGACCACAACCACCACTTCATCGGCGGTCGGCTTCAGCGCGCCAATTCTTGCGAGCGGCTCGACGTGATCAATCCAGCGACCGAGGAGGTCTTCGGCTCGATCGTTGACGGCGACGCGGCCGATGTGGACGCCGCGGTGCGCGCCGCACGGGACGCGGGATCAGGGTGGGCGCAGACCGACCCGACCGAACGGGGGCGCCTGCTGCGCGCGCTGGCCGATGCCTTCGAGGCGCGCGGCGAGGAGATCTCGGCCCTCGTCACCAAGGAGAACGGGACGCCGATCAGTGTCTCGCGCGCGATGCAGAGCCAGGTCCCGCTCAACTACCGCTATTTCGCCACACTGGCCGAGCAACTCGAGCCCGAGGAAGTACGGGCGACGATGACCGGCGATGCCGTCATCACCCGCGAACCGCTGGGGGTGGTCGGCGCGATCACCCCGTGGAACGGACCACAGCCGCTGACCGCGTGGAAACTCGGGCCCGCGCTGGCCGCTGGATGTACAGCCGTGGTGAAACCGGCACCGGACACCTCTCTCGACGCGTTCCTGTTCGCCGAGGTCGTCCAGCAGGCCGGGCTTCCTCCCGGCACGGTCAATATCGTGACCGGTGCACGCGAGACAGGTGCGCTGCTCGTATCCCACCCCGATGTGCGAAAGGTGGCCTTCACCGGTTCCGTCAGGGCAGGACGTGCCATCGGCGCGTCGTGCGGCCGCGACCTCAAGCACGTCACCCTCGAACTCGGAGGTAAGGCAGCGGGCATCCTGCTCGACGATGTCGACCTGGCGGCTTTCGCCCCGTTCGTGCGCACGGCCCTGACCCCGAACACCGGCCAGACGTGTCGAGCGTTGAGCCGGATCCTGGCCCCGCGGGCACGATACGACGAGATCGTCGCCATGCTCGCCGACACCATGACGAAAACCCCGCTCGGTGATCCCGAGAACCCGCAGACCTTCTACGGGCCGCTGGCCAACGCAGCCCAGCTCGAGCGGGTGCTGTCCTACCTCGAGATCGGTAAGCAGGAGGGCGCCGAAGTGATCGTCGGCGGCGGACGTCCGGCAGGCTTCGAACGCGGCTACTACGTGGAGCCGACCTTGTTCGGCAATGTCACCAACGATATGCGGATCGCCCGCGAGGAGATTTTCGGGCCGGTGGTGGTCGTGATGCCCTACGACAGCATCGACGAGGCGGTCGACATCGCCAATGACACCGAGTACGGCCTCGGCGGCGGGGTGTTCTCCGCCGACAAGGACAAGGCCACCGACGTGGCACGGCGCATTGTTTCCGGCACTGTCGGGGTCAACAACGCCTCGTTCCCGATGGACGCACCGTTCGGCGGTATGAAGAACAGCGGTCTCGGACGCGAACTCGGCCCGCGAGCACTCGACGCCTACCTCGAATACAAGACGGTGTTCCGCGCGGGGTGATTCGGCGCTCGCGTGCGCGGGATATCAGCGTGCCCTCCCGGCGATATCGCCGGGAGGGCACGCTGTTGTGCGGCCGACACGAGTGGTGATCAGGCAATTCACCCGATGCGTAGTGCCCGGATCCGGTTGTAGAGCGTCGAGCGGCTCACGCCGAGTGCGCGTGCGGCCTGGAGCTTGTTGCCGCCGGCGGCCTCGATCGCGGCCATGATGACCTCCCGCTCCGCTTCGCGGATCGGGGAGCCGGGTGCTTGGCCGCCGCGGTGGGAGGCGGGCAGGTCGGCGGGGATGATGTCACCTGCCGATCGCACGGCCGCGACTACTTCCACGACTCGGCGCAGCTCGGCGAGGTTGCCTCGCCACGGCTGCGACGCCAAGATCCGCATCGTCTCGGCGGTGAACCGGGTCCTGGTGTGCCCGGCGACATCGGTCAGGATCTGCTGGGCCAGGCCGGGGACCTCGTGCCTGCGCCTGCGCAGCGGGATCAGTTCTCTGCGGTCGTTGCACAGGGCCGGTACCGCGGCGTGGATGTCGTCGAGGTGTTCGCCGGGAGTCGACGTCAGGACGACGTTGCGGGTCGTTTCCCGCAATCGCTGGGCGAGCAGTGCCGTGATCTGCGGGGAGAGCAACTGGATGTTCTCGACAACCACGGCGGGTCCGTTGCCCCACAGCGCCTCTCCTAGCTGGGCCGCCCAGACACTCTCGCCCGCGAGAACGATGTCGGTCGCGTCGAGGGTGACAGCGCCAGGACCCGCGATGTTGTGCGCCTCGGTAGTCCGGCCGGTGCCGGCTTCACCGACCACCAGCAGCGGCCAGCGCGGCACGTGGGCCGATAGCGAATTGCCGCGCCGGACAACGGATTCCTGTGTGATGTCGACGAGCACACCATCGGCTCCGTCGATCGGCGTACAGACCAGGCGCACCTCACGTCCGGAGGTCAGCGCGAGCTCGTGGCTTTCCTGCGATCCGATCGGCACGGATTCGGCGCATGCGCGCACTGCGGCGTGATCGGCGGGTTCGAGCAGGTCGACGGCCGCAGGTGTGGCCAGAACCAGGCCCTCACCGATGACGACGACGGCGCGCCCCCGGCGACCGACAGCCGCTTGAAAGGCACTCATCAGCCGGCTCTGGGCGCGCGGCGAATCACGCTGGAGCCGCTCTTCGATGTCACGGACCATGCGCCGGGCCAGCAGCGACGACAACCGGTAGTCCGCGCCGGTTTTCGAGCCGATGCCGAGTACACCTTCGAGTCGCCGCGTCACCGGATGGAAGATCGGGTGGCCGTAGCAGGTGAACCCCCGGAACACCGTCAGATAATGCTCGTCGGCACGGACGAGAAGGCTTCGCCTGGTTTCCAGCGGGGTGCCGAGGGCATTGGTACCGATCCGGTCCTCACCGAGCTGGACGCCGGGCACCAGACCGAGGTCGCCGATCGCGTGGCGCATCGACCGCGCGGCGCCGTGGATGTCGACCAGCTGGCCGGCGTGATCGGTGAGCACCAGGGCTACCTGAGTGCCCTCGAGTTCGCCCGCCACCCGCCGCAGCACCGGATTGGCCGCGCGTGCGAGATTGCTCTCGGAGGTACGGGTCACGAGGTCGAACGGCGGCAGCGTGTCTCGGCGCACGCCGTTCAGTCGCGATCGGGCCCACGACGACTCGATGTCCGGTCGAGTCGTATCTCCGTGAACCTGCAACACAGTCATGGACACTGAACACCACCTTCTCCCGACCGCGTGGAGATGCGGTCGACGATCGGTCCTGTGACCGAGCACACTTGTATTTTATACACAATATCTGTTGATTTCCTGCAGCTTTGTCCGATACGGCTGTTTTTTCGCCGACATAGGAAGGATTTGTCCCAGGCACGCCGGCATCGGCAGGCATATCGTGGGGAAATGACAGACAGAGCGCCCCACCTTCGCGAACTGGGCGGATTCCTCAAAGCCCGGCGCGGCGAGCTGACCCCCCAGGACGTGGGCCTCACCGTGCACAGCGCCTCCCCGCGCCGGGTCACCGGCCTGCGCCGCGAGGAGGTCGCCGACCTGGTCGCGATCAGCCACGATTACTACACCCGGATCGAACAGGGCCGCCTCGCCCCGTCGGAGCCAGTCCTCGACGCCCTGGTCCGCGCCCTGCGTCTCGACGACGCCCAGCGCGACTACATCGAGAATCTCGCTCGCCGGTCGGAGCGCCGCCCGGCCAAGCGCGGCCAGAAGACCGTGCGTCCACAGCTGCAGCGCCTCTTGGATCAGCTCACCGAGACGCCCGCCCTGGTGTTCGGCCGCTACCTCGAGATCCTTGCCTGGAACCACCTGGCCGCGGCATTGATCGCGGACTTCGGACAGATGTCGCCGCGGCAGCGTAACTACGTGCGGATGGTCTTCACCGATCCCGCGATGCGCACCCTCTACGACGACTGGGAAGGCGTTGCCCGCACGTGCGTCGCCATCCTGCGCATGGACGCGGCGGCCAATCCGACCGACCCGCAACTGACGGCGCTGGTCGGCGAACTCTCCATTGCCGACGAACAGTTCCGGCAATGGTGGGCAGCGCGCAATGTGGCTCGCCAGGAGTTCGGCTCCAAGACCCTGCACCACCCGGATGTCGGTGAGCTGACACTGAATTGGGACACCTTCAGCTATTCCGGCGACGCCGAACAGCAGTTGGTCCTGTGGTCGGCCGACGTGGGCACGACCTCACACGAGAAGTTACGCATCCTCATGTCCTGGTCGGCGCCGGTTCCCGAGCGAAACCCAACCGAACACGCAGGCTGAGCCGGACCGCCGTCGACTCTCTTCCCGGAGTGGCGGAAAGTTCAACTGTGCGTAAATATATTATGTTTAATGTTCCTACCGCCTCGCCGTCCGAGGACCCACCACCAGATACCCGGAGCGAAGTAGTGTCAGCGCCCATCAACACCACCGTCCGCGAACTCCTCGACTACTTCGGACAATGCGGCGCGTGCGGCTATCCGGCGTCGGCCTCGCTGCTGACCCAGCACTACCCCGACGGCTCCACACACCACGAGGTCGTAGCGACCTGCGGTCTACCTTGCGGCTGGCGCGCACCCGTGTCGATGCGCAGAATGACGGGCTCCCCCTAGCCCGTGTCCGAGTTCTTGGACAGTCATCGGATCGAATCCTTCCTACATTCGAACGACCGGGGGGCCGAGTCCGCGCACTCCGGTGCCGCGCGCGGCGTCGCGTCGCGGCGAGCCGGGAGCAGCGCTCCGTGCCGGAAGGAACGTCGATGACGACATCCACAACACCCGAGAAAGCGTTCGCCCAGCGGACCAGGAATACGGCGGTCGCGCTCGCGGCGGTGCTGCTCAGCGCAGGCTGGATGGCCCCGGCAGCGGCCGCACCGGGTGGCGACGCCCAATTCCTCCTGGTCGGCGGCACGGTGAGTGGTGACGTGACAGTATTGAGGGTGGAGCCGAGCGGCGGGCTGACCAAGGTCGGCCAGACGCCGGTCGGCCTCGGCATCCTGTCGCTGGCGCTCGCGCCCAACGGGCACGCTGTCTATGTCAG
Source organism: Nocardia sp. NPDC058114 (assembly GCF_042884695.1). Lineage (NCBI taxonomy): Bacteria > Bacillati > Actinomycetota > Actinomycetes > Mycobacteriales > Nocardiaceae > Nocardia > Nocardia sp. NPDC058114. Next base: position 1,640,904 of record NZ_JBHVTK010000001.1, on the reverse strand, counting down.
CCAGGCCGCCGAACAGCAGGTCACCGGCTACCGCATCGACAACGCGGGTGCTCTGCGCCCGATTCCGGGCGCAGAGGTCGAGATCGACGGCGGTGCACCGGTCACCTCGACCCTGTCCGCCGACGGCACCCTGTTGTTCGTCGCCGTCGGCGGCGTGCCCGGACATATCAGGACCTATGCGGTCGATCCCACCGGCGCGCTGACGCATACCGCGTCGATCTCCGTACCCGGATTCAGCGCCATCCCGATGATCCGCATCGACCCGGACGGCCGATTCCTGCGGTTCGTCAGCCCCTTTGACAGCCTCGTGTCCAGCTTCGCCATCGGCGCGAACGGTGAACTCACCTCGATCGGCGCTCCGGTTTCCGGTGGCATGCTCCCGGTGAACCCCGGCTACACACCGGACGGCCGCTTCGTCTATGTGAGCAACGAAATGGGCGGCAATATCTCCGGATATGCGATCGGGACAGACGGGCACCTCACTCCCACGCCCGGATCGCCCTATGCCAGCGGACTCATGCCGCACGGCGCCGAGGTGACCGCCGACGGCAAGCGGGTGTATGTGCCGGTGGTCGCGGGCGGTGGCGTCGCCGGGTACTCCATCGCGGCGGACGGCGCACTGACCCCACTGGCCGGATCCCCCTATCCAGCACCGTCGGGCTCGGGGCCCGACACGGTGGTGCTCAGCGATGACGAGCGGCACGTCTACGCGGCCGACGTGCTGACCACCGGCGTCACCACGCGCGTACACACCTTCGACGTCCAGCCCGACGGCACACTGACCAGGTCAGCCCTGCCGTCGGTGGACACCGGCACCATCCTCGGCGACGGCCCGATCATGGTCCTGACGCCCTAGGCTCCCGACTGTCAGATATATTATATTTCACACAGAGGAGCGGTCCGCCGCAGACGAAGGAGAGCGCGATGCACAAGCCAGGTCCCATCGATCATCCCGCGGTGGTGCGCGCGTGAGCGGGCAGCCCCTGTCGGGCCTGCGGGTCGTCGAATTCGCCAGTTTCGTGGCGGGGCCCTCGGCCGGGATGACCCTCGCCCAGCTCGGCGCGCAGGTCATCCGGATCGATCCGCTCGGCGGTGGACCCGACTACCGCCGGTGGCCGGTGTCGAAGCACAACGGCGAGAGCCTGTATTGGAACTCGCTCAATCGCGGCAAGCGATCGGTGGCAGTGGACGTGCGCAGCGAGGAGGGCCGCGAACTGGTCCTCGCGCTGGCTACGGCACCGGGCGCGGACGCGGGCATCGTCGTGGACAACGCTGTCGGCCGCCCGTGGTTCTCCTACGAGGCGCTCGCGGCACGGCGTCCGGACGTGATCAAGGTGCATATCGGCGGCAGGGCGGGCGGCGGCCCGGCGGTCGACTACACGGTGAACACCGAGGTCGGCGTCACCGATCTCACCGGGCCTGCGGACTCGCGCACGCCGGTGAATCACGTTCTGCCTGCCTGGGATCTGGTCGCGGGCATGACCGCGACCACCGCACTGCTGTCGGCCCTGCACCGGCGAGAACGCTCAGGCGAGGGCGCGCACCTGCAGATCGCGCTGGCCGACGTCGCCCTGGCCGGCGTCGCGAATCTGGGGTGGCTCAGCGAGGTACGCGAACGCGGCGACCGGCCGCGTCACGGCAACTACATGTACGGCTCGTTCGGTGCCGACTTCGTCACCGCCGATGGTGGGCGCGTCATGGTCGTCGCCCTCACGCCGCGTCAGTGGCACGCACTGTGCACCGCCACCGGGACGGCGAAGGTGATCGCCTCGCTCGAGGAAACACTGGGAGTGGACTTCACCGACGAGGCACACCGGTACGTGCACCGTGAGACCATCGCGGCGGTCATGCGTCCCTGGTTCGCCGGTCTGAATGTCGATGACGCGGGCGAGGCGCTCACCGAGGCAGGTGTGCTCTGGAGTCGCTACCGGCAGATGAGCGATGTCGTCGCCGATTTCGAGGCAGGTTCGGGCAGTGCTGTGCTGACCGAACTCGACCAGCCCGGTATCGGACCGGTCATCTCGGCGCGCAGTCCGATCCGCGAGGACAACGACTACGGCCCGGTCGACCCGGCCTCGGCACTGGGTGCCGACACCGACCAGGTCTTCGCCGAGGTGCTCGGCCTCAGTGACAGCGAACTTCACCGGCTGCGCTCCACCGGGGTCTTCGGCAGCACCGGATAGCCGTCGGGGCGCCACGTCGAATACGACAGTGGCCGGGTCGGTTGCGCGGTACTTCGTTGTACCGACGCAACCGACCCGGCCACTGTCTTTCGATACCGACCGAGTTCGCCTCGACCTCGACGCGAACCGGACGGACTACTCGCTACGCCAGGTCACGACCTCGTCCAGTGGCGCCCGCGCGGTGCGGTAGCTGTTGGCGGGATGGTCGACGGCGGCGTAGCCGAAAGAGATGCCCGCCAGCACCTTTCGATCCTCGGGAATGTCGAAGTAGTCCCGGATGAAGGCCGAGCGGCCTGCCAGCGCGGCCTGCGGAATCGTGGCGATTCCCAAGCTCGTCGCGGCGAGCAGGAAGGTGCCGATGTAGAGGCCGCTGTCCACGGCGCCGTACACACCCTGCTCAGCCGCGGTGGTGACGATCGCGACGTGCGGTGCGCCGAACAGCCGGAAGTTCTCGAACGCCTGCCGCGCCGACGCCGCGCGATCACCGCGTTCGACACCCACGGCCTCGTACAGTTGCCAACCGGTCGTGCTGCGGCGCTCTCGATACACGCCGCGATACTCCACAGGCGGGGCGAAGTCGAATTCCTCTCCGAGCTCACCGCCCTTCCCCGCGGCGTAGTCGGCCAGCGCAGCCCGGAACCGCTCGGTGCCCTCCCCCGTCGTAACGATCACCTGCCACGGCTGGGTGTTGCACCAGGACGCGGACCGCTGCGAAAGGCTGAGTAGTCGCTCGATCGTCGGCCGTGGCACTTCACGCGATTCGAAGGCCCGGCAGCTCCACCTGCTCGACAACAGCTCGGCCACCACAGCCGATCTGTCCGCTATCGGAACAGGTTGCGCCACAGTGCTCGTCGTGGTCGCGCGCGCCACGGTCAGTCCTCCACCGAGATCACGCCCGCGGCCAGGAGTTCGTCGATCTGCTCCGCGGAGTAGATCTCACTCGCGACGGAGCGTGTGTCGGCGCCGACGCGCGGCGCCGCGCCCGGACGGTCCGGCCGCTCACCTTCGAAGCGCCACGGCGGTCGCACGAGCGCGAGCCCGTCGTCCTGCGGCTCGATCATGCGCAGCCAGTCGACCTGTTCGTGTTCGACGTAGCCGGTCATCGACAACACCGGCGCGAACGGCACATCCTCGGCGGTCAGGACCTTCTCCCACTCGTCGAATGTGCGGCGCTCGAACTCGGCGGCGACGAGTGGCACCAGCTCGTGGTAGTTCGCCTCGCGCGGCCGGTACTCGGCGAAGCGCGGGTCCGCGGCGAGATCGGTGCGGTCCATCGCCCGGCACAACGCCTGCCAGAACTTCTGCGACGAGGACAGATGGACGGCCAAGAACTCCCCTGACGCGGTCCGCACACAAAAGTTCTGGGCCTGCGGATGCCTGCTCTGGCGGGTGGGATCGGCGCCGAGCTCGAATGCCTGGCTGATGCCGTCGGCGGCGAGCACGCTGACCGCCTCCATGATCGAGGTCTCCACGTGCTGCGACTGCCCCGTCCGCAATCGACCGACCAGTGCGGCGAGCACACCCGCCGCAGTGCTCAGCCCGGTGACCAGGTCGGCGCTCAGACCGCCGGTCAGCTGGGGGTGGCCCTCGTCGCCGAAGAGGGAGTAGAGGCCGCCGAACGCCTGTCCGATGGTGTCGTAGGCGGGACGGTTCGCCAGCGGTCCACCGTTGCCGAAGCCGGTCACCGAGCCGTAGACGATGTCGGGTCGCAGTGCGCGACAATCCTCGGGCCCCAGCCCCATCGCCGCGACCTTGCCCGGACGGAGGTTCTCGAGCACGACGTCGAAGTGCGGCACCAATGCCTTCACCAGCGCGATGCCCTCGGGGGTCTTCAGGTCGACGGCGAGACTGCGCTTGCCGGTGTTGTATTGCCGGAAGTACGGGCTGGCATCGTTTTGATGGCGCCGGAAGTCCTCGCCGACCACCGGGCGCTCGACCTTCACCACTTCGGCGCCGAGCGCGCACAACATCGACGTGGCGTACGGGAGCGCGATGTAGCCCCCGATCTCCAGGATCCGGATACCGTCGAGCGGCCTGTGCTGCATAGCCTGTCTCCCTCTTCTCACTGGCTCATATTATATATTATCTCTACGCAGTGGTGCCACCGGTCACATTCCAGCGGGATCGGCGGCATGCGTGAGCCAGGTAACCGACATGATAGGCATAGTGGCGGCGGACACAGAAACTTCCGCCGATGGCCTCGGTTATATCATATACTTTACATTAGCTGGGTCACACGGCGCGATCAGAATGCCCTCAGTAAATGTCGCTGACCAGGCAATTCGCACCCGGCACACGATCGCCGACGAAGACGATAGGTCGACCAATGAGTGTTCAGACAGAGTTGTGGCAGGGACAGTTCGACAAGCTGTTCATCGGCGGCGAGTGGGTGAAGCCGTCGTCGGAGGCGACCTTCGAGGTGATCTCCCCCGCCACCGAGGAGGTGCTGGCTCGAGTCGCCGACGGCACCGAAGCCGACATCGACGCCGCCGTCGCCGCCGCGCGCACCGCGTTCGACTCCGGCCCATGGCCCCGCATGGAACTCACCGAACGGATCGCGGTGCTCACCCGGGTCAGCGAGGCGCTCGCCGCGCGCCAGGACGAGGTGGCCAGGCTGATCAGCGCCGAGATGGGTTGCCCGATCACGCTGTCGACCAGGATGCAGTCGATGGGTACCCGGATGCTGCTCGACGCGTTCCTCGAACTCGCGCCGCAGTACCAGTGGTCCGATATCCGCCGATCCGTGACCGGCAACGCACTGGTCACCCGCGAACCGGTCGGCGTCGTCGCGGCTGTGGTGCCGTGGAACGCACCGCTGCAGATCGCCATCATCAAGCTCGCGCCCGCACTGCTGGCCGGGTGCACCGCGATCCTGAAGCCGTCGCCCGAGACCGCGATGTCGGCCTACCTGCTCGCGGAGATCTTCGAGCAGGCCGGTCTGCCCGAGGGTGTGGTCAACGTGGTCGTCGCCGGCCGCGAGGTCAGTGAGCACCTGGTCCGCCATCGCGGCGTCGACAAGGTCTCGTTCACCGGGTCGACCGCCGCGGGCCGCCGGATCGCCGCCATCTGCGGCGAAGACCTGCGCCGCGTCACCCTGGAGCTCGGCGGCAAGTCCGCCGCGATCCTGCTCGACGACACCGCTCTCGACGTCGCGGTACCCATCATCCGGGCGCTGTCGCTGCGCAACACCGGGCAGGTCTGCAGCAATAAGACCCGCATCGTGGTCGCCCGTTCCCTGCGCGACGAACTCTACGACCGGCTGCGCGAGATGGTCGCCGCGATGCCGGTGGGCGATCCGTTCGATCCGGCGACCGAGATCGGCCCGCTGGTGAGTCGCGGCCAGCGTGAGCGCGTCGAGAGTTTCATCGCCGACGCACGGGCGGATGGTAACAAGGTGCTCGTCGGCGGCGGCAGGCCCGAGGGCCTCGACCGCGGCTGGTACGTGCAGCCGACGATCTTCGCCGACGTCGACCCCAACGCGAGAATCGCCCAGGAGGAGGTGTTCGGTCCGGTACTGACCGTGCACACCTTCGACACCGAGGCCGAGGCGATCGAGATCGCCAACAACTCCGACTATGGCCTCAACGGCTCGGTCTTCGCTGCCGACCCCGCGCACGCGCTGGCCGTGGCCCGCCACATCCGCACCGGCACAGTCGAACTCAACGGCACCCCCGCCGGCTTCTTCGCTCCGCTAGGCGGCTTCAAGAACAGCGGCATCGGTCGTGAAGCGGGCCTCGAAGGCTTCGACGCCTATGTCGAGTCCAAGTCCTACGGCCTCCCGCAGTCGCTGCTGGACACGCTGGCCTGACGTTCGCATACCCCGAAAGGTCTTTCATGCCTTCCCTACCCCCACTCGAGAACGCGGTCGCCCAGCTGGTCACCGGACTCGACTACGACTCGATCCCGGCCGACGCGCTCGCGGGCGCGCGCCGGCTGATGCAGGACCAGCTGGCGGTGCAGATCGGCTGTGCCTCGCTGCCGTGGAGCCGGGCCGTGCTCGAGCTGACCAAGGCCTCGCACGCGCCCGGTGCCGCTCACGTCACCGCGTCAAGTGACGAAATGAGCGCTGCCGACGCGGCTTTCGTCAACGCGACCTACGGGCACGGTTTCGAGTACGACGATGCTCATCGTTCCAGTTCCAGTCACCCCGGTAGCGCGGTGGTCTCGGCGGCCATCGCGGTCGGCGAGGAACTCGGGGCGTCACTGGGCGAGGTCATCACCGGTATCGTGGCCGGCTACGAGGCCTACACCCGCATCGGCATCCTGGCCGCGCCGCAACTGCTCGAACGCGGTTTCCACCCACACGGTCTGCTGTCGGCCTTCGGCGCCGCGGCGGTGGTCGCGAAGATGCGCGGCTTCGACGTCGAACGCACCGCGCACGCGCTCTCGATCGCGATGAGCCACAGCTCGGGCACCACCGAATACACCTCCTCGGGCGGCTCGGTGAAGCGGCTGCACTCGGGTATCGGAACGCGCAACGGCATTCGCGCCGCGGAGATGGCCGCCGCGGGCATCACCGGCCCGACCACGTTCCTCTCCGGTGGCAAGGGTTTCTACCGCACCTTTGTCGGCAGGCCGGTCGCGGACGACGCGGCCGAGCTGTTCGCACCGGATGCCTCGTTCGAGATCACCCGCGTGTGGGTGAAGCCCTACTGCTGCTGCGGCATCAACCACGCCTACATCGACGGAGCCCAGCAGCTCACCGCCCGGGCGGCCGACGTCGAATCCGTGCGCCTGGGCATCCAGTCCGGCGGCGACGTGATCATCGGCAACCAGAACGCCAACGCCTACGCCCCCCAGATCATCGAGCACCTGCAGTACAGCCTGCCGTTCCAGTTCGCCCTGGCGATCCTGGGCCGCGGCAACGGTTTCCGCGCCCACCACGACTTCATGGCGGGCCGCCTCGATCTGAGTGAGGGCAGCGAGGTCGCCGCCATGGCGCGGCGGGTGAAGATCGAGGTCGATACCGAACTCGACGCCGAATACCCTGGCCGCTGGGTCGCCGACATCACCGTCGTCTACCACGACGGCACCACCGAACACATCTTCGTCGACAACCCGAGCGGCACCGCCGAAAACCCCATGACCCCCGCCGATCTGGACACCAAGTTCCGCGACCTGACCGTCGCCGACATGGGCGCCGACCGCAGCGAAGCCTTGCTCGCCGCGATCACCACCGGCGGCCCCACCACCCCGATCGCCGAGTTCGCCGCACTGCTGCGTCCCTGAAACGACCGAAGCCGGCTCGGACCTTATCGCCTCAGGGCGATTCAGGTTCGAGCCGGCTTCAGCTTTCTCAAGGCAGCAAATACAAGCGTTCGTTCGGCAGTCGGGGCAGGTCGGTGTAGTGCGCCGCCGCCACCGTGACTTCGCAGAGGCGACGGCGGGCCACGTCTTGGACGAACACCATCGCTGCTGTCAGGCAGGCCACGAATTCCATACGCATGGTGGCGAATTGGACCATCAGGCGAATGTCGGGCTCTTCCGGACACGGTGATTGCTTGCCGTGCTTCATGGTGTGCTGACTTGCTTCATAGGATCACGTTCGACTTTCGAGTAAATGGCTGTGCCCCGGCGGGCCTGTTCGGTTCGCCGGGGCACAGTCGGTGCCTGACGGTGATCAGGCGGTCTCGAAGGTGGCGGCCATCCCTTGGCCACCACCGATGCACATGGTGGCCAGGCCACGGCCACCGCCACGACGACGCAGCTCGTGCAGCAAGGTGGTCACCATGCGCACGCCGGTGGCGCCGATCGGGTGGCCGAGGGAGATGCCAGAGCCGTTGACATTGAGGCGGTCGTGGTCGCGCCAGTTCCAGCCCTCGAGGACTGCGAGGACCTGCACGGCGAAGGCTTCGTTGACTTCGACCAGGTCCATCGAGTCCAGCAGCGACACCGTGTCGCTACCCTGGCGCGCGGCGAGTTTCGCGACGGCGGGTACCGGACCGATACCCATGCGCGAGGGCTCGCAGCCCGCGGCGGCCCAACCGGTGAGGTAGCCGATCGGCTCCAGGCCCAGGGCGTCGAGCTGGTCCTCGGCGACGACGAGAAGCCCCGCTGCCGCGTCGTTCTGCTGGCTCGAGTTGCCCGCGGTGACGGTGCCGCCGGGGGTGATCGTGCGCAGCTTCGCCAGCGTCTGTGCCGTGGAGTCCGGGCGGATGCCCTCGTCGGCGGCGAAGACGACCGGGTCGCCCTTGCGCTGCGGCACCGTCACCGGCACCACCTCGTCGGCGAAACGGCCCTCCGCCCACGCCGCGGCGGCACGCTGATGGCTACGGGCGGCGAAGGAGTCGGCCTCTTCGCGCATCAGACCGTAGTCCTGCGCGAGGTTCTCGGCGGTCTCGATCATCCCGGAGATCTTGCCGAACCTGGCCTCGGGCTGGGAGCGCTCGCGGCCGCGGTCGAGCCGGTCGAACAGCTGCACGGTGCCCGCGCGGGCACCCCAGCGGGTGCTGGTCGAGTAGTACTCGATGCGGCTCATCGATTCGACACCGCCGGCGAGTACGACGTCAGCTGCTCCGGTCTGCACCATCATCGCCGAGGTGGCCAGCGCCTGCAGGCCACCACCGCAGCGGCGGTCGAGCTGCATGCCGGGCACGGTGATCGGCAGTCCGGCGTGCAGGGCGAGCCAACGTCCGACGCAGGGCACCTCGGAGCTGGCGTAGGACTGGGCGAACACGACGTCGTCGATGCGTTCGGGATCGATACCCGAGCGCTCGACCACGGCTTTGACCACGGTGGCGCCCAGGTCTTCGACCGCGACGTCACGAAGTGAGCCGCCGAAGGTGCCGACGGGGGTACGGGTGGGGGCAACGATCGCGGCCCGGCGCAGAGTTGACATCTTCTGACTCCGATCAGATCGCGTTGCGCGCGATGAGCTGTGCGGCAATGACATTGCGCTGGATCTCGTTGGTGCCCTCACCGACGATCATCAGCGGCGCGTCGCGGAAGTATCGCTCCACGTCGTATTCCTTGGAGTAGCCGTAGCCGCCGTGCACGCGGATCGCGTCGAGTGCGATCTGCATCGCGGTCTCGGAGGCGAACAGCTTGGCCATGCCCGCTTCCATGTCGGCACGCTCCCCCGCGTCCAGCTTCTGGGCCGCGTCGAGGGTGAGCAGCCGCGCCGCGCGCTGCTTGGTCGCCATGTCCGCGAGGAGGTTTCCGACGGACTGGTGCTTCCAGATCGGCTTGCCGAAGGACTGGCGCTCCTGGGCGTAGCGCACCGCGGAGTCGAGCGCGGCCTGGCCGACACCCAAGGCACGCGAGGCCACCTGAATACGGCCGACCTCGAGGCCGCGCATCATGTGACTCCAGCCCAGGTTCGGCACGCCACCCAGGATGGCGTCGTCGCCGACCTTGCGGCCGTCGAACACCAGCTCGCAGGCTTCGACACCGCGGTAGCCCAGCTTGGGCAGCTTCTTGGAGATGATCATCCCGTCACCGGGCTCCACCAGGATCACGCTCATGCCCTTGTGGGCGGGCTTGGCGTCGCGATCGGTGATGCACAGCAGGCCGATCAGACCGGAGTGGGCGGCGTTGGAGATCCAGGTCTTGGAACCCGAGATGGACCACTGGTCGCCGTCGCGCACCGCGGTGGTGCGCATGGCTTGCAGGTCACTGCCGCCCGCGGGCTCGGTGAGTGCCATCGTCGCGCGGATGGCGCCCTCGGCCATCTTCGGCAGGTACTTCGACTTCTGCTCGTCGGTGCCGAAGGTCTTGATCAGGTAGCTGATCACCGAGTGGCCGCCGATGGCGCCCGCCAGGCTCATCCAGCCGCGCGCCAGTTCCTCGGTGACGCCGGCGAAACAAGCGGTGCTCACGTCGACACCGCCGTATTCGGCGGGCACGAGCAGTCCGAAGAAGCCGAGCTTCTTCATCTCCTCGATGAACTCCTCGGGATAGATGTCGTCCTCTTCGAACTCGCGCACGCGGTTGCGGACCCGCTGATCGACGAAGTCGGCGACCAGATCGACCATCTGCTGCTCATCGGCTGTGAGGCTCATGCCTACCCTTTCCTAGTTCACGCATAAAATATTATATCAGGCCCAGAATTGGCGGGCTTCGAGCATCTCGACCGCGCGGTCGCCGCCGTGCCGGAAGTGCTTCTCGGTCGTGGTGCGGGCGGTGTCCGCGTCGCGTGCCCGCAGCGCGGTCAGGATCTCGCGGTGGTCGCGGTCGGCCGTCTCGGGCCAGTCGTCGTGGGCTTCGTAGAAGCCGTGTGGTCCCGCGCTGCCCAGTACTTTGAGCTCGGTGAGCAGGCGGCGGGATCCGCTGGCGCGGTTGATCATTCGATGGAACTCGAAGTTGAGGGTTTCGCGGTCCCGGCTCGACGATGTTTCCATCCGATTCAGGATCGCCTCGAGCGCGTCCAGTGACACATCGGAGATCCTGGCTGCCGCACGTGCGGCAGCCAGACCCGATACCACGCCGAGCAGCCAGTAGTGATCGCGAACATCGTCACGCGTCATCGGGGCCACGAACGCGCCACGGCGCGGCGGCATGTCGACGATGCTCTCCAGCTCGAGCGCGATCAGCGCCTCGCGCACGGGTAGCTTGCTGATGCCCAGGAATTCGGCGATCTCGTCCTGATCGATCTTGTCACCCGGACGGAGCTCACCCGCGAAGATCCGGCGCCGGATCTCCTGCACCGCAGCCGCTTTCAGGCTCGGTGGTTGCGCGACGCGTGGCAGATCCATCAGGTCTTCCCCGACTCCACCGTCGGCGCGAACTCGGCGCGAATCGCGTCGGTGTGGGCACCGAGAGCAGGCACCGACCCGTTCACCACCGGCCAGTCACGTGCGGTACCCGGCGGCAGCAGGGCGGGCACAGGACCGGACGGAGTGCCGATCTCGCGCCAACGGTCACGCTCGCGCAGTTGCGGATGCTCGGCGAGTTCGCGCACACCGTTGAGTCGCGCGTTCCCGATCCCAGCCTTGTCGGCACTGTCCTGGATCTCGGCCAATGTCTTGGTGGCACACCACTGTTGGACGATCGCATCGACCTCGCCACGGCGGGCGACGCGATCGTCGTTGTGCAGATAGCGCGGATCATCGGCCAGCTCAGGGCGACCCATGAGGTCGGTCATCCGCCGCCACTCACGGTCGCTGGTAGTTCCGAGTACCGCCGTCTGCCCGTCCGAAGTCGGGTAGGCGCCATACGGGGCGATCATCGGCGAGCCCATTCCCACCGGCACCGGTTCGGTATCGGCGTGCAGGACCTGATTGAGAGCGAATCCCATCATCTCCGACACCACATCGAGCATCGCCACGGGCACGACCGCGCCGTGTCCGGTGCGCTCGCGGTCGTAGAGCGCGGCCAGGATCGCCGAATACGAGTACAGCGCGGTGCCGATATCAGCGACCGGGATACCGGGCTTGGCGGGGTTGCCGGGTGTGCCGGTGATACTGCACGAGCCCGCTTCGGCCTGGATCAGCAGGTCGTAGGCGCGCTTGTGGTCGAGTGGTCCGCCGCGACCGTAGCCGGAGATGTCGACGATGATCAGCCGGGGAAAGCGGCGTGCGAGTTCGTCGACGCCGAGGCCGAGCCGGTCCAGTGCGCCGGGTCCGAGATTGCTCACCAGCACGTCGGCCCCGGCCAGCATGGCTTCGAGGACCGCGAGGTCATCGGCCGCGCGCAGGTCCAGTGCCGCCGATTCCTTGCCGTGGTTGAGCCAGGTGAAGTGCGCCGACAGGCCACCGACCACGGTGTCGTAGTGACGGGTCGAGTCGCCGTAGCCGGGCTGTTCGACCTTGATCACGCGGGCGCCGAGGTCGGCGAGATGGCGGGTGCACAGCGGGGCGGCGATGGCCTGTTCCAGACCGATCACCGTGACACCGGCCAGCGGGCCGTGCGCGCGTGCGGTGCTCATGAGAACTCGGGCTCCCGCTTCTCCCGGTAGGAGCCGACGCCCTCGGCGACATCGGGGCCGCCGAAGTGGTAGAACTCCAGGCCCAGCGATGCGTCGAAGATCGGCATGGCCTGCCGGTACCAGCCGTTGAGCGCCATCTTGGTGCCCTGGATACCGGCCCGCGAACCGGCGGCCAGCTTCTGCGCGATCTCCATGGCCCGGTCCTGGACCTGGTCGTCGTCGACACACAGCGACACCATGCCGATACGCTCGGCTTGCTCGCCGGTGAGTACCTCGTTGGTGAGCAGGTGGTACTTGGCCTTGGCCATCGAGGTGAGCAACGGCCAGCAGATCGCCGCGTGATCGCCCGCCGCCACGCCGAGGCGCACGTGCCCGTCGACGATCTTGGCGCGGCGACCCGCCACCGAGATGTCGGCCAGCAGCGCGGCCACCAGGCCCGCGCCCGCGGCCGGGCCGTTGATCGCGGAGATGATCGGCTGGGGCACCTCGATGATGTTGCGCACCAGATCGCGGGCCTCGCGCATGACTCTGGTCCGGGCGGCATAGTCACCGATCATGTCCTCGACCAAGTCGAAGCTGCCACCGGCGGAGAAGGCCCGCTCCCCCGCGCCGCGGATGATCACCGCGCGCACGGATTCGTCGAGTGCGATCACCGGCCAGACATCAGCGAGGTGCCGATGCGCCTCGGCGCCAACCGAATTCAGATTCGGCCCGTCGAGGACGATACGCAGCACGCCCTCCGAGGGCCGATCGATCGTCAACGACGAGAAGTCCTCGTAGCCGGACACGTGTTGTCCTTTCATTCGCTGATCGACACCGCAGCGGCGCCGGTAGAAGTCGCGGTGGTCGACCACCGCGTGAGAACGTCGTCGAGTTCACCGAGCCCGGTGGGCGGCGTCGACGGCGCCCGAGCGGGGGTCCGGCCGAAGCGGGGCGCGGGCGCCGGATGCAGGACGCCCGAAACACGTTCGAACACACCGCGTTCGACATTGTGCGGGTCCTGCGCCGCTTCGTCGAAGGTGAGGACCGGCGACGCGCACGCGTCGGTGCCCTGATAGATCTGCTGCCATTCGTCGCGGGTGCGCAGGGCTACCGCCTCGGCGATGAGTTCGCGCAGGCGTGGCCACTCATCGCGATCGTCCTGCCCGGGCCAGTCGCTGGTGTCGACACCGAGCTTGGTGAGAAACTCGCGGTAGAAGTCGGGCTCGAGCGCGCCCACGGCCAGGTACCGACCGTCCGCGCACCGATAGGTGTCGTAGAACGGTGCGCCCGAATCCAGGAAATTGGTACCCGGCTCGTCGGAGTACAGCCCGGCGGCACGCAACCCCTGCAACTTCGCGGTCAGCACCGCGACGCCATCGACCATCGCGGCGTCGATCACCTGACCGCGCCCGGTGCGCGCGGCTTCCACCAGTGCGCAGGCGATGCCGAACGCGCCGATCGCACCGCCGCCCGCGTAATCGCCGAGCAGATTGATCGGCGGTCTCGGCGCGCCGCCCTCGGACGCGAGTGCGTGCAGGGCGCCGGACTGGGCGACATAGTTGATGTCGTGTCCGGCGTCCTGCGCACGGGGACCGGTTTGGCCGTAACCGGTGAGCCGGACGTAGACCAGACGGGGGTTGCGCGCGGTGGCCTCCTCGGGGCCCAGACCCAGCCGTTCGGTGACACCGGGGCGATAGCCCTCGATGAACACATCGGCCGAATCAGCCAGGCGCAGAACAGCTTCGCGCCCGGCCGGGTCCTTCAGATCCACCGCTATCGACCCGACACCGCGATTGACCACATCGGTCTCCTCGGTCAGGCCGACAGTTTGGCTCAGCTCGCGCGCCGAGCGGTGCCGCGGGCGCACCACCCGGACGACGTCGGCGCCCATGTCCGCCAGCAACATCGACACGTAGGGCACCGGCCCCATGCCTGCCAGCACGACAACACGCACACCCGTCAACGGTCCCGTCATCGGTTCTTCCCTCCTAGTAGGAACGCGGTAGGCCGAGCACCTGCTGGGAGATGTAGTTGCGCACCATCTCCTGGGAGAACGGCGCATTACGCAGCAGACGCACCTCCCGCCACAGCCGCTCGATGTGGTACTCCTTCGCGTAGGCGTACCCGCCGAGCGTGGAGAACGCGCGGTCACACGCCTCGAAGCCGGCTTCGGCGCCGAGGTACTTGGCCGCGGCCGCCTCGGGACCGCACGGCAGACCCGCGTCGAACAAGTCCGCCGCCCGCATGATCATGCCTTCAGCGGCTTCCAGACGGATCCAGGAATCGGCCAACGGGTGTGCCACAGCCTGGTTCTGGCCGATCGGGCGATCGAAGACGACACGGTTCTTGGCGTATTCGGCGCCGATCTCGAGCGCGGCGCGGCCGAGACCCACACCTTCCATGCCGACCACGATGCGTTCGGGGTTCAGGCCGTCGAGCAGGTAGTAGAAGCCCTTGTCGACCTCGCCGACGAGGCGATCGTCGGCCACCTCGAGGTTGTCGATGAACAGCTCGTTGGTGTCGATCGCGGCGCGGCCGAGCTTGTCGATCTCGCGGACGGTGATCTTGGAGCGATCCATGTCGGCCAGGAACAGCGACATGCCCCACAGCGGCTTGTCGTCGCGACGCGGCGAGGTACGGGCCAGCAGCAGGATCTTGTGCGCGTTCTGGGCATTGGTGATGAACACCTTCTGCCCGTTGATCACCCAACCGCCGTCGACCTTGGTGGCCTTGGTCTTGATCCGCGAAGTGTCAACGCCCGCGGTGGGTTCGGTGACGCCGAAGGCCATCAGCAGATCGCCGGAGGCGAGCTGGGGCAGGAACTCGCGCTTCATCGCCTCCGAGCCGTACTTCACGATCGGCGCGGGCGGGAACGCGTAGAAGTGGATCGCCGAGCCACCGCTCATGCCGGCGCCGGAGGCCGAGATCTCGCCCAGCATGACCGCGGTCTCTTTCAGGCCGAGCCCGATGCCGCCGTACTCCTCGGGGATCATCGCGCCGAGCCAACCGCCCGCGGCGAAGGCTTTCACGAAGTCCCAGGGGTATTCGTGCTTGTTGTCCTTGTCGAGCCAGTAGTTGTTGTCGAACTTGCGCGCGAGCTCGCGCGTCGCCTGACGGACGACCTCGACATTGTCATCGGTGTCGGTAGCGGCAGTCATTGCTACTCCTGTTCGTCGCCCGCGGACACGGGGATCGCTTCGAGTGGGGTGGTGGGGTCGAGAGCGGACATGTCGCCGATCGGTGACCCGAGGAACCGGGACCGAATGGCCCGGCGCATGATTTTTCCGTTCTTGGTCTTGGGCAGGCTTTCCACGACGACCACCGCCGGGGCGAACGAGCGCCCCGCGTTGCCGGTCGCGGTGTCCTGCAGGTCCTGTGGGGTCTCCCCCGCGGCGCGCAGGACCGCGAAGGCCACCGCGCGCTGTCCGCGCAGTTCGTCGGGGACGCCGATCACGGCGACTTCGGCGATCCTGTTGTCGCGCAACAGCGCCGCTTCGATCTCGGCGGGGCCGACCCGGCGACCCGAGAGTTTGATGGTGTCGTCGGAGCGGCCGTGGATGCGCCACATGCCCTGATCATCGATGCTGGCGAGGTCGCCGTGCACCCAGATACCGTCCCACTGGTTCCAGTAGGTCTCGAGGTAGCGCTCGCGCTCCTGCCAGAAGGCGTGGGTCATGCCGGGGAAGGTGTTGCGCACCACCAGTTCCCCGATCTCACCGACGACCGGCTTGCCGTCCTCGCCGAATACCGCGGCGTCGACGCCGGGCAGTGCACCGGTGAAGGCCGCCGGGGCCGCAGGCAGGAAGGGATAGCCGATCAGGATGCCGCCGCCGACCTCGGTGCCGCCGCTGTAGTTGACGATCGGTCGCTTGCCACCGCCGACCTCGGAGAACAGCCACCACCAGGTGGGTTCATCCCAGGCTTCGCCGGTGGAAACGAAGGTCCGCAGGCTCGGCATCTCGTGGGTGACAGCATCTCCCGCCGCTTTCAGCGCTCGAGCCGCGGTGGGCGCGATACCGGCCACGGTGACGCCGTTGCGTTCGATGATCTCCCACATCCGGCTCGCGGTCGGATGGGTGGGCAGCCCTTCGATCATCACGATCGTCGCGCCCAGTTGCAGCGGGCCGGTCATCAGCATCGGACCGACGAGCCAGCCGAGATCGGTGATCCAGGAGACAACATCGCCGTCGTGCACATCGAAGCCGTAGCCGAAATCGACCGCGGTCTTCACCGCGAAGCCTCCGTGCGAGTGCACGATGCCCTTCGGGCGACCGGTGGTGCCCGAGGTGTAGACGATGGTCAGCGGGTCGTTGGACTCGGTGTCGGCGGTCGCCACCGGGGCCGGGTCGGCGTCGAGTTCGTCGTAATACACATCGCGGCCGGCGTGCATCGGCACGTCGGTGCCCAGATGCCGGATGACCACGACCTTGCGGACCGAGGGCGCCGCCTCCAGCGCCGCGTCCGCGGTGGCCTTCAGCTCGACGCGCTTGCCACGCCGGGTCGTACCGTCCGCGGTCACCAGCAGCACCGCCTCGGAATCCTGCAGGCGGGTCGCGAGTGCGTCCGGTGCGTACCCGCTGAAGGTCGGCACCGAGACGGCCCCGATCATGGCGATCGCGAGGAACGCCACGGCCGCTTCGGGCACCACCGGCATGAACAGCACCACCCGGTCGCCACGCCGCACACCCAGCTGAGTGAGGTTGGCGGCGAAGCGGCGCACCTCGACGTCGAGTTCGGCGAAGGTCAGCGTGCGACGCTCACCCTCGTCACCCTCGTAAACGATCGCGGTGCGGTCGGCATTGCTTCCTTGCGCGTGCCGATGCGCGGCCAGCTGCGCGATGTTCACACCACCGCCGGTGAACCACCGAGGGAAGGGTTTTCCGGCCGATTCGTCGACGGCGCGGTCGAACGGGACCGAGAAGTCCACGCCCAGGTCGGTTGCCGCCGCCTGCCAGAACCATTCGGGTTCGGCGATCGCCCGGCGATTGAGCTCGGTAACTGCCGTGGCATCGTCGCCGAAGCCCCAGCCGCGCATCGCCGTCAGCAGACGGCTGCGCTCACGGATCTGCTCGTCGGGAACCCAGGCCGGCTGCTCGACAGGCTGAACGTCCACCATGACGTGTCCTCCTCGTTGGTGATTCGTCGGACCGGATCAGGCCTGCTCGGCCGGTCGCTTCATCATCAGACCGACGCGCAGGGCGTCACAGACCACTTCGTCACGCTGGTTGATGCCGAGGTGGCGAAACATCACGATGCCGGAGTCGTTGCGGCTCTTGGATTCCCGCTTGCTCTCGATCTTGGTCTGCACGTGGATCGTGTCGCCGTGGAAGACGGGCTTGGGGAACTTGATCTGCTCGAAACCCAGGTTGCCCAGGGTGGTGCCCTGGGTGGTCTCCGGCACCGTGATGCCCGACACCAGGCCGAGGATGAACAGGCTGTTCACCAGTCGCTGACCGTAGATGGAGTTCTTGCTGTACTCGGCGTCGAGATGCAGCGGCGCCAGGTTCAGGGTCATCACGCTGAAGAACGTGTTGTCCGCCTCGGTGACCGTGCGGCGGGTGGGATGGTCGATGACCATTCCCGGCTCGAACTCCTCGAAATACAGGCCAGCCATGTCGCGTCCTCTCGGAATATATTATGTACTAGATGGTGCCGGACGGATGGTACCCCACCGTGCGGACTCATCATATATTGTATCATCATATATTATATCTAGTATCAACTGCGCTCAAACAAAGGAGCCGAGAGTGTCCGAACTCAGTGCCGAGGACTTCGATCCGATCCTGGCCCACGTCCGTACTTTCATCCGCACGAAGGTGGTCCCGCGCGAGCAGGAGATCCTCGACACCAACGCGATTCCGGACGACATCCGCCAGGCCGCAGCCGAGATGGGGCTGTTCGGGTACGCGATTCCGCAGCAGTGGGGCGGCCTCGGCGTCGATCTCACCCAGGATGTCGAGCTCGCCATGGAATTCGGCTACACCAGCCTGTCGCTGCGGTCGCTGTTCGGCACCAACAACGGCATCGCGGGCCAGGTGCTGGTGAACTACGGCACCGATGAGCAGAAGAAGCAGTGGCTCGAGCGGATCGCCTCGGGCGAGGTGCTGGCCTCCTTCGCGCTCACCGAACCCGGTGCGGGCTCCAACCCCGCGGGGCTGCGCACCCGTGCACGGCGTGACGGTGACGACTGGGTGATCGACGGTCAGAAGCGCTTCATCACCAACGCTCCCCTGGCCGATCTGTTCGTCACGTTCGCCCGCACCGCGGAGCCCGGCCCGGACGGTCCCGGTATCGCCGTATTCCTGGTGCCCGCCGATACACCGGGAGTCATCGTCGGCCCCAAGGACGCGAAGATGGGTCAGGAGGGTGCGTGGACCGCCGATGTCACCTTCACCGATGTCCGCGTTCCCGCAGACGCCCTGGTAGGTGGCTCGGAGAACGTAGGTTATAAGGCCGCTATGGCCTCTCTGTCGCGTGGCCGCGTCCACATCGCCGCGCTCGCTGTCGGCACCGCCCAGCGCGCGCTCGACGAGTCGGTTGCCTACGCCGCCACCGTCACCCAGGGCGGCACGGCCATCGGTGATTTCCAGTTGGTCCAGGCGATGATCGCCGATATGCAGACCGGCGTGATGGCGGGCCGCGCGTTGGTGCGCGACGCCGCCGCCAAGTACGTCTCCGGCGAGGACCGGCGGATCTCACCGTCGGTGGCCAAGCTCTTCTGCACCGAGATGGTCGGCCGGGTCGCAGACAACGCGGTGCAGATCCACGGCGGCAGCGGCTACATGCGTGAAGTCACCGTCGAGCACATCTACCGCGATGTCCGCCTGTTGCGCCTGTACGAGGGCACCAGCGAGATCCAGCGCCTGATCATCGGTGGCGGGCTCGTGCGCGAAGCGAAGAAGCGCGCGTGAGTACCGGTATCGCCACCGATCTGGCGACGCGGGTGCGCTCCGCCGCGACGCTGTTGTTCGTCCCGGCCGATCGTCCCGAACGTTTCGCCAAGGCCGCGGCGGCGAACCCCGGCCTGGTCGTGCTCGATCTCGAGGACGCCGTCGCCCCCGATGCCAAAGAGACCGCGCGCGAGAACGCCGTGGCCTGGATCGAAGCGGGCAACGAGTGCGCCGTGCGCATCAACGCGGCCGGAACCGTCTGGCATGACGACGATCTCGCAGCACTGGCACCGCTGCGCTGCGCGGTGATGCTGCCGAAAGCCGAAGTCGGGGTTCTCGACGGTGTCGTCGCGGCGCTCGCCGAGGGGCAGTCGAGTCGACGAAGCGGTCCCTACCGTCCCAAAGCCGCCATCGGCCGGACCGAACCCTTGCTGATCGCCTTGATCGAAACCGCTGCGGGGGTGCTGCATTCAGCAGCCGTCGCCGCCACACCGGGAGTGGATCGACTCGCGGTCGGCACCTTCGACCTCGCCGCCGAACTCGGGGTGGACCCCACCGACCGCGACGCGCTGGCCGGGACTCGGCACGCTCTCGTGCTCGCTTCGGCCGCAGCGGGCCTGCCCGGCCCGATCGACGGCGTTACCGCCGTCGTCGATGACGCCGACCTGGTCGACGACGACGCCCGTTACGGCAGGCGGCTCGGTTTCACCGGCAAACTCTGCATCCACCCACGCCAACTCGACCCCGTGGCCACAGCCTTCCGGCCCAGCGCGGACGAACAGGCGTGGGCCCGAAAAATCTTCGCGGCGATCACCGACACTTCGGGTGTCGCCGTTGTCGACGGTGCCATGGTCGACAAGCCCGTCCTCGACCGTGCCCGACGCATCCTGGCGCAGCTCGACGCCACCACCGACAGTGAGGAAGCATCATGACCGGACCACTTCTGGCCGACAAGACCGCCGTCATCACCGGCGCCGCCCAGGGCATCGGCTACGCGATCGCCGAACGGTTCATCGCCGAGGGTGCCCGCGTCATCATCGGTGACATCGACGGTGCGGCCGCCGAAGCCGCCGCCGACAAGCTCGGCGGCGCGGCTGTCGCTCGTGGTGTGCGCTGTGACGTCACCGTCGCCGACGATGTCCAGACCCTGCTCGACGCCGCCGCCGAATCCTTCTCCCCCGTCGACGTCATGATCAACAACGCGGGCATCACCCGCGACGCGACCATGCGCAAAATGACCGAGGACCAGTTCGACCAGGTCATCGCCGTGCATCTCAAGGGCACATGGAACGGCACCCGCCTGGCCGGTGCGGTGATGCGCGAGCGCGGCAACGGCGCCATCATCAACATGTCCTCGCTCTCGGGCAAGATCGGCCTGCCCGGCCAGACCAACTACTCCGCGGCCAAGGCCGGCATCGTCGGCCTGTCCAAAGCAGCGGCGAAAGAGCTCGCGCACCTGGGTGTTCGGGTCAACGCCATCCAGCCCGGCCTCATCCGTACCGCCATGACCGAAGCCATGCCGCAGAAGGTATGGGACCAGAAGATGGCCGAGATTCCCCTCGGCCGCGCCGGTGAGATCGACGAGATCGCCACGGTGGCACTGTTTCTCGCCTCCGACATGTCCTCGTACATGACGGGCACCGTGCTCGAGGTGACCGGCGGGCGGTTCATGTGACCGCCTCCGACTGGCAGCCGCATCTGGAAACCTCCACCGAGCTCCTCGATCCCGCTCCGGTGGCCGCGTTGGCGGCCCTGCTCGACGACGGTCTGCCCACCCCGGGCCCCGGTGATCCGCTGCCACCGCTGTGGCACTGGGTGGCCCTGCCCCGGTGGGCTGCCTCCGGTGTCCTCGGTGTCGACGGACACCCGCGACGCGGGTCGTTCCTGCCGCCGGTCGACCTGCCGCGTCGGATGTTCGCCGGTGGTGAGATCCGTTTCCACGCACCACTTCTCGTCGGATCGACCGTGCGCCGCGAGGCCGAGGTCATCTCGGTGTCGGAGAAGAAGGGGCGCTCGGGCGCACTGGTGGTGGTCGACGTCCAGATCCGATTGTTCGACGACACTGACGAACTCGCCGTCGAGGAGACGCAGAACCTGATCTATCGGGAGGCCGCGCCCGCCCCCGAGCGGCCCGCGGTGTTCCCGCAGGCCGAGAACACCGTTCCGGGCCCCCCGTTGCACCGAGCCTCGGACAACGCCTGGGAGCTGCGCACCGATCCGTCACTGCTCGCGCGGTTCTCCGCGGCCACCGCCAACGCGCACCGCATCCACTACGACTGGCCCTATGCCACCGGTGTGGAGGGTTACCCCGGGCTGGTCGTGCACGGCCCGTTGCAAGCCATCGCGTTGGCGGAGGTCCACCGGTTGATGGGCGGGTCGCCCGCACGCGAGCTACGGCACCGGGGCAGGGCGCCGCTGTTCTGCGGTCAGCCCGCCCGGCTGCTCGCCACCGAGGTACCCGACGGTGTCGCACTCGAATTGTTCGGCCCCGGTGGCGAATCCGCCGGACCGAATGCCACCGTCGATCTCACCACCGATTAGCCAGGAGACATCGTGACCCGCGTTTTCACCACCCTCGACGAGGTCCGCGCCGCGGTGGGCGAGCCGATCGGCCCGAGTGAACCGTTTCTCGTCGACCAGACGCGGATCTCCGCGTTCGCCGTGGTCACCGACGACGAGCAGTGGATCCACGTCGACCCGGAGCGTGCTGCCACGGGACCCTACGGCGGCACCATCGCCCATGGATATCTCACGCTCTCGCTGATCTCCCATTTCCGGCCGGAGCTCCTGGATTTCACCTTCGGCTCGGCCCGGGTCAACTACGGCGTCAACAAGGTTCGCTTTCCGGCGCCGCTGCGCGCCGGATCGGAACTTCGGGCGACCGTCACGATCACCGATGTCACCGAGACTCCGGCTGGAGCTTCGGTGACGACGAAGTATGTGCTCGACGGCGGTGAGGCCAAGCCGGCCTGCGTCGCCGAGACGGTTCTGCTGATCGTGGGCTGATCAGCTCAGAACATGAAGAAGGGGGTGGCCGCGGCCACCCCCTTCTTTTTTGTGCTGGTTACGCGTTGGCCGACACGGCGTCAGACAGGGCGATGATGCCCTCGGCGGTCTTGACGTGGGCGAGATCGACGTGCTGGCCCTCGAAGTCGACCGCGGCGCTGCCTGCGGCTTCGGCTTCCCGGAACGCCACGATCATGCGCCGGCAGTAGTCGACGGTCTCGGGCGACGGCGAGAACACCTCGTTGGCGATGGCCACGTGCGACGGGTGGATCGCCACCAGACCGCGGTAGCCGAGCTGGCGGTTGTCCAGGCAGAAACGACGCGCACCCTCGAGATCCTTGATGTCCTGCCACACGCCGGTCACCGGGTGGTGCAGCCCGTTCGCCTTGGCCGCCAGGATGATCCGGCTGCGCAGGTACAGCGTTTCGAGCCCGCCGGGAGTGAACTCGAAGCCGAGTTCCCGGCCGACGTCGGCATTGGGACCGGTGGCACCGAGCAGCGAGGCCACCCGGGGGCTCGCGCCCGCGATGTCCTCGCAGTGCGCCATCGACACCGCGGTCTCGAAGGACACGATCAACTGCACGGTGCCCACCTCGAGACCCTCGCGCTGTTCGATGTGGCTCAGGACCGCGTCCAGGCGCACGATCTCCTCGGCGGTGAACACCTTGGCCAGGAACAGTCCGGCCAGCCCCGGACGCACGATGGCCTCCAGGTCGCCGCCGAGCAGTCCACTGATCTCCGGGTTGGCCCGGACCCACAGGTCGGGGCGCACGCCCTCGGCGGTGAGGCGGTCGATGGTGGCGGCGACGATGCCGCGTGCCTCGATCTTGTCGGCGGCGGGCACCGAGTCTTCGAGGTCGAGGATCAGCGCGTCAGCACCGGATGCGACGCCCTTGTCGGCCCAGGCGCCCTTGTGACCGGGGACGAAGAGCATCGAGCGGTACGGTTTCATCGTGTGCCTCCCTTGGCAGCTGAAATATGAGTCCTTCCTGAATATAATATATGTAATATCCCGCCGCGCGAGGGGCTCGGACCGATCGTCACTGGGTCGCCACCCACGCATTCGGCCCGTCGGCGAAGAGCAGGCCGGTATCGACCGAAGGGGCATCGGTCAACGTGAGCCGCCCGTCGGGCGCCATCGCATAGGTATGCACTCGTGAAGTGCCTTGAACGGTGAGAGTGTCGATGAGGAAGACATGTTGCGATACCGAGTCGACCAGAACACGGCCCGGCAGCGTGCCCGCCGGCGCCTTGTAGGGCGTACCGGGCAGCGTGGTCAGCGCGCCGTTCTCGGCGATCTCGAATCCGGCGATGCCGCCCGCCATCGCCTCGGCCATGTACATGCGTTTGCTGTCGGAAGTGAACATCGCGCCGTGCGGCAGCGGCATCAAGCCGGTACGGAAGGGGGATCCGGGTACCGGTGTCAGTTTCCCGTCGGCGCCGATCGAATAGCCCGATACATTGCCCTCTGCCTCATTGCTGGTGTAAAGAAAGCGTCCGTCCGGAGTGACGCCGGGAATAGTCGACATCAATCCAGCGGGTACCGAATCCACCTGCGTCAGCGCGCCGTTCGGCCCCACGGCATAGCTCAGCACCGTGGCGTCGAGCCAGCCCACCATGAAGAGATACTTTCCGTCGGGCGAGATGGCGGGCATGCTCAGTCCGCTGATCCCAGGGATCGGCACCGGAGTTGCCCCGGTCGGGGTGAGTCCGCCCGTGCTGGTGATCCGGTAGGCACGGATCTCGTTCGTCACCGTGCCGGTGGTCACAAACACTGTCTTGCCATCGGGTGCCGCCAGGATTCCCACACCGGGGCCGCCGAGGTCGAAGTGCGCGTCGGCGATGGGAGTGAGCCTGCCGTCGGCACCGAGATCGAATCCGTTCACTGTGCCCGACACGACGTTCGCCGAATAGACCTTCCGGCCATCTGGAGTAATCGTCACCGACAGCGCACCGGTTCCCGAGGCGAACGGCGATCCCGCCACCTTCGACAACCCGCCTGCGCTGTCGAGACCCAGCACGCTGATATTCGACGAACCGGCCCCGGTGATCACCACAAACCTCGCTCCCGGATCCGCCAGTGCGACCGAGGAATCCAGCCAGCTACCCGATGCGAGAGCGAGCGCGAGGGTGAGACCGGCCGCGGCCCGTCGGGGACGAGAGTTCTTGGTCCAGAACATTTCGTGAAACCTCCAGCTGGTCGGCGAGCACCGCTGCTCCCGACCGATCAGAATTCGCGCGATATGCGCTCACATAAGGAAAACGGCGCCAACCTGCGCGCCGTCCTTCCTCTGCGAGGCTAAGCAGGAATCCAGCAACAAGATGTCCAATAATGTGGACATACAAAATATTTCGGTCAGCAGTAATTCTGGATTTCAACGAACAGCAGAAGAGCCCTGTCGACAGAAGTCGACAGGGCCCTTCTCCGGAAATTTGTCGGTGCGAAAACTAGTTGCCGAATCCCGAGGCGTCGGTCGGCTGGTTCTCGAGCACCAGCGTCTTGGTCTCCAGGAACGGCAGCAGACCCTCGGTGCCGCCCTCGCGGCCGACGCCCGACAGCTTGAAGCCGCCGAAAGCGATCGAGAAGTCGGTGCGCGGACCGTTGTGCCCCACTGTGCCGGTGCGCAGTTTGCGCGCGACGCGGTAGGCGCGGTCGGTGTCGTTGGTGAAGACCGCGGCGTTGAGCCCGTAGGGGTTGTCGTTGGCCAGCGCGATGGCGTCGTCCTCGTCCTTCGCCGCGATGACGGCGAGCACAGGTCCGAAGATTTCCTCGGTCGCGATCACCGATTTGTTGTCGACGTTCGCGAAAACGGTCGGCTCCACGAAGAAGCCGCGTTCCAGCCCGGCCGGTCGGCCGCCGCCGGTGACCAGACGCGCGCCGTCGGCTTTGCCTGCGGCGATGTAGCTTTCGACGCGTTCACGTTGGCGAGCGGAGGCGAGCGGTCCCATGTTGACGGTCTCGTCGAACGGGTCCCCTACACGCAGCGCGCTCATCGCGGTACCGAGCGCGTCGGCCAGTTCGTCGTGGCGCTTCTCGGACACGATCACGCGGGTCAGGCTGTGACAGACCTGCCCGGCCAGGTAGCTGATGCCACCCGCGAGAACCTTCGCCGCCGTGCCGATGTCGTAGTCGTCGAGCACCAGGGCCGGCGACTTACCGCCGAGCTCGAGGGTGCAACGCGCCATCCGGTCGGCACAGATCGCGCCGATCGCACGCCCCGCCGCCGTCGAACCGGTGAAGGTCACCTTGTCGACTCCGGGGTGACGGACCAGCGATTCCGATACCTGCCGGTCGGCGGTCACCACATTGAGCACACCCGGGGGCAGTCCGACCTGGTCACAGATCTCGGCGAACAGGTAGGCCGAGGTCGGCGCCTCCTGCGGCGGCTTCAGCACCACGGTGCACCCGGCCAGCAGAGCGGGCGCGCACTTGTAAGCCATCAATCCGGCCGGACCGTTCCACGGCACGATCGCCGCCACGACACCGACCGGCTCGCGCACTAGCAGACCGGCACCACCGGCCGCGGGTGTGCGCGACTCCCGGAAGGCGAAGGTCTCGGCCAGATCCGCATAGGCGTTGAACGCGCCGGACAGGAACAGCGGAAGCCTGGTCTTCGCCAGCGCGTACGCGATACCCGATTCGACCGACCACAACTGGGCGAAGTCGTCGCCCCGCCTGGTCAGCTCGGCGGCGATCGCTCGCAGGTACCCGGCTCGCTCGGTGGGCGACATCAGCGGCCACGGCCCGGTGTCGAATGCCGTGCGCGCCGCCCGCACCGCGGCGTCCACATCGTCAACGGTTGCCGCGCCGACGGCGGTCACGACCTCTTCGGTGCTGCAGTTCACGACCTCGAAGGTCTCCGACGATGACACCGGAACCCAGCTGCCGTCGATGTAAGACGCCTCGGGATGGGCAGGCAGCACCCCGGTCATAACCGACTTCGTCATTGAAAGTCCTCTCGCCACTGTGACGCACGCAACGTACCATTTATATATACTATATTTCATATCGGCACGCCAACGCGGTGATCAGCCCAGGAGCCTGGGCGAGGGGGCTCTACCGAGCGATTCGGTGGCTTCGCAGACGCACCGATCACGTCGTTCGACGGGATCGGTTCAGGCCGTGGACTTCTGGAGCTCGGCCCACAGACCCTGCTTCTCCAGCATGCCGATCAGTTCGTCGGCACTGGACATGATGTGTTCGCGCATCAGGGCATTGGCGGCCTTGGGGCGGCGCTTCTGCAGCGCTTCGAGGATCAGCGGGTGGTCGCGCAACGTGTCCTCGCCATGGCCTTCGATATTGATGTAAAAGCGATTCGGCAGCTGCTTGACGACCGTGGCCAGCAACATGGCCAACCGGCGCGAGTCCGCTGCCAAGTTGATCGAGCGATGGAATTCGTGACCGTAGGTGACGAGCTCGTCATCGGATCCGCTCGCGGCCGCCCTGGCATGCGCCTCCACGACACCCGCCAGATGATCGAGTTCGCGCGGGGAGATCGACTTGGCAGCCCTTCCCGCCAGCTCCCCCGCCATCGTGGCCTGCGCCCAGAACAAGTCGCGCACATCCTGTTTACTGAAGGCCGACACCATGAACCCGCGGCGCGGCACGAGCTCGACGAAACCCTCGCCGCTGAGCAGCAGCAGCCCTTCCCGCACCGGGGTGTTGCTGACGCCGACAGCCTCGGCGACCGGTTCGATCCGCAAAAAGTCGCCCGGCCGCACCTGACCGGTGATGATCAGCTCGCGAACGTAGGTCGCGACGTCCTCCGACAGCTGGTGACGTTGCTTGTTCGGACTGCGCGGCAAACCCTGCAGCGTGGGTTCCATGTCGGTCCTTTCGGTCGCTTATTTATGCATTATGCCTCATACATGTCATCAGCCCCCTCTGTAACACCCACTTTCTGTGCAGTTGACCAGGTCAGGTCGTGTCCAAATTGCTGGACACCGCACCGCAACATCGAGACATAGGCTCGCCTGAGTTGCCCAGTACTGGGCGCACTCGACTCGCCGCAGCCGCCCAGTCGAGGAACCGCAGGATGGGAGTTCACGAGGTGAACCACACGATCACCCGGATGGTCGACTCCGCGATGAGCGCACACAGCGCGTCCGATGAGGTGCGCGAGCAGCTACTCACACTCGCCTCCAGATCATTCGCGTCGGCCACCGATCTCGACAGCGACGCCGCCGCACAACTGGAGCGTGCTGTGGCCGGCTGTGTTCGTTTGGGCGTCAGCCTCGACACCACACTGTCGATCGTCATCGGGGCCATGGAACTGGTCATATCCATCGAGACACCACCGACGGCGGATTCAGTCCTGCGTGCGGTACGTGCGGCGACCGAAATCGTCGCACGGGTGTACAAGCAGGCTCGATCGAACGAACGGGTCGACGAGGGCCGTGCCGTCGCCGCCGCACTGTTGCGGGGCGACTCGGCGAAAATACTCGGCCACTGCAGCCACATCGGCGTCGCCGATTCTTACACCATCCTCGCGATGCGCCTTCCGCCGCTGCGCGGCCGGCATCATGAGGGACCGCCCACCGCCGCTGAACCGGTCGCCGCTCGAATGTACTTCGAGGTGCGTCGCCGTTTCGGCCCGAACGCTCTGACCTTGCTCGCGGACAACGGCGCAACCATCCTGATTCCCGATACCGCGCCCAACGACTATGCCGCACTCGCCGCCTTCAACGATTGCCTCGTCACTGCCGACGGCACCGTTCCGACAGCGCTGACGATGCACGCACTCACCACCGACTTGCCGGCGGTGGCCGAACAGGTCCACGCCGCACTGGATCTGGCCACCAGGCTGGGCATGACAGGTCGGCTGCACCGGTTCAGCGATATCGCGGTCGAATATCAGCTGACCCGTCCCGGGCCCGGCCGCGATGCACTGTCCACGGTGCTCGATCCGCTCGAGGAACACCCCGATCTTCTCGCGACCCTGCGTTGCTACATCGACAGCGGCCTCGACCGCCGTCGTACCGCCCGTCGGCTGCACCTGCACCCCAACAGTGTCGACTACCGGCTCAAACGAATTCTGCGACTCACCGGCTACGACTCCACAGACCCGACCGGTCTGTGGAACCTGCGCTCAGCCCTGGTCATTCGCGACCATCACACCGAATACACCGCGTTAGGAGCATGATCGTGGCATCGGTGTCTGAAGGCACCGATGCCACGATCGGCTATTTCGTCGTCACCACTGTCAGAAAGTAGCGGTCTCGAACACGACTTCGTTGTTCTTGACGTGGTAGGTCTCGGTCGCGGTCTTGCCGTTGCCCAGATCGAAAGCGAGGTAGACGTATTCGCCGACAGCCTCTTTGCGCGTGAAAGTAGGTGCGGCGGCGGCATCGAGCTCGTCGGCTCCAGCGGCCAACAGCGTCGCCAGGAAGGCTTTCATAGCGGCCTTGCCAACGAGCGGCTCCGGGGCCAATGTCGTGATGATGACCGTGTCCTCGGAATAGTCCGCGGCGATCGTGTCGACGTCGCGGCTGCCCATCGCGGCGATGTGCCGGTCGACGACCGCCATCGACGCTTCGGCAATTTTGTCTGCTTCGGAAATCTTGCTCATGTGTGATTACCCAACTCTCCACGGCTGCACGGGAACTCCGTCGTGCCGATTTCAGGAGATTACGGTCGCCTCTCGTCCACATCTGTCCAGGAAATTGGACAGTCTGCGAATTGCGGAAACACCCTCCACGCCAGCAAATATATTGTATTGAAATCACTGAACCTCGGGCGCTTCTCACTTCCCGACACCTCTCGACCCGAAAAGGATTCACGCATGACTGCCCTCATCGGCGAGGCCGCGAGCTACATCGACGGCCGCTGGACCCGCGGCGACGGTGACCCGATCACCACGATCAACCCCGCCACCGGCCAGCAGGTCACACTCACCCCCGCCACCGGCCCCGACCAGGTCACCACTGCCATCTCAGCCGCGCAACGCGCCTTCGACGGCGGCGAATGGAGCCGCCTGGGCCCAACCGAACGCGGCGCACTACTCCACCGCCTGGCCGACCAGCTCCAAGACAATCGGGAGACTCTGGTCCACATAGCAGCCACCGAGATCGGCACCCCGATCAGCAGCGGACCCACCCTCCACGTCGACCTACCCGCGAAATTCTTCCGCTGGTTCGCCGACGCCGCCACCCGCGGACCACGCGAGGGCTACGAACAACCCCTGCCCCTCGACCACGACCCGATCACCACCAGCAGCCTGCTCCTGCGCCAACCCGCAGGCGTGGTCGCCGCGATCGTGGCTTACAACGTCCCGATCATGATGAGCGCCTACAAACTCGGCGCCGCCCTCGCCGCAGGCTGCTCCACCATCCTGGTCACCTCCCCCAAAGCCGTTCTACTGACCTCAGCATTCGTCAAACTGGTCGAAGAAGCCGGATTCCCCACTGGCGCAGTCAATCTCGTCTTCGGACCACCAGCGGTCACCGAACAGGTCGTCACCGCCCCCGAAGTCGACATGGTCACCTTCACCGGCTCCCCCACCGTCGGCAGCAAGATCCTCACCCTCGCCGCGCCCACCTTGAAGAAAGTCGTCCTCGAACTCGGCGGCAAATCACCCAACATCGTGCTGCCCGGCACCGACCTGGCACGCGCCGTTCCAGCCTCAGCGTTGCGCTTCACCCGCAACAGCGGTCAAGCCTGCGGCGCAACCACACGAACCCTGGTGCCCCGAGCCGACTTCGACGAGTACGTCGAACGCTCGGGTGTGTTCCTGCGCAGTCTCATCGTCGGCGATCCGTTCGCACCCGATACTGTTCTGGGCCCACTCATCACCGGCGAACACCGCGACAATGTCGAAGGTATTCTTTCCCGGGCCCGCGCCACGGGTGCCCAGATCCCTGTCGGCGGTGGACGACCCGCAGGCCTCGACGACGGATTCTTCCTCGAACCCACCCTGGTAACCGGAGTGCCGAACGAGGCCGAAATCGCCCAGGAAGAGCTGTTCGCGCCGGTCGGTGTCGTCATTCCCTACACCGATCCAGACGATGCCGTCCGCATGGCCAACGACGTCAAATACGCACTGAACGCCAACGTCTGGGGGCCGACCGTACACGCCATCGAGTTCGCCCGGCGGCTGCGTTCGGGCACGGTGACCATCAATGGCGGCGGTGGGATGCGCGCCGACGCCCCTTGGGGCGGACCCGGCCACAGCGGTATCGGCCGAGAAGGCGGCGAGGAGGGGTTCAGGGAATTCTTCGAGGTCAAACATGTGCAATGGCCACTGTGATACGGGGTTGCACCGGCGTGGCAGCTAACGGCTCGAGCACTCGCAGATAGGTAGGCTGAGGCTGCTTTGCGAAGTGCTCGAACACGGCGTCACCTAGGAGGAAGCCATGAGCGCACCGCGTATGCCGCTATCGCGTGCGGTCTCGCCCCTCGAGCTGTTCTTCGATCTGGTCTTCGTCCTGGCGCTGGGCCAGCTGACCCATCACTTCGTCGCGCATCTGACCTGGCGGGGCGGGGCGGAGACGCTGGTGGCGTTGATCGCGGTGGTGGGCATCTGGACGTTCACCACCTTCGAGATCACCATGCTCGATATCGAGCGCAAGGGCACGAAGCTGATCACTGTGGCGGTGATGGCCCTCGGTCTGTTCGCCAATGCGGGCATCGCGCATGCCTTCGACGACAGCCCGTGGCTGTTCGTGGTGCCGATGCTGGCGGCGCTCATCGGGCCCAGCGTTTACGCCGCTGTCACTGCACCTGACAACGCCCTGCGCGGGCACTACCTGCGGGTCCTGCTGTGGTTCATGGTCTCGACCCCGCTGTGGCTGATCGGTGCGATGGTGGAGCCCGGCACGCGCCTGTGGTTCTGGGCCGCGGCGGCCGCCGTCGACCTGATCGGTACCTGGCTGGCGCATCCCGTGCCGGGTCGACGGATCGATTCACGGCAGCTGGCGTTCGACGCCGAGCACGTCGTGGAGCGCATGCGACTGTTCCTGATCATCATGCTCGGCGAGACCGTGCTGACACTGGGCCGGGTAATCACCGAACACCACGACGACGCGCTGGTGCTCACGCTCGCCTTCGGCTGTTTCCTGGCACTGGTCTGCCTGTGGCAGATCTACTTCGCCCGCGCCGAGAGCGACGTGGTCCGCGACATCACCCGCACCGCCGACCCGATCGCCGCGGTACACCTGGGGCTCAGTGCGATCTACGGCGTGGTTGCCGGCCTGGTGATATTCGCCGCGGGTGCGGAAACTGTACTCGGGCATGCCCACACCGATCGCGCCGGCGTCGCGGGTGTGCTGATCATGATCGGTCCGGCGGTGTATCTGCTGTCGCAGGCCTTCTACTTCCGCCGGGAGACCGGCACCGGCTGGCTCCCGCGCGTGGTGGGCGCCGCGGTGCTCGGTATCACGGCGAGCGCGGCCTACTGGCTGCCGCCGTGGCTGGTCATCGTAGCCCTCGTACTGATCCTGGGCGGTCTGGCCGTGCGCCTGTCCCGCGCGGCAACCGCCGAGCCGAGTGCTGGGGCCGAAGGCCACTGACGCTGATGCGACGCCTGAGGCCCTGCGACGACTGTCGCAGGGCCTCAGGCATAGGTCGGTGTTACGCGAAAACTGGGCTGTCCGACACGAAGCTCGCGAATTCCAGCCGCTTGGTCTTCCACTCTCCGTCACGCCGGACGAACTCGAATGCGTATCGGCCCGAGAGCAATACCCGGGTACCGTCCGCGGTGAGTCGGAAATAGAAGACATCGGTCGCCGCGGTCGCGGTGTCGCCCTGGATCTGGATCACCGGATTGGTGATGTGGTGATGACACTGCGGGACCTCGCGCCATACCTTGCGCACCAGTTCCCTGACCCCGTCGATACCGTGGCCCGCACCCCGCGGCAGCAGATAATCGGCATCGTCGGACCAAATGCTCAGGAAGGTCTCTTCGTTCTTCTGGTCGATACCGTGGCAGTACTTCGCCATCAGTATCTTGATTTCCTCGAGGTCGACGACCCACCGGATCTTCTGTTTCAGACCATCATCGAGCTCTACCATAGCAATTCAACTTTCGGGTGTTGGACGATCAGCGATCGAGCAGAGTGACGACCGATTTGGTCTCGAGGTATCCCTCGAGCGCGTCGGGACCGTTCTCTCGGCCCCAGCCGGACTGCTTGAATCCACCGACGGGCATCTGGACCCCGCCTGCCCGATGGATGTTCACGCCGATCCGGCCACCACGCAGTCGTCGGGCGATGCGATGCGCGAGCGCGACATCGCGCGTCCAGACACTGCCCGCCAGACCGTATTCCGTCTCGTTGGCCGAACGGATCGCCTCGTCGAGATCGGTGAACGACAGGGCGGCGATGACCGGTCCGAAGATCTCCTCGCGGACGATCGCCATCTCGGGCAAGGCGTCGGCGACAACGGTCGGCTCGTAATAGAAGCCGGTCTCGCCCACCCGCTTGCCGCCACAGACCACCCGGGCGCCCGCGGCGATCCCGCCGTGGACGTACCCGGTGACGCGATCGAGCTGACGCCGCGAAATGAGCGGTCCCAGCACCACATCCGGGTCGGTGCCGTAACCCATCTTCATAGCACGGCCCTGTTCGGCGATCCCTTCGACGAGTTCGTCGTAGATGTCGGCGTGTGCGAACAGCCTGGTGCCCGAGGTGCAGATCTGCCCCGAGTTCCAGAACACGCCGAGGGCGATTCCCGCCGCGGCGGCCGTCAGGTCGGCATCGGGGAGCACGATCACCGGTGACTTGCCGCCCAGTTCCAGCGATACCTTCTTCAGGTTGCCGGTGGCCGCGGCGACGATCTTGCGGCCGACCTCGGTGGAGCCGGTGAAACTGATCTTGTCGACCCCGGGATGTTCGGCCATCGCCGCGCCCGTCGCCCCGAAACCGGTGACGATGTTGACCACACCGACCGGGACGCCCGCTTCGAGCAGGATCCGGCCCAAGGCCAGCGCCGACAGCGGTGCTTCCTCCGACGGCTTGAGCACACACGTGCACCCGGCCGCCAGCGCCGGCGCCAACTTCATCGACATGGCGATGAGCGGTGCGTTCCACGGCACGATCATCGCCACGACACCGACCGGCTCCCGGTAGGTCGCGCCCTGCATCCGGCGCTCGGCGGTGCCGAGGTCGACGGTGGTACCCACGATCTTGTCGGCCCAGCCCGCGAAGTAGCGGAACTGGTTGACCGCCTCGGCCACCATCAGCTTCGCTTGGGAGACAGGCACTCCCACGTCGAGGCTCTCCAGTCGCGCCAGCTCCTCGGACCTGGCCTCGATCAGATCAGCCGCCCGCCACAGCACCACACCGCGCTGTGCCGAGGACAGGCGCAGCCAGCGCTCCTCGTCGAAAGCGCGCCGCGCGGCCCGCACCGCGGCATCGACATCGGCCGCGGACGCCTCGGCGACCTGCCCGACCACCTGTTCGGTGCCCGGATCGATCACCTCGAACGTCGCACCCGTGGCGGCGGGCACCCACTCACCATCGATGAGCAGGTGCCCGCCGCCGTCGGAACCGAAGGCGGGCCGCACCGCCGCTTCCACTGTCACCACCGAGCTCATGCGTGATCGTGGATGTAGGGAACCGGGTGCGGGATCTTGGTGCCCGGCGGCGGGCTCTGCACCGCGTTCGGGTCACCGGAGACCAGCTCGACCAGGTAACCGTCGGGGTCGGCGACCATGGCCAGGCTGACCGGACCGAAATCGGTGGGCTCGACCCGCAATTCGTGACCCGCGGCCTTGATTTCCGCCGCCGCGGCGTGGACGTCGTCCACGACCAGCACCAGCGGCGCGTACCCGGGAATCGGGGCGGGTGCGGGCAGCAGATCGCCGTGGAGCAGTACCAGGGTGCGCACGCCCGCGGAATCCTCCAGCATCACTTCGGTGAGTTCCGGGTCGACGAATTCCAGCAGCGCGCCGACCTTTTGGTCGAACAACGCGTAGAACGCCAGCGAGCGGTCGAGATCGCGAACGATCAGCTTGAAATTGGTGAACTGACCTTTGATCATAAGATTCTCCGTTGGATCTTCTCGAACACGAGCCCGACGCTCGGGCGCGCACCGGTACCGCGGAAACTGCTATTCGGCCGAGGGCGGGGTGCCGAGGACGAGGCCGTAGGCGCGCCGGCTCACATCGCCGGACAGGTCGATCGTGATGCCCTTGTCCTGGGTGAACTCGCTCAGCGCGTCGGGGCCGAGCTCACGGCCGGTGCCGGACTGCTTGAAACCGCCGAACGGCAGGTACTGGGAGATGTTGTGGTAGTCGTTGATCCACACCGAACCCGCCTCGATCTGCCGGGCGACCTCCAGAGCACGCTGGTTGTCGCGGCTCCACACCGCGGCCGCCAGGCCGTACTCGGTGTCGTTGGCGATCTTGATCGCCTCGTCCTCGGAGTCGTACTTCAGGACCGAGAGCACGGGGCCGAAGATCTCTTCGCGGGCGATGGTCATGTCGTTGGTGACACCGGTGAACACCGTCGGCTCCACCCAGTAGCCCTTGTCGAAGCCCTCGCCGGTCGGCACACCGCCACCGATGACCAGGGTCGCGCCCTCGGCCTTGCCCTTCTCGATGTAGCCGAGAATCCGCTCGTGCTGGGTCTTGTTCATCACCGCGCCGATGTCGGTGGCCGGGTCGAGCGGGCTGCCGATCTTCAGCGTCTTCAGGCGCTCCACCAGACGGGCGACGAACTCGTCGTGGATCGAGGCGGGCAGCAGCAGGCGGGTGCCGGACTCACAGGCCTGGCCCGCGTGCAGCAGGAAGGCGTAGATCGAACCATCCACTGCCGCAGTGATATCGGCGTCGTCGAGCACGATGTTCGGGCCCTTGCCACCGAGTTCGAGCAGCACTCGCTTGACGGTGCCCGACGCGTCTGCCATCACCTGCCGGCCCGTGGCGGTGGACCCGGTGAAGGACACCAGCCGCACATCGGGGTGCTTGACCAGGTGGCCGCCGACGGTCGGGCCGTCACCGACGACGACATTGAGCGCGCCGTCGGGCAGTCCGGCGTCCTGGAGCAGCTGAGCCAGCTCGAGGGCGAAGATCGGGGTCTTCTCGTCGGTCTTGAGCACCACGGTGTTGCCCGCGGCCAGTGCCGGGATCGACTTCCACACGGCGATGACCGCCGGGAAGTTCCACGGGACGATGCCCGCGCACACCCCGACCGGCTCCTTGCGGATGAAGCTCGCCGAGAGCACCTGACCGGCGACCGGTCCCGAGCGCTCGAACTCATAGGTGCGGGTCAGCTCCGCGTAGTGGCCCAGGTGCATCAGCGGGAAGCCGACGCCGATGGCGCCCGCCAGCCGCAGCGGCATACCGGTCTCCTTGGCGCTGAGCACCGCGAGGTCGTCCATCTTGGCGCTCAGCGCGGCGATCACCCGGTCGATCACGGCAGCCCGCTCGGCAGGCGGGGTGTTGCGCCAAACACCGGACTCGTGGGTCCGCTTGGCGGCCGCCACCGCGGCGTCGACGTGGCTGATATCGGCCTGGGCGACGGTGACGACGACCTCCTCGGTGGCCGGGTTGATCACCGGGATGGCGGTGTCGGTATCTACCCACGAGCCGTCGATGAAGAGCCGGTAGTGCGGCACGCCGTCACGGTCGACAGCCGGCGTAGCGGGAAGGGTGGCAGTCATTTCTCACCTCTGGGGATCTGTTTCGCCGGCGATTCCGGCGGGCAGGTATGTGAATGAATTACGCAGTGGGACATCTGAATTCGCATTCGCCATGATTTTCGCGAACCATGTCCTATGTCTCGACGGTAGGGACATCCAGGACGCGCGGATGTCCATGTTTCTGGACAGTCGACGCGATGTATCTCCGCTACCGACCGGCCACGAGCAGCGAAGCCGCGGAAAAAAGCAGTCCGGTGCCGACCGCTTCGCCCGCGTCCGGTGTCAGCGCGCCGTCGGGCTCGATGCGGTAGCCACGCAACGCGACCGTGGGTGTCGGCGAGGTCCCCGCCAGATCGACGGCGTAGAGCCGCTGACCATCAGAGGAAACGAACACCTGACCGGGCATCGTGCCGACGGGCCCGCCTGGAAAAGGCGAACCCGGCAACGGCCGCAACGCCCCGTCCGGTTGGACCGCGAAACCGGTGACGTCATTGGTCAGCGCGTTCGGGGTGTAGAGGAACCTCCCGTCGGGGCTGAGCCCGATGCCGTGCGGGGTCAACCCCGTCGCCGGGAACGGCGATCCGGGCACCTCGACGAGCGCGCCGGTCGTCGGCTGGTACCGGAAGGCCGACACACTCGACGTGTGTTCGTTCGAGGTGTAAAGGAACTGGCCATCCGGTGAGAACGTCGGACTGACCGGTCCGCCGCCGGCACGCACCGACTCGCGGGCTGCTGAGACCGTGCTGTCGGCACGCAGCTCGAACCGAGTCATCGTGCCGCCGGAATAGTTGGACACGTAGACATTCAGACTGTCGGGCGAGACCACCGGCATCGGCACCGGGCCACCCGCGATGCCGGCCGGGCCGATCGCCACCGGCACGCCCTGCGGCGTCGGCGCCCCGTTCGCGGCCACCGAGTAGCCCTGCAGGTGGGCACCGCCGTCGAGGCTGGGGCCGGTGAGCAGCACTAGATGCTTGCCGTCGGGCGAGAGGTTCATCCCGAGCGGAGGTTCCGACAGGACGGTCGGGGTGCCGGGAACCGGGGACAGGTCGCCGCCCGCACCGATCTCGTAGGCGAAGATCGCCGCGGCCGGTGTGATGGCCAGGACATAGAGGAAGCGGTGATCCGCCGACTCCTTCACCGACAGGTTGCCGAATCCGGCGGGTACGTCCGCGACGAGTCGCGGTGCCCCATCAGCGCCGACCCGGTAGCCGAGCAGCCGGTCCGAGGCAGCACCGGCCACAAACAGATAGTCGGTGCCGGGGGCGCCGAGCGCCGGAGAAGTTGGCAGGGGTATCAGCAAAGCGGCGGTCGCGAGGATGCCCAGCGACATCACGCGCCGTCTTCTGCCGATACGGTCTCGTATTCTCACACTTGTTCTTTCGTCGAATGCCCGGCCGCGAGGAGCGCGGCCAGATCTCGGCCATCGGTGGCGTCGTCCCAGAGCAGAGCGGCGATCCGGGTTCCGTCGGGCACGTGGTCACGGGCTGCGAGCCCGGCACCTTTCGCGATGAGCTGCGGGGTGGTCATGGGAGCCGCCACGGTGCCGACGCTGTCGATCACGGTCGCCGACGCGGAACTGCCATCAGCGAATCGCAGACGCACCGACGAGGCGAAATGCTCTGGGTAGTAGCGCTTTTCGAGATCCGAGTCGACCTCGAAGCGGACCTTCGCGGCGATCGCGAGGATCCGTTCGTCCCTCAGGAACTCCTCGCCGTAAGCGTCGTAACGGGTCGGACCGTAGGCCAGCGTCGCACCGACGATGTACGGGCAGCTGTACTGCGCGGTCATCGTGGACTCGGCCTCGGTCATATGCTGGTCGGCGACGAGTTGTGGCCCACCGACCACGATTTCGGTGATCCGCTCGACCGGGATCGTGAATCCGTCGGTCACCTCGGCCAACGCGTCGATCGTCGAATGGAACAGGCGGCAACACGAGTACGGCTTGTAGCTGATGGTGTGGATACGCAGCCGGTCTCCCGGCGTCACCTCGCGCAGCGGACCGCCGAAACTCGCCGCGACACCGTAGGTGCCCTCGACGACCAGGCGGGGCGCCGTCAGCTGCGGTATCAGCGCGAAATCCGCCGCCAGCACACCGTTTCGGGCGCCGAGCCCGGCGTGGACCCGTTTCACCTCACCACCGGTCGGCTCGACCGAGAACTGCATCGACCCGCTGGGTTGCGACAGCGCGTGACCCCATGCCGCCACCAGGATCTCGGGATCGACCAGCTGCCCATCGCGGTAAGCGTGCAGGCTCACTGCTGCCGTGGCCGCACCGAACGCACCGAACACCGACGTCGGATGGAACCCCCGATGCACGGTCTCCAAACCACCCGCTGCCGTGCCGATCACAACCATCGCCTCATAGCCCGCGGCCACCGCCCGGAACAGGTCGGCTTGCGAAGCGCCCGTCTCCGCTGCGACGGCCAGCGCCGCCGGGATCACGACCGACCCCGGGTGACTGGTGGTCACGTCATGGGTGTCGTCGAGCTCGTAACTGTGCGCCGCCGTCCCGTGAACCAACGCCGCCACCGACGCTTCGGTACACCAATCAGACTGCAGCACCGGACTTCTACCGGTACCCGCGAAGCGCCTCGACCACTCCCGAACCCGACCTGCCGCAGGTCGGGTACTGCCCCACAGCGAGACGATGAAGTTGTCGAGGAACAGTCGCCGTATCGCCTCGACATCGTCGGCACCGAGTGCGGAATTCGCCACGGCGGCCACGTGCTCGGCCAGTCGCGCGGTGACACCGACCGATCCGGTACCGGAGCTGGTCATCAGGCGTAGCCGCCTTCGACGGTTCCCAGCCGCTCCCAGTCCTGCGGGTCGTGCAGGACCCATACCTCGGCCTGCTGGGCGGCACTGATCTGCTTGATCCGCTGGATCGATTGCACGGCCTGGATGGCGTTGACGTCGACCGGGCACGGGCACTCCGAGACCAGGCCCGACCGCAGGTGAACCGCGTCTCCGGTGATCAGGAATTTCCGCGACGGCAGCGTCACCAGCAGGCTCACCTCGCCGGGTGTGTGTCCTGGGGTCTGCAGAATCTGGATGCTGCCGTCACCGAAGAGGTCGTAGTCCTCGCGCAGCGGATTCCAGGAGAACGAGCGGGTGAGCTCGAGATCCTGCGGCCGGTAGAAGCCCTGGTAGGGCGGGTCGGGCCAGAAGGCATAGCGCAGATCCACTTCCGACATGTAGAACTCGGCGTCAGGGAACAGATACATGCCGCCGGTGTGGTCGAAGTGCGAGTGCGAAATGACCACGTGGGTGACGTCGGACGGCGCGAACCCGGCCTTGGCGAGCTGGAGTTCCAGGGTGTTCTCCGGCGGGCAGTCCAGCGCGAACACATCGACGAGGTCGCCGTAGACAGCGCGCGGATCGTTCCATGCCTCGGGCACCAAGCCGGTGTCGAACAGGACCAGCCCGCGCTCGTGCTCGATGAGGAAGGTCGGGATCGGCACCGTGAGCGGACCGTGCTGACCCAGGGTGATGAGACCGTGGTCCAGCGTGATCGATGCCCCGGCCAGTGGCCACAGACGTTGCGCAGTCGACATTGACATGCCTTTCGGAGTGCGGATGAAGTTCAGGACAGGGCGTCGGCGATGTCGCCGGAGATGCCGTAGGACTTGGGTTCGACGAACGCGTCGAACCCCTCGAGGCCGGCTTCACGGCCGATGCCGCTGTGTTTGAACCCGCCCAACGGCGCGTGGAAACCGGTACTGCTGCCGTTGATCTCGACGCTGCCGGTGCGCAGTCGGGCAGCCACCGCGAGAGCGTGGTCGGTATCGGCGCTGTAGACCGCGCCGCTGAGCCCGTAGACGGTGTCGTTGGCGATCGCGACCGCTTCGTCCTCGCTGTCGCACGCCAGGACCGCGACGACAGGGCCGAAGATCTCCTCCTGGGCGATGGCCATGTCCGACGTCACCTCGGCGAACACGGTCGGCTCCACGAACAGACCGTGCTCGAAGCCATCCGGGCGGCCGCCGCCCACAACGACTTTCGCGTCGTCAGCTCGGCCGCCGGCGATGTACCCCTCGACGCGGGCGCGCTGTCGTCGGCTGACCAGCGGCCCGATCTCGGTCGCGGGATCGGCGGGGTCACCGATCCGCAGTCCACGCACCGCGTCGGCGAGGCGTTCGACGAGTTCGCCTGCACGAGAACGTGAGACGATCACGCGGGTCTTGTTCGTGCAGGCCTGCCCGTTGTAGCGGAACGACAGCGTGCGCAGCGAGGCGACGGCGGCAGCCAGATCGGCGTCGTCGAGGACGAGTGCGGCCGACTTGCCGCCCAATTCGAGGGTGTAGCGGCGCAGGTCGTCGCCGCAGAGCGCGGCGATACGACGTCCCGCCACAGTGGAGCCGGTGAACGACACCTTGTCCACCCCGGGGTGGGTGACCAGGTATTCGCTCTCGGCGCGATCGGCGACCACGATGTTCAGGACGCCGGGCGGAAAACCGACGGCATCAGCGAGTTCAGCGAGCAGATACGCGCTCAACGGCGCCTCGGGCGACGGCTTGAGGATCACGGTGCAGCCGGACAGTAGCGCGGGCGCGAGTTTCAGCATCGCCACCGACAGTGGCGCGTTCCACGGCACAACCGCCGCGACCACACCGAGTGGTTCCCTGGTGACGAGCGCGTTGCCGATCGCCGAACGCCGCAGAGTCCGCCACGGATAGTCTTGCACCAGTTCGAGATTGGTCTCGATGAGCGCGATCGCCGCGCCTGCTTGGGAGGCCAGCGTCTGCGTGATCGGGCAGCCCATCTCCTCGGTGATCAACGCCGCGATCTCGCCGCGGTGCTCGGCGATCGCCTGACCGAGCCGACTCAGAACCGCCATCCGCTCGGCCAGGCTCATCCGCGGCCACGGGCCGGTGTCGAACGCCGACCTGGCGGCGGACACCGCCCGGTCCATGTCCTCGCGCGAGCCGGCCACGACGCGACGGATCGACTGCCCGGTGAACGGTGAGACGACTTCGAAAGTATCGGTGGTCGCCGGGGCGACCCATTGACCGCCGATATACAGACTCGAACGGTTTTCTCGCCGCACCGCCACATCGAACTCCTGCCGCACGAATACAGCCGCACGCACCGCACCATCGATGAGATGGCCGTTGCCACGCTGCAAAAGGAACTCCCGGAATAGTTTCCGAATGAGTGACCTCGATCATATCCAGACCTGGGTGCGAATCAATTGACGATTTTCGAACCCTCACTTCACCGGCCCCGAACCCACCCAGACCTCGCTGACCAGCCACTTCGCGCTGATCGAATCGCCACTTGCCAATTCGCCAATTGGCTTGGACTGTGATGCGCGTTACGGTCGTTTCGTTCGCTGCCGGAGTTTCCGCCGAACATTCCCTTTCCTGCCGACAGGAGTCTGCATTTCCATGGCTGTTCAGGTAACAATCGACATGTCCGCCAAAGCCGACCGTTTCGACGATCTGCGCGAATGGTTCATCAAGAACCTGCCCGGTACCCGCAACTTCGCGGGCAATATCAGCGTCGAGGTCGCACGTAATCAGGACGAACCCGCCCGGATTCTCTTCGTCGAGAAGTGGGACACCCGCGCGAACTTCGAGGCCTACCTCGCCTGGCGCGACGAGTCCGGCGTCAT
The DNA here is from genome assembly GCF_042884695.1 of Nocardia sp. NPDC058114. Taxonomy (NCBI): domain Bacteria; kingdom Bacillati; phylum Actinomycetota; class Actinomycetes; order Mycobacteriales; family Nocardiaceae; genus Nocardia; species Nocardia sp. NPDC058114. The sequence goes on along the minus strand of NZ_JBHVTK010000001.1, from coordinate 1,599,782 downwards.
CGCCGAGTTGCTCGAGATGCTCGACGGCGACATCACCTTCCGCTACCACGACTTCCTCGGTGTCTGACACAGCGGATAGTTCGGATAGGTAGTCGATGACGACATTTCCACGACGTAGGGCGGGCCGTCGCGCCCAGCTGCTCCTGAAGCCGACCGCCGCGCTCGCGGCGGTGGTCCTCGGCGCCGGCTGGGCGGCAGGCACCGCCGCCGGAGCACCCGGTCAACAGTCACAGTTCCTGCTGATGGGCGGCACCGCCACCGGCAATGTGGCGGTCCTGCGCATCGCCGACGACGGCGGGTTGTCCGCAGTGCCCGGCTCACCGTTCGGCGCGGGTCCCGCCGTGCTGTCGGTGGCCGCGGCACCCGAGAGCCGCGATGTCTATGTCACTCAGGTGGGCGCGCAGCGCGTCACCGGCTACCACCTCGACGACAACGGCACGGCGCATCCGATCCCGGGTGGTGAGGTCGCGTTCAGCGGCGGCCCGGTGGTCACCTCGATCCTGACGCCCGACGGACGATTCCTGTTCATCGGGGCGGGCGGGGTACCGGGACGGATCAGCACCTACGCTGTCTCCCCCACCGGCGCGCTCACCTTCCTGCGCGAGACCACGGTCCACGGATTCGCCGTCTTCCCGATGATCACCGTCGACCCGAACGGCCGCTATCTGCGCTTCACCAGTGCCGCCGACGCCAAGATTCACAGCTACGCGATCGGTGCGGACGCCGAGCTCACCGCGCTCGGCGATCCCGTGCCCGGCGGCAGGCTCCCGGTCAATCCGGGCTACACGCCCGACGGCCGGTTCGTTTACGTGAGCAATGAACAAGGCAGCAGTGTCTCAGGTTTCGCGGTCGGCGACGACGGAAGCCTGACGCCCACCCCCGGTTCGCCGTACGCCACCGGCGGGATGCCGCACGCGGCCGAGGTCACCTCGGACGGACGCTATGTCTACATTCCCGAGGTCGCCGGCGGCGCGATCGCGGGATTCTCGATCGGTCCGGATGGTGCGTTGACGCCGCTGCCCGGTTCGCCGTACCGGGCGCCGGCCGGGTCCTATCCCGGGTTGGTGAAACTCAGCGACGACGAGCGCCACCTCTACGTCGCCGACTGCCTGCCCACCACGGTGACAACGAAGATCCACATCTTCGACGTCAATGCCGACGGCACGCTGACCCGATCCGCGCTGCCCTCGGTCGATACCGGAACCATCTTCGGCGACGGTCCGATCCTGGTGAAGACCCCCTGACCGAGACACGAAAACGTCTGCCCCGCACGAGGATCACCCGTGCGGGGCAGACGCCTGTGTGAGCGTCGGCCGGGATCAGCCGGCCAGACCCTTGCCGAAGAACTCGTCGAGCTTGTCCACGGCGGGGGTGACGTACTGGTCCAGGTCGTACAGGTCGACATGGGTCGCGCCGTCGACGACGAACAGTTCCTTCGGCTCGGCGGCCTTGGCGACGGCCTCCTCGCTGAAGTAGGCGGTGTCAGCCTTGGAGCCGACGATCATCAGCAGCGGACGCGGGGAAATCATGGCGATCTTGGCGTACGCGTCGAACTGCGCGATCCGGTCGATGCTCTGCAGCGGCCACTTGTTCTCCGAGCGCTCGTGCTGCCCGCGGGGGGTGCGGTAGTAGTCGTGCGCGTCGCGGAACAGTTCCGGCGCCTGTTCCAGACCTTCGGCGCTCGGCGGCGCCCAGATCTGGTAGTTCGGCTCCGCGCCCTGCGCCTCGGCGGTGCGCAGCGCACCGGCGGCGTCGAGCATTTCCTGCAGCACCGACGGGTCCTGGGTGCGGCCGAGGCCGTTGCTCAGGTAGTCGCCGATATCGAGACCGCTGACGGTGGCCACGGCCTTGATGCGGTGGTCAGTCTGCGCGGCGAAGGGCACATAACCACCGGAGGCGCAGATACCGAGGGCGCCGATGCGGGTGGGGTCGACATCGTCACGGGTGGTCAGGAAGGTGACAGCGGACTTGACGTCCTCGCTGCGCTGGAAGGGGTCCTCCAGGAAGCGGGGCTCGCCTTCGCTCTCACCCTGGTAGGCGGCGTCGAAGACGAGCGCGGCATAGCCCTTGTCGGCCAGTCGCTGCGCGTAGATGCTGGCGGTCTGCTCCTTCACACCACCGCCGGGGTGCGACACCACCACGGCGGGCAGGCGCTCACCCGTGCGGTTGTCGGGGGTGAACAGGATGCCCGCCAGGCGCAGGCCGTTGCTCGAGAAGTTGACGCTTGTGCGCATCAGGCACGATCCTTTCGATGAGATCTGCTCCGGCTCGAAGCCGATGCGACAAGCTTCTCTCCGGCAGAACCTCCCGACAATGGGAAAGATTCTTCCCATGAACCTCCACCCCCAGTAAGAACTACTGTCAGATCACGAGTTCCGACTGATTCGGCGTCCGCGAATTCGGGCTTCGTAACATGTCACTGGGTTCGATAGCACTCGCGTTTTACGATGAGAGGAGCCGGTGACCGGACCTCGGGTTCTCCCGGCACGATCGATGATCGCTGCCGGTGGCTCAGCCCGGCCGCGTCTCCCGCACCACGAAAAGAGACGAACACATGACCGGACCGCTCGACGGCGTGCGCATCCTCGACCTGACCTCGAACTTCATGGGCCCCTTCGCGACCCTGTTGCTCGCCGACATGGGCGCCGATGTGGTGAAGATCGAATCCACCGCCGGTGACACCACGCGCGGTGTCGGTCCACGCCGCAACCCCGGCATGGGCGCGATCTTCCTGCACCTCAACCGCAACAAGCGCAGTGTGGTACTCGACCTCAAATCCGCGGACGGCAATGCCGCGTTGCAGCGCATGCTGGCCTCGGCCGACGTGCTGCTCTACAGCCTGCGCCCGAAGTCGATGGCCCGCCTCGGTCTGGCCTACGAACAGGTGCGCGAGCGCAATCCGCGCCTGATCTATTGTGGCGCTTTCGGTTTCGGCCAGAACGGCCCGTACGCCGACCGGCCCGCCTACGACGATCTGATCCAGGCCGCCGTCGGCATGCCGGTCCTACAGAGCCGCAAATCCGGCCCACCCACCTACATCGCCACCGCGATCGCCGACCGGGTAGTCGGCATGGCCGCAGCCAACGCGATCACCACCGCGCTCTACCGCCGTGAACGCTCCGGACACGGTCAGGAAGTGCAGGTCCCGATGTTCGAGACCTTCGCCCAGTTCGCTCTGGGCGACCACCTCTACGGCCACACCTTCATCCCCTCGATCGGCACCTCCGGCTATGCCCGGATGATGAACTCCGACCGCCGCCCCTATCGCACCCGTGACGGCTACCTGGGTGTGAACGTCTACACCGACAAGCACTGGCACCGATTCTTCGCGCTGGCGGGGAAACCGGAAATGTCGCAGGACCCCCGCTTCGCCGATATCGGCGGCCGCACCGAGAACATCGGCCTGCTCTACAGCTTCCTCGCCGAAGTACTCGAAACCAAGACGACGGCGGAGTGGGTGCAGATCCTCACCGAGGCCGACATTCCCGCCATCGAAATGAACACACCCGAAACCCTGCTCGACGACCCGCACATGAAGGCTGTCGGCTTCTTCGCCGAAGAGGAACACCCGACCGAAGGGCTGTTGCGGTCGCTGGGCATCCCCCAGCAATGGAGCGAAGACGCACCCGAATTGCGTTATCCCGCACCCCGGCTCGGGGAGAACTCGGTCCAGGTACTGAGCGAATACGGGTTCGGTGCCGACGAGATCGATCACCTGGTGTCCACCGGCGCTGCATTCACGCCCGAGACGTTGCAGATTCGCACCGACGTCTGACGACCACGATGCGACCCGCCTCGAGTCGGGCTGGACATATCGGCTGGGGTCGTCGAACGAGCGAACTCACCCCTGATGCCGAAGATCGCGTGGTGGGCACCGATCCGGCAGCTCGGTATCGTGAGGCAGGCGCTCGGCCGGCCCGCGCCGGCCCGAACAGGCGGCCCCGCGATCGTTCAGGAGCACAGACGCGCATGCGCAGTGAGATCTTCCACGCCGACAATATGGCCCAGCAGGCAACGCAACTCGGTATCACCCTGCAGCACTCCAGGTGTGTGAAGGCCTGCGTCAACGGCGAGGTGTACGCCCGCCAAGGTGCCATGATCGGCTACCGCGGGCAATTCGCGTTCGAGATCAAGAGCCAGGGGCTGGGCAACCTGGTCAAGCGGTTCGCGACCGGTGAGGGGGTGCCGTTGATGAGCTGCCGCGGGCAGGGCGAGGTCTGGTTCGCGCACCATTCCTCGGAGTGCTTTCTGATCGACCTCGACCCCGGCGATTCACTGTCGATCAACGGCAAACACATCCTCGTCTACGAGCCTTCGCTCGGCTACGACATCCAGATGGTCTCCGGCGCAGGCGCTTTCGTCGGAGGCGGATTGTTCAATTGTGTGTTCCAAGGACAGGGTCGGCTGGCGATCACCAGCCACGGTCAGCCGATCGTCATCCCCGTCAGTCACCAGCAACCGGTTTTCGCCGATTCCGATGCCCTGATCGGCTGGTCCTCGGGCCTGCAGACCTCCATCGTGCGCACCCAGAGCTTCGGATCGATGCTGCGCGGCGGGTCCGGCGAGGTAGCGCAGGTGCGATTCCTCGGCGAAGGGTTCATCATTCTCCAACCCTCGGAATTCAACTTCGGGCCGACAAGCTCGAAGTAGCCACACTGCGCAACGCGAACGCGCTCGGCGGAAGTTTCGCACCGAGCGCTTCGTTGGTCACACTGCGGTCAGGCGATGGCCCGTTGATGGCGCAGCGCGGTGAGCTCGGCAGGAGTGAAGCCCCAGTCACACAGAACCTCATCGGTGTGCTCGCCGGGGTCAGCAGGTGGGTGCTGGATCGCGCCCGGTGTGCGGCTGAATCGCGGTGCGGGAGCGGGCTGGACCACACCTTCGATGTCGACGAAGGTGCCGCGAGCACGCAGGTGCGCGTGTCGCGGCGCTTCGGTGAGCGAGAGCACCGGAGCCAGGCACGCCTCCTGACCATCCGCGAGGGCACACCATTCATCGCGGGTCTTCGTCAAGAACACCGACGTGAACCGCTTGTGCACCGACGGCCACTGCGACTTTTCGTGCTGATCGGGCAGCTCCGATTCGTCGATGTCCATGATGCGCAGCAGGTTGCGCCAGAAGCGGGATTCGTTGGCGCCCACGCTGACCCAGCCGCCGTCGGCGGTTTCGTACACGTTGTACCAAGGCGCGCCCGAGTCGAGCCGGTTCACGCCGCGCTCGTCGCTCCAGTAGCCGGCGGCGAACAGGCCGTAGAACAGGGTCATCAGCGAGGCCGAGCCGTCGACCATGGCGGCGTCGACCACCTGGCCCCGACCCGAGGTGCGGCTTTCCAGCAGCGCGGACACCACACCCAGCGCCAAATATAAGGAGCCCCCGCCGAAATCACCCGCCAGGTTCAGCGGGATGGCGGGCGGTTCACCGGCGCGGCCGACCGAGTGCAAGACGCCGGTCAGTGAGATGTAGTTGACGTCGTGGCCGGGATCCTGTGCGAGCGGGCCGAATTGGCCCCAGCCCGTCATCCGGCCGTAGACCAGCGCCGGATTGACCGCCGTGCACTGTTCGGGACCGAGGCCGAGCTTCTCCGCGACGCCGGGCCGAAATCCTTCGAGCACCACGTCCGCCTCGGCAACGAGTCGCAGCACCGCTTCGACCGCCGCGGGCTTCTTCAAGTCGAAGACCGCGCTGCGCCTGCCCCGGTTGAGCAGATTGAACCGCGCGTCGATCGGCGCGCCACCGTCGTAGCCCGGGGGGCGATCCAACCGGATGATGTCGGCACCCAGATCCGACAGCAGCATCGCGGCGAACGGGGTCGGTCCGACCCCGCCCAGTTCGACGATACGGATGCCCGCGAGCGGGCCACTGGCACTACCCATTGCCGTTTCCACCCATTCGGAGACTGTCGCGCAGTTGGTCGTCGGCTCCGCCGATATCTTGCGCGGCCGCCAACGGTGGTGGCCGTTTGCCGTCGAACGACAACGGCAGACCCACGACCCCGATCTCGTCTTCGGAGGGTGCGCCGATAATGCCGAGCGCCCTGGTCTGCTCGTGAGCGACCATCTCGGCGGTCGTCTGTACCGGCGCGACCGGGACACCGAAGTCCTGCAACCGTTGCTGCCAGTATTCGCGCGGGTGTTCGGCCAGCCGATCGCCGATCAGCCGGTCGATCTCGGCCCGATTGGCCAGCCGTCCCGCGTTCGTGGCGAACCGCTCATCGCTCGCCCACTCCGGCCGATCCAACGCCCGGCTCAGGTGTGCGAACAGGCCGTCGTTGCCGCAACTGACGATCAGATCGCCATCGGCGGCCGAGTATGCGCGATGCGGCACGATGAACGCGACGCCGGATCCGTGGCGTTCGCCGGGTGCGCCGTCGGTGTTGTAGCCGGCCGCGCCGATCGACATCCATCCGATCGCCGTTTCCAGCAGCGACGCGTTCACCGCGGCGCCGTCGAGCTTGGACTGACGGCGATGCAGCGCGGCCAGGATGCCGATCGCGGCCCACATGCCGGTGCCGAAGTCGATGATCGACACCCCCGCGCGCACCGGCGGTCCGGTGTTCTCGCCGGTGATGCTCATGATTCCGGAGAACGCCTGCATCAGCGGGTCATAGCCTGGCAGCATGTTCATCGGCCCGCTGTGTCCGAAGGCGCCGACCTCGCAATGCACGAGTTCGGGCTTGGTCACCCGCAGGCTTTCGGCATCCAGGCCGTATTTGGCCGCCGAGCCCGGTCGCAGATTGTGCAGGAACACATCGGCGCGTTCTGCGATCAACTGATGCAAGAGCGCAAGCTGATCGCGGTCCTTGATGTCGATCTTGATGGACCGTTTACCGCGGTTGAGTGCGTGAAACGCAGCGCCGCTGCCCTTCCACATACTCGGGCCCCAGCCTCGCGACGAATCCCCGGTCGGCCGCTCGACCTTCCACACCTCGGCGCCGAGTTCGGCGAGGATCTTGCCGGTGAACGGCGCCGAGGCGCTGTCACCGAGCTCGACCACGACGATCCCGGCCAGCGGAAGTTCGTTCTGCATCGCCTACTCCTGCCCTGGTCGTGATCGATCGTCTTGTGTCATCGTGCACCTCTACCCGGGGTTCGCGGCGGTGAAAACGGGGATGGTCTGGGCGCCACGTTCGACGAAGCGGACGGTGACGTCCTGGTCGATCGCGATGGACTCCGGGTCGCCTTCGATCTGGGCGAAGAGCATGTAGCCCTCCGCCATCTCGACGAATCCGACGGTGTAGGGCGTGATAGACGCCCACACCGGGGTCGGGCCGCGCATCACCGTACTGAAGGAATAGACCGTGCCGCGTCCGGCCGACTCCTCCCAGGCCAGTGCTGCGGAGGCGCAGTACGGGCAATACGAATGCGCGGGCCAGACGGCTTCGGCGCAGTCGGCACAGCGTTGAAAGGTCAAGCGCTGATCGTCCAGCGCCGCCCAATAGGGCGCGGCGTCGAGCAGCTGGTACGGCTGCGGCCAGTCGTTGGTTGGTTCGCTCATGATGTTCTCCGATTCCCGCTCAGGCCGCCAGCACCAGGACGCTGCCCGCCGCCAACATGCCGCCCGCGCCCTGCACCAGTGCGGTTTCCGGCTTGCGGGTCGGCGTCAGTCCCAGTGCCTGTCCGCGCAGCTGGCGCACGGTCTCGATGATGGTGTCCATGTTGCAGGAGATGCCGGGCTGACCGAAGGACAGCCAGCCGCCGTTGGTGTCGGTCGGCAGGTCGCCGTCGACGCCGGTGCGGCCTTCGCGATAGACGTCGATACCACGCCCCTTCTTCGCGAAACCCAAGTCCTCCATGACGATCGGGCCCATGTGCGCGAAGTTCACCGACATCTGCACCATGTCGATGTCGGAGGGGCCGAGATCGGCCATCGCGTAGGCCTGCCGCGCCGCCTCGATGGTGGCGGTGTGGGTGAGGTTGGGCAGGGTGCCGAAGTCGGCGAACTTGCAGGTGCGCATGTTCATCCGGTCCGACAGGTACTCGTGGGTGGTGGCCGAGCCGTACCCGTGCAGGTAGACCGGCTTCTGGTCAGCCCGCACATTGTCGGGCGCGGTGACGACCAGCGCACCGCCGGTACCGCCGCCCCAGGTGGAACACATCCACCGGCGCAACGGGGTGGCCACGTAGGGCGAGGCGAGCACCGTGGCGACATCGATCTCGCCGTGCTTGGCCTTGGCCGCGTGCGGGTGGTGGGCGCCCCAGCGCTGGTTGGCGACGGCGACCTCGGCGAGATCGGCTTCGGTGATGCCGAATTCGTGGAAGTACCGGCGCGCGGCCTGGGCGTAGAGGGACGGGATCGTCGGTCCGTACATCACTTCGAACTGCGGATCCGCGTCGGCCTCCGCGCCCATGGCCACGGCGTCGACGAACAACTCCGTCGCATCGCTCTGCAGGCACAGCACGTATTCCGCCTTGCCCGCGGCGATCATCTGTGATGCCTGGGCAAGGGTGGCGGTGAGGCCGGCGCCGTGCAGGGTGAGTTCGCTGGTGAACGTCAACGGCATCTGCATGTGCGAGGCGAAGATGTTGTTCCACTGCGAGCGTTTGTCGGCCCACGGCGAACGACCGGTGAACAAGGCGTCCACCTGATCCTTCGTGATCCCCGCGTCGGCGAGTGCCGCCACGGTGGCCTCGACGGCCAGCTGCAGCGGGTCTTTGCGATTGGCGCGCGTGGCATAGGCATCGCCCATGCCGACGATCGCTGCGACGGGTTGTGCGGTCATGAGGTCAGCCCCGCACCTTTTCGGTCGGCAGCGAGGCGCCGACGAGTGCGTCGAGGTCCTCGCGCTTACGCAGCATCAGCAGGCTCCACTCGCTGCGCTGGACCACGTCGCCGTCCTGGTTGAGCGCCTTCATCAGGAAGGTGACGACACCGAACTTCTCGTCCTTGTCCTTCTTGGCGATGACCTCGGCGGTGACGTAGATGGTGTCGTTGATCAGCACCGGTTTGAGGTAGCGCAGGTTGTCGATGCCGTAGTTCGCCTGGATCGACGGGCCGAACTGGATCAGGCCGGTCATCAGGGAGTAGGTCAGCGAACCCTGCACCAGGCGCTTGCCGAAGCGGGTCTGCGCGGCGTAGTGCACGTTGGAGTGGATCTCGATCCAGTTGCCGGTCAGCGCACAGTAATTCACGACGTCGGCTTCGGTGATGGTGCGTCCGCCGGAGCGGAACACGGTGCCGACCTCGATCTCGTCGAGCGGCATGTCGATGCGATTGTTGATGGTGGCCATCGAAGTTCTCCTCAGAGTGCATTCGGGAGGGTGGTTTACACGCCGGACTACAGGCGCATCGACTTGGCGATGATGGTGCGCTGGATCTGCGAGGTGCCGCCACCGATGGTGGACTGCACGCTCTCGCGCAGGTAGCGCTCCATGTCGGCCTCGGGCAGGTTGGCGTAGCCACCCAGGATCTGCATACCGTCGAGGGCGCACTGCTTGAGGGTTTCGGAGCCGTACAGCTTGGCCATGGAGGTCTCGCGGGCGGCGGGCAGACCAGCGGCCTTCATCTTGGCGGCGCGATAGCAGAGCAGACGCGCGGCGTCGACGCGGGTCTGGTTCTCGGCCAGCATGTGCTTGAGCACCTGGAACTCGTAGATCGGTTTGCCGAACTGGATACGCTCATGGGCGTACTTGTTGGCCGCGCGCACCGCCTCCTGGGCGTTGCCGACGTAAGCCGCGGCGACGGCACAACGCTCGAGCTCGAGGTGATCGGTGATGATCTTCCAGCCCTGTCCGACCTTGCCGAGCAGCGCTTCGGCGGGCACACGCACCTCGTCGAGGAAGATCTCGGTGGTACCGGTCGCATGACGCGACAGGGTCGGCAGCTTGCGAATGTCCAGGCCCGGGGTGTCGTTCGGGATCAGCAGGACCGAGAGACCACCGTGCTTGTCGTCGGTATCGGTGCGCACCAGCATCGCGATGACGGTGTCCTTGGCCGCGGCACCCGAGCACCACAGCTTCTGGCCCGAGATCACCCAGTCGCCGTTGGCTTCCTGGCGGGCGCGGGTCTTGGTGTTGGAGGCGTCGGAACCGGCGTCGGGCTCGGAGATCGAGACCGAGAACCGGATCTGGCCGTCGATGAACGGCTTGACGTAGCGCGCCTTCTGCTCGTCGGTGCCGTACTTGAGAATGTTCATCGCGGTGAAGGTCGGCACCAGCACCGAGCAGGCGAAGTCGAAACCGTACTTGCCCAGGCCCTCGGCCATCAGCGAGTAGTCGAAGATGTCACCGCCGGAGCCACCCTCGGCCTCGTCGATGAGGATGCCGAGCCAGCCCTGCGCGGCGATCTTCTCGTATGCCTCGTACGGGTACTCCCGGCCGGTGTCGCACTTGCGCACGTACTCCACGGTGATCTCGTTGTCCATGAACTTGTTCACGGTGTCGAGCCAGTCGGCCTGCGACTCGTCCAGGAAGTTCGAATTCATTCTTGCGCTCCGTAATGCGATGGTTTCGGATAATTGTTTCGCCGAGCAGTACGTTAATTCCCGCCCACTCGGGCGCCAAGTGATGATCTTCGAATTCGTCATTCGACAGCTTCGAATCCCCCGGCGGATGGTCCGATCCGAGTCCGATACTCCACCAAATCGAGCCGGCCTACCCACAACCGCCCATGAACCAGCAGGTCAGGCAGGCATGCCGCCGATAGTTCGAGATTGACACGCACCCAGTCTGTTAGCAAGTGAAAAATTCCGAAGTGGTAGTTCGAAGACAGTGAATTGAATAGCTGTAATAGCCCAACTATGGTCAGGGAACAATCGTCGCCGAACCGCAACGGTAGCGCGGCGACGTTGCAACGGCCATTCGGGAGTCATCATGAGAAGTGTTCCTTTCTCGGCGCAGTACTGGAGTGCCGTCGAGACATTGTCGGCGACTCAGTCGCGGCGGGTCCAAGACGAGCGCCTCCGGGAGCAGCTCGCCTATCTGGCCGCAAACAGCGCGTTCTACCAGGCAAAGTTCGCCCAGCACGGTGTCGATGTCGGCAAGATCGAGACGGTCGCCGATCTGGCGGATCTCCCGTTCACCGAGAAGCAGGAACTGCGCGACAGCCTCGCCGCCGCTCCGCCGCTGGGTGCGCATGTGGCGGCCGCCGATGCCGATATCGTGCAGATCCAGGCTTCGTCGGGCACCACCGGCTCACCGTCCTACGTCGGCCTCACCGTCAGCGATATCCGCACCTGGAGTGAGCTGGGCGCACGCGCCCTGTACGCCAACGGTTTTCGGCCCGGCGACCGCTTGCTGCACGGCTTCGGCATGAGCAAGGGTTTTGTCGGCGGCCTGCCGATCGTGCAGATCCTGCAGTACATGGGCATCGTCGATATCCCGATCGGCGCGGAGGCCGGCGCCGAGCGACTGCTTCGTGTGCAGGCCGATCAGCGCCCCAACGCCCTGATCGGCACCCCCTACTTCCTCACCCACCTGGCCGAGCAGGCTCCGCAGATCGTCGGCCGCGCCGCCGCCGAGCTAGGGGTGCGCGCGATCAGCGTGGGCGGCGAACCCGGCGGTGGGCTGCCCGCGGTGCGCGAGAAGCTCGAGTCGCTCTGGGGCGCCACGGCACGGGAGATGTTGGGTGGCACCGATATCGCGTGCACCTACTGGGGCGAATGCGAGGTCGGCGACGGCATGCACTTCCTGTCGCCGGATCTGATGATCGCCGAACTCATCAACCCGGAGACCGGCGAACAGGTGGCGCCGGTCCCTGGCGCCGGCGGTGAGCTCGTCTACACCGCTCTGCGCCGCCAGGCCTCTCCCCTGCTGCGGTTCCGCACTCGCGACCACGTGGTGGTGACCGGCACCGACTGCGCTTGTGGCCGAACGGGTTACAAGGTGCGCTGTGTCGGACGCACCGACGACATGCTCATCGTGCGTGGCATCAACCTGTTCCCGTCGGCGATCAAGGAGCTCGTCATGGAACTGGTTCCCGCGACCACCGGCGAGATGCGCATCCGAGCCGACTTCGAGGGTCATTCGACCCAGCGCCCGCTACCGCTGGTGGTCGAGTACGCCCACGATCTGAGCGCCGAGCAGCGCGAGGACCTGCGCACCACCATCGAAGGGCGGGTGCGTTCGGCGCTCAATGTGAAGGCGATCGTGGAGCTGGTGCCCGACGGCACGCTGAAACGCCCCGACCATGTCAAGGTCGCCCTCATCGAACGGGTGCCGACCTCCTGAATGTGAGATATTAAATATTCTTTGTCAGCGTCTGGACTATGCTCGGAGTCACCGACGACAGATCGTCCGCGGAGGTGAGATGGGCACGCTCAACCGGTTGCACCTGATTCGACAGGTCGACCTGTTCACCTTGCGACTGTTCCTCTCCGCGATCGAAGAACAGCAGATCGGCCTGGCCGCGATCCGCGAGAACATCGCCGCGTCCACCGCGACCAAGCGGATCCAAGTGCTCGAGAACATCGCCGGTGTCAAGCTGCTCGACCGCAGCCCCAAGGGCGTGGTGCCGAGTCCGGCGGGTGCGATCCTGGCCCGCCACGCGCGCATGATCTTCGACAGTCTCGACGACATGCGCACGGAGTTCGCCTCACTGACCGAGGGCGTGCAGGGCGAGTTGCGGATCGTGTCGGCGCGGTCGGTGATCGTGCCGTTCCTGGCCCGTGAGCTCGGCGACTTCAACCGCGAATACCCGCTGGTCGATCTGGTCGTGCACGAGGTCGAGAACGCTGACATCGTCCAAGAGGTTGCACGAGGCGAGGCAGACCTGGGCGTTTTCGCCTCGGCGTACGGGCTCGACCTCGACGGTGTCGAGGTGACCCCGTATCGGCGCGACCGCATCGTCGCGGTGGTCCCACTCGGGCACCCGCTCAGCGAGCAGCCCAGCGTGACGATCCGGGATCTACTGCCGGAGAATCTGATCGCTCCACGCGCCTTGGTCGGGGCGCTGCGTGCGGCAGCCCAGCGTGTCGGCGAGGAGTACGCGCCCAAGCACGTCCTGCGCAGCGGCGGCGCCGCGATCAGCCTGGTCAATGCCGGGCTGGGCGTCACCGTGCAGCCCGAATGCCTGGTGGGCCACGAATGGATCGGTCGCGTCGCCGTACTCGACCTCGACGAGCCATGGGCCGAGCGGCGGATCCACCTCGCTACCGCTCGCGGACGCGAATTCAGCCCCGCCACGAAGATTTTCATCGAGCAGCTGCTGACCCGCCCCGTGGACGACGACCACCTCGACGACGATCTCTGACCGCAACACCACTACCGATCCCCGGTTCCATCCGAGGGCTCGGCTGTTTTCGGATGCCTGGTCGAAACAGCGATAGGCGCCCCAAGAGGAATATATTATGCCTGATATGCTCGCATCAGTTCATGAAGTGCCCGCGTTCGTCTCCGGCCCGAAGCGCCATCTCATCGACGGTCAGTGGGTCGAAGCCGCCTCCGGGCGACAGATCGATGTCGTCAATCCGGCTACCGGGCAGGTCATCTCGCAGATCGCCGCGGGCGATGCCACCGATATCGACCGCGCTGTCGCCGCCGCCCGGCGCGCGTTCGAAGGTGAGTGGAGCCGCTGGACGCCGCACCAGCGACGCAAGCTGCTGTTGAAGGTCCACGATGTGGTGCTCGACAACTTCGAGGAGCTCGCCACCATCGAGACCCTCGACATGGGCGCGCCCCTGCAGCGCACGCGCGGGCTGGCCGAATGGACCTCGCAGGTCCTGCAGTTCTTCGCCTCCCAGTGCGACCTCGCGACTGCTTCCACTCCCCCCAACTCACTGCCGGGCAACTTCCTCACCCTCAAGCACCTCGCCCCCGTCGGCGTGGTCGGCGGCGTCATTCCGTGGAACGGCCCCCTGATCGGCCTGTGGTGGATCTTCGGGCCCGCGCTCGCTACCGGCTGCACCGCGGTGCTCAAGCCCGCTGAGGATGCCTCGCTGTCAGTACTGCGTATCGCGGAACTGCTGACCGAGGCCGGCGTACCCGACGGCGTGATCAATGTCGTCACCGGCTACGGCATTGAAGCGGGCCAGGCGTTGTCCGAGCATCGCGATGTGGACCGGCTCGCGTTCACCGGTTCGGTCGGCACCGCCCGGTCGATCGTGCGCGCCTCGGCGACCAACTTCAAACGACTGCAGCTGGAACTGGGCGGCAAGTCACCCGACATCGTCTTCGCCGACGCCGACCTGGACAAGGCCGTGCCCGGAGCCGCTATGGGCGTGTACACCAACAGCGGTCAAGTCTGCGTCGCCGGCTCCCGCATCCTCGTGCAGCGCCCGATCTACGACGAATTCGTCGCCCGCATCGGCGAATTCACCAAGACCGTGCGCGTCGGCGACGGCCTCGACCCGGACACGCAGCTGGGACCGCTGATCAATCAGCGTCAGCTCGACCGGGTGCAGCAGTACATCCAGATCGGCGGCACCGAGGGTGCCGAACTGGTCGCCGGCGGCAAGCGCCTCGACGAACTCGGTGCGGGCTACTTTCTGGAACCGACCATCTTCGCTGATGCCACCAATACCATGACCATCGCGCGCGAGGAGATCTTCGGGCCCGTCGCTTCGGTCATTCCCTTCGACGACGTCGACGACGCCCTCCGCATCGCCAACGACACCGAATACGGACTGGCGGGCGGGGTATGGACCCGTGACCTGTCCACCGCGCACAACGTCTCCCGCGGTATCCAGGCCGGCACGATCTGGGTGAACTGCTACGGCGTCCTCGACCCCTCGATCGGCTTCGGCGGGTACAAGATGAGCGGATACGGATGGAAGGGCGCCAAGGAACACGTGGAGTCCTACCTCTACCCGAAAGCGGTCTACATCAACCTGGACTGACGAGCCGCACCGGCACGGCAAGCGGGGCTCGACACCGGTCGAGGTCCGCTTGCGGCGTCAGGGTGGATCTTGTTGCGCCGCAATCACATCGAGTTCGACGACCATGATTCTCGCAGCTCCGAAGAATTCTAGATGCCCGCGAAGGACCGGCTGAAGGACTGCCCTGCCGATACCCGACTGCGCATTCCGGCCAACCGGGCCGTTTCATAGCGTTCGAGGCCTTGCTCGGCATCCACGCCGTCGAGCGCCTCTGCCAGCGCGACCGCATCCGCTACTGCTTCTTCGAATCCGGCACCGGTCATGGGCGTCTGAGCGTGCGCGGCGTCACCGAGTACGCCGATGCGGCCGTTGGCCACCCGATGCGGTAGGTATTCGGTGATCGGGGTGGCCACCACATCCCTCGCCCGGAACGCCTCGACGACACCCGTGCGCCAGGGTTCGGGCCACCGAGTCTCGGCGGTGCGGATCATTTCGTCGTAGACCTCGCCGGGGACAGCGTCCACGCGCGGCGTGTACTTGACCTCCGCACCGTCGATTGCTCCGATCCGCCGGAACAACGAGGTGTGGTGCGGATCGAACCAGCCCCATCCGTAGCGGGTGACGCCGCCGTCGCGATCGATCAGCGGGTATACGGCGAGCATGTCGTCCTCCCCGGAGAAGAAATCGGGGCCGCCTGCCCGCTCGAGGTAGTACTCCGGCAGATCCGACTGCCCCAGCCACACAACGTATCCCGCGTAGTCGGCGACAGGCCGGGCCGAATCCACCCAGCGGCGAACCACGCTGCGGTAGCCGTCGGCGCCCAGCAGCACGTCGCCGGTCCACACCGATCCGTCCGCTAGGCGGGTCCAGGCAGCGTCGTCGTCCTGTCCGACCTCGGTGACGTGAGCGTTCTCGACCACTGTGATGAGCGGCTCCGCATCGGCGGCATCGCGCAGTGCCGAATACACGTCCCACCAGGAGTGTGGGTAGACCCCTTGCCGCATCGACGCGGGACCGAGTGCCTTACCGACGATCTCGCGCGCTTGCGCACCGAGCGCCCCACGCAAGCTCGCGCCGGATACCAGAATGGCCACGCCCCGCTGTGTGCGCCCACCTGTCCGCTCGAGAACGGTGACCGCCCTTCCGCGAGCCGCCAGCGCGAGCGCTGTGGTCAACCCACCCAACGAGCCACCGACGATCAGTGTCGCCGCATGGAGCGACGGTTGCTCGGAAATATTGGTAGAAATGACGGTCTCCTCGATCCACTCGGCGCCAACCGCTTATCCGCGTCCAGACGGTGGGTGGCGCACGGCCCACGGCGTCGTGCCGTGGCGATGTCCGAGTCGATGGTGGCACCCGCCGACCACCCGTTGCAGGGGAGAATCTGTTCCCAGGAAGCGCCGCGAACACCCCTCACAAGATTCCGTATCACCGCAGGCACGTACCTGCGGTGACCGAACACCGTCGTGTGGCTGCGAACTCAGAGGCTCGCGAGGGCGGTTACGAGGATCCTCGAGATGACCCACTTGCCATCGATCCGGACATACTCGTCCTCGATGCTCTCGAAGGCGAGGCTCTTCTTGCTGCCGCCCGCATCCGCGGCGAAGATCTCGAGTGCCTGTTTGGCGTGTTCATCGATCTCCTTCGCCTCGGCGGCCTTCTCTGCCGCCTCCGCCTCGGTGAGCTCGCCATAGCCGCAGATGTACCAGAACCCGGTGGCGTTGTTCTCGTCGATCACCGTGATCTGTGGCGCGACGCCGAGATGGATCGACTTGCGCGAGAGCAGAACCTGCTCGGCGAAACCCCAGAACGTGTCGGCTCCGTTCATGACGATCTCGCCGAGGTCGGGGTTGTTCGCGTCCTTCGGGATGAACACCAGGTCGGCTGACACTGTCGAGAGGTAGAGGTCGCGGTCCTTGGTATCCAGGGACCGGTGGAAGTTGTATCGGGCCTGCTTGCAGTCCTCGATCGCGATCAATCGTTCCAAGTCAGTCGGCACCGACTGCTCCGTTCTGTCGGTCCCCCGCATCGGGGGCACCAGGGTCGAAAGATGTTCCGTGTGGCGGCTGCCGAGCTGAAGCTAGCACGCTCTCGTCGCACAAAATATAATATTGAACATCTGGTAGATATTTAATATAGTGTTTCCATCCCGGCCTGCCGGGCACATGGACGGGACGACGATGACCCAGCTCAGAACCCGCTGCGGGACGCGCGGCCGCTACGCTAAGAGCGAGGCGAAGCGTGAGGCCATTCTGGCCAGCGCACTTCAGGTGTTCGCCGATTCGGGCTATGCGTGCGGCACATTGCGCAACGTCGCCGAGCATGCCGGCATCAGTCCAGCAAACATTTTCCATCACTTCGCCGACAAACAAGCGCTGCTTCTCGCGGTGCTGGAGCAGCGCGACGAGTGGGCGCAGACTGTCGCGTTCCGGCCCGGAGACTTCGGCTTACTACTCGGCATCATCGATCTGGCCGACGCCCTGAGTCACACACCTGAATTGGTTCGGGTGTACGTCATGCTCGTCGCCGAGGCCACCTCGCCCGCACATCCGGCCTACGAACACTTTCGCTCTCGCCGAAACACCTACCGCGACTTGCTGGCCCAGCGTTTCGCACTGGCTGACGAGCGAGGGATATACCGCGGGAAGTTCTCCCACGCGGATGCCGCGTCGAGCGTGATCGGCCTGCTCGACGGCGTGCAGCTGCAGTGGGCCGTGCAACCCGACGCAGTCGATATGGCAAGCATCATGCGCACCGCACTCGGCGCGCTCGTCGATCTCGACGCCTTACACACGTGGACACGAGCCGTCTGAGATCCCACCGGACCACAACTGAATATCACCGCTGTCGGAACACCTGATCCGCACAGCAATTCACAAAATCCCGGCACCCCGTCGGGCCAAGAGAATAGAGTCAACGATGACAACCAGCACCCGTACGAACGCAGAACTCGCGCAGGCATGGCTCGACGCACTGGACAACGTCGACAATTTCGCCCCGCTCTGCGCGCCCGGCGCACAGGTTTGGCATTCCAACGACAACGTCTGGATTTCCTTCGAAAAGGCGATCGAGAACGTGCACACCGTCGGGGGTCTCCCTACGATGACCAACCGCCGCTTCACCGTGACCGATACTGGTTTCCTCGTGCAGTTTTCCGGCGAGTTCAATGGCCAGAAGATCCACAACACCATCATCGTGAAAACTGAGAACGGCTTCGCAACGCATGCCGAGGAGTACATCGGCCTGGAGCTCGATCCGGCGGTCTTGGGTACCGTCTCCAACGCTTGATCGACTCGCCGATGGCTAGCCCGGGCAGCGACAGCGTGGCAATCGCAACCTCGCCAGGCGGCTGGAATTGATCTGACGGCACACAGCGTGGGGCGGGAGCATCGGCTCCTGCCCCACGTTGCCGAAGGGTAATTCGTCGGGCGGCCCCGCCTCTACTTCTGGTCGGCGACGATCCGGCCCGGCCGAAGTTCAGCCCCGGCCTGACTGGGAGAGATCGTTCCTAGGCACTGTTCTGACCTTCTTCGACTGCCGAAACGGCCGTAGATTTCTGTTGTAGCCAGCGAATAGCTATAGAACGGGAGAGAAGGTCATGGCAGACAACATCACAACGGTGCCGGTCAAGGGCTGGGCCTGGGACATCGCAACCGATATCTACTTCCCGCCGGGGTTCGACGAGTCGAAGGTGTATCCCACCATCGTCTCCGCCCACCCCACCGGCAGCTGCAAAGCACAGACTTCGGGCAACATCTACGGCAAGGCCCTGGCCGAATCGGGCTTCGTGGTGGCGGCCTTCGACGCGAGCTTCCAGGGCGACAGTGGCGGCGATCCGCGCTCGGTCGAGGATCCCGGCTTCCGGACCAGCGACTTCAGCTTCGTGATCGACCACCTCGTCACGCTGCCGTACGTCGACGCGGACAACATCGGAGTGCTCGCGATCTGTGGCGGCGCCGGCTACGCGGTAGCTGCCACCAAGATCGACCGCCGGATCAAGGCACTCGGCACCGTCGTCGGCAGCAACGTCGGCCGGCTGATGCGCGAGGGCTTCTCCGAGTACAACCCGATGGGCATGCTCGAGGCCATCGCCGCGCAGCGCACCGCGCAGGCGCGCGGCCAGGCCCAGGTGATCAACGATCTGCTGCCACCGTCGGTCGAGGCGGCCAAGCAGGCGGGCGTCACCGATATCGATGTGCTCGAGGCCACCGACTACTACAAGACCGATCGCGGCCAAGCCCCCGGTGGCAAGACCAGCTTCAACTTCGGTCGCCAAGCCGCCCTGGCCGATTGGGACGCCTACGACCGCGTCGAGGTGTTCCTGACGCAGCCGCTGTGCGTGGTGATCGGCGACAAGCCCGGCGCCTTCGCTTCGCAGCGACTGAGCATGGAGCTCTACGGTCGTGCCGCGTCGAAGGACAAGCAACTCGTCGTGGTCGAGGGTGCCTCGCACTACGACCTCTACGACCAGCCCGGCCCTACCGGCGAAGCGCTCGAGAGCCTGGTCCCGTTCTTCGGCAAGCACCTGAGCTGATTCCGGGTTCGACGCACGACGGCGAGGGCCGCCGGCACGCCGGCGGCCCTCGCCGTCTGCGCAACGCGTTGTCGGCCAGCTCTCACAACCAGCTTTCGGTCGACAGATTTCGCCCGCTCTCTTGCGTAGCCGCATCCTAGATGGCATATACTATCAAATATATTTTAGATGCGATGGGGCGTCCGGCGTCCCGTCAACCTGTCGTCCATGCCACGCATGGAGGGAAGCGAGAGACCATGTTGCGTTTTGACGGGAAGGTCGCCATCGTCACGGGCGCCGGTCGGGGGCTCGGCCGCTCGCACGCGCTGCTGCTGGCCTCACGAGGAGCATCGGTCGTGGTCAATGACTTCGGATCTTCTGCCGCAGGACAAGGGTCCGACAGCTCTCCCGCCGATGACGTGGTCGCCGAGATCACCGCGGCGGGCGGAAAGGCCGTCGCCAACTACGACAGCGTGTCGACCGGCGCCGAGGCGATTGTGCAGACCGCGATCGAGGCATTCGGACGTCTCGACATCGTCGTGAACAATGCGGGCATCAACCACATGACGCCCTTCGGACCGGAGGCGATCGAGGGCATCCGCCAGCACATCGAGGTCAATTTCCTCGGCACCGCGGCCGTGACTGCCGCGGCGTGGCCGCACCTCATCGCGTCAGGGGCGGGGCGCGTCGTCAACACCGCGTCGCCGACACTGGTCGGTTTTGAACAGCAGAGCGCGTACGTCGCCTCCAAGGGCGCCATTTTCTCGTTCACCCGCACCCTCGCCATGGAAGCGCTCAAAGTCGGTATTCGGGTGAACGCGATCGCCCCCACCGCCTACACGCGAATGGCTGCGGAGGCGGAGATCCCCGACGATCTGAAGAAGATGCTCGAGAAGACAATGACCACCGCAATGGTGTCCCCGACGGTTGCCTACCTCGCGCATGAAGACTGTTCCATCGCCGGCGAGACACTGCTCACCCAGGGTGGCTTGATGCAACGCTTCGCGCTCACGATCAACAGCGGCTACACGAACCCCGAGGTCACTCCAGAGGACATCCAAGCCAACCTCGACACCATCCTCGACGACGCCAGCAGCAAGCCGGTCGGAATCATCGGCTCGGACAACGAAGGTTCGCTTCTCGACTTGTTCGACTGAGTCCGCTCGGCGCTGAACTCCCCGGGCCCGCCTGTAAGGAGTCGCGCTAATTTGTTGGCAGCCGATACCCGGTAATCACTAAAGCCCTCAGCGTTCGTGAGGCGATGCGGCTCGCCTCGAACGGTCAACCATTCGAGG
The DNA here is from genome assembly GCF_042884695.1 of Nocardia sp. NPDC058114. Classification (NCBI taxonomy): domain Bacteria; kingdom Bacillati; phylum Actinomycetota; class Actinomycetes; order Mycobacteriales; family Nocardiaceae; genus Nocardia; species Nocardia sp. NPDC058114. The sequence goes on along the minus strand of NZ_JBHVTK010000001.1, from coordinate 1,579,225 downwards.
CGAGCCTTCCCCGTGCACCCATGCGCCG